>NZ_CYGY02000024.1:300-249475 GCF_900007165.1 Paraburkholderia piptadeniae
CCATTAACGATATAAACACATCGTTTAGTCGGCTGTTCGTGGCGATCTTCACAATGCATCCATTACCGGCCCGAACGATCGCCGCAGATCGGCCGTTCGGCTGCACGGTCACTGTGAGCGAGTGGGGTCTACTCCGATCGGAGACTTCGTTTGAAAGCAGTCAAAGCGGCCATTCGCCGACCACAGAGCCCGGTGCATGTGGATAACCGCAAAGGCCGAGAAAGAAGCGTTCGTCTTCTCCAACCGTACGGTCCGTTGCAGGACATAGCCAGCGTCTAAACGTTCTCGCACGGCAACGTTGCACTTGCGCTTGTCGAACGTTCCGCAAAGTGTCATTTTCCGGCCCTATTGCTATAACGGAACACTCGAGGTACCACGATGATCGATCACACCGGAATTGGAGTCGCGGACGTCCATCGTTCCGCCACGTTTTACGACGCCGCTTTGAGCGCGCTTGGCATGCGCCGCGTGATGCAAATGCCGGGCAACAGCGGGACCGATGGCATCGGCTACGGCCTCGATTACCCGGTTTTCTGGATTGACCGCTTTCACCCGCATGGCGTGAAACAGCACACTGCCTTTGTAGCGAGGAGTTGCGCCGAGGTAGACGCGTTCTACCAGGCAGCCCTGAAAGCCGGCGGCACCGATAACGGCGCACCCGGCTACCGTGACACCCAGCATGGCTATCCGCCTGGTTACTACGCTGCTTTCGTGCTCGATCCGGACGGCAACAACATCGAGGCTGTCTTTCGTGGTGGGTAGCGAGACAAGCACACGCCCCGGCGGCATTGCGTCATATATCGGTCTGCGGACCGCGTCGGGCAGTAGGCGGCCAGAACCAGTCGTTCGGTTTTGCCGTCATGTGGTCATTCCGGCGGCGGCTCCGAACCAATCTGCGGACCTTCGAACGCGGACCATACTCTCGTGAGATAGCTTGCCATCGAATGTTTCGCAGAGGTAATGCGTGCTGCACACGCTGGACATCGACGGTCAGCGCCTCACTCGACAGAGCCGACCTGAGGTGCTGGTCCTGATCGAGAGAATGCAGCAGGCGTCCGGTATCGAGTCGTTGCAATAAGGCGTCTGTAAATCTCTGCGTATCAGGGCGAACGGACGAATAGAATGGGCAATTTACGGTGGAGAGATTCTCTGCCTGCCCGGTCCCGTTTCGGATCACCTCGGTGTCCCCTTCCATCGCGTGCAACCGATTCACCTGCGTGCCTCAACCCACTGCATCCGCCACTGCGGCGCATCGAACGGCTCCGAAAAATACTGCGTTTCGCGCACGACCTTTCCGTCGGCAAACTCCATGATGCTGACGACGAGCGCAGTCTGCGTCTTGTAGTCGATCGTATATTCCGTCACCCAGAGATTGCCGCTTCCCTGAATTCGTCGCACGCCAAATCCCGAAGGCTTGTCCGGATGGTATCCGCGCAACGCCTGCAGGTTGCTTCGCCCGACGATTCGCTCGCCCGACTGCGGATACTCGCAGACCACGCCATCAGCGTAGATATCATGCTCCGCATCCAGATTACCTGCCGACGAAGCACGCCAGTGCGCATCGAGCACTTCACGCATTTGCCTGTCGTTCACGAATCGCCTCACGCGGTTGACGGCGGAATGAAACCCGGACTGCCCGTCTTCACGACTTCGTTGAACCGCTGTCGCGTCTCTATTGCGTTGATCTCATCGAAGGCTTCGGAAGGAAGCGCGGAAATGTCGAAATTCTCCCGTGCTCGCGCCGCCGTTTTTGGCGTCGTGAGCACCGCCGTGCCGCGCTGCACGGCCCACGCGAGCAGCACTTGCGCCGGCGTTCTTTCCAGACGCGCGGCAATACGCGCAATGACGGGATCTTCGAGCGGCCCCGGCCTGATTCCATGCCCGAGCGGCGCGAACGCAGTGAAGACGATGCCCCCGCTGGTTGCAGTATGCCAGCAACTCCGTTTCAGGCAGATACGGATGCGATTCGACCTGAATCGCCGCAGGCTTGATTTTCGCGGAGTCATACAGCGGCTGAAGCTCGCTCAGCGTGATGTCGGAGAGTCCGATCGCGCGGCATCGTCCACGGTCGACGAGTTCTTCCATCGCGTGCCACGTGTCGAGCAATGTCACGCCTTCGTCGTAAAACACATTTCCGTTTGCGTCACGCGGGTCCTGTTCGTCGCCCGCCTGAAACGCGAAGGGCGTGTGAACCAGATAAAGGTCCAGATAGTCGAGTCCCAGCCTTTCAAGACTCCCGTCGAGAGCGTGGCCGACGCGCTCGGGCCGGTGGTTCGAATTCCACAGTTTAGTCGTCACGAAGATCGCATCCCGCGCGATCCCACGCGCCGATAGTCCCGACTTCAGCGCAGCGCCTACCTCTCGCTCGTTGCGATAGCGCTCGGCGCAATCGAAGTGCCGGTAACCCGCTTCGATCGCGTCGCGCGTGGCACTGACCGTCGTCGCCGGATCGGCGATCAGCGTACCAAAACCGATGACGGGCATGTGTCCGCCGTCACGCAGCGCCACCGTCCCGCTGCGGAAATCATTCGACCCGATCATCGCGAACCCTCCACGCGCACTGCGCCCTCACATGCTAGGACGGTTTGCTCGCGGCGTCATGGCAAGTGCCCGCCCTTGCAATGTTCGTCACATTGAAAACGCAGCAAAACGACAAAACCGTCACATGTCCAGCTACACGGAGGCTTGCGAACTGCCCACAAATAAATGTCAACCGGGAGCCAACAGAGGCTGCCTGGGCGACGCGATTACACTCTGCCCGGGAACGCGGATGCGGATCAGCGTTGCGCCGTCGACTGTGTACTTTCGTTGTCTTGAGGCGTTGCTGGCTTACCATACGTCGATTCCCAGCCGCCCCCGAGCACCTTGCACAGTGTGACGAGGTTCGCATCAGCATCGGCGCCGCTCTGTTCAAGGTTGCTCTGTGCATCGAGCAGCTGCTTCTGGACATTCAGCACGTCCAGATAATCGAGCGCACCAGCTTTATACCGCTGCTGTGCAACCGAAAGCGCACGTAGATTCAGGCTCACGACCTCCTGAAGCTTGTTGTGCCGCTGTTGTTCCGCGTCGTAGGTAATGAGGGCATCGTCCACTTCGCGCCATGCATCGAGAACCGTCTTCTCGTAGACGATGGCGGCCTCCTGCTGTTGTGCCTCGCGCAATTGAAGCGTGCCTTTCAGGCGTCCGCCTTCGAAGATCGGCAGCGTGATCGATGGTCCCACGACGAACTGACCGGATGCCCAATTGGCGAGACTCGAAAGCTGAAGGCTCTGGAATCCGGCACTGCCATTCAACGTGATGCGCGGATAAAAGTCGGCCTTGGCCATGCCGATGGCCGCCGTGGCCGCATGGAGCTGCGCCTCGGCCCGGCGGATGTCGGGCCGGCGCTGTGCAAGTTCGGATGGGAAGCCGATTGGTACCTGCTCAGGCAGAGCGGGGACATCCTGCGGCGCATCGAGCGTCTTGGTCAATGCACCCGGTTCTTCGGCAAGCAACACCCCGATGGCGTTGATGGTCGTTTCCTTGCGCGATTCGAGCGTCGGAATGAGGCTTTCGATGGACGCGGCCTGTGCGGATGCATTCGCCACGTCGAGATCGGTTGTGACGCCTTCGCGCTTGCGCGTTTGTGTGAGTTTTGTCGTATTGTTTGCCAGTTCGAGATTCTGTCGCGCGATCTGCAACAAGGCTTGCGTATCGCGCAGCTGGATATAGTCGCGCGCAAGCTCGGCGCGCGCGGAGAGCAATACCGCATTGCGATCCTCATAAGAGGCATCGGTCAATGCCGAAGCCGCTTCGACACCACGCCGCACACGGCCCCAGATGTCGATTTCCCATGAAGCGTCGAAGCCGAACTGATAGAGGTTGTAGGCGGGCGAGCCTTTCGAGCCAGGCATCGCCGATACGCCCAGCGGCGCGCTGCCCGATGCAGATTGCGGATTCGAACTTGTCGGTGTCACGCCGAGCAACGAAAGAATGCCATTCTCGCTGCCGCGTTCGCGGTTATACGAGGCCGCGCCATCCAGCGTCGGATATTGCGCTGCACCGGCAACGCGCAGCCCGGCGCGGCTTTGCAGCAGGCGCGCAGAAGCCGCAGCGACATCGAGGTTGGCATCGGTCAACTGCTTTTCGAGCGCGTTCAACATCGGGTCGTTGAAAAGCGTCCACCAGTCCGGATTGAAACCGGATTCGACGGGTTTGCTCGGCGACTGCGCAGTCTGAGTGCGGTCGAATATATCCGGCGTGGCAGAGGTCGGCGGTTCGAAATTCGGCCCGACCAGACAGCCGCTCAACGCGAGCGAGAGCAATAACGTCAGCGCCAACGCCGACGCACGGATAAAAAATTCACGCGTGTTCATTTTGCGTCCACTCCTGCTATCGCCATATCGGCGCGCTTGCCGATTGCCACCTCTGCTTCTACCGACAACCCCACGCTGAGCTCGGACGCGGCTCGCTGGTTCGGATCGATCCTGATCTTGACGGGCACCCGCTGGACGATCTTCGTGAAGTTGCCCGTTGCGTTGTCCGGCGCGATCGGCGCGAAGCTCACGCCGGTGGCGGGGGCCAGACTGTCGATATGGCCTTTGATGACGACGCCGGGGAAACTGTCGACTTTGATGCTCACGCTCTCGCCGGGCCGCATGTACGGGATCTGGTTCTCCTGGAAGTTCGCGACGACATAAGCATCCGCGAGCGGCACGATTGCAAGGAGTGGTGCGCCGGGTGTCACGAATGCGCCGACACGCACGGACCGCCGGCCGATCTTTCCGTCGACGGGCGCGTGAATCTCGGTGTATGAGAGATTGAGCTTTGCCTGTTCGAGCACGGCTTCGGCATGCGCCAGCGCGCCCGCCGCCTTGTCGCGCTGCGTGCGCAACACATCGAGGTTCTGTGCGGTTGCGGACAAGGCCGCCTGATCGTGCGCCTGCTGCGCAAGCTGCTCGGCGAGCGCGCTGGCAGCGTGCTGCTGTTCCTGCGTCGTGCCGGCACCCGACTCCGAGAGATTCTGATAACGCGCTGCGTTTTCGCGCGCAAAGGCGATCGACGCTTCATCGGAACGCAGCGTGGCACGTGCCTGGTCGACGAGCGACGGCTGTCGCGCGATCTCGGCATCGTAGTTCGCAACGGCGGCTTTCGCTGCCGTTACGTCGGCCTGTGAGCTGAGCAATGCGGCCTGATAGTCGCGATCGTCGATCCGCACCACCAGCTGTCCGGCTTTCACCTGCTGGTTGTCGTCGACGAAGACCTCCGCGACCTGCCCAGCAACGCGCGGCGCAACCAGCGTGAAATCGGCGGCGACGTAGGCGTCGTTCGTGGATTCGGTGCCGGGGCTGACGAAGAGCTTCGTGCTGCCCCATGCGGCGACGCCGAGCACGACGACAGCTGCGGCAATGCGAACCATTCTGGGCGAGGGACGGGTGACGGATAACATGGCAACCATTAGCGAGGGGTAGGTGGCGTTGTGCTCCACGGCGGATAGATGCGTACCGGTAGCACAGGAATGAGAAGAAGCACGGTGATGGCGATGCAGGCCATCACGCGATAAAGGTCGGCAGAAGTGAGCACCACGGCCTGTTCATGGATGCGTTGCGCAAGCCCGCCATATCCGCGCGCCGCATCGAAGCTCTGAGTGGTGATCAACGCGTTGTTGCCGAGATGATCGACCAGCATGCTCGAATGAAAATGTTCGCGCGCGGTGCCGAGACCCTCGATCAGCGCGGTCGCCACGACGCCCGCGAAGCCTCTGAGCGAGTTGAACATCGCGGAAGCGAAGGGGCCATCGGCGGGCGGCAAGCCGGTGGTCACACCCATCAGGATCGCGAGTATCACCATCGGTTGCGCGACGATCTGCAATGATTGCAACCAGTAGAAGTTGTCGCGGATCCACTCCGACGTCATGAAGCTGCCAAGGAAGCAGGTGAGTCCGATCATCAGTAGTCCGAGCCCCATCACCCAGCGCGAATCCACACGGCGAAGATTCAGCAACGCAGCCGTCAGCGGCAGCGTAACGAGCAGCGGAAGGGCGACCAGCAGAGACAGAGGCGTCGTTTGAAGCGGCCGGTAATCGTGCACTCGTGCGAGAAATTGACCTGGAATCGCGGCCACACCAACGAGCAGCACAACGGCGCCGACAAGTGTCGAAAGACCGTGCGAAAAATTCCCGCGCGACAGCATCTGCAGCTTGAAAAACGGTACCGGGTGATACCACTCGTTGATCAGAAACAACGCGAACAACATGGCGCCGCCACCGAGCATCACGCAGATGAACGAGGAATTCAGCCAGTCGAGGCGATCGCCTTGCAGCAGAGCGGTTACCAGCATCGCGACGGCGGGGAAACCGGTCAACAGACCGAACCAGTCGAACGATCCGAATCGTTCGAGCTTGAGCGGGTCTTGTGGAAGGCCGAACTGGATTGCGATGCCGCTGATCACACCAAGCGGCACGATCTGCCAGAAGGCCATTTTCCAGCTCACGTACTCGGTCCACAGCGCGGCGAGCGGGGTTCCCACCGAAGGGCCGAAGGTCGCAGTGAGCGCATAGCCTGCGAGCCCATAGAGCTTGATCTTCGGTGGCAGATAACGCAGCGCCACGATGATCAGCATCGGAGGAATACATCCTCCGGCAATGCCCTGCAATACGCGCAGCAGATAGAACGCAGGCAGATTAGGCGACAGCGGACACAGAAAGCCGAACAGCATGGAGGCGATGAGCGCGCCGAGCGTGAAGCGCTTCAACGTGAACGTGATGCCGAACCACGGCGCGAAAACCATCGTTGCCACGTTGGTCGCTTCGAAAAGCGCGGTCAGCCAGCTGCCGTCGTCATGCCCGATCGATAGCGCGCCACGAATGTCGTTCATCGCTTGCGCAGTGACCTGCTCATTCAGTATCGCGAGTAGCGACGCGAGCAGCATCCCGATCAGACCGATGGCCAGGCGCAGCGAAAACGCTGGCTGCGCTTGCGCCTGTGGTGCTGGCGTATGTGCAGCAGGCGCGGGCGCTAACGGCGCGACCGGTTCAACCGTCGCGACCGCTTCAATCGTCAGGGAAACGACAGTCGTCTTCATAAAAGCACACTCGGCTAAAAGTCCTTAACAAGGCATCAAATCCGGGCAATGACGTATCTGCTTCACCCGGAATTTTGCGGCTTCCTTACCGCGTGATGATGTGATGGATTCTAGGAGCGACGCCGTCTTTCTTGAAGTCGACGGACGAATCGTTTCAGGCCAATTCATTCAGGAATCTGGCCATTGCCGGAACTTTTATGGTTTTGATTGCGCGCGTGGAAAAGGTCTTTTTACACGGGGTAAATCATCCAGATTTTGAAAAAGATTGTTGCTCGGCACGCGTCGTCATTCGACAAGCTCGTAGATAGAATCAATTCCAGCGACGGCGCTTTAGAGCGCCTGCCGGTCGAGTGAATTGAACTGTTATTGGATGGAGATGGCGATGAAATTCTCAGTGAATGAAGCGATCGGTTCTGACGACATATCCAGAATCGAACGTGCGATGAAGAGTGTCGATGTCGATGCGAAGGTCGATATCGATGTCGACGCGAATAGTGTTAGTGTCGATTCGTGGCTGATGCCGGAGGAGTTCTTCGTCGCGTTTCAGGACGAAGACTATAGCGTCAGGATTATCGAGGGATAGGTAGATAAATTCGGCCGGTTTCTTGCCATAGCAGTTGAAACCGGCCGCAGCTTTACGCCTTACGCTGTGCCGCGGCAAAGTATTGCGGCGCTTCCCGGCGATCGTACATGCCGTACTCGCGGATCACACGAATATGCCGCAGACGTGCACCCTCGGGTACCGTCATGCTCTGCGCGAACGCCTCAGCGGCAGCGAGGTCGCGCCACGTGACTGCGGCGATTACATCGCCCGGCGCCAACAACGCATCGAACACATCCCACGCGATCAGACCGGAAGCCGTCAGATCAAGACTGAGCGACTTCGCGACGGCTTCCGCGCCCGATTGCTTCATCCAGTCCGCCGGGCGTTGAGCGTCGATCAACATGACCGCCTTGCCGGCGCCCGTTTCAGTTTCGTCGAGGCGTTGTTCAGTCAACGCGTAGCCTGCGGGAACGTGGGTATCCGCAACCGTCTGGCCGATACGCAGCCGGTAGTCTGCAAACACGCGATCGCGGGCGGCCTGTTGAACCTTGAAGTGTTTCGATTCGACGCGCCAGCGAATCAGCGACTTTTCATCGCGCCAGCTGGAAAGTGACAGGAGCCAGCCGGCGCGCGTGAGACTTGCGTAGCGATTGTTATCGATGAAGCCATCGATTTTCTCCAGTTCTGGACGCAGCATTTTCGCCATGCCCAGATAGGCATCGAACTGCTCGGGAATCGGATTAACTTCAAGCATTGCGGAGAACATGACAGATCCTTTCGACAGATAAAGTGGGCGCTCCCACCTGGTGGGAATTTCATTGTCGAAGATGACGCCGAATTCTTGAAGCATGTGGGAATAAGGTCTTGGGCCATTCAGTATTCGAATTGCGCCACACCGCCAGCGGGTCGTATTGATTGAGTCAGTTGCAGGCCAGATGACATGTTTCATCGGCCAATCGAAAGAAAGTCGGAACGCAGCGCAAGAAGGACTCGTAGAATCGGACCACAGCAGAAGTCGCAAGTCAGGAATCGAGATGGACAAATATCGTGAGATGGAGGTGTTCGTCGCCATCGTTGATCGTGGCAGTTTTACGGCCGCGTCGGAGAAGCTCGGCATGTCGGCGCCTGCCGTTTCGCGGGCGCTGAACTCGCTGGAAGCGCGTGTCGGAGTACAACTGCTATCGCGTACGACACGCTCCATCCGTCCGACCGATGCCGGTATGTTTTATCTTGATGCCTGCCGCAATGCGCTGGGTACGATTGCCAACGCAGAGGCAAATATCTTCGCCGATCAAAGCAAGCCTGTCGGCACGTTGACGGTCTCTGCGCCGGTCCTGTTTGGTCAGCGCTTTATCGCGCCGCTGGTCAACGCCTATGCGAACCTATACCCGGACGTCAGCGTGAATGTCGTTTATATCGACAGGCCGACGCGGCTGATCGACGAAGGCGTCGATATAGCGATACGTATTGGCCTCCTTGGCGATTCTTCGATCTTCGCGGTTCCGCTCGGCTTCGTGCGCCGTCGAACCTATGCAGCGCCGAGTTATCTCGACGCATGGGGTGAACCTCTGCATCCGAAAGATCTCGCCGGGCATCATTGCGTGTCCTACACGGGCGTGAGCCATCCGCTGGAGTGGATGTACTACGAGAACGGTTCGAGACTGGCCGTGCGGGTGCGGCCGCGGATGACCGTCGATCTCGCGCCTGCTGCAGTGATGGCTGCGGTGGATCGCGTGGGTATCACACAACTGCTTTCGTATCAGGCGGCGCCTGAAGTGTTGAGCGGAAGTCTTCAGCCAGTATTGACGCCCTTCGAGCCGCAATCGATTCCCGTCAATCTGCTGCACGTCGAGCGGCGCGGCAAGAGCATCAAGGTGCGTTCTTTTGTCGAGTTCGTCACGGAGACGTTGCGCAGGAACGCGCAGCTTCAGTTTCCCAAAGCGCGGCAACATAAAGCGCCCGATAGGCGTCAACCAGTGCATCAAGACTGAAACTGCGATTCAGCCCGCTGGGATTCGGAAGCACCCAGACTTGTGCGCCACCGAATGCTGCTGTTTGAAGGCCCCATTGAATATTGCGTGATCCGGTTATTCCGGCTATCGCCATTTTGCCGAGGAACGCGATGTTGCGCGGCGCATGGCATTCGATCTTTTTCTCGAACCCGGCCGCTGCGTCTCTGATCTCTGATCGCGACAATTCATCAGCTCGCGCTGTCGGACGCGCGACCACTGCCGTTAGACCGCAGCCGTATTGCAGCAGCATGCGGTCATTGTCGGGAGATAGTTCATCGGGTGTAAAGCCTGCCAGATGAAGCACACGCCAGAACCGGTTGCCTCGGCCCGCGAAGTGATGGCCCGTCGCCGCGGCACGAAGACCGGGATTGATCCCGCAAAACACCACCGATAAACCGGCTTCCAGAATGTCAGGAAGACCTCGATGAGATTCAGAGGGACTGATCGGCTTCATTCGGTCAACGTGTCGAGAGTCAGTTGTGCTTCGCCTGCGTTGCCGCGAAACCGCAGACGATATTGTTTCGGGGTGACGTTGAGGCGTCGCGCAAACGTGGTCCGCATGTGCGTCGCGCTATGAAATCCGCAGTTGAATGCGACGGTCTTGAGTGGTGCGTCCGATTCTTCGAGTAGTTTTCGTGCTGTATCCACTCGCACCTGTTCGACGAACGCTGATGGCGTCACCTTCGCATACTTCGCGAACAGCCTCGAGAAGGTACGCCGGCTGACTGACACTGCGCCGGCAAGTTGTTCGATCGAAAGAACGTCGGTGATGTGGTCGACCACGTAGCGATGCACCTTGCCGATGATCGGATCATCATCCTTGCGCACGCCGATATAGGGACTGTACTGCGATTGGCCGCCTTCGCGCTGGATATAAACGACCAGTCGTTTCGCCACACGTACGGCGAGTTCGTGTCCCCAGTCTTCGGCAACAAGCGACAGGCACAGATCGATGCCCGCCGTCACGCCTGCCGACGTGAACAATCGGCCATCGCGAATGAAGATGCGGTCGGATTGCACGCAAACTTGCGGAAAGGCGTCGGCGAGGCGAGGGGCGTCTTCCCAGTGCGTGGTGACTTCCCTGTTATCGAGCAGTCCGGCATGCGCGAGCACAAATGCGCCATTGCACACGGATCCGAAGCGGGACGCGCCGTTTGTTTGACGTTTTAGCCATGCGAGAAATCCGGCTGGCGGCTGAAACTCGGGCAAGCGCGGACCGCCCGCGATCAGCAACAGGTCGTACTGCGTGTCGACGTCGTCGTAGGCGAAAGGCACGGCGAGTTGCATTCCGTTCGAGCAGGTGACCGTACCCCGCTGAAATCCGACGAGGGATACCTCGTAGCGCTGATGTTCAGCGAGCGACGCATTGGCCTCGGCAAACACATCCAGAGGACCCGCGACATCCAGGGCTTGCACACCATCAAAGATAACAATGGCGACTTTCATCTCATGACCTTGACCGATTGTAAGCAACAGTCCTCGACAATTCCGAGGGCGCGCAGCCGACCAGAATAGCGCAAGTACAGTACTGCAACTGTGGCATGGCGGGCAAATATCGGGCGCATTTGTGCCGGTATCGCCAGCCTCCGATATGGCTCATGCGATGACCCGAATCGCGCATCGATTGGCCCAGGAACGTGCTACCTGGTTGTTCCCGCTTGCCGGTCCACTCAATAGACTTTGTCATATGGACGCGCCTGGGATGAACCATGCGCCTCCGACCGAAAACGGAACCATTTTGACGAAGGCCGGCTATGGCACAAAACGCACTTGCTGCATCGATACCGCGGCTTGAACCTGAGAGCAACGATAAAACGATGTCCGGCGCAGACATCATCCTGCGCGTTCTGAGCGAGCAGGGCGTCGATACTATCTTCGGGTATAGCGGTGGCGCGAACCTGCCGACCTACGATGCCGTGTTTCGCTTCAATGAAATGCACGAAGCAAACCCGCAACGCCAGATCAGGCTGGTCGTGCCAGCCAACGAGCAGGCGGCGGGATTCATGGCCGCGGGTTATGCGCGAGCCAGCGGAAAAGTTGGCGTATTCACGGTGACGTCGGGGCCGGGCGCAACCAATGCACTCACGCCAATTGCCGATTGCAATGGCGATTCGATTCCCGTCGTGCTGATATGTGGCCAGGTGCCACGCGCGGCGATTGGCAGCGACGCGTTTCAGGAAGCGCCCGTCTTCAACATCATGTCGGCGTGTGCCAAGCAGGTGTTTCTCGTCACCGATCCGGAGAAGCTCGAAGAGACCTTACGCAGCGCGTTCGAGATCGCCCGCACAGGTCGCCCAGGTCCCGTGGTGGTCGATGTGCCAAAAGATATCCAGAACTGGAAAGGCTTCTACAAAGGACAAGGCACGCTGAAGTTTCGCGGCTATTCCGACCGGCTTCGAATGGTCGCGAAAGGCGCAAGCCTCGATGCGGGGAAGCGCAGTGCGTTCTTCAGTCTTCTTGAAGAGAGCCGGCGTCCGCTGCTCTATGTGGGCGGGGGTGTGATTGCATCAGGTGCAACGGCTGAACTGAGGCAGTTTTCCGAGCGCTACCGGATACCCATCGTCACGACACTGATGGGCCTCGGCGCGATACCCGCGACTCACGAGTTGCACCTTGGTTTGCTTGGCATGCACGGCACCGCATGTGCAAACTACGCCGTGCAGGATTGCGATTTTCTGATTGCGGTTGGTGCGCGTTTCGACGATCGTGTCGCGGGCGGCCGTCCCGAGCAATTTGCGCCGGGCGCGCGTTACGTTGCGCACATCGATATTGATGAAGCCGAGATCAACAAGGTTAAACGTGCGCATTGGTCGCATGTGAGCGACGCGAAAAGTGCGTTGCTGTCGCTTATGGAATATGGCCCCTGTGATCTGCCTCATTCCGGCTGGCTGGCTCATGTAATGAACCTGAAACACGCGCATGGGATGAACTACGACAGGGCGAGCCCAAAGATCCAGCCGCAATTCGTGATCGAAAAGCTCAGCGAACTGACAGGTGGGCGCGCGATCGTTTGTACAGGCGTCGGTCAGCATCAGATGTGGGCCGCGCAGTTTTTCGACTTCATCGAGCCTCGAAGCTTTCTCACATCAGGCAGCATGGGGACGATGGGCTTCGGGCTTCCAGCAGCAATCGGCGCCCAGATTGCACGGCCAGATTCCCTTGTGATCGATATCGATGGCGATGGCAGCATCCGTATGAACGTCGGCGAACTGGAGACGGCAACGACATATGGCGTCCCCGTCAAGGTGCTGTTGCTCAACAATCTCGGCGACGGAATGATCCGCCAATGGCAGCGCCTCTTCTACGAAGGGCGGCTGGTCGTCAGCGACAAGGCGCTGCATCGGAAGAACTTCGTGATGGCGGCAAAAGCGGACGGCTTCGAATTTGCACGTCGTGTCGATGCGAAAGACGAACTCGCGGGGCAATTGAAGGCGTTTCTGGAATTCGACGGACCTGCGTTTCTCGAAGTGATGATCGACGAGAACGCCGACGTGTTTCCGATGGTGGGACCGGGGCAGACCTACGCAGACATGATCACGGGACCGTTTATCCCTTCCCGTCCAGGCGGAAGCACGAAGCGGACTCAGGAAGCCGCGGATATGTTCTAGAGGATAAGTCACACGATGAACGACTTCGATGCGATGGTTCGCGCGCTGGCCCATCCGTTCCGGCGAAAGGTGCTGCAATGGCTGGCCGATCCTGCCAGCCATTTGTTCGACGCAGAGTACGCGCTATTGCGCGGGGTGTCGGCGGGAATGATTCACTCGAAAAGCGGACTGTCACAGTCCACGGTATCGGGGCACCTGTCGCAGCTGGAACGAGCGGGCCTCGTCAATGCGAAACGCGTCGGGCAGTGGGTTATTTTTTCGCGAAACGAAGCCGCGATTCGTGAGTTTGCCGGATGGCTGCACGACGACATCGCCCGCTCAGTGAGCGCGAGAACACTGGCTGGTCGCGAAGCAGACTTGAGTGCTCCTGGTGCTTGATCGCCGGGTCAGCCTTCCACGAGCACGTGAAGACGGGCGGTAAATAGGTGTTGCGGCGACTGCCACCGGTGGCACCGAGACATGGCATGATGACTTGAAAACGGATGACCCGCGATGGGGCGATAGTGCGTGTGCCGCTGGAACCGGGGTAGTGCAACATCAATCGCGAGTTCACGGTCAAACCATCTTGTTCCGCAGACGCTATGTCGTGTCGCGCGTTCATTGCAGGAGCGCTCGATAAGCGAACGATTCGCTGAAAAGTCGCGGGACAAGTGGTGACCTGATGTCCAGATGGCTGTTTTGCCTCGGTAAGCGGCCATAAAACTTGCTATGGCGCAATGTCTGTAACGGGTCGGTTTGGTGCGTTCGCGGTTGGACGGATTCGGCCAACTTGAGACATTCAACTAAGCCTTCACGCGGCCGCTCGAACGTCTCGTCCGCCTTTGACAACGGCCGTTCGCGGATGGAACGCGGTTCGCCGAATTTCTTGCCGAATGCGTGGCGTCGGGCGATTGCCGCATCGCCTTGGCCGGGAAGATGGCCTGCTTTCACAAGCACATTGGACGCTGCGTTCGCGACAGCGCAGAGGCCGCGATCCGGTGTGCATTCGATATGACGATGCGGGTGATCCGGATTCTTCTTCGCCACAGCAGCTTGCACGTAGGCGCATAAACGGCATGGCCGACGATACGGCCGATGGTCGCACGTAGTGGTGACTGGCGAACGGCGACGAACAGCGATTGTGGTCGATACGGTCCTCATCACATGAACTGCCCATGGGCATCCGACGGTTCGCAGCTGAGAGAGAACTGAAAATCGGGCTGCGCCATTATGATCAAGTTGGCGCATCAATTCCCTGCGGTTACACATGCTGACACCGCAGTTCTGTCTCCGCGTGAACAGACCATCCTCGTTATAGGTGGTCTAACAACGCTTTTATCGGTATCGGACGATAGCGATCTCCGCGCGCTCGATGGTCGACACGTAGACGTGTCGATTCGTACTGGTCGAGTCCCGATACGTGCGCGTGTCGTAGACGATAGCGGCATCGCCACCTGCTTGCCGGACTGCATCGACGATTTTTGATCTCATGCCATGCCCGCCGGGGAGCGGCAGCCAGTTGGTTACCGTCGTCTGCGTGACCACGTCGTACGGGCGCGTAGGTGTGCCGCGCATCCACACATCAATACCGTCGACAACTTCCGGTCCATGACCGGATGTGGAGACTGCATAGGGCCCGCTCGGCGAGCTGTCCATAGGTTGCGGCAACGAGCAACCGGCGATGAAGAGCATGAAGGAGCATGAGACAGCCCAGCGTGAGGATAGAGGAAAGCGCATGTGAGAGTTTCATTTCAGGACGCACACAAACAGGGTGCCAAAGTTATCCATTGCGTTTCGGTAGCTGCAGAACAACCTCAGACTCGCAATGGCGGGCAACGCGAAAGTGCGATGCTCAAGCTCATTCTGGACGCGCAGGAGCGCGACGGAAAGCACGACGCCGCCGCAAAAGCGGCCATGTTAATAGGCTCGACGGCCATGCATCGGGAGCACTCGCGACGGTGGCCAAAACTGGTGCCGTTCTGACCGTCAGCCGCATTTCCAACGCGTCATAATTTTTCTGACCGCTTCTGCTTCGCATGGAGCAAGCGGACGTTGGAACCGGCTGGAAATGGAAAGGAGTTTTGAATGGCATTAATCGAACTGCATGCGGATACGCTTGAATCGATCATCGCGCCGGACAGCATCGTGGTTATTGATTTCTGGGCACCGTGGTGCGGACCGTGCCGGCAGTTTGCGCCCGTATTCGAGGCCGTCGCCTCGGCGTTGGCGGACATCGACTTCGTCAAGGTCAACGCGGAAGAACGCTGGGATCTCGCAGCTTCGGCGGGTATCCGTTCCGTGCCGACGCTGATGATATTTCGCGAGGGCATTCTGGTCTATCGGCAGCCCGGCACGCTTTCGGCGCAGCAATTGACTTCGGTAATCGCGACGACGAGGTCACTGAACATGGACGAAGTCCGCGCCCATGCGGAGCATTCGCTCAGCCATCAGGAATAGTAGTTGGGAGACGGCGTGTGCCGCCGTCTCCTTTCGACTGCCATCAGTGAGGACGTGACGTCTACGTGACGTCTACGTGACGGCAATCGCCTGCCGCACGGTTTCGAGCAGCGCCGGCACCTCGCCGCGAAAGCGCTGACGATATTCGATCGGTGTCACGCCGAGACGCCGCACGAACGCGCGGCGCATGCCGTTCTGGTCGCTGAACCCGCATAGGTACGCCACTTTCTTAAGGGGCGTGTCACTCTCCTCGAGTATTCGCCTCGCAGCCTGCACACGCGCTATTTCGACGAAATCGCCCGGCGTCGTGCCCGTCTCGCGTTTGAACATCCGCGAAAAGTTTCTGACGCTCATGCCCGCACGCCCAGCGAGAACTTCGACGGAGAGTTCCGCCGACAGGTCGTTGAGAATCGATTCCTGAATATCGCGCAACGGGCTGCGTTCGGTGACCTGCGCCGCGAGATGCAGGCTGTATTGCGATTGTCCTCCCGGGCGTTTGACGAACATGACGAGTTCGCGTGCAACGCGCAACGCCACGCCACGGCCGTGATCTTCTTCCACCAGTGCAAGCGCGAGATCCATTCCAGCCGTTACGCCCGCAGACGTATACACCGGGCCATCCTTGACGAAGATATGGTCAGGTTCGACACGCACGTTCGGATAGTTCTGCGCGAGCCGCGCCGCTGAATTCCAGTGCGTGGTCGCGCGTCTGCCCGTGAGCAAGCCCGCGCGAGCGAGCACGAAGGCACCCGAGCACACCGAGCCGAGTCGGCGCACATAGCGCGACTGTCCGACGAGCCACGCAATCAACCCAGCATTCTCTTCATACTCGCTGATACGCGGGCTTCCTGCTACCAGCAGCGTGTCGATGTCGTGTGGCGCGTCGGCTATCGACGCATCGGGAAGAAACCGCATGCCGTTCGATGCGGTGATGGTTTCAAGCGTGGGCGCGACGGTGACCAGCCTGTAGGCATTCGAATCGCCGAGCTGACAATTCGCCTCGCTAAACACGTCCATTGGCCCGGCAAGATCGAGCATCTGAACGCCGGGAAACACCAAAAGAGCGATTCGCATCATGACTCCGGACGCTGATCGGTTGAAGCTTCCTGCATTGTAAGCGCGATGGCGTCGTCACCACGACGCATGGCAGGAAATGGACCGACTGTGGCCGTTATTTCATGTCAAGCGCTCGGGCCATGAGCCAGTAAGCCGCCCACCGACGCATGGCCTGACTTCATTCGAACTTGACCGTTTCTGACGGCTCCCGAAGGCGCATTTCGACCGTGTTCATTGGCAGAATGGGGCGGCCATGACTGGCAATTGAGTTTCCGTCTTTACTAGAGAGAGGTGCATAGGGTGGCTTGGTTTTGTGTGTTCCTGGCAGGTGTTTTTGAGATTCTCTTTGCCACGGGCCTGAAGTATTGCGCGGGGTTCACACGCTTTTGGCCCACGGTTGGCACTGCGTTGTCGCTGCTGGCCAGCATGACACTTCTGGCCGCTTCCGTCCGTAGTCTGCCCATCGGCAGCGCGTATGCGGTATGGACGGGTATTGGCGCAGCGGGTACTGCGATTCTCGGCGTCTATCTGTTCGGCGATTCCGCGTCGCCAGCCCGCATGATGTTTCTCGGGTGCATCGTCGTCGGTGTGATCGGTCTGAAGATGGCCTCGTAGTACTGACTGCACAGTGCCGCCTCGGCGGTTCGGTTTATTCTTTTTTTTTGCAGGTTCTAAATGCTTGATAAGGTTCTCGACGCAAAGCTCCAAACCTGGATGCAGCGCGTTCGAAGCGAACTCGATCTTCCGGTTCGCCTAACTCTCTGGAATGGTACCCACTACGACCTTGGATCGTTTGAGCGGCCTCGCGTGTCGCTGCGTATCAATGACGTCGGCGCTATCGGCGCGTTTCTCGACCCAAGCCTCGATACGCTCGGCGAAGCTTACGTTCGGGAGCAAATCGATATCGACGGCAATGTGATCGACATTGTGGATGTGGCTTACAAGCTGGCCTCGTTGTCGGCGCTATCAGCAGGGAGTGCCCGCTTTGCGGGCAAGCTGATGCGCAAGTTCGCGCACACAAAAAGCGAAGACAAGGCAGCGATTCAATACCACTATGACGTATCCAACGATTTCTATCGACTCTGGCTCGACAGCCGCATGGTCTACTCGTGCGGCTACTTCGAATACGGGCTGGAAACACTCGACGAAGCGCAAGAAAAGAAGATCGACCTGATACTGTCGAAAATAAGGCTGAGGCGCGGGCACACGTTGCTCGATATCGGTTGCGGGTGGGGCGCGCTGGTCATCAGGGCGGCGCAGCGCTTCCGTACCCATTGCGTGGGCATTACGCTGTCTGAACGACAGTACGATCTCGCACTCGAACGGGTTCGCGAGGCGCAGGTAGCGGATCGTGTCGAGATCCGTCTTCAGGACTACCGGGACGTGACGGGCAAATTCGACCGGATCACGAGTGTCGGCATGTTCGAGCATGTGGGGCGAGACAATCTCGAGGCGTACTTTGCCCGCATTCAGTCCTTGTTGACCGACAACGGCGTTGCAATGAATCACGGCATCACGTCGACTGATGCTGATAGCGATGATTCTCCGCTCGGCGGCGGCAGTTTTATCGACAAGTACGTGTTCCCGGCGGGAGAACTGCCGCATCTTTCACTGGCCGTCAAGGCAATGCAGTCAGGCGGACTCGAGCCGCTCGATGTCGAGAACCTCCGCCGACACTACGTGAGAACGCTGGAGCACTGGACCGGGCGTTTCGAGGCGCACGCGCAGCGCATCCGCGAAATGGTCGGCGAGACGAAGTACAGGATCTGGCGCGTCTATCTCGCAGGTTGCGCGCACGCCTTTGCGGTAGACAACGTGTCAATCTTCCAGATCGTATGCCAGAAGTCGCGCCAACCGGCGTCCGTGATTCCCTGGTCACGCCGTTATATGTGCCGCTGATCCGGGTTGCCGGGCGTGGTGCCCACATCGCACTGTGTGCGCCACGCAGTTCGCGATTCACCGCAGCATGCATGGCTCATTCAGGGAGATGCGACTTGTCGTCCGCCTTCATCCCACTCCTGATGCATTCGCGAAGTTCGACGGAATGCAAGATCAGCTTCCTGCTACCCGCGTCACCCACTGATCGATCCGTCATCGCAGCACTGGAACTTGTCGCTGACTCGTTCGGTGTCGACGTGATGTGGTCTGGACTCGAAGGACGTCGTGCGATATGCGTTGTTTCGTATGAGATCGTTGAAGCGTTCGTCAATGCGCTGATCGACGCGTTGCACTTCGCTTGCCGGCCAGGGCGTCAGGAGCCCGGTCTCTTCTGCGCAGACGAAACAAAGCCTCCGCGCCCGCGTCGATAGCCGTGCGTGGAGGTTAGCGTGACGCAAAACATGTGGCGGCATGAATTTCACGCCGCCGCATTCGCGCTTACGCACCGAGAAGCTTGCCGTTGAAGAGGAAGTGAAGCGTCCGGACAAACAGTACCGCGATCGCAATGGTAAGTAGCGTGAGTAGCGCGATCGCAATGAACGTCACGGGCCAGGCATCCACGAACATCGAGTACTTCAGCGACGCACTGGTCAGCGCGGCCATCGGAAAGCTGATCGCCCACCAGCCGGCGGCAAACGGGGTGCCCTTGCGGAACACCTTGAACGCCAGCGTCACGAACACGAACAGACCGAAATAGAACAGCAGGCCCGCAAACGTGTCGACATGCTGCGTGAAGTTCGTGTACGCAAGGAAGCCGACTTCGAACGGCGCAATCAGGATCACCATCGACGGAACCATGCCAACGGGGAGCGGTTCATGATGGATCAGGCGCGACATGATCATCGTGAAGAACAGCAGCGCGATCATTGCGCCAACCGCGAGGCCGAACAGATTGACTTCATGTGCCCAGGCCATCGGCATCGTGCCGCCGGCGACCGTGATGTCGAGCGTCGCCACGCCGGGAATGAGCCACGCCGGCACAGCATGAGCCGCGTCAATCTTGCCCTGCAGCAGACGGCTCGCAATCACGAACGACAGTATCACCGTGCTGATGGTGCCGATCGTCCACACGGTTTCGGACAGCAGCGCGCTGATGGGCGCGATGACGGACGACAGCAGCAGGATCGCAATCGTGATCGTGCCGAAAAAATTGCCCGCAATCGGGTGCATGAATTCGCCGCGCACGGCCGCGGGGTGCCTGATCCACTTGACAAGGTAACCGACGCCGAGCGCGACGAAGACGAGGACGGCGATCGTGCCGATCGTGGCCGAGATATACGGGCTCGCGCCGAACTCGTGGCTCGCGAGCCGCCACGCGAGGGAGAGGCCAGCAATTCCCATTACGGAGCCAAACAGGTTCACTGGCAGATTTTTGATGGACGGGCTATTTAGGACAGCCTGCGGGCTGTGGGTTGAAAGCGTAGACATGGTCAATCTCCTGAATTTGGTGAATCTGCTCGGGCAAGGCCCGATGTCTTGAGACGAATTCTGGTTCATCAAACGCATGGCCGAAAGCTGCGCGATAGTCAAATTGCGGCCATCGAAGGGCAGGGGACGGACACTCGGCCACGAGGCGTTTTTGAAGCGCGTGTTTCAAAGCCAGCTTGCGGTGAGCGATCGCTCAGTGTTCGAGCGGCATCGTGCCCAGGACGGCCGCGACGTTGCGCCTGAGCGCATGCGTTCCGCTAAAGCCGCACAAGCGCGCAACCCGCGCAATGGAGTGGGTGGGTTGCGCGAGCAATTGCATCGCTCGCGTGACCCGCTGAACGCGCACGAATTCCAGCGGCGTCGTGCCCGTTTCCCGCACGAACACGCGTGCGAAGTGACGTTCACTCATGCCCGCGCGGGCAGCGAGACGGGACACGCACAGGTCGGCCGAGAGGTGCGTGAGGATGTAGTGCTGGAGGTCGCGGATGCAGGCGCGCGTACCCATGCGAAGACAGGGGTGTGCAGTCTGCCTCGTTGCCGTCCGGCAGCAGTTGTCCAGGCGTTGCGCGAGCTGCGATGCGACGAATGGCCCGAAGTCGTCTCTGACCAGTTCAAGCGCAAGTTCGACGCTGGATTCCGGGCCGAAGGCCGTCAAGACCTTGCCGTCACGTATGACGGACTGATCGGATCTCGCGATGACGGCCGGCCATCGGCGCGAGAACCGCCGAAGCGCGGCAGGGTGAAGCGCGACTGTGCATCCGTCGAGCAGGCCCGCGCTGGCGAGCAAAGATACCGCCTCGCCCACTGCGCCGATGCGGCGCGCGTTGCGCCCCGCAGCAGCGATCCATTCGACGAGTGCCGGATGGGTCCGCGACCGAACCGATTCGCCGCTGCCCGATATCAGCAGTGTGTCGAAATCCGGAGCGGCGGTCGCAACCGTCGAATCGGCCATAAGCGCGAGGCCGCTTTTTCCCGCTACAGATCTGACGTCGAGTCCGATCAACTGGAACCGGTATGGCTCGCCACTGACCGAGCCGCCATCGAGCAGGCTGAGTGTGTCCATTGCCGCAACAATATCCGACGCCCTGTGACCTGGCAGGACAAGGATTCCGATGTGCATCGTTGGCCCCGATTCGTTGAATGCGATCGAGTGTATGTCTGCACTGTGATCAGGATTGCGGGATGGCGCTTCGTTGACGCGTTGTGTCCAGAAATGAAACCGCGCGCGCAGCGCATGTGATTCGGCATCGGCACACCAGCGCGGAGATGGCCGTCCGATGCTCTTCTTTGGCTGGCGTTCGACCCTCGCGCACATGGACCACGCGGTGCGGCCGGCCGACAATGTTCGCCAGATTGCCGTGTGTCGCCGGCATGCCGATATCCGAACCATACTTCTGGAGAAGCAGGTGATTCCCGTAACGCTCTATCACGATGGTTGTTCAATATGTGTCGCAGTGGTTGAAAACATTGATACGTTGATCGACAAGACCCGCTTTGCGCTGCGCGTCGTCAATCTGTCGGAACAGCGCGATGCGGTCGCGGAAGCAGAAGCGCTGCACGTATCGCGGTTGCCCTCGCTCGAGTTCGACACACGGGTGATCGAGATCGAGCCGCATGCATCGATTGCGGAGTTCAGGAAGCCTGAGCTGCATGTCGGCCCTTCGCCGGCAAACCGTTGACGCTGACGGTCGAATGTTGGCGGCGTCGTTTTTCAGTCTCTGTCACGGTCTGGGGCAGGAGCATGTCGAACACACAGCTAATCAATGTCATATCGAATATCGAGCGCGTCGGTAAGGACGCGCATGCGCAGATGTCCGTGCCGCAACTGCGCGTCGGATGGAAGGCGCCGCATGGACCTCTGTCAGGCAATCCGCGGGCGAGCTTCAGAACCGTCGATGCCTCCCTGACACGCAGGCGACGCCCGTCGACGTTCCAGCGACTGCCTGACAGGGTGCTCAAGATATGCCGATATTGACCGTGAATGGTGTCGACCTGAGTGTCGCGATAGAAGGGAAGGGACGGCCGCTGTTGTTTCTTCATGGACTCGGCGCGAGCGGGCGTGTGTGGTCGAAGGAAGTCGAGTCGTTCAAGCCATACTTCAAGACGGTTGCCATCGACGCGCGTGGTCATGGCGAGTCGGCGCGTCCCGCGCGCTATACGCTCGACGATCATATCGACGATGCCGCGGGCGTCCTCGACGCGCTCGGAATGAGGGATGTGCGTGTCGTTGGATCGTCGATGGGCAGCTATATCGCGCAGGGTCTCGCTACGAGAGATCCTGCGCGCGTTCATAGCCTGATTCTCGTCGTGCCGAAATGTCATGGCGAAACGTCGTCGTCAGCGCGGCTGATCGCCAAGCGTGCAGACGAATTCAACGGCATGACGCATGACGAGCAGCAGGAGTATCTGCTGAAGCTCTCCTACGGTCCTTATGCAAGCGAGCCGGTAAAGGCGGCGTGGATCAGCGAAGAGCGGCGCTTCCCTCTGACTTCGACGGAATGGGCCTCCGCAGCGGCGGCGTTGACCGGCTTCGATCTCAGGGCGGCGCTACCGCGCATCAAGGCCAATACGCTCGTGATCTCCGGACGATACGACAGACTCAACTCAGTGCAGGATGGTCAGAAGTGCGCGAGCCTGATTGCCGATGTGGAATTCGTCGAGATGAAGCGTTCAGGGCATTTTCCGAATGCCGAAGAGCCGAAGTTGTACATCACATTGCTGCATGAGTTTCTTGCAGGCTGGTGATGAGGCGCGCGTCTTTGCATGACGGACGTCGAACTTCAAGAGAGGTATGAGTGAAAGATTTTCAGATTCACGATCCCGAGGAAGTCGGGAGCGAGTTCTCAATCCTGGGGATGCTCGAAACGCGCGCAAAGACACGCGCGGTAATTCATGAAGTCGCAGATCATATCGAACCGGGCATGAGAGAAAACGAGGCCGTTCATCTGACGAAGGGTGTGCTCGCTGATGCCGGGATGGCGCGAACGTGGCATCCGGTCGTCGTGCGCTTTGGCGCCAACACGGCGAAGACGTTGGCCGTGCAGCCCGCGTCCGATGTTGCGCTCGGCGAGAACGACATCTTCTTCATCGATATTGGACCGCGCTTCGGACCTTGGGAAGGCGACGCAGGCGAGACGTTCGTTGTCGGCGATCACGCGGAGCATGTGCGTTGCGCGCGCGATGTCAAGGCGTTGTTTCATGAGATCCGTGCACTGTGGATCAGTGAAGGGTTCACCGGCGCGGATTTGTACCGGCACGCGCGTGAGGCTGCGTCCAACGCGGGTTGGCTACTCGATCTTGATGTTGCGGGCCACCGCATTTCGGACTATCCGCACACGGCGATTCATGCCGGCACATTGGCGCAATTCGATCGCCGGCCCGCAGCGATGCGTTGGGTCGCCGAATGCCATATCCGCGATCCGGAGGGACGATTTGGCGCATTCTTCGAGGATCTGCTGCTGCCAGACGAGTACTATGCGTAGCGCGGGGAGAGGACCTTGGCGACGTAGAAAACGAAACCAACGTGTACAGTCGGCCACGAAGAGACATTCATCGTCGCCCTTTTGTGCGAACTCCAGCGGCCGTTCCAGGCTTTGCAAGCGGTCTTTCAGCTGGTTGGAGCCGATAGCGCCGACGACCAGCGACCAGCGCCGCTGGCCGTTGCACTCGCGAGCTCGCCTGGTTCAGTTTTGCGTCGAGCCGCGTGAACTTGTCACCGTGCTCACCGGCTGGAATTTGCCGCCTTTCGCCTCATACAACGTAACAGCGGCTGCACGAAGGTCGCCTTTGGCATCGAAAGCTATTTTGCCGGTCACACCATCGAACTCGACCTTCTTCATCGCAGGCAGATAGTCAGCCGGTGCGATCGAATCGGCCAGTTTCATCGAGTTGATCAGCGCCCAGGTGGCATCGTACGCATACGGGGCGAATAGCACGACCGAGCCGAATTTCTTGTACTTCGCGGCAAAGGCGGGGCCATTTTTCATCTTCTCGAGCGGCTGACCGGACTCGGCTGAGACCGTGCCTTCGGCGGCGGCCGGACCAGCCAGTTCGACGAACTTGTCGGTTTCGATCGCCGACCCAACGAGCGGAACCTTCATCGCAAGGCCCGTCATCTGCTTGCGAAGCGGACCCGCCTGAGCATCGACGCCACCATAAAACACAGCCTGCGCATCTTTCGACTTGATCGACGTGAGAATGCCGCGGAAGTCCACAGTCTTGTCGGAAACGAATTCACGGTCGACCACGTCCACGCCCGCAGCCTTCAGTTCCTTGACGACGACGTCCGCGAGACCCTGCCCGTAGGAAGACCGGTCGTCGACCACGGCAACGCGCCTGTATCCCTTCGTTTTTCCCATGTACTGGGCGATGACGCGTCCGACTTCACTGTCGTCGCCAATCACACGGTACGCGGTAGCGAAGCCCTGTCTCGTCAGTTCAGGGTTCGTCGCAGATGGTGAGACCTGCGGTATCCCCGCAGTCGAATACACTTTCGATGCCGGAATCGTCGCGCCCGATGTGATGTGGCCGACCACGCCATTCACTTTCTGGTCGACGAATTTCTGCGCGACCGTGACGGCCGTTTTCGGATCAGCCGCATCGTCTTCCGATACGAGCTGGAAATGGACCGGTTGCCCCTTGATCTTGATACCCGCCGCGTTGGCATCCTCGATGGCGAGCCGCACGCCGTTTTCCGCATCCTTGCCCACATGCGCAACTTGCCCCGTGAGCGGGCCGCCATATCCGATGACGACCGCCTGATCAGCGTGCGCAACACCCGTGAGCAGCACAGCGCAACCGACGAGCAGCGTGCGTTGAATTTTCGATTGCATGTTGATCACCTTGCATCCGATGTCTGGAGAACGCCGCGCCTGATCTGGTCGCGCTCCATCGACTGGAACAGTGCCTTGAAGTTGCCTTCGCCGAAACCGTCGTCGCCCTTGCGCTGGATGAACTCGAAAAACACCGGACCGAGGAGCGCCTGCGAGAAGATCTGCACCAGCAGGCGCCCTTGACCGTCTTTGGTCGAGCCATCGAGCAGTAGTCCGCGTGCCTGCAACTCGCCGACATTCTCGCCATGACCGGGCAGACGTTCTTCCAGCATTTCGTAGTAGATGTCGTTGGGGCCTGTCATCAGCGGGATGCCGGCCATCTGCAAGGAGTCCACGCTCCCGAAGATGTCATCCGTGAGCAGCGCGACGTGCTGGATGCCTTCGCCGTTGAACTGCATCAGGAACTCTTCGATCTGTCCGGAACCCTGTTTGGATTCTTCATTGAGCGGGATGCGAATCTTGCCGTCGGGTGCGGTCAGCGCTTTGGAAGTCAGTCCCGTGTATTCGCCCTGGATGTCGAAATAGCGGATCTCGCGGAAGTTGAAAAACTTCTCGTAGAACGAGGCCCAATGCGCCATGCGTCCGCGATAGACGTTGTGCGTCAGATGATCGACAACCTTGAAGCCATGGCCGACCGGATGGCGGTCCACACCGGGCAGGTACTCGAAGTCGATGTCGTAGATGCTCTTGCCGTCTTCGAAGCGGTCGATCAGATAGAGCGGTGCGCCGCCGATGCCTTTGATCGCCGGCAGGCGCAGTTCCATCGGGCCTGTCGGAATATCGACAGGCTGTGCGCCGAGTTCGATCGCCCGGGCGTAGGCCTGGTGCGCATCCTTCACGCGGAATGCCAGGCCACATGCCGAGGGGCCATGTTCCGCGCCGAAGTACGACGCGACGCTTTGCGGCTCGTTATTGACGATGAAGTTGATGTCGCCCTGGCGGAGCAGCACAACCTGCTTGCTGCGATGCCGTGCGACCATCGTGAAGCCGAGCTTCTCGAATAGCGGTTCCAGCACGCCGGGCGTGGGCGATACAAACTCGACGAATTCGAAGCCCATCAGGCCCATCGGGTTTTCAAAGAGATCAGACATGACGATATTCCAGAAGTAACGTGAATCAGGACGAGGCCATGACGGCTTCGGAGTGACGGCCCCGCACGCAGCGGTATGCGAAGTACACGACGCCGATCCACACCGGGATCGCAAACGCGGAAGCGCGGATGCCCGGTGTCAGCAGCATGACGCCGACGATCAGCGCCATGAAGGCAAGGCACAGATAGTTGGTAACGGGAGCAAAGGGAGCAGGAAATCCCGACTTCATGCCGCGCGCCATGCGCGACTTGCGAAAGCGCAGATGCGTCGCGATGATGGTGACCCACGTGATGACGAGTGCGGCCACGATCAGTGACATCAGGATTTCGATCACGCTCGCCGGCGCAACGTAATTCAGCACGATGCACAGCGCGGTGAAGATCGCCGGATAGACGATGGCCCGAACGGGCACGCCACGGCTGTTCACCTGCATCAGCGATTTCGGCGCATTGCCTTCGCTTGCCATGCCGTAGAGCAGCCGGCTGTTGCAATACACCATGCTGTTGTAGACGGAGAGCGTCGCCGTCAGAATCACGAAGTTCAGAGCATTTGCCGCCAGGGTTTCGCCGATACCCGAGAAGACGAGCACGAACGGGCTGTTGCTGTACGTGCCGCCACCCGTCTTGAGCTGGGCGAGCAGATGGTCCCACGGTGACAGCATCAGCAGCACCGCCATTGAGCCGATGTAGAACACCAGTACACGGAAGATCAGCTGGTTGATGGCCTTCGGAATGACCTGACGCGGCTTGTCCGCTTCTGCGGCGGTAAAGCCGAGCATCTCGACGCCGCCGAACGAGAACATGATGAACGCCATCGCCATCACGAGACCGGAAACGCCGTGCGGGAAGAACCCGCCGTGCGACCACAGATTGCTGACCGATTGTCCGGGTCGATCGGCGCTGATGATCAGGTAGGCACCCACCGCGATCATCGCGATGACCGCGACGATCTTGATCAGCGCAAACCAGAACTCAACCTCACCGTAGATCTTCACGTTAATGAAGTTCACACCGTTGACGATCACGAAGAAGACAAGCGCGGTGACCCATGTCGGGATGCCCGGCCACCAGAACTGCACGAACTTGCCGACAGCCGTCAGTTCGAGCATGCCGACGAGCACATACAGCGCGACACAATTCCAGCCCGACAGGAAACCAGCGAAGCGCGAGCCATAGCGATTCGCAAAATGGCTGAACGACCCGGCGATCGGTTCCTCGACCAGCATCTCGCCGAGAAAGCGCATGATGAGAAACGCGACCAGGCCGCCGATGGCGTAACCCAGCAGCATCGAAGGTCCGGCAAGTTCAAGAACGCCGGCGGAGCCAAGAAAGAGGCCGGTGCCGATCGTGCCGCCGAGCGCGATCAACTGGATGTGGCGGTTCCGGAGCTTGCGCTCCAGGTGTCCGTGAGCGGAGCTGGTTTGCATGCCGTTCTCCCGACGTATCAGTTGGTCACGAAGAACAGCTTCGCGTGAGTGCCGAAATATTTGACCGTGGCTCCTTTGCAGAGCTCGATCACGTCGCCGGGACGGCCTTCCACGCGCGTGCCGTCGCTGGCTTCGACGCCGAACACACCTTCAAGCACGAGAATCACCTCGTCATAGGTGAGCGTCTTGGGCTCGCACAGTGCTTCGTGCCAGCGGCCAAAGCCGCAAGGCAGGACCGCGCACTCCTTGTCCGAAATGGCCCACGAGATTTCTGCCGTGCCATCGGTGGCCCCACCACGATCCTCGGTCCGGATCGAGTCGCCCTTGATCAGTCGGATGCTCCGCATTGCTACGTCTCCTTGATTGAATAAAAGTGGTGCGCGACGCGCGTGCGCGCCTGCGCTAGATTTCATGCCGGCCCGAAGCCCGCTCGCGCATCAGCGTCAGATGCACGCCGATGTCGCGGATGGGCCGGGGCGGGATATAGCTGGCCGTGCCCTGAACCAGAAAGTCATCGGTCAACTCGCTGCGCTGACCGTTCGCGAGTTCTGCGATCAGGATTCCTGCCGCGGTGTGACGCACGATGCCCGCACCGTTGCAGCAGGCGGCGGCATAGATGTTGTCGCTGACCTGGCCGAAGGCGGGCGCGTGGTTGTGCGAAACGGCGAGCCAGCCCATCCAGAAGTGTTCGATGTCGAGCGAACCGCCGAGGTGTCCAAAACGGCGCGCGAGCAGGTCCATGTGCTTCGCGCGGGCGGCATCGCGACGCGCGTCGTTGGTGGTCAGCGACGGGGAATAGTCGAAGCCCTGGCGGATCAGCAGCCGCTTGTCTGCGGTGAGCCGAAGCGTCGAGCCAGCCACGCCATGCGCAGGCGTGATGCCCCAGCTAGCATCCGTGCCGAGTCTTGCCTGCTGTTCCGGCGTCAGCGGCTTCGTCAGGCTCGCGAAGAGCAGAACCGGGATCTGCCTGTCCTGAAAGACACCGAACGAAGCCGAGAACGCGTTGACGGCGAGAATGAGCTTGCCGAATCGAATGCGACCGGTGGTGGTGCGTACGAACGGCGAAGGTCCATTGAATTCGACCTCGACAACCGGCGAGTTTTCGAAGAGTTCGACTTCGGGCGGCAGGCTGTCCGCAAGACCACGCACGAGCGCCGCGGGATTCATCAGGCAGGTGCCCGGCGTGTAGATCGCCGCATGGTAATAGCGCGTGCCGAGCCGGCCTTCGAGTTCGTCGCGCGTGAGCGGTTCGTAGGATTCGCCCCACGCGCGCAGGTTCGACGCATACGTATCGAGCACCTTGCTGGCGACCTCACTCGTCACGGCAGCGTGATAGCGGCCACGTCGCTCCCAGTCGCATTCGATGCGATGGTCCCGGACGAGTCGTTCGAGCTCGGCGAGCGCGAAGCGTCCGACGCGAATCGCGCGGTGACCCTGTTCAACGGACGCAGCGGACGTGGAGGGCGCGTGCGGCAGATCGATCGCGAAGCCGGAATTGCGTCCCGACGCGTTTTCTCCCGCGACACCACTCTCCACCACGGCGATCGACTTACCCGGTTGTAGCGCGGCCAGCCTGCGGGCCGCGGCCAGTCCCGCATATCCGGCCCCAATGACCACCCAGTCGAAATCCCGCTCACCGACAAGCGACGGTCGCGGCGTGCGCGCGGGCAGCAGGGCGCTCCAGCCATTGGTATGGTCGTCGTTCGGGAGGCGGTCAATCAGGCGGGGCATGTCAGATCCGGTTGAGGTTGCAGGAGGCCCGCGAGGGCGGCGGACACCTCAACTATATAAAAACAATAAATTATTATTATTAGTGTTTCTACCTATCCCACCGGAGAAGGCCGCTGCGGGCAAGACCGATTAAAAAGGGTGTTACCACGCATGCGAACGGCGGGATCGGCAGCAGGTCCGTGCGGAATGGGATTGTGAATGACCGAGAATTATTTATTATTGTTTTCGTGTGACTGAACAGGCGAGAACCATGGAATCACCATCACAACCGGCGCGTGCGCGAACCCCGCAAAGCGAACGCATCGAGGCGACGCAGCGGAAAATCATCGAATCAGCGCAGCGGCTGCTTCGCGAGGAGGGCTTCAAAAGCGCGACGTTGCAGAAGATCGCACGAGGGGCCAACGTCTCGCTTGGCGCTCTGCAACACCACTTTGAAAGTCGGGATGCGCTGATGGAGCGACTGGTCGACGAAGCCATGGCGCCATTGAGTGACCACGGTGGGGTGTGGCCTGATCCCGCGCTTCCGCTGCGCGAGCGCGCGGAAGCGTTTGTCCTGCAGGCATGGAAGCAGATCTTCGGCGCTCCCAGTTATCTCACGGCGTGGAGTCTGTTCTTCGGCTGCAAGGCCACCCCATCGATCTTCACCCGTATCGACGCCAAGCGCGCGAGTGAGGACAAGAAATTTTTTTCGCTGTTCCGGGCGGCGTTTCCCGAGCTCGACGAACACCATCCGCATCCGAAAGGATTTACGACCTCGGTGTTTTCCACGCTCCGCGGCCTGGGTGTATTCGAACTGTTCGACGTATCGTCGAGCGAGAAGCGCGAGGAGCTTCAGGCCCTCGTAGAGACCATCGTCAGGGCATGTTCGCCGAACGTTGCGAATCTGCCCGCTGTGAGGTCAAAAGGGCGCCAGCCACGCAAAGTCGCCGCACTGGACTAAAGCGGGTCAGCGCTGCTGGCCGCGCAATGTTCCCAGCGCCGCGCCAAGGCAAGTCGAATTACCAGAGAGCGGTGGTCGACTGGAAGGCCGCGAGCTCTCGTTGGAAATGACGTGGTCACTCCAACGGCCGCTTCAAGCTCGTGACCCGACGTAGCAGGCAAAATAGGTCGAAGGTCGGAAATGGGTCGCTATGCAAATCTCTGCATAGCGACCCCTATGCGCAGGTCGCAACTATGCGCAGATGGTCATCGCGAGCGCGGCCAGCCCCTTAAGGGGTGCGGTAGGAGCTGGCGAAACCTACGCATAGTTACAGCGTCCGCAGGAATCGAATCAACGCGTCCGGTGCTTGATACCGGCGAATCTTGGCATCGGGCGCCTCGAGCCGACCGAGTGCTTTCTCCTTCATCGCGAGGTCAGCTTCGACGTAGCGATGGGTTGTCATCGGGCTCTCGTGACCGAGCCACAAGGCGATCACGTTGAACGGAACGCCCGCCTGCAACAGGTGCATCGCGGTCGTATGACGCAAGATGTGCGGTGAGACGCGCTTCTTGAGGAGGCTGGGCTGCTCCACACTCGCGCGGCTCACCGCAAGATCCAGGCGTTGCGCGACGTTGGAACGCGACATCGCCTGTCCATCCCGGTTGGGTAGCAAGGCGGCTTCGCCGCGCAGCGCTGGATTTGATCGCAACCAACTGCGGATCTCGGCGACAGCGGCGTCCCACAGTGGGATCGATCGCAGCTTGCGCCCCTTGCCGCGCAGGTGCACGCACGCTGCGCCGTCGAGGACTACATCGACGATCCGTACTCCGATGATCTCGGAGACGCGCGCGCCCGTGTTGTAGAGCATCGTCAGCAGCAGGTGATCGCGCTGCGAGGACCAGCTCTCGCCCGGCTGGCCGAGTACGGCCACCATCTCTGCACGCGTGAGGTAGTTCAGCATCGGCCGCTCGAAGCGCTTCATCGGCACCGCCAGTGCGCGCTCAACGTCGTGCAACGAAGCCACGTCGCGGCGGCCGGCAAACTTCAGGAACGCGCGCAGCGCGGTGAGCCGCAAATTGCGGCTGCGAACCGAGTTCTTCCGATCCTGCTCCAGATGGTCAAGGAAGGCCAGAATCAGATCGGGTTGGATGTCGGCCAGCCGCATCGTTGTCGGCATCTTGTTGAGCTGGCGGCTGGCGAAGTCCAGAAACAGCAGCAAGGCGTCCCGGTAACAGGCCACGGTACGCGGACTGAGCGCCCGCTGCGCGACCAGGTACTCGGTAAAGAATTGCTGGACCAGCGCAGCGAACGAAGGCGGCTTCGGGGCAAGGGTCTTACGCATCTTGCACCTCTCTGCGGGCCGTGAACGACTCGAAACGTCCGGCGGCCAGCGCCATCAACTCGGGCACCGCCGAGAGGTACCAGTAGGTGTTGGTCACCATCGTGTGCCCGACGTAGGTCGACAGCGACAGCATGGTCTGATCGATGTCCACGCCCTGGGCCTGCCACTGCACGATGCGCCGCACGACGAAGGTATGTCGAAGGTCATGGATGCGTGGGGCACGGTGCGCTCCGCGGTTGCCCCAGCCCAACTGCTGGTGTAAGTCGCGGAAGACGCGATGCACCTGACGCTCGCCGAGCGGCAGACCTCGTCGTCGACCGCGGGTGCCGACGAAGAATGGGCCATCCTCCTCCGGCGGCCCCTCGGCCAAGTCACGCAGCCGGCGATAGCGGCGCAAGGCATCCACGGTGCTCGGGTGCATGGGGATCTGCCGAGACTTGCCAAACTTGGTCCGGCGGATGGTCAGCATCCCGTCCTTGAGATCGATGTCGCCGTTGCGCAGCGACAGCGCCTCGCCGATCCGCAGCCCGGTGGCGGCGATCAGTCCAAACAGCGTTTCGTAGACAGCGCCGCGTAGCCCCGGCGATGGCCCGAGTCGGCGCGCGCGAGCAAGTAGGTCGACGATCTCTTCCTCGCTGAAGATGTGTGGCGCTTGCCGCTCGGGCAACCGTCCGAAGATCGAATCATCGGGCACCTCAGTGCGCGGCTCGAATTGCTGTAGCCAGCGCAGGAACGTGCGCAGCCTCTTCAGCCGTCGCGCCCAGGTCCGCGGGTCATTGCTCTCGTGGCGGTCGCTTCGGGCCCAGGCGGCCATGAGTTCCACCGTCAAGGCGCCGCGATGCCCGGCAGCGTGGACATGGCGCGCGAAGCTGCGTAGGACGTAACCATCATCGGAGAACCCCAGTTGGCGACGCTCGACCAGAAACTGTTCGACGCGTGCTTGCACAGAAGTCGGCGTGCTCATGCTGCACTCCCTGGCCATGGCAGCGCGACCTCGACCAACTTGCGGCTATCGAGCTTGGCGTAGATCAGGGTCGTGTTCAGCGAGCGGTGACGCAGGACGTCGGCTACTTCCTTCAGGGAGGATCCGCCGGCTAGCAAGCGGTTGGCCATCGTGTGGCGAAGCAGATGCGCGCGGGTATAGGGAAGGCCGGCGCGCGTAAAGGCTTGGCGGATGATCTTGCGGACGAGATCGGAACCGGCGGGCTGGTCGCGGGGCGCGACATGGCGGACGAAGACGGCTCGATTGGAAGTCTTAGGACGCTCATGCTCGAGGTAGGCCGCGATGGCTTCGCCGGTCGCGACCGGTAGCGGCAGCACGTCCTCCCGGCGCCCCTTGGTGTGGCGCAAGATGAGCGTGCCGGCTCGCCAGTCGATATCGTCTAGGCTGAGACGGGCGATCTCGCCGCTGCGCAGTCCGAGGTCGAGCGCACAGCGCACGATGGCGTCGGCTCGCCGCATCGAGCGGCCCCGTTGGCCGAGCGATCCGATCAACCGCTCGACCTCTTCTGCCGTCAGCGACTTGGGCAACGAGGACAGCGACCAGTTGGCAGGATAGGACACCGCGCCGATCAGTCCGTGGACCAGATCGCCGAGCGAGGCGCGGTAGCGGAAGTAGCCGCGCAGCGATGCCACGACCGACCCAGCATTCGCCGGTTTGCTATAGAGCTTCGCTTGCCCGGCGAAGAAACGCCGAACGTGCTCGGGCTTGATCGCGGCGACGTTGACGGCGCCCTCGCCGAAACGAACCGTCAGCAACCGCCCGACAATGCGCAGCGCCATGCTCCGCGTCTTCGGCGCCAGGCCCCGCACGTGCTTCATATACTCGTCGTAGCGTCGCAGTTCCTCGTCTACCGGTGTTGCGCTGTTCGCGGGCACCGCGATGACGCCCTGAGCGCGCAAGACCACGAGCAGGTGTCGTAGCGCCGCGCTATGGTCACCCCGATCGTGACGGATTGCGCTAGCGCACTCGCACCGCGGGAAATGCTCGTCGAGGAACTCCGCGATCAACCCTTCATCGATCCGTTGCCGCCGACGGTGCCCGAAGTCGGCCCATCGGGCGAAATGGGCGATGCAGCGCAGATAGGTAGCGAACGTCTTTGCAGCGTACCGGCGTTGGCTCAGGTACTGCTTGAACGCACCAACGTATGGCCCGATCGGCCCGTCGGTGAAACCGTCTATGTCAGTGCGGTGGGAGCGGCGAACGATGCCCATGGTGATCTCCAGAAGTGGGACCACCACTGCATCTACAGATGACAACTATGTCCAGATCCTCACTCGCCCGCCTTGCCGGCACTGTGCCATGCTTGGGTCGACGCCGTCAGCGACCGACCATCTGCGCATAGTTGCGACCTGCGCATAGGGGTCGATATTTGCCTTTCGCCCGCGCCGCGTGGTGGTGACCAGCGGGAACACGCGGCGGACATCGCCATTGTCGTTGCCGGGTGGCTTGCTGTGTCTCGCGCGCTTGAAGGGCATCAACGTCGCGCCGAATCTGATCGGCGCGACGCGCGAGTTAAATCATGGACTAACCGAACTCCGCCGGGTCACGATTCCGGGACCTCTTCGGTGCGTGCAAACTACGGGAACCAATTGGCGAACGTCCGCTTCGGAGCAATCCCAAGCTGGTACGCCGACATCCGTTCTTGGCCGGTCGCACCCGCTGAGCCCAACGCCACAAGGTAGCCACTGGCTCAGATCGGATCTTCTTGAACGACACCGTTCGGCGAAGTTGGCGAACGCGTACAGTCGGCGACGAACGGTCTTTCGACCGTGCCGGCGTTCGGCCATTGAAACGGCTGATTGACACCGAACTGAGAAAACGGGGCCAACCATTTTCATTGCTGCTTTCTCCTCGACGCTAACCGGTCTGCACGCACCACGACGAATGCGGTGATGTCGTCTGCCGCCGGTGGTCACGCGCCACCCACGGAAGGGGGCTCGTGTTTAACTGTCACGCAGTCCATCCACGTCAAGCCGACAACCCGATTGCGGGCGTTGACGATGGCGGTTGGGCGGCCATCAGCAGGTGGTGCATGACGGCTATCGCAGTCGAAAAAGGTGATCCTTCTCTCCTTTTTTGATCTCGACGACAGCATCTAATGCCTTGAGCATCTCACTGAAGCTCGTGTAGCCATGGTCCTTGGGATCAAAGGTTGGATCCAGGCGTTTGACCATAGGCAAAACGTTAGCTTGTGAACCCAAGCGTCTCCCTTTGACTCTGCCAGCAAGCGAATCGCGCGCCGGAGTATGTCTGCTGCAGGATCTCGCGGTACCAGGTCTGCATTTTCCACCACAGCCGGTTCCGCTTCTTCTGCGGAGGCCGCCTCTATCAGGCTGTCGTAATACCGGAACTCGTGGCAGCTCTTTGCCCAGTGCTTGTTGGTGTTCTTGCGATTGCCGATGCCGATGAGGGTGCGACCGGCGGCCTTGATCTTTTGGGCTACTGGCATAAAATCGCTGTCGCCGCCAATGATGATGACCGTGCCAATATGGTTGAAGCGGCTGATGTCCTCCGTAGCGTCTAAGCACAATTTGATGTCGGCACCGTTCTTGGCGGAGGCGCCGGGAGGGAAGAGCTGAATGAGTTCTACGGCACTTTGCAGCAGCGCATCCCGGTATCGGCCGAAGAACTGCCAGTTGCCGTATGCCCGGTTGATCGCGACCGGCCCAAAGGATGAGCCGAGCTCTACCAAAGCCTGGACATCAACCAGCGGCTCTTGCGGCTTGAAACGATTGTCCTGTCTAGCATAGGCACCTTCCCCATACTTGCCTTCGACGAGCCCGGCATGGAGATTCTCGAAGTCCCAGTAGATAGCCACTGAGCGGCCATCTGCGCTGTCATCGGCGTCCAAGTTGTTTCCTCGGTGTTTGTATATTAGGCATGCAACTGCTGCCGGATTCAATTTACGGAGGTCAAATATTAGCTCAGGATCAGTCTTACAATGCGCCGCGTAGCAGCTCGCGGTACTGGCAGGCCGCTCGCCCTCACTGCCGTCAGCCTCCAAGCCCACGCCCACGTCGACATCGACATCTGCGCCATGAAGCGTTCGCAGTCCGAAGCCCAGCAGTGCTACGAATATGGCGCCGACGGTGGGATGCTCCGTATGAAGGAGAACTTCTCGCTGTCAACAGCTTTTTCCCATTTTTTTCTGGTTATCCCGCAGCGCCTCCGGTTGGTAACAGGCGGTGACCATACAGGCTTCCCATAATAGGTAACCCATGAGCCAGACCGTGAGCGGCGCGCCCCGTAAGTCGTTCTGACCTGTGCAGACGGGCGGCATTGGCCGCACGCCGTTCGCGGGCGAAGCGTATTCGCGGATCGTGACGCCGTCGGCCGTTTGCGATTCGTGGACGGACCAGGCCGAAGCGACGGCCGGGGCAGGCAGCGGCGTTGCGCGCAAGCTCCGGGACGCCTGATGCGCGTCCGCCGATGGCGCAGCGCCGAGCGTTGCATGACAAACGATGGGTAACAGCAAGGTTGCCGTCGACGCGATCCTGATCAGGTTCATTCAGGCCTCCGCTTTCGAAAAGGAAACGAGGCATGTTGAACGATCGATGATCAGGATGACGTACGAAGCTTCCGAATCGTCGAAGGGAAACGGCCCGATCTGCAATCGACAGGGTCGAAGCGACAAAGAAAAAACGCGCCGGAGAATTCCGGCGCGTTTCGACTACATCAACGACAAGAGGCCAGGCGGACAGCGATCGCCCGGCTCAATACGTGGGAACGGACGGGTCGACCTGGCGCGACCACGCGTCGATGCCGCCTTGCAGATTGAACACGTCCTTATAGCCGCGCGATTCGAGGAACATCGCGACTTGCGCGCTGCGCGCGCCGTGATGGCACACGCAGACGATCTGCACATCGTCGTCCAGTTCTTCGCTACGCGCGGGGATTTCGCGCATCGGAATCGACAGGCTGCCGGCGATTTTCGCCGTTTTGATTTCCCATGGCTCGCGCACGTCCAGCAGCACGGGCGCAGGGCGCGACATATCGGCGAGCCACTCGGCGAGGGCGGGAGCGGTCAGGTTTTGCATCATCAAATCTCGCTACGGTGTCGGTGTCGTGCCGGTGCTCAGAACCGGAAGCGCGGTGCGTGCACCGCGTTCTGCAGCGGCTCGACGTAGGTTTCGAACACGTCGGCGATACGGAACTGCTTTTCGTCGACGCGCGTGATGAGCTGCGCCTTCATCACAGGAGCGGTGCCGACGAAGGCGGCGAGACGTCCGCCGACCTTCAGCTGCTCCAGCATTTCCTGCGGCAGCACGGGCAGGCCGCCCGATACGCAGATCACGTCGTACGGCGCGGCGGCGTTCCAGCCGCGCGAGGCGTCGCCTGTCGCGACTTCCGCGTTCAGCACGCCGTTCGCGACGAGGTTCGCCTTCGCGAGTTCGGCCAGCTCCGGCTCGATATCGACCGTCAGCACGTGCTGTGCACGGTGCGCGAGAAGCGCGGCCATGTAGCCCGAGCCCGCGCCGATTTCCAGCACGGTTTCATGCTTCTTCACCGCCAGTTCTTGCAACACGCGTGCCTCGATGCGCGGCGCGAGCATGTGCTGGCCGGCGGGCAGCGGAATTTCGAAATCGACGAACGCCAGCTCGCGATAGGCGGCGGGCACGAAGTTCTCACGCTTGACGATCGACAGCAGATTCAGCACGTCCTGGTCGAGAACTTCCCAGGGACGGATCTGCTGTTCAATCATGTTGAAACGCGCTTGTTCGATGTTCATGATCAATTCGGCGGTGTGGGTTGGGATGCGGGCAGGGCGACGACAGCGGGATGTATCGGAGAGCCCCTCCCGCTGTTCCGCTGTTCTGTTCCGCTGTTCTGTTCGTTAACTGCGAAATTGTACCAAACCGCGCGCCGATGCCGCCCGGTAACGGGCAGGTGCGCCGCAGGACGCGCGTTCTCCTGGAGCCGTCTGGCCTCCGTGTAAATCCCTACGCGATGGGACTTGCGATTCGCCGTCCCGTCGACCAAGAATGTAATCGATTACATTCTTGGAGCCAGATGGTGGACAAACCCGTGGACAAACCGTCCCGGCCTGACCCGTCATCGCCGCCGCCCGGCGCGGCCGAGCCCGATGCGCGCGGTGGTTCGCGTGGCGCGGCGGAGGGCCTGTCGATCGCGGGCGTCGCGGAGCAGGCGGGCGTTTCCGTGGCGACGGTTTCGCGGGTGCTCAACGGCCACGCGAACGTGCGCCCGGCCACGCGCGACAAGGTGCTGGCCGCCGTCGCGACGAGCGGCTACCGGGTGAACGAACTGGCGCGCAATCTGCGCACGGCCGAAAGCCGCCTGCTGCTGACGATGGTGCCCGACGTCGGCAACCCGTTCTATGCGGAGGTGATCCGCGGCATCGATTCCGTCGCGCGCCAGCACGGCTATTTCATGCTGTTGTGCGACACGGGCGCCGACCCGGGCCGCGAGCGCAGCTATTTCGACCTGCTGCGCCGCCGACGCGCGGACGGCGCGATCTGCCTCGATCCCGCGACGGTGCAGCAGGCGCTCGCCGAAGAATCGAATGCGCTGCCGTGGGTCGCGTGCTGTGAGTTCGACTCGTCGGTGGGCGTGCCGTATGTCGGCATCGACAACTACCGCGCGGCGGGCGACGCCGTGCGCCACTTGCTCGCGCGCGGCCACCGGCGCATCGCGCTGATCAACTCCGACGATCACTACCTGTACGCGCAGCAGCGTCAGCGCGGCTATCTCGACGCATTGCGCGACGCGGGCATCGCGCCCGACGAACGCTGGCGCGTGAACGTGAACAGCCTCGACTACGAAGCGGGCGCGCAGGCCGCCGCGCGCCTGATGACGCACGCCGATGCGCCGACAGCCGTGTTCGCCGTGTCGGACACGCTCGCGATCGGCGTCATCGCCGGTTTGCGCAGTGTCGGCAAGCGCGTGCCGGACGATGTCGCCGTCGTGGGCTTCGACGATATCTCGCTTGCCGCGCAAATCGAGCCGCCCCTCACGACGATCGCGCAGCCGATGCGCGAACTGGGCGAAACGGCCGCGCGTCTGCTGCTGCGCAGGCTCGCGAATCCGACCGAAAACGTGCCGGGCGTGCTGTTGCCGCATCGGCTCGTCGTCAGAAAGAGCGCATGAGAGGGCCGCCGCGATGAGTCTCGCCGTCCGCTTCGACGACATCCGCAAAGACTTCGGCCCCGTGCGCGTGCTGCACGGCGTGAGCTTCGACATCGCGCCAGGCCGTATCTACGGACTGCTCGGCGAGAACGGCGCGGGCAAGTCGACGCTGATGAAGATACTCGCGGGCTACGAGATGGCGACGGAAGGCACCGTGCTGGTCGACGGCCACGCGCGGCGCTTCGCTGGCTCGCGCGATGCGGAGGCGGCGGGCATCGTGCTGATCCATCAGGAGTTCAATCTCGCCGAGCATCTGACGATCGCGCAGAACATGTATCTCGGCCACGAGAAGCGCAAGGGCCTGTTCGTCGACAATACGGCGATGCGCAACGAGGCGAAGCGCTATCTGGAGCAGGTCGGCTTGCACAAGCATCCGGATACGAAGGTGCGCGATTTGATCGTCGCGGAAAAGCAGATGGTGGAGATCGCGAAGGCGCTGTCGCGGCGCGCGCGCCTTCTGATCATGGACGAGCCCACGGCGACGCTCACACCTTCCGAAACCGAGCGCCTCTTTGCGCTGATGACGAAGCTCAAGGCCGATGGCGTGACGATCGTCTACATCTCGCACAAGCTCGACGAGGTCGAGCACATCACCGACGAAGTGATCGTGATGCGCGACGGCCGCTTCGTCGCGCGCAGCGAGACGGCATTGCTCGGGCGTCAGCAGATGGCGAACCTGATGGTCGGGCGCGAGCTGTCCGACATGTTCCCCGCGAAGAAGCCGCCCCCCGATGACGCGCCCATTGCGCTGAAAGTCGAAAAGCTGAGCGTGCCCGACTGGGTCGACGATCTGAGCTTCGCAGTGCGCGCCGGCGAAGTGTTCGGCTTCGCGGGACTCGTCGGCGCGGGCCGCACGGAAGCGTTCGAGGCGATCATCGGCTTGCGCAGGCGCACGGCGGGCACGATCGAAATCGCGGGCCGCAAAGCGGATCTGCACAGCCCGCGCGATGCGATGCGCCGCGGCCTCACGTATCTGAGCGAGGACCGCAAGGGCAAGGGCCTGCACGTGAACCTCAGCCTGCAGGACAACGTGACGCTGATGACGCTCGAACACTTCGCGCATCCGCTGCTCGACCTGAAAGCGGGACGCGATGCGCTGACGCAGGCCGTCCGCGAGTTCGGCATTCGCACGGGCAATCTGTCGAGCCGTGCGCGGATGCTCTCGGGCGGCAACCAGCAGAAGCTCGCGCTCGCCAAGTTCCTGCAGCCCAATCCCGATGTGATCGTGCTCGACGAGCCGACGCGCGGCGTCGACATCGGCGCGAAGCGCGACATCTATTTCCTGATTCACCGGCTCGCCGCCGAAGGGCGCGCCGTGATCGTCATCTCATCCGAACTGATCGAGCTGATCGGGTTGTGCCATCGCGTCGCCGTGATGCGCGCGGGCCGCCTGCAGGCGACGCTCGGTCTCGACCATCTGACCGAAGAGGAGTTGATCGCTCATGCGACCGGCACACACTGACACCGCGCCGACCGGGCGCGCGATGCGCATCGCGCATCGTCTGCATGGTCTTGGGCCGCTCGCCGGCCTGATCGTGCTGTGCATCGCGGGCACGCTGCTCAATCGCGATTTCGCCACCGTCGACAACATGATGAACGTGCTCACGCGCACGTCGTTCATCGGCATCATCGCGGTCGGCATGACGTTCGTGATCATCTCGGGCGGCATCGACCTGTCCGTCGGCTCGATGGCCGCGCTGATCGCGGGCAGCATGATCTGGCTGATGAACGCGCTCGCCTTGTCGCCCGGCGGCCATGCGTTTGCGCCGCTGACCATCGTGATCATCGGCATTCTCTGCGCGTTCGTGCTGGGCGGCGTGTTCGGCTGTGCGCATGGCCTGCTCATCACGAAAGGACGGATCGAGCCGTTCATCGTGACGCTGGGCACGCTCGGCATCTTTCGCGCGGTGCTCACCTGGCTCGCCGATGGCGGCGCGCTCACGCTCGACAACAATCTCTCCGATCTGTACGGCCCCGTCTATTACGCGAGCCTCTTCGGCGTGCCCGTGCCGATCTGGGTGTTTCTCGTCGTCGCGGCGGGCGGCGCGCTGATCCTCAATCGCACCGCGTTCGGGCGCCATGTGCAGGCGATCGGCTCGAATGAACAGGTCGCGCGCTACGCGGCGATTCGCGTCGATACCGTGAAGATCGTCACGTATGTGCTGCTCGGCATCTGCGTCGGCGTGGCGACGGTGCTGTACGTGCCGCGCCTGGGTTCCGCGACGCCGACGACGGGTCTTCTGTGGGAACTCGAAGCGATCGCAGCGGTGGTGGTCGGCGGCACGGCGCTCAAGGGCGGCGAGGGGCGCGTCGCGGGCACGGTGATCGGCGCGATCCTGCTGTCCGTCATCGCGAACATCCTCAATCTCACCAGCATCATCAGCGTGTATCTGAATGCGGCCGTGCAGGGCGTCGTGATCATCGTCGTCGCGTTTCTTCAGCGAGGGCGGCGGTAGCGAGGCGGTGCGTGTACGTGGGACATCCGAAGTTACAGGCAGCAACGCAACGCAAGCGGCAAAGGAGAGCAGCACAGAAGCGGTTCATCGACGAAGAAACCAGTCAAAGGAACGTCAAAGGAGACACAGCCATGAAGCAGATCATTCGAGCGGTCGGCGCCGGGGTGCTGGCACTGGGGATATTGGGGCTCACGAGCGCCGCGCGCGCCGACGACAAGGTCACGCTGGGCGTCGCGATACCGACGGCCGATCACGGCTTTACGGGCGGCATCGTCTGGTGGGCGAACAAGGCGAAGGCGGATCTGGAGAAAGCGCATCCCGATCTGAAGGTGATCGTGAAGACGGCAGCCAACGCGCCCGAGCAGGCAAACCAGTTGCAAGATCTCGTGACGGTGAACAAGATCAACGCGCTCGTGATCTTCCCGTATGAATCGGCGTCGCTCACGCAGCCCGTCGCGCAGGTGAAGAAGAAAGGCGTCTATGTGACAGTCGTCGATCGCGGCCTGACGGACACCAGCGCGCAGGACGCGTATGTGGCGGGCGACAACACCGCATTCGGCAAGATTCCCGCCGAGTATCTCGCGAAGGCGCTCGACGGCAAGGGCGACGTCGTCGCGCTGCGCGGCATTCCGACGACGCTCGACAACGAACGCTGGACGGCCTTCACGGGCGTGCTGAAGAACTATCCGAACATCAAGATTCTCGATGCGAAGTACGCGAACTGGAATCGCGACGACGCGTTCAAGGTGATGCAGGACTACTTGACGCGCTTCAAGCACATCGACGCCGTCTGGGCCGCCGACGACGACATGGCCGTCGGCGTGCTGAAGGCGATCGATCAGGCGAAGCGCAGCGACATCAAGATCGTATTCGGCGGCGCGGGCTCGAAGGGCATGGTCAAGAACGTGATCGACGGCGCGCCGCTCATCAAGGCCGATGTGTCGTATTCGCCGAAGTTCATCTACGACGCGATCAAGCTGACGGCGGAAGCGCGCCTCAAAGGCGACAAGTTGCCGCCAACGACGATCATTCCGTCGGTGCTCATCACAAAGGAAAACGCGAAGGACTTCTACTTCCCCGATTCGCCGTTCTGATCGCAGGCATGCTTGAGCGGGGCGCTGTCCTTCGTCATCGGATGCGAAGGGCGGCGCCTTTTCAATCCATCGAAGGGAGCAGCACGATGAAAACGATCAAAGGTCCGGCGATCTTTCTCGCGCAGTTCATGGGTGCGCAGTTGGATCGTCAGGCGCCGTTCGACAATCTCGCGCATCTCGCCGAATGGGCCGCGAATCTCGGCTACAAGGGCATCCAGGTCCCCGCCGATCCGCGCCTCGTCGATCTCGAGCAGGCGGCGTCGAGCCAGGCGTATTGCGACGACCTGCTTGGCATCGTCACCGATGCGGGTGTCGAAATCACGGAGCTTTCGACGCATCTGCAAGGCCAGCTCGTCGCGGTGCATCCGGCGTATGACGTGCTGTTCGACGGCTTCGCCGCGCCGCATGTGCGAGGCAATCCGGCGGCGCGCACCGAATGGGCGATCCAGCAGATGAAGTGGGCCGCGAAGGCATCGCAACGTCTCGGGCTCACGTCGCATGTGTCGTTTTCGGGCGCGCTCGCGTGGCCGTATTTCTACCCGTGGCCGCAGCGTCCCGTTGGTCTTGTCGAAGCTGCGTTCGACGAGCTCGCGCGCCGCTGGACGCCGATTCTCGATGCGTTCGACGAAGCGGGCGTCGACGTCTGCTACGAACTGCATCCGGGCGAGGACCTGCACGACGGCGTGACGTTCGAGCGCTTTCTGGCGGCCGTGAAGAATCACCGGCGCGCGAACATCCTGTTCGATCCGAGCCACTTCGTGTTGCAGCAGCTCGACTATCTCGCGTTCATCGATATCTATCACGAGCGCATCAAGGCCTTTCACGTGAAGGACGCCGAGTTTCGTCCGAACGGACGGCAAGGCGTGTATGGCGGCTATAGCGGCTGGGTCGAACGCGCGGGGCGTTTCCGTTCGCTTGGCGACGGGCAGATCGACTTCGGCGCGATCTTCTCGAAGATGGCGCAATACGATTTTCCCGGCTGGGCGGTGCTCGAATGGGAGTGCGCATTGAAGCATCCCGAGGACGGCGCGCGCGAAGGCGCGGAGTTCATCAAGCGGCACATCATCCGCGTGGCCGAGCATGCATTCGACGACTTCGCGGGCAGCGGCGCGGACGCCGCGCAACTGAAGCGCGTGCTGGGCCTTTAAACCCAGGATGGCCCGCGCGATGGGGCTCGCAATGGTCCCGCATCGAACAGGAGCGGAAGACGATGGCACGAAGACTCAGGCTGGGCATGGTCGGCGGCGGGCAGGGCGCGTTTATCGGCGCGGTGCATCGGATCGCCGCGCGCATCGACGATCGCTTCGAGCTGGTGGCGGGCGCGCTGTCGTCGGACCCGCAACGCGCGCAGGCAAGCGCCGACGAAGCGGGCATCGCGCGCAGCTACCCGAGCTGGCAAGAGATGGCGCGCGCCGAGGCCGCGCGCGACGACGGCATCGATGCCGTCGCGATCGTCACGCCGAACCATCTGCATGCGCCCGTTGCGGCCGCGTTTCTGAACGCGGGCATCCACGTGATCTGCGACAAGCCGCTCGCGATGACGCTCGAAGAAGGCGAAGCGCTCGCGCAACTGGCGCGCGAGAAGAACCGTCTGTTCGCGCTGACGCACACGTACTCCGGTTATCCGATGGTGCGCCACGCGCGCGAACTGGTGGAGGCGGGCGAGATCGGCGAGGTGCGCGTCGTTCAGGTCGAATATGCGCAAGATTGGCTCGCGAAGCCGGTCGAGCTCACGGGCGAGAACCGCCAGGCCATCTGGCGCACCGACCCGAAGCAGGCGGGTCGCGCGGGTTGTCTCGGCGACATCGGCACGCATGCGTATCACCTCGCGGCGTTCGCGACGGGCATGCTGCCGAAGCAGATCGTCGCGGAGCTGCATACGTTTGTCGAAGGCCGCCAGGTCGACGACCATATCGAGGCGCTGCTGCGCTACGAGAACGGCGCGCGCGGCATGTTGTGGGCAAGCCAGGTGGCGAGCGGCGCGGAAAACGCACTGCGTCTGCGCGTGTACGGCTCGAAGGCCCATATCGCGTTCGATCAGGAGAATCCGAACGAGCTGCTGTTCACGCCGCTGGGCGGTGCGATGCAAAAGCTCACGCGCGGACGGGTCGACAGTGCGATCGCGCGGCATGCGACGCGCGTGCCGCCCGGCCATCCCGAAGGCTATCTGGAAGCGTTCGCGCAACTGTACAAGGATGCAGCGCTGCAGATCGAAGCGATCGACGCGGGCCTGCCGCTACCCGAAGAAAGCCGTCTGCTGACGACCGTCGACGATGGGGTTGCGGGCTTGCGCTTCATCGATGCCGTATTCGAAAGCCACGCGAAGTTGCTGTGGCAGGACGTGCGGAACGGCGGCTGATGTTCAGCTCTTGCTGCGCTTGATCTGTTCTTCGAAAGCGAGATCGAGCTTGCTGACCTTGCGCGGTTTCTTGGGACCGTACGCGTCGACGAACTTCACGAACTCGTCGAGCGGAAGCGGATCGGAGACTTTCTGGTCCGTGCCGCCCGATTTGTCGACAAGATAGAAGAGTCCGCCCGACAGGCTGATTGCCGCGAAACGCGGATTGCCGCTGCGGGTCTTCAGCCGTTCGACGGCATGGATGGCTCGGGTCGTGCGCATGATCGGACGATGCTGTGAAGTTTTGAGATTGCAGTGCGATTCTACGACGTATACTCGCCCGCCGTCGGCGGTGCTGCCGATACGTCAGTCCTGCCGAACAAACGAAGAAGCGACCCACGCCATGTCGAACCTTCAGGATGCGCTCGATGCGCTCGCCCATGCCCCCGACGAAATCGAAAAGCTGCGCGCCGTCTGTATCGCGCTGATCGAAGAAAAGCGCGACGACGAGCTGCTGCCGTACGCCGACCGCGCGCTCGCGATCGAGCCGCGCGACGTGCATTTCGTCAACTGGCGCGCGTATGCATTGACGCTGATGGGCCGGCATTTCGATGCCGTCGCGACCTGGCGCAACCATGCGGCGCTAGCGTGGCGATCCGCTTACTACGAGATGAGCCTCGGGCAGAGCCTCGTGGTGTCGGGCGACGCCGAGCGCGGCATTCCGATGCTGGAGCACGCGTGGCGCACGGCCGCAGCAGAAGGCGAGTGGTTCGCGCGGCAAGCGGAGCATCTGTACGGCGAGGCACTGCTGCGCACGGCGCGTCCGGCGGGCTTCGAGCCGTGGCTCGCGCGCAATCACAGCGACACCGGCAACTACCGGCCCGCCGACATTCCTTCGTGGTCGGGCGAACACGATCTGCGCGGCAAGCGCGTGCTGATCACGCATCAGATGGGTTACGGCGACCAGTTCCTGCTGTTCGCCAACGTGGCGCAATGGCAGGCTGCGGGCGCGCAACTGATGATCACCTGCGATCCGCCGTTGCATGCGCTGTTGCAGGCTTCGTTGCCGGAATGCGTCGTCGTGGGCGCGCCGCGTCCGCTGCATCAGCAGGAGAGCTTGCCCGAAGCGCTGGCTGACGCGGTGCGCAAGTTCGCGCCCGATCTGCACGCGACGCTGCTTCATCTGCCGTTGCTGGCTGCGCGGCAGACGCCGCTGCCGTCGCCGTTTTTCCCCGCGTATCTGCGCGCGCCCGACGCGGAGCGCGCCGCTGCCGCCGAATGGGCGCGCGAAATGCGCGCTGCGCATCCGGGCAAGTCGCTGATCGGCATCTTCTGGGACTGAAATCAGCGGCACGCGCATGAAGTCGGCGCGGTGATGCGCTGCTCGGCGATCCGGCGCAGCCTGCCGCTGACGGAAGTCGAACATCTCGTCACGCATCCGTCCGTCGCGGCGAAGCGGCACTTCGTGAGCCTGCATCATCCCGATGCGCAGAGCTTCGCGGGCATGCCGCCGGCGAACATCGGCGTGTACGGGCCGGGTATCGCGACGTTCGCGGAGACGGCCGCGTGCATCGAGCAACTGGACGCCGTCGTCGCCGTCGATTCGGGCGTCGCGAATCTGAGCGCGATGCTCGGCAAGACCACCATCGTGCCGCTCAATCTGGCAAGCGAATGGCGCTGGGGCGTGGAAGGCGATACGTCGCCGTGGATGGCGAATCTGAAGCCGCTGCGCCAGACGTTGATGGGCGACTGGCGCAGCGTGATCGATGAGGCGGTGGTGTTTCTGTCGTAGCGGTCAGTGCTTATGCGGCAGCGGCCGGGTCGCTTCGGGCGATGGCCGCTGCATCGAGCGCGGGCACTTCAAAAAGCTCACTGGCTCACTCACTGACGCAAATACGTAAACTTCCCACCCTTGACGATCCCCATCACGCTCGCCCGCTGATCGAGGCCGACGTGATCTTTCGCGCTCGTGTTCACGACACCGTTCGGCACCACCAGCTCATGCGCGTGTTCGAGTTCCGTGCGCAGCGCAACGCGAAACTCCGTCGTGCCCGGCTGCGCCGTCTTCAACGCACGCGCAACGGCATCCTGCATACGCGGATAGACACCCGCCGCATCGCCCGCGAACTGCGTGACCGTGTTCGGGCCATATTGCGCTTCGTATGCGCTGACGAACGCGAGCGCGGCCTTCTTCGCCGGATGATCGGCGGGCAGCGAGCGCGCGACGACGACGGGCTGCGTCGGAAAGAGCGTGCCCTCGACATCCTTGCCGCCGAGCTTGATGAACTCCGGCGTCGCAATGCCGTGCGTCTGATAGATCGCGCCCTTGTAGCCGCGCTCGACGAGCGTGCGCTGCGGCAGCACCGTCGGCGTGCCGGCGCCCGCGATCAGAACGGCGTCGGGCTTCGCGGCCATCAGCTTCAGCACCTGGCCCGTGACGCTCGCATCGGTGCGGTTGAAGCGCTCGGTCGCGACGACCTGGATATGGCGCAGCGCCGCGAATTTCGTGAATTCGTTGAGCCAGCTGTCGCCATAGCTGTCCGCAAAGCCGATGAAGCCTACCGTCTTCACGTTGTGATTCGACATGTAGCGCGTCATCACGTCGGCCATCGCGCCGTCCGTCTGCGCCATCTTGAACGCCCAGACTTTCTTGCCTTCCTGCGGCTCGACCACGCTCGCCGAGCCGATCAGCGTGATCATCGGCGTCTGGCTCTCGGCGACGGGATCGAGCGCGGCCATCGCGGCGGGCGTGACGTTCGGCCCGACGATCACGTCGACGTGGTCCTCGTTGATCAGCTTGCGAATATTGCGCACGGCCGCGCCCGGATCGGAGCCGTCGTCGAGCACGATGTACTGCGCGGGCTGGCCGGCAATCGTCTTCGGCCACATCAGCATCGCATTCTTGCTCGTGATGCCGATGGCAGCGGCGGGCCCCGTGCTCGACAGATCGATGCCGACCTTGACGTCCGCGTGCGCGGCGGCGGCGGCGAAGAGCAATGCGCCGAGCGCGGCGGCGCGTGTCAGATGGCGCAAGGTGTTTTTCGGCTTGTTTTTTTGCGGCGTCATGCGAAAGGGTCTCCGTTGCAGATAGGTGTGGCAGCCGTCAGTCGTGTCAGTCGTTATGGGGGAACAAAAAAATCAAAGCTCGTACGTTTCGTGATCGCCCTTGAGCGCCTGCTCGATCAGCTTGCGGTTCAGGTTCGGCGACAGCAGCTCGACGAGCGTATAGACATAGGTGCGCAGATACGCGCCCTGCTTGAGCGCGACACGCGTCACGTTGCTGCCGAACAGATGGCCGACGGGCAACGCGCGCAGATGGCGGTCGCGCTCGGCGTTGAACGCGATATCGGCCATGATGCCGACGCCGAGCCCCAGCTCGACGTAAGTCTTGATGACGTCCGCGTCGATTGCCTCGAGCACGATGTCGGGATGCAGGCCGCGCAGGCGGAACGCGTCGTTGATCTTCGTGCGGCCCGCGAACGCGTTGTCGTAGGTGATCAGCGGGTACTGCGTCAGGTCGTCGAGCGAAAGCTGCTTGCGTTCGAGGAGGGGATGATCGGCGGGCATCACGGCCACGTGATGCCACGAGAAGCACGGCAGCGACACCAGTTCCTTGTAGCTGGACACGGCTTCCGTCGCGATCGCGACATCCGCCTGGTCGTGGATCACCATTTCCGCAACCTGCGTCGGGCTGCCTTGCAGGATCGAAAGGTGCACCTTCGGGAAGCGCTTCTTGAATTCGGCGATTGCGGCGGGCAGCGAGTAGCGCGCCTGGGTGTGCGTCGCGGCGATCACGAGATTGCCCTGGTCCTGCGCCGCGTAATCTTTACCGACGCGCTTCAGGCTCTCGACCTCCTGCAAAATCCGCTCGACGGAGGCCAGAATGATCCGCCCCGGCTCGGTCAGCGAGCGCACGCGCTTGCCGTGCCGCGTGAAGATTTCGACGCCCAGTTCATCTTCCAGCTCGATGATCGCCTTCGACACGCCAGGCTGGCTCGTATACAGCGCCTTGGCGGCTTCCGTCAGGTTGAAGTTCTGCCGGACGGCCTCCCGTACGAAGCGGAACTGATGCAGGTTCATATATAACCTCGCCGCATATCAAAAGAATTTTTTAGTCGTTTGAAATATAAGGCGAGTTTATTACGATTTCCCAGACTTTTCCAATATGGATATCTGTTTTTGTCATTAGCAAATGAGCGATCCGTCTGAACAGGCGGTTGGCGGGGCGCTCAAAGCTGGTTCGCAAGACGGATATTCACGGCGCGGCGTAACCGGAACGCCGTGTTGTGCGAGACGAACACAAACCCTGGGGTCCCCGAATGTACCAATACGATCAGTACGACCAGACCATCGTCGATGAACGCGTCGCGCAGTACGCCGATCAGGTTCGTCGCCGTCTGTCGGGCGAATTGAGCGAAGAAGAGTTCCGTCCGCTGCGCCTGCAAAACGGCCTCTACATGCAGCGCCACGCGTACATGCACCGCATCGCGATTCCGTACGGCAATCTGCGCAGCGACCAGCTGCGCATGCTCGCAACGATCGCGCGCGAGCACGATCGCGGCTACGGCCACTTCTCGACGCGCACAAACATCCAGTACAACTGGATCAAGCTCGAAGAGACGCCGGAAATCCTGCGCAAGCTCGCGTCCGTGCAGATGCACGCGATCCAGACGTCGGGCAACTGCATCCGCAACATCACGGCCGACCAGTTCGCGGGCGTCGCGTCCGATGAAATCATCGATCCGCGTCCGTGGGCCGAAATTCTGCGCCAGTGGTCGACGTTCCACCCGGAATTCGCGTGGCTGCCGCGCAAGTTCAAGATCGCCGTGTCGGGCTCGAAGGAAGACCGCGCGGCCGTGCAGATTCACGACCTTGGCGTCTATCTGAAGAAGAATGCCGCGGGCGAAGTCGTCGCGAGCATCCTCGCGGGCGGCGGTCTGGGTCGCACGCCGATCATCGGCGCGATCATCAAGGAAGACCTGCCTTGGCAGCATCTGCTCACGTATTGCGAAGCCGTGCTGCGCGTGTACAACCGCTACGGCCGCCGCGACAACCTGTTCAAGGCGCGCATCAAGATTCTGGTGAAGTCGCTGTCGGCGGCGAAATTCTCGCAACAGGTCGAGGAAGAGTGGCAGCACCTGAAGGACGGTCCGTCGACGCTCACGCAAGCCGAGCTGGACCGCGTGTCGCAATTCTTCCAGCCGCCCGTCTACGAGAAGCTGCCGGACACGGACACGTCGTTCGAAAAGCATCTGCTGGAAAGCCGTGCGTTTGCGCGCTGGGTCGAGCGCAATGTGCGTCCGCATCGCGTGTCGGGCTATGCGTCCGTCACGATGTCGCTGAAGAAGACGGGCGTTGCGCCCGGCGACGCCACCGACAAGCAGATGGAAGCCGTCGCCGACTGGGCCGACGAATACTCGTTCGGCAAGATCCGCGTGTCGCATGAGCAGAACCTGATCCTCGCCGACGTGAAGAAGCGCGACCTGTACGCGCTGTGGGAAAAGGCGAAGGCGCAAGGCTTCGCAACGCCGAACATCGGCCTCTTGACCGACATCATCGCGTGCCCGGGCGGCGACTTCTGCTCGCTCGCGAACGCGAAGTCGATTCCGATTGCGCAAGCGATCCAGGAGCGCTTCGACGACCTCGACTTCGTGTACGACCTCGGCGACGTGTCGCTGAACATCTCGGGCTGCATGAACTCGTGCGGTCACCATCACGTCGGCAATATCGGCGTGCTGGGCGTCGACAAGGACGGCTCCGAGTGGTACCAGGTGTCGCTCGGCGGCGAGCAGGGCATGGGCCAGGACGGCGCGAAGCTCGGCCGCGTAATCGGCCCGTCGTTCTCGGCGGAAGAAATGCCGGACGTGGTGTCGAAGGTGATCGATACGTTCGTCGAGAACCGCATCGACGGCGAACGCTTCATCGACACCTACAACCGCATCGGGATCGCACCGTTCAAGGAACGCGTGTATGCATCGCGTCAACCGGCTCACGCGTAACAAGGACTAGCAGATGGCATCGATTATCAAGGACCGCACGATCGTCAACGACGACTTCACGGTTGTCCGTGCAGCCGAGGACGGCACGCTGCCCGCAGTGAGCGCATTGCCCGCCGGCAAGGTGATCGTTCCCCTCGCGTTGTGGCAGAGCTCGCGCGACGAGCTGACGGCTTCGCGCAGCGCTGACCAGATTGGCGTGTGGCTCGCGCCCGACAGCGAGCCCGCCGACATCGCCGGCGACTTCGACAAGCTCGGCTTGATCGCCGTCGACTTCCCGGTGTTCCGCGACGGTCGTGGCTACAGCATCGCGCGTCTGTTGCGCGAGCGCTATGGCTACAAGGGCGAGATCCGCGCGATCGGCGACGTGCTGCGCGACCAGCTGCGCTTTTACGAGCGCTGCGGCTTCAACGCGTATGCGCTGCGCGCGGACAAGGATATCCACGACGCGCTGAAGGCGTTCACCGAGTTTACCGTCCAGTATCAAGGCGCATTCGACGAGCCTTCGCCGCTCTTTCGCCGTCGCGAAGCGGCTGCTACGCAAAAGGTTTCCGTATGACGAGCGCAACGGACCTCACGCCCGAACTTGAGGCGAAGATCGAACGTCTCGATGCGCTGCTCGACTCGATCGGCAAGCGCCACGAAAAGGTGAAGCTCGCGAGCAGCCTCGCTGCGGAAGACATGCTGCTCACGCACGCGATCCTGTCGCGCGGCGTGAAGATCGGCATCTTCTCGCTGAACACGGGCCGCCTGCATGCGGAAACGCTCGGCATGATCGACCGCGTGCGCGAGCGCTATGGCTACGACATCGAGCAGTTTCATCCGCAAGCGGCTGCTGTCGACGAGTATGTCGCGCAGCACGGCCTGAACGCGTTCTACGAAAGCATCGATCTGCGCAAGCGCTGCTGCGAGATCCGCAAGGTCGAGCCGCTCAATCGCGCACTGGCCGAGGTCGGCGCATGGGTGACGGGCCAGCGTCGCGAGCAGTCGGTCACGCGCGCGGAGCTGCACGAGGAAGAGCACGACGGCGCGCGCAATATCGCGAAGTACAACCCGCTCGCAGACTGGACGGAAGCCGATGTGTGGGCTTATCTGAAGGCCTTCGACGTTCCCGTGAACCCGCTGCATGCGCGCGGCTATCCGAGCATCGGCTGCGAGCCGTGTACGCGGGCCGTGCGTCCCGGCGAAGACAGCCGGGCAGGGCGCTGGTGGTGGGAGTCGCGCGATACGAAGGAATGCGGGCTGCACATCACGACGATCCCTGTCACGGTCGTCTCGGAGAACGCCTCGGCCTGATGTGAGCCACGCAGGCGCCGGCGGAAGATGTCCCAAACGCCGTGCGCCGCCGATTGCCGATTTCGATTGAATCCCTACGTGCCGCACGCATCTGGTGAGCACCCGAACATGCGACACGAACGAATGAAGGACCAGAAAATGAGCACGACGCTCGATTCCACTGTCAACGTACCGCTGCCCGTTACGGCGAACCGGATGGATCACCTCGACTGGCTCGAGGCCGAATCGATTCACATCCTGCGCGAACTGGTCGCCGAATGCAGCAAGCCTGCGCTGCTGTTCTCGGGCGGCAAGGATTCCGTCGTCGTGCTGGCGCTCGCGCTGAAGGCGTTCGGCCTCGGCGCGAACCGCAAGACGCAGCTGCCGTTCCCGCTCGTGCACATCGACACGGGTCACAACTACGACGAAGTGATCGACTTCCGCGACCGCCGCGCGAAAGAGATCGGCGCGGAGCTCGTGGTCGGCCACGTCGAAGACTCGATCAAGCGCGGCACCGTGCGCCTGCGCCGCGAGACGGATTCGCGCAACGCGGCGCAAGCCGTCACGCTGCTCGAAACCATCGAGCAATACGGCTACACGGCGATGATCGGCGGCGCGCGCCGCGACGAAGAAAAGGCGCGCGCGAAAGAGCGCATCTTCTCGTTCCGCGACGAGTTCGGCCAATGGGACCCGAAGGCGCAGCGCCCCGAGCTGTGGAGCCTGTACAACGCGCGCCTGCATCAGGGCGAGCACCTGCGCGTGTTCCCGATCTCGAACTGGACGGAGCTCGACGTGTGGCAATACATCGCCCGCGAAAACCTCGAACTGCCGTCGATCTACTACGCGCACAAGCGCGAGATCGTGCGCCGCAACGGGCTGCTCGTGCCCGTGACGCCGCTCACGCCGATCCGCGAAGGCGAGTCGAGCGAAGAAGCGCTGGTGCGCTTCCGCACGGTGGGCGATATCAGCTGCACGTGCCCCGTCGAAAGCGATGCCGACGATGTCGAGAAGATCATCGCCGAAACGGCCGTGACGGAAATCACGGAACGCGGCGCGACGCGGATGGACGACCAGACGTCGGAAGCCGCGATGGAGCAGCGCAAGAAGCAAGGTTATTTCTAAGCACACGAGAGCGACACAACCATGAGCATTCATCAACCTGAAGACCTCGGCGTGCTTCGTTTCATCACGGCAGGCAGCGTCGACGACGGCAAGAGCACGCTGATCGGGCGCCTGCTTTACGACAGCAAGGCTGTGCTGTCGGATCAGCTGTCCGCGCTGTCGCGCGCGAAGAACAAGCGCACGGTCGGCGACGAAATCGATCTGTCGCTGCTGACGGACGGCCTCGAAGCCGAGCGCGAGCAGGGCATCACGATCGACGTCGCGTATCGCTACTTCGCGACCGCGAAGCGCAAGTTCATCATCGCCGACACGCCGGGCCACGAGCAGTACACGCGCAACATGGTGACGGGCGCATCGACCGCGCACGCCTCGATCATTCTCGTCGACGCGACGCGCGTCACGTTCGAGAACGGCGTCGCGCAACTGCTGCCGCAGACCAAGCGCCACAGCGCGATCGTCAAGCTGTTGGGCCTGCAGCACGTGATCGTCGCGATCAACAAGATGGACCTCGTCGACTACAGCGAAACGCGTTTCAACGAGATCCGCGACGCGTATGTCGCGCTCGCGCGCCAGCTCGGCTTGAGCGATGTGCGCTTCGTGCCCGTGTCGGCGCTGAAGGGCGACAACATCGTGACGGCGAGCGAGCGCATGCCGTGGTACGCGGGCGAGCCGCTGCTCGACGTGCTCGAAGCGCTGCCCGTCGATACGGCGACGCACGACGCGCTGCGTTTCCCGGTGCAATGGGTCGCGCGCCAGGACGGCAGCCAGGCCGACGACTTCCGCGGCTATATGGGGCGTGTCGAATCGGGCGAAGTGAAGCTCGGCGATTCGATCGTCGTATTGCCGGCGAACCGTCAGGCAACTGTGGCTGAAATCATCGCGCCCGTGCCGGGCGGCACCGCGCAAGTGGACCGCGCATTCGCGGGCCAGACGGTGACGATCCGTCTCACGGAAGACGTCGACGTGTCGCGCGGCGATACGTTCGTGCACGCGTCCGCGACGGTTCAGCCGGCGAAGAAGCTCGAAGCGGACCTGTGCTGGTTCGACGAGGCGCCGCTGTCGACGGCGCGCAAGTATCTGCTGAAGCAGACGACCAACACGGTGTTCGCGCGCGTCGGCGGCATCAAGCAGGTGCTGGACGTGCACACGCTGTCGCACGCGACGGACCGTCACGAGCTGACGATGAACGACATCGGCCGCGTGTCGCTGACGCTGCAAAAGCCGATCGTCGCCGACGAGTACGATGCGCATCCGGGCACGGGCGCATTCGTGCTGATCGACGAAGCGACGCATCACACGGTCGCGGCCGGCATGATTCGTTCTGTCTCTGCATAATGGAACAGAGCAGGTAACGAAGCGGAACGGAGCAGCAAATGGGCAAGGTTTATCTGATCGGCGCGGGGCCTGGCGCGGCGGACCTGATCACGGTTCGCGGCGCGCGGCTGCTGGCCGTTGCCGATGTCGTGCTGCACGATGCGCTCATCGAGCCGGCGATGCTCGACTACGCGCCGAAAGCACGCAAGATCGCGGTGGGCAAGCGCTGCGGCAAGCGCTCGACGGCGCAGCACTTCATCAACAAGCAGATCGTCGATGCGGCGCGCGAGCATGGCGTCGTCGTGCGGTTGAAGGGCGGCGATCCGATGCTCTTCGGCCGCGCCGATGAAGAGATGCGCGCGCTCGAAGCAGCGGGCATCGAATACGAAATCGTGCCGGGCATCACGGCGGCGCTGGCGAGCGCGGCGTCACTGCGCCGTTCGTTGACGCTGCGTGGCGTGTCGCGCAGCGTCGCGCTGGCGACGCACAGCCGCGCGGCGGATTCCGCCGAGATTCGCGAGCAGGTGAACGCCGATTCGCTGGTGTTCTACATGGGCCGCGACAGCGCGCCCGAGATCGCGCAACAGCTAATGGACGCGGGCCGCGCGGGCTCGACGCCCGTGGCGATCGTCGAGGCATGTTCGACGCCGCGCGAGCGGACGTTGACGCTGACACTCGAAGGACTCGCGGCAGGCGATGCGCAACTGTGGCTCGATCCCGCGCAGCCTTCGCTGCTGATGATCGGCGATGCATTCGCCGAGCGCGTGCTGATGAGCGAGCCGCGCGCGGACGATTCGTCTTCGGCTGCGTCAGGCGAGCGTGCGTTGCGGGTCGCGTAGCGCGAGAGTTTTTGCTGGTATCTGTCTTCGGCCGCATTCGCGCGAGTGAATGCGGCCGATTGTCTTTGGGTTCGTCGCCTTGAGTTCGTCGTTATCGGACAGTCGATCGGACACGCAAGAGCGGGCACGTGCGTTGCGATAACATTCGCTTTCGCTCTGCATTCACCACTGCCTCATGTCCCATTCTTCGTTGCGTCGTGCATTGCTGATTGCGCTTGCGGCTAGTCCTGTGATGGGCGTGCGTGCGCAGCCCGCTTCGTCCGTAGCGATCAACCTGGCCGCGCATAAGCGCTTCGAGCAACTCGAAGCGCGGAGCGGCGGACGTCTCGGTGTCGCCGCGCTCAATACGGCCGATGGGGCGTACGTCGGTTATCGCGAGTCGGAGCGCTTTCCAATGTGCAGCACGTTCAAGCTGCTGGCCGTCGCCGCGATCCTGAAGCGCAGCATCGCCGAGCGCGCTCTGCTCGACACGCACATTCGTTATGGCGAGACGGATCTCGTCGCGAATTCGCCCGTGACTAAGCGGCACGTGAGCGAGGGCATGTCGATGGGCGACATCTGCGCCGCGGCGCTCCAGTACAGCGACAACACGGCGGCCAACCTGCTGTTGACCGCGCTGGGCGGGCCGGAAGTGTTGAACGAGTTTGCACGCTCGATCGGCGATACGTGGTTCAATCTCGTGCGACGGGAGCCGGAGCTGAATGACGCCGTGCCGGGCGACATGCGCGATACCACGACGCCGCGCGCGATGATGCACGATATGCAGAAGATCCTGCTGTCGAACGATGTGCTCGAACCGCCGCAGCGTGAAAAGCTGAAGACGTGGCTGCTGGGCAATACGACGGGCGAAAGGCGCATCCGGGCGGCCGTCCGTTCTACGGGCTGGCCCGTGGCCGACAAGACGGGGAGCGGCGATTACGGCACGGCCAATGATGTCGCCGTCGTGTATTCGCCTGCGGCCGCTTTCGTCGTCGCCGTCTATTGCACTGGACTAACGCCGAAGGAAACGCCGCCCCAGGACGAGGTCGTCGATGAGGCTGCGCGGATCGTGTTCGACGTGATGAAGTGAAGCGTGCTTCTTGTCCGTGGCGTAAAGCCGGTCAGGAAGAAGCCTGCCGCAGGCAATAACCGGCGATAGCCTCGATCACATCGGCGTCTTCGCCGACGGCAACGGAGCAGCGGATCTCGACATTGGGGTTGGCCGCTCGGCACTGATCGAGGATAAGCGGCAAGTCGCGCCGGATATGTCCGCCTTGGCCGAAGAACACAGGCACGACGGTCACGACGGACGCCCCTGCGGCCGCCTGATCGGCGACGGCGGAAGGCAGATCAGGCGTCATCAGTTCGAGGAACGCGAGCGACACGGGCCCTGCATCGGCGCCGCGCAACTCGCGCAAGCGGGTAGCAAGACGCTCGAACGGCTCGGCCCAGCGCGCGTCACGCGCGCCATGCGCAAACAGCACAATGCCATGCGATCCCATAGCCGGAGCGTCCCGTAAAAAACTAATGCCGGTCGACCCACTTGAGCCCCACGAGCCCAAGCACGAGGTACAACAGCGCCGGCGTCGCGGCCGTCAACGGCGCCGGCCAGGTGTTCAGATTACCGATGTGCGAGAACAGTGTGTTGAAGAGCTGAAAGCTCATCCCCAGCATGATCCCGCCGAACACCTTCACGCCCACCACGCCTGCACGCGTGTGCAAGTAGGCGAACGGCAACGACAGCACCAGCATCACGAACACCGCGAACGGATACAGCAGCTTGCGCCACAACGCGATCTCGTACCGTTGCGTGTCCTGATGGTTCTCGGTCAGGTGCTGGATGTAGCGGAACAGATTGAACATCGACATCCGCTCCGGCGCGACCAGCAGCACCGACAGAATCTGCGGCGTCAGTTCCGAGCGCAACGAGTATTCGGGCAGCGTCACCTGCTTCGCGCGATATACCGGGTTCAGTGCGTCGGCGGGCTTGCCCGCGTCGGGCGCGACGTCGATCAGTTGCGTATCGGTGACGTCCGTCAGCGCCCAATGTCCGGGCGGCTGATACTTGCCCGACTTCGCGATGCGCACGTTCGACAGACGGAACTTCGAATCGAACTCGTAGATGCGCACGTTCGTGATCGTCGCGTCGGGCTGCAACTGGCCGACGTTCACGAAGCGCGTTACCTGTTCGCCGTCGGCGCGCGCCGTCAGCGTGTCTTTCACCCAGACGCCCGACTCGAAGTTGCTCGACACCGACGAGCCCAATGCCTCCAGACGCACGCGCTCGGATAACTGGTCCGTGTACGGGCCGACCACTTCGCCGATGAGGTACGTGAGAATCACGAGCGGAATGCCGATCTTCAGCAGCGAGCGCAGCGCCTGGTTCGTCGCGAGGCCGGACACGCGGAAGATCGTGTACTCGGAATTGGCCGCCATCTGCGCGAACACATAGATCGCGCTGATCAACGCGGCGACGGGAATGATTTCGTAGAAGCGCGACGGCGTCTGCAACGCGACGCGCAGCACCGCATACTGGAACTTGTAGTTGCCGTGGCCGACCGAGTTCAGTTCGTTGATCAGGTCGAAGAAGAAGAACAGACCGGAAAACGCGAACAGGATGAAGATGAACGTGAGATAGACCTGCCGCGCGAAGTACTTTTCATAGATGCGCATCGGTCACGCTCCCTGCGCCGTGCGGCCGAACATCGCCCGCGTGAACAACGGCCGGTTGCGCACCCGCAGCCAGAAGATGAACGCGACGACCAGCGCGACGACGATATGCAGGCCCACGAGGCCCACGCCGAACGACATCTTGCCCTGCTCGATCCACGACTGCACGACGTTCAGCAGATTCGAATACGTCAGATAGATCAGCACGGCCATCACGAGATTGATCGTGCGGCTGCGGCGCGGATTCTGGTGTGCAAGCGGAATGGCGAGCAGCATCAGGTTGATCGCGATCAGCGGCAGCCCCGCGCGCCACGCGAATTCGGCGAGATTCTGGCGCGTCGGATCGCGGAACAGGTCAAGTGTGGGCGTGCCCGTCGTGGTCGGCGTGTTCACGACAGGCTGGCTCTGGATCTTCACGCCGTATCGCTCGAACTCCATGATGCGGAAGTCGGGATGTCCCGGCTCGCCGTCGTAGCGGCGGCCGTTTTCGAGCACGACGAAGCGGTCGCCGTTCTTGTGCGTTTCCGTGTGGCCGTTCTTCGATACGACCACGTTCACCTTGCCGTTCTCCGTGCTCGTGACGAACACGTTCTCGACGTGGCCCTGATCCGGCGACATCTTCTCGATGAAGAACACACGGTGGCTCGTAGCCGATTCGCGGAACTGGCCCGGCGCGAGCAGCGAGACTTCGTCGCGCTGCTGGAAGCGCGCGCGGATCAGCTTGCTCTGCTGGTTCGACCACGGCCAGCCGACGAACACGAAGAATGCAATCAGAATGATGATGGGCGTCGCGAACAGTCCGACCGGCTTGATGAAGCGCGTGAGGCTCACGCCCGACGCGAGCCACACGACCATTTCGGAATCCTTGTACCAGCGCGTGAGCACGAACAGGATCGACACGAACAGCGTCGCGACCAGCATGATCGCGAGATAGCCGATGACCGTGAGGCCGATCAGCACGAGCACGTCGCGCGGATCGATTTCACCCGATGCGGCGAAGCCGACGATGCGGATCATCATCGTCGTCAGAACCAGCGTGAGCAGGACCATGAACACGGCACCAGCCGTGTACGCCAGTTCGCGCTGGAGGGAGCGTTCAAAAATCATGGTTGATGAGGAGAGGGCGCGCCACGGTGGACGGCGGGGTTGGGCCCCATCACGCCTTCCGTGCAGCCGCCGCGGGAAAAATAGCGGATAATTGCGGCTTTCATCCTAAGCCCAGATTTTATCCGAGGACAAGCGCGATGGACTTTAGCATAAAAGCCTGTGATTGGAGCAAAGGCTCGACCAACGGATTCCTTACCGGGAAATCGGATTGCGTCGTGATCGGAGTGTTCGAGTCGCAGACGCTGTCGGGCGCAGCGCTGGAAATCGACGCGGCCACCAAGGGGCTGCTCACGCGCATCGTCAAGGCCGGCGACATGGACGGCAAGATCGGCAGCACGGTGTTCCTGCATGAAGTGCAGGGCATCGGCGCGTCGCGCGTGCTGCTGGTCGGCCTCGGCAAGCAGGATGCCTTCACGCAGAAAGCCTACGGCGACGCCGTGCGCGCGGCATGGCGCGCAATCCTCGGCACCAAGGTTGCGCAGGTCACGTTCACGCTGGCCCAGGCGCCCGTCAAGGAGCGCTCGTCGGATTGGGCGGTGCGCGCCGCGATCGTCGCGCTGCGCGAGCTGACCTACAAGTTCACGCAGATGAAGAGCAAACCGGACAACGGCTCGCGCGCGCTCAAGCGCATCGTGTTCAGCGTCGACGGCGCCGATGAAAAGCTCGCGAAGGTCGCCGCAAAGCAGGGCGTCGCGCTCGCGAACGGCATGGACCTGACGAAGGATCTCGGCAACCTGCCGGGCAACGTCTGCACGCCGACCTATCTGGCGAACGCCGCGAAGAAGCTCGCGAAAGACTGGAAGCTGAAGGTCGAGGTGCTCGGCCAGAAACAGCTCGAAGCGCTGAAGATGGGCTCGCTCCTGTCGGTCACGAAAGGCTCCATCGAGCCGGCGCAATTCATCGTCCTTCAGTATCAGGGCGGCTCCGCGAAGGTTGCGCCCGTCGTGCTGGTCGGCAAGGGCATCACGTTCGACACGGGCGGCATCTCGCTGAAACCCGGCGACAGCATGGACGAGATGAAGTACGACATGTGCGGCGCGGGCTCGGTGCTCGGCACGCTGCGCGCCGTCGCCGAAATGGGCCTGAAGCTGAACGTCGTCGGCATCATTCCGACCTGCGAGAACATGCCCGCAGGCAACGCGACGAAGCCGGGCGACATCGTCACCAGCATGAAGGGGCTGACGATCGAAGTGCTGAACACGGATGCCGAAGGGCGTCTGATCCTGTGCGACGCGCTCACTTACGCGGAGCGTTTCAAGCCTGCCGCCGTGATCGACATCGCGACGCTGACGGGCGCGTGCATCATCGCGCTCGGCCATCACAACAGCGGCCTCTTCTCGAAGGACGACGTGCTGGCGGGCGAACTGCTCGATGCGTCGAAGGAAGCGGGCGATCCGGCATGGCGTCTGCCCCTCGACGACGAATACCAGGAACAGTTGAAGTCGAATTTCGCGGATATCGCCAACATCGGCGGACGTCCGGCGGGCAGCGTGACGGCGGCGTGCTTCCTGTCGCGCTTCACGGACGCGTATCCGTGGGCTCACCTCGACATCGCGGGCACCGCATGGAAGAGCGGCGCGGCGAAGGGCGCGACGGGCCGTCCCGTGCCGCTGCTGTCGCAATTCCTGATCGACCGCGCCGCACAATGACGCATCGCAGTCCCCGCGCGCACGAAGCATTGAAGCAGGCTCGCCGATGACCCGCATCGACTTCCATTCGAACGTCGGCGATTCGCTGCTCTATGCGTGCCGTCTCGTGCGCAAGGCGTATCAAGCCGGCCAGCCGCTGATCGTGCTGGCCGAGCCGCCGCGGCTGCGCGCGTTCGACGAGCAGCTCTGGACTTTCTCTCCGCTCGACTTCGTGCCGCATTGCATGGCGGCGAGTCCGCTCGCGGCGCAAACGCCCGTCGTGCTCACGTCGTCGCTCGACGATGTACCCCATCATCAGATACTGTTGAACCTGAGCGCGACGGTGCCGACGCAGTTCGCGCGCTTCGAACGCCTGCTGGAAATCGTCGGCAACGAGCCCGACGAACTGGCCGCGGGCCGGGAGCGCTACCGCTTCTATCGCGATCGCGGCTATGCTCTAAACAACTACAAGCAGGGCGCCTGACGGTTCATGTCCGCTCGATGCGCAGTCTTGTCCGATTCGCGCGGAACCGCATCGTCCGATCTTTAAAGGGAGGCTTTCGTGTCCCAATCTTCTGACTCTTCCGATCAAGACATTCCCGTTCTGACCGATGTGATGGTCACGGGCCACGATCCCCATGCGAAGACGAAGCGCTCGAAGCGGCATGGGCATGGCCACGATACTTCGCATGCGCAGCGGCATGAAGCGGCGCAAGGCGACGACGCGCATCGAGAAGCGCATGAAGAGGCACATGAAGGTGCGCATGAAGATGCACATGAAGCGGCACATGAAGCGCCTCGCGAACGCGCTCACGAGCCGACCGCGCAAGAAGACGATGTGCCCGTGCTCGATTCCGTGTACGAACCCGCGCTTGACGATCTGCCGGGCGAGCCGGCGATGCATCCCGAACTCGAAGGAATGACGGCGCATGCGCAGCAAGCCGCGCACGACGAAGCGCTTGCGCCCGCGCGCGAGCCCGCGCAGTTCGTGCCGGGCGAAGCGGAGTTCACATCGGGATCAGCGGCTGAACGCTATGTCGCGCCGCCCGACCTCAGCGCAGCGCACACGCCGACCGAGCGCATCGACGCACCTGCCGACACGCCCGAATACGATGCGGACGTGCTGGCCGAACGCTTGCGCGCACGCTTCGCGACCTATCTGAAAGGCGAGGGGCGCAACCTGATCGAAGCGCGTTGCCGCGACGCGTTTCAGGATCACACGACGTGGCTCGTCAACCAGATCACGCGCGAAGTGGCGCTCGCGCTCGAAACGGAAATGCTGAGGTGGGTGCGCGAAGCGATCCGCGAAGAACTCGGCAACAGCGCGGACGGCAAGTAAGCGGCATTTGACGTTTTAATCCGCGCGTCGATGGTGCGCAACCGCAAGGCCGTACCCGGCGCCGTGCGTTATTTGAGCGTCATGATCCAGCTTGCGAGCGACGCCGCTTCGTCGGGCGTGACCTGCGTGTTCGCGGGCATCGGCACGGTGCCCCAAACGCCCGCGCTGCCTTCGACGATCTTGCGTGCGAGGTAATGCGACGCATCGCTGCGCGACGCGTACCGGGCGGCGACATCGTGCAGCGCCGGTCCCATGAACTGCCGCGTCACCGAATGGCAGCTCATGCAGTTCTCCTTCTGTGCGAGCGCGAGGCCTGTGGCCGATTCCGCGCGCGCCGCGCCGGCGAGCGCCAAAGCGCCTGCCAGCAAGACTGCCGCATACGACTTCGATTTCATTATGGTCTCCGCCCGCGACTGGGCCCGGCCTGTGGTGGACGCATTATAAAAGCAAAGGGGCACACGGCGATCCGTGTGCCCCTTCGTTCATCGAAGTATCGCGTTGCCTTCGTTCACAGCGATCCAGCGTTGCTGCGTTGCGTCAGCGAAGGCGGCGCTTGCGGCGTCAGTGACGCGAGCGCCGCTGGCCGCGTCAACCCGTGACGGCGCCCTTGTTCGCCGGCTTCGCGAGCGCCGCGAACTTGGCCAGCACGCCACGCGTGTAGCGCGGCGCGGGCTGCTTCCATGCTGCGCGGCGGCGAGCGAGTTCCGCATCGTCGACGTTCAGTTGCAGCAGCAGCTTGTGCGCGTCGATCGTGATCGAGTCGCCTTCCTGCACGAGCGCGATCGTGCCGCCGACGAATGCTTCCGGCGCGACGTGACCCACGACCATGCCCCACGTGCCGCCCGAGAAGCGGCCATCGGTGATGAGGCCGACGGATTCGCCCAGACCCTTGCCGATGATCGCCGAAGTCGGCGCGAGCATTTCCGGCATGCCCGGACCGCCCTGCGGGCCGAGATAGCGCAGCACGACGACGTCGCCGGCCTTGATCTTGTCGGCGAGGATCGCTTCCATCGCGCTCTGCTCGTCGTCGAACACGCGCGCCGGGCCCGTGATGACGGGGTTCTTCAGGCCGGTGATCTTCGCGACGGCGCCGTCTTCCGCGAGGTTGCCCTTCAGGATCGCGAGGTGGCCTTCGCTGTAGAGCGCCTTGTCGATCGGGTAGATCACGTTCTGGTCCGCGCGCGGCTTGCTTGGCACGTCCTTCAGTTCTTCGGCGATCGTCTTGCCCGTGATCGTCATGCAGTCGCCGTGCAGCAGGCCCGCGTCGAGCAGGAGCTTCAGCACTTGCGGGATGCCGCCTGCCTTGTGCAGATCGGTCGCGACGTACTTGCCCGACGGCTTCAGGTCGCAGATCACAGGCACTTTCTTGCGCATGCGCTCGAAGTCTTCGATCGTCCAGTCGACTTCCGCGGCGTGCGCAATCGCGAGGTAGTGCAGCACGGCGTTGGTCGAGCCGCCCGTCGCCATGATCAGCGCGACCGCGTTTTCGATCGACTTCTTCGTGATGATGTCGCGCGGCTTGAGGTCCTTCTTGACGGCTTCGACGAGCACGCGCGCCGATTCGGCCGCCGAATCCACTTTCTCCTGATCCGGGTTCGCCATCGTCGACGAGTACAGCAGCGACATGCCGAGCGCCTCGAACGACGAGCTCATCGTGTTCGCCGTGTACATGCCGCCGCACGAGCCCGTGGTCGGGCACGCGTTCTTTTCGACCCCTTCGAAATCTTCCTGCGACATGCGGCCCGCCGTGAATTCGCCGACGGCTTCGAACGACGACACGATGGTCAGGTCGGTGCCCTTCCAGTTGCCCGGCCTGATCGTCCCACCGTAAACGTAGATGCCGGGGACGTTCATGCGCGCGAGGCCGATCATGCCGCCCGGCATGTTCTTGTCGCAGCCGCCGATCACGACCACGCCGTCCATCCACTGACCCTGCACGCAGGTCTCGATACAGTCGGCGATCACTTCACGCGAGACGAGCGAGTACTTCATGCCTTCCGTGCCCATCGACATGCCGTCCGAAATGGTCGGCGTGCCGAAGGTCTGCGGGTTCGCGTCGGAGCGCCTGACGGCCTCGACGGCGGCATCCGTGAGGCGTTGCAGGCCGGCGTTGCACGGCGTGATCGTCGAGTGGCCGTTGGCGACGCCGATCATCGGCTTGTCGAAGTCGTCCTTCTGATAGCCGAGTGCGTAATACATCGAACGGTTCGGCGAACGCGCGACGCCTTGCGTGATGTTCTTCGAACGACGGTTGTACGGCATGGGGAGCTCCATCCAGTTGTTTGATCCGTGCGCCCGTTGGCTTGCTCGCGGCCCAATGGCCGGGCGGGCTGGCGTGGGTTCTTAAGTCTAGTTCGGGCGCGTCGCGCAAGAATGCAGTTTCTGCAAACGAATGTCCAATATATTATTCAGCGTCGATTAGGTCGTAAAATGTATCAATGAGCCTGCCCGCGATTCCCGATCTCCGCCAGTTGCGCTATTTCGTGACCGTCGCCGAAGAAAAGCACTTCGGGCGCGCGGCGGCGCGGCTGTCGATGACGCAGCCGCCGCTGTCGCAGGCCATCCGCGCGCTCGAGGACACGCTGGGCGTCGAACTGTTCGCGCGCACGAAGCGCTCCGTCGAACTGACGCAAGTCGGCGCGGATCTGCTGCCCGAGGTGAGGCGCCTGCTCGCGGCCGCCGAAGGGCTGCGGCCGCTCGCGCAGAGCCTCGCGCGCGGCGAGGCGGGCGTGCTGTCGCTGGCGTTCGTGTCGACGGCCGACTACGGGCTCCTGCCGCCGCTCTTGCGCGAGTTCGGCGCGCGGCATCCGCGCGTGCGGCTCGAACTGCTCGAGGCGACGAGCGACGTGCAGATCGACGAACTGGTGGCGGGACGCATCGACGCAGGTCTCGTGATCGGGCCGCTGCCGCCGCGCTACGCGGCGCAGCTGTCGTGGCTGCCGCTCGCGCGCGAGCCGCTCGTGATCGCGATGTCGACGGAGATGGCGGCGCGCATCGAAGGCGACGCGCAGAGTGCCGCCGAATGGCGCGACCGGCCGTTGAGTCTCGCGCAAGCGGGCGACGCGCCGCTCGTCGTTTTCCCAAGGCGTCTTGCGCCAGGCTTTTATGACATCATTATGGATTGCTACGGTGCGGCCGGTCTCACGCCGCGCATCGGCCAGGAAGCGATCCAGATGCAGACGATCGTAAGCCTCGTGTCAGCGGGGATGGGCGTCGCACTGGTGCCGCAATCGTTGCGTAACCTGCGGCGCACGGGCGTGGTGTATCGTCCGCTGCGCGAATCGGTGCCTGCTGTCGTTACGGGGCTCGTGTGGCGCACTGCGGAAGTGAGCCCCGTGCTGGCCGGTTTCATCGACATCGTGCGCGCGCATGCCGATGCACTCGCCGGCTAGCGGCCGGCACGTGCCGATGCGCTAGTGGCTGACATGGCGAACGCGCTGCGAACCCTTTATCTCCGCGCGCGTCCAATGCGCTTGAATAACGACGAACCCCTATAACGATACGATGCACATCCACCCGAATTTCGACCCCATCGCCATCCATCTGGGGCCGCTCGCCGTCCGCTGGTACGGCCTGATGTATCTGGTCGCCTTCGTCATGGCGATCGTCGTGGGCCGCCTGCGGCTGCGTCTGCCGCATGTCGCCGCGCAAGGCTGGACTCCGAAGGATATCGACGACATGCTGTTCTACGGCGTGCTCGGCACGATCCTCGGCGGCCGTCTCGGCTACGTGCTGTTCTACAAGGCAAGCTGGTACTTCGCGCATCCTCTCGACGTCTTCAAGGTCTGGGAAGGCGGCATGTCGTTCCACGGCGGCTTTCTCGGCGTGACGCTCGCGATGATACTGTTCGCGTGGCAACGCAAGCGCACGTGGCTGCAGGTGACGGACTTCGTCGCGCCGATGGTGCCGACGGGTCTCGCGGCAGGGCGTCTCGGCAACTTCATCAACGGCGAGTTGTGGGGCCGCGTGACGTCGCCGGATGCACCGTGGGCGATGCTGTTCCCGGGCGCCGCGAACGAAGACGCGGGCTGGATCGCCGCGCATCCGGCGCAGGCCGCGCAATGGCATCTCGTCGATGTGTTCGCGCAATATCACATGCTGCCGCGCCATCCGTCGCAGCTGTACGAGATCGCGCTCGAAGGCGTCGTGCTGTTCCTCGTGCTGTGGTTCTTCACGCGCAAGCCGCGTCCCGTGGGCGCGGCGTCGGCGGTGTTTCTGATCGGCTATGGCCTCGCGCGCTTCACGGTCGAGTTCGCGCGCGAGCCCGACGACTTCCTCGGCTTGCTGGCGCTCGGGCTGTCGATGGGCCAATGGCTGTCGCTGCCGATGATCATCGTGGGCATCCTGATGCTGCTGTGGGCGTATCGACGCAACGGCCGCGAGGCCGCGCAAACCATCAAGGCGAGCTGAGCATCGCGTCGCGTTCGTTCAGGCGGATATGAAAAACGCCACGGTATGCCGTGGCGTTTGTGTTTGCGCGTAGCAGTTGGCAAATGCGGATGGCAACTGCGGTTGGTGCGCGTTATTTCATCTGCACCGATCCCGACACGTTGACCGTCACCGTCGACGTGCCGCCTTCGACAGGCACGGGCGCGGCGGCCTTCGCGCTGTTGCCATCGGAGCGCATGCTCATCATCATCACCGGGCGCGGCGGCACGCCGCCGTGGCCGACGTTTACTTCGCGGATCGAATAGCCGCTGTAGCCGAACGCCTGCGCGGCGGCTGTTGCCTGCTGCCTGAACGATGCGATTGCCTGACCTGTCAGCTTTTGCTCGGCGGCGCGCTGCGCTTCCGGCGACAGCGAAAACTGCACGTTGCCGACCTGCATGATCGACGACAGTTGCCCCGCGAGCTTCGACGCCGCCGCGAAGTCGTGCGATTCGAGCACGATCTCCGTGCGGCCGCGCCATGCGGAGATGCGCCCATCGCGGTCCGTCGACGGATAGATCGAGAACGCCCCAGTGCGCGCCGTCACGCCCGCGACGCCCTTGGCTTTTTGCAGCGCCTGGTCGGCGTGCTGGTTCAGCGTGCCCGTCAACGACGATGGATCGCTCGCTTCCTGTTCGTAGAACAGCGTGATATCGACGACGTCCTGCGGCACTTCGGCGCTCGCCTGCGCGTTCAGCGACAGGACGCCCGCAGGCTGATACTGCTGCACAACGGTTTGCGCGTTTGCGGCGGCGGGCGTGAGCGCGAGTGCGAGAGGCGCCGCGCATGCGCCGGCGAGCGCCCACACGAGCGCGGATTTTTTCGTCATTGTTCGACTCCTTCGTTGAGCAGATTGTGCGCGCATGCATCGACGGTGCGGCGCACGTCGTTCGTTCGACGCTCGCGCGTGACATGGCGCTTGCGGGCGATTAGGCGTTTGAAAAGGCCAACTGGTTCCCCGAGTTCATTCGAGCATCGCTTCGAATGCGAGTGTGCGACCCGATGCCGCGCGGTTGAATGCGGACCCGTCGGCCTCATGCACCTTGGGCTTTATGCGGCTTGCTTCGCGAGCTGCTTCGTGATGAACGCCCACTCGGCTTCGGTGACGGGCGTGATCGAAAGCCGGTTGCCTTTCGCGAGCACGCGCATGTCAGCGAGCTCGGGATGCGCGCGCAACTCGGCGAGCGGAATCAGCTGGATCTTCTTCTTGAACACGACGTCGACGAGCGTCCAGCGCGGCGTTTCCTGCGTCGATTTCGCGTCGTAGTAGTCGCTCTTCGGATCGAACTGGGTCGGATCGGGATAAGGCGCCGACGAGACTTCGGCGATGCCCGCAATGCCGGGCTCCGGGCAGCTCGAGTGATAGAAGAGCACGCCGTCGCCGATCTTCATGATGTCGCGCATGAAATTGCGCGCCTGATAGTTGCGGACGCCCGTCCATGGCAGCGTGCGCTGCGGCGCGTTAGCGAGATCGTCGATGCTTGCTTCGTCCGGTTCGGACTTCATCAGCCAGTAGCGCATGAGTCGATTGAACGTGAAGAAGAGGGAAGGGTTTGCCGATCAGTTCTCGCGCAGGCAAGCGCGCAAAGAAAAACGGCACCGGACAAAGTCCGATGCCGTTCATTGGGTCCCCGCCATAGCCGCTAGGCCGGCATCCTGAACCTGAGGTTCAGAATTGGTCGCAGTTAGCAGCACTTCGGGTACATCAGACTGAGTGACGCGCACGCCCGTGCTACAAATTTCCGCAACCGTGCACATAGCATTGGTTCAAGGAATATATGACCTTGGCGAACCAGGCAGGGAAGCTGAAAAACGTTTGCTCTACAACATTGGCCTGATTGCCGATCAATCAAGCCCATCGCGATTCATTTACTGCACGCTGTACTGTTGAATAACAGTGCCCAGCTGCTCGTTCATCTGATGCATTGTACGCCGGATTTCCTCGGCGGGAAACGATTCTCCGTGACGTACGCTGGCTTGCAGCCTAAGCAGTTCCGATGCCAGCGACAGCGCCGCCATCACGGCGATACGGTCCTGGCCGCGCACGCTGCTGTTGGCACGGATCTTCGTCATCTCGGCGTCTACACGCGCCACTGCTTCGAGCAGCGCCGTCTCCGTTTCCGGCGAGCAGGCGAGACGATAGAACTGGCCGAGGATCGACACTTCGATCTGCTTCGTGCTCATGCATTTTCTCCCTGGCGGGTCGCGTCGTTGTTCGCGTCGTGATTGGCCTGCGCCTGCTGTTCGGGCGCGAGGAGATCGAGTTGATTGTCGGGCTCGTTATGACCACGCGCGCGCGGCAGCTTCTCGAGGATCGCGTTCAGACGCACCTGGGCGTCGTCGATCTTCGCGGACAGCGCATCGCGCTCCGCCTGCAGTGCGTTGCGTTCTTCACGGACCTGTTCGAGTTCTGCGCGGGTGGATTCGCATTCGGCACGCGCTTGCGCGAGCTGTTCTTCTAGCGCGATGCGCGCCTCGTTATAGCGCTGGCTGATCTCGATCAGCCGGCCGATGTTCTGTGACAGTGTTTCGAGTTCGGTGAGCATGTGCTGCGTCCTCTAAAGACATGGCATTCTAGCGCGGAATGTCGCACGCTCGGACATTTGTCTCGTTTCGAGACGTAACAGTAACGCGTTAAAGCCGCATTATCCAGGTGTCCATCCGCATTTAACGCATTTTTACCCCTTAAAAAGGGGCTTTTTTAACAGTCCCCCTTTGGGCATTCGTACGACGTCCCGCGTTTCTTGACGCGTTTGCTCACCACTTCTACACTTGCGGCGCTCTGGTGCCCGCGCGCGGTATCGCGCCGCGCGCAGTTAAACGGGAAGCAGGGAGCGAAGTCCTCTCCGGACGAGCCAACCTGCGCTGTCCTCGCAACGGTACAACGACCGCAGATCCTGCAGGTCGACCCATGCACGCGTCGAACCGTCTGTGTGTTCGAACGCCGTGCGAGAAGCCACTGCGCGCTTGCGCGCGGGAAGGCGGGTCGGCAAGTCGTCAGCCCGGATACCGGCCAGAGGCAAGGGGCGCGTCGCCCCTTGGACAGGCAACGGCCCACGAGGAGCGGGCCGCGCATAGGCCCACAGGATTCTTTCGATGCTCACCCCGCTGTTCCCGCGCGTTGCGCGTGCGCCGTACGCCGCGCTTGCCGTCCTTGCATACGCACTCTCGTGTGCGCCGTCCGCAGCTTGCGCGCAGACCGAGGCACAGCCTCAACCGCAGCCCCGAACACAGACCCAGGACCACGCGGACCCATCCGCCACGACGACGGATGGATCGGACAGCGGCACCGGGAAGCCTTCCGCAAAACCCTCTGCCGCGACCATCTCGACGGACGCCGGCCCCGATGCGCCGACGCTCTCGCCGATCGTGGTCACTGCGGAGCGCGGCGCCCAACGTCTCGCCGATGCCATTCCGCAGACCACGCTGTTCGACGCACAGGACATCGCCGATACGACCGCGCGCGATCTGCCCGGGCTGCTTCAACTCGCGCCCGGCGCGCAGATCGTGCGCAACGGCGGTCCCGGCTCGACGTCGAGTCTCTTTCTGCGCGGCGCGTCGGCGACGCAATCGCTCGTGCTGATCGACGGCGTGCGCGTCGATTCGGTGAGCCAGGGCAGCGCGCAGCTCGAACAGATCCCGCTCGACCAGATCGATCATGTCGAAGTGGTCAACGGCAATGTGTCGGCGCTGTACGGCTCGGGCGCGATCGGCGGCGTCGTGCAGGTGTTCACGAAGGACGGCGGCAATCATCCGCCGCGCTTTCACTTCGAGGTCGAGTACGGCAGCTATCACACGCAGCGGCAAGCGGCGGGCGTGGACGGCGCGCTCGACAAAGACGGCAAGACCACCTTCAGCGTCACGCTCGCGCGCGCGAAGACGGATGGCTTCTCGTCGATCGATCCCGCGCTCGCGCCCGTCAATCCGAACGCGAACGGCTACTTCAACGAGAGCGTGAGCGCGTCGCTGCGTCACAGGTTCAACGACCGATGGGACGTGGGCCTGCGCTATTTCCAGTCGAACGGAAACGACAGCTTCGACAATCCGTTCGGCCTGCCCACCGATCTCAACAATCTGCACAGCAAGGTGCAGACGGCGTCCGCGTTCGCGAACGGCAAGCTCACTGACTGGTGGACGACGCACTTCATCGCCGCGACCGGCAACGATCGCAGCAACACGGCCCTCAACGGCGACTATCTGTACCGCTACGATTCGGACAACCGTCAGTACACCTGGCAGAACGATTTCACGTTTGCGCGCGATCACAAGCTGCTGATCGGCTATGAGCATCTGGACCAGACGCTCGACTCGAACCAGTACACGGCGCCCGACCGTCACGTGAACTCGGTGTTCGCGGGCTACTCGGGGCGCCTGGGCAACAACCAGATTCAGGCGAATGTGCGGCGCGACCAGTACTCGGATTTCGGCGGAGCCAACAGTTACTATCTGGGCTATGGCTACGACTTCGACGAGCACTGGAAGGCGACTGCAAGCTGGTCCGATGCGTTTCGCGCGCCGAGCTTCAACGACTTGTACTTCCCGTTCAGCGGCAATCCGCTGATCCAGCCGGAGCGTAGTCATTCCGTCGAGGCGGGCTTGCAGTACGCATCGGATGCGCTGGGCCTGATGAAGCTCACTGCGTTCGAGACGCGCTATACGAACCTGATCGACTACGTGCAGACGACGCCGGGCATCTACGTTGCAGAGAACGTCGGCCATGCGAAGGTGCAGGGCATCGAAGGATCGTGGGCGGGACATGTCGGCAGGACGGATGTGCGCGCGGCCGTGACGTTCCAGAATCCCGTCGATGAAGACACGCATACCGATCTGAACCGGCGCGCGCGTCACTTCGCGTCGTTCGCCACGAACCGCAATATCGGCAGCTGGCGCGTGGGCGGGGAATGGATTCTGAGCGGCGAGCGCGTCGATGGCGGCACGCCGCTCGGCGGTTATGGCATTGTGAATCTGTCCGCGCGCTATCGCATCACGAAGGCATGGTATGTCGCTGCGCAGATCCAGAATCTCTTCGACAAGGACTATGAACTTGCCTACACGTACAACACGCCGCGACGCAGCGCGTACATCACGCTTGGCTGGCAGCAGCAGTAACGCGCGATGAGCGGCGCCGTGCAACGTCAACCCCTTCATGTCGCGCGAAGCATGAGTGCGAAGCGCGCGCTCGCGATCTGGGCCACGCTCGGCGTTGCCGCGCTCGTCGTGTTCGTGGCGTCGCTCGCATTGGGCAGCGTCAGCGTCGCACCGCTGCGCGTGTTCGCTGCGTTGCTGCCGTCGCACGACGCAGCCGGCGATCTGGCTGTCGAGATCGTTCGCACGCTGCGGCTGCCGCGCGCGCTCGCGGGCTTCGGATGCGGCGCGCTGCTCGCGCTCGCGGGCGCGTTGCTACAGGTGCTGTTGCGCAATCCGCTCGCCGAGCCGTATGTGCTCGGCGTGTCGGGCGGCGCGGCGAGCTTCGCGCTCGTCACGATGATCGCGGGTTGCGCGTGGTGGATCGTCGATGTGTCTGCATTCGCGGGTGCGTTCGCGTCGATCCTGCTCGTGCTCGGACTCGCGCGCGGCGCGTTGTGGCGCGGCGAGCCACAGGACGCGTCGCCGCGTCTTCTGCTGACGGGCGCCGTGATCGCAGCGGGGTGGGGCGCCGTCATCACGCTGCTGCTGACCGTCGCACCCGACAATCGTTTGCGCGGCATGCTGTTCTGGCTCACCGGCGATCTGAACGGCGGCGGTATGCCGTGGCTCGCGCTTGCCGCGTTGTGCGTGGCGTTGATCGCAATCGTGCCCGCCGCGCCGCAACTCAATGTGCTGCTGCGCGGCGACGCAGCGGCGCAGGCGCTCGGCGTGCCTGTGATGCGCGCGCGGCTGCGCGTGTATCTCGTCGCATCGCTGGCTGCCGCGGCGGCCGTGACGACGGGCGGCACGATCGGCTTCGTCGGACTCGTCGTGCCGCACATGCTGCGTCTCGCGTTCGGCAACGATCAGCGGATGCTGCTGCCCGCGGCCGCGCTCGGCGGCGGCGTCGCCGTGATGGGCGCCGATCTGGTCGCGCGCATCGTGATCGCACCCGCGCAGTTGCCTGTCGGCGTGATCACGGCATTGACGGGCGTGCCTGTGTTTCTGTGGATGCTGCTGCGGCGGAGGCGCGCATGAATGCACGCGCCGCGATCGAGTACACGTTGCACGCCGACGGGCTGACGTTGCGTGCAGGCTTGCGCACGCTGCTCGACGATTTCACGCAAACGTTCCATCCCGGCGAGGTCTGGTGCATCGCCGGGCCGAACGGCGCGGGCAAGACCACGTTGATCTCGACGCTCGCGGGCCTGCTGCATCCGGCAAAAGGTCATGTCGAACTCGACGGCAGGCGCGTGAACGAATGGCCGCTTGCGCGGCTCGCGCAGCGTCGCGCGCTGATGCCGCAAGCGTCGCACGATGCGTTTAGCGCGAGCGTGCTCGATATCGTGCTGCTGAACCGCTTTCCGCATCTGGCCGGGTGGGGCTGGGAGCGCGACGAAGATCGCGCGGCTGCGCATGACGCGCTCGATACGCTCGGTCTCGCGGATTTCGCTTCGCGCGATGTGCTGTCGTTGTCGGGCGGCGAGCGCCAGCGCGTCGCGCTCGCGGCCGTGCTGTGCCAGGACGCGCCGTTGCTGCTGCTCGACGAGCCGCTCGCGCATCTGGACCTGCATCATCAGATCGATTGCCTCGAAGCGTTGAACACATGGACGCGCGGGGCGGGGCGTACAGTGATGTTCTCGTGCCACGATCTGAATCTCGCGCGGCGTTTCGCGACGCATGCGCTGCTGCTCGAAGGCAATGGCGTCGCGCATGCGGGACCCGTGCGCGATGTGTTGACACCATCGCTCGCGAGCCGCGCATTCGGCTATCCGCTCGTGCTGATCCGCGACGGCGACGACGAAGCGCTGATTCCGGCAACGCGTCCATTGGCTCGCACCGACCCTGCATGAACCGCGCTTTTTACGCAGATACCTTATGCAGACACATTACGCAGATACGAACATGACCACTTCGCCCTCACTGCACGCTTTGTCAGCCTTGCCCATTGTCGAGCCGCTCGAACAGACGCTGCGCGCCGGACTGCAACGCATCATCGATCTGAAGACCAAGCCGCCTGGCAGCCTCGGCCAGCTCGAAGCACTCGCGTTGCAGATGGGCATGATCCAGCGCACGACACAGCCCGCGATCGTGCGTCCCGCAATGATCGTCTTCGCCGGCGATCACGGCATCGCGAACGCGGGCGTAAGTCCTTATCCGCAAGCCGTGACGGCACAGATGGTGCTGAACTTTCTCGCGGGCGGCGCGGCGATCAACGCGTTCAGCCGCGTCGCTGGCCTCGAGCTCGAAGTCGTGAACGCGGGCGTCGCGTACGACTTCGCGCCGCACGAAAAACTCGTCGACATACCCGTCGGCAAGGGCACGCGCAACTTCGCGCAAGAACCGGCGATGACGCGCGACGAAGCGCTCGCCGCAATGCGCGCGGGCGCGGAGCGCGTGCGTCATCACGCAGCGCTCGGCACCAACGTGATCGGCTTCGGCGAGATGGGCATCGCGAACACGTCGTCGGCTGCATGTTTGATGAGCAGGCTGTGCGGCATCGCCATCGACGAATGCGTCGGGCGCGGCACAGGCCTCGACGACGCCGGCCTCGCGAAGAAGCGCAATGTGCTGGCGGCGGCGCTCGCGCATCACGCGGCGCCCGACGATCCGCTCGATGTGCTCGCGACGTTCGGCGGCTTCGAGATCGCGATGATGGCGGGCGCGTATCTCGCGGCGGCGCAAGCGCGCATGACGATCGTCGTCGACGGTTTCATCGCGTCATCGGCGCTGCTGGTCGCCGATGCAATCGCGCCCGCCGTGCGCGACTACTGCGTGTTCGCGCATGCATCGAACGAGGCGGGGCACCGGCGCATGCTCGATCACTTCGGCGCCGCGCCGCTGCTCGCACTCGATCTGCGTCTTGGCGAAGGCACGGGCGCGGCGCTGGCGATGCCGCTGCTGCGCGCGGCCGTCGCGTTCATCAACGAGATGGCGAGCTTCGAATCGGCCGGCGTCGCGCAGCGCGACGCGTGATGCCACTCGCGCGCACGAACAAGGGACGTCTGAATGAACCGTGCAGAGCGAACCGTGAAGAACGAACCGCGAGCGACGACCAGCGATGAATGAACTGCGCTATTTCTTCACGGCGCTCGGCTACTTCACGCGCGTGCCCGTGCCGCGCTGGGTCGGCTATGAGCCGCATTATCTGAACGCGGCGGCGCGCTACTTTCCGCTCGTCGGCGCATTGGTCGGCGCGGCGGGCGCGGTCGTGTACATGGCTGCACTGCGCATCTTTCCGGCGAGCGTGGCCGTGCTGCTTTCGATGGCGACGACGCTGCTCGTCACGGGCGCATTCCACGAAGACGGACTGGCCGATTGCGTCGATGCGTTCGGCGGCGCTTATACGCGTGAAGATACGCTGCTCATCATGCACGACTCGCGCATCGGCGCATTCGGCGCGATTGCACTGATGATCGCGCTCGCGCTGAAGTGGCAAACGCTCGCGTCTTTGCCGCCGCTGCGTGCGGCGTGGCTGATGATCGCAGCGCACGCGGCAAGCCGCGCATGCGCGATCAGCTATCTCGTCACGCTCGATTACGTGCGCGCGGAAGGCAAGGCCAAGCCCGTCGCGCAGCGCATGTCCCGCAATGCGTTTGGCTGCGCTATCGTACTGGGTATGCCGTGGCTCTTCTGGCCGCAATGGCGGGCCGGTTGCATCACGCTGCTCGTGCTGGTCGTGTTGCGTATTGCATTGAGCCGCTATTTCGTCAGGCGCATCGGCGGATATACGGGTGACTGTCTGGGCTTCGCCCAGCAGGTCTTCGAACTGGCCATTTATCTGGTAGGGCTCGCATGGATATCGTTCTGATCCGTCACCCGGCTGTCGACGTCGAAGAAGGCATCTGCTATGGCCAGAGCGACGTGGCGCTCGCCGATGCGCCGGAAGCATCGGCGGCCGCGCTGGCCGTGCGTCTCGCGACCTTGCAGGTGCCCGCGCCGCGTGTGCTGCTCTCGAGTCCGCTCACGCGCTGCGCGTCGGTGGCCGCCGCGCTCGCTGCGAACTTCGGCTGCGCATATAGCTGCGACGACAGCCTGAAGGAAATGGACTTCGGCGCGTGGGAGCTGCAGCGCTGGAACGATATCGATCGCGCGTTGATCGACGCATGGGCGAACGACTTCGAAGGCGCGCGTGCGCATGGCGGCGAAAGCGTCGAGCAGTTCGTGAGCCGCGTGCGCGCATGGTTCGACGCGCTCCAGCAGACGCGCGAACTGTCGCCTGCCTATGTCGTCACGCATGCGGGCGTGATGCGCGTGATCGCGGCGACGGTGCTCGGCTTGTCCGTCGAGCGCTGCCTGAAGTGGTCGCTCGACATGTCGGGCTGCGTCTGGTTGCGCCGCGACGACGTCACGCACGACTGGTCGATGGTGCGCTGGAACGCGTGACGTTCTGAGACAAGTTCTGCTTCAACTGCTGCTTCAACGATTCGGCCGGCGCGAGCGTGCTATATCGAGGTCCTTGCACAGTTGCGCCGCGCCTTGCGCGAGACGCGGCGCGGGGCGGTTGATCAGATCGCCGTCGATTGCAAAGAGGTTGTTGCGCGCGACGGCCTTCATGCCCGGCCATGCCTTCCATCTGTCGAGCGAAGGCAGCGGCCGGTCGGGTTTCGTCGCGCCCGGCGCGGCCGTGACGATAGCCTCGGGATTCGCGGCCAGCACGGCTTCCGTCGAGACCGTCGGCACCAGCGGTTCCAGCTTCGCGAATACATTGCGGCCGCCGCATAGCGCGATCACGTCGCTGATCATGTGCTCGCCGTTGAGCGTCATCAGCGGCTCGTCCCATACCTGATAGAACACGCTGACACTCGGCTGCGTCGAGTAGCGTGCGCGCAGGCTCGCGATGTCGTCGCGCCAGGCTCGCGCTGCCGCATCGGCGGCTTGCGATGTGCCGAGCAACTGGCCGAGCTTCGTCAGCGTGACAGCGATGTCGTCGAGATGATGCGGCTCGCTGAAATAGAGCGGGATATGCATTTCGCGCAAGCGATCGATCTGACGCTGCGCATTGCCATGACGCCACACGACGATCAGATCGGGCTTCAATGCGACGATGCGTTCGAGGTCGAGCGATTTGTTGTCGCCGACGCGCGGCAACTGTTTTGCTTCGGGCGGATAGTCGCTATAGCTCACCGCACCGACGAGCTTTGCGCCGCCGCCCGCTGCGTAGATCATTTCAGTCACATGCGGCGCGAGGCTGATCACGCGTTGCGCGGGTTGCGCGAGCGTGACGGGCGTGCTGGTGTCGTCAGTGACGGTTATCGGGGTGCTTGCGTTCGCGTTCGCATATAGCAGCATTGAAGCGAGCATGAGCGCTGCGCTCAGTGCGCGGAATCGTCGGGCTGGTTGCATCGTTTTTATAGCGCCGCCATGCTCGTCCGAAGGCTCTCTTCGAAGCGCAGCCATTGCGCTTCCGTTGCGGGCAATCCAAAGCGCACGCTCGCGGGCTCGCGGAAGAATCGCGTCCATACGCCTTCTTGAGCGAGCGCATGATGAAGTTGCTCACCGCGCGGGTCTGCGATCCATGCAAAGAGCGGTGTCGCATGCACGTCGAACCCGTGTGCGTCGAGAAGCGCAACGAGACGCGCGCTGTCTTGCGCGAGCCGCTTACGCATCGCGTGCTGCCACGCCGTATCGGCGAACGCGGCGCTCACGGCGTGACGCGCAGGACCGCTGACGGTCCACGCGCCCAACATATCGTCGAGCGATTCGAGCAGGCGAGGGCAGCCGAGCACGAAGCCCGCGCGCACGCCGGCAAGACCGAAGAACTTGCCCGGCGAGCGCAGCACGACAAGTCCTTCGCGATCGGTGCAAGCAGCAAGCGACTGCGCAGGCATCGAATCGGCAAACGCTTCATCGACGATCAGCGTGCCGCCGCGTGCGCGCAACGCTTCATGCCATTGCAGCAGCAATGAGGCGCTCAGATGCTCGGCTGTCGGGTTGTTCGGATTCACGACGACGGCATGCTTGAGGTCATCGGGCAACGTCGAACGCGCGACGTCGAGCGTCGTCACGCGATGTCCTGCCCGCGCAAACGCGGGCGCGTATTCGCCGTACGTCAACGGCGCAATGCCGACGCTGCCGCGCTCGAGCACGAGCGGCAGCATGCGGATGGCCGCCTGGCTTCCCGCGACGGGCAGCACATGCGATGCGTCGGGCGCGCCGTAGTACCGCGCCGCGCGTTCCGCGAAACTGTCGCCGCTATCGGGCAGACGCCGCCATGCATCGGCGGGAACGGGCGGCACCGGGTAGCCGTGCGGATTGATACCCGTCGACAGATCGAGCCAGGCGTCGTAGGCAATGTCGTAACGGCGCGCCGCTTCGTGCAGGTTGCCGCCGTGCTGAACGGATCGCGTCATCGTCTAGCCCTGAAACGGCACGCTCAGCAACGCGAGCGCGATGAATACCGCGAGCCACAGAATGACGGTCCGCTCGACCAGCATCAGCGCCGCCTCGACATGCCGCGCGCTCGCCGCGTGGCCCGCGCCGAGCATGGGACGCTGTTCTATCACGCCGTGATACACAGCCGCGCCGCCCAGCAGCACGTTGAGGCTGCCCGCGCCGGAGGCCATCACGGGCCCCGCGTTCGGACTGTCCCAGCGCGGCGCCTGTTCGCGCCAGCATTGCAGCGCGGTGCGCGTGTCGCCGAGCAACGCGTAACTGAATGCGGTGAGGCGCGCGGGTAGCCAGTTCAGCACATCGTCGAAACGCGCGGCCGCCCAGCCGAAGCGCAGATAGCGCGGCGTCCGATAACCCCACATCGCGTCGAGCGTGTTCGCGAGACGGAACGCGAGCGCGCCCGGTCCGCCGAAAATCGCGAACCAGAAGAGCGCGCCGAAGATCGCGTCGTTGCCGTTTTCCAGCGCCGATTCGACGGCAGCGCGCGACAGCGCGCCTTCGTCCGCGTGCGACGTTTCACGCGAGACGATGCGCGACGTCAGCACGCGCGCCTGCGCGAGATCGCGGCTCGCGAGCGCGCGGCCGATGGGCGCGATGTGATCGTGCAGGCTGCGCGCGCCGAGCGCGAAATAAAGCAGCGCGACGTGCAGCGCGCACGCCAACACGAACGGCAGCGCCAGCGCGAGCCACGTCGCGACGAGAACGGGCGGCACGACGGCCAGCAGCCACGCGAGAATGCCGAGCAGCCGGCCGCACCGCCCCGTGTTGAGCGCGGCTTCGAGTCTTGCCGCGAGCTTGCCGAAGCCGACGAGCGGATGCGCGCGGCTCGGTTCGCCGCACCATCGGTCGATGGCCACGGATGCCGTCGCCAGCGTCGCGACGAGAGGCAATGACAGCAGCATCATGAGCGGTCCGCCGTTTTCAGATGCAGCGGCAGGCCCGCGACCATCATCGTGACCTGCGTGCTGATCGCGGCAATGCGTTGATTGAGCCGTCCCAGCTCGTCGACATAAAGACGCGTCGCCGCGCCCAGCGGCACCACGCCGAGCCCGATCTCGTTGCTGACGACGATGATCTTCGCGCGTGCCTGCGCGAGCGTTTCTTCGAGCATCGCGAAGCGCGCGAGGTAATCGTCGAGCGGCGGCGAGCCATCGGCGGGGCACAGCAGGTTCGCGAGCCACAGCGTCAGACAGTCGATCAGCACGCACTGCCCCGGCTCATCGATCGACGCGAGCGCTTGCGGCAAGTCGAGCGGCGCTTCGAGCAGCGCCCAATGCGCGGGCCGCCGCTCGCGATGGCGCGCGACGCGCGCGGCGAACTCGTCGTCGCCGATCCGCGCGGTCGCGACATAGGTGACGGGCAGCGCGCTCGCGGTCGCGAGCCGTTCGGCGTGCAGGCTCTTGCCCGAACGCGCGCCGCCGAGGACGAAGGTGAGGTCGCGGGAAATCATCGCGTGATTGTACCGACAGTGTCCGCATGTGCCGTGACGAATGCGCGCGCTCGCAAGCGCGATGGGATAATGCGGGCTTCCCTTCCTCCGACTGCGCGCATGGCCACCGTGTCCGCTTTTTCTTCCGTTTCGACCGAAGCGCCCGACGTGCCCCTCGATATGTCCTTGAACGTGCCGCGTGGCACGCTGATGATCCAGGGCACGACGTCCGATGCGGGCAAGAGCACGCTCGTTGCCGGCCTGTGCCGTCTCGCGCGGCGCGCGGGCGTGCGGGTCGCGCCGTTCAAGCCGCAGAACATGGCGCTCAATAGCGCAGTGACCGTCGACGGCGGCGAGATCGGCCGCGCGCAGGCGTTGCAGGCCGTGGCCGCGGGCATCGACGCGCACACCGATCTGAACCCCGTGCTGCTCAAGCCGACGAGCGACCGCGGCGCGCAGGTAATCATTCACGGCAAGGCGCGCATGAATCTCGACGCGCGCGCGTATCACGACTACAAGCCCGTCGCGTTCGAAGCGGTGCTCGAATCGTATGCGCGCCTGAAGGCGTCGTACGACACGATCTTCGTCGAAGGCGCGGGCAGTCCCGCCGAAATCAATCTGCGCGAGCGCGACATCGCGAACATGGGCTTCGCGGAAGCCGTCGATTGCCCCGTCGTGCTCGTCGCCGACATCGATCGCGGCGGCGTGTTCGCGCATCTGACGGGCACGCTCGCCTGTCTCTCTGAAAGCGAGCAGGCGCGCGTGCGCGGCTTCGTCATCAACCGCTTTCGCGGCGACGTCAGCCTGCTGAAGCCGGGGCTCGAATGGCTCGAAGCGAAGACAGGCAAGCCCGTGCTCGGCGTCGTGCCGTATCTGCACGGCCTCACGCTCGATGCCGAAGACATGCTGCCGCGCGAGCTGCGCGCCACGCACGCAGGCGACGCCGCGCGGACCTTGCGCGTCGTCGTGCCCGCGCTGCCGCACATCAGCAATCACACGGATTTCGATGCGCTACGCGCGCATCCGCAAGTCGACTTTCACTACGTGCGCGCGGGCAGCGCGCCGCCGCCCGCCGATCTGATCATCCTGCCCGGCTCGAAGAACGTGCAGGGCGATCTGGCGTTTCTGCGCGCGCAGGGCTGGGACGCCGTGTTGCAGCGTCATCTGCGCTACGGCGGGCGCGTGATCGGCGTTTGCGGCGGCATGCAGATGCTGGGGCGCGAAGTCGCGGACCCGCACGGCGTCGAAGGGCCGCCCGCGACGGTCGCCGGACTCGGCTGGCTCGACTTCTCGACGACGCTCACGCGCGACAAGACGCTCAAGAACGTGACGGGGCGCCTCGCTGTCGATGCCGCGGACATCGCCGGCTACGAGATCCACATGGGCGAGACGCAAGGCCCCGCGCTCGACGCGCCCGCGCTGCTGCTCGACGATGCGGACGGCCGCTCGCGTCCCGACGGCGCCCGTTCCGCCGACGACCAGATTCTCGCGACCTACGTGCACGGTCTCTTCGACACGCCCGCCGCATGTGCGTCGCTGCTCGCGTGGGCAGGGCTCGCGAACGCCGAGCCCGTCGACTATCCGGCGCTGCGCGAGGCGTCGCTGGAGCGACTCGCCGATACGCTCGCCGCGCACCTCGACCTGAAGCGCATGTGGGCGGCTGTCGGTTGATTCGTTCTCGACGCGAATTAATCTAAGCCGGGAAGACGGTTTTTCCGATGCATTGGTTCGAATAAAGTCCGTTCCATCGACAGCGCAATCCGCGCCGTCAAACCCTCATCGAAGGAACCGACATGAACCTGACCGCGAGCAACAAGGCCGATCTCGCCGCCACGATCCTGCGCGTCGCGCTGGGCGTGCTGTATCTGGCGCACAGCCTGCAGAAAATCTTCGTCTTCACGCTGCCGGGCGCGGCGCAATTCTTCGTGTCGATCGGTTTTCCGGGCTGGCTCGCCTATGTGACGACGTTCGTCGAACTGTTCGGCGGGATCGCATTGCTGCTCGGCGTGCAGGTGCGCTGGGTCTCGCTCGTGCTTCTGCCGTTCATGCTCGGCGCGCTGTCCGTGCATCTGCCGAACGGCTGGGGCTTTGCGTCGCCGCACGGCGGCTGGGAATATCCGGCGTTCTGGGCCGTCACGCTCGTCGTGCAGTCGCTGCTTGGCAATGGCCTTTTTGCTGTCGGCGGCGCGAAGGCGGAGTCGCTGGGGCAGGCGCGCAAGCCCGCTTGATACGGCGATGTGGGGCTGGCGCGCTGCCAGCTTCCCAACAAAAAAACGGCACGCGGGCGTGAGCCTCGTGCCGTTTTTGTCGTTGATGGCTTGCAGCGTTCAGTACCCCACCTTCAGTACAGCACCATCTGCGTGCACCGGAACAGAGCCATCGTCTTGCCGTTCGGATCAGTCACCGTCGCGTCCCAGACCTGGGTGCTGCGCCCCAGATGCACGCCTTTCGCGACCGCGCGAATCGTCCCTTCCGTCGACGTCCCGAGGAAATTGCTCTTCAGTTCGATCGTCGTGAAGTTGCGCGCGTTGTCCGGCAGATGCGCAAGGCACGCGTAGCCGCACGCGGTGTCGGCGAGAGCGATCACAGTCGCCGCGTGCAGGAAGCCGTTCGGCGCGAGAAGTTCACTGCGCACGGTCAACTCGGCCGTCAGCGTGCTTTCGGCGAGGTCGATCACACGCACGCCCAGCAAGCCAGGCAACGAACCTTTCTGGCGTTCGTGGAGCCGGTCGATCGTGTAATCGCTGCGCAGTTTGCTCATAATCCTGGTACTCTCGAAAAAAAGGGAGGGAAGCGTCCCTCGGGCGCGTAGGGACTTCGACGCGACAGGTTTTGCCGATATTATCAACGGCTGGAATAATCGGCCCACGCCCTGCCAAACGCCCGAGCCGTATCGGCGGGCCGCGGAGCGCGGGCGGGCCGGAAATCGAGCGGCAAACCGGCTGGCAGCGCCAGCTATCTTCCCGGGAGAATTCATGACGGTGATCGTGGTGGCGAATCCAAAAGGCGGTGTGGGCAAGAGCACACTGTCGACCAATCTGGCTGGCTATTTCGCGGCTGAGGGCCAATGGGTCGCGCTCGCCGATCTCGACCGGCAGCAGTCCGCGCATGCGTGGCTCGATCTGCGCCCGGAAACGCTGCCGGCCATCGAAACGTGGCACGTCGATCCGGACGCGCCTGCCAAGCCGCCCAAGGGTCTCGAGCAGGCAGTCGTCGATACGCCCGCCGGGCTGCACGGCAACCGGCTGAACGTGGCGCTGTCGCTCGCGGACAAGGTGATCGTGCCGCTGCAGCCGTCCATCTTCGATATTCTCGCGACCAAGGAATTTCTCGAGCGGCTCGCGAAGGAAAAGGCGGTGCGCAAAGGCGCGATCGAGATCGGCGTGGTCGGCATGCGCGTGGATGCGCGCACGAAATCGGCGGACCAGTTGCATCGCTTCGTCGAGGGGCTCGACCTGCCCGTGCTCGGCTACCTGCGCGATACGCAGAACTACGTGCAACTGGCGGCGCACGGCCTGACGCTGTGGGACGTCGCGAAAAGCCGCGTCGAGAAAGACCTGGAGCAGTGGGAGTCGATCACTGCCTGGCTCAACGGGAAAGGCCCGGGCGGGAAGGGGAGCGGGAAGAAAGGCTGAAGGCGGCTCTTCGTTCTGAGAGCCGCTTCAGCCTTTGTTGCTACCGACGGTGGCTGGCGATCGGATCAGGTCCAGCTTTGCGTCGGCACGTGATCGCGGCTGCCCTTGATCACGTTGTTTTCGTCGACGAACACGAGGTTCGGCTTCCAGCCGGCCTTCAGCTCTTCTTCGTCGACGTTCGCGAACGCCGCGATGATCACGAGATCGCCCAGCTGCGCGCGCCGCGCCGCCGAGCCGTTCAGCGAGATCATGCCGCTGCCGCGCTCGCCCTTGATCGCATACGTCGAAAAGCGCTCGCCGTTGTTGATGTTCCAGATGTCGATGCGCTCGTTCTCGACGATGTTCGCCGCTTCCAGCAGGTTTTCGTCGATCGCGCACGAGCCTTCGTAGTGCAGCTCGCAGTGCGTGACCACCGCGCGGTGAATCTTCGACTTCAGCATGTTGCGTTGCATGGCTAATCCTTTGGCGTTGCTACTGCTTTGGCTGCTTTGGCCACGTTGGGCCTGGTCCGGGCGCGAATCGGCGCCGCGGTTGAGTTCAGATCTCGAGGTTGTCGATCAGGCGCGTCACGCCGAGCTTCGCGGCGGCGAGCACGACGAGCGGCGCATCCGGTTCGTGCGCGGCAGGCGCGATAAGGTTCGAGCGCTTTCGGATCGCGATGTAGTCCGGCTTCCACCCGCGCGAGGCGAGCGACGCCATCGCCTCCTGCTCCAGCTTCGCGAAATCGCGGCTGCCCGACAGCACGGCTTCGCGCACGCGGCCGAGCGTGACCGCGAGCATTGGCGCTTCGGCGCGCTCGGCCTCGCTCAGATAGCGGTTGCGCGAGCTGAGCGCGAGACCGTCTGTGTCGCGCACGGTTTCGGCGGCAATGATGTCAGTGGGCAGCGCGAACTGCTCGGTCATCGCGCGCACGATCATCAACTGCTGATAGTCCTTCTTGCCGAACACGGCGACGCGCGGCTGCACGCACGACATCAGCTTCATCACGACCGTGCAGACACCGGTGAAGAAGCCGGGCCGGAACTCGCCTTCGAGGATATCGCCCAGGTCGTGCGGCGGATGCACGCGGTATTCCTGCGGCTGCGGATACATGTCCCGTTCCGTCGGCGCGAACAGCACGTAGACGTTTTCCTTCTGCAGCTTCTCGATGTCCGCTTCGAGCGTGCGCGGGTATTTGTCGAAGTCTTCGTTCGGGCCGAACTGCAGGCGGTTCACGAAGATGCTCGCCACGACCGGGTCGCCGTGCTGGCGCGCGAGGCGCATCAGCGACAGATGGCCTTCGTGCAGGTTGCCCATCGTCGGCACAAAGGCGGTGCGGTTCTGGCCGCGCAACTGGTCGCGCAATTCCTGGATCGAGCTGATGACTTTCATGGTCGGGCGGTGTTGTGAACCATTCGGGCCGCTAACGGACGGCTGGATGGCTCGCGGTTGTCTCGTTTGCGCGAAATGTCGCGCGCTTTCGTAATATCCACGCAGAGCCGGCCGGGCCGGCTTTGAAGCCTTCAAAGCGCGGGATTGTAGTGGATTTGCTGTTGTGCTGCACCAATCGAGGCGGGGGGTAAACGCCTGTTTTTGCGCCTGGTTTTGGGGCCGGAGCCATTGCCGGGAGCGCGTCTGTTGAAGCGCCCGGAAGACCCTGCTGCGAGTTCGCGGACAGCTAAGACGGGAGTATGACGCAACGATCGTTCCCCGCGCCGATGCCGCCGTCTGTCAGGCCGGCAGGTAAGCCAGCCGCACGTAAATCGGCGCGAACGGCTCGGCCTGCGTGATCTCGATCAACGATTCACGCGACAGCTCGAGCATCGCGATAAAGTTCACGACGACCACGGGTACGCCGCGCGTCGTGTCGAACAACTCCGAAAACTCCATGAAGCGAGCGTTCTGCAGCTTGCGCAGGATCACGCTCATGTGCTCGCGCACGGACAACTCCTCGCGCGAAATCTTGTGATGCTGGACGAGCTTCGCCCGCTTGATCACGTCGGCCCACGCGGCGCGCAGGTCGTCCGTGTTCACGTCCGGGAAGCGCGGCGTGATGCTCTGCTCGATGTACACCTCGGCGCGCAGGAAGTCGCGGCCGAGTTGCGGCAACTGATCGAGGCGCTGCGCCGCGAGCTTCATCTGCTCGTATTCGAGCAGGCGGCGTACCAGTTCGGCGCGCGGATCTTCCGCATCCTCGCCCGTGTCCGCCTTCTTCACGGGCAGCAGCATGCGTGACTTGATCTCGATCAGCATCGCCGCCATCAGCAGATATTCGGATGCGAGTTCGAGATTGGTCTTGCGAAGCTGTTCGACATAGCCGAGATATTGGGCCGTCACTTCGGCCATCGGAATGTCCAGCACGTTGAAGTTCTGCTTGCGGATCAGGTACAGCAGCAGATCCAGCGGGCCTTCGAAGGTCTCGAGAAAGACTTCGAGGGCATCCGGCGGAATGTACAGGTCCTGCGGCAGCTTGAAGAGCGGCTCGCCGTACAGGCGAGCGAAAGCAATGCCGTCGACGGTGTCGGGCGTCGAGTCGGTAGCGGGCGTGGCGAGCGCTGCGTCGGACTTTTCCGTTGCGGCGCGAGCCTCGTCGGCGGTGGTCACTTAGAAGTTCTGGTAGTAGACGTACGGCGTCTGCCTCACGCGCGCAGCCTGATTTGACGCGCGTTCGTCGAGGTCGATCGGCTGCTTGTCCCACAGGAGCGCACGGCCGCGACGCTGCTCTTCCTCCAGAGTGGGCTTTTGCTGCTTCAGTTGGTTCAGGAACTGCGTGATATCCGATTGATACATGGCTCGACGTCCGTGAATGAAGGTGACGGCGCCCGAAAGATGGCCTGAAACGCGGGGCCGCCGGTGCAGGACAGGATTTTACCGCAAGCCCGGGCAGGTCAAGCGAAAAGTCGGCGGAACCGCGAGCGGCCCGTGGCGTCCAAGGCGGGCACCCGTGACATGCGCTGCGTATGTCACGGGTGCGTTGGCACGGGCTGGCGCGACGCGTTCGATGAATTGCCGCGAGCGCCGATGTGGTCAAATAGCGGGGGTTTCCCTTGCGCCTTGCTTGACTGGCCGGGTATCGGCATTCTTCAACAAATCGTCAAAATGAGCCGGAGGTCGTGTTTGGCGGGGTGGACCATCGAGCGGTCATGCAGACGCCGCAACGAAATCCTGGTGCAAGACCGTCCCGCGATGCAGCGCGCATCGTATGCGGCGGTGCTGCTGCGCGCGTGCCTGTCGTGCGGGCTCTGCGTGCTGCTGATGATGACGGCTTCGCACGCCAACGCCGCGCGCGCAAAGCCGTCGTTCAAGGTCGACGTCGAGGCTGAGCCGCGCTCGCTGCGCAAGCTGCTCGAAGAACATCTCGACATTTCCCGCTTCGCGAAACGCGACGATATCTCCGCCGAGCAGTTCGATTTCCTCGTGACGGCCACGCCGCAGCAGGTGCGCGATCTCGCGTCGACGCAAGGCTATTTCACGCCCGTCGTGCGGACCGACGTGCGCACGGTGGACGATAAAAAAGAGGTGCGCGTTTCCGTCGATCCGGGCCCGCGCACGACGATCTCGTCGATTTCGCTGTCGTTTCGCGGCCCGGTGCTGACGGAAGACCCGTCGCAGGAAAACGCGACGCGCTTCGCGTTCTCGCTGCACGAAGGCGATCCGTTCACGCAGTCGGACTGGGACGACGCGAAGGAGGCGGCGCTGAAGGCGCTCCAGGCGCGCCGCTATCTGGGCGCGAAGATCGCGCGCTCCGAGGCGCGCGTCGACCCGCGCACGCACGAAGCGAAACTATCCGTCACCTTCGACAGCGGCCCGACATTCACGATGGGCAAGCTCGACGTGTCAGGGCCGCGGCGCTATCCGGAGCGCATCGTCGAGAACGTGAATCCGATTTCGCCGGGCGAAGTCTACGACGTGCAGCGCGTGACGGAGCTGCAGCGCCAGTTGCAGAACACGCCGTACTACGCGAGCGTCGCGATCGACGTCGGCAACGATACGGAAAAGCCGCTCGAAACGCCCGTGCACGTGAAGGTCAGCGAGTATCCGTACAACAGCGTGCGCGGCGGTGTCGGCTATTCGACGGACACGGGCGCGCACATTCAGGGCTCGTATTCGTATCTCGACACGTTCGGCGCGGCGTGGCCGTTTTCCGTCGCTGGCCGGCTCGACCAGATCCAGCAGTACGGCGAGGTGAAGCTTTCAATGCCGCCGGGACGCCGTGGCTGGACCAATAGCGCGCTCGCGTCGTACACCAGCACGGACGTGTCCGATACGCGCATCTACAGCATGCGCGCGGGCGTGCAGCGCACGCGCACGTCGCAGTACATCGACTACGCGTATTCGATCCTGTACTACCAGGACCGGCTGGACCAGAACACCCAGGCGCCGACGACGAGCCGCGCGCTCGTGCCCGCCTGGTCGTGGACGCGCCGCAATACCGACGATCCGCTGTTCCCGCGCTCGGGCAACCTGCTGCACGTCGAGGCGGGCTTCGCGGTGAAGGGCTTCCTGACCGACCAGACATTCATTCGCGGCTATGCGCGCGGCCAGCAGTACGTGCCCGTCGGCGCGCGCGACCTGATCCTGTTCCGCGCTGAACTGGGCGGCGTATTCACGAGCGGGCCGTCGAGCGGCGTGCCGGCGTCGCTGCTGTTCCGCGCGGGCGGCTCGAATTCGGTGCGCGGCTACGGATATCAGAGTATCGGTAACAACGTCGGCGGCTCGATTCTGCCGACCAAGTACCTGGTGACGGGCTCATCCGAGTATCAGCACTGGTTCAATCGCGACTGGGGCGCGGCGGTGTTCTTCGACATCGGCACGGCCACCGACACATGGGGCGAAAAGGTTTTCTTTCCGGGTGTCGGCGTGGGCGCGCGCTGGCGCAGCCCCGTCGGTCCCGTGAACGTCGACCTCGCCTATGGCATCCGCAACAAGAGCGTGCGGCCTTATCTGACACTCGGCATCGCCTTCTGATTTCCCACTGAACCCACACCGAACCCGATAGCCATTCCCAAGCATGACGACGGACCCATCCGCGAATCCATCAGAGAACCCGCAGGGCGGCAACCCGCCGGGCGGCGAGCCGCCTCGCGGCGCGGATGGGTCCGGCACGCCGCCGCCCGGGAAAAAGCCGCGCCGCGGCCGGCGGCTGTGGCAGGCGATCGTCTGGGGGATCACCGTGCCCGTCGTGCTCGTCGCGCTAATCGGCGGTGCGCTGTATGGCGTGTTCGCCACGGAGCGCGGCACCGCTTACGCGTGGCAGACGGCCGTGAAGCTGCTGCACGGGCAGCTCGAAGGCAAGCTCGACGGCGGCTCGATCGCGACGGGTCTGCACATGCGCGACGTGCGCTGGCGCAGCCTCGACGGCACCGGCACCGATATCCGCATCGACCGCATCGACGGGCGATGGGCGCTGTCCGACAAGCCCTGGCGCTTCGTCATCGACTATCTGCACGTGGGCACGATCGATGCGCGCATTGGGCCGTCCACCTCGAAGTCCGCGCCGATGAGCTTGCCGAAAGACCTGCGCGTGCCGCTGCAACTGGCCGTGCGCGATCTGAGCGTCGACAGGCTGATCCTGCGCGAAGGCGGATCGACGTCCGAATACGCGCGCTTGCTCTTTCACGGGCGCAGCGACGGAAGGCATCACGAGGCATCCGTCGACCGGCTCGATACGCCGTTCGGCGCGGTGACGGCGGCGGCGAAGCTCGACGGCGTGCGGCCGTTTCCGCTGACGGGCGACGCCGGTTATTCCGGCAAGGTCAACGACGAGCCGGTGCAGGTGCGCGCGCATCTGTCGGGCACGCTCGAAACGCTCGTCGCCGAACTCGACGCGACGGGGTTGAAGCTGGCAGGTCACGCGCGCGTCGAGGCGACGCCGTTCGCCGACGTGCCGTTGCAGCGCGCGACGCTGACTTTCGATCACGTGAATCCGCAGGCTTTCGCGCCCGGCGCGCCGCTCGCCGATCTCGCCGTGCGCGCCGAGTTGCAGCCCGTGCAGCGCGATGCGGCGGGGCATGAGGCGATGCATGGGGCGGCGAGCGGCGCTAGCGGCGTGGGTGCGGCGAGCGGCGCGACTAGCGCTGGCGTGGCGAGTTCGGTGGCTACCGCAAGTCCGGGCAAGGCTGCGAGCCCGGCCAGCGTCGCGAGTACCGCCCATCCGGCAAGCGTAGCGAGCGCCCCCGCGCCCGCATCACAGCCCGACGCCGCTGGCGGCGCACGCGCTTTCGCCGTGCAGGGCGCGGTGTCGATCGTGAACGCGAAGCCCGGCTCGATCGACCAGCACCTGCTGCCGCTGATCGACGCGCATGTCGACGTGCGGCTCGACGCGCAGGCGCAGCACCTCTCCAACCTGAACGTGCGGCTCGTGAAGGACGCAACCGTGACGGGCGGCGGTACGCTGACGGGCAAGCGGGGGCAGTTCGATCTGCAGGTCGCGAATCTGGACCTGAACGCGTTGCAGGCGAGCGTGCGCCCGACGCAGTTCGCAGGGCCCGTCTCGATCCGGCTGAACGACGATACACAAGGCGTCACGCTCGATCTGAACGATCCGAAGTCGGCATTGCGCGCGCAAGGCAAGATCACGCTGGACCCGGCGCGCACGAGCTTCAACGACGTGCGCATCACGTCCGGCAAAGGCCGCATCGACCTGAATGGCGCGATGAAGCGCGACGAGCACTCCACGTACAACCTCAAGGCGACGCTGACCGATTTCGATCCGCTGACGCTGACCACGCAAACACCGTCGCGCGCGGCGGCGCCAGTCAACAAGGGCGGCTCGGCAAAGGGCAAGTCGGGCAAAGGCCGCAACACCACGACGGGCACGCCTGAAGCACCCACGAAGGCGCCCACGAAAACGGCGGCGCATTCACCGGCAAAAGCCTCCGCGTCGCGCAAGATCGAGGCGCGCGTGAACGGCACGCTGTCGGCGGCGGGCGTGCTGGGCCCCACGTTCACGACGAAAGCCGAGTTCCGCCTCGGCGAAAGCGTCTACGACGGCCTGCCGATGACGGGCAGCGGCACCGTGCAACTGGCCGGCTCGCGCATCCTGCCGAGCCGCGCGAGTCTTTCCGTCGCGGGCAATCAGCTCGATCTGCAAGGCAGCTTCGGGGCCCGCGGCGACCGCCTGCGCTTTCATGTAGACGCACCTGATCTCGAACGGCTCGGCTTTGGGCTTGCCGGTCTCGTCGCGGCGCAGGGCGACGTGACAGGCACGTTCGACCATCCGAACGTCGCGCTCGACTACAAAGCGGAAAACGTCGTGTTCGCGTCGAACAGGGTCGGGCATGCGGAAGGGCACGTCGAGTTGCGCGACGGCGCGAACGGCGCCATGGTCTTTACGACGGACGCGCGCGATGTCAGCACGGCGGGCGTCGAACTGAACGCGCTCACCGCGCGCCTGAACGGCACGCGCGCGAAACATACGCTCGACGCCGCCGCGAAGGGCTCGCTGAAAGGCCGGCCACTCGACCTGGCGCTGGCAGCGAACGGCAAGCTCACCGACGCGCGCGACGGCACGCACTGGGACGGCACCGTCACACGCCTGTCGAACAAGGGCACGCCTGCGCTGAACATGGAATCGCCGCTCACCGTCAGCGCGGGCGGCCAGCGCGTGACGCTCGGCGCGACGCGGCTGACGCTCGAAGGCGCGGTGCTCGATCTGAAGTCGTTCGCGCTCGATCACGGTCGCATCCGCTCGGCGGGCACGCTGACGGGCGTGTCGGTCGCGCGGATGCTCGAATTGCGCCAGGAGTTCACGGGCGTGCCGTCGACGCTGAAAACCGATCTCGTCTTCGACGGCAACTGGGACTTCGCGCTCGCTGATACGGCGACGGGCCATATCGACCTGAAGCGGCGCGGCGGCGACATTACGCTCGAAGTGGGACGCGGCTACGCGCCTGTCGGCATTAGCGACATCGCCGCGCGCGCGGACTTCAGCGGCGGCAATCAGCTGAACGCGACCGTGCATGCGCAGGCAAGCCGCATCGGCGTGATCGACGCGTCGGCGCATACGCCGCTCGTGCCGCGTGACGGCGTGCTGACGCTCAACCAGGAAGGGCCGCTCACGGGCAGCATCAACGCGAACGTGCCGTCGCTGAAAACGACGGGCGGCCTGTTCGGGCCGAGCTATCTGCTCGACGGCCATCTGGCGCTCAAGCTCGCGCTCGGCGGCACCGTCGCGAAGCCGAACCTGTCGGGCTCGCTGATCGGCGACGGACTGTCGGCGACGCTCGTCGACCAGGGCGTGCAGTTGAAGGACGGCGTGGTGCATATTGCGCTCTCCGAAAACCTCGTCGATTTCCAGCAGGTCGAGTTTCACGGCGCATCGGGCACGCTGCGCGCGACGGGCCGCGTGCGGCTCGACAACGCGGAACCCGACCTGACGGCGAACATCGTCGCCGACAAGCTCGAACTCTTCGCAGCGCCGGACCGGCAGCTGACGATGTCGGGCAGCGCGAGCATGGCGAACGCCGGCGCGCAGGGCGGGCTCGCGATCAACGGCAAGTTCGTCATCGATCATGCGATGTTCGACATGCCCGAGAAGGGCGAGCCGCGTCTCGGCGACGATGTCGTGGTCGTGCGCCCGGACGGGTCGGTGGCGGGCGGCAAGCCGCAGGAAACCGGCAATTCGAACAAGCCGGTCGGCGCGTTGGCGCCGCGCGCGAACATCGATATCGATCTCGGCCAGAAATTCCGCTTCCGCGGCCAGGGCGCGGACGTCGGCCTGCGCGGCACGATCACCGCGTTGAGCGCGCCGAATATGCCGCTGCGCGCGGTCGGCAACGTGCGCGTGACGGAAGGCTCGACCTATACGGCGTTCGGCCGCAAGCTCGGCATCGAAAACGGCTTCTTCACGTTCAACGGACCGGTCGCGAATCCCGGCATCAACATTCTCGCGATGCGCCGCAACCAGCAGGTCGAGGCGGGCGTGCAGGTGACGGGCACGATCCAGTCGCCCGTCGCGAAGCTGGTGTCGGAGCCGAGCGTGCCGGACAACGAAAAGCTCTCGTGGCTGCTGTTCGGACACGGCACCGATCAGGGCAACAGCGTCGGCCAGCAGAGCACGATGACAACAGCGCTCGCCCTGCTCGGCAGTGCCAGCGGCAAGCGCATCGCACAGGAGTTCGGGCTCGACGAATTCTCGATCGGACGAAGCGAAGTGGGGCTGACCGATCCGCAGGTCGTGATGGTGTCGAAGGCGATGAGCGAGTGGCTCGTGATCGGCTATGAGCAGGGCCTGCAATCAGCGAGCAACGCGATCAAGGCGACCGTGAACCTGACGCGCTACTGGTCGGTGGCCGCGTACGGCGGCACGTTCCAGGGGATGGACTTGCAGTACACGCGGCGCTTCGACAGGCTGCGATGATGATCAAAAAAGGCCGGCGCGCTGCGCGAGCGGCCGGCCTGCTGGCTGCGAAATGGGAAATGACGGGTATGCGTTAGCGCGGGTCCGCCTGCCGTTGCGCATTCACCAGCGCCTGCACGATCCGGCCGAACCCCTCGGGCCGTCCCTCGAAGATGCGCTCGACGGCCTTTTCGTCGATCAACCGGCGCCGCAGCATCTCGCGCTCGGCGTGCTGCGTGGCGAGCCGCACGGCGGCGCGCACGTACTCGTCGATCGAATGCGTGGTCAGCCAGGCGGGCATGCCCGCGCGTCCGAAGAGCCCGCTGTCGATATGCTCGAAGACTTCCGCGCCGCACAGATTGACGCCGGGCAGACCGAGCGTGAGCGCGTCGACGATGCCGTTCGTATTGCCGAACGGAAACGGACTCACGAACATGTCCATCGTATTGATGATCTTGAGATAGGCCGGGTAGCTCATCCCGCCGTACACCAGCACGTTTTCGCGCGGCAGCGCCGCCTGGATCAGCCGGCGCACATAGGCGATATCGAGACCCTCGGCCCACGACGTCATGAAATGGAAGCGCACGGGAATGCCGGCCGTTTCGATGATTCGCCGGCACGCGCCGAGGAAGCGCGGGTTGAGCTTCATCGCGCTCGCGGTCACGGCGATGTCGATGAACTCGCCGCGCTCGGGAATGCCAGGCGTGATGTCGGTGAGCAGTTTTGACGGCACATACGGTTGGCCGTCTTTCGGCAGGCGCATCAGCTTTTCGCTGAAGCACGCGGGATCGCCGACGAAATCTTCCTCGACGCTCACATAGTCGATGCACGACGCGTGCATCGTCGCCGGGTGGCCGAGCGCCGCGATCTGCAGCGGCGCGACGCGTACGTTCGTCATGAAGATCGTGTGCGGGAACATGCCGACGCTCGGCATGTAGAGCACGGCGGGCCGATTGTCGCGCGCGAAGTTCTGCACCTGCCGGACGATCTCGCCGACATACTCCGGATGCTCAAACGGGATGAAGCGATCGAACACGGCGCGGCCTGCTTCGTCCACATGCTGCGCCTCGCCGAAGGCGACGACTTCGAAGCGCTCGCGCGCCGCGAGCATCGTGCGCGAATGCGTGCGATAGATCGAATGGCCGCCGTTGAACCATTCGAGCACGACGATCATCAGCGGCTTGCGCACGGCCTGTTCTTCCGACGCGGGAGCGGGCGCGACTTCCGCCTCGTGGGCGAGCAGGCCGAGCGAGTCGAGTTTCCTGCGCACGAGCTGGCTGATGCCGCGCTTCATCGCATGGCGGGTCGGCAGGTCGGAGTAGCTGCAATGCATGTACGCGCCGCAGACGGCTGCGCCCGGCAGGTTGTCGAGGTCGTCGATGGTTTCGAGCGCGCCGGGCAGCCATTCGATCAGGCGCTCGCGCTTTGCGTGCGCCGCCGGCGAGATCACGACGGCCGAACCCACGATCGACATGCCGAGGCTCGTCGCGAGCGCCGGCTCGCTCTTCGCCAGATCGGCAAGATCGATTTCGTACTGCGATTCGACCGTGTACAGGACGATCTGCTTTCTGACCAGCGCCTTCGCGCTGTCGGCGTCATCCGATGAAGCCGCGTGATCGAGCAGCGCGCGCAGGATGTGATCCGTGCTGCCGTACGCCGACGCGACGAACAGCATGTTGATCCAGTGACGGCTCGAGAAAAGCTGATTGAACTGCTTGTCGTTCAGGCGGAATTGCGGATCGGCGAGGAGGGTCGTGAGGGCGTCGGCGATGCGTTGCAGCGTCGCCGCTGCTTCCTTGCTCGTCGGGAGCATCGGATCGGCGAACGCCAGGTCGACGCCCGGCAGCCGGCTGCGGTTCGAGATGAGTGTGTTGATCAACACGATCAGCGCTTCGTGCGCGGCGTCGTAGTCACGGGAAGCGACGAGGGCTTCGAACTGGTCGAGGGAGTATTCAGTGCTCATGTCGGTGGTCGATTCGGGATGACGAGCGGGTGTGTGTCGTCGTCGATATGCCCGCTCTGAAGCGAGTGTCGTCAGCTGAAGCGCCGGCTGCCGGGCCGTCTGACAAACCGATCGCAATTTTCGAAGAATTCGATCCGGCTGAATGTAGGAACACTCTTATTTTGAGAAAGGATTTGGCTGCGGAAGCTGTTCCGTCTGGTTTTGCGTTGCCCAATCACAGATACCGAAGCCAGGACGAAAAAAAAAGCACGTCCAAAGACGTGCTTCCGTAGTGGCGTCTGTTCGCGCCAACAGTGCGATGCGCTCGCGTTACTTGACGCGCATGCCGGGCTTCGCGCCGCTGTCCGGCTCGAGCACGTAGATGCCCGGCTCGGCCTTCTCGTCGGCGGCCGATGCGGCGAGCACCATGCCTTCGGACAGGCCGAACTTCATCTTGCGCGGCGCGAGGTTCGCGACCATCACCGTCAGCTTGCCGACCAGCTGCTCGGGCTGATACGCCGACTTGATGCCCGAGAACACGTTGCGCGTCTTTTCCTCGCCGACGTCGAGCGTCAGTTGCAGCAGCTTGTCCGATCCTTCGACCGCGCGGCAATCGACGATCTTCGCAATGCGCAGGTCGATCTTCGCGAAGTCGTCGATCGTGATGATGCCGCTGTCGTCGGGCCTTGCCTGCGTGTCGCCGTGGGCGGCCGCCGTGGCTTTCGCGTGTGCCTTGGCTTTGGCCTGCGCCTGCGTCTTGTCGGCTTCGGCTGCCGCGCCGGCGGCCGGTTGCAGCGAGCCGCGGTTCGCGACGAGCAGCGCCTCGATCTGCTTCGGATCGACGCGGGTCATCAGGTGCTTGTACGCGTTGATCGCGCGCGCGGAGGTCAACGGCTTGTCCGCATCTGTCCACGTCAGCGGCTCGACGCCGAGGAACGCCTCGGCCGCTTCGACGACCTTCGGCAGCACCGGCTTGAGCGCCAGCGACAGCAGACGGAACGCTTCGAGCGACACGCTGCACGTCTCGTGCAGCGCGGCCGAGTTCGCCGGGTCCTTCGACTGATCCCATGGCTTGGCCGTATCGACGTACGCGTTCACGGAATCCGCGAGCTCCATCGTCAGGCGCAGCGCGCGGCCATAGTCACGCGACTCGTAGTGCGCGGCGATCAGCGGAATCGCGGCGCGCAGCGACGCCAGCAGCGGATGCTGCATCGCGCTGTCCTGCACGCGGCCGTCGAAGCGCTTGATCAGGAAGCCGGCGGCGCGGCTCGCGATGTTCACGTACTTGCCGACGAGGTCGCTGTTCACGCGCGCCTGGAAGTCTTCGAGGTTCAGGTCGATGTCTTCCATCGTGCTGTTCAGCTTGGCCGCGAAGTAGTAGCGCAGCCATTCGGGGTTCATGCCCGTTTCGATCACGCTGTTGGCCGTGATGAACGTGCCGCGCGACTTCGACATCTTCGCGCCGTCGACGGTCAGGAAGCCGTGCGCGAACACGTTGGTCGGCGTGCGATGGCCGGAGAACTCGAGCATCGCGGGCCAGAACAGCGTGTGGAAGTACAGGATGTCCTTGCCGATGAAGTGATACTGCTCGGCCGTCGAGCCCTTCTTCACCCACGCGTCGAAATCGACGCCGCGCTTTTGCGCGAGATTGCGGAAGCTCGCGTAGTAGCCGACAGGCGCGTCCAGCCACACGTAGAAGTACTTTCCCGGCGCGCCCGGAATCTCGAAGCCGAAGTAGGGCGCATCGCGCGAGATGTCCCAGTCGGCGAGCTTTGCTTCGCCCGCGTCGCCGAGCCATTCGCGCATCTTGTTGGTCGCTTCCTGCTGCGCGAGGCCGCCGACCCAGCCGCGCAGGAACGACTCGCAGCGCGGGTCGGACAGCTTGAAGAAGTAGTGCGTCGAAGTTTTCTTGATCGGCGTCGCGCCCGACACGACCGAGTACGGGTTGATCAGCTCGGTCGGCTGATACGTCGAGCCGCACACTTCGCAGTTGTCGCCGTACTGGTCCTTCGCGTGGCACTTCGGGCACTCGCCCTTGATGAAGCGGTCCGGCAGGAACATTTCCTTGACGGGGTCGTATGCCTGCTCGATGTCGCGCGCCTCGATCAGGCCGGCCGCCTGCAGCGCCGTGTAGATCGACTCGGACAGCACTCGGTTCTCTTCGGAATCGGTCGAGTAGTAGTTGTCGAACGAAATGCCGAAGTTGTCGAAGTCGCGCTTGTGCTCCTGCCACACGCGGTCGATCAGCTGCTTCGGCGTGATGCCTTCCTGTTCCGCCTTCAGCATGATCGGGGTGCCGTGCGTGTCGTCGGCGCCGACGTAGTAGACCTCGTGCCCATGCATTCGCAGCGCGCGGACCCAGATGTCCGTCTGGATATATTCGACCAGGTGGCCGATATGGATTTGCCCGTTCGCGTACGGCAGGGCAGACGTGACGAGGATCTGGCGGCGGCTCTTCGGCGCGCCGGCGGCGGTGAGGTCCGCGGATTGAACCGCGGTGGCGTCGGTTGCTGACATGTGGGTTCTATGGACTGGCGGAAGGTACGGGCGGCCGTCACAACGTCAACGCGGACGGCGCTGCGCCCAGGACCGCACGGGCGGGGCATCCGCTCATGCAGCTCGGGTTGTCGAACGCGGCTTCGCGGATTGTCGTCGCGCGTAGAACCGGCCCGAATCGTCGATTTTACCAGCGTGGACCTATCGAGGCAGCGCGCAGGTGAGAGCGGGCATTCAGGGTCATTCCGCGGCGAGGCGGCGGCAATGCGTGTCGCGCCTGATCGGCTGCGCAAAGAGACGTCGCCTTGCGTTCACATCGAATACATCACGCAGTTGAGCGCCGCCGAATAGGGTCGCGATGCACCCGTTCGCGGTGCGTAGCGTCTTTGTAGAAGAGAAGGGAGAGCAGGCAAAAAAACCGGGGCTATGGCCCCGGAGCAACAACGACAAGAGGAGAATGGTGACGCGGCGGCGTCGCCGCACACGTACCGTAAAGACAGACAGCGGAATTTCAGAAGAGTTCGAAAATTTTTTCGATTCGCTTGTGCGGTCCGCTGCGAGGCTCTCGGGGCGCTTTGGCCAGGCGCTACGCAGGTTGCCTTCCCCGTTCCCGCTCGAGCTTGTCTGGACGGGGCTCTGCGAGGCAGAGTCCCGTCCTTTCCCCACAGTCCTTATTGCGCGTGCTGCGCCATTGCGCGCAGATAGATTTCGACGCGGCGGTTTTGCGCACGGCCCGCTTCCGTGTTGTTGTCGGCGATCGGCTGGTTCGCGCCCATGCCCGAAGCGGACAGGCGCTGCGGCGCGACGCCGTCCTGCGCCAGCGCGTTCGTCACGCTTTGCGCGCGATTGACGGAGAGCGTCTGGTTATAGGCGGGCTGACCCGTGCTGTCGGTGTGGCCCACGACTTGCGCAACCACTTCCGGATTCTGGTTCAGCGTTTGCGCCACCTGCGTGAGGACAGGTGCGAACGACGACTTGATCGCGTAGCTGTTCGTATCGAACGTGACCGAGCTCGGGATGTTCAGCTTGAGCGAGCCGTCCGGCTGCTCACTGATCTGCGTGCCCGTGCCCTTCGTCGCGCCCGACAGCTTGTTCTTGATGTTCTGCCAGTTGTAGCCGGTGACGCCGCCGACCGCCGCGCCGACGCCCGCACCGATCGCCGCGCCCTTGCCGCCGCCGAAGATCGCGCCGAGCGCGGCGCCCGTGCCCGCGCCGACGCCTGTGCCGACGGCCGTGTTGGTGCCTTGCTCGGTTGCGCAGCCGCCGAGCAGCGCGCCAACGACAGCCAATGCCGACAGGCGTGTCATGATTTTTGCGTTCATTCTTGAGTCCTCTTGAGTAAGACGGTCGACACACAGATGCAGGGTTCGCGATCGCGCCGACAGCCGGAAAGGGTCTTCCGGCAAGCCCCGACGCCAGCCACTACAATGACAACTGAGTCAGCGACGATTCGGCCCTATAGCAAACTTGCGCGGCAAGCGTGCCAATGAGACAGGTTTTAGGCAATGCCGGCTAACAATTTCTTTCAATATTTCCGGCGTGTCGCGCATCCTTCGATCGCGCGCCGCGCCGAGCGTTCCCACGGAGACTCAATGAGCATCGATCGGGCTTTGATAGACGCGGCCCTCGCAGCCCTCACCGACCCCAACACGCAGCGTCCTTTCGCCGCGGCCAAAAGTTTCAAGAACGTCACCGTCGATGGTGCCGCGGTCAGCGTTGACGTGGTACTCGGCTATCCGGCCAGGCGCCAGTTCGACACGATCCGCGCGCTCGTCGCCGACGCGCTGAGCGGCGTGCCCGGTGTCGCCGAAGCGCGCGTGCAGGTGTCGCAGGACATCGCCGCGCATACCGTGCAGCGCGGCGTGAAACTGTTGCCCAACGTCAAGAACATCGTGGCCGTCGCGTCCGGCAAGGGCGGCGTCGGCAAGAGCACGACGGCCGTCAATCTGGCGCTGGCGCTCGCGAGCGAAGGCGCGTCGGTGGGTATCCTCGATGCCGACATCTACGGCCCGTCGCTGCCGATGATGCTGGGCATCGAAGGCCGTCCCGAGTCGCCCGACGGCCAGTCGATGAACCCACTGGCGGGCCACGGCGTGCAGGCGAACTCGATCGGCTTCCTGATCGAGCAGGACAACCCGATGGTGTGGCGCGGCCCGATGGCCACGTCCGCGCTCGAGCAGTTGCTGCGGCAGACCAACTGGAAGGATCTCGACTATCTGATCGTCGACATGCCGCCGGGCACGGGCGACATTCAGTTGACGCTGTCGCAGCGCGTGCCCGTGACGGGCGCCGTGATCGTCACGACGCCGCAGGACATCGCGCTGCTCGACGCGAAGAAGGGCTTGAAAATGTTCGAGAAAGTCGGCATTCCGATTCTCGGCATCGTCGAGAACATGGGCCTGCATATCTGCTCGAATTGCGGCCACGAGGAGCATATCTTCGGCTCGGGCGGCGCTGAGCGGATGTCGAAGGAATACGCCGTCGACGTGCTCGGCAGCCTGCCGCTCGACATCGCGATCCGCGAGCAGGCCGATTCGGGTCATCCGACGGTGGTCGCGGACCCGGATGGCCGCGTCGCCGAGATCTATCGGACGATTGCCCGCAAGGTCGCGATTCATATCGCCGAGCGTGCGCGCGACATGAGCTCGAAGTTTCCGACCATCGTCGTGCAGAACACGTAGGGCGCACCGCGCCGCCCGTTGCGCGATCGGGACGTCGCGCAACGGCGCGGATCGCGGCATGATCCGGCTGTGCCGGCCAGGCCAGTCGGCGAAACAGGTCTTCAGAAGGCGGATTGAAAGGGGTCTGAATGCGGGCCCGCTCGCGGTATCATGTCGGCTTCATCAGGTCCGGCAACGCGGTCGCGGGGACGGCCGGCGCTCGACAAGAGGATCGCATGAGAAAACGAATCGGCGGCAAGGCGATCAAGACAAGCATCGTCCTGGCTGCGACCTGTCTCCTGTTATCGGGGTGCAGCTTCCTTAGGCCTCAAGAGAAACGCGCAGACGCGCAGTTGGTGCCGACGCTCGGCAACAACGCGCGCGGCATGGTCACGTTCATCGAGCACTCGGATGGCGTGCAGGTGACCTACAACCTGACGGGCCTGCCGCCGAACAGCGATCACGCGCTGCAGGTCCACGAACGCGGCGACTGCAATTCCGCCGACGGCTCGGGCGCGGGCGCCATATTCGCACCGGCGGCGGAGCGCCTGAAGATCGGCGCGCGCGTCGAAGGCGATCTCGGCAATATTCACGCGGACGCGGCGGGCGTGGCGGCGGGCTTCATCGTCGCGCCGGACGTATCGCTCGACGGCGTGCGTTCGGTGATGCAGCGCGCCGTGCTGCTGCATCGCGACGCGTCCGATCCCTATGCGTATCCGCAGCACGGCGCCGGCCCCGCCATCGCATGCGGGCTGATCCGCCCGTAACTTCCTGTCGTTCACCAGATGGGGGCGCGCATCGCCCGTCGTTGCGCCGCATCAGCCAATCGTTTGCGCAGCGCGTAAATCCATCGTTCTCCGTCCGTATTTCCTTGGTCATCCATCGGGCATTGTCCGCTGCCGTTTTTCGGCGAAAGCACGATGCAATGCGCGCGGGCGGACGCGATACACGCCGCATCGGGCATGCTTGCCGTGATCGCGTAAAATAAGCGCCTTTCGTCCGGCGGCGCGCGCTCCGTGAGCGGCGCGCGAGCGTCTGTCGGCCCGATACAACCCGTCAGCAGCGTTCACCTATGAGCATCAAATCCGACAAGTGGATCCGGCGCATGGCCGAAGAGCACAAGATGATCGAGCCGTTCGCGCCGAATCAGGTGCGCGCGACGGAAGACGGTCGCAAGATCGTCAGCTATGGCACGTCGAGCTACGGCTACGACATTCGCTGTGCCGACGAATTCAAGATCTTCACGAACATCAACTCGACGATCGTCGATCCGAAGAACTTCGACGAGAAGTCGTTTGTCGATTTCAAGGGCGACGTCTGCATCATCCCGCCCAACTCGTTCGCGCTCGCCCGGACGGTCGAATATTTCCGCATTCCGCGCAGCGTGTTGACGGTGTGCCTCGGCAAATCGACGTACGCGCGTTGCGGCATCATCGTCAACGTGACGCCGTTCGAGCCGGAATGGGAAGGACACGTCACGCTCGAATTCTCAAATACGACACCATTGCCTGCGAAAATCTACGCGAATGAAGGCGTTGCGCAGGTGCTGTTCTTCGAAAGCGACGAGATTTGCGACGTATCCTACGCGGATCGCGGCGGCAAGTACCAAGGTCAGCATGGCGTGACGTTGCCGAAGACGTAACGATAACGCGCATTGAATCACCAGCTATCCGGGTGACCGCTGCGCAGCAGCGGTCGTTCTTTTTGGAGAATCGCCCATGAAGTTTCGTTTTCCCGTCGTCATCATCGACGAAGATTTCCGCTCCGAGAACATCTCCGGTTCCGGCATCCGGGCGCTTGCCGAGGCCATCGAGAAAGAAGGCGCGGAAGTGCTGGGTCTCACGAGCTATGGCGATCTGACCTCCTTCGCGCAGCAGTCGAGCCGCGCGTCGTGCTTCATCCTGTCGATCGACGACGACGAGCTGCTGCCGTACGTCGAGAACGGCGACGACCAGGTGCCCGAACTGGCGCCCGCGATCATCGACCTGCGCGCGTTCGTCGCCGCCGTGCGCCGCCGCAATGCGGACATCCCGATCTTCCTGTATGGCGAGACGCGCACGTCGCGCCATCTGCCGAACGACATCCTGCGCGAGCTGCACGGCTTCATCCACATGTTCGAGGACACGCCGGAGTTCGTCGCGCGCCACATCATCCGCGAGGCGAAGGTGTACCTGGATTCGCTCGCGCCGCCGTTCTTCAAGGAGCTGGTGCAGTACGCGGACGAAGGCTCGTACTCGTGGCACTGCCCGGGCCACTCGGGCGGCGTCGCGTTCCTGAAGAATCCGCTGGGCCAGATGTTCCATCAGTTCTTCGGCGAGAACATGCTGCGCGCGGACGTCTGCAATGCCGTCGACGAACTCGGCCAGCTACTCGATCACACGGGCCCCGTTGCTGCTTCCGAGCGCAACGCGGCGCGCATCTTCAGCGCGGACCATCTGTTCTTCGTGACCAACGGCACGTCCACGTCCAACAAGATCGTCTGGCACGCGACCGTCGCGCCCGGCGACATCGTGCTCGTCGACCGCAACTGCCACAAGTCGATCCTGCACGCGATCACGATGACGGGCGCGATCCCCGTGTTCCTCACGCCGACGCGCAATCACTTCGGCATCATCGGTCCGATTCCGCGCGACGAGTTCAAGCCGGAAAACATCCGCAAGAAGATCGAAGCGAATCCGTTCGCACGCGAAGCGCTCGCGAAGAACCCGAACCTCAAGCCGCGCATCCTGACGATCACGCAGAGCACGTATGACGGCGTGATCTACAACGTCGAGATGATCAAGGACCTGCTCGGCGACATGCTCGATACGCTGCACTTCGACGAAGCGTGGCTGCCGCACGCCGAGTTCCACGAGTTCTATCAGGACATGCATGCGATCGGCGCGGGCCGTCCGCGCACGGGCGCGCTCGTGTTCGCGACGCACTCGACGCACAAGCTGCTCGCGGGCATCTCGCAGGCCTCCCAGATCGTCGTGCAGGACTCCGAGAACAGCACGTTCGACCGCCACCGTTTCAACGAGGCGTATCTGATGCATACGTCGACGAGCCCGCAGTACGCGATCATCGCGTCGTGCGACGTGGCCGCCGCGATGATGGAGCCGCCGGGCGGCACGGCGCTGGTCGAGGAATCGATCGCGGAAGCGCTCGACTTCCGCCGCGCGATGCGCAAGGTGGATGCCGAATACGGCGACGACTGGTTCTTCAAGGTCTGGGGCCCGGAAGAGCTCGCGGAAGAAGGCATCGGCTCGCGCGACGACTGGATGCTGCGCCCGAACGACCGCTGGCACGGCTTCGGCGAGCTTGCGGACGGCTTCAACATGCTCGACCCGATCAAGGCGACGATCATCACGCCGGGCCTGGACGTGGACGGCGAATTCGGCGAGACGGGCATTCCCGCCGCGATCGTCACGAAGTACCTGGCCGAGCACGGCATCATTGTCGAGAAGACGGGCCTGTACTCGTTCTTCATCATGTTCACGATCGGCATCACGAAGGGCCGCTGGAACTCGATGGTCACGGAGCTTCAGCAGTTCAAGGACGACTACGACAACAACCAGCCGCTGTGGCGCGTGTTGCCCGAGTTCGTCGCGCAGCATCCCGCGTACGAGCGCATCGGCCTGCGCGATCTGTGCGAGCAGATCCACAGCGTCTATCGCGCGAACAACATCGCGCGCCTGACGACCGAGATGTACCTGTCGAGCATGGAGCCCGCGATGAAGCCGTCCGATGCGTTCGCGAAGCTCGCGCACCGCGAGATCGACCGTGTTCCTATCGACGAACTCGAAGGCCGCGTCACGTCGATCCTGTTGACGCCGTATCCGCCGGGCATTCCGCTGCTGATTCCGGGCGAGCGCTTCAACAAGACCATCGTCAGCTATTTGCGTTTCGCGCGCGAGTTCAACGAGCGCTTCCCGGGCTTCCACACGGATATCCACGGTCTCGTGGGCGAAACGATCAACGGGCGCATCGAGTATTTCGTCGATTGCGTGCGCGACTCGTGATCATGAAGCAGGCACCGCGCTTCGGACTTCGGCGTCATGCGCGCGCGGCTGCATGCGCGGCGCTGCTGGGCGTGCTCGCGCCGCTCGCCGCGCTGACTTTCGCGCCCGCCGCGGCGCGCGCGGAAGCGGCAGCGGCCGACCCGATCGACGCATCGATGCGCGCGTGTCTCGCGCGCGCGGACATGTCGTCGGCGGCGGGGCAGGTGCATTGCACGGACACGGCGCGGCTCGCGTGGCAGGCGTCGATGGACCAGTCGTTCCAGCAGGTGCTCGCGAAGGTGCCCGACGCGCAGCGCAAGAAGTGGCAAGAGAGCCAGCGCCGCTGGCAGGCGTGGCGCGACGCCGACGGCAAGCTGCTCACTGCCGTGCTCGCCACGACGCAGGGCACCTCGTATCAGATCGCCGGCGCGGACATGCAGTTGCAGCCCGTGCGCGACCGCGCGCTCGCGCTGCGCACCGTGGCGGCGAACGCGGGCAAGCAGGACCCGAAGACGCGCCCGCGCGCCTGTTCGTTCGACGCGCAGTGCGAGCACGCGATGTTCGATCTGAACCGCTATTACCGGCGTCTGCATGCGAAGCTGCCCGCGCACGCGCGCCCGACATTGACGCACGCGCAACGCGCGTGGAGCGCATATCGCGACGCGACCGTTCCCCTGATGGACGCGCGCACGCAAATCGATATCATCGGCGCGCGCGTTGCGCTGCTGAAGCGCATGGGCGATACGGCCCGCAACGATTGAGCCGCGCTGTCGTCGCGTCGCATTTCTTCCAGTCTCCAGGTTGTTCGTCCGGCAGGCGCAATTGCGTTGCACCTGCCGACGTTTGCGCATGGCACGCGGCTTCGCGTGACATGCGCGCATCGTGACGACGCGCAAATCCCTTCATGCGTCGAATGACATTTTTTTAAAGTTGCAGGTGCAAGTGCCGGTATCTTTCGTCGCGCTATCAGAGCGACCGACGAAAGCGCGGCACACTGCCGCCCGATCCGGAAGGCCGCTCGAAGCGCGAGTCATTCTTTGAACGGGACCAACATGTTGAAGCCATTCACACCTTGCGCATTGATCGTCGCAGTATTGGCCGCCACGGCACTGGGCGGATGCGCGACCGAGGCGTCGCGCTCGCTGCCGACGCCCGAGGTCAGCAGTGCAAACGTGCCGCACGCCGGCAAGCCGGTGCCTGTCGCCGTCGGCAAGTTCGACAACCGCTCGAGCGACATGCGCGGCATCTTCTCCGACGGCGTCGACCGCGTCGGCAGCCAGGCGAAGACCCTGCTCGTCACGGCGTTGCAGCAGAGCCGCCGCTTCTCCGTGCTCGAGCGCGACAACCTGAGCGAAATCAGACAGGAAGCGCAGATCGCCAACAAGGCGCAGCAGCTCAAGGGCGCCAACTATGTGATCACCGGCGACGTGACCGAGTTCGGTCGAAAGGAAGTCGGCGATCAGCAACTGTTCGGCATTCTGGGGCGTGGCAAGAGCCAGGTTGCCTACGCGAAGGTCAGCCTGAACATCGTCGATACGACCACGTCGGAAGTGATCGCCTCCAGCGAGGGCGAGGGCGAATACAGCCTGTCGAACCGCGAGATCATCGGCTTTGGCGGCACGGCGTCGTACGACTCGACGCTCAACGGCAAGGTGCTCGATCTCGCGATCAAGGAAGCCGTTAATCACCTCGCCGAACAGGTCGACGCAGGCGCGCTACAGGCTGCGAAGTAACACCATCCATCACGATCAACAAGAACATGTCGAAGCGATTCAATTGGCGGACCGGCTTTGCGCTGCCGGCCGCGGCGGCGTGCGCGCTACTGTCCGCGTGCGCGAGCACGACGAACAGCCCCGCGCTCTATCAATGGGACGGCTATCAGCCGCAAGTCTACGAGTACTTCAAGGCGCAGAAGAGTCCGCTCGAGCAGATCGATGCACTCGAAAAAGCACGTCAGCAGATTCTCGCGAAGGGCGCATCGGTTCCGCCGGGCTTCCGTGCGCATCTCGGGATGCTGTACGCGAGCGTCGGCAAGAGTCAGGAAGCGAAGCAGGAGCTGCTCGCCGAGAAGCAGTCGTTTCCCGAGTCGTCGACGTACATGGACTTTCTGCTGAGCAAATTCCAATGACCATGAAGCGCTTCTTTTCGTTCAGGCTGTTCGCCGCGCTGTCCGTGCTCTTCACATTGACGGCATGCGTCGCCCACGCGCCCCGTCAGGCGGACTACACCGCGTTCCGCAACAGCAAGCCGAGGACGATTCTCGTGCTGCCTCCCGTCAACAACACATCGGATGTGAGCGCCACGTACGGCATGCTGTCGCAGATGACGATGCCGCTCGCCGAGGGCGGCTATTACGTGGTGCCCGTCGTCGAGATGGAAGAGACGTTCAGGCACAACGGCCTGACCACGCCGAACGACATCCAGAACGTCGCGCCCGACAAGCTGCGCAGCGTCTTCGGCGCCGATGCGGCGCTGTACACGACGATCACGCAGTACGGTTCGAAGTTCATGATTGTCGACAGCACGACGGCCGTAACAGCCGGCGCGAAGCTCGTCGACCTGCGCTCGGGCGACACGCTCTGGCAAGGCACGGCAAGCGCGACGGGCAAGGAACTGGGCAACAACTTCAGTGTGAATACGGGTGGCCTGATCGGCGCAATGGTGCAGGCGGCCGTCAAGCAGGTCGCGCATTCGCTGGCGGACGAATCGCATGATGTCGCCGGACTGACGAGCCGCAAGCTGCTGTCGAGCGGCGGCGCGAACGGCCTGTTGTATGGTCCGCGTTCGCCGAAGTACGGCACGGACTGATCTTGTCATGACGAACGCGCGCCGGATGTGGCCGGCGCGCGTTTCACGGACGCATGCTCGCGCGCTACGTGAGCAGATAGTCGTCCTTCAACCCCGTCTTGTGCAGCGAAGGCTGCGCGAGCAGATCGCGGGCTGCGTCTTCGATGGTGGCGGAGAGCGCATCGAGTGCGAGGTCGTTGTCGTCGGTGCCGAAGGGCTCTTCGATCTGCGATGCGATCGCATCGAGCGCCATGAACGTGTACGCGACGAACACCGAGAAAATCGGCGTAAATGCGCCGACGCTCTCTACGAGCCCGAACGGCAGCGCCGCGCAGAAGAAGTACACGGTGCGGTGGATCATCACCGAATACGCGAACGGCAGGGGCGTCGACACGATCCGCTCGCAGCCGCCGATCACATCCGATAGTCCGTTGAGGTTGCGGTCGATCGCGTGAACCGTCCACGCGTCGAGCTTGCCGTCGCGCGCCTGACGCTGCACCCATTCGCCGAGCCAGAGCAAGATCGTTGCGGGGCGGTAGCGCGACATCATGACGCGTTCGAAGAGCGCTTGGTCGAGCCTCGCCGACAGATCCTGCGACGGATCGGTGCCTCTTAGCTGATGACGCAGCGCATGCGCAAACGCGCCCAGCACCTGCACGAATTCCTGCGTGTCGCTCGCGGAGATCTGTGCGGACGGCAGCGTCAGCACCTGACGCGTCAGCGAGCGCGTCTCGTTGAGCAATTGTCCCCAGAGCTTGCGCGCTTCCCAATAGCGGTCATAGCTCGCGCTGTTCCGAAAGCCGAGAAAGATCGCGAGCGCAATGCCGATCAGCGAGAACGGCGTGGTGCTCACGTTCACGTCGATGCGCAGCACGTGAACATGCACGGCGAGTGCGACAATCGAGATCAGCAGAATGAGGCCGAGGCGCGGCAGCAGTTCGGGCAGGACGGAGCCGCGCCACGCGAGCAGCATGCGGAACCAGTGGAGTTGCGGGCGGATGATCATGACGATGGGAGTCCTGTGCGAGCAATTGCATCGTGATGGTATCCAATGGTGCCGGCCTTTGCTCTGCGCGGAGGCGCTCATCAAAAACGAAAAAGGCGAATCCTCGCAAGAGAATCCGCCTTTTGGCGCACAGCAGAGAGCAGGCAAAAGCCGCGATCAGTCCATCGCCGCCCGCGCAGCCGCAATCGCCGCGCGCACCTGATCCGGCGCAGTGCCGCCAGGATGATTGCGGCTCGCCACCGAGCCTTCCAGCGTCAGATAGCCGAACACATCGTCGCCGAGCAGCGACGCGACGTTCGGCAACTCGGCCTTCATTTCATCGAGTGAAAGATCGGCCAGATCGCAGCCGCGCTGATCGCAGATGCGGACAGCGTGCGCCACCGCTTCGTGCGCATCGCGGAACGGCAGACCGCGCTTGACGAGATAGTCGGCGAGATCGGTCGCCGTCGAAAAGCCTTGCAGCGCAGCGGAGCGCATCGCGTCGGGCTTGACCGTGATGCCCGCGACCATCTCGGCGAAGATGCGCAGCGTATCGGCGACGGTATCGACGGTATCGAACAGCGGCTCCTTGTCTTCCTGGTTGTCCTTGTTGTACGCGAGCGGCTGGCCTTTCATCAACGTGAGCAGCGCCATCAGATGGCCGTTCACGCGCCCGGTCTTGCCGCGCGCGAGTTCGGGCACATCCGGATTCTTCTTCTGCGGCATGATCGACGAGCCGGTGCAGAAGCGATCGGCGATATCGATGAAGCCAACGCGCGGGCTCATCCACAGCACGAGTTCTTCCGAGAAGCGCGATACGTGCGTCATCACGAGCGCCGACGCGGCCGTGAATTCGATCGCGAAGTCGCGGTCGGACACGGCGTCGAGCGAGTTCGCGCAAATGCCGTCGAAGCCGAGCGTCTTCGCGACGGCATGACGGTCGATCGGATAGCTGGTGCCCGCGAGCGCCGCCGCGCCGAGCGGCAGACGGTTCACGCGCGCGCGGCAATCGCGCATGCGCTCGGCGTCGCGCGAGAACATCTCGACGTAAGCGAGCAGGTGATGGCCGAACGTGACCGGCTGCGCGACCTGCAAGTGCGTGAAGCCCGGCATGATCGTGGCGGCGTTCTTGTCCGCGAGGTCCAGCAGCGCGACGCGCAGGTCCTTCAGCAGATCGCCGATGCGGTCGATTTCGCCGCGCAGCCACAGGCGGATATCGGTTGCGACCTGGTCGTTGCGCGAGCGGCCCGTGTGCAGACGCTTGCCCGCATCGCCGATCAACGCTGTGAGGCGCGCTTCGATGTTCAGGTGCACGTCTTCGAGATCGAGTTGCCATTCGAACTCGCCGCGCTCGATTTCACCCTTGATCTGCGCCATGCCGCGCTGGATCGCCGCGAGGTCGTCGGCGCTGATGATCTTTTGCGCGGCCAGCATCGACGCGTGCGCGAGCGAGCCTTCGATGTCGACGAACGCGAGACGCTTGTCGAAGAAAACCGACGACGTATAGCGCTTGACGAGTTCCGACATCGGCTCGGAGAAGCGAGCCGACCAGGCTTCGCCTTTTTTATGCAGTTGGGACGTCATGGTGATGGGCAGTTTGCGAGGTGAAGACGCGGACGGCGCGGCATCGCTGCGCCGCCTCGGGGAGAGATCGATTTTAACACCCGCCGCGCGGCGAACCTTGCGGCGCGGCGGGAAGTCCGGATTGGGCGGACGACGCGGATATCATTCTTCGCGCACGAGCACGACGAGCTTCAGGTCTTCGCGGTGCGCGGGCTTGAACGTGATCTGGTTGTAGACAACATGGCCGTCGCGCGGATGGTTGAACCGGCGCTGTCCGCCTTCGCGCTCGTTGACGTCCTGCGACGCCCAGAAGCGCGCGAACGCATCGCTCGCGGCCGACAGCGAATCGATCAGCGAGCGCGTGGGCGCGTCGTTTTGATGGCGGATCGAATCGGCGCGATATTCGGCGGCGAGGCGCCGCGCGCGGATTTCCCAGTCGACGATCAGGCTGCGCGCATCCGGCGACAGGAACGTGTAGCGCAGCAGGTTGCGGTCATGTTCGCCGTCGAGCCAGCCGACGAACAGATCGGCTGCCGGCGCGTTCCACGCGAGCGCCGTGAACTGGCGGTCGAGCACGTACGCGGGCGCGTTCACGAGCTGGACGGTCTTGAGCAGCATCGCGGGGGTATCGGCGGCGGCCGGGTCGGGCTCGGCGGGGTCGCGCTGGGCGGCCAGTTCGAACAGATATGCGCGCTCGGCCCGCGACAGCTGCAACGCGACGGCGATGCGCGCGAGCGCATCGGCGGACGCGGACACGGGCCGTCCCTGTTCGATCCACGTGTACCAGGTGGGGCTCACGCCGCACAGCTGGGCGACTTCCTCGCGGCGCAGGCCGGGCGTGCGGCGGCGCGGTCCGGGCGGCAGGCCGACGGCTTGCGGCGACAGGCGCTCGCGATGCGCGCGGATGAACTCGCCTAGCGCGCGGGCAGGCGATGCATCGAGGGGCGGGGCGGAATCGGCGGAAGAGGGCGTGGTCATGTCGCGGACTGCGGTGGCTGGTAATCTCGATACCAGAATAATTGCTTGACTTGTACCGGTACAGGACGGGCTCTATTGTAGCGACTGGAACGGAGCGTGCGAACACGCGCGTTCGAGTGCGCGAACATGAGGCTCACAGGCAACCCTCAATGGGCCGCAACCATTTGCATGGGACCGGGGCAAGGCGCCGAAGCGTCAACTACGGTCGATAACTTTGTATGGGACGGGAATAGGGCGCAAAAGCGCCAACTCCGGTCGACAACTTTGTATGGGACCGGAGTAAGGCGCTAAAGCGCCAACTCCGGTCGACAGGAGCACACGATGAAGCATCACGATCAGGTGGCCGACGCGTTCGGCTCGACAGCGGCCGCGTATCTGACGAGCCAGGTGCACGCGACGGGGGCGGACTTGCAGGCGCTGGCGTCGGCCGTCGCCGGGACGCCGGGCGCGGCCGTGCTCGACATGGGGTGTGGGGCGGGGCACGCGAGTTTTGCCGTTGCGCCGCACGCAGGGTCCGTCGTCGCGTACGACATCGCGCCGCAGATGCTGGCCACCGTCGACGCCGCCGCGCAGGAGCGCGGGCTGTCGAACATCCGGACCTCGCAGGGCGCGGCCGAGAAGCTGCCGTTCGCCGATGCTTCGTTCGACTGGGTGATCAGCCGGATGAGCGCGCATCACTGGCACGACGTGCCGCTGGCGCTCGCCGAAGTGCGGCGGGTGTTGAAGCGAGGCGGACGTGTGCTGTTCATCGACATTGCCGGGAGCGATCATCCGTTGCTCGATACGCATCTTCAGGCAGTCGAAGTTCTGCGTGACGCTTCGCATATCCGCGACTATCGCGTTGACGAGTGGCTCGCGTTTTTCGCCGCCACCGGATTTTCCGCGGTCGTACGCGAGCGGTGGCGCCTGCCGATCGAGTTCGCTTCGTGGGTTGCGCGGATGAGGACGCCTGAGGCGCGTGTCGCCGCGATCCGCTCTGTCTGGGCTTCAGCGCCGGATGAAGTCCTCGAATACTTCGATGTGCAGGATGATGGGTCGTTCAAGCTTGATGCGTTGATGATCGAGGGGCATTAAGTTCTATCTCGCAGACAAAAAAAAAGGCGGCGGCCCAAAAAGACCCGCCGCCCGCAGGGCAAAAAAAAAGCAATTAACCCGTATTCCTCAACCCAGCCGCAATCCCGTTGATCGTCAAATGAATCCCGCGTCGAACGCGCAGGTTCGTATCCCCGCCGCGGTGCCGCTTCAACAGTTCCACTTGCAGGTGATTCAGCGGATCGAGATAAGGGAACCGGTTCTTGATCGAGCGCGCGAGCAACGGATTATCGGAAAGCCGTTCCTTCCTGCCCGTGATCTCGGAGAGCGCGTTCGACGTCCGCTCCCACTCGGCGACGATGCGCTCGAACACATGCTTGCGCAGCTTCTTGTCCGTGACGAGCGCGGCATAGCGCGACGCCACCGCGAGGTCCGTCTTTGCGAGCACCATGTCCATGTTAGACAGCAGATTCGAGAAGAACGGCCACGTCTTGTGCATCTTGCGCAGCAGATTCAGCCGGCGCTCACGCTCCACATTCGAGTCCGACGCGTCGAGCCATCCCGCCACGGCGCTCCCGAAGCCATACCAGCCTGTCAGCAGCAACCGGCACTGGCCCCATGAAAAGCCCCACGGAATCGCGCGCAGATCCTCGATCTTGCGTTGCTTCGGGTCCTGCAGCTTGCGCGACGCCGGCCGGCTGCCGATGTTTAGCTCGGCGATCTCCGCGATCGGCGTCGACGAGAAGAAGTAGTCGGTGAAGCCCGGCGTTTCATAGACGAGCGCGCGGTACGACGCCATCGCCGCGTCGGAGAGCGTCTGCATCGTCTCCTCGAAGTCGGGCAGCTGCGCGGGCGCATTGCCGTGCGGCAGCAGCGAGGCTTCGAGCGTCGCGGCGACGACCGTCTCCAGATTGCGCCGGCCGATCTCCGGGTTGCCGAACTTGCTCGCGATCACTTCGCCCTGTTCCGTCAAGCGGATCTGGCCGTCGACGGTGCCGGGCGGCTGCGACAGGATCGCCTGATACGTCGGGCCGCCGCCGCGGCCGACCGTGCCGCCGCGGCCATGGAACAGACGCATCGTGATGTTGCGCTCGTTGAAGAGCGACACGAGCGCGAGCTCCGCGCGATACAGCTCCCAGTTCGACGTCAGGAAGCCGCCGTCCTTGTTGCTGTCCGAATAGCCGAGCATCACTTCCTGCTCTTTGCCCTGGTTCTCGATGATGGCATCGATGCCCGGCAGCGCGAGCAGGTCGCGCATGATGTGCGGCGCGTTGCGCAAGTCGGGAATCGTCTCGAAGAGCGGGATCACCATCAGGCCGGCGCGCGCCGGATCGACGGGGTTGCCGAGCGAGCCTTGCAGCAGTCCTGCTTCCTTTTGCAGCAGCATCACTTCGACGAGATCGCTCACCGTCTCCGTGTGCGAAATGATGTAGTTGCGTACCGCGCGCGCGCCGAACTTCTCGCGCGTCACGCGCGCCTGCTCGAGCACGCCGAGTTCGCTCTTCACGAGATCCGAGTATTCGACATACGGCGAGCGCAACAGGCGCGGCTGCGACAGCTCCGCGAGCAGCACGCGCAGCTTGTCCGCTTCGGGCAGCGCCGCGTAATCGCTTTCGACGCCCCCGCGGCGCAGCAACTCGGCAATCACCGCTTCGTGAATGTCCGAGCTTTGGCGCAGATCGATGCTCGCGAGGTGGAAGCCGAACACTTCGGCCGCGCGCGTCAGCGGCGACAAGCGCGGCGTCGCGAGCGACGCGCCGTGATGCTCGGCGAGCGACTCGATCAGCACATGCAGATCGCGCACGAACTCCGACGCGTCGCCATACGGGATCGCGCGAATCTTCGGCACGCCGGGGCCCGCGCTGCGCACGGGCACGACGCCTTCGCCGAGGCGCACGCGCGCGCTCGCGGCAAGGCGCGTGTAGATGCCGATCAGCGCGCGCCGGTACGGCTCGTCGGTGCGGTGCGGCGAGTGGTCGGGCGAGGCGTCCGCGAGCGCCTTCACGCCTTCGCTTGCGCCTGCCAGCAGATTCGACACCGACAGCTCCGCCCCGAGCTTGTGCACCTGCTCCAGATAGTGCTCGAAGATCACCGCGGCCTGGCGCGTGATCGCGTTTTCGAGGGTTTCGCCCGTGACGTTCGGATTGCCGTCGCGATCGCCGCCGATCCAGCTGCCCATCTGGAAGAAGGACGGCAGGCGCGCGTCGAGGCCGTGCTCGACCAGCGCTTCTTCGATATCGGCGTAAAGCGCGGGAATTTCTTCGAGGAACGTCGCGCGGTAGTACGACAGCGCGTTCTCGATTTCATCGGCGACGGTCAGGCGCGAATCGCGCAGCATGCGCGTCTGCCACAGCGACGTCACGCGCGCGCGCAGCAGCGAGTCGTTCTGCAGGCGCTCTCGCGCCGTCAGCGGCTGGTCGCGCTCGGCGAGCAGTCGCGCGATGTCGTGCTGCGCGTCGAGGATGCTCTTGCGCTGCACTTCCGTCGGGTGCGCCGTCAGCACGGGGACGATCAGCGCGTCGTTGAAGAACTGCTGCAAAACGGGCGTCGCGGCCGCGTTCGCTTCGACGAGACGGTCGAGCGCGTGCGCGACCGTACCCGGCTGCGACGTCGAGCCGGCCAGATCGTGAATGCGGTGCCGGCGGTTGCGATGACGGTCTTCGGCAATGTTCGCGAGATGCGAGAAGTAGCTGAACGCGCGCACGACGCTCACCGTCTGTTCGGGCGACAGCGCGCGCAGTTTCTTTTCGAGCGTCTGCGCGGCGACGCTGTCGTCCTCGCGGCGAAAGCGCACCGCGTGCTGGCGAATCGTCTCGACCACGTCGAACACCTCGTCGCCTTCCTGCTCGCGCACCACGTCGCCGAGCAGCCGCCCCAGATAGCGGATGTCCTCGAAGAGCGGCTGGTCCTTGTCCTCGCGCGTGCGGGCGTTGTCTTTCAACGGCGCGGCCTCCTGCTTGCTCGCGCTGTTGTTCTTGATTCGTTTCGACAGGCTGTTGGCGGCCGCTTTGGACGACTTGATCTTCGTGGATTTGCCGGTTTTGCCGGAATCGAGGGCTTGTGTTGCTTTCAGGGCCTTGGCGGCCTTGACAGCCTTGACGGCGGGAGCAGCCGATGCGGTGTTTGCAGCGTCGGGCGAGGCAGTGTTGCGGCGGGCAGGGCGCGCCGATCCGGAAGACGTCACGATGTTTCCTCAGGAAAACCAGGGTCTAAAGAATGTGGACTGCAACTTCGGTTACTGCGGGGAACTGCGCTAAAAGCCTGTCAACGATGCGGCGCGCGATGGAGGAAGGGCCAGTTGCGCGTGCTGCGCTGCATTAGATGATCGCGCATGCGGCGCATCGACGCGCGAACGACCGTGCTCGGGCTTCTGGCGGCCACGCAAGTCACGAATCGATACGGCTCATCGAGCAGTCCGCGCCGACACCGTGCGCGGACCCGTCTCCTCCATCGAACTGCTTCGGCATGGCCGTGCGGCCAGCGAGAGGTTGCCGAAGCGCGTGCTAACATTGTTTGTTATCACATCCCGTCGTTCAATGACTCAAACAATGAATTCCGAGACGCTTGCGCTCACGCCGCCCACTACGCTTGTCATCGCGTCGCGGGAAAGCCGCCTGGCAATGTGGCAGGCGGAGCACGTGCGGTGTGCGCTGCACAAATTATATCCATCTTGTGACGTAAAAATCCTCGGAATGACGACACGCGGCGATCAGATTCTCGATCGCACGCTGTCGAAGGTCGGCGGCAAGGGTCTGTTCGTGAAGGAACTGGAGAACGCGCTCGCCGACGGCCGCGCCGATCTCGCCGTTCATTCGCTGAAAGACGTGCCGATGGAACTGCCCGAAGGCTTCGCGCTGTCCACCATCATGGAGCGCGAAGACCCGCGCGATGCTTTCGTCTCGAACCAGTACGACACGCTTGCCGCGCTGCCGCCCGGCAGCGTGGTCGGCACGTCGAGCCTGCGCCGCGAAGCGATGCTCCGTACGCGCTATCCGGAGCTCGTCGTGAAGTCGTTGCGCGGCAATCTCGATACGCGCCTCGCCAAGCTCGATCGCGGCGACTACGCGGCCATCATTCTTGCCGCCGCTGGTCTGAAGCGCCTCGGTCTCGCCGGGCGCATCCGTTCGCTGCTCGATCCCGCCGACAGTCTGCCCGCCGCGGGTCAGGGCGCGCTCGGCATCGAGATTCGCGCGGACCGCGCGGACCTCGCCGCGTGGCTCGCGCCGCTGCATCACGAGCACACGGCCGCCGCCGTCGAAGCGGAACGCATGGTGTCGCGGGCGCTCGGCGGCAGCTGCGAAGTGCCGCTCGCGGCTTACGCGACATGGCACGACGGCGCGCTGCATCTGCGCGGCATCGTTGCGACGCCCGACGGCCAACGTGTGCTCTCCGCACAAGCCTCGGCGCCTGCGCCGACCACGGGCGCCGCGCTCGAACTCGGCCGCGAAGTCGCGAGCCAGCTCGAAGCGCAAGGCGCGATGGACATCGTCCGCGCGCTCAGCACGGCGAGCGGGCCGGCGGCTGGTCCGGCGAATGCCCCGTGATGGCGGCCGGCTCGAACCCGACATCCGCTGATTCCCCGTCGACGGACGGCGCAGGCCCGTCGCGCGGCCCGCACCTGAGCGTCGTGCTGACGAGACCGGCGGGACAGTCCAATGCGCTCGCCAAGGTGCTGCACGACGCGGGTGTCGCGACCGTCGAATTTCCGCTCATCGAGATCGCGCCCGCCGACGACGAAGGCCCGCTGCGTGCTGCGCTCGCGTCGCTCGACCGATACGCGCTCGTCGTGTTCGTATCCCCGAATGCCGTCGATTACGCGTTCGCGCGCCACGACGCGATCTGGCCGCATGCGCTGCCCGTCGGCGTCGTCGGTCCGGGCAGCGTCGCGGCGCTCGCGAAGCACGGCGTCGAAGCGCCCGCGTACACAGTGATCAGCCCGGGCGCCAGCGCCGACGACAACGACGGCGCGCGCTTCGACTCGGAAGCGCTGTATGCGGCGCTCGAAGCGTCGCTCGGCGAGAGCGCGTTCGAAGGCAAGCGCGTGTTGATCGTGCGCGGCGACGGCGGCCGCGAATGGCTCGCCGACCGTCTTCGCGAAGCGGGCGCCGAAGTCGAGACCGTCGCGGCTTACCGGCGGCTCGTGCCCGAGCCGTCGATCGGCGCATGGTCGCGCATTCATGCGCTGCTGTCGGGCGAATCGAAGACGCCGCACGCGTGGCTCGTCACGAGCTCCGAAGGCGTGCGCAATCTCGGCGAACTCGCGCACGACCATCTGACCGTCAGCGAGCAGGCGCAACTGAAGCGCGCGATGTTCGTCGCGCCCCATCCGCGCATCGCGGAAACCGCGCGGGGATTGGGTTTTGATAGCATTACGGTGTCCGGTGCGGGCGATGAACGTATCGCGCGCACGCTGTTGTCCCTCGCTGTTCCTTCCGAAGTTCAACCGGTCCAGTCCAACCCGGCACAAGAACGCATGACTGATACCAACGCATCCACGAACCCCACGCCCAACTCCGCGCCGCGGCCCGCCACCACGCTGCCGCCGAATCAGCCCTTTACGCCTTATGAAATGCAGCAGCCGAAACGCGGCAAGGGCACGGGTCTGCTCTGGGTCGTCGTCGCGCTGGTGCTCGCCGTGGCGATCGCGGGCGGCCTTGCGCTGAACCGCAGGATCATCAAGCTCGATCAGCAACTGTCGCATCGGCAGCAGGCCAATGACGCGTCGACGGCCGAGCTGCGCGTGAAGACGGAGCAGGCCGTCGCGACCGTGCAAGCCGCCAACGCGCAGATTGCGCAACTCGAAGGCAAGCTCGCCGATGCGCAGAACGCGCAACAGGCGCTGCAGCAGCAATACGCGGATCTCGCGCGCAACCGCGACGACTGGACGATGGCCGAAGTCGGCCAGATGCTGTCGAGCGCCAGCGAGCAATTGCAGCTGACGGGCAACACGCAGCTCGCGCTCTTCGCGCTGCAGAGCGCCGACACGCGCCTCGCCGCGTCGGACGGCGCGCAGGTGCTGGCCGTGCGCAAGGCGATCGCGCAAGACATCGACAAGCTTAAGTCCGCGCCTTCGACGGATCTGACGGGTCTCGCGATCAAGCTCGACAACGCGATCGACCAGATCGACCAGCTGCCGCTTTCCGGCGAGGCGCCCATCGCGCACGCGACGCCGCATGCGGCCGAGCCGAAGGACGTCGACCGCGTCGCGGCCGCGACGGGCGAGCCGAAGTGGAAAGCGTGGTGGAACCAGTTCGTGACGGGCATCGGCCAGCAGCTGACCAGTCTCGTGCAGGTGCGCCGTCTCGATCACGCCGATGCGATGCTCGTGTCGCCGGATCAGGGCTACTTCCTGCGCGAGAATCTGAAGCTGCGTCTGCTGTCGGCGCGACTGGCGCTGCTCGCGCGCAATCAGACCACGCTCAAGTCCGATCTTCAGGCCGCGGATGAGGCGCTCGCACGTTACTTCGACGCGTCGTCGAAGAAAGTGCAGAACGCGCGCGATCTCGTCAAGGAGGTCGACCAGGGCTCGGGGGCCGTCGAAGTGCCGAACCTGAATACGAGCCTGCAGGCCGTGCACCAATACCGGAACCGGGGTTAATCATGGCGCTGCGTGGACTTCTCTGGCTCGCATTCCTGTTCGCGATCGCCGTCGTGCTCGCGCTCGTCGGGCGCTTCGACACCGGCCAGGTGCTGCTCGTCTATCCGCCGTATCGCGTCGATATTTCACTGAATCTGTTCGTCGTCGGCCTCATCGTCGCGTTCATCGTGATGTATGTGCTGCTGCGCATCGTGCGCAACATCTGGGGCATGCCGCGGCGCGTGGCCGCGTACCGTGCGCGTCAGCGGGTCGCGAAGGCACATTCGGCGTTGCGCGACGCAATCGCGAATCTGTATGCGGGGCGCTTTTCGCGCGCCGAAAAGGCCGCGCGCGATTCGCTCGCGAATCCCGCCAACAAGGGCGCGGCAGGCCTGATCGCGGCGAACGCCGCGCACCGGATGCACGAATACGCGCGCCGCGACGAATATCTCGCGCAGATCGATGCCGCCGACTGGCAGGATGCACGTCTGATGGCGACGGCCGACATGCGCGCCGATGGCCGCGACGCCGATGGCGCGCTGCTCGCGCTCACCGAAATGCAGTCGCAGGGCGGCCGCCGCATTCACGCGCAGCAGATCGCGTTGCGCGCGCAGCAGCAGTTGAAGAACTGGGGCGAAGTGCTGAAGCTCGTGAAGACGCTTGAGAAGCGCGAGGCGATTCATCCCGCCGTGGCCGTGCGTCTGCGTCAGCTGGCGGCGGAAAACCTGTTGCGCGACCGCCGGCATAATGCCGACGCGCTGCTCGAACTGTGGCATTCGCTGACGCCGACCGAGCGCCATTCGCCGCGCCTCGCCGATCTCGCGGCCGAGCTGCTGGTCGCGCTGAACCGTCCGCAGGATGCGCGCAAGATCGTCGAGGACGCGCTCGCGCAAAACTGGGACGCACGCCTGTTGCGCCGCTATCCGGATACGACGGGCGGCGACGCACTGCCGTTGATCCAGAAGGCCGAAGGCTGGCGCAAGGAGCGCCCCGACGATGCCGACCTGCTGTTCACGCTGGGCCGTCTGTGCCTGCATCAGCAGTTGTGGGGCAAGGCGCAGTCGTTCCTCGAACAGGCGCTGAAGGAAGCCGACAACGAGACGCTCAAGATCCGCTCGCACCGCGCGCTCGCGCGTCTGCACGAGCAACTGGGCGATGCGTCGAAGGCGAGCGAGCACTATCGGGAGAGCGCGCTGGCGATGAATATCGTCTGATGCGCTGAACGGCTTGGGCCGCAAATGAAAAAACCTCGGCGACTGGATAGTCGCCGAGGTTTTTTTCTTGCTTGAAGCGGCGAGGGCGGTGCGCGCCTACTTGTTCACGAGCCGTGCCGGCACGCTGATCGCGAGCAGGCCGCCAAGAATCATGAACGCGGCGAGCATGTACATGCCCGAGTCGGTGGTGGAGGTGATCTGCTTGAGCCAGCCCACCGCATACGGGCTCAGGAAGCCCGCGAGATTGCCGATCGAATTGATCATCGCGATGCCCGCCGCCGCGCCCGTGCCCGCGAGGAAGGACGTCGGCAGACTCCAGAAGAGCGGCAGGGTCGTGATGATGCCCATCGTCGCGAGCGTGAGCGCGGCCATCGCGAGCGTCGTGTCGTGCGCCCAGACGACAGAGAGTACGAGGCCGAGCGCGCCCGCGAATCCAGGCAGCGCGACGTGCCAGCGGCGCTCGCTCGTGCGGTCGGCGCTGCGCGCGACGAGCACCATCGCGATCACGGCGGCGGCGAAGGGGATCGCCGAAAGCAGGCCGATCATGAACGCATCGGTGACGCCCGTCGACTTGATGATGGTCGGCAGCCAGAAGCTCACGCCGTACAGTCCCATCACGAACGAGAAGTAGATCAGGCTCATCAGCAGCACGCGCGGGCTCATCATCACCTTGCCGATCGAGTGATCCTCCTTCGTTGCCTCTTCAGCGGCGATATTGCGCTCGAGTAGTTCGCGCTCCTGGTCCGTCAGCCACTTTGCCTTTGAGATGCGGTCGTCGAGCACGACGAACACGAGGATGCCGACGATCACGGACGGTATGCCTTCGAGCAGGAACAGCCACTGCCAGCCATGCCAGCCGTTCGCGCCATTGAACGCCTTCAGGATGTAGCCCGAGATCGGCCCGCCGACGACGCCCGAAATCGCAATGGCCGTCATGAACCAGGTCGTCATGCGGCCGCGCCGGTGCGCCGGATACCAGTAGGTCAGATACAGGATGATGCCGGGGAAGAAGCCCGCTTCAGCGAGCCCGAGCAGAAAGCGCATCGCATAGAACATGGTGGGCGTGGTGACGAACATCGTCAGCATCGAGATGATGCCCCACGACACCATGATCCGCGCGATCCACACCCGCGCGCCGACGCGGTGCAGGATGATGTTGCTCGGCACCTCGAAGATGAAATAGCCGATGAAGAAGATGCCCGCACCGAAGCCATAGACGGCGTCGGAAAGGCCCAGGTCGGTGCTCATGCCGAGCTTCGCGAAGCCGACGTTCACGCGATCCAGATACGCGACGACATAGCTAAGCATCAGAAGCGGCGTCAGACGCCAGGCGACTTTCCTGTAGGTCGCCTCTTCGAAAGTGGAAGGCGGCGCGCCTGCGCCGGGATGGTGAAGCGGATTCGCAGGACTGGACACGCGTGTCTCCTATCGACCAGCGTTGGCGTTCCGCGCCTTACGCCGGTCCTATGTAAAGCTCGTTATTGTGGAAATGACGTACCGCCGTTCGCGATTCTAAACGTTCAACGCGCGCTGAAAAGACGCTTGACGTCGGGGAATACACTGACTTTTTAATGGCTAATGAGCGTCATGCAGTGCGGCGCACGCGGCGCGCACGCGCACTCGCGCCCGCGCATGGCAGGAACGTCCGGCGCGAAAACAACCTGCACGTACCGCTACACGCAGCGTCCGCCGTCCACTTCGAGACACACGCCCGTGATGAACTCCGCTTCGTCCGACGCGAGATAAAGCGCCGCATTCGCGATGTCCTGCGGCGTCGAGAAGCGGCCGAGCGGAATGCCCGCCAGAAACTTCTGCCGGTTCTCCGGTGTGTCCTCGACGCCCATGAACTCCGTCAGCAGTCCCGTCTCGCCGATCACCGGGTTCACGCAGTTCACTCGAATGCGGTCCGGCCCGAGCTCGACGGCAAGCGCCTTGCTCGCGACGATCACGGCGCCCTTGCTGCCGTTGTACCAGACGAGCCCAGGGCGCGGCCGCACGCCCGCCGTCGACGCGATATTGACGAACACGCCGCCGCCTCGCTCGCGGAAGTACGGGACGAATTCGCGCACGCTCCAGTAGATGCTCTTCACGTTGACGGCGTACACGCGGTCGAACTCGGCTTCCGTCACATCGAGCACCGGCTTGTTCCGATGCGTCGTGCCCGCGTTGTTGACGACGATCTGCACGCTGCCGAAGTCTTCGATGGCGGCGGCGCGCAACGCGCTCCAGTCGTCCGCGCGCGTGACGTCACCCGCGACGGCAATCGCCTTGCCGCCCGCCAGCGCGATCTCGCTCGCGACGCGCTCGGCCGCCGGGCCGTTCAGATCGTTGACGACGACGTTCGCGCCTTCGCGCGCATAGGTCTTGGCGATGCCTTCGCCAAAGCCCGAGCCGCCGCCTGTGACGATCGCCGTTTTACCTGTCAGCCGCATGATGTCTCCTCTGTCGATGGGAGTCAGGGCCGTGGCCCTTGCCCCCGTTCCATGAAAGATGGTTGCTGTTGTTGTGCGAATCGCCTGGGGTTGCGCGTCAGCCGTGTTTGATCGCGACGGTTTTCAGCACCGTAAAGCCGTACAGCGCTTCGAAGCCTTTCTCCCGGCCGTGGCCCGAATGCTTGACGCCGCCGAACGGCAGCTCGACGCCTCCGCCCGCGCCATAGTTGTTGATGAACACCTGTCCCGAGCGCACGCGTCTCGCGATGCGCAACTGGCGTGCGCCGTCGCGCGTCCAGATACCCGCGACCAGCCCGTACTGCGTGCCGTTGGCCAATGCGAGCGCTTCGCCTTCGTCGGCGAACGGCAGGGCGGCGAGCACCGGGCCGAACACTTCTTCGCGCGCGAGCCGATGCGTTGGCGGCACGTCGCGCAACAGGGTCGGCGCCTGATAGAAGCCGTCTTCCGGCGCTTCCGCGATCACTTCGCCATGCGCCGCCATCGGGATACTGTCGTGCTGCGCGTCCGACAGGAAGTCCCATACGCGGCGCTGCTGCTTCGCGCTGATCAGCGGACCGCAGTCGAGATCCGCGTGCGCCGGGCCGACGCGTAGCTCGCTGAACGCCGTCGCGAGCCTGTCGAGCAGCGGCTCGTAGATGCTCCGCTCGATCAGCACGCGGCTGCCCGCCGAGCAGGTCTGCCCGGCGTTCTGCACGATCGCGTTGACGAGCGTCGGCAGCGCGGCTTCGAGGTCGGCATCCGCGAAGACGATTTGCGGCGACTTGCCGCCCAGCTCAAGGGTGACAGGCACGTGGTTCTCGGCGGCCATCTGCGTGACGAGCTTGCCCGTTTCGGGCGAGCCGGTGAACGAGATGTGATCGATGCCCGGATGGCGCGCGAGCGCCGCGCCTGCTTCGTGTCCGTAGCCCGTGACGACGTTGAGCGCGCCCGCCGGCAGGCCCGCTTCGGCCGCGAGTTCGGCGACGCGCAGCACGGAGAGGCACGCGTCCTCGGCGGGCTTGACGACGCACGCGTTCCCCGCAGCAAGCGCCGCGCCCACGCTGCGCCCGAAGATCTGCATCGGATAGTTCCACGGCACGATGTGGCCAGTGACGCCGTGCGGCTCGCGGATCGTGAAGACGGTGTAGCCGTTCTGGTAGGGCAGCGTTTCGCCGTGCAGCTTGTCGGCGGCGCCCGCATAGAACTCGAAGTAGCGCGCGAGCGCGGCCGCGTCGCCGCGCGCCTGCTTGAGCGGCTTGCCCGTGTCGCGCGCTTCTATCTGCGCCAGTTCTTCGTGGCAGGCGGCGACGAGCATCGACAGCCGGTACAGCAGACGGCCGCGCTCGGCTGCGCTGGCGGCGCCCCATGCGCCGTCGTACGCGCGCCGCGCGGATTCGACGGCGGTATCGATGTCGGCGGCCGCGCCGCGCGCGAGCGTCGTGAACGGCTGGCCGTCCGAGGGATCGACGACGGGGATCGTCTCCCCGCCCGATGACGCGGCCCATTCGCCGCCGATGAAGTGTTTCGCTTCTTCCACACATGCTCCTTGCCTGAGGCGACAGAGGACGATCAACGAAAAAACGGGACAGCGGACGACGATTGCCTTGCGTTCGCATGACGGGCTAATGGAACCGTCGATAACGACTGGCAGCCCGCGCGATGCGCGGCGACTAAAGACGGATGCTTGCGCAACGGGCACTCGGCGAACGGGTGCCGCCAGTCGTAAGACGATTATCGCGCCGATCGCCGCGAGGGTGTCATTGGCCGATTGGCTATAATGGCGCATTCCGCAGTGTCCGGGTTGCGGCGCCGCGTTCCGTATCGCGAACGCAGCGCGCGCCGCGCGCCATCTTTCACATTTCATCCTGATCAGAGAGCGCCATGAGCTTCAATCACGTCCCCCCTGGTAAAGACCTCCCGCAAGACTTCAACGTCATCATCGAGATTCCGGCGCAAAGCGATCCGGTGAAGTACGAGGCCGACAAGGAACTGGGCATGCTCGTCGTCGATCGCTTCATCGGCACGGGCATGCGTTATCCCGCGAACTACGGCTTCATTCCGCAGACGCTGTCGGGCGACGGCGACCCCGTCGACGTGCTGGTGATCACGCCGTTCCCGCTGCTGGCGGGCTCCGTCGTGCGCGCACGCGCGCTCGGCATGCTGCAAATGACGGACGAATCGGGCGTCGACGCGAAGCTGATCGCCGTGCCGCACGACAAGATCTGCCCGATGACGGCGGACCTGAAGTCGATCGATGACGTGCCGCAATACCTGAAGGATCAGATCAAGCACTTCTTCGAGCAATACAAGGCGCTCGAGAAGGGCAAGTGGGTGAAGGTCGAAGGCTGGGCGGGCGTCGATGCCGCCCACAAGGAAATCAGCGAAGGCGTCGCGAACTACAAGAAGTAATCGGTACGCTGAAAGTCCGCTGGCAAAACGCTCCTTCGGGAGCGTTTTGTTTTTTGGGGCAGCGCCGCCGCGCCCTTACTGCCGGCGCACTGTCGCGAGCCGCGTGCCGGCGAACGGGTCATGGCGCCAGTCGACGGTCGGGTGTGCCGCCGGTTTGGACCGCGTGGCGCGCTTCTCGACGGCGAAGTGCTCCATCGACTGACCGGCGCTGACGGCCTGGCTTAGCCACTGTGGCAGATTTCCTTTGCCGTCCCACGTATCGCCGGAAGCGCTGCGAAAGCGCGCCGATTTCTGCCGCGTGCGCTCTTCGGCCAATGCAGCCGCGAGGTCGGTGATCTTGATACCGACTTGCGCCATGCGGCGGCGCAGATACGCAATCATGCTGTCACGCTTACGCTCGTCCATTTGCTTTCCCCTTGAGGTTCCTGCCAGGTAAACGCACTGCGTCGGTGTGGATTCGGTGTGGGGAAGTATGCTGTCGGGCCGGGGGAGCGTCGAGGTGCGATTGTTGAAAACACTGTTGCTGCGCAGACAACGGCGCGGCTCGGTCACGAGCACGGATCAGGCTTCCCCGGCGTCCGGCGCCTCTGCTTCGCCCGGCGCGGGCAGCACGGATTCGAGCGTCCGCGCGCCTGACGCCAGCTCCCGCTTCTGCGCGGGCGCGAGCTGCTTGACGCGGTACTCGGCCCGCAATGCGCTCGAGCGGTCGGCGAGTTCGAACGACGCGAGCAGGCGCACGGGCTTGCGCGAGCGCGTGTAGCGCGCGCCCGTGCCGTTGCAGTGCTTGTCGAAGCGCGCGGCGACGTCGGTGGCGATGCCCGTGTAGACGCTGCCGTCCGAGCATTCGATCAGATACAGAAACCACGGCATCGCGCGGGCCTAGTCCTTGAACGGGTTGTGTTCGCGCAGTTCGTCGACGTACGCGTGGATGTGATTCTTCTCGCTGTCGAGAAACCGCGCGACGGCATCCGAGAACGCCGGATGCGCGAGCCAGTGCGCCGAGCGCGTGACGGTCGGCATGAAGCCGCGCGCCATTTTGTGCTCGCCCTGCGCACCGCCTTCGAACACGCCGAGCTTTTGCTCGATGCAGAATTCTAGCGGCTGATAGTACGCGGTCTCGAAGTGCAGGCAGGGCACGTGTTCGAGCGCGCCCCAGTAGCGTCCGTAGAGCGTGCCGCCTGCGTTCGCGCCGTCGCGCTGATAGACGACGAGCGAGCTCGCAATCGGCTTGCCCTCGTATTCGGCGATCACCAGCATCAGGTTCTCGGGCATCGACGCGCCGATCATCCGGAAGAAGTCGAGATTCAGATACGGACTCGAAAAGTGCTCGCGGTACGTCTGCCGATAGCACTTGCTGAAAAAGCGCCATTCGGCGTCGCTGATGTCTTCGCCGGGCACGCGGCGAAACGTGATGCCCGCTTCGCGCACCTTGCGGCGCTCGGCGCGAATGTTCTTGCGCTTCTTTTGTTCGAGCGTCGACAGGAACTCGTCGAAATCGCGGTAGCCTTCGTTGATCCAGTGAAACTGCACGCCTTCGCGCTGCATCATGCCGAGGTCCGTCAGCACCTGCGCTTCCGTTTCGGTCGGGAAGAGCACATGCAGCGACGACACGTCGGCCTGCTCGGCGAACGCGACCAGCGTGGCGGCGAGATGGCGCAGCGCGTGCTCGTCGGCGGCGATGAGGCGCGTGCCCTGCACGGGCGTGAACGGCACCGCGCACAGCAGTTTCGGGTAGTAGGGCAGGCCGTTGCGCTTGTACGCGTCGGCCCATGCCCAGTCGAACACATACTCGCCGTACGAGTGGCCTTTCGCATAGACGGGCGCGGCCGCGGCCAGCTTGCCCGTGCGCGGATCGGTCAGCGTGACGAACTGCGGCGCCCAGCCCGTATCCGCGACGGCGCATTGCGTCGCGTGCAGCGCGCTCAGGAATTCGTGGCGCAAGAATGGCGTCGGTTGCGCCTGCTGGCTGAGCAGCGCGTTCCACTCGGCGGCATCCACTTCGAGCGGCGAAGCGAGAATGCCCGCGCGGTAATCAAAACGTTCCTGGTTCAATCTGTTCGACCGTTGGCGATACTGTTGACGCGCTCGCGTGGGCTCGCGGCCCGACAGGACTTGGGGATACCGATATGCGGGTGCTGCGCGCGCGTGGGGCCGGTTCGCCTCGATGCAACCTCGATGCAACGACGGTGCGATGACAAGGCGCTGACTCCAGCGCGGCGCGACGAACGGCCATGTTAATGCAAATGCGTGCGCGAAGTGCGCAGCGTGGTCTGCGCGGCGGGCGCGGCGATTGCGCGAAGGCTTGCACGCACGCGATCGAGACCTGGAATGCGCTTACCGCTTATCATCTACGCTGTTCGATAGCCGCCGTTTCGCGCGTGACCGCCTGTCGTTCGATCGGTCCGATCCGTTCGATTCGCCGACGCACGCGCCCGAAGGAATCTCTGACATGAAAGGCAATTTCTTTAACCTGTATTCGCATCGCTTTGCGCGCGTCGCGGTCGGCGTGCCGCGCTGCCGGGTGGCCGACCCCGCCTTCAACGCCGACGAGACGATCAAGCTCGCGCGCGAAGCCGCCGCGAAGGGCGCGGCCCTCGTCGCGTTTCCCGAGCTCGGCCTTCCCGCCTATACCTGCGACGATCTCTTTCATCAGGGCGCGCTGCTGGATGCATGCAAGACAGCGCTGGCAAAGATCGTCGATGCGTCGAAGAAGCTGCCCGCCGCGCTGATTGTCGGCATGCCGCTTCAGGTGGACCACAGCCTGTTCAACTGCGCGGTGGTCGTCGCGCGCGGCGCCGTGCTGGGCGCTGTGCCGAAGAGCTATCTGCCGAACTACGGCGAGTTCTACGAGGCGCGCCAGTACACGCCCGCCGACAGCGCCGTCGCGCGCGAGATCGAGTTGCTCGGCGAGCGCGTGCCGTTCGGCGCGTCGCTGCTGTTCGAACTGACGGACGTGCCCGACTTCCGCTTTCACGTCGAGATCTGCGAGGACGTGTGGGTGCCCATTCCGCCGTCGTCGTTCGCGGCGCTCGCGGGCGCGACGGTGCTCGTGAACCTGTCGGCGTCGAACATCGTGGTCGGCAAGTCGGGCTACCGGCATCAGCTCGTCGGCCAGCAGTCGGCGCGCTGTCTCGCGGCATATCTGTACACGTCGGCGGGCCGCGGCGAATCGTCGACCGACATGGCGTGGGACGGCCAGGCGTTGATCTGCGAAAACGGCGAGATGCTCGCCGAGTCCGGGCGCTTTCTCGACGACTCGCACCTGATCTTCGCGGACGTCGATCTCGAGCGGCTCTCGCACGAACGCATGCGGCAGACGACCTTCGGCATGTCGGTGCAGCGTCACAAGGACGAAGTGGCGAAGTTCCGGATCGTGCGCTTCGCAATCGATCACGATACGTCGCGCGCGTTGCCGATCGAGCGCAAGGTCGAGCGCTTCCCGTACGTGCCCGCCGATACGCGGCGCCGCGACGAACGCTGTAACGAGGTCTACAACATCCAGGTGCAGGCGCTCGTGCAGCGGCTGTCGGCGTCGGCTATCCAGAAGGTCGTGATCGGCGTGTCGGGCGGGCTCGACTCGACGCATGCGCTGCTCGTCTGCGCGAAGGCAATGGACCGTCTGAAGCTGCCACGCACGAACATCATCGGCGTAACGATGCCGGGCTTCGCGACCAGCGACCGCACGCTGAAGCAGGCGCGCGAGCTGATGGAAGTGGTCGGCTGCACGTCGATGGAAATCGACATCCGGCCGAGCTGCGAGCAGATGCTGAAGGACCTCGGCCATCCTTATTCGGCGGGCGAGGCGAAGTACGACATCACGTTCGAAAACGTGCAGGCGGGCGAGCGCACGAACCATCTGTTCCGCCTCGCCAATTTTCACAACGGCATCGTGATCGGCACGGGCGATCTGAGCGAACTGGCACTCGGCTGGTGCACGTATGGTGTCGGCGATCACATGTCGCACTACAGCGTGAACGCGAGCGTGCCCAAGACGCTGATCACGCATCTCGTGCGATGGGTCGCGGAGACGGGCGCGATCGGCAAGAGCGGCTCCGGTACGCTGCTCAATATTCTCGCCACCGAGATCAGCCCCGAACTCGTGCCCGGCAAGGCAGCAGGCGCCATTGAGCAGAAGACCGAGTCGTTCATCGGGCCCTACGAGTTGCAGGACTTCAACCTGTACTACGTCTTGCGCTACGGCTTCGCGCCTTCGAAGGTGGCGTACCTCGCGCTGCACGCATGGCGCGACAAGGAGAAGGGCGGCTGGCCGGAAGGCGCGCACGTCGCGCGCAACGAGTACGACCTCGCCGCGATCAAGCGCAATCTCGGCATCTTTTTGTGGCGCTTCTTCAAGACGAGCCAGTTCAAGCGGAGCTGCGTGCCGAATGCGCCGAAGGTGGGCTCGGGCGGATCGCTGTCGCCACGCGGCGACTGGCGCGCGCCGAGCGATTCGGAGGCGACTGTCTGGACCGATGACCTCGCAACGGTTCCGGATAAAGCCGCCTGAAGTCCGTCCTTATCTGCCGTCGCGTGCGCGCCGCTGCGCGCGGCGGCGTGCCCATGCTGGCAACGTGTGAAGCGCGGCGTAGAATCTACGCATCTGAACCTTCCTTTTTCGAACCGAGACGAGGCCTGCCATGAAACGCATCACCGCCATCATCAAACCGTTCAAGCTCGACGAAGTCCGCGAAGCGCTCGCCGAAGTCGGCCTGACGGGGCTGACCGTCACCGAGGTCAAAGGCTTTGGCCGTCAGAAAGGACATACCGAGCTGTATCGCGGCGCCGAATATGTCGTCGATTTTCTGCCGAAAGTGAAGATCGAAGTCGTGGTCGCCAACAACCAGACCGATCAGGTGATCGATGCGATCATCGGCGCGGCGCGCACGGGCAAGATCGGCGACGGCAAGATCTTTGTCGCGGATGTCGAGCGCGTGATCCGCATTCGCACGGGTGAGGAGAACGAAGCCGCCGTGTAAGCCGTATCGCGCGCGTCACGCATCGGTGGCGTCGCGCATCGCGTTGGACCACGCGCCGGCGTTGCACTGCGCCGGTGCTTCGATGCACGAGATAAGTGCCTTGAATTGCGGCTTTGAACTTCGGCTTTGAAGTTCACCGTCTGCGCAAATAAAAAAAGGTGCGACACCCTTTCGGACATCGCACCGATACGCGCCTCTCGCAGCAGCGTGAAAACTGTTTCTGTTAAAGCTCTTCTGTCTGCACCGTTCGATTAGAACGAGTGCTGGATACCTGCATACACGCCCGTTTGGCTGTGGCCAGGCAGCGGGTTGTCGCTGGCGACCGAGTTGCCGTTCGGGTTTGCGTTCAGGCCGTAGTTGGCGCCCTTGCTGTTCTGGACCGTTGCAACCTGCAGGTCGAGCAGCGTGCGCTTGGACAGGTTGTACGAGCCGCCGACCGTATAGATCGTCGCGTTGCCTGCGCCGTTGTTGCCGTTCACGTGGTAGACGGCTGCGATCAGCGCTGCGGCCGGCGTTGCTTGCCACGTCACGCCGCCCCATTCGTGGTCGAGCGTGGTCGGCTGACCCGGCAGCTGGCCCGTTGCGCCCGACGAGCGGATCGCCTGGTAAGCAGCCTGAATCTTGAACTGGCCGAGGAACACGTTCACGAGAGCCGAGTATTCGCGCGACGCTGCGTACACGCCGCCCGTCGTCACCGAGCCGTTTGCGCCCGGCAGATTGATCAGGCTGGTGTTCGGACCGTACAGCAGGCCGTTGCCCGGGTTGCGGATTTCGTCATAGAGACCGCGAACCTGGAACAGCGACGAGGTGTAGGTGATCTGCGCACCGGCTTCGCGGCCTTGCGGCGTCGTGCCGTTACCGTTCCAGTTCGTCGCGTTCGACAGCGCGTATTGGCCGTAGAAGTCAAAGCCTGCGATCTTCGGCGACTGGTAAGCGACGTTGTTGCTCGATTGCGGCCAGTTGCGGCCACGCACCAGCGATGCCGACGACCAGTTCGACTGACCGAACGGATCGAAGTCCCACACGCCGTTCGAGATGAACAGCATGCGGCCCATCGTGAACGTACCGTATTGGTTGTTCGCGAAGCCGACGGTCGCCCAACGATTGAAGAGACCGCCGCCGCCGGGGCCTGCGCCCGTCATCGTGTTGAACGAGCCTTCCAACTGGAACACGGCCTTGGTGCCGCCGCCCAGATCTTCAGCGCCCTTCAAGCCCCACAGGCTGGTACCCCAGTCGCCGCTTTCTGCGCGGAAGCGGTGCGTGCTGCTCTGCGCGGCACCCGCTGCGTTCGGGTTCGTCGGCACACCCGACATGTACTCCAGACCAGCGTCCAGACGCCCGTACAGCGTCACGCTGCTCTGTGCGTGTGCTGCAACGCCGAAAGTCAGCAGCGCTGCGGCAGCCAAAGCTTTCTTCATCTTCTCCTCCATACCCTGTCAAAAAGTAAAGCCAGTACTGCGAGTGGTGCCCGGACGCCAGCGGCGCCGAGCAGGAATCCCTTTCAGGGAGATGGGCGGGTGATCGGTTGTTTTGTCGATGCAGCGTCGAGGCTGTCTGATCGTCACGCCGATCTCTCTCGCGACCGGTATCTCCTGTATGTTCGTTTTGAAGTGAAACTACTTTTCTTGAACTTTGTTTTGCTACTTTCGTTACTAATTTAGCAAAATACCCCTCGGTTGGCGAATAAATTAGCGATGCCCGGTAAAGATGTCTCTAAATTGCAATACCACTGTGAGACAAGTGGCGTGCGGAGGCCTCCGAATAGGGCTCCAGGCCTTGCCCGACAAGGGAAGCACGGTCGTTAATGAGGTGTGTCAAGGATTGCCACTATTGACGCGATATATCGTCCGGAGTAGGGGTGTTCCGGGGCGTCGGTGGTGCAGATGTTGGGATGCCGAAGCTTTGAGGCGGCGCAGGAAGGACAGGAGGCGTCGCGGGTGCGCAATAAAAAGGGCGCCGGTAAGCGCCCTGTAATACTACATAAACTACATCCAACGATTATTTCAGGCTGCCTGACAGGAACTGCTTGAGGCGCTCACTCTTCGTGTTCCTGAACACTTCGTCGGGATGGCCTTCTTCTTCGACGCGCCCCTGATGCAGGAACATCACGTGATTCGACACGTTGCGCGCGAACGCCATCTCGTGCGTGACGACGATCATTGTGCGGCCTTCCTCCGCGAGCGTCTGCATGACCTTCAGCACTTCGCCGACCAGCTCGGGGTCGAGCGCGGAAGTGGGCTCGTCGAACAGCATCACGTCGGGGTTCATCGTCAGCGCGCGGGCGATCGCCACGCGCTGCTGCTGGCCGCCCGACAGATGCGACGGATATTGCTTCTCGACGCGCGGCGCGAGGCCCACTTTCTCGAGATACGTGCGGGCGCGCTCCTCGGCATCCTTGCGCGACATGCCCAGCACGTGCAGCGGCGCCTCGATGACGTTTTCGAGCACCGTCATGTGCGTCCACAGATTGAAGTGCTGGAACACCATCGAAAGTTTCGTGCGCATCCGCTGCAATTGCTTCTGGTCCGACACGCGGAGCGCGCCGTGCTTGTCCTTCTGCGTGCGGATCTCCTGGCCGTCGACGAAGATACGCCCGGAGTTAGGCTGTTCCAGGAAGTTGATGCAGCGGAGCATCGTGCTCTTGCCCGAGCCGGACGAACCGATCACGCTGATCACGTCGCCGCGGTTCGCGCGCAGCGTGACGCCCTTGAGAACTTCATTGTCGCCGTACTGCTTGTGGAGGTTGTCGACGAAAAGCATTTGCTGTGTGGCTTGAGTGTTCATCGGGTTCCTTGACTTGCTTATTCGCCGTCGTTACTTGCCTTGAGGGCGCAGATAAGCGAGCCAGCGGCGCTCGGCGCGGCGGAAGAGCCAGACGAGCGAAAAAGAAATGACCAGATAGAGCAGGGCGGCGATGCCGAAAGCGTTGAACGACTGATAGGTCGCCGAGTTGACGTCGCGCGCGATCTTCAGGATGTCGGGCACGGTCGCGGTGAAGGCGACGGTGGTCGCGTGCAGCATCAGGATCACTTCGTTGCTGTAGTACGGCAACGCGCGGCGCAGCGCCGACGGCAGGATCACGCGGCGATACAGCGTGAACTGCGACATGCCATAGGCGCGCGCGGCTTCGATTTCACCGTACGGCGTCGCCTTGATCGCGCCCGCGAAAATTTCCGTCGTGTACGCGCAGGTGTTCAGCGTGAACGCGAGCAGCGTGCAATGCATGCCGTCGCGAAAGAACGCGTTGGTCAGCCCGTTCGAGCGGATGATTTCGAGGCTGTAGAGGCCCGTATAGCAGAGCAGCAGTTGCACGTACAACGGCGTGCCGCGGAAGATATACGTATACAGCCACACCGCGCTCGCGAGCCACTTCTTCTTCGACACACGCGCGACGGCGAGCGGCACCGACAGACAGAAGCCCAGGCCGATCGACACGACGAGCAGCCACAGCGTGATGACGACGCCCGTGAAGCGGTAGCCGTCGGTGAAAAGATAGTTGCGCCAGTATTCCTGGATCAGCTCGATCATAGTTCCGCCTTGCGCACGCCAGTCGAGTAGCGTTTTTCGAGGTACATCAGCACGAAGTTCGACACCGTCGTGATCGCCAGATAGATCGCGCCGGCCATCAGCGTGAAGAAGAAGAAACGCAGCGTGCCCTTGCCGGCATCCTGCGATGCCTTGACGACATCCGCGAGACCGATGATCGACACGAGCGCCGTCGCCTTGACCATCACCTGCCAGTTGTTGCCGATGCCGGGCAGCGCGAAGCGCATCATCTGCGGGAACATGATCCGTGCGAACACCTGCCAGCCCGTCATGCCGTACGCGGCGCCCGCTTCGAGCTGGCCGCGCGGCACCGCGAGGAACGCGCCGCGGAAGGTCTCGGTGAAATACGCGCCGTAGATGAAGCCGAGCACGGCGACGCCGGCGACGAACGGATCGATGTCGATCTGATCCCAGCCAAGCATGTCGGTGAGATTGTTCAGCCAGATCTGGATGCTGTAGAAGAGCAGCAGCATCAACACGAGATCGGGGACGCCGCGCACGAGTGTCGTGTAGAGAGTGCCGATGCCATACGACATGCGGTTTTTCGACAGCTTCGCTGCCGCGCCAAGCAGACCGAGCAGGAACGCCAGCGCAAGCGACAGGATCGCCAGCTTGACGGTCTGCACCGTGCCGGCAAAGATGAGCGGGCCGTAGCCTTGAAAGAGCATAGTGAGTCCTTGACGACGCTCCCGCGCGTCGCGAAAGACGCGGAACGCGTGCGCTGCGGCGGGTCGCACGAAGGCCGATGCCGTATCGCCTTCGATGTCTCCCGTGCGGCGCACAGCATGCCGCTGTGCGAATCATGACTGCCTGGCCGTTGCCGGCCGGCAGCGCGTTTTCCAGCTTGTTTGTTACTGCTTGTTTGCTGCATTGCGTCCGACTGTATTACGAAGCCCGGCGACGGGCCCATCCGGGCCTGTCCCGAGCCTTTGCCGCGCGACGCCGGCGCGGGCGGCTCGCCCATCGAAGCCTAGCGGCTCTGATAAATATCGACGTCGAAGTACTGCTTCTCGAGCCGCTTGAACGTGCCGTCCTGATGGATGTCGGCGAGCGCCTTGTTGAGCTTCGCCTTCAGCTCGCCGTCTTCCTTGCGCACGCCGATGGCCATGCCTTCGCCGATCGTCTTCGGGTCCTTCACTTCCGGGCCGGCCCACGCGAAGCCTTTGCCGCGCGGCGTCTTCAGAAAGCCTGCGTCGGCCTGCAGTTCATCTTGCAGCGACGCGTCGAGACGCCCCGTCGCGAGATCGGCGTACACCTGGTCCTGGTTCTGATACGGCACGATCGTCACGCCCTTGGGCTCCCAGTACGCCTTCGCGTACGCCTCCTGCGTCGAGCCCTGTTCGACGCCGACGCGCTTGCCCTTCAGCGATTCAGCCGTCGGCAGAAGCGGAGAGCCCGCCTTCGCGATCATGCGCGCGGGCGCGTCGAACAGCTTGTCGGAGAAGTCGATCTGCTCGCGGCGCTTGTCGGTGACGGTCAGCGACGACACGATGATGTCGTACTTCTTGCCCTTCAGCGCCGGGATGATGCCGTCGAAATCCTGCGGGATCCACACGCACTTGACGTTCATCTTCGCGCACAGCGCCTTCGTCAGATCGACGTCGAAACCGACCATCTGGCCGTTCGGCGCCATCGATTCGAACGGCGGATAACTGGCGTCGACCCCGATGCGCACGGTTTTCCATTCTTTTGCCATAGCCCCCGTGGCCATGACTGCGAGCGCTACGCACAGTGCGAGCTTCTTCATGTTTCTCCTGACTTCCGATCGCCGCGGTGCCGCCCTGCGCCGGCGACCATCGGCTGGTTGCCGGCCGTCGCCATTCTAGGCGGACAAAATTATGCTGCCCGGGTTAAAGGCGAATTGACCGGCTTTGCCGCCGATTCACTGGCCCAGGCGGCTTCCCGCACGCTGGCGTCTCTGCCCACCCAGGCGGCCTTGAGGCGCGCTCCCTTTGCTGCCCGGCGGCGCGCGCCTTGATTGGCGATCCGTCCGGACGCGCCACGCGCGTCGACCCTTTCCAAAAAGCGCGGTATTTTACCCGAACCCGGGCGCGGTGCCAGTAGCAGTCGTGTAGCAGCCGCGCGGAAAAAGCCCTTTGCTGCCAGAGACATGCGTGCGCGGCGCGATGTCGCGTACGCCTGCGGATGTCGCCCCGGCCGATGCGGCGCGCATTGCACGGCCGCCGCCATTGCCATCATTTGCGGAACGATCCGGTGCAGTGGCGGTGGTTGTTCCGGGCGCGCGCGGCCCATACATTCCCGTCATCGCCAATTTTCACGGGAGAGTCACATGATCACGATTCGCCGCTCCGACGAACGGGGCCACGCCAACCACGGCTGGCTGGACTCGAAGCACAGCTTCTCGTTTGCCGATTACTACGATCCCGAGCACATGCACTTCGGCCCGCTGCGCGTGATCAACGAGGATCGCATCGCGGGCGGGCAGGGCTTCGGCACGCACGGGCATCGCGACATGGAAATCGTTACGTATGTGCTGGACGGCGCGCTGTCGCATCGCGACAGCATGGGCAACGGCTCGACGATTCGCCCCGGCGACGTGCAGCGCATGAGCGCCGGCACGGGCGTGATGCATAGCGAGTTCAATGCGTCGCAGGAAGACCTGCTGCATCTGCTGCAGATCTGGATCATTCCGAAGCGCGCCGGCGATCAACCCGGCTACGAGGAAAAGCGCTTCAGCGATGCGGACAAGCGCGGCCGTCTGCGCGTCGTCGTGTCGCCGGATGGGCGCGACGGCTCGGTGACGATTCACGCCGACGCGTCGATCCACGCCGGTCTCTTTGACGGCGCGGAACGCGCCGAGTACGCGCTCGCGGCGGGGCGCGAGGCGTATGTGCAGGTCGCGCGAGGCGCATTGACCGTGAACGGCGAAGCGCTGAAGGCAGGCGACGCCGCGATGATCACCGATGCGTCGGCGGTCACGCTCGAGAACGGCGAGGGCGCCGAGGTGCTGCTGTTCGATCTGGGGCAGTTGCGTTAAGCGGTCAGCCGGCGGTGCTGTAGTAGTCCGCGCGCTCCCGCGTTCACGCGACGAGCGATGAGAAACGCCACGGGAAATTCATTCCCGTGGCGTTTTCTTTTACGTCTGGCGCGCAATGCTCCGCGCGACGCAAGGGCAGCCAACCGCGCCGCCCTGCGCAACGCGTCACGAACGCTCGACCCTTACGGCTTCACCGCCGAAGCCGCCGCGTCGCCGCGCTGCTTTTCCCAACGCTCGCGCATCTTCTCGTGACGCTGCTCCATCTTCGCGAAGTGCTGCTTGAGCGCGGTGCTGACGGTGGTCTTCTGCTGGTCGTTCAGGCCGTTATAGAAGTTGAGCCACGCCGTCGACGTCTGTTCGCGCAGTTGCGCGTCCTTCTGCTCGATCTGCTGATGCGCGGCGTGCATCGCGTTCAGGTCGAGGATCGGCTGCTGCTGCATCTGCTTGAACTGCTGACGCATCTGCTCGTGGTTCGCGCGTTCCGCTTCATGGCTTTGCTTCATCGTGTCGAGCGCGGCCTGCCATTGCTTTTCCTGATCCGCGTTCAGCTTGAGCTGCCCGTGCAGCTGGTTCAGCTCCTTCATGAAGTGGCCGTGGTGCCAGCCGGGACCGCCAGGACCCATGCCGCCGGGACCGCCCTGGGGCTGCGCGGCGAAGGCGGACCCGAGACTCAGTGCGAGCGATGCGGCGGCAACGGCGAGAAAGCGTGATGTTTTTTTGGACATTACAGTGCTCCTTGATGACTAGCCGACGATGCCGCCTGTCTCGAAGGTGGACGGGCGTGCATTCGGTAAGGCACAGCGTAGAAGGATCGAACGAGGGGCGTGTTACGCGTATCCTTGCGGAAGTTACGCGACATTACGTGTGCCTTTCGTGGTAACACCCCGTAACCCTTTAGGGGGCCAGTTGGGTCGAATAGCCGTCGGGGTGCGCGTTACACTTCAAGCCATGGCTACTCAAATTCTTGTCGTCGATGACGACGTCGAACTGCGCGACCTGCTGCGCGATTACCTGGCCCGGCAAGGCATCGAGGTTTCGGTGCTGCATGACGCCAGCTCGCTGGAACGCCGCATCGAGCGCGAACGCCCCGACCTGATCGTGCTCGACCTGATGATGCCCGGCGTCGACGGGCTGACGGCGCTGCGCAAGCTACGCGCGTCGGGCGACGATATCCCCGTCATCATGCTCACGGCGCGCGCCGACGACGTGGACCGTATCGTCGGCCTGGAACTCGGCGCGGACGATTACCTCGGCAAGCCGTTCAATCCGCGTGAGCTGCTCGCTCGCGTGCAGGCGGTGTTGCGACGCCGCAAGACGCAGCCGTCGGCGGCCGCGCCCGAGCAGCGCGAGCCGTTTTCGTTCGGCCGCTTCACGCTCGATTTCCAGTCGCGCACGCTGCATCAGGAAGGCAAGCCGCTCACGCTGTCCGGCAGCGAATTCGCGCTGCTGAAGATCTTCGTCAATCACCCGATGCGCACGCTCACGCGCGAGCGCCTGCTCGAACTGCTGCACGGTCCGGAATACGACGGCACCGACCGCGGCATCGACGTGCAGGTGTGGCGCCTGCGTCGCATCCTCGAAACCGATCCGTCCGTGCCGCGCTTCATCCAGACCGTGCGCGGGCGCGGATATGTGTTCGTCCCCGATGGCGAGCAACATGCGTCGTCCAATTGATTCGCTGTTCGGAAGGCTGGCGCTGCTGGTCGTCTGCGTGCTGCTGCTGTCGCATTTCGCGTGGTATCTGCTGGTCCGTTTCGAGCGCAACCAGTTGCAGACGCGCTATGCCGTCGAAGAAGCGGTGTTCCTCGTCGATGCCGTCCGCGATCACGTGAGGCGCGAGCCCGACCAGCCGCTGCCGTCGCGCGTGCGTCTCGTCGATCCCGCCAGCAACGACGTGCCGCCCGATGCGCCGAACCTGCCCACGCCGCTCAACCGCTTCCTCGACGACGTGCGCGACCGCATGCCCACTTCGACGCAGGTGCGCATCGGCGCGCCCGGCAAGCCGCCCACGTTATGGGTGCGCTCGGCGAGCGACGCGAGCTGGATCGTCGTGCCCGTGCAGCCGCTGCGGCCGCCGCGGCCGCTCGACCGGATGGTGCTGTGGCTCGGCATCATTTTCTCGGCGGGCGTGATGGCGGCGCTCTTCGCGGCATGGCAGTTGCAGCAGCCGCTGCGCTCGCTCGCGCAGGCCGTCGCGCGCTTCGGGCGCGGCCTGCCCGTGCCGCCGTTGCGCGAACGCGGGCCGCGCGAGCTGCGTCAGCTGACGCACGGCTTCAATCAGATGGTCCAGGAAGTCGAGCGCACGGAGCACGACCGCGCGGTGATGCTTGCGGGTGTCGCGCACGATCTGAAGACGCCGCTTGCGCGTCTGCGGCTGCGCGCCGAAATGATGGACGAACCGAAGATGCGCGACGGCGTCGTGCGCGACGTCGATTCGATGACGCATATCGTCGAGCAGTTTCTGGTGTTCGCGCACGACGGCGCGGATCGCAGCGAGCCCGTCGAAGTGGACGCGCAGTGCGAGCGCGTGGTGCGCAGCTATCGCGCGGTATCGTCGGGCGTGCCGACGGTGCAGACGGATTTGCGCGCCGGTCCCGGTTTCAGGCTGCCCGCCGCGACGCTCGACCGCATCCTGTCGAATCTGCTCGACAACGCGCATGCGTATGGCGCGCCGCCCGTTGTGGTTTCCACGGCGCGTACGCCTCGAGGCTTCACGCTGACCATCAGCGACAACGGCAACGGCATCGCCGCGCAGGATCTGATCAACGCAAGCCGTCCGTTCGTGCGGCTCGATCCCGCTCGCGGCGGCAATGGTCATAGCGGCCTGGGGCTCGCGATCGTCGAGCGGCTCGTGCGGCGCGCGGGCGGCGAATGGCAGATCGGCAACAATGACGCCGCAACCAATGGCGGGCGAGGACTGCGCGTGCAGATGACGTTCCCGCTGGAATCGGAGTCGCGCGCGGCGGCGGCTTCGGAAAGCGTCTGGTGATCCGCCGTGCAGCGTCAGGAAGTTCGACGGAAATGAATTGACGGGTATCGACGGGCAGTGACGCCCGTCATTCCCTTTCACGCGTGCTGCACGCGAGGCGAGAGGCTCCCGCCTATTCGGTGAAGAGCGAGTTGAGCGCGGCGGCCGCTTCGCTGTCGACGGTATTCCACGTGACCGTGTCCGCCTCGAAGATGTAGTGCGTCGTGTACTTGCCAAGACGCGCCAGGATTTCTTCCTGGATCACTTCCGGCGCCACTTCCAGTTTCAGATACCACGCGGTCGACGACAGGCGCGTCTGAAACGCGCCGTACTCTGCAAGCAGATGATCGAAAGCGTCAGCGTCCTGATCGCGGCAGACGATGACCAGATTTCCCTTCATGCGAACCTCCGGGGGAGCGTACAGCGGTGATCACAACCTTCGTTCGAAAGTCGATGATACCTGCTTGCGCTTCGCTTGCCCGGCGGCTTCGACACAGCGATGCGGGCTGCATGGCCCGCGAACATCATGCGCGCGCCTGACGGCGTATTTCAGACGATCACCAGACGCTCGCGGACGCGCGCGTGGGCGGCGCGGTGTCGTCGGGCGGAACGGCTTCGCTGCGATCGCGGCCACCCTGTTTCGCCGTATAGAGCGCCTGGTCGGCGCGGCTGACGATGCGCTCCGGCAAGTCCTCCGGCGACAGCTCCGTGATGCCGATGCTCACGCTCAAGCTCACCGATGGAGGCAGCTTCGTCGACGGCATCGACTTGAGCCTCACGCGCAGACGCTCGACCACTTCGAGCCCCGCGCCGAGCGCCGTCGCGGGCAGCAGAATGCCGAACTCCTCGCCGCCGAGCCGCCCGATCGCGTCGCTGCCGCGCAGTTCGCTGCGGCAGGTATCCACGAAGTGTTCGAGCGCGCGGTCGCCCGCCGCGTGACCGAAGCGGTCGTTGATCTGCTTGAAGTGATCGAGGTCGGCGATCGCCATGCAGAGCGGCTCGCCGGCCGCATGCGCGCGGTCGATCTCATGGCGCAACAGATCGAGGAAATAGCGCCGCGACAGCGCGCCCGTCAGCGCGTCGTGGCGGGCCTCGGCGGACAGCAGCGTATTGGCCGACTGCAACTGCTCGGCGAGCACGCGCGTCGCGCGGTGGTGGCGCCGCTCGCGCAGGTACGACACGGTGATCACCCAGGCCAGCGCGACCGTGCCCGCGAGCGTCAGGAACACGAGCATGTGATCGCGCTTGTGATTGCGCATCAGCTCGGGCCATGCGGCGAGGGGATCGACGAGATGCGCGGAGAGCCCCGAGTTCAATCCTTCGCGCGACTGATAGAGCGTCGGGATCGGCTGGCCGGGCATGTCGAACAGCTGCTCGGCGATCTCAGGCGGCACCCACGGCGCATCGCGGCGCACCTGGCCCTTGACGGACCGGATCTGGATGGGCTGGAAGTGGTCGCGATGATAGGTGCTCATGCGCTCGGCCTCGCGCATCTGCGTGACGCGGGAGTTCGGCATCGCCTGCCCTTCGAGGGCGGCGTTGTGCGCCATGATGATCACGCCGTTGTCGTCGGTGACGAAGGTGCCCGCGTGCGCGACCCAGTGACGCAGCCGCGCAATGCCGACCTTCGCGACGATCGCGCCGACCAGCAGGCCGTCATCGTAGACGGGCGCGGAAATGAAGATGCCCGGCTCGCCGCTCATGCGGCCCACGCCGTACGCCTCGCCGAATGCGCCGAGCAGCGCGTTGGTCAGATAGCTGCGCGTGCGCATGTCGAGCCCGACAAACGACTGCGTGTTCTGCGCGTTGCTCGCGGCAACGCATAGTCCGTTCGCATTGACGAGCCAGATGATGTCGAGGCCGGAGAAGCCCTGGGCGTCGCGCAGAAAGCCGTCGATGCCCGCCAGTTCGGGCGATTTCAGCAGTTCTTCCCGATGAGCGGGTTCCCCGTCGACGCCTGAAACGGCATAATTCTGCGAATGTGTCAGCGCCTGCTGGATCACGCCGAGTTCGGCCATGGTGGCGGGTATGGCGCGCGACATCGCCAGGTCGCTCGCGATCACTTCGGCCATGTTGTAGACGATCGAGCCGGACATCTGCCGCTGCTGGCGCAAGGCGGCATCCAGTTCTTGCTGTACCATCCGGTCCGCGACCAGGCCGGATGCGAACCAGCATGCGATCACGACCAGTATGAAACTGGCCGGTCCCGATGCCTGGCGCAAGATTGTCCTTTTCATCGACCCTCTGATCCGTCTGACTGATTCATGCAACAAAGCCTTTCGTTGCAACGCGCCGGCGCTGGGCCGTTCCTGTCGATCTTCGCCGTGCGCCGCACGGACCCAGGATAGATGCGCCGGTCCGCCGTCCTCGTTGCTGGCAGCCTGCTGGATACGCCGCTTCCAGATTTTAACCGTCGTGCGGCAAGGCGCCAGTCAGGATTTGCTCGCTTGAAAGTCCCGTGTGGTCTTTAACGGCTTCTGATGGGACTTTCTGAATAGCGCGGCGCGATTCCGATGTGGCTCGCGCGCGACGGTCCGCGAGCATGGGCGCGCGGCGCTGCGCGGCTCGCTGCTTACAGATGCATTCCGAAAACCATTCAGCGTGACATTTGAATGTCAACGGTTGTTTCTGTCACACAGGTTGTAGTAGTGTCGTGCCGTCCAAAACGAGGAAAGCTCGCCGTTCTGCCGGCGACGGCCCGCGCAACCGGTTGCGCCGGCCGTGTGCGCAGGCCGGCATGGGGCGCCGCGCAACGTCTTCGTTGCCGGCCAATGCGTATTCAACGCCAACGATCTACCGCGCATTAGCGTTTTGTCATGCCTGATTTCCGCTTTCCGGATCGAAACTCGGACCGCCGCGCCGCGCGCCCCGCGGGCGTAGCCATCATGGCGTGCGGCAAGCTCGCGTTCGCGCACAATGGGAGGGCCGTCTGATGGATGTGTTCGGCTTCACCCTGAACCGTACCGCCAACGCATCGGCGTGGCGGGTACTGCCCAACCGCTGGGATTTCATTGCGTTTCCGTTGATCATCTGCGTGATCGCGATGGCGGCCATCGGATTCCACCAGACGATGGCGCCCATCTCGACGCTCGAGGCGAAGCCGATCTCGCTCGATCCGTCGAACCTGCCCGAGTACGCGTTGCGCACGACGCTGCGCATGCTCGCCGCGATGGTCGCGTCGCTCGTCTTCACGCTGGTCTACGGGACGCTCGCCGCGAAGAGCCGCCGCGCGGGCCAGGTGCTGGTGCCGATTCTCGACATCCTGCAGTCGGTGCCCGTGCTCGGCTACATCTCGTTCACGGTGACGTTCTTCCTCGCGCTCTTTCCGTCGCGCGTGCTGGGCGCCGAGCTGGCCGCAATCTTCGCGATCTTCACGAGCCAGGCGTGGAACATGACCTTCAGCTTCTATCAGTCGCTGCGCACGGTGCCGCGCGATCTGGACGAAGTGTCGAAGGGCTTCCATCTGACGTCGTGGCAGCGCTTCTGGAAGCTCGAAGTGCCGTTCTCGATGCCGGGCCTCATCTGGAACATGATGATGTCGATGTCGGGCGGCTGGTTCTTCGTCGTCGCATCCGAAGCGATCACGGTCGGCAATCACACGATCACGTTGCCGGGCATCGGCGCGTACCTGGCGCAGGCCATCGGGGATAAGAACCTGCACGCGATCGGCTGGGTGATCCTCACGATGACGGTCGTGATCCTCGCGTACGACCAACTGCTGTTCCGTCCGCTCGTCGCGTGGACCGACAAGTTCCGCATGGAGACCACGAGTTCCGGCGATGCGCCCGAGTCGTGGCTGCTCGACCTGATCCGCCGCACGCGGCTGATTCACCGTCTGCTCGTGCCCATCGGCTGGATGTTCGCGAAGGCTGCGCGCATTCCGATCCGCTGGCCGAGCGTCCGTGCCGTGAAGTTCGCGAAGCCGGCGAGCGAGAAGTCGTCGAAGGTCGGCGACATCGTGTGGGCCGTGATCGTCGTCGTGGTCACGCTGTATGTCGTATATCGCGTCGTCGAGTATGTGCGCTCGGGTGTGACGCTCGACGAGGTTGGCCATGTGTTCCTGCTCGGCCTCTTCACGCTGTTGCGCGTGACGCTGCTGATCCTGCTCGCGTCGGTGGTGTGGCTGCCCCTCGGCGTGCTGATCGGGCTGCGTCCGTCGCTCGCCGAAAAGATCCAGCCGCTCGCGCAGTTCCTCGCGGCGTTCCCGGCGAACCTGCTGTTCCCGGTGTTCGTGATCGTGATCGTCAGGTTCCATCTGAATCCGGACATCTGGCTCTCGCCGCTGATCGTGCTCGGGACGCAGTGGTATATCCTGTTCAACGTGATTGCAGGCGCGAGCGCCTATCCGAACGACTACAAGGAAGCCGCGAAGAATTTCCGCATCCGCGGCTGGCAGTGGTGGCGCCAGGCGATGCTGCCGGGCGTGTTCCCCTACTACGTGACGGGTGCGATCACGGCCTCGGGCGGCGCGTGGAACGCGAGCATCGTTGCGGAGGCCGTGCAGTGGGGCGATACGAAGGTCGCGGCGCATGGCCTCGGCGCTTACATCGCGCAGTACACGGCCGCCGGCGACTATCCGAAGATCATTCTGGGCATCGCGGTGATGTCCCTGTTCGTGTCCCTGTTCAATCGTCTGTTGTGGCGTCCGCTGTACGCCTATGCCGAAAGCCGTCTGCGGCTCGATTGAGATTCATTGAAGGCAAAACGCGATGCAAAACCCTAAAGCCGTTACCGCCACGCCGATCCAGACGCCGCCGATGCCGCCGCGTCTCGGCGAAGAAATTCTGCGCGTCAAGGACGTGTGCCGCGGGTTCAACAAGACGCAGGGCGAGCTGCTCGTCCTCGACGACGCCAACCTGTCGTTGCGCGAAGGCGAGATCGTCGGTCTGCTCGGACGTTCGGGCTCGGGCAAGTCGACGCTCTTGCGCATCATCGCCGGGCTGATCGAGCCGACGGACGGTGAAGTGACCTATATGGGCAAGCCGCTCAAAGGTCCCGCCGAAGGCGTCGCGATGGTGTTCCAGACGTTCGCGCTGTTTCCGTGGCTCACGGTGCTGCAGAACGTGGAGGCGGGTCTCGAAGCGCTGGGCGTCGGCGCGCGCGAGCGCCGCGAGCGCGCGCTGGCCGCGATCGACCTGATCGGTCTCGACGGCTTCGAGAACGCGTATCCGCGCGAGCTGTCGGGCGGCATGCGCCAGCGCGTCGGCTTTGCGCGCGCGCTGGTCGTCGATCCGACGCTGCTCCTGATGGACGAGCCGTTCTCCGCGCTCGACGTGCTGACGGCCGAAACGCTGCGTACCGATCTGCTCGATCTGTGGACGCAGGGCCGCATGCCGATCAAGTCGGTGCTGATCGTCACGCACAACATCGAGGAAGCGGTGTTCATGTGCGACCGCATTCTCGTGCTGTCGTCGAATCCGGGCCGCGTGATCGCCGAGATCAAGGTGCCGTTCAAGCATCCGCGCAATCGTCTGGACCCGGCGTTCCGCCGCCTCGTCGACGACATCTACGCGAAGATGACCGCGCGTCAGAAGGACGAAACGACGAAGAAGGGGCTGGAGCTGCACAGCTGGCTGCCTCACGTGTCGACCAACCTGATGGCGGGTCTGATCGAAATGCTGGCGGCCGCGCCTTACCACGGCCGCGCGGACATGCCGGAAATCGCGCGCTCTTTGCATCTGGAAGTGGACGACCTGTTCCCCGTCGCCGAAGTGCTGCAGCACCTGGGTTTCGCCGACGTGCGCGAAGGCGATATTTTCCTGACGCCGCCCGCGCGCGTGTTCGCCGAGTTCGGCACGCAGGAGCGCAAGATGATGTTCGCCGAGCATCTGCTGCGTCACGTGCCGCTCGCGGCGCGGATCAAGAAGGTGCTGAACGAGCGGCCGGGACATCGCGCGCCGCGCGTGCGCTTCGAGCAGGAGCTGGAAGACTTTCTGTCCGACAGCGCGGCGGAAGAGACGCTCGATGCCGTCATCAACTGGGGCCGTTATGCCGAGATTTTCTCGTACAACGACCAGACGGAAATCTTCAGTCTCGAGGACGTCGAGTCCTGATCCTGCGAGCAGCGCCCGATCGATTCGGGCGCGCGCAAATGCAGAAGGGGAGCCGTGGCTCCCCTTTTTTCGTGTGCGACGCGTCTGCATCGTTTCGTGCGGCGGGACGTATCAGCGCCCAGGTTACTGCAGATTGCCCCAGCGCTCGACAGCCGGTTCCGCCGATGCCCACTTCCAGTAGTTGTTGTCCTGCTGGCATGCGGCAGCCGTGTACCAGTAGACCTTCGAGTCCGGCTTGTCGCCATCGACGACGGAGAACACGAACTCCTTGCACATTGCGAGCGACGAAGCGAACGCGCGCGTCACGCGCACCTGGCCGTGGCCGTTCTCGATGGGCAGCGCGTGCTTGACGCTCCAGTCCCGCGTTTCGCCGACGGGCATCGCGCCCGCGAGCGCCGCGATCACATTCTGCTGATCCGAATGCATGACGCGCAGATACCGCGCGACGGCTTCGTCGGTGGCGGCCTGCACCGCGATGCCGACGCCGATGCCCACGGCGGGATTCGCCGTGACGAGCCCCGTTGCCGCGCCTGCGCCCGCGCCCGCCGCTGCGCCCACGGAGGTCGAACTGCAGCCGCTCGTGAGCGTCAGCGCGCCGACGCACAACGCGCCGGCGAGCGCGAGCCGCGCGCACGCACGATTCGCGCGCAGCCGATGCAGTGCCCGCCTTTGTGTCGAGCGCGCGCTCATTGCAGCGAGCCCCAGCGGTCGGTCGCGGGTTCGGCCGATGCCCACTTCCACGCATTGCCGTCGCGGCAGATCGACGCGACATAGAACGCGCTCGATGCGGGCACGTTCTTCGTCGCCGTTTTGTCGACGGAGAACACGATCTCCTTGCAGTCGAGCTCGCCCATGCTGATCGTGCGGCTCACGGTCACGCGGCCGTGCTCGTCGTCTTCGAGCGGCACCGAATGCGTGATGCTCCACGGCGCGACGGCGCCCACCGCGAGCGGGCCCGCCGCGATCGCGATGCTGTCCTGAGTATTGCGGTGGATGACGCGCTCGGAGTACTGGACGCCCGCCCGCGCCGCAGCGACGGCGCCAAGCCCGATGCCCGTCGCGACCGCCGCGTTGTTGGTGACTTTGCCGGCGATGGCCGCGCCGGCGATACCGGCGCCCGCCGTCGCGCCTTCCGTGTAGAGCGAGCTGCAGCCGCTCAGTGCCGTCGTGACGGCGACGGCCAAGGTGGCAATCAGCGTGGCGCCCGGAAAGACTGAACGCCGCATCGTTGCGGGCCGCGCCGTGTGCGCTTGGCGGTGCATGGCTTTTTGCATTTCTTGGTCATGGCTCCTGCTCGTGCCTTCGATGCGCGGACCGCGCCGGCGCGAAGGACGGACTGCGTCTGATTTTTACGCAGCGGCATTGTGCAGGATGCCTTTTGTAATTGGCATAGGGAAAGTGCAAGCAATTGCAAAAGATGCTGCGGGGCCGCTGTCTTTCTGCTTGATTTCGCTAGCAGTCCGCATGCCTGGACGGGGCGCAGCGTCGCCGCCAACGCGCGAAGACGCGCGTCGCGTGCGCGGCGGCGCGTGTGAGGAATCGACTGTGAATGAGCGGCAGGAGATGCCGCACTAAACGCGATAGATGCGCGTGCAACGAAGCGCACGACTGTGGCGCGGCACGCGACGCATCACATGCCGCGTCGCGCGTCACGATTCGTCGGGATTCGAATCTTCGTCGCCGTATGCGCTGAGCCGGTTGTACAGCGTCTTGAGACTCACACCGAGCGCCTTGGCCGCGCGCCGCTTGTCGCCGCCGCAGTATTTGAGCGTGCCGAGGATGATCTGCTTCTGCGCATCGGCGAGCGGCGTGCCAATCCACACGCTCATCGAATCGCCGAGCGTGACGGGCTTCTTCACGCGCGACATCAGATGCGGATGCGGCAATTCGACGGCCTTCTCGGCGAGAATGAACGCGCGATATACGGCGTTCTTCAGTTCGCGCACGTTGCCCGGCCATGACCATGTGCGCAGCGTTTCCATCGACCGCTTGCTGAAGACCTTGTTCGCGCCTTCCTGGCGATTGAGTTCATCGAGGAAATGCAGCGCGAGCAGCTCGCGGTCGCCTTCGCGTTCGCGCAGGGGCGGCGCGCGCAGCGGAAACACGGCGAGCCGGTACATCAGGTCCTCGCGCAGGCCGTTTTCCTTCACGGCGACGGCCGGGTCGCGATTGGTCGCGGCGATCACGCGCACGTCGCCGCGAATCAGCTCGGTGCCGCCGACTCGATAGAACGTGCCCGTTTCCAGCGCGCGCAACAGCTTGACCTGGCGCACGGGCGCCATTTCCGTCACTTCGTCGAGGAACAGCGTGCCGCCGTTCGCGTGCTCGAAGTAGCCGACGCGGCCTTGCACCGCACCCGTGAAGCTGCCTTTCTCGTGGCCGAACAGTTCGGCTTCGATCAGTTCGTCGGGAATCGCGCCGCAATTGACGGCGACGAACGCGCCGTCCTTGCGCGCGCTGTGCTCGTGGATCGTGCGGGCGATCAGTTCCTTGCCGGTGCCCGATTCGCCGATGATGAGCGCGGTCGCATCCGTCGCGGCCACGCGGTCGATCTGCTCGTAGAGATCCAGCATCACCGGCGACGAGCCGTACAGCACGCCATACGCCTTCAGTCCGGGGACGCCTTCGACCATGCGTTGCCTGCCCTGTGGCGCGGGAGCGCTGCCACCGCCTTGCGCAGCGGGCGAGTCCAGATCGGTTGACGACATAGCCAAGGGTGTCCTGTGCAATTTCGGGTGAGTGTCTGAATGGCGCAGGCCAGTATCGGGTGCGTGGACTGCCCCGTAAGTGGGTCCACTATCTCATAAAAGGCAATTTAACCATTGGCACGCCATGTCCGGCAAGGCGCGCGCGAATTTCGCATTCGCTGAAAATATGCAAACTTTGACGGACGATCGGCGTGAGATGCCGGAAAAAGTTGCATCCGTTGCGCGATCTCCCGGCAACTTTGTCTGTTTTGCGCGCGCCTCGCGCGTATCTTGAAATCAGCGGCGACGCGGAACTCGGCGGCCGGGCTTGGATCGCATAGAGATGGTCGGGTACGCCCGTTGCGAGACCGCGGAAAGGGCGGATGGACGCGCGCGGGAGCTCGAACTGGCGACGCGCCATGCGTGGCGGTGAGCGCGAAGAGGCGCCTCGAGTTTGTAGCGCTGGCCTCCACCGGACCGGCCGTCGGCCGATGAGACAGACCGGTCCCGCGCCGGAAAGGAGATTGCGATGACAGAAACGACCGAGCAGCTCGCATTGGGCAGGCAGAAAATTGTCGAGGATCTCAGGGTGCTGTTGACCGACTCGGAAGAGATGCTGCGGCTCGCGGCGACCGTTCCGGGCGAGGGCCTCGATTCCTTGCGCGAGCGGCTGCGCACGCACGTCGATACATTGCAGGCGGCGCTCGGAGGTGCGCAGACGTCGGCGCATCGTCGCTACCGTAGCGCGACGGTTCAGACCGAGCGGTATGTTCGCCAGAACCCATGGCAGTCGCTCGGCATCGCGGCGGGCGTCGGCTTCGCGCTCGGTTTGCTCGCGTCTCGGTGATCGGCGTTCACGGACGCTGCCGGGCGCGATGACGACCCCAGTCCCCATTCACGACGACAAGGAGTTCAAGATGGCACGACCCGCAATCGGCATATTCGGCGCTCTGTTCGCAATGGGCAGCGTACTGGCCTGGCGCTGGGTGCAACGGCAGCGCGGCGCGCAGCCACCGCTGGCGCGCGATCTGACGCGCTGGGAAGGCGAGGGCGGCTCGGTGACAGACCCCGAGCAGCAGCCCGGCACGCAAGCGGCGCCCGCCACGCATCTGCGTGGCGGCAACGGCGCGGATCACAGCGCGAGCGGCGACGCATGGCCGTTCCCACGCGGATGATGATGCCGCCGCCACGGCCGCGGCGAGTCGTGCACGCCGCGGCCCGCGCCTGTTGGCCAACGGCCGATATTTTTTTCGGTATAAGCCGTATAATGACCAAAAACAACAACAATATGTGAGATTGACGGCAAAATTTACGGAAATTGTTGCGCAGATGCGTTAAATCGGAAAATCTTTCCGATTCGAGCGTCCGGCGCTGCGGCGCAGGCTTAGGCCTGACATCGCAGCGCGCGGGCGTTTTCGTCGTCGCAACTTTCTGGCGAACGCAGGCTGTGCGTGTTCACTACCAGTACTTTCGAGCTTTCTACACGCGATGCCACATGTATTGATTGTCGATGACGATCCAGGTACCCGCGATGCGCTTGCGGCGATCATCGCGGAAGACGGGCTGACGACGGCCACGGCGAGCGACCTGCGCGAGGCGCGCATCCAGCTCGTGCGGCAGATGCCCGATGTCGTGTTCACCGATCTGAAGCTGCCCGACGGCACGGGTGTCGATCTGTTCGATGATCTCGATCCGCGCTCGGGCGTCGAGTTCGTCGTGATCACGGGTCACGCGACGGTCGAATCGGCCGTGAGCGCGCTGAAGATGGGCGCCGCCGACTATCTGGTGAAGCCGATCAACATGCAGCGCGTAAAGGCGATTCTGAGCCGCCTGCCGCGCGCCGGCGATCTGAAGGCCGAGATCGGCACGCTGCGCGGCGAACTGCGCCGCATGGGCCGCTTTGGCCTGATGCTCGGCAACTCGTCCGTCATGCAGCAGGTGTACGACCAGATCAGCCGCGTCGCGCCGACGGCGGCCTCTGTGATGCTCGTCGGCGAATCGGGCACGGGCAAGGAAGTGGCCGCGCAGACGCTGCATCAGCTGAGCCTGCGCCGCAAGCATGCGTTTCTCGCGGTGAATTGCGGCGCGATCTCGCCGAACCTGATCGAATCGGAGATGTTCGGCCACGAGCGCGGCGCGTTCACGGGCGCGGACCGCCAGCACAAGGGCTATTTCGAGCGCGCGAATGGCGGCACGCTGTTCCTCGACGAAATCACCGAAATGCCGATCGAGTTGCAGGTGAAGCTGCTGCGCGTGCTGGAGACGGGCATGTTCATGCGCGTCGGCACGACGAAGGAAATCGAAACGGATGTGCGCCTGATCGCCGCGACCAACCGCGATCCCGAGCAGGCCGTGCTGGAAGGCAAGCTGCGGCTCGACCTGTATCACCGGCTCAACGTGTTTCCAATCAGCCTGCCGCCGCTGCGCGAGCGCGGCAAGGACGTCGAATTACTCGCGCAATCGTTCCTCGACGACCTCAACGAGCAGCACGGCACGAAGAAGCACTTTCCGCCCGCCGTCCGCGAGATGCTGCTGTCGTATCCGTGGCCGGGCAACGTGCGCGAGCTGAAGAATTACGTGCAGCGCGCGCACATCATGTCGAGCGCCGATTCGGACAGCACGGCGACCGTGCCGCTGCAGATTTCGCTGTCGAAGCCGACGGCGGGCACGGCGATCACGATTCCGTTCGGCACGTCGCTGGCCGAAGCCGACCGTCAGCTGATTCTCGCCACGCTCGAGCAGTGCAGCGGCGTGAAGACGCGCGCCGCCGAGATTCTCGGCATCAGCCTGAAGACGCTGTACAACCGGCTCGTCGAGTACGGCAACGACGCCGGCCGCGCCGATGGCGACGACGTCAACGACGAACCTCAGGCGCTCGGCAAGGCGGACGCCTGAGCATCTCCTGACGTCAGGCCAGTCAGTTACGCCGATCGTCCTCGCGGCCACGTCGGACGGCGTCAGAACGGCACAGGCTTTGCTGAATCAGTTCGACCAGTTGCATCGCACCAGCGAGACGATAGTCAACGAAATCAGGGAGTTCAACATGCCGGATTACGACGCCGTCCACGATCTGCGCGCGCATCGCCCCGACCCCACCACGCCCGATACGCCCGACGAGCCCGAGCCGGGCCAGCCGCCCGAGCCGGACCAGCCGGACCAGCCGGATACGGTGCCCGATCCGACGCGCGAGCCCGTTGAACCCGACGCGCCGCCTATCGGCGATCCGCCGTCGCAGCCTTCACAGACGCCGCATACGCGTCCCGGCGCCGCGCTGCGTGGCGGCGCGTCATGAAAATCAACGCCGTCAACGCCGCTCGTTGACACGCGTCGCGGCGAGTGCAATTGCCGGGCCTGAGAGATGTATCTGTTACAAAACCGGCGAACTTTTTACCGGCAAATTACGTTCGTCGGCCTAGACTAAGGTGATGCGGCTCGATCGACCCCACGTTCGGGCAGTAGCCTTCCCTGGAGGCGTCCATCATGAGACATCCCGCATTGCGGCGCTCCGCGCGCCATTCGAAGCGCGATCAGCGCCCAGCCGGCGGCACGGGCAATCAACCAGCGACACCTGACCCGGCGCACGAGAACCGCGCCGCGCCTGATGCTCCGCCTGACGGGGAACACAACCAGGGCGGCACGCGCCAGGAAGGGCTGGATTACCAGCGCGATCTGGGCTCCGAGCAGGACGCCTGAGCCGTCGTTTGCGACCGGTCCCGGCTCATTCGACAGGCGAATAATTTGCTGCGCGCAATCGTGTGCGCAGTGTGTTTTTGCTTGTCTGTCACATTTACATACATCTTTATTCCATGAGCTTGCGCAATACGGCATGAGATTTGCATGCCGTAACTCGGTGTATCACCGCATGTAAGTCAACTGAATGAGGTGGAGCCGCAATGAGCAGATTGATCGTAGTTTCAAACCGCGTCGCGCCGACTCAGGAAGGACGCCCCGCAGCGGGCGGTCTGGCGATCGGGGTGCTGGATGCCCTGAAGGAAACGGGAGGTGTGTGGTTCGGATGGAGCGGCGAGATCGCCGCCGAGCCGTCGCCGCCCGTCATCGAAAAGCAGGGCAACGTGACCTATGCGACGGTGGGGCTGACCAAGCGCGACTACGACCAGTACTACCGCGGCTTCTCGAATGCGACGCTGTGGCCGACTTTCCACTATCGCAATGATCTGTCGCGCTACGACCGCCAGGAGTATGCGGGCTACTTGCGCGTCAACGCGTCGCTCGCGCAGCAGCTGAAGGAGCTGGTGAGGCCCGACGACATCATCTGGGTCCACGACTATCACCTGTTGCCGTTCGCGCGGTGTCTGCGCGATCTCGGCGTGAAGAACCCGATCGGCTTTTTCCTGCATATTCCGTTTCCCGTGCCCGAAGTGATGCGCACGGTGCCGCCGCACGAAGAACTCGTGAAGAGCATGTGCAGCTATGACGTGGTCGGGTTTCAGACGGACGCGGACCGGCAATCGTTCGTCGATTACATCGAGCGCGGCAACCACGGCACGCTCAGCGACGAGAACATGGTCCACGCGTATGGCCGTTTCCTGAAAGTCGCCGCCTATCCGATCGGCATCTATCCCGACGCGATCGCGAAAGCCGCCGAACAGTACGGCGACCGCAAGGCGGTCCGCAGCTTGCGCGACGCGATGCGCGGCCGCAAGCTGATCATGAGCGTCGACCGGCTCGACTATTCGAAGGGGCTCGTCGAGCGTTTCCAGGCGTTCGAGCGTCTGTTGCTGAACGCGCCCGGCTGGCATGGCCGCGTTTCGCTCGTGCAGATCGCGCCGCCGACGCGCTCCGACGTGCAGACCTATCAGCGCATTCGTCAGAATCTGGAAGGCGAGGCGGGGCGCATCAACGGCCGTTTCGCGCAGCTCGACTGGACGCCGATCCAGTACCTGAACCGCAAGTACGAACGCAATCTGCTGATGGCGCTGTTCCGCCAGTCGCAGGTCGGCTACGTGACGCCGCTGCGCGACGGGATGAACCTCGTCGCGAAGGAGTATGTCGCGTCGCAGGACCCCGCCGATCCCGGCGTGCTGGTGCTGTCGCAGTTCGCGGGCGCGGCCGAGCAACTGCCGGGCGCGCTGGTCGTCAATCCGTTCGACCTGTCGCAGATGGCGGAGGCGCTGGAGCGCGCGCTGTCGATGCCGCTCGCCGAGCGCCAGGCGCGTCACGCGGACATGATGGCGCCGCTGCGCGAGAACAACCTCTCGGTGTGGCGCGATACGTTCCTCGCGGACTTGCGGCACGTCGCGACGGCTTCATCGGTGACGGAGAAGGCGGTCAAGCGCGCCGACGTCACGGCATGACGTGAGATCCCGCGACATACGCGCGCCATGCGCGTTCGCGTCCGCGGCATGTGCGCCTGCGACGCGCGCGCGCCGAAGCGGCAGCCTGTAACGGCTGCCGTTTTCGTTTCCAGCCGGGCGGGCTCAGGCCTGCTGCTGGTTCAGCTCGGTCAGCGGCACGGGCGTCTGACGCGGATCGAAATCCGCCCATTTGCCGCGCTGCCAGCGGCCCGTCGCGCGCTCGATGTCCGCGCCGCCTGCTTCACGCAGGACGCGCGCGGCTTCCATCTGATTTTCTGGGCACACGTGCACGGCGACGAGCACGCCCGAATTGCGCAACTCGTGATGCACGACGTCGTGATGCTCGTGCGGACGGCTGCGCGCGTGCACCATCCGGCCGACGAGCGCGCCCAGATACGCGCCCGTACCCGCCGCGATCACGACGACGGGCATCGACGCCGCGAACGCCGTGAACACCGCGACACCGATCACGGCCCCCGCGACCGCGCCGATCGTGACCGCGTGGTGATGGAGATGCAGCGTCGGCAGCGGCGCGCTCGAGATCGTGGGTGTCGCGCCCGCGTGTTCGTCGAGCGGATGGCGCGCGTGCTGGCCGCGCGGATTGACGAAGAAAAGCGTGACGTCTTCCCCGAGGAATCCGTTGTCGAAGAGCTTCTGCGCGGCGTCTTCAGCGGCGGGGAAAGTGATGAAACGTCCAGCGACGATGAGTGACATGGCGCCCCCTATCGCGTTCAAAGGCCAGAACGAAAGCCCCGCCGGCCATCGCGACGAACGGCGGCGGGTCATAACCTTCGACTACAAGAAGAGGCGCAAAGTGCGGGGACGGAAGCCGTTCGGTGCAAACGGCTGGATGAGGCGGTCCGGCGGGAGAAAGGGCGCAAAGCGACCGACACGCTGAAACTATCGCGCTGCCGTCGCCGCGCCATGCTGCGTCACGCGCATCGTGCTGACGACGGACGCCACTGCCGAAAAGCACGCCGCCAGATAGAGCGAGATGATGGGGCCATGCTCCCGCGCGACGCCGAACACGAGCGCGACGAGCGCCGAGCCGAGCGTTTGCCCCGTCAGACGCGCCGTGCCGAGCATGCCGCTCGCGCCGCCGCTGCGATCGCGCGGCGCGGCCGACAGCATCGTCCGGTTGTTGGGCGACTGGAAGATGCCGAAGCCCGCGCCGCACAGCGCCATGCGCCACACGATATCGACGGGTGTCGGGTGCGCGCCGAGCGTCGCGAGCAGCAGCAGGCCGACAGTGAGCGTCGCGAGTCCGGCGCCGCCCAGCCAGCCAGCCGAAATCCGGTCCGACAATACGCCCGACAGCGGCGCCGCGCCGACGATCACGAGCGGCCACGGCGTCATCAGCAAGCCCGTTTCCACTTGCGACATGCCGAGATGGTTCTGCAGCAGGAAGGGCAGCGACACGAACGCCAGCATCTGCGCGCAGAACGAGCACACCGACGCGCCGACCGACAGCGCGAAGATCGGAATCTTCAGCAGATCGACGGGCAGAAGCGGCGCGGGTTGCGTGAGTTGTCGCCGCACGAAGAAATAGCCGATCACGACCGCGGCGATCAGCTCGACGGCGACGAACCCGTACCATTCGCCGTGGCCGAGCCCGTCGACGGCAAAGATCAGCAGGCCGAACACGAACGCGTTCATGATTGCGCTCGGATAGTCGTACGGCGACGGATGGCGTTCGTTGCGCGGCAGCGCGCGCAGGCCCACCGCGATCGCCGCAATGCCGATCGGCACGTTGATCGCGAACAGCCACGGCCAGGGCGCGACGGACAGCACGCCCGACGCCACCGTCGGCCCGACCGCGGACGAGATCGCCACGACCATCGCGTTGATCGCGATGCCGCGCCCAAGGCGCGCGGGCGGATAGATCATCCGCACGAGCGCCGTGTTCACGCTCATGATGCCCGCCGCGCCGAAGCCCTGGATCACGCGGGCGAGCGCGAGCGCCGGCAGCGAGCCGGACAGCGCGCAGCCGAGCGATGCAACCGTGAACAGCACCATCCCGCTCAGATAAACGCGCCGGTAGCCGATCCGATCGCCCAGCGACGACAGCGGCAGCAGCGAGATCGTCACCGACAGCTGATACGCGTTGACGATCCAGATCGAACTCGCGGCGCTCGCATGCAGATTGCGCGCGATGGTCGGCAGCGCGACGTTGGCGATCGCGCTGTCGAGCACGGCGAGCGTGATGCCGAGCGCGACGACGAGAATCGCCCAGTAGCGTTGCGGCAGCGGCAAGCCGAGTTCGGCGTCCGGCGCGGGCGACGCGGCAGCGGACACGGGCGAGCCGGAAGTGTTGCCGTTGTCCCTCGAAGAAGATGCTTGCATTGTGTTGTTGTGATGGACGGCGGGGCGGCCGCGTTTGGTCGCCGGTAGAGTCAAGGATTGTGATTCCTGTTGTCGACGGGATGATGCATGGTCGTGCCGACCCGGCATGAAGCTCGCGTTGCGCGCGGCTTTCACGCCGGATCATGCGGGCTGCACAGCGAAAGCGCGGGCGAGGCAAGGCACGGCAACGCTTTCGCCTTGCCCGCGCGCATCGTTACTTCAGTTCGTACAGGCCCGTGTACGTGGCCGAATCGATCTCGTTCAGGTGCGTCATGAAGCGCGCAACCGCGTTCGTCGTATCGGCGGAAAGGGGCAGGTTCGTCACCTTCAGCGCGTGAATGCGGTAGATGTAGCGATGCGGCTTGTCGCCGCGCGGCGGCGCTGCGCCGCCGAAGCCGACGGTGCCGTAGTCGTTGCGGAACTGCACCGCGCCTTGCGGCAGCAGGCTGCCGTCGGCCTTGCCCGCATTGCGAGGCAGCGAGCGCGTATCGGCGGGAATGTTGACGACCACCCAGTGCCAGAAGCCGCTGCCCGTGGGCGCGTCGGGATCGTAGACGGTGAGCGCTAAGCTCTGGGTGTCGGCGGGCGGCGACTCCCATTGCAATGCCGGAGAGACGTTCTCGCCGTCGCCGGCGACGCCGAACGACTTGTCGTTCATCTCCTGTGCTTTCGGCATGAAGCCGTTGGCGGGGAAGTCGTCCGACCAGACTCGGAAATCAGCCATCGTGTGCCTCCTTCAAAGGGGTGGTTCCAGATGGACGGAAGCCGCTGAGAGACCGCTGGAGAGACTTCAGCGAGCCAATCGAGTGTAGCACCGGCGCCTTGCAATGTTCGCCGGAGCGGGCGCGACGGCTGGCCTTGCAGGCGACGCGGCGGACTCCGCGGAAAATGGAACGGCAAACGACGCGGCAAGCGGTGCGTCAGGCGCGTTCCTCGTGCAGCGGCGTATCGCCGTGCAGCCAGTCGATCAGACGTTGCAAAACGCCGTCGATATCCCGGTTCGCTCCGCGCAAGGCGCATTCCCACACCGTCGCGACGCGCCAGCCGCCGTCGAGCAGCGCGGCCTGGGCCTTCGCATCGTTGGCGCGGTTGCGGCCGATTTTTTCGCGCCAGAAGTCCGGGCGCGTCTGCGGCCATTTGAAGAGATGACAATCGTGACCGTGCCAGAAGCAGCCATGCACGAAGATCACGGCGCGGTAGCGCGGCAGCACGATGTCGGGACGGCCGGGCAGATCGCGCGCGTCGAGCCGGAAGCGGAAGCCGCGCCGATGCAGCAGGCTGCGGATCAGAACCTCTGGCTTCGTGTTGCGTCCGCGAATGCCGGACATCATCCGGCTGCGCGTGGCGGCGTCGACGATATCGATCATCAGGCGGCCAGCTCCACCGCGCCATCCGCGTGCGCCTCGCGCCCCAGCGCCAGCACGTGCGGCAGCATGATCCGCGCGACTTCGCGCATCACGGGCACCACGACGCTGTTGCCGAACTGGCGATACGCCTGGGTGTCGCTGACGGGAATGCGGTATGTGTCGGGAAAGCCCATCAGGCGCGCGCATTCGCGCGGTGTCAGACGGCGCGGGCGCTGCCGCTCGCCCTGATAGACGAGAATCTCCGAGCCGTCCTTGTGATACCGGGCCGACAGCGTGCGCGTCACGCTTTGCGGATACGCCATCCCGTAGCCGAAGCCGTTGCCGGCTGCGCGATGCTTGTCCGCGTAGTTCTTCAGGTAGGTCCAGAGCTTGGACGTCAGCGTGTACTTCGGTTGAACCTGGCGGGCGGCGTGATCGAAGAAACGCTCGGCATCCCACGGCAGGACGGGCTCCGTGCCGTCCGTCCGGTGCAGGATCGACGCAAGACGCGGCCCTTCTTCGGGCAGTCGCAGATCGTCCCACGTGAACGACGTCTTGCCGCGAAAGCCGACGATGATGATCCGCTCGCGATGCTGCGGCGTGAAATGCGCGCCGTCGATCACGCGGTAGTGCACTTCGTAGCCGAGCTCGTCGCGCAGCGTTTGCAGGATCACGTCGAAGGTGCGGCCCTTGTCGTGCGACAGCAGGTTCTTCACGTTTTCGAGCAGAAACGCGGCCGGCCGGCGCGCGGCGATGATGCGCGCGACGTCGAAAAAGAGCGTCCCCTGCGTCGCGCACTCGAAGCCGTGCGGGCGGCCGAGCGCGTTCTTCTTGCTGACGCCTGCAATCGAAAACGGCTGGCATGGGAAGCCGCCGAGCAGGATGTCGTGTGCGGGGACCTCTTCGGCGGGAAAGGTGACGATGTCGCCGATCAGCGTGTGTCGCCGGGCGCCTTCAGGTTGCGCGGGTTCGTCGCGGAAATTCTCGCGATACGTCTTCTGCGAGAAATCGTTCCACTCGCTCGTGAAGACGCACTGTGCGCCGTGTGTCTCGAAGCCCATGCGGATTCCACCGATGCCCGCGAACAGATCGATGAAGCGCAGGCCCGAATGATCGCCCGTCGCTGGCGAGGTGCCTTGCCCAGCCGTGGAATACAGCAGCGCGCGCAGCGACGGTTCGAGCATCGCGGGACAAGGCGTTTCGCCTTTCTCCCAGCGGCGCACCGTCTTGATGTCCTTGCCGACATGCGCGGCGATTTCTTTTTGTGTGAAGCGGGTGCGCGCCTGCTTCAGCAGGTCAAGCGGCCAAGCCTGGGTCACAGGAGTCCTTGCTGGGTATTTTTGCGGACATTATGACCGATTAATGTCCCCAATTTGCGGTCGTTGCGCGGTCGGCGGAGAAAATACCCAGCTTGGATGGATTGATGCCCGGATGTTTTGATGGCGGCGATGACACGGGGAGGGGCAGCCCCGGCGGCGCGCCAGCTCGCGCTGTCGCCGTGCCGCCGGGTGTTCGCGCTGCCGCGAGCAGCATCGTGGAGGGACGCGCGCGGCGGGTCAACCAATGTCAAATGCGCGAAGCGCGTTCACCCTGCGGCTGGGATGCCAGCCGCTTGTGGTCACGCTCGTCGTCGCACTCGCGCGCTCAGCGCCGGCGGCGCACGCGATGCCGGTTCGCGTCGCGGGATGCCGCGGGCTGCGCGGTCGCCACCGGCAGGGGCGCCAGCTCCTTTGCGCAGAGGTCGTCGAGTTGCAGCAGCAAGTCGTCGATTGCGCAAAGTTGCGAGTTGGTCAGATGCTCGGCTTCGAGCAGCTCGAAGAGCCGCTTGCGCCAGTAGGCGGCTGGGAGAATTGACCCACCCAGGTCGCCGTGCATTGAAGGCCGCATGACGCGGGCAATGTGCGCGATGTCCTGATCGATCAGAGTCGATTTGAACGATCCCGCCGACGAGGTGAGGAAGTTGTCCATGCTCGCACTACGGCAGGGGCTGGGAAAACTTTAGGGTCTTGTGAAAGTATTTTTTTGGGTCCAGCCGGCACGCCGATGGGGACGGCTTTCGCCTGTCCAGCCGGGTCGACTCATGTCAGCGCCAGCGCGAGGCTGCACGTGAGCACGACGATCATCAGGCCAGCGGCGACAGCGAGGTTGTATGGGTAGGGCATCTCGTCAACCTGACGTATCGGAGGAGTGACGAAATAATAAGTGGATGCCGCCCGCTCGTCCCCAGACAAATAGCGGGTTAGGTGGGAGAGCGCACATTGGTCGGCGGCGCGGGGATTCGAGGCTTGGGGCAGGCGGGCGTTGGGCGCAGGATGGCGCGCGTGGCATTTTCGTGCCGCCTCGCGCCCGGGGGCGGCTCGGGTTAGCTGCGTGGCGGGTTCGCTGCGTTACAGGGCGGCTGCCAGCGCGAGCGGCGCAAACGGGCAGCGTGCCGCTGGACAGTGTGTCAGGCCGGCTCGTCGGGATTGGCCGGATTCGCCGGACTGGCGGGCGGCTTGGCAGCAGCGCCTTCGAGGAACCTGCGCGTCGATTCGAACGCTTGCAGCATCTGTTCCGGCCACGGCGTTTGCAGCATCACCGCCTGATGATTCTCGAACGCCGAGTTCAGCAGCTTCGACAGTTCGGGCGAACTCAGATGGCGCAGCAGCACGCTGACGGCGATGGCCGTCGCCTGGCTTGCGCCCGCCGTTTGCAGTTCGGAAGCGGTGAGGGCGGCGACTCGCTTGTTGATGTCCATGGAAAGTGTCCTTCGTAGTCCTGGCGCGTTGCGCAAAGTGCGTGATTTTGTCACGGACGGTCGAGGCCGACCGGATGCGTGCAATCCGCGAAACCGCCGCACGATCCGCGCCACGCCGTCGTCTGCAGCGCCGCGCCCCTTTTGCTATCAAAAAGGGAACGGTGTTTTGGCAATTCCGGTAATTCTCTTGGCGCCGGGAGCCGGTAAACTCAAGTCAGATATTTCGCTTTGGAGCCGATGATGCTCGTGACCTTTTTTGTGCTCTGGCCGCTTGCGGCTGCCTCGCTGTTCGCGCTCAGCCGATTCTTCGATCGTCGGGACCAACGACAACTGGCGCCGGTTCGGATCTCGCGCAGACGCTAGACGGCGCATCGCTGTCGAAGTCTCGGCGTCCGATGCGACGCCGGCATCGCAGCCAATAAAAAACCCGCACAGCGTGAGCCGTTGCGGGTTTTTTATTGGGGCGCCTTCCGCCACCGAACTGGTGTCTGGTCCCCCCGACAGGAATCGAACCTGTATCTAGCGCTTAGGAGGCACTCGTTCTATCCATTGAACTACGGGGAGGAGCCGCCGACGAGCGCAGAGTATAACGCACGACGCAGCGGTTCGGAGACTGGCGGGGGCGTCCGCGGATCAGCGCCACATTGGCGCCGCAGCGCCTGTCGACCCGCTCAGAACTCGACGACGGCGAATTCCGCCTTGCCGACGTCGCACAGCGGGCAGCGCCAGTCATCCGGGATGTCCGCAAAGCGCGTACCGGCCGCGATGCCTTCTTCGGGCAAACCTTCTTCCTCGTTGTAGATCCAGCCGCAAATCAGGCAGACCCAGCTCTTGTATTCGATCACTTCACTCACGACACGCACTCTTCATCGACTCAACGCAATATCCGCACAGCTCTGCCCCTTTATTGGGCAGCCGGCGGCGACCCGCAATATTACCGGAATTCCCTGGAAGGCTTGAGCCTCCCGTTCCGTTTATCGTTCTAAATCAATGCGAAGGCGCGAGCCGCGGACGATCCGGCCCGCGTGCGGCACGGTGCGAGCGACTATTCTTCGCTCGCGATGCCGCCTTGCGCGGCAGGCACGCGGCGTGCGCCTTGCGCCTCTCGAATCACTTTGCCAAGGAGGAAAACGATGCTGAACAACAGATGGCTGGCCGGCGCAGCGTGCGCGGGCATGCTGGTCGTGTCGGGCGTGGCGCATGCTGCAAACGTCTCCTTCGTCGAGCCGAAGGACGGCGCGACCGTGAGCAATCCCGTTCACGTGAAGTTTGCCGTCGACGGCATGAAGGTCGCGCCCGCTGGCACGATGACGGAGGGCACGGGGCACCACCATCTGATCGTCGACGGCAAGCCGCTGCCGAAGGGCGAGGTCATTCCCGCCAACGACAAGTCGCTCCATTTCGGCAAGGGCCAGACGGAAACGGAAATCACGCTGCCGCCGGGCGAGCATACGCTGACACTCGATTTCGGCGACGGCGCGCATCGTTCGTACGGTCCGGAGATGAGCAAGACCATCACGATTCACGTGAAGTAAGCGTCGGCGCGATTGCGGCGCTCGCATTTGAGACGCGGGCATGCGGCTGGCGCTTGCCATCCGCCGCTGCTTTCGCGCCTTTCCGCGACTTCGAGCGATAGCGGACTTCGTGGTCCTGGTATTGCCGCAACCGACGCCCATGCGATTCGTCCTATGCCATCGTGCCGGGCCGGATCGCCTCAGTGTCCGCGCCATCGACCGGTACAATGAGCGCTTTCGACTCATCGCTGGTTTCTTCATTTTTCCATGTCGCTTTACACCATTACGGGCGCGCAACTGGCGTTCGGCCACGTCGCGCTGCTCGATCACGCGGATTTCTCACTCGAAGCCGGCGAGCGCGTCGGGCTGATCGGCCGCAACGGCGCGGGCAAGTCGTCGCTGCTGAAGATCGTCGCCGAACTGGCCAAGCCGGACGACGGCCTGATCACGCGCCAACAAGATCTCGTGACGGTCTACGTGCCGCAGGAACCGGAGTTCGACGCCGACGTGTCGGTGTTCGACACGGTCGCGGCGGGCCTCACGCACGCGAGCGCGCTGCTCGACGAATACAACACGGTCGCGCACGAGCTTGCGGAAACGCCGGAAGGGGCGCAGCACGACGCGCTGCTCGCGCGGATGAACGCATTGCAATCGTCGCTGGATGCGACCGACGCGTGGAACTGGCGCACGCGCGTCGCCACGACGCTCGCGCAGATCGGGCTCGACGGGGACGCGCGCGTCGGCGCGCTGTCGGGCGGCATGCAAAAGCGCGTCGCGCTCGCCCGCGCGCTCGTCGTGCAGCCGGATGTGCTGCTGCTCGACGAGCCGACCAATCACCTCGATTTCGACGGCATTCGCTGGCTCGAAGAACTGCTGGTCGCACAGCGCGCGGGCTTGCTGTTCATCACGCACGACCGCGCGTTTCTCGATCGCGTTGCGACGCGCATCGTCGAACTGGATCGCGGGCGTCTGCTGTCGTATCCGGGCAATTTCTCCGCGTATCAGACGCGCAAGGCGCAGCAGCTCGAAGTCGAGCGAGTCGAGAACGAGAAGTTCGACAAGCTGCTTGCCCAGGAAGAAGTGTGGATTCGCAAGGGCGTCGAGGCGCGGCGAACGCGCAGCGTCGGCCGCATCGCGCGGCTCGTGCAGATGCGCAAGGAGCAGGCGGAGCGCCGCAACGTGCAGGGCAACGTGAAGCTCGACGTCGGGCAGGGCGAGAAGTCGGGCAAGATCGTCGCCGAACTCACGGACGTGACGAAACGCTACGGCGCGCGCACGGTGGTCGGCCGTTTCTCGACGACGGTCATGCGCGGTGACAAGATCGGCTTTGTCGGTCCGAACGGCGCGGGCAAGACGACGTTGCTCAAGCTGATTCTCGGCGAGTTGCAGCCGGACGAAGGCAAGGTGCGCGTCGGCACGAACCTTCAGGTGGCGTACTTCGACCAGATGCGCGCGCAGCTCGACCCCGAAAAGAGTCTCGCCGATACGATCAGCCCGGGTAGCGACTGGGTCGAGATCAACGGCCAGAAAAAGCATGTGATGAGCTATCTCGGCGACTTCCTGTTCGCGCCGGAACGCGCGCGTTCGCCCGTGAAGTCGCTATCGGGCGGCGAGCGCAACCGGCTGCTGCTCGCGCGTCTTTTCGCGCGTCCAGCGAACGTGCTGGTGCTGGACGAGCCGACCAACGACCTCGACATTCCGACCCTGGAGCTGCTCGAAGAACTGCTGACCGACTATGAGGGCACCGTGCTGCTGGTCAGTCACGACCGCGCGTTTCTGGACAACGTCGTGACGTCGGTGATCGCGTCGGAGGGCGAGGGCAAGTGGCGCGAATACGTCGGCGGTTTCACCGACTGGCAGATCCAGAGCGAGCGTTCCGAGCAGATTGCACAGCAGGGCGCGCCCAAAGAGCCACCGAAGGAAGCCGCGCCGAAGGAAAGCGCGGCAGGGCGCAATGCGCAGCGCACGGTGAAGCTTTCGTTCAAGGAGCAACGCGAGCTGGAAGGATTGCCCGACCGGATCGCCGCACTCGAAGTGGAACAGAAGACGATCGCCGCGCAAATCGAGGATGGCTCGATCTTCGTGAAGGATGCGCAGGAAGGCGCGCGGCTGACGGAGCGCTATGCGGCGATCGAAGACGAACTGCTTGTCGCGATCGAACGATGGGATGAGCTGGAGAGCAAGGGGAAGTAGAAGCGAGGCGGCCGCGTTCGGCAAACGCTAGGACGTCGGCCGCCGAATTTGCGCCAGCTGTTCTTTGAGCACGGGAAGCTCACGGGTTATCCATTGCCAGGCCAGGTCCGCGTCGAACGAAAAGTAATCGTGCGCAATGCGGTCGCATGTCTGGTGCAGGTGTTTCCATCGCACGTGCGCGTGTGTGGCGGCGAAGTCCGGGTGGTTGCGCTCGACATCGGATGCGACTCTGCCGACGATGCCCAGGTTGTAGATCACGGCATCCTGTACGAGCGAGTCGACGCGGAATGTATCGCCCGTCATGTCCTCGGTGTAGTGCTCGATTCTCGCGATCGCCTCCAGCATGCGTTCGAGGCAATCGGCGATGTGCTGGTCGGTTTGCTTCACGACAGTCCCGCTGTACTAAAGACTAGAAGACACACGCATCGCACGCGCGATGATCCGCGACGAACGTTCTGATTCTGGCGCGACGTGCGCGCCCGGCGTCGGACGCTTTCATGCCGGCAGGCCTTGTGATCATTCGCGAAGGTTCTCCAGTTTATACGGCGCGTGTTCGCCGCAGCTAACGAAAGTCATACAACAAATCGAACCTGCCAACCGTCCTACACCTTCTGTCTAAATTGCCCCGCGCATCGAAATCAGTAAAATACCCGCGAACCTGCTTCCCACGGTCGTTCCGGCGTATCGTCCGCAATCGGGCACGATGGAAAATCGCGGAAAGCAGAAAGGCACACCAACCCGCTGCTGCACGCAAGTCGCGCAGCGCACACACTCCGTTGTTTCGTTTCGCTTTTTTTGAAAACTCAACGCATTGTCCACGCACATGTCCACAAGACATGTGGACGACGATGAACCGACGGACCCGAACGAGCCATGTCAACGAAAAAGCCAAACGCCGCGTATAGCGAAGCATCGATCAAGGTGCTCAAGGGCCTGGAGCCGGTCAAGCAGCGGCCCGGCATGTACACGCGCACTGAAAATCCGCTGCACATCATTCAGGAGGTCATCGACAACGCGTCCGACGAAGCGCTCGGCGGCTACGGCCGTCAGATCACCGTCACGCTGCATGCCGACCATTCCGTGTCCGTCGAAGACGACGGCCGCGGCATTCCGTTCGGCCTGCATCCGGAAGAAGGCGTGCCCGTCGTCGAGATCGTTTTCACGCGCCTGCACGCCGGCGGCAAGTTCGACAAGGCCGCGGGCGGCGCCTATACGTTCTCGGGCGGTCTGCACGGCGTCGGCGTCTCGGTGACGAACGCGCTGTCCACGCGCCTCGACGTCACCGTGTGGCGCGACGGCAAGATCGCCGAACTCACCTTCTCGCACGGCGATGTACTCAAGCCGCTGCAGGTACGCGCGGCGGCGAAGACCGACAAGAAGTCCGGCACGCGCGTGACCGCGTGGGCCGATCCGAAATACTTCGATTCGCCTAACTTGCCGCTTGGCGAACTGCAACGCCTGCTGCGCTCGAAAGCCGTGCTGCTGCCGGGCGTCGAGGTCATCCTCGTCAACGAGAAAACGGGCGAGCGCCAAAGCTGGAAATACGAAGACGGCTTGCGCGGCTATCTGATGGAAGGCATGGCGGGCAGCGACCTGCTGATCCCCCTCTTCGAAGGCGAACGCTACGCGGAAAGCTCGCGCTCGAACGAGGAGACTTTCGCGGAGGGCGAGGGCGCGGCGTGGGTCGTCGCGTGGAGCGAAGAGGGCGCGCTCACGCGCGAGTCCTACGTCAATCTGATTCCGACGCCGGCGGGCGGCACGCACGAAGCGGGGCTGCGCGACGGCCTCTTCCAGGCCGTGAAGAGCTTTGTCGAGCTGCACAACCTGCAGCCGAAGGGCGTGAAGCTGCTCGCGGAAGACGTGTTCGCGCGCGTGTCGTTCGTGCTCTCGGCCAAGGTGCTCGACCCGCAGTTCCAGGGGCAAATCAAGGAACGCCTGAATAGCCGCGACGCCGTGAAGCTGGTGTCGTCGTTCGCGCGTCCCGCGCTCGAACTGTGGCTGAATCAGCACGTCGAGCACGGCAAGAAGCTCGCCGATCTCGTCATCAAGCAGGCGCAGGCGCGCACGCGCGCCGGCCAGAAGGTCGAGAAGCGCAAGAGTTCGGGCGTCGCCGTGCTGCCGGGCAAGCTGACCGATTGCGAATCGACGGAAATCGGACGCAACGAGCTGTTTCTCGTCGAGGGCGATTCGGCAGGCGGCTCCGCGAAGATGGGCCGCGACAAGGAATATCAGGCCATTCTGCCGTTGCGCGGCAAGGTGCTGAACACCTGGGAAACGGAGCGCGATCGTCTGTTCGCCAACAACGAGGTGCACGACATTTCCGTGGCGATCGGTGTCGATCCGCACAACCCTGACGACACCGTCGATTTGTCTAATCTGCGCTACGGCAAGATCTGTATCTTGTCCGATGCGGACGTCGACGGTTCGCACATTCAGGTGCTGCTGCTCACATTGTTCTTCAAGCACTTCCCGCAACTGATCGAGCGCGGCCACGTGCATGTCGCGCGTCCGCCGCTGTTCCGCGTCGATGCGCCCGCGCGCGGCAAGAAGCCGGCGCAGAAGCTGTACGCGCTCGACGAAGGCGAACTCGAAGCGATTCTCGACAAGCTGCGCAAGGACGGCCTGCGCGAGTCGCAATGGACGATCAGCCGCTTCAAGGGCCTCGGCGAAATGAGCGCCGAGCAACTGTGGGACACGACGATGAACCCGGACACGCGGCGCCTGTCGCCCGTCGCGCTCGGCGAACTCGACTTCGACGCGACCGTCGCACGCATGACGATGCTGATGGGCAAGGGCGAAGCGGCGTCGCGCCGTAGCTGGCTCGAAGAGAAGGGCAACCAGGTCGAAGCGGATATCTGAGCGCTGCGCTTCGTGCGTTCGAAACACGAAATCGGACCCGAAACACGAAGCTCACGCGCCGAACAAGGACACGGAATCTAGATGGACGACAACACTCCCGATCTTTTTGCCGAGCCGGCAGCGCCCGAGGGCGATGTCCTGACGCTGGGCAACTACGCGGAACGCGCGTATCTCGACTATGCGGTGAGCGTGGTGAAGGGCCGCGCGCTGCCCGACGTCAGCGATGGCCAGAAGCCCGTTCAGCGCCGCATCCTGTATGCGATGAACGAGATGGGTCTCGGCGACAACGCGAAGCCCGTCAAGTCGGCGCGCGTGGTCGGCGACGTGCTGGGCAAGTATCACCCGCACGGCGACCAGTCGGCGTACGACGCGCTCGTGCGTCTCGCGCAGGACTTTTCGATGCGCTATCCGCTGATCGACGGCCAGGGCAACTTCGGCTCGCGCGATGGCGACGGCGCGGCGGCAATGCGCTACACGGAAGCGCGTCTGACGCCGATCGCGAAACTGCTGCTCGATGAAATCGACCAGGGCACCGTCGATTTCATGCCGAACTACGACGGCTCGTTCGAAGAGCCGAAGCTGTTGCCCGCGCGTTTGCCGTTCGTGTTGCTGAACGGCGCATCGGGTATCGCGGTCGGTCTCGCAACGGAAATTCCGTCGCACAATCTGCGCGAGGTCGCGGCGGCTGCCGTCGCGATGATCCGCCATCCGAAGATCACGCACGCGGAGCTGATGCAGCACGTGCCGGGGCCGGACTTCCCGGGCGGCGGCCAGATCATTTCGAGCGAAGCGGAAATCTCGCAGGCGTATGAGACGGGGCGCGGAAGTCTTAAGGTTCGCGCGCGCTGGAAGATCGAAGATCTGGCACGCGGCCAATGGCAACTCGTGATCACCGAACTGCCGCCGAACACTTCCGGCCAGAAGGTGCTCGAAGAGATCGAGGAGCAGACCAATCCGAAGATCAAGCTTGGCAAGAAGTCGCTGACACCCGAACAGTTGCAGACGAAACAGACGCTTCTGGGCCTGCTCGATGCCGTACGCGACGAGTCGGGCAAGGATGCGCCCGTGCGCCTCGTGTTCGAGCCGAAGTCGCGCACGATCGACCAGACGGAGTTCGTCAACACGCTGCTCGCGCATACGAGCCTCGAATCGAACGCGACGCTGAACCTCGTGATGGTCGGCTCGGATGGCCGTCCGCGTCAGAAGGGCATCGGCGAGATGCTGCACGAGTGGATCGGCTTCCGCTTCACGACGGTCACGCGCCGTTCGCAGCATCGTCTGGGCAAGGTCAACGACCGGATTCACATCCTCGAAGGCCGGATGATCGTCTTTTTGAACATCGACGAAGTCATCCGCATCATTCGCGAATCCGAAGAACCGAAGGCGGCGCTGATCGAAGCGTTTGGTTTGTCCGATCGTCAGGCCGAGGACATCCTTGAAATCCGGCTGCGTCAGTTGGCGCGCCTGGAGAAGATCAAGATCGAGAAGGAGCTGTCCGAGCTGCGCGACGAAAAAGCGAAGCTCGAAGAACTGCTCGGCAGCGAACCGGCGATGAAGCGCCTGCTCATCAAGGAAATCGAAGCGGACGCGAAGCAATGCGGCGACGACCGCCGCACGCTGATCCAGCAGGAAAAGCGCGCGACGTTCGAGGCGCGCGTCGTCGATGAGCCGGTGACGGTCGTCGTGTCGCAGAAGGGCTGGGTGCGCGCACTGAAGGGTCATGGGCTCGACCCCGCCGGCTTCACGTTCAAGGCGGGCGACAGTCTCTATGCCGCGTTCCAGTGTCGCACGCCCGATACGCTGATCGCGTGGGGCAGCAAGGGCCGCGTGTACTCGGTGGCCGTCTCGCAGTTGCCGGGCGGACGCGGCGACGGCGTTCCCGTCACGTCGCTGATCGAACTCGAATCGGGCACGCATCTGATGCATTACTTCGCGGCATCGGCGGACCAGGCGCTGTTGCTGGCGTCGTCGAACGGCTTCGGCTTTATCGCGAAGGTCGGCGACATGGTGAGCCGCGTGAAGGCGGGCAAGGCGTTCATGACGATCGACGAGGGCGCGACGCCGCTCGTGCCGATGCCGATGCTGCCCGACGCGACGCAGGTCGCGTGTCTGTCGGGCGGTGGGCGTCTGCTCGTGTTCGGTCTCGACGAGATGAAGACGCTGTCGGGCGGCGGACGCGGCGTGACGCTGATGGCGCTCGATCCGAACGAAGCGCTGACGCAGGCACTCGCGATCAACGATGCGGGCGTCGTGCTGCAAGGCATGTACCGCAACAAGCCTTCCGACGAGCAGCTGTCGGGCAAAGCGCTCGCGCCTCATGTCGGCAAGCGTGCCCGCAAGGGACGCGCACCGGATACGAAGCTGAAGGTGACGTCGATGCGTCCGGTGCTGGGCGAGTAAGCCGTGTGAGCGCGTGGAATGTGCAGGCGTCATTCACCGCGCACGGCATGATCGTCTAGCCGTACTATCTTCGCTGCTTCGCGCGTCATTGCAGTGTGCTTTGCTGACGCACGGCGCGGCGAAAACCGTGAGCGGGGTCTCTCACGGCGCAATACAAAAGAAATCAGCGCAGAGAATGAACTGCGCATTACGTCGCGGGTCGAATGCGGTCGTTGGCTCATGTCGGAGCCGACACGTTATCGACCAGGACATAACGGCAGCGCGCCATCTTCGGGAAAGGAAAACAACTATGAACAAGGCGATCGAAGTCGCGCTCTTTCTGCATCTGCTGGGCGTCGCCGTGTGGATCGGCGGCATGGTGTTCGCGCACTTCTGCTTGCGTCCGGCGCTCGAAGATCTCTCGCCGCAATTGCGTCTGCCGCTGTGGGAATCGGTGTTCGGCCGCTTCTTCAACTGGGTGGGCGTATCCGTGCTGGTCATTCTGCTGTCGGGCGGTTTTCTGCTGATGCAGTTCGGCGGCGGTCACGCCACCTGGCAACTGCACGCGATGGCCGGCCTCGGCATCATCATGATGCTGATCTTCGGGCATATCCGCTTTGCGGTGTTTCCGCGCATCCGCCGCGCGGTGCAGGCGCAGAAGTGGCCCGACGGCGCGCGCGCGGTGGCAACCGTGCGGCGGCTCGTCATCGTGAATCTGGTGCTCGGCATCGTGACGATCGGCGTGGCGGTGCTGTCGCGCGGGTTCTGATGATCGCTTCTGTGCGATCGTAGCGCTCGACCGTTCCAGCCAAAAGCGCCGCCTATGCAACGACACATGGGCGGCGCTTCTTGCATCGGCATCGGCGAAGCGCCGCGTCAAGCCACGTGCCCGATATACAGCCCGACGCCGCACACGACGGCGACCGTCCCATACACGGCATACACGGGCAATTTCAGTTTCGCGAAGCACAGGCCCGAGAACAGCGCCGTCACGAGATAGGACGGCTCGGGTGGTAGATGGCGCACGATGCGCAGCACAGCGACGGCGAGAAATGCCGTCGTGACCGCGCGCAGCACGCGCATCCCATGCTCGAAGCGCGGGTTCGTCTTCAGCAGATGCAGATGGCGCTGCGCGAGCACGACGAGACAGCCTGACGGCACGAACAGCGCAATCGTCGCGATCAGTGCGCCATGCCATCCTTCGACCAGATAGCCGAAGAACGGCACCACGTTCAATAGCGGTCCCGGCGACAACGGCGACAGCGAGAACGCCAGCGTGAATTCGTTGTTGGTAATGCCGACGGCGGGTGTGACCAGCAGCGTCTTGAGCACGGGCAGCGCGGAGAAGCCGCCGCCGAACAGCGTCAGTCCCGCGCCCGCGAGACGCGGCCATAGCAGCGCGAGTTCGTAGCGACGCGGCAAGGGCAGCGCGAACGCCAGCAGCAGCACACTCAGGCCGATCAGGAGCCGCCAGTCGCCCGTGCCGAGCGTCGTCGCGAGGCGCTCGCCGCGCGCGTCGCTGCGCAGCCAACCCGACATGAACGCCACGCCCAGCAAGCCGATGTACGCGGCGGGCGTATGCGCGCCGACGAGTGCGATGCACCCGAGCACGGCCGCCGTCCATTCGAGCCGCCCACGCACGAGCGCGCGCGTCTGCTTGTACCAGGTCACGCCGATCAGCGTCGCAAGCACGACGCGGAAGTGATCGAGCAACGTCTGCGATACGACCTCACGCACGATCGGCGTGCGGTAGAAGATCGCGAATGCCGTCATCAGCACGAAGAAGGGCAGAACGCTCGCGAGGCCCGCGACCCATGCGCCCGCGCGTCCGCGCAGCGCGTGGCCGAGCTGGACCGCGACATTGCAGCCGACGGGCCCCGGCACCATCCATGCGAGCGCGACGATGTCGGAGAACGCGAGGTGCGTCAGGCGTTCTTCCCGCTCGACGTAGTGATTCTCCAGCTGCGCCATCAGCGCGAGTCCGCCCCACGATAGCGCGGACAAACCGAACACGACGCGAAAGAGCGTCCAGAGCGGCTCGCGTTCGTTGCATCGTGCCGCTTCGTCTGCGGTTGGCGCGCTTAGCGCCGACATGTGCCGGGCTGGCCGCATGCGAATACCTGTCGGGTTGGTTTCTTATGCAGCGCGCGTCGTCGATGGCCGCGACGTCACGCGCCGACCTGATGCGCGTTCGAGCGCAACCGCCCGATACGTGCCGATGCCGTCCATGTCCTGCGTGTATGTCCCGCCCGTGTGACGCCGGATGGGCTGACGGGAACGAAGCCGCGTCAATGCGGCGTTGTTCTTCAGGCCGATTCGTCGCTCGTGCTCGAAGCGTCGCTGGTGCTGTCGGCGTCGCTGCTGTGCGCGACCCGCACGCCGTGCGCGCCGCACACGCCGAAGCGTTCAAGCAGCGCGGGGATGCCCTCGACGGGCACGGGCCGCGAAAACAGAAAGCCCTGCGCCTCGATATGTCCGAGCGCCGCGAGCCACGCGATCTGCTCTTCCGTCTCAGTGCCTTCGACGACCACCGTGAGCCCGAGCGAGCGCGCGAGATTGACGATGGCCGACACCATCACGCAGACGCTGCGGTCGCCGGGAATGGCCTGCACGAACGAGCGGTCGACCTTCAGCGTGTCGACCGAGAAGCGGTTCAGATACGACAGCGACGAATAGCCGGTGCCGAAGTCGTCGAGCGCGATGCGCACGCCGAGCCGCTTCAACGCGAAGATTTTTTCGGAGACGAGATCGGGATACTCCATCATCGCCGTCTCGGTGATTTCGAGTTCGAGGCGGCGCGCGCTGATGCCCGATTCCTCGATGGCCTGCGAAATCGTTTCGTACAGGTCGCCGCGCCAGAACTGCACGGCCGAAATGTTCACGGCCAGCGACAGCGTGTCATAGCCTTGCTGCTGCCACTGCGCGAGTTGCCGGCACGCGGTGCGGATCACGAAATCGCCGATGGGCACGATGAGGCCCGTCGATTCCGCGACAGGGATGAACTCGTTCGCGGGAATCAGACCGTGCTGCGGATGGTTCCAGCGCACGAGCGCTTCGAAGCCGGTGATGCAGCGGCGCGACAGGTCGATCTTCGGCTGATACGCGAGGAACAGCTGCTGGTCGGCGAGCGCGACGCGCAACTGCTGTTCCCACTTCATCAGATGGTCCGCGCGATGCGACAGATGTGGCGAGTAGAACTGGTAGCAGTTCTTGCCCGCGTCCTTCGCGCTGTACATCGCGAGATCGGCCTTCTTCAGTAGATCGATTTCGCTTTCGTTCGCCACCGAGTAGAGCGCGATGCCGATGCTCGCATGCAGCACGAACGAACTGCCGCGCACTTCGAACGGCTTCGCGAACACCTCGGAGATCACTTCCGCGAGCATCACGGAGCGCTTCTCGACATCGTCGCCCTTGAGCACGACGACGAACTCGTCACCGCCGATCCGCGAGAGGGCGCCTGCATCGGCGACGGCATCGGCGAGGCGCGCGGCTGTCATTTGCAGCACGATGTCGCCGGCGTTGTGGCCGAGCGTATCGTTGACGGTCTTGAAGTTGTCGAGGTCGATGAAGAGGATCGCGAGGCGGCCGACGTTCATCGTCTGCGCCACGTCGTGACGCAGGCTTTGCAGCGTCGAGTAGCGGTTGCGCAGGCCCGTGAGCAGATCGAACTCGACGAGATGCGTCATCTCGCGCTCGCGTCCGAGCAGCTTGCCGATCAGACCCGTCGCGACCGCGAAGAAGCCGAGCATCGCGAGCGAGATGAAGCTCGCCATCAGCAGATAGACGTTGCGCGTGTGGTTGTAGTCGGCGAACTCTTCGGCCTGCGACAGACCGACTAGCACGCCGAGCGGATAGCCGTCGATATGCCGGTACGACACGATGCGCGTGACGTTGTCGATCGAATCGACGTAGGTGCCCGACACGTGTTCCGAAGTCGGATAGACGCCCGTCGCCGTGAACACGCCCGGCGAGCTTTCTGTGTTGCCTGTGCGGCGCGCGAGCACGGCGCCGCTGTCGGAGATCACGGCGATCACGCCTTCGCGTCCGATGGCTGCGTTGTTGTAGAAGTCGCTCGTGAAGTAGCTCGGATCTTCCGAAACGACCACGACACCCGCGAACGTGCCGTCGGGATGATTCAGGCGGCGCGTCATCTGCAAGGTCCAGTGGCCCGATACGCGTCCGAGCACGGGCTTGCTGATGAAAAGCTGATCGTCGTTCTCGTGCTCGTGAACCTTGAAGTGCTCGCGGTCGGACAGATCGATCGGCTTCGGATTGGTTTCCGATGTGTTCGCGATGAGCTTGCCGTGCTCGTCGATCAGCGACACCTGCACGAGCGTTTCGCTTTGCACGACGCCTTTTTCGACCGTGCTCGAGAGATCGAAACGGCCCGGCGATTTTTCGAATTCGTATTTGACGAAGCGCGTAATCTGATCGACCTGGTGAATGGCCTTCACCGTGTGCTGTTCGAGCGCCGCCGACAAAATAGCGGCCGACGCCATCGCCTCGCGATAAGTCGTTTCCTTCTCAACCGACAGACGCGCGAAAATCACCGTCCACAGCAGCACGAGCACCAGCACGCCGAGCGCGGGAATCGCGAGCAGCGCGCGTCGGCGCGTACCGGCCGGATCGAGACGGTGCCTGACGTCGCGCGCGGAAGAGAGGCGGAGCTGATTCATCGGATAGACCGTGACCCTGTGCGTTGCGGCTGTGCTTGCGTTTCGGTGCTTGCGTTGCGAACGACTGCGCGAATGTTAAAACCGGCTGCATCGAATGGTTGATATGCCGTAACTGCTGCGAGAAGCAGGGGCGTGGTGGCGAGCCAGACCACCCGGTTGGTCATCGGTTACGATTTTGATATTACTGAATGACCAATAATTAAGAAAGGTTTCGCGCATCGGGTATACGCTGGGCTCCGCGGGCATGCGAACGAATCATGTGCGCGTTGCCGCTGCTGGCCTGACAGGCGCGCCGGGCGCGCGTTTGAAAGATTGAGTCGAAAATATCCGGGGTGTCAGGAATCGCGTGAATGGATCGGCAACAGCCATTTTGGCAACGAGGCCATTCATGCAGGCTGCATGAATGGCCTCGAATGCGTGGAAGGGCTTTCTTGTGTCGGCGGGTCCGACCAACGCTTAGAACATCCAGGTGACGCGCGAATGTCAGTTCCGCCAACAACGCGAACGCTTGCGGCGTTTACGGCAGCCTGAAGGTGCCGTCGACGATCGTCATGGATGCGCCGCCAATCCAGGTCTTTCCCACAGCATCGTCGTAGCGAACGTAGACATCGCCTGCACGGCCAAGCGCCGTGCCCTGGCGCACCGTGTATTGCGCGCCGGGCCGGCGGTTCTGCTGCGTGAGCAGGCCTGCCAGCGCAGCGTTCGCGCTTCCCGTCACAGGGTCTTCCCCAATGCCGAGGCCGCCGCCAATCATCAGGCAGCGCAACTCGAAGGTCGCGGAACCGTTCGGATCGTGCGGGCCGTAGGCCGCGATGCCATGCGCGCCGACCGTCTTCGCGACACGCTCGAACAGCGCGGCATCCGGCTCTAGCGCGAGACACGCACGCGCGGAATTCATACGGACGACGAGCCATTGCGGGCCGTTGTCGACGCCGCAGGGCTGTGCCGTGTAATCGATTGCATCGCTGCGCAACGCTTGAGCGAGCGCCGGGTATTCGCTTTCGGCGAGCGGCGTCACGCGTGCGGGCGGCGCGGCGAAAGCCCACACGTTGTGTTGGCTGTCTTCTTCCGTCAATTCGATCAGGCCCGCAGCGCATTGCTGGACCATGCGTCCCGGCTGCTTCGGCCGGTTGCCGGCCTCGCGCCACGCGTGTGCGGTGCCGAGCGTCGGATGGCCGGCGAACGGCAACTCGCCGCGCGTCGTGAAGATGCGCACGCGATAATCGGCCGACGGGTCGGTCGGCTTTAACAGGAACGTTGTCTCCGACAGATTCGTCCAGCGCGCGATTGCCTGCATCTGTTCGGCGTCGAGTCCGTCCGCGTCGAAAACCACGGCGAGCGGATTGCCTTTGAACGGCACCGACGTGAACACATCGACCTGCTTGAAGCGAACGGTTTTTTCTTGCATCGTCTGTTTCCTGTTCGGTGTTTTGCCTGGTTGCTTGTGCAGCGATGTGCACCGTTCCATGTTGTGAGGGCACAACGTCAACTGCACGCAGCCCGCGCGACGGCGAAGGCACAAAAAAACGCCGCCGAACCGGCGATGAAGGCGCTCGCAACGAGCGCCTATACATGCAGTACGCGCCGCTTATTGCACCTCGGCGATCAGCTCGATCTCGACACACGCGCCGAGCGGAATCTGCGCGACACCGAACGCCGAGCGCGCATGCTTGCCGCGCTCGCCGAACACATCGGCGATCAGTTCCGATGCGCCGTTCGTCACGATGTGCTGCTCGGTGAAATCGAGCGTCGAGTTGACGAGGCTCATCAGCTTGACGATGCGCGTCACGCGGTTCAGATCGCCGACATGCGCGTGCAGCGTCGCGAGCAGATCGATCGCGATCGAGCGCGCCGCGGCCTTGCCTTCTTCGGTGCCCAGCGTGTCGCCGAGCTTGCCCGCCCACACCTTGCCGTCCTTCTTCGCGATGTGTCCGGACAGATACACCGTGTTGCCGCTTTGCGCGCTCATCACGTAAGCGGCGGCGGGCGCGCCTGCTACGGGCAGTTCGATGCCCAGTTCCTTCAGCTTGTCATACACATTCGATTGAGCCATGACGTGTCCTCGTCGGTGAATGGAAAGAGTGGTTCGCGATGCGCTTACATGCGCGCGCGAATCAGTTCAGCGAGACGCGCAATGCCTTCGTCGATCTTCGCGGGCGGCACGGTCACGAACGACAGGCGCAGCGTGTTGTGCTGCGCCTCGTTCGCGAAGAACGGACCGCCCGGCACGAACGCGACATTTTGCGCGACGGCTTCTTCGAGCAGCTTCATCGTGTCGATATGCTTCGGCAGCGACACCCAGACGAACATGCCGCCCTCCGGGCGGTTCCACGTAACGCCTTCGGGCATGTAGCGTTCGAGCGAACCGAGCATCGCCTCGCACTGGTCGCGATACAGCGCGCGAATCTTCGGCACGTGCGTATCGAGGAAGCCGTCCTTCACGACTTCGTGCACGATGCGCTGCGTGAAGCTCGGCGTATGCAGGTCGGTGGCCTGCTTGGCCTGCACGAGCTTGAAGTGCAGTTCTTCGGGCGCAATGATGTAACCGATGCGCAGACCCGGCGCGAGCACCTTCGAGAACGAACCGAGATGCACGATGTGATCGGGCGCCATCGACAGCATCGTCGGCAGCGGCTCGCCCTTGTAGTCGAGCGCGCCGTACGGATCGTCTTCGATGACGGGGAAGGGCGCTGACTTCGCGAACTCCGCGAGCGCGCGGCGGCGCTCGACGGGCAGGCGGCGTCCCGTCGGATTCTGGAAGTTCGGCTGCGCGTACAGAAGGCGCGCGCCCTTCGTCAGTTCAGGCGTGAGACCTTCGGGGATCAGGCCGTCGGCGTCGGTCGGCACTTGCACGTAGCGCGGCTCGTACATCGAGAACGATTGCAGCGCGCCGAGGTACGTCGGCGTTTCGACGAGCACGGGGCTTTCCGGGCACACCAGCACCTTGCCGAGCAGATCGAGCGCCTGTTGCGAGCCTGTCGTGATCAACACCTGCGACGGACGGATTTGCGCGCCGTTCACCGAGTAGCGTTGCGCGACCCATTCGCGCAGCGGCATGTAGCCTTCCGTCGCGCTGTACTGAAGCGCGGCGGCGGGCGAGTCGCGCAGGATGCGGTCGGCGGCCGCGCGCATTTCCTCGGCCGGGAACGTGGCCGGCGAAGGCAGACCGCCCGCGAACGAAATGACCTCGGGCCGCTCGGTGACCTTCAGGATTTCGCGGATCGCCGAGCTGGTCAGCTTGCGAGCGCGTTCGGACAATTGCCAGGTCGGGGCATTGAGGTCGCTTTGATTCATGGGTCTCCTCGTCGGTATGGCTTGAACAGGTGGTCGGTCAAAAAAAGGATTATCGCGCGAACTCGTCAGGCGGCGCGAACGGGCCGCGCGGCCGTGCGCACGGCAGTCTTGCGGCCGAGCATCACAGTGGCGATCACGGCGGCAGCGAAGATCCACGTGATGGGCGCGACATCCTCGCCGAAGAAGAGCGCGGAAAAGGCCATCGTGAAGAAGATCTGCATCAGCTGAACCTGGCCCACGCGCGCGATGCCGCCCATCGCGAGGCCCGCGTACCACGCGAAGAAACCGATGAACTGCGAGAACAGCGTCACGTAGCCGAACGCGAGCCACGTCTTCAACGCGACGGGGCCGGGATGCGTGACGTGCTGCTCCCAGCCGAGCCACGCAACGGGAATCAGCAGGAACGGCGCGGACACGACGAGCGCCCAGCAGATCACCTGCCAGCCGCCCATCTGCCGCGCGAGCCGTGCGCCTTCTGCGTAGCCGAGCGCGCCGATGCCGACGGCGACGAGCATCAGCAGGTCGCCCGCCTGGAATGCGCCGCCGCCCGCCTGCAACGCAAACGCGACGACGATCGCGCTGCCCGCGACGGCGCTCGCCCAGAACGCCTTCGACGGCCGCTCGTGCGACAGCCACGCCGCGTAGATCGCGACGCACAGCGGCTGCAAGCCGTTGACGACGGCGCCATGCGACGCGGGCACGCTCTTCATCGCCCACGCCGAGAACACGGGAAACGCGATGATCACGCCGAGCGACACGACGGCGAGAGCCTTGAGCTGCGGCCAGGTCGGCAGCTTTTCGCGGCGGATCGCGAGCAGCACGGCGGCGGGAACGGAAGCGGCGAGCGCGCGCCCCAGGCCGTTCAGCAGCGGGCTGAATTCGGCGACGACGATGCGGGTCATCGGCAGTGTCAGGCTGAAGATCATCACGCCGATCAGGCCGAGCAGCATGCCTTGGGTTTCGCGCTTCATTGTTTCCGTCTCTCCATGCGTGTGGTTATTTGAGCGTGCGCAGGCCGCTCGGGGTTTCGATTTCGGCGCCGAGCGCAGGTGCGCCGTCCGTGCTTTCGAGCGCGATCAGCGCTTCCGCGCCGAGCCACTGCAGCTGCTGCGCGACCAGATCCACTCGCGGATGCCAGCCCTTCAGCGACTTGAGCAGCAAGCCTGTTTCCGGCAGCACCGTCGACGGATGGCGCGGCGTGTCCCATTGAATCAGCGACGGCACGATGCCATCGCCCGCGCCTTGCCATGCGGGGAACGCACCGTCGTCGGCGACGGTGAGGCTCCACGTGAAATCGCCGCGCGTCATCGGCACGACGGTCGGGATGCGCTGCGGATACTGCTGTTGCCACAGCGCGAGATTCTTCGGCCGCTCGACGCGCGCGACCCAGTGCGACAGATACGGACCGTTCGCGAGCCGCGCGTGCGTCGCGGGATCGTCGAGTGCGAACAGGCGTGGCCGCGCGTTCGCGGTGTCCTGCGCGTCGGGATCGATCGCGATGACTTCCAGATACGCGCCGCCCCACAGATTGAGCAGCCGGTTGTGCGTGCGCATCGACGGATGCGCGCCGCCGCCCGATGGCGCGATGCCGAGCGTATCGGCGACGTATTGCGTGCCTTCGTCGAGCGTGCGGGCGGAAACAACGAGATGGTCGAGTCGTAGCGTGTGTGCGGTCATGGGTGCAAGGGGACGGTCGGTCGGCTGGAAGCCGCTACGGCAGGCAACTGTCTGCCGGATGCCGGGCCACCAGGGTTAATCGGTAAGAATAACCATTCGGCGCGGCCGGACCATGCGCAGTGCGGCAGGGCCGGTATCGGCGGGCTTTGCGCCGCCGTCGGGTGAAGCGGGCAATGGGAAAACAGCAGCAGCGTCGATTCAAATGTACCGGCAGTGACCGGCACAGTAACGGTACAATCGGCTCGATACTGTTCGGTACAGTTGTTCGGTCACATCGCCATCCGTTCGACCGTGCATGCCGTTCAGCGGCGGCGGCCTCGCTCGCGTCGCCACGCCGGCCGTCGTGCCTGTTTCCGTTGCCGTTTCCGACGTTGCCCTTGCAGCGCATAGCTGGAGTCCGCCATGTCCGTCCCGCTCGATCTGATTCCCGCACCTCACGACGCGTCGGCGCTTACGCTCGTCGATCAGCTTGTCCAGTGGGCGCGCCGTCGCATCGAAGAGCGCGTGTTCCGTCCCGGCATGCGCATGCCGTCGATCCGCAAGCTTGCGCTCGACAAGGGCGTGTCGCGCTTTACGGTCGTCGAGGCGTACGAGCGGCTCGTCGCGCAGGGCTATCTGGATTCGCGCCGCGGCTCCGGCTTCTACGTGCGCGAGCGTCTTGCGGGGCCCGCGCCCGTCGAGCGCCGTCTCTCTTCCAATGCCGCGTCCGATGCGGCGCCCGCGCCGAGCACGATCGACGTCGTCTGGCTGTTGCGCAACATGCTGCACACATCGACGCGGCCCGAGCGCGGACCGGGCCTCGGTTATCTGCCGTCGCGCTGGCTCGACGGCGAGCTGATCACGGGCGCGCTGCGCACGCTCGGCCGGCAAAGCGGCGCGCAGATGCTCGGCTTCGGCACGCCGCAAGGCTTCCTGCCGCTGCGCCAGCAGTTGCAGACGCGGCTCGAAGAGCTGGAGATCGGCGCGTCGCCGGAACAGATCGTGCTCGTGTCCGGCATCACGCAGGCGATCGACCTGATCGCGCGGCTCTACGTGCAGCCGGGCGATTCCGTGATCGTCGGCGATCCGGCGTGGTTCCAGATGTTCGGGCGCTTCGCTTCGCAGGGCGCGCGTCTTGTCGGCATGCCGTACACGCCGGACGGCCCCGATCTCGACGCGCTCGAAACGCTCGTGCAGACCTGGCGCCCGAAAATGCTCGTGATCAACTCGGTGCTGCAAAACCCGACAGGCACGTCGCTGACGGCGGCGCAGGCCTTCCGCATTTTGCGGCTCGCGGAAGAGCACGACTTCATCGTCGTCGAGGACGACATCTACGGCGACCTGTGCCCGCCGGGCTTTGCGGCGACGCGCCTCGCGAGCCTCGACCAACTGCGGCGCGTCATTTACCTTGGCAGCTTCTCGAAGACGCTCGCGGCGAATCTGCGGGTCGGCTTCATGGCGTCGTCGCTGGATGTGGCGAAGGCCGTCACGGACCAGAAAATGCTCGTCGGCATGACGACGCCAGAACTGAACGAGCGCGTTTTGTACAAGATCCTGACGGAAGGGCACTACCGGCGGCACGTCGAGCGGCTGCGCGCGCGGCTCGACGGCGTGCGCGACAAGTCCGTGCGGATGCTCGAAAAAACGGGGCTGCGCATGTTTCAGACACCGGCGGCGGGCATGTTCGTGTGGGCGGATACGGGCGTCGACGCCGATGCGCTTGCGGCCGCCGGCCACGAGGAAGGCTTTTTGCTCACACCGGGAAGCCTGTTCTCGCCGCAGCAGTCGCCGACCACGTGGATGCGCTTCAACGTCGCGAATTGCGGCGATCCCGCGCTGCCGGCATTTTTGTGCCGCTATCTGGACAGCGTCGCGCGCCGCGCTTCATGACGCCTCTTGAATCGGCGGCGCGCGACCCCATCTGAGCGCGCAACGTCCGTGTCGCGCGCCGCCGGCACGGACATCGTCTGCTTCGAATCAACCTGCAACAGAAAGGGAAACCGACCATGGCACAAGAAACCATGAGCTTCCAGGCAGAAGTGAAACAGCTTCTGCACCTGATGATCCACTCGCTGTACAGCAACAAGGAAATCTTCCTGCGCGAGCTGATCTCGAACGCCTCGGACGCCTCGGACAAGCTGCGCTTCGAAGCGATCGCGAACAACGCGCTGTATGAGAGCGATCCGAACCTGCGTATCCGCGTGTCGTTCGACAAGGCGGCGCGCACCATCAGCATCGACGACAACGGCATCGGCATGAGCCGCGACGAAACGATCTCGCACCTGGGCACGATCGCGCGCTCGGGCACGAAGGAATTCTTCGGCAAGTTGTCGGGCGATCAGCAGAAGGATGCGGCGCTGATCGGCCAGTTCGGCGTGGGCTTCTACTCGGGCTTCATCGTCGCGGACAAGATCACGGTGGAGACGCGCCGCGCCGGCCTGCCGGCCTCGGAAGGCGTGCGCTGGGTGAGTTCGGGCGAAGGCGATTTCTCGGTCGAAGCGATCGAGCGCGCGCAACGCGGCACGACGATCACGCTGCATCTGCGCGCCGACGAAGACGAACTGCTGTCCACGTGGAAGCTGAAGTCGATCATCCAGAAGTACTCGGATCACGTCGCGCTGCCGATCCTGATGCAGAAGGAAGAGTGGGACGCCGAGAAGAGCGAGATGGTCGCGAAGGACGAGGACGAGACCGTCAACCAGGCGAGCGCGCTGTGGACGCGCGCGAAGAGCGACATCAGCGACGAGCAGTACAAGCAGTTCTATCAGCACCTGTCGCACGATCACCAGGACCCGCTGACGTGGACGCACAACCGCGTCGAAGGCCGCAGCGAGTACATTCAGTTGCTGTACGTGCCGGCGCATGCGCCGTTCGATCTGTGGAACCGCGATCATCGCGGCGGCCTGAAGCTGTACGTGAAGCGCGTCTTCATCATGGACGACGCCGAGCAACTGCTGCCCGCGTATCTGCGTTTCGTGAAAGGCGTCGTCGATTCGAGCGATTTGCCGCTGAACGTGTCGCGCGAACTGCTGCAGGAAAGCCGCGACGTGAAGGCGATCCGCGAAGGCGTGACCAAGCGCGCGCTGTCGATGCTCGAAGAGCTCGCCAATTCGGAAGAAGCCGCCGGCAAGGAAAAGTACGCGACGTTCTGGACGGAATTCGGCCAGGTGCTGAAGGAAGGCATCGGCGAGGACTTCTCGAACAAGGAGCGCATCGCGAAGCTCGCGCGTTTTGCGTCGACGCATAACGACTCGCCGGAGCAGAACGTGTCGCTGACGGACTACGTCGCGCGCATGAAGCCGGAGCAGACGAAGATCTACTACGTGACGGCGGATACGTATCAGGCCGCGAAGAACAGCCCGCATCTCGAAGTGTTTCGCAAGAAGGGCGTCGAAGTGCTGCTGCTGACGGATCGCGTCGACGAATGGATGCTGTCGTTCCTTCAGGAATTCGACGGCAAGCCGCTTCAAAGCGTCGCGCGCGGCGACCTCGATCTCGGCCAGCTGAACGACGAAGAAAAGCAGGCGCAGGAGAAGGTCGGCGAAGAGCTGAAGCCGCTCGTCGAGCGCATGAAGGAGACGCTCAAGGACAAGGCGAAGGACGTGCGTCTGACATTCCGCCTGACCGATTCGCCGTCGTGCCTCGTCGCCGACGAAGGCGAGATGAGCGGCTACCTGCAGCGCATGCTGAAGGCCGCGGGTCAGAACGCGCCAGCGTTCCATCCGATTCTCGAAGTGAATCCGGAGCATGCGCTCGTGAAGAACCTCAGCGCCGACAACGCGAACTTCGACGACTGGTGCCATCTGTTGTTCGATCAGGCGTTGCTGGCCGAAGGCGGTTCGCTCGAAGACCCGGCTAGCTTCGTGAAGCGAACGAACACGCTGTTGCTGGCGCGCTGATGCGCGTTGCCTGATAAGGGGCGGAAAGAGGAAATGCGCTGCTTCGGCAGCGCATTTTTTTTGTGTGGCTGTCGTGTGTCGATTGACTGTCAGCGCTGTGGCGACCCGCCATTCAGCTTGCGCACCTGAGCGAGCACCGACCCCTCGAGTTCCTTCGATTCGGCGCATGCATGCGCGTCGCCGAGTACATGCGCGGCGGCCTTGCCGATGGCCGCGCTCGTGTGCTTCGTCGTGTGATGCTGCGCGAGCGCGGAGGCGGCGAGTTCCTTTTCGATCTTCGATGCGGCGGAACGCTTGAGAACGATCGCGGCGAGATGCGCGACGCGGTCCGACGTGGCTTTGTCATGAGCGGTCAATTGAAGCTCCCTGGTTTGTGGATAAAAGGCCGCGCAAGTGCGCGGCGCTCGCCGGCTATCTTCATCGTTCGGCCGGCACTTTGAACGGTGAACGGTCCGAACCGAGTGCCGGAATGGTCGGCGAATTCATGCGGACATGCCGCCTCGAAGGCCTGCTTTTTCTGGCGACCCTATAATGCCGCCCATGTCTATTCGTTTCGATGCTGTCGACGCCCATTGGCGCGTCGCGCCCCTTCCAGGTTTCTCGACCGATCAAAAAGACTGGCTCACGCGTGGTGGCTCGCTGACTGCGCATCTGCGCACGCTCGGCGCGGTGGTCGTGCGCGTGACGCGCGAAGCTGTCGATCTGCCCTATGAAGACGAGTACGCCGCGCTCGGCATCGCGTCGCGCACGCCCGTGTGGGTGCGCGAAGTGGCGTTATCGGTGGACGGCACGCCTTTCGTCGCCGCGCACAGCATCGTGCCGCTCACGGCGAGCACGGGCGTCTGGCAGGCGATGCGGCGTCTGCGCACGCGGCCGCTCGCGGAGCTGTTGTATAGCGACAGCAGCGTGTCGCGTTCGTCGCTGGTGAGCCGGCGCGTGACGGCGCGGCATCCGCTGTATCGGCTCGCGTCGAAAGAAACGGGCGATGCGCGCGCACATGCGCTCGTCGCGCGGCGCTCGGTGTTCGAGCGCTATGGCGAGCCGCTGATGGTCACCGAATGCATGCTGCCCGCGCTGTGGGCGAAGCTCGCGATGCGCGGCGACGGGCGCGCGCGCGGGCAGATCGCGCAGCCCGTGCCGCGCGATCATGGCCAGGCGCTCGATCACACGGCGTCGCGTGCCGACGCCAACGCAAAACGCGTCGACAGGCGCGTCGACAAACGCGAGGCGGCACGCTGATGTTGCGCGGCTTTCCTCCCGTCGTCGCCGAGAGCACACATACGCTGATACTCGGCAGCTTTCCAGGCGAGGCATCGCTCGCGGCGACGCAGTACTACGCGCATCCGCGCAATCAGTTCTGGCGATTGCTCGGCGCAGTGATCGGCGAACCGCTGGCCGAGCTCGATTACCCCACGCGTCTCGAGCACGTGTTGAAGCATGGCGTCGGCGTGTGGGACGTGCTTGCCGCGTGCACGCGCGAGGGCAGTCTCGATGTGGCGATCCGCAATGCGACGCCCAACGATTTCGCGTCGCTGCGCGAGTACGCACCGAAGCTCGCGAAGGTCTGCTTCAACGGCAAGACGGCGGGCCGCTTTGCGACCGTGATCGCCGCAGCCGGCTACGAAACCCTCGTGCTGCCGTCGTCGAGCCCCGCGAATGCTATGCTCTCGTTCGACCAAAAATTGCGCCTGTGGCGCGACATCCTTACATGACGAAACTGATCAAGCGCGCTTCGGCCGAGGCGCGTGCTTTCCGCAACAAAGAATCCGCAGTCTCGAAGCAAAGAATCTCGCGCGCGAAAACACGTGCCGCGCGTGACGAAGACGACTTCGCCGATGTCGCGAAGGCCTCGATGATCGAAGCGCCGCGCAAGCCGCGTTTTGCGCCCGTCACGTTCTCGGAAGAGGGCGGCGTGCGCTATCTGCACTTCGGCACGGAATGGGTGCAGGGCGCGATGCGCTTGTCGAAGCCCGATCACATCGAACTCGAATACGCGCAGCAGATGATGGCCTGGCTGCTGTTCCTCGAAACGCCGAAGCGCATCGTGCAGCTCGGACTCGGCACCGGCTCGCTGACGAAGTTCGCGCACCGCTTCCTGAAGCGCGCGCAGGTCGAAGCCGTCGAATTGAATCCCGCTGTCGTGATCGCGGCGCGCACGATGTTCGGCCTGCCCGCCGACGACGCGCGTCTCAGCGTGCGCGAGACGGACGCATGGGAGTTCGTCAACGATCGCGCGAATCACGGCACCGTCGGCGCGTTGCAGATCGATCTGTACGATGCGACGGCGCGCGGTCCCGTGCTCGACAGCGTCGCGTTCTATCGCGCCGCGCGCGCATGTCTCGCGCAAGCGGGCATCGTCACGGTCAACCTGTTCGGCGATCATCCGAGCTTCGTGCGCAACATGAAGCGGCTGAACGAAGCCTTCGACGGACGCGTCGTCGCATTGCCGGAAGTGCACGACGGCAACCGCATCGCGATCGCGTTCTCGGGGCCCGCCATCGACGTGCCGTTCACGCAGTTGCAGGCGCGCGCGAAGCTGCTCGAAGCGCGGCTCGCGTTGCCGGCGCGCAAGTGGGTCAAGGGCTTGCAGGAGTCGACGGGCCAGAACGGCACATTCGCGGTCTGACGCGCGTCGGCAATCGAACGCAAGTAGGGACGCGGCAGGCGAAGCGACATGCGACGCTTTCACGAACCACACACATGCCTCGCGCTGGTGCAACGCCAGCGCGCAACCGCTGTGCCATGGACTGCACGGCGGAATCGAATCGACCACAGCCCGTTCTGATCGAAAGGGCATAACGCAGCCCGTCCGACGAAGCGGCAAAATTCTCCGCTTTAGTCTCCCGTCCCACACTCCCGACGATTCTCCTATTGACAACACCGTTGCGTTTAGGGTCAGCCCTGCTTGACCGGTCGTTCGCCACTCCGATACTCTTTCGATGCTTTCGGGGAGCCCAAGCTGTTATCCGCAGCCGGGTCCATCTGCCCGCCCAACGCGGGCCACAATTCAATAAAAGGAAAGAGGAGACGTCATGGCTCACGACGCCGCCGCCAACAAGGCCAGCAAGCACTGGCTCTGGCTGTTGCTGCTGCCCTGGATCGCGATGATCTGGGTGCCGTCATACAACAAGGTCGAACCGCAACTGTTCGACTTCCCGTTCTTCTACTGGTATCAGCTACTGTGGGTGCTGATCAGCGCCGTGATCACCGCGCTGGTGTACTTCAAGACGAAGACCCGCTCGAAGGGAGGCGCACGATGAATGCAATCGCAACCTTCGTCTTCGTGCTGTTCTTCATTGGCGTCACGATTCTCGGCTTCGTCGCGGCCCACTGGCGGCGCGGCGACCTCGCGCATCTGGAAGAGTGGGGCCTCGGCGGCCGGCGCTTCGGCACGGTCGTCACGTGGTTCCTGCTGGGCGGCGACCTTTACACTGCCTACACGTTCATCGCCGTGCCGGCGCTCGTGTTCGGCGCGGGCGCGACGGGTTTCTTCGCGCTGCCCTATACGATCCTGATCTATCCGTTCGCGTTCGTCGTGTTCCCGAAGCTGTGGAGCATTGCGAAGCGTCATGGCTATGTCACGTCCGCTGACTTCGTCAACGCGCGTTACGGCAGCCGCACGCTGGCGCTCGTCGTCGCCGTGACGGGCATCGTCGCGACGATGCCGTACATCGCGCTGCAACTGGTCGGCATCGAAGTGGTGATCGGCGCGCTCGGCTTCGACACGACGGGCTTCGTCGGCGATCTGCCGCTGATCATCGCCTTCGCGATCCTCGCGGCTTACACGTACACGTCGGGCCTGCGCGCGCCGGCGATGATCGCCGTCGTCAAGGACGTGCTGATCTACATCACGATCGCCGCCGCGATCATCGTGATTCCGCCGCAACTCGGCGGCTTCGGCCACATCTTCGGCGCGGTGCCGCCCGCCAAGCTGCTGCTGAAGGCGCCGGACGTGGCGAGCCTCAACGGCTATAGCGCATACGCGACACTGGCAGTGGGATCGGCGCTCGCGCTCTTCCTGTATCCGCACTCGGTGACGGCGATTCTGTCGTCGTCGTCGGGCAATACGATCCGCCGCAACATGGCGATGCTGCCTGCGTACTCGCTCGTGCTCGGCCTGCTCGCGCTGCTCGGCTTCATGGCGCTCGCAGCGGGCGTGAAGGACATGCCTGAGTTCGCGCCGTACTTCAAGGCCTTTGGCCCGAACTTCGCGGTGCCGGCGCTGTTCCTGCACTTCTTCCCGTCGTGGTTCGTCGGCGTCGCGTTTGCGGCCATCGGCATCGGCGCGCTGGTGCCCGCCGCGATCATGTCGATTGCAGCGGCGAACCTGTACACGCGCAACATCCACAAGGAGTTCGTCAACCGCAACATGACGCACGAGCAGGAAACGAACATCGCGAAGCTGGTCTCGCTGATCGTGAAAGTGGGCGCGGTCGCGTTCATTCTCGGCCTGCCGCTGACGTACGCGATCCAGCTGCAACTGCTCGGCGGCATCTGGATCATCCAGACGCTGCCCGCGATCGTGCTCGGCCTCTATACGCGTGTGCTCGACTATCGCGGTCTGCTGCTCGGCTGGGCGGCGGGCATTGCCGTCGGCACGTGGATGGCGATCTCGCTGAAACTCGCGGGCTCGATCTATACGATCCACATCGGCGGAATGGCGATTCCGGGTTACGCGGCCGTGTGGTCGCTGGTCGTCAACCTCGTCGTGTCGATCGTCGTCAGCTTCGCCGTGCGCGCAGCGGGCATGAAGCACGCGGAAGACCGCACGAATCCGGAAGATTATCTGGACCACCCGGTCGAAAGCTGATCGCGCCGTTTGCGCGGTCCGCATCACACGAAGCCCGCAGCAGATGCTGCGGGCTTTTTTGTTGGCGCGGCGCGGCCTGGCCGTCTCCGTGCCGACGCCGCTCACATCGTTTATGCTCATCCGGTGGCTTCGACCCAACGTGAGATAACCGATGGCTTTAGCCGACCCGCATTCGAATCCGCCACGCAAGCGCAGCGGCACGCCGCCCGTCTCGAACGACGCCGTCGCCGCGCGCCTCGCGCCGCGCCGCACGCGCGTCGGACGGATCGCGCACGCGATCACGTCGCCGTACTATCGCTACCGGCACGCGAAGTTCTTCCATAGCCTGCGCGTCGGCCTCGCAATGCTCGTGTCGATTCTCGCGACGACGGGCATCGACATTCCGCATGGCATCTGGGCGTCGGTGACGCTGCTGGTGGTGATCGGTGGACTGCAGCATCACGGCAATATCCGCAAGAAGGCGGCGGAGCGCGCGGCGGGCACGCTGCTCGGCGCGGCGCTCGGGCTTGCGCTGATCCTTCAGCAGAACCTGTTCGATTCGCTGCCGCTCACGTATGTGCTGATGTCGGTGATTGCCGCCGTCTGCGCGTGGTTCGCGATCGGCACGGCCGGTTACGTCGCGCTGCTGACGGCCATCACGATGTGCATCGTCGCGGGCCACGGCGACAACATGATCGACACGGGCCTGTGGCGCACGCTTAACGTGCTGATCGGCATCGTGATCGCGCTCGCGTTTTCGTTCGCGCTGCCGTTGCACGCAACCTATTCGTGGCGCTATCTGCTCGCCGACAATCTGCGCGAGTGCGCGCGCCTCTACACGCGGATGATGACGGGCGTGCCCGTCGGCAGCGACGAGCAGGTGGCCGCGTTCATCCGCATGGGCAAGCGGCTCGTGCAACTGCGCTCGCTGATGCCGTCGGTGGCGAAGGAAATCGACTTGCCGATCGCGCGGCTCGACGACATCCAGCGTCTGCATCGCTCGATGCTGAGCGCGCTGGAAATGCTGTCGACGGGCACGCTCGCGCACGCTGAAATACGCGAAGCGTTTGCGCACGAGTGCGGCGAGGAGACGAACGCGGTGCGCATGACGCTGCTTGCGAGCGCACGTGCGTTGCGCTTCGCGGGCGCGATGCAGTTCAGGATGCCGGAGGAGGTTTCGGCTGAGACGCTCGCTTGCCCGCCTGCTGACGCGACGGCACAAAGCGAAGAAGATTCGACGGGCGCGCAGGCTTCGCGCAAAGAAATGGCCCCTGAATTGCAGGGGCCATATTGGCTTGCACAGCGCTTCACGGAACAGGTCGAGCGCATGCGCACGTTGCTGGCTGCTGCCGAGCCGAACTGGAACATCGAAGGCGGAGATCGCGAGCAAGCTGCGCGCTGATCCGCTTGCCGGCTCGATATTCGGGGTTGGTATCAGCTCGGGTGCTTGTCGCCTTCGTGCGGGTTCGTGACCATCCACATCACGCCGAACTTGTCGATGGCCATACCGAAGCCGCTGCTCCAGAACGTCGCCTGCCACGGCATCACGACGTTGCCGCCTTCCGAAATCGCCTTGAACGTCTTTTCGCCCTGCGACGGATCGTCGACGGTGATCGACAGGCTGTAGCCCGAGTGCGTAACAGGCGTTCCATCGCAATTGCCATCCGACGCCATCAGTTCCGTCGAACCGATCTTGATCGTCGAATGCATGATCTTTTCTTCCGTGCCAGGGCGGATAGGCTGCTCGGGGCTCGGCGGCGCGTCTTTGAAACGCATCTGGAACAGCACCTGCGCGCCGAGCTTCTCGCCGTAGAACTTCAGCGCTTCTTCACAGCGGCCATTGAAAAACAGATAGGGTTGGACTTGCATCGATGTCTCCACTCAATTGACATGTCGTTCCATGCGAACGCGCAGCGACGCATTCGTGTCAACGATTGTAGTCGTCGCAGGAGCGTCGGATGTGAAACTGTGTTGACGATGGCAACGTGCGTGACGCGCTGACGGCGTGAGAGGAACTCGCAAGAAAGCAGGCGCAAAAAGCACATAAAAAAAGCGCGCAGCCTTGCGGGCCGCGCGCTCTTGCACAGAGAAGAAATACGGAGCAGATCAGCGCAGCGCGTCGATCACCTTTTCGAGCTTGATCGCGTCCGCTGCGAACACGCGGATGCCTTCCGAAAGCTTTTCGGTCGCCATCGCATCTTCGTTGACGAGGAAGCGGAACGACGGCTCATCCGTCGGCACGCGCGCGATCTCGGCGTTCTTGCTGGCTTCCGGCGACAGCTTGCGCTCGAGCTTGTCGGTGCTGTCGTGCAGCTTTTGCAGCAGATCCGGGCTGATCGTCAGCAGATCGCAGCCTGCCAGTTCGGTAATCTGGCTCGTCGTGCGGAAGCTCGCGCCCATCACTTCCGTCGGGTAGCCGAACTTCTTGTAGTACGCATAGATGCGGCGCACCGACTGCACGCCCGGATCGTTCGCGCCGCCGTCGCGCGCTTCGTCCCAGTTGCTGCCGGCGCTCTTCTTGTACCAGTCGTAGATGCGGCCGACGAACGGCGAGATCAGTTGCGCGCCCGCTTCCGCGCACGCGACGGCTTGCGGCAGCGAGAAGAGCAGCGTCATGTTGCACTTGACGCCTTCCTTCTGCAGCACTTCGGCTGCGCGGATGCCTTCCCACGTCGACGCGAGCTTGATCAGCACGCGCTCGCGGCCGATGCCTTGCGCTTCGTACAGCTTGATGAGTTCATGCGCCTTGTCGATCGACGCTTTCGTGTCGAACGACAGGCGCGCGTCGACTTCCGTCGATACGCGGCCCGGGACGATCTTCAGGATTTCGGTGCCGAAGGCGATCAACAGGTGGTCGATGATTGCGCTGACGGGCTTCGATGCGTGGTCGCGTACCGTCTTTTCGAGCAGCGGCTTGTATTCGTCCTTCTGCACGGCCTTCAGGACCAGCGACGGATTCGTCGTCGCGTCCTGCGGCTTGTATTGCGCGAGTTGCTGGAAGTCGCCGGTATCCGCGACGACCTTGGTGTATTGCTTGAGTTGATCGAGTGCAGTAGTCATGTCGAGCCTTCGCTTCGGGGCGCACGCGCGCCATGGTCCAGGGAAATAATGACGCCGCGCGGAGCCTCCGTCAGCACGCAAACGGCCACGCATCAGCGCGTCATCGGCAGTGTCCACGTTGCAAGCCGGGAATGTTACCGTGGAACGCCACCCGATACTTCTATTCTATGGCGGATTGGGTGATGCTGGTTTGACAGGTACACCCCTCCGTCCGTTCGCGCCATGGCGCCAGGCACATTCCGCCTTTGGAACTGGCTGTCGTCCGACCACGCGGTCTTTCGTGTCCGCGCATCGGGCGGGCGCCGTCATGCGCGCCGCGCGTTCAGCACGAATTGCGTGAACAGGCCCGCGACGAGCCCCCAGAACGCCGAACCGATCGACAGCAGCGTGAGACCCGAGGCGGTCACCATGAACGTGACGAGCGCGGCTTCACGCTGTCGCGTGTCCTGCATCGCGTTCGTGAGCCCGCTCATGATCGAGCCGAACAGCGCGAGCGCCGCGACGGACACCACGAGCGCTTTCGGCAGTGAGCCGAAGAGGGCCGCGATCGTCGCGCCGAAGATCCCCGCGATCAGATAGAACAGGCCGCACCAGACGGCGGCCATATAGCGCTTCGAGCGGTCTTCGTGCGCTTCGCGGCCCGTGCAGATCGCGGCCGTGATCGCGGCGAGATTCACGCCGTGCGAGCCGAACGGCGCGAGCAGCAGCGACGCGACGCCCGTCGTCGCGATCAGCGGCGCGGACGGCGTCTGGTAGCCATCCGCGCGCAGCACGGCGATGCCGGGCACGTTCTGCGAAGCCATCGCCACGATGAAGAGCGGAATGCCGATGCTGATGACGGCCGACAGCGAGAACGCGGGCACAGTCAGCACGGGCACGGCGAACGCCACGCGGAAAGCGCTGAAGTCGAGCAGACCGAGCGCGCCTGCAACGGCCGTGCCGACCACGAGCGTCGCGGGGATCGCATAGCGCGGCGCAAAACGCTTGACCGCGAGGTAGGTGAAGAACATCGCCAGCACGAGCGCCGTCTGGAATTGCGCGGCGCGAAAAATCTCGATGCCGATTTCGAACAGGATGCCCGCCAGCAGCGCCGACGCGATGCCCGCCGGAATCTTTTTCATCAGCGTATCGAACCAGCCCGTGAGGCCGACGAGCGTCAGCAGCAGCGCGCAGACAATGAATGCGCCGATCGCTTCGGAATACGCGACGTGCGGCAGCGACGACACGAGCAGCGCCGCGCCCGGCGTCGACCACGCGATCACGATGGGCGCGCGAAAGCGCAGCGACAGTCCGATTGTGCACAGCGCCATGCCCACAGACAGCGCCCAGATCCACGACGAAATCTGCGCATCGGTCAGATGCGCGGCGCGGCCTGCCTGGAACATCAGCACGAGCGAGCTTGTGTAGCCCGTCATCATCGCGACGAAGCCGGCGACGAGCGCGGACAGCGACGTGTCGGCGAACGGCTTGAGCGGTGCGCGCGCGGCCGTGGAGAATTCGGGGGAAGAAGGGGTGGTCATCCTGCGTGTCTCTTATCGTGCGTTATGGTGGTGCGCAATGGGTGGTGCGTGGGTGTTGCGTTCTCGCGGCGCCGTTGCCGCGCGGCGTGCAAACGACGAGCGAGCGGGCACGGTGCGTCCGCTATCGTGGTCCCGCGTTCGGACGGTGAAGATCGGTGGAGTTTACTTGCTCAGCACGCGCATCGCGGTTTCGAGCCCGGCGAGCGTGAGCGGGTACATCCGGTGGCCGAGCACTTCGCGGATCACCGAAACTGACTGCCGATATTCCCACAAGCCTTCAGGCTCGGGATTGAGCCATGCGTGATGGGGGAAATGATCGGCGATCCGGCGCAGCCACACGGCGCCCGCTTCGGCGTTGTTGTACTCGACCGAGCCGCTCGGCTGCAGCACTTCGTACGGGCTCATCGTCGCGTCGCCGACGAAGATCAGCTTGTAGTCGGGTGTGAACTTGTGCAGCATGTCCCACGTCGCGAGCCGCTCGACGTGCCGGCGGCGGTTGTTCTTCCACAGGAAGTCGTAGACGCAGTTGTGGAAGTAGTAGAACTCGAGGTGCTTGAACTCGGCCTTCGCGGCCGAGAACAGTTCTTCCGTGCGCTTGATGTGATCGTCCATCGATCCGCCGACGTCGAGCAGCATCAACACCTTCACGTTGTTGTGCCGCTCGGGGACCATCTTCAGGTCGAGCCAGCCGGCGTTCGCGGCCGTGCTGCGGATCGTGTCGGGCAAGTCGAGCTCTTCGGCGGCGCCTTCGCGCGCGAAGCGCCGCAGGCGGCGCAGCGCGACCTTGATGTTGCGCGTGCCGATCTCGACCTGATCGTCGTAATCGCGGTACGCGCGTTGATCCCACACCTTCACGGCCGTCCGATTGCCCGACGAGTCGCCGCCGATGCGAATGCCCTCAGGGTTGTAGCCGCCGTTGCCGAACGGCGACGTGCCGCCCGTGCCGATCCATTTGCTGCCGCCTTCGTGACGGCCTTTCTGTTCGTCGAACAGTTCCTTCAGGCGCTCCATCAGCTTGTCGAGGCCGCCCATCTTTTCGATCTGCGCCTTTTCTTCTGCGCTCAGCTCGCGTTGCAGCTTCTTCTTCAGCCAGTCGAGAGGGACATCGAACGCGAGATCGGACTTCTGCGCGACGCCGTTGAAGTACGCGCCGAATGCCTGATCGAACTTGTCGAAGTACTGCTCGTCCTTCACGAGCGTCATGCGCGCGAGGTAGTAGAACTCGTCCAGCGACGGCTGGATTACGCTGTCCTTCAGCGCTTCGAGCAGCGTCAGGTATTCCTTCACGGAGACGGGCAGCTTCGCGGCGCGCAGCGTGTAGAAAAAGTCGATCAGCATGCCGTCGTCTCCGGGGTTTTCCGCGTCGATGCCTTCTATCAGCGGTTGTTGCGGTTCATGAACACGAGCCGCTCGAAGAGGCTCACGTCCTGCTCGTTCTTCAGCAGCGCGCCGTGCAGCGGCGGCACGATCTGCTTCTGATCCTTCGAGCGCAGCGCTTCGGGCGGAATGTCTTCGGCGAGCAGCAGCTTCAGCCAGTCGAGCAGTTCGGAGGTGGACGGCTTCTTCTTCAGGCCCGATACGTTGCGCAACTCGAAGAAGCTTTCCATCGCGGCGCGCAGCAGGTCCTGCTTGATGCCGGGATAGTGGACTTCGACGATCTGCTGCATCGTCGCGGGATCGGGGAACTTGATGTAGTGGAAGAAGCAGCGGCGCAGAAACGCGTCGGGCAGCTCCTTCTCGTTGTTCGACGTGATGATGACGAGCGGACGGTGCTTCGCCTTCACGAGCTCGCGCGTCTCATACACGTAGAACTCCATGCGGTCGAGCTCGCGCAACAGGTCGTTCGGAAACTCGATGTCGGCCTTGTCGATTTCGTCGATCAGCAATACGGATTGCTGCTCCGACTCGAACGCCTGCCACAGCACGCCCTTGACGATGTAATTGGCGATGTCCTTCACGCGCTCGTCGCCGAGCTGCGAATCGCGCAGACGCGAGACGGCGTCGTATTCGTACAGACCCTGTTGCGCCTTCGTCGTGGACTTGATGTGCCACTGCAGAAGCGGCATGCCGAGGGCCGCCGCGACTTCTTCCGCGAGCATGGTCTTGCCTGTGCCCGGCTCGCCCTTGATGAGCAGCGGGCGCTTGAGCGTCATCGCCGCATTGACCGCGAGCTTGAGATCGTCGGTGGCGACGTATTGCGATGAGCCTTCGAAACGCATGACTGGACGCCCGTTCGGGAAAAATTCCAGTATAAGTCAGAAGCCCTGTTGTGCTGAATCGCGCTCCCGTATGGTGTCAGCCGCGTCGCACGACGCGCAGAACGCGTGCCCTGACCCTCGGGCGATGTGGCGTAAGGTGTCGTGTGCGGTTCGCCGCGATGCCCGAAAAAGCGGCAGATTTGTGGTCGAGGCGCAGGCGGATTGGCGCTTGAACCTGTCCGCGCAGCCTACGTGGGCCGCCCATTCGGACTGCGGCAATGTGCCGCGCCCGAGAGCGCTTCAAATGCGGTAAAGCGCCTGAGGCGTATGCTGCGCGCCGCTCGCTGCGGTGCTTTCGCGGCAAAGGGCGCGGGCTCCCGTCGGGTGGACGCCCGGCGCGGCGTCGCGGTACAATTGGGCCGATTTTTTTGGCCTGCGTGGCAACCCGACAAGTAAAACGGCGCAGGCCGTTGCCTTTTCGGGCGCCCGTTTCCCCTCAAGCCAGGTTAGAAGAGCTATGAACAAATTCGTCGGCAAACATGTCGTGATCGCAGCGATGTCGGTGCTCGCGGGCTTAGCGTCAACTGTGCAGGCAGCGGATATCGTCGGCAATGCCAAGGCGGGTCAGGGCAAGGTCGCGATGTGTATCGGCTGTCACGGTATTCCTGACTATCGTACGGCGTACCCCGAGGTGTACCGGGTGCCGATGCTGGGCGGCCAGAATCAGACCTACCTCGAAAACGCGCTGCACGCGTACAAGAAGGGCGATCGCCATTTCGAAACGATGCACGCAGTCGCGACGTCGTTGTCCGATCAGGACATCGCCGATATCGCCGCGTACTACGCGTCGCAGACTTCCTCTTCGAAGAACAATCCCGACAAGTGATCGTCGTCCCGACCAAGGCGGCTCATTTGCTCGTCCGGTTCGCGGATCGCAATCAGATTGCAAGGGACGGAAGCAAGCGCCAAAGCGCCCCGTCGACACAGGAGAATTCATGAAGAAGCACCCCCACGCACTTCATACGGTGGTCAAGGCTGCATGCGCGACGCTCGCGCTGGCCGGTTTCGTCGTCGCTTCGAATGCGGCGCACGCGGCGGATGCCGGCAACGGCAAGGTGCTCGCGGAGAGCCACAATTGCGCGGCCTGCCACGGCCCGAATCTGAACAAGCCGGTGAGCCCCGAATATCCGAAGCTCGCGGGCCAGCATGCCGACTACATCTACTGGGCGCTGCGCCAGTACCAGATGGGCAACGGCAATCCGCATCTCGGCCGCAATAACGCGATCATGCAGGCGCAGGTGCAAAGCCTGTCGCAGAACGACATGAAGGATCTCGCGGCCTACATCGAATCGCTGAATGGCGATCTCGTGCAGAAGAAGTAATCGGCACGCGACCTGCTGACGGTTCACGACAAACACCCCGCATGCGCGGGGTGTTTGCTTTGGTGCGACGGAGGTTGCGCGTGACGGATGCGGCGCGTGCGCGTCAGGCGTTCAATCGCGCGACGCGCGGCGCTCGATACGCTGCAGATAGGCGTCCGTATCGGGCGGCGTGTTCGTGCGCTGCGCTTCCCAGATCGTTTCGCCGAGGCATTCCATGATCGCGTGCTGCGCGTCGTGCGTCGAGCCGAGGCGCGCGGCAAGGCGGTCGTGCGCGGCGCGGATGCCGGGCGGCTGATCGATCGACAACTGCTCGCTGATGGCGAGATGCATCGACAGATGCAGGAACGGATTGGTCTGTCCGCGCTCGGGCGAATAGTCCTGTGCCGACGCGGCGTCGGGGTCGGCGAGATCGGCGTGATATTCGGGGTGCTCGACGATCCAGTCGGCGGCGATTGCTTCGAGCGGCGTCAGGATTTCACCCGCGCGCTGCTTGCGCCAGGTGTCGGTGAAAAAACGGCGGACTTCGTCGCGGCTGGGATTGAACATCGATGGACTTCGGGCGGTAAGAGCGGGTGGAGCCGGATGCGGCGCGGCGCGCGTTGCGGGCCGTCGACGACGGACCGCGCACGCGAGCGCACATTTTACGCCGTGACCGAGCTGCCCGCTGGCGGGCGGCTCGGGGAGGCAGGGCGCGGCGCGGTTGCAGCGAAATACGCTCGCGGCGACACGCGGAAGCTCAAAGATCGGGCGGCGGCGTCTTCTGCTTGAACTCGCACAGCGGCTCGATCACGCAGTGCCAGCACTCCGGCCGGCGTGCCTTGCACACATAGCGCCCGTGCAGAATCAGCCAATGATGCGCGTCGTGCCTGAATTCGGCGGGCGTGAACTTTTCCAGCGCCAGTTCGACGGCGCGCACGTCCTTGCCGGGCGCAAGCCCCGTTCGGTTGGCAACCCGAAAGATGTGCGTGTCGACGGCGATTGTCGGATGACCGAAGGCCGTGTTCAGAATGACGTTCGCCGTCTTGCGGCCGACGCCCGGCAGACTCTCCAGTGCCTCGCGATCCTCCGGCACTTCGCCGCCGTACTGATCGAGCAGGATGCGGCACGTCGCGATCACGTTCTTCGCTTTCGTGCGGTAGAGGCCGATCGTCTTGATGTAATCGGCGACGCCTTCTTCGCCCAGGTCGAGTACCTTCTGCGGCGTATTCGCGACGGGAAACATCCGGCGCATCGCCTTGTTCACCGATACGTCCGTTGCTTGCGCGGACAACATCACGGCAATCAGCAACTCGAATGGCGTCGAGTATTCGAGCTCTGTCGTCGGGTGCGGATTCAGGCTCTGAAGGGTCTCGTAGATCGCGCGTCGTTTGTTCGCATTCATTCGGCGAGGTCAGGGCTTTTTAGGTTGATCGTTGTCTGGCTTGGATGCCGATTCGGAGTTGTCCTGCCCAATGCCAAGCCGACGACGACGCGCTTCAGCCTCATCGATCTGCGCCTGTATTTCAGCGCTCACGTTCGTCGTGTTCTTCGGACCCAGGCCTTGAGTTGCGTTTTCTTCCTTCTTCTTTCGCGCGCGTTCGAGCGCGGCCTGGATGATCGCGCGTTTTTTCGCTTCCGCGTCGGCGGCGGGGGTATGTGCAGGTGTTGGCGCGGCGGCGGCTTCCGTTGCTGCCGCTGGTGCTTCTGTTGGGCGCGAGCCAACGGTCGGTGCTGGCGATTCGCCGGCAGCCGCTGCACTCGACGCGCGCCGTGCCGCAGCGCGCGCTTCGGCCGCATCGCGTTCGGCGTCGAGGCGTGCCTGGCGACGGTCGTGGCGCGCGCGTGCCGCGTCGGCCTGTTGGTGCGTCCACGCGTCCCAGCCCGTCTTGTCGCCCGTGACGGGGATCATCGCGATGCAATCGACGGGGCAGGGCGGCACGCACAGATCGCAGCCCGTGCACAGTTCGGCGACCATCGTGTGCATCTGCTTCGGCGCGCCGACGATGGCATCGACGGGACACGCCTGCATGCACAGCGTGCAGCCGATGCACAGGTTCTCATCGATGAATGCGACGGGGCGCGCTCGCTCGACGCCGTTCTCGGGATTGATCGGGATCACCGGCTTGCCGAGCAATGCGGCAAGCCGCGCGACGCCTTCGGCGCCGCCTGGCGGGCACTGGTTGTAGTTCGCTTTGCCGTCCGCGATCGCTTCGGCGTAAGCGCGGCAGTCCGGATAGCTGCACTTCGTGCACTGCGTCTGCGGCAGTAAGTCTTCGATGCGGTCGGCGAGTGTTCGGGAATGTGTCACGGTGGAGACGTGGGACTTCGTGGGGCTTGCTGTCGCCGATTGCTCGCATTGCTGTCACGCGCGCGCCGATGGGTGCGACTTCAACGGTGCAGTCGCATCAGAATCGCGCGCTGCAATTCAGACAATGCGAGAGCATAGATCGTGCGCAGACCGCGTCAATGTTCTCAATAGTGTTCTCAATAATGAGAGCGTCGCGGCGAGTGCAATGGGCAATCGGTCAAAAGCACATTATCGCCGATTTCCCCAGTTGTTATTACTGAAGCATGTGCCATAATCAAAACGCTTTTTAGTATGACCGCAGGAGGGTGTTTCCACCAACCAGCCCGCGCAGTGCCGCCGTTGCAAGGCCATGCGAGAGGACGGCGGGCGATCCGGATAACGCGGCTCACAAAGCACATGCCACCATGAATCAGCCGAAAATCAAAAGAGATCCTGAAGGCACCCGTCGCCGCATTCTGCTCGCGGCGGCCGAAGAGTTTGCGAATGGTGGGTTGTTCGGCGCGCGCGTCGATCAGATTGCCCGCCGCGCGGAGACCAATGAACGCATGCTCTACTACTACTTCGGTAGCAAGGAGCAGCTATTCACGGCAGTCCTCGAGCACGCATTCAGCGCGCTTACGGAAGCAGAGCGCACATTGGACCTCGCAGGCGTTGCGCCTGTCGAAGCCGTGACGCGTCTCGCGCATTTCGTGTGGGACTACTATCGCGACCATCCCGAACTGCTGAGGCTCGTGAACAACGAGAATCTGCACGAGGCGCGGTATATGCAGAAGTCCACGCGCATCCGTGAAATGATCTCGCCGATTGTCGCCACGCTGGGCTCGATCCTGGAACGTGGGCAGCGCGCGGGGCTCTTTCGCACCAGCGTCGATCCGCTGCGCTTTTACGTGACGCTCTCGGGCATGGGCTACTACATCGTTTCGAATCGCTTCACGCTCGAAGCGACGCTCGGCCGCGACTTCAGCTCCGCTGGCGAGCGCAGCGAAGTCATTCAGATGAATACCGAGATCCTGCTCGCGTATCTGATGCGGCGTTAAGCTCCGTCCCAACGAAAAACGGCCTCGTGAGAGGCCGTTTTGCTATCTGCCCGCATCCCGCCAACCGGCAGAATGCAGGCGAACCGTCGCGTCAGGCTTCGACGTGCTCTTCCGTCTTGCGCGCACTCCTCGCGCTGTGTTCGAGGATGAAGTCGCGCAACTGCGGATAGATGATCGTGCGCCAGCGGCGGCCCGAGAAAATGCCGTAGTGTCCGCACTTTTCCGCCGTGAAGTGGCGGCGGTTCTTCTCGGGAATACCCGTGCACAGATCGTGCGCGGCGCGCGTCTGGCCGTCGCCGGAGATGTCGTCGAGCTCGCCTTCGATCGTGAAGAGGGCCGTCTTCTTGATGTCCTGCGGACGCACCGGTTCGCCGTCCACGACCCACGTGCCCTCGGCAAGACGGAATTCCTGGAACACGACCCTGATCGTCTGCAGATAGTACTCGGCGGCCATATCGAGCACCGCGTTGTATTCGTCGTAAAAACGGCGGTGTGCTTCGGCATCTTCTTCGTCGCCGCGCAGAAGGCTCTGATAGAAGTCCCAATGCGACGCCGCGTGACGTTCCGGATTCATCGCGACAAAGCCGGTGTGCTGCAGAAAGCCCGGGTACACCTTGCGGCCGAAGCCCGGATAGTTCGAAGGCACGTTATAGATCACGTTGTTCTCGAACCATTCGTACGAATGCTGGGTCGCGAGCGAATTGACGGACGTGGGGCTCTTGCGAGCATCGATCGGGCCACCCATCATCGTCATCGTGCGCGGCGTGTCTTCGCCGCGGCTCGCCATCAGCGAGATGGCAGCGAGCACGGGCACCGTCGGCTGGCACACGGAGATCACGTGCAGGTTCTTCGCGCCGATGTGGCGGATGAATTCCTGGATGTACGCGATGTAATCGTCCAGATTGAACGAGCCGTCTTCGAGCGGCACCATGCGCGCGTCGATCCAGTCCGTGATGTACACCTTGTGGTCCTGCAGCAGTGTGCACACGGTGTCGCGCAGCAGCGTCGAATGGTGGCCCGACAGCGGCGCGCACACGAGCACGACGGGCTCTTCCTTCAGTTGCGTGACGGCGTCGCTGTCGTCGGAATAGCGCTTGAAGCGCAGCAGGCGGCAGAACGGTTTTTCGATGATCGTCTGTTCGACGATGGGAATGTTGCGACCGTCCTTGACGATCTGATGCAGGTTGAACTCGGGCTTTTCGTAATCCTTGCCGAGGCGGTACAGCAACTCGTAGCCAGCGGACAGGCGGGTGGCGCCTGGCACATAGGCGAACGGACTGGCCGGATTCGCAAACGATTTCGAAGCAGCCTGAGCCCAGGCGGTAAGCGGGCTGAGGAGTGCCCGCTGGAATTCGTGAAATTGGTAGAGCATGGGGGCTCCGGCGTTAAGCGGTTCGCGCACGGCGGCGTGTTTTGGAGCGCGGCGACGAGGCGGGCCGTTTTTGGTTACGTGTGAATTTGTTAGTGGCGAATGGCGACGATTATCGGCCGTCTGCTTCATTCGATGATATAGAAGGCATACGATTTGTGCAATGCAACAACAGTTCGTTGGCGCACGTACCGGATGTCATATCCACGTCATCGTCAAAGCGGGTGTTTTCTTTAGACGACAGGTGACGATTCCGTATCAGCATCTGCCGTGCCAGCCGGTGGTTCCCGGCCTTGTCCGTCGTGGGGCGGCTGGCCCGCCGCGCTTGCCATCCCTTGCTCGTGCTTCATCAGGTTGAGCCCGGTATGAACGAGGGCCACATGGGAAAACCCCTGTGGAAAATTACCGACAAGCCGCGCGGACACGGGGTCGTATTCCTCCGCGAGCAGCCCGACATCGTTGGCCAGCGCGAGCAGCCGCTCGTACATCTCGCGCGCTTGCTCGACGCGCCCCTGCAGCGCCAGGTTGTCGACCATCCAGAAGCTGCACGCGAGAAACGTCCCTTCGCCGGGCGGCAGGCCGTCGTCGACTTCCGTCGTGCGGTAGCGCAGCACGAGACCGTCGTGCAGCAGATGCTTTTCGATCGCGTCGACGGTGCCCGCGACGCGCGGGTCCGACGGCGGCAGAAAGCCGAGCAGCGGCATCAGCAGCAGGCTTGCGTCGAGCTCGTCGCCGCCGTAAGTCTGGGTGAACGCGTTGAGCTTCGGGTTCCAGCTTTTCGCGCAGACATCCGCGTGAATGCGCGCACGCATCTCACGCCAGTGCTCGAGCGGCGCGGGCAGATCGAACGCTTCCGCCGATTTGACCGCGCGATCGAACGCGACCCATGCCATCACCTTCGAGAACGTGAATTGCTGACGGCCGCCGCGCGTTTCCCAGATGCCTTCGTCAGGCGCTTCCCAGATCGTTTCGAGGTGCTTGAGCATCGCGCACTGCACGTTCCACGCCGTCTCGTCGGCCTGCAAGCCGCCGATGCGCGCCAGATGCAGTGCGTTCATCACTTCGCCATAGACGTCGAGCTGCAGCTGGCCGACGGCGTTGTTGCCGACGCGCACGGGCTTCGAGCCCTCATACCCCGACAGCCAGTCGAGTTCGAACTCCGGCAGGCGGCGTTCGCCTCCAAGTCCGTACATGATCTGCAGCTGCTCGGGCGAGCCCGCCATCACGCGGCCGAGCCACGATCGCCATGCGCGCGCTTCGTCGTAGTAGCCGCCGCGCATCATCGCGAGCAGCGTGATGGTCGCGTCGCGCAGCCAGCAGTAGCGGTAGTCCCAGTTGCGCGAGCCGCCCATCCGCTCGGGCAGCGAGGTCGTGGGCGCGGCGACGATGCCGCCCGTCGGCTCGTAGGCGAGCGCCTTCAGCGTCAGCAGCGAGCGGCGGATCGCGGAAGCGTATTTGCCTTCGACGGTGCCGCGCGCGGACCATTCGAGCCAGTAGTTCTCGGTGCGGGCGAGCGCCGTGTGCGGATCGCGCGCGGGCGGAACGCGCAGATGCGATGCCGAATACGTGAGCGAGAACGGCACGCGCTCGCCTTCGGAGACGTTGAACTCGGCGACCGTTTTCATGTTCTCGCCGCGCAGATCGACGGGTGTGCGCAGCGCGACGGTGTCAGGGCCGGCGATCGCCTTGATGCCGCTGTCGTGCGTGAGGCGGCTGACCCATGGAATCGAAAAGCCGTAGTCGAAGCGCAGCACCAGCTCCATGCGCATCTTCACAGTCCCACGCTTGCCGACGACGATGCGGATCATCTCCGACCAGCCGTTGCCGGGCGGCATGAAGTCGATCAGCGTGACGGCGCCTTCCGGCGTCTCGAAGTCGGTTTCGAGGATCAGCGTTTCGCCGCGATAGCGGCGGCGTGTCGAGCGCGTGTAGCCGGGCTGGCGCGGCGTGCTGTCGTCGCCCTGGTGCTCTTCGCGGGTGCGCCGCGCCGCTGTGCTCGTGCGCCGTGCCGCTGCCTTCGAGCGGGCTTTGCCGCCTTCGCTTCCGGCTGCTTGCGCGGGAGGCTTTTCGGCCTGTCTCGGGACGGGTTTTGCGTCGGGATTCGGCTGTCCGCTCGCGTCCGATTTCGCGCCGTCCGAATCTTCTTCGTGCTGTTGCGCAGCGGCATGCGTGTCGTTGTGGGCGGCATCGGCAGCATCCGTGTCCGCTGCCGGCGCGATCAGCCAGCGGCCGTTGTCCTCGGTGCCGAGCAGGGCGGCGAAGCAGGCGCCGGAATCGAAACGCGGCCAGCAAAGCCAGTCGACGGAGCCATCGCGGGAAACCAGCGCGGCCGTGTGGCCGTCGCCGATGAGTGCATAGTCTTCGATACGTGCGGGCATGATAAAGCGTCTATAGCGGTCGGTCAGCGTGTAATAAATACGCCCCCGCACAGCGCCAGACGGTGCGCGAGCGTCGTTGTTACCTGACTCGCGCGATGCGTTTTGGTTCGTACACCAGCGAGCATTTCGAGTATTGGCAATCCGCGTTCTTGCTGCTTACAATCGATTCGAATGTGACTTCCGACAAATCGCAGCCCACCGGCGCCAGGTGTTGCAGCAAGCACAGTGCCGATTTCGAGGAAATATAGCCATGCTGAACCCGTCGAAATCCGACTGCATCACGATCCTCTCCGCCGCGAGTCAACTGCCTGACGACTCGCTCCTGCCACTCGACTTCCGCACGCTCGGCCTTACGCGCAACGGGATGGAAACGGCCGCGGCATTTCTGATCGAACGCGCCTGCTTCAAGCGCCATAGCGAAGCCGACGGTCATTATGCCGTCGGTGGCCTGTCATTGCAGGGGCGCTGGCGTCTCGACCAACTCTCGAACGGTTGACGCACGCTAGCGCCCATCGTCCGACGTTCGGTGATCGCGCCGCTGCGCTGCGGCGAATGACATGCGACAGGCATCCGGACCGTGCAACAGGCGGTCCGTGCGTCGACACGCGTGTCGATGCGCCGCGTCTGCATCTAGCGTGCGATTCTCTCCAGCCGCGCGCGCTTGCAGCGACGCATGCGCGCGGCCTCACGCATGCTCGCCATCGGAGCGAATCGCTCCGCATGGGCGCCTGCGCGCGTGTCAGAAGTGCATGGTGCCGCCGACGCCGAACAGCCCGATCAGGCCGATGATGATCAGATACAGCGCAACGATGTAATTGAGCAAGCGTGGCACGATCAGGATCAGAATGCCGGCGATCAGCGCGACGAGCGGGCCAAGGGTGACATGGATGTTCATGGCGACTCCTTTGTTGGACTTGACTGCTGTGAGCGACAACCTGCGCGCGCCCGCGTGACTGTGCGATCGCGAGCAACGCTTCTATACTTGCCCCAACTACGACATCGACGACCAGCCCCCGTCACGAGGGCGCGCAGCGCGACGGCCGCCGTCGCCATGCAACCGTCACGATAACGGCACGCTTCGATCGAGCCGCGCGGCAGACCAGCGACACGCACAATCCGAATAATCCGTCTCGCCAGGAGGTCGTCATGCAGCGTCGTACACGAGGAGTAGCGTGTGCCGTGCCACAGTCTTTCAATTGCCGGGTTTCCCCTCGTTCGGCCGGCTCTCGCTCCCGCCCCGCACTACGTTCGATGATAAGAGGTTTGACACTCATGGTATCGATTGCCTCGCTTGCCTCGCTTGCCTCGTTTTCCTCGCTTGCTGGTATGCAGGCCTTCGCGCAAGGCACGGCCGCCGCGCCTGCCGACGGCGTCTACGATCTGATCGTCGGCACCTACACCGGGCCGAAAAGCGAGGGCATCTACGTCTATCGCTTCAATACGAAGTCGGGAGACGCGACGCAGGTGTCGTCGATCAAGACAGACAATCCGTCGTATGTGATCGCAACGCGCGATGGCCGTCATGTCTATTCCGTCAACGAGCAGCCGGGCGACAACGGGCCCGCGACCCAGCGCGGCGGCATCAGCGCGTTCGCCTTCGATGCGAAGAGCGGGCAGCTTACGTTCCTGAACCGCGTATCGTCGGATGGCAACGATCCTTGCTATCTGAGCATCTCGCCCGACGGCAAATATCTGACGACGGCCAATTACTCCGTCGCCGCAAACCCCGGCGGCAGCTTCGCCGTCTTTCCGCTGGAGGCGGACGGCCAGGTCGGCGCCCCCGTGCTGACCGTGCATCACGAGGGCGGCGGTCCCGTGAAGGGACGCCAGGACAACGCGCACGTGCATTCGACCGTGTTCTCGCCCGACGGCAAGTATCTGTTCGCGCAGGATCTCGGCACCGACAAGCTCTATTCGTACCGCTACGCACCCGACGGCAGCCGAGGCCTGTTCGGCCCCACCGGGAAGCGCTATACCGACGTGAAGGCCGGCTCCGGTCCGCGGCATCTCGTGTTCGGCGCGGACGGCAAATACGCGTATCTGACGAGCGAGCTGAATGCCACCGTCACCGTGTTCCGTTACGACGACGGCAAGCTCGCGCAGCTGCAAGTCGTGCCGATGACCAGGCCCGGCTTCAAGGGGCAGGTGGCGGCGGCCGCGATCCATCTGTCGCCGGACGGGCGCTTTCTTTACGCCAGCAACCGGGGCGACGCGAACGAAATCGTCATCTACGCTGTCGATCCCGGTAGCGGCCATATCCGCGAGGCAGGCCGTCAGTCGACTCTCGGCAAGGCGCCGCGCGAGTTCTCGATCGACCCGACGGGGCAGTGGCTGATCGTGGGCAACCAGAACAGCGACACGGCCTATGTGTTCCGCCGCGATCAGCAAAGCGGCTTGCTGGAAGCGAATCCGAAACGGATCGAGCTCGGATCGCCCGTCGACTTCAAATGGGTGTTGCCGTCCTGATTGCCGCGCCCTGAGCGATCCGGACGAGTCCGCCGGCAATGTCGCCGGTTGTCGTCAGTCGTGCTGCCGGCGGACACGAACAAGAACGGAACGCACGATGAGAACGACGTTAACCAGCACAAGACCGAGGCCGAGGACAAAGACGAGGACGAGCGCCGCGCTCGTCGCAGCGGGCGCGATGTGCGGCGCGTGCAGCGGGTTCTTCAGCATGCCTGCGTTCGCGGACGCGAGCTGCAGCTATTCGACTGAATGGCTCGCGGGCGCCTGCAGGCGCATCGAGCGCGTCGCGCAACAGGGCACGTGGGATCTCTACGTGACGGGCTACGGCTGGCACATCAACGGCTATTCGGAAGAGGAGCGCAAGTCGCTCAATGCGCAGTCGTGGGGCGGCGGCGCCGGCAAGCACTTCACCGACGAAAACGGCAACGAGGACATCCTGTTCGCGTTCGTGTTCCTCGATTCGCACGAGAACGCGGAGCCGATCGGCGGCTGGGCGAGACAGTGGTACACGAAGCCCGTGGCCGGCGGCCTGTCGCTGGGCGGCGGCTACTTCGCGGGCTTCACGGCGCGCGAAGACGTCGCGAATTACCTGCCCGTGCCGCTGGTGTTACCTGTCGGCTCGATCCGCTATCGCAAGGCATCGGTGATGGGAACGTTCATCCCGCGCATTCCCGGGGTCACCAAGGGCGATGTCGCGTTCTTCTGGAGCCGCTACGAGTTCTGACGCAGCCGGGGCTCGCGAAGCAGTCGTCGCCTGTGGGCCGCTTACTCGGCAGGCCCCGGCGCGAGCACTTCGCGGCTGCCGTTGATGCCCATCGCCGACACGAGGCCCGCCGTCTCCATCTGCTCGACGAGGCGCGCCGCGCGGTTATAGCCGATGCGCAGCTGCCGCTGCACCGCCGAAATCGACGCGCGGCGCGTGCGCACGACGAACGCGACGGCTTCGTCGTAGAGCGGATCGGCTTCCGCATCCGGCGTCTCGCCGAACAGGTCCTGACCCGCGCCGCCGCCTTCCGTTGCCGGGCCGTCGAGAATGCCTTCGACGTATTCCGGTTCGCCGAACTGCTTCAGATGCTCGACGATGCGATGCACTTCCTCGTCGGCGACGAACGCGCCGTGCACGCGCTGCGGGTAGCCGGTGCCGGGCGGCAGGAACAGCATGTCGCCTTGGCCGAGCAGCGATTCCGCGCCCATCTGGTCCAGAATCGTGCGCGAGTCGATCTTCGACGACACCTGGAACGCGACGCGCGTCGGAATGTTGGCCTTGATGAGGCCCGTGATCACGTCGACGGAAGGGCGCTGCGTCGCGAGAATCAGATGGATGCCCGCCGCGCGCGCCTTTTGCGCGAGACGCGCGATCAGTTCTTCGATCTTCTTGCCCGCAACCATCATCAGGTCGGCCAGCTCGTCGATCACGACGACGATCAGCGGCAGTGGCGACAGCGGCTCGGGCGCGTCGGGCGTCAGCGAGAACGGGTTGCCGATCTTCTTCTCTTTTGCCTCGGCGTCGCGGATCTTCTGGTTGAAGCCTTGCAGATTGCGCACGCCGACTGCCGACATCAGCCGGTAGCGCTTCTCCATTTCGCCGACACACCAGTTGAGTGCGTTCGCGGCGAGCTTCATGTCGGTGACGACGGGCGCGAGCAGATGCGGGATGCCTTCGTACACGGAAAGCTCCAGCATCTTCGGGTCGATCATGATGAGGCGCACGTCTTCGGGCGTCGCCTTGTAAAGCAGGGAGACGATCATCGCGTTGATCGCGACCGACTTGCCCGAGCCCGTCGTGCCCGCGACCAGCATGTGCGGCGCCTTCGCGAGATCGGTGACGACAGGGTGCCCCGTGATGTCCTTGCCCATCGCGAGCGTCAGATTCGACGCGGACTTCTGGTAGACGTCGGCTTGCAGGATTTCGGAGAGACGGATCGTTTGCCGCTTTGCGTTCGGCAGTTCGAGACCCATGCAGGTCTTGCCGGGAATCGTCTCGACGACGCGAATCGACGTCAGGCCGAGGCCGCGCGACAGGTCCTTCATCAGCCCGACGATCTGGCTGCCTCGCACGCCGAGCGCCGGGTCGACTTCGAAGCGCGTGATCACGGGACCCGCCGATGCGCCGACGACCGTCACGGGCACCTTGAATTCCTGCAGGCGCTGCTCGATCAGCGCGCTCGTTTCGGCGAGCTTTTCTTCGCTGACTGGCTCGGCGTCCGCCGATGCGGGCGCGAGCAGATCGAGGCTCGGCAACTCGATGTGCGAGGCCGAGGGCGCGTGGAACTCGAACGAGGGACCGCTGTGGCCGCGTACGCCAGGGCGGGGCGCGGGAGCTTGTGGCGCGTCTTCGGCGTTGGGTGTCTGGGTTGGTGTCGGCGCTTCGTCGTACAAGGGCGCCGGGTGCGCGAGGCTGACGGCGGCGTGCTGGACGGGCGCTTGCGTCGGCGCGACGGGCGCCGCGACGGGGAAGCGGACGATGTTCGATGCTACGTGCGCCTGGGGCTCCTCGTTCGCAAAGTCAGCCGGTTCGACGTCGGGCGGGTTGCCGGCGATGGTAAGCGGACCGGTCGGATGCAGCGGCGCGATGGGGTCGTCGTACGCCGACGCGTTCGATACGGGCGCGCGGTCATGGCTGGAAGCGGCCCGCAGCAGCGTCACGGATTGCGTGATCGCGTCCCATGGCGCGAGCCTGGAGGCGGCGGCTTCGTGTGCCTGCGCGTGTTCGCGTTGCTGCCCGGCTATTTCTGTCGATGATTCGGTTTCTTCGTCGGCCGTGTGTGAATGAGCCGCAGCCGGATGATTGCGTTGCGGGTCGAGTTTGTTCGATGCCGCTACTTGGTCGGTCGTAGGCGCATGGTCGGCGGAGGGCGTCGCCGTTGCCGTCGATGATGCGGTTGCACGCGCCGTATCCGCTGGCTCATGATCGACGTGGGCTGCCGGGATTTCGTTCGCTATGGACGATGACGGTGTCGTGCAAGCCGGTTCGATGGCTGGCTCTGCCGTTTGACTTTGCGTCTTGACGTGCGCAGTGCCGACGTGCGGTTGGGGCTCGACACTCGAAATAGCGTTGTCGCCGAGTGGCGCCGATTCGGGCGTCGTAACGTTCGCCTGTTGGGTATCAGCGACCACGTTCGCAGTCGTCGGCGCGCGCGGCGCCTCGTTGCGCGTCGCGGCGTCTTCGTTCGTTTCTTCCAAAGCCGCCGCAGCCGCTTCCGAATGCGCGACAGACTCAGCTGCGCGCGAAGCATCCGGGCTTTGTCCAGCCGTCGAATCGCTTGCTTCAGCCGATAGGGGAGGGGACGCGGCTGGCGTATCGGCTTTGTGAGCGGTCAAGCTTGCCGCTTCGACCGCAGCATTCGCTGTGCTCGCTCGCGGCTCGTCTTCGGAAGCGGAACCCTGGACGGCGGCCAAGCCCGTAGCCGTGGCGGCGTTCGCGACAGCAGACGGCTGCACGGGCGCAATCGCATCGGCTGCGTCGGACTGCGGCGCGACCGTCGACGCATCGCCGGCATGACGGGCGCCGATGGCCGCTTCGAGCGCCGACACGGCCTGATCGACGGCGGTGACGGCGGCGGCGTTAGCGGCCACACCGCTGCCCGTGGTACTAGCCGCCGCATTCATGCCCGTCTGCGGAACGGGAGCCACGAACGCCACTGGCGCGGCAACGGGCGGCGTCTGCACACCGGCAGCCTGATCGACGGCAGTTGCCGAAGGCCGCGTCTCGGCGATCCGCGTTGGATCTCCCGCCGAGCGCCGCGCGAGACTCGCGCCCGCGAGTGTCGTCCAGCGCGCGGCGTTTTCCTCGATGCTGCGCAACGTTTCCTGAACGCTCGTCGTGGGCGCGGCAGGCTGAGCCGCCGGATTCGCCCGCGTATAGGCAGGCGCGCGGAACCCCGACATGTCACGGCGCGCGGTCGGCAGACCCGGCGGGCTTGCAGGACGCGTCGTCTGGGCCGATGAAGAAGGCACGGTCGAAATCGATTGACGGCTCTGCGACCGGCCGCTCTGTGCGAGCGTGGCCGCGCGCAAAGATGCCGCGCGCGCCGACGACACGGCGGGATTCACCGACACGCCGCGCCCGGCCGCCTGGGCCGCCGCCGCTTTCGACGATTGCAGCGCCGCCGTGCTGCCGAACACGGTCGGCGGCGTGGCCGCGACGCGCGCGCTTTCCATCGACGCCGGGGTGCTCGCGCGCGAATGCGGGCGCTGCGCGTCGGCGCTGAGCCAGCCGGCGGGTGCCGTGGGCTCGGCTGGCGTCCACGGCGTCGGGCGGCTCGGCTGACGGCCGGCCGCGCGGCTTCCCGCGACGCCGCCCGTCATTCCGCTCGCTGTCCCACTCGTCGTCCCGCTCGCTGTGCCGCGCCCGACGCCAACAGCCACCGTACCGGACGACGACCCCGCCGACGCGCCCGAAGGCATCCCCATCGCCTCTTGCGCCGCAGCCGCGCCCGCAGCACCAGCCGCCGCCGCGCCTGCGCCACGCGTCGTCGAAGGCGGCCGCCATACGGTTGGCCGCGCATAGCGTCCGTTGTTCTTCGGCGCCATCGTGTTGATGGGCGCGCTGCTATGCGCTGGGGCTGTATCGGCGACGGCGCGTTGATGGCTGCGCGGCTCGTCGTCGTGCGCGCGCTTCGACAGGCCAAGTCCGAATGCGTCATTCGCCCACGCGACGAACGACGACCATCTGAATCCGATCAGCCACGGCAGCGCGAGCCCGAGCAGGCCGAGCATCACGATCGGCGTCGCGACGCGCCCCATCAGGCGCGTCAGTCCCGCCGCCAGTGCGTGACCGAACGCATCGAGCCCCTGCGCGTCGATCAGCGACGCCTCCAGCGTGCAGCTCGCGACCAGCACGCAGACAAAGCCGAGCCACAGCCTGATCGTGCCCGGACCGCGCAGCCCCGCGCCGCCCGGCAGCACGGACTTCACGAGACGCCATATCAGGGGAAGGAACCAGACGGCGGAGGCGCCGAACCAGCCGAAAACTACCGTTTGCATGCTAGACATCAACGAATGACGGGCGCGCATTCGCGCAACCCGTCGAGTTTAATCGGACGAAGCATTGTGCTTCGAAGGCCGGCGTCGCGTGCGGCGCGCGGGCATCGGCACGTGATGCCGCAGCAACGCGCGAGCGGGCGCCTCGACGCGCATCGTGCGCAGTGCGGACGCTCGCCGGCCGCGCCGTCATTGGCCGCGCCGCGCGAACACGAGCGTGTCGCCGTTGTCGAGGATCAGTTGCAGTTGCTGCGGCTTGCGCATGTCGACGCCCGAGTGCTCGACATGCGCAAGCGCATCGAGGTACGCGGTTTCGATCTTGCCGCCCGGCGTCGCGCACGCCATGCGCGTGCCTGCGAGCGGGCCGAAGCTGAGCTTGCCGTCCTTCAGCATGTAGGTGCCCGTATAGCGGTTGCAGCCCGAGAAGCCGCTCGCGCGGCGCAGGCCGCTTTCCGTCGACAGCACAAGCGTGATCGGTTCGCCGCTCGCGCTGCCCGGCACGTCGCGCGTGCCGCCGCCGGACACCTTCCAGCCGCTCAGTTGCCAGTCGGTGTTGTCGAGCAATTGCGTCGCCGCCGGGTTGAACGGGTCGGGCGGCGCGGCTTCCACGTCGGGATGCTTCGGCATTGCGCAGGCGCCGAGCAGCGCGGCCATCGACACGGCGGCAAGCAGGGCCCGCGTGGTCGTCGCGTGTCCCGTGCGGCGTCGGAACGATGCCCACGATGCAGCGCCCGGTGCATTCGACGATGCGCCGGATGTTGCGTTCGAGCGTGCGTCGCGTGGCGTGGCGGACGTGGGCTGCATGTCGTCGTTCCTCTCTAAACTGGCGAAGGCGTAAGGGTATCGCACTACGCTTGCCGCATGCGAGTGCAAACGCGCGCGGCGAAACGCAAAGGCGCGCATAGGCGCGCATAGGCGAAATGCCCGGCGGCGCGGATGCATCCATGCACGATGCATCGCGTACAGCCGTTGCAAAACGCCGGCTCGAAGCGCGGCCCGCGGACGGTTTATCGGCATGTGCGGCGCGCAGGCGCAGGGGCCGCGCATGTTAACATCGGCGCAGTCATTCATTCCACACGCAGTTCGTAAAAATTCTCTGGAGTTTCCATGCAGATCGGCCAACGCATCGGCACACCGCTTTCGACTTCCGCCACGCGCGTCATGCTGCTCGGCGCGGGCGAACTGGGCAAGGAAGTGATCATCGCGCTGCAACGGCTCGGCGTTGAAGTGATCGCGGTCGATCGTTACCCGAACGCGCCGGGCCATCAGGTCGCGCACCGTGCGCACGTGATCGACATGACCGATGCGACGGCATTGCGCGCGCTCGTCGAACAGGAGCGCCCGCATCTGATCGTGCCGGAAATCGAGGCCATCGCCACCGACGCGCTCGCCGCGATCGAAACCGATGGCGTGGCCGAAGTGATCCCGACGGCGCGCGCGACGCAGCTGACGATGAACCGCGAAGGCATCCGCCGCCTCGCTGCCGAGGAGCTCGGCCTGCCGACTTCGCCCTATGCGTTCGCCGATTCGCTGGACGAACTGAGGGCGGGCATCGCTAAAGTCGGCTATCCATGTGTCGTGAAGCCGGTGATGTCGTCGTCGGGCAAGGGGCAGTCGGTGCTCAGGAGCGACGCGGACGTCGAAGCGGCATGGCAGTACGCAATGGCGGGCGGACGCGTGAACTACGGGCGCGTGATCGTCGAAGGCTTTATCGACTTCGAGTACGAGATCACGCAGCTGACCGTGCGCGCAATCGACCCCGCCACGCAGCGGACCTCGACGTACTACTGCGATCCCATCGGCCATGTGCAGGTGGCGGGCGATTACGTCGAATCGTGGCAGCCGCAGCCGATGAGCCCGCTCGCGCTCGAACGCTCGCGCGAAGTCGCGCACAAGGTGACGGCGGCGCTCGGCGGCCGGGGCCTGTTCGGCGTGGAACTTTTCGTGCGCGGCGATGACGTATGGTTTTCGGAAGTGAGTCCGCGTCCGCACGACACGGGGCTCGTGACGCTCGCGTCTCAACGTCTGTCCGAGTTCGAGTTGCATGCGCGCGCGATTCTCGGTCTGCCCGTCGATACGTCGCTGCGCGCGCCGGGCGCATCGGCCGTGATCTACGGCGGGCTCGACGAAGCGGGCATCGCGTTCGAAGGCGTCGCGCAGGCGCTCGCCGTGCCGGATGCGGATCTGCGCCTGTTCGGCAAGCCGGAGAGCTTCGTCAAGCGCCGCATGGGCGTGGCGCTCGCGACGGGGCGCGATATCGGCGAAGCGCGTCAGCGCGCGAAGCAGGCCGCGGCGGCCGTGAAGCCGGTGTCGGCGAAGTAGCAGGCAGGTAGATCCGGCGCAGGGTGAGGAGCAGCACGTGAAAGCGAAACGGGCAGATGGTGTGCAACGCGGCGGACTCGCGCGGCGTGCCGCGCTGCTCGCATCGGCCGTCGCGTTGATGGCGGCGCTGAGCGGCTGCGGTCTTGCTGCCGCGCCATGCCGGATTGCGTCGGCGGGGCTGAAGATCGTGCCCGTGGTCGGCCATGCGGCCGCCGCGCCGACGGACGCTTGCGCTGACGTGATCGATCCCTGAGCCGCGCTCGTTGCCGGCCGCGTGAAATGGCCGCAACAGCGGGAACAGCGGTGTCGATACTTCATCCAGAAACGAGGCTTTCGATGAGCATGAGGCAGTATGCGTTGACGGGCGTGCTGACGATCGCCGCTGTGTCGGGCGCGGCCCGCGCTGCGGACTTGATGCCGTTGCCGGACATCAGGACCACTCATCGCGTGACGCAGAAATACACCTGTGCGACGGGTCGCATTCTGAATGTCACGTATCTGAACACCACCAACGGTCAGAGCTTCGCGATCCTGCCCGTCAAGGGCAAGCAGATGCTCTTCGTCAACGTGCTGTCGGGGTCGGGCGCGAAGTATCAGGCGGCGAGCTATACATGGTGGACGAAAGGCCCTCAGGCCACGCTATACGACGCGATGCTCGGAGAGAATGCGCCGCCGATGCTGTCCGATTGCGTGACGATCGTGCGCTGATGTTCTGCTAACGCGTTGCCGATGCCACTGGGCGCGGCACTTGCCAGTGCCGGGCCCGACCCTCGTTCTTCTTCAGATTCCCTCGTGCGTCTCAACGCGCACGCTCGTCGCGCGCGGCCTGGCACCGGCATCGCCCACGCGCATCGTGCACGCACGCCGACACGATTTCCCCACCCGGAGTAAGCTGTCTGCCACGCACAAGCCGCGCCTCCATCTGATGCCATTGCGCGGCTGTCATCGTTTTCGATCATCCTTGTCCGCGTGCCGCGACGGCGGCCCGGTCCGCGTTCGTTCGTCAAGCGAGACTTCCCATGAAAGCATCGGATCTGTTCGTCAAATCGCTGGAAGCGGAAGGCGTCGAGTACGTGTTCGGCATTCCCGGCGAAGAAAATCTCGATCTCCTCGAATCGCTGCGCCGCTCCCGGATCAAGCTCGTCCTTACCCGCCACGAACAGGCGGCTGGCTTCATGGCCGCGACCTATGGCCGCCTCACGGGCCGCACCGGCGTCTGCCTGGCAACGCTCGGCCCGGGCGCGACCAACTTCGTGACGGCGGCAGCGTATGCGCAGCTCGGCGGCATGCCGATGCTGATGGTCACGGGCCAGAAGCCGATCAAGTCGAGCAAGCAGGGCCACTTCCAGATCGTCGATGTCGTGCGGATGATGGAGCCGCTCACCAAGTACACGCGGCAGATCGTGTCGATCGGCAATATTCCCGCGTCGGTGCGCGAGGCGTTCCGCCAGGCCGAAGAAGAACGCCCGGGCGCCACGCATCTCGAACTGCCCGAGGACGTCGCGCATGAAGAGGGCGACGGCAAGCCGATCCCGAAGAGCTACAGCCGCCGGCCCGTCGCCGAAGAGAAGGCCGTCGAGCGCGCGGTGAAGGCCATCGCGGACGCGAAGCATCCGATCCTGATGATCGGCGCGGGCGGCAATCGCAAGACCACGCGCAAGATGCTGCGCGAATTCGTCGACCAGATCGGCATTCCATTCTTCACGACGCAGATGGGCAAGGGCGTGATCGACGAATCGCATCCGTTGTGGCTCGGCAACGCGACGCTGTCGGACGGCGACTTCGTGCACCGCGCGATCGATCACGCGGACTGCATCATCAACGTCGGCCACGACGTGATCGAAAAGCCGCCGTTCTTCATGCGCGGCGCCGATGCGGGCGAGAAGACGGTGATTCACGTCAACTTTCTCGGCGCGGAAGTGGACCCCGTGTACTTCCCGCAGATCGAAGTGGTCGGCGATATCGCCAACGCCGTCTGGCAGATGAAGGAGGCGTTGCAGGGCAAGGGCGAGCATTGGGACTTCGCGCGCTTCAAGGAGATCAAGGAGCATTTCGAAGCGCATCTCGTGAAGGGCCAGCACGACGACCGCTTCCCGATGTACCCGGTGCGCATCGTCAACGACGTGTACGAGACGATGCCCGTCGACGGTGTCATCTGTCTCGACAACGGCATGTACAAGATCTGGTTCGCGCGCTACTACCGCGCGCACGAGCCGAATTCGCTGCTGCTCGACAACGCGCTCGCGTCGATGGGCGCGGGGCTCCCCTCGGCGATCGCGACGAAGATCGTGCTGCCCGAGCGCAAGGTGATGGCCGTGTGCGGCGACGGCGGCTTCATGATGAACTCGCAGGAGATCGAGACGGCTGTGCGCCTGAAGCTCGACCTCGTCGTGCTGATCCTGCGCGACGATGCGTTCGGCATGATCCGCTGGAAGCAGGAGAACATGAATTTTCCCGACTACGGGATGACGCTCAAGAACCCCGATTTCGTCGACTACGCGAAGAGCTATGGCGCGCAAGGACACCGGATCGCGTCGGCGGCCGAGTTCGCGCCGCTCGTGCGCGAGTGCTTCGCGACGCCTGGCGTGCATGTGATCGACGTCCCCATTGATTACTCGGACAACGAGCGCGTGCTCAATCGCGAAATCAAGCGGCTGTCGGCGCAGCTTTGACATGTCGCCGCATTTCCCCGGCGCGCGGCGCGGCGGATGCGGAACGGCCGTTGCTGCGCTCCTTTGATCGGATCAAGGAGAACGTGTCATGTTGCAGAAGAGTTACCCGTACTACCTCGCGAACGTTGCGGTAGCCGCGAACACCGATCTCGAAGTCACCGACAAGTTCAGCGGCGAAGTCGCGACGCGCGTCGCGCTCGCCGATGCGGCAGCGATCGACAAGGCCATCGGCCTCGCCGTCGCCGCGATGCCCGAGTTGCGCGCGTTTGCGCCGTTCAAGCGCCAGGCCGTGCTCGAACATTGCGTGAAGCGCTTTCGCGAGCGCTTCGACGAACTCGCGATGGCGCTGTGCATCGAGGCAGGCAAGCCGATCAACGATTCGCGCGGCGAAGTCACGCGCCTGATCGATACATTCAAGGTCGCGGCGGAAGAATCGGTGCGCATCGACGGCGAGATCGTCAACCTCGAAATCTCGCAGCGCGCGAAGGGCTATCACGCGTATGTGAAGCGCGTGCCCATCGGGCCGTGCTCGTTCATCTCGCCGTTCAACTTCCCGCTGAATCTCGCCGCGCACAAGGTCGCGCCCGCTCTGGCCGCCGGCGTGCCGTTCGTGCTGAAGCCGGCGAGCCGCACGCCGATCGGCGCGCTGATCATCGGCGAGGTGCTCGCGGAAACCGATCTGCCGAAGGGCGCGTTCTCGATCCTGCCCGCGCATCGCGACGGCGCCGATCTCTTCACCACCGACGAGCGCTTCAAGCTGCTGTCGTTCACGGGCTCGCCCGCCGTCGGCTGGGACCTGAAGGCGAAGGCGGGCAAGAAGAAGGTGATCCTCGAGCTGGGCGGCAACGCGGCCGCGATCGTCGATGGCGATCAGCGCGACAAGCTCGATTACGTCGTCGACCGGCTCGCGTTCGGCGCGTTCTATCAGTCGGGGCAAAGCTGCATCGGCGTGCAGCGGATTCTCGCGCATGCATCGCTGTACGACGCGCTGCGCGAGAAGCTGATCGCGAAGACAAAGTCGCTCAAGATGGGCGATCCGAAGGACGAAAAGACTTTCGTCGGGCCGATGATCTCCGAATCGGAATCGCGCCGGCTCGCGGGCTGGATGGACGGCGCGGTGAAGGCAGGCGCGAAGATCGTCGCGGGCGGCAAGGTGGACGGCGCGATGTTCGAGGCGACGCTGCTCGAAAACGTCGGACGCGACACCGATCTGTACCGGAAGGAGGCGTTCGGGCCTGTCGCGATCCTCGAAAAGTTCGACGATTTCAAAAGCGCGCTCGCGACCGTCAACGACAGCGACTTCGGATTGCAGGCGGGCGTCTTCACCGATTCGCTCGCGCACGCGCATCAGGCGTGGGACGAACTGGATGTGGGCGGTGTGGTCATCAACGATGTGCCGTCGTTCCGCGTCGACAACATGCCGTATGGCGGCGTCAAGGACTCGGGGCTCGGACGCGAGGGCATCCGCTACGCGATCGAGGACATGACGGAGCCGCGCCTGATGGTGATGCGCGAGACGTGGTGAGATTGGGAGAGCAAGGGCGGGGCGCTGGCCGATGCGGCGGCGCGCCGGGTCATGCGCATGTCAGGCGGCTGTCACCGGATTGACTCGTTCGCCGTCTACGCTGCCCGCGTCGGATACGGGCCGTCCCCGCTCGATACGGCCGTCGCGCCGGACGAAGGGGCGGCCGTCCCCAAGGCGACGCGGGCCGGTGTCGTGCAAGAACAGGTCGGAGGCCGAAGTGCTACAATACCGGCCTTTCCGGCGGATGTTTCCGTCGGCTGGAGCCGGCCGCATGCCTGCCGATTTCTGGCAATACCAGAGACCAGAGCGGATCTTGTGCGGGACGCCGTGGCTCCGCCTTCATCCTGATGCCCTCCGCGGCCCCGGCCGCTGCAGAAGAAGCTGCAAGAGAGTTTGAGCGGACGCCCGGGCGCCCGCCTTTGGCAACGCGCAAGCGGTTCCGCCCAAGCGCATTTTTAGCGAAAGCCACCATGTCCGACACAGCAACCACGCCCAGCACCGTGACCTTCGACCAGTTCGGTCTCCACGCCGACATCCTCAAAGCCATCGCGGAACAGGGGTACACGACGCCGACGCCGATCCAGGCCAAGGCGATCCCCGTCGTGCTGGACGGCCGGGACGTGATGGGCGCCGCGCAGACGGGCACAGGCAAGACGGCGGGCTTCTCGCTCCCGATCATCCAGCGCCTGCTGCCGCTCGCGAACACGAGCGCATCGCCGGCCCGTCACCCCGTTCGCGCGCTGATCCTCACGCCGACGCGCGAACTCGCCGACCAGGTCGCCGCGAACGTGCAGTCGTACGCGAAGCACACGGCGCTGCGCAGTGCCGTCGTGTTCGGCGGCGTCGACATGAACCCGCAATCGGCGGAACTGCGGCGCGGCGTCGAAATCCTGATTGCAACGCCAGGACGCCTGCTCGACCACGTGCAGCAGAAGACGGCCAATCTCGGCCAGGTGCAGATGCTCGTGCTCGACGAGGCGGACCGCATGCTCGACATGGGCTTCCTGCCCGACCTGCAGCGCATCCTCAACCTGTTGCCGAGCGAGCGCCAGACGCTGCTCTTCTCGGCGACTTTTTCGCCCGAAATCAAGAAGCTCGCGTCCACTTATCTGCGCAACCCGCAGACGATCGAAGTCGCGCGCAGCAACTCGACGGCGACCAACGTCACGCAGATCGTCTTCGAAGTGGCCGAGGGCGACAAGACGGGCGCGGTCGTGCAACTGATCCGCGAACGCAGCCTCAAGCAGGTGATCGTGTTCTGCAACAGCAAGATCGGCGCGAGCCGTCTCGCGCGCCAGCTGGAGCGCGACGGCGTGGTGGCGACCGCGATTCACGGCGACCGCACCCAAAGCGAACGGATGCAGGCGCTCGACGCGTTCAAGCGCGGCGAAATCGAAGCGCTGGTGGCGACGGATGTAGCGGCGCGCGGTCTCGACATCGCGGAACTGCCGGCCGTGATCAACTTCGATCTGCCGTTCAACGCCGAAGACTATGTGCACCGGATCGGCCGGACGGGCCGCGCGGGCGCATCGGGCGATGCGCTGTCGCTGTTCAGCCCGAACGAGCGCAAGCAGCTCGCCGACATCGAAAAGCTGATCAAGCGTCCGCTGGACGTGCAGCGTCTCGCCGTCGACACGCCCGTGCGTCACCATCACGACGAGCGCGGCTCGCGGCGCGACCGCGACGACCGCGGCAGCCGCCGTCGCACGACGGGCGCGCACGAGCGTCCGTCGCATGGGGCGCATCATCGCCAGCAGCCCATCGACGATTTCTTCCTGAAGCCGTACGAGCCGTCGCCTTCGGCCGTGTCGGCTTCCGCCAAGCGCGAAGAGGCGCCCGCCGCGCCGCAGAAGCCCGCTTCGAAGCAGCCGCTCGCTGCGCTGCTGGGCGGTTTCGGAATGCCGCGCAAGACGACTTCTTCGAACTGAATCGCTTGAACGCCAGCGGCGGCACGCTGAGCGGCGAGACTAGCTGAAAAACGGCGCCATTGCTGGCGCCGTTTTCGTTTCTGTTCATCGCGCCGCGCTGGACGCTTCAGCGTTTCATGCGCTCGGACCACGCCCCGATTGCTTCCGCGTAAAACGCTTCTCGCGACAGCGCAGCCGTCCCGCTCAGCGTCAGCCCCAGATGCAACGCCGCGTCGTTGAGTGCGACGAGTGGCCGGCTTGCGTCCAGCGCGAGCGCACCCGTCTGCTTGCTGAGCTTTTCTCCGTCGGCATTTGTGACGACGGGCACGTGAAGATAAGAGGGCGTGGGCACGCCCATGCACTGTTGCAGATAAATCTGGCGCGCTGTCGAGTCGAGCAGGTCCGCGCCACGCACGACATGCGTGATGCGCTGATCCACATCGTCGACGACGACGGCCAGTTGATACGCCCACTGATCGTCGGCCCGGCGCAAGACGAAATCGCCGACTTCCGTCGCGAGATTCTGCGTCTGCGGGCCTTGCCAGCGATCGTCGAAGGTCACGATGGCGGCATCGCCGTCGGGAACACGCAATCGCCATGCGCGCGCGGGCTTGCCGTTCAGGCCGTTGCGGCAGGTGCCGGGATACGCGAGCGTCGTATGGCGCGCATGCGCATGCACAAGCGAATCGGCGATCTCCTTGCGCGTGCAGCCGCACGGATAAACGAGCCCCGTCGATCGCAGGCGCTCGAATTCCTGCTGATACAGCGACATGCGCCGGCTTTGCCAGGCGGGCGGCTCGTCGGCCACCATGCCGAAGCGCGCAAGGGTTTCGACAATATCTTCTGCCGCGCCGGGGACGGTGCGCGGACCGTCGATGTCTTCGATCCGCACGAGCCACGTACCGCGATGCGCGCGCGCATCGAGCCAGCTTGCGAGCGCGCTGACCAGCGAACCGAAATGCAGCGGGCCGGTCGGCGAGGGGGCGAAACGTCCGCGATAGGTCGTCATGCTGCGAACGTCAGCATTGGACCATCCGTGATCGTGCGCGTTACGCGGCGCGCGCCGCGCTGGCGTGTTGCGCTTGCGGATGGCAGGCGGCGCAGGTCTTGCCCGGCACGTAGAACGGCGACTTCTGGTCTTCCGGCGTGACGACGGCGCGGCAGCCGAAGCACTGCACGGTGGCCGTCGGCTGCAGATTCGGATCGAGCGAGGTGCGATAGTCGAACACGAAGCACTCGCCGTTGTAGTGCGCGCCGCCCACTTCCTCGAAGTACTTCAGAATGCCGCCTTCCAGCTGGTAGACGTTTTCGATGCCGACATCCTTCATGTGGATCGCCGCCTTCTCGCAGCGAATGCCGCCCGTGCAGAACGACACGACCGTCTTGCCTTCGAGGTCCGTGCGGTTCTGCTCGATCACGTCCGGAAACTGGCTGAACTTCGTGATGCGGTAATCGAGCGCGTTGTCGAACGTGCCGACATCGACTTCGAACGCGTTGCGCGTGTCGAGCATCACGACGGGGCGGCCTGCGTCGTCGTGACCGCGGTCGAGCCACATCTTGAGCGTGCGCGCATCGACGGCGGGCGCGCGGCCCAGTTCCGGCTTGATGGCCGGCTTCTTCATCGTGATGATTTCGCGCTTGAGCTTGACGAGCATGCGTCGGAACGGCTGCTTCTCCGACAGGCTTTCCTTGAACTGAAGCTCCGCGAATTTGCCCTCGAACAGAGGATCGCGACGGATGTAGTCGATGAACTCGCGCACTTGCGGGATTTCACCGGCGATAAACAGGTTGATGCCTTCCGGTGCGAGCAGGATCGTGCCGCGCAAGCCGAGTTCGTTGCAACGGGCGGTGACGAGCGGCCGCCATTCGACGGTCTTGTCGAGCGTCGAGAACTGGTAGGCCGAGAGATTCAGAATATTCATGCTGGTCCAGCGATAAAGCGCCGTGCCCCGGCGCGCATCGATGGCGGGCGCAGCACGTGTACGGCAGGGAAATGGTTCGAGCCCGTATTATCCCTCATCCTGCGGATCGCTTCGCAATCTGCCCGTCGGCATATTGACTTGCGCGCGAATAGCCCAAATGGCCGACCCCAATGCGCGCGCATCGCCGCCGTAAATGCCTCGCGTGCGAGCCCGCCTGGCCGGATGGCCAACGGGCTGGTTCAGGGCCGTTTTGCGGAAAATTTTCGGGAGGGCGGGGTTACAATGTCGCCCATGTCAGATCCCCGCTTCGTCCATCTCCGCGTTCACTCCGAATTCTCGATTGCCGATGGCATCGTGCGTCTCGACGACGTCGTCGTCGCCGCTGCCAAAGACGGTCAGGGCGCGCTCGCGCTCACCGATCTCGGCAACGCATTCGGTCTCGTCCGTTTTTACAAGGAAGCTCGTGACAAAGGGGTCAAACCCATTGCGGGCTGCGATGTCTGGATCACGAATCCCGACGACCGAGACAAGCCTTCGCGTCTTCTGCTGCTGGTCAAGAACAAGACCGGATATCTGAATCTGTGCGAACTGCTGTCGAAGGCGTGGCTCACGAACCAGTATCGCGGACGTGCGGAAGTCGAGGCAGCGTGGCTCGAAAGCGGCCTCGCCGAGGGACTGCTTGCGCTGTCGGGCGCGCAGCACGGCGACGTGGGCATTGCGCTCGCAGCGGGCAACGAGGAAGCCGCAAAGCGCAATGCATCGCGTTGGGCGAAAGTCTTTCCGAACGGGTTCTACATCGAACTGCAACGCAGCGGGCAGCCGGGCGCCGAAACGTACGTGCAGCAGGCGGTCGCACTGGCCGCTTCGCTGAAGCTGCCTGTCGTCGCGACGCATCCGTTGCAGTTCATGACGTCCGACGATTTCACCGCGCACGAAGCGCGCGTGTGCATTTCCGAGGGCGACATTCTTGCGAATCCGCGTCGCCAGAAGCGCTTTACGACGGACCAGTATTTCCGCACGCAAGACGAGATGGGCACGATGTTCGCGGACATTCCGTCCGCGCTCGCGAACACTGTCGAAATCGCGAAGCGCTGCAACCTCACGCTTGAGCTCGGCAAGCCGAAGCTGCCGCTCTTTCCGACGCCCGACGGCATGTCGCTCGACGACTATCTGGTGCAGTTGTCGAAGGAAGGGCTTGAGAAGCGTCTCGAGCAGCTGTACCCCGATCAGGCCGAACGCGACGCGCAGCGCGAAACGTACTACGCGCGTCTCGATTTCGAATGCGGCACGATCATCAAGATGGGCTTCCCCGGTTACTTCCTGATCGTCGCGGACTTCATCAACTGGGCGAAAAACAATGGCGTGCCCGTGGGGCCGGGCCGGGGCTCGGGCGCGGGCTCGCTCGTCGCGTACGCGCTCGGCATCACCGACCTCGATCCGCTGCGCTACAACCTGCTGTTCGAACGTTTTCTGAATCCGGAGCGGGTGTCGATGCCCGACTTCGACATCGACTTCTGCCAGCACGGCCGCGATCGCGTGATCCAGTACGTGAAGGAGAAGTACGGTGCGGACGCCGTGTCGCAGATCGCGACGTTCGGCACGATGGCCGCAAAGGCGGCCGTGCGCGATATCGGCCGCGTGCTCGATCTCGGCTACATGTTCACCGACGGCGTCGCGAAGCTGATTCCGTTCAAGCCGGGCAAGCACGTGACCATCGCCGACGCGATGAAGGAAGAGCCGCTGCTCCAGGAGCGCTTCGACAACGAAGATGAAGTGCATCAGCTGCTCGAACTCGCGCAGCGCGTGGAAGGCCTGACGCGTAACGTCGGCATGCACGCGGGCGGCGTGCTGATCGCGCCCGGCAAGCTGACCGACTTCTGTCCGCTCTATACGCAGGGCGACGAAAGCGGCGTCGTGAGCCAGTACGACAAGGACGACGTCGAAGCCGTCGGCCTCGTGAAGTTCGACTTTCTGGGTCTGACCACGCTGACGATTCTCGACTGGGCCGAGCGCTACATTCGGCGCCTCGATCCGTCGAAGGAGAACTGGTCGCTCTCGCAAGTGCCGCTCGACGATCCCGCGTCGTTCTCGATCCTCAAGAAAGCGAATACCGTCGCCGTGTTCCAGCTGGAAAGCCGCGGCATGCAGGGCATGTTGAAGGACGCGCAGCCCGACCGCTTCGAGGACATCATCGCGCTCGTCGCGTTGTACCGTCCGGGTCCGATGGATCTGATTCCGAGCTTCTGCGCGCGCAAGCACGGACGCGAGACAGTGGAGTATCCGGACCCGCGCGTCGAGCCTGTTCTGAAAGAGACCTACGGCATCATGGTCTACCAGGAGCAGGTGATGCAGATGGCGCAGATCATCGGCGGCTATTCGCTGGGCGGCGCCGACCTGCTGCGCCGCGCGATGGGCAAGAAGAAGCCCGAGGAAATGGCGAAGCATCGCGAGATCTTCGCCGAGGGCGCCGCGACGAACGGCCTCACGCGCGAGAAGTCGGACGAGATCTTCGACCTGATGGAGAAGTTCGCGGGCTACGGCTTCAACAAGTCGCACGCTGCGGCCTACGCGCTGCTCGCGTACTACACCGCGTGGCTCAAGGCGCATCATCCCGCCGAATTCATGGCGGCCAACATGTCGCTCGCGATGGACGACACGGACAAGGTCAAGATCCTGTTCGAAGACTGCCTCGCGAACAAGATGGCCGTGTTGCCGCCGGACATCAATCTGTCAGCGTATCGCTTCGAGCCGGTTGCCGAAAGCGATGGCAAGCGCTCGCGCACGATCCGCTATGGCCTTGGCGCGATCAAGGGCAGCGGCCAGAACGCAATCGAAGAAATCCTGCGCGCGCGCGAAGACGGTCCGTTCGTCGATCTCTTCGATTTCTGCAACCGTATCGATCGCCGCATCGTCAACCGCCGCACGATCGAGGCGCTGATTCGCGCGGGCGCGTTCGATTCACTGCACCCGAACCGCGCGCAACTGCTCGCGTCGGTGTCGCTCGCGATGGAAGCCGCCGATCAGGCGAGCGCCAACGCGATGCAGGCGGGTCTGTTCGACATGGGCGATGCGCCGTCGCAAGGCCACGAGCTCGTCGACGAGCCGGTGTGGCCGGACAAGCGCCGCCTGCAGGAAGAAAAGACGGCGCTCGGCTTCTATCTGTCGGGCCATCTGTTCGACGCGTACAAGGACGAAGTGCGCCGCTTCGTGCGGCAGAAGATCGGCGAGCTGAAGGAAGGGCGCGACAAGCTGGTGGCGGGCGTGATCGTCTCGCTGCGCACGCAGATGACCCAGCGCGGCAAGATGTTGATCGCGTTGCTCGACGACGGCACGGGCCAGTGCGAAGTGACCGTCTTCAACGAGCAGTTCGAGGCGCACAAGCAGCTCTTCAAGGAGGACGAACTGCTCGTCGTGCAGGGCCAGGCGCGCAACGACGCGTTCACGGGCGGCATCCGTTTCACCGTCGATACGCCGATGGATCTGGGCCGCGCACGCACGCGCTATGCGCAGGCGGTGAAGGTGCGGATGAACGGCAACGCGGACGCCCATGCGCTGCGGCGTGTGCTCGAAGCGCATTGCGCGAAGCCGGAAGATGCCGAAAGCGCAGCGCCCGCTGCCGCGCCGAGCCGCGGCGGCCGTGGCGGTCAGTATGGGCAGAACGGTCAAGGTGCTGACATGGGCCGTGGCCAGCGCCCGTCCGCGCCGATGCCGAACGGTCTCGCCGTGCAGATCGTCTATCGCAGCGACAACGCGGAAGGCGAGGTGCGGCTCGGCGATGCATGGCGCGTGAAGCCGACGGACGAATTGCTCGCCGCGTTGCGCAACGAGTTTTCAGGCAGCGCAATCGAGATCGTGTACTGATCGATCGGCAGATCGATCGGGTGATCGAACGAGAGAGGCCGGCTCGCGTGGGCGGGCCTCGGCTTCGTTCACCGGCCCGACGCGTCCTTGCGCCCCAACTGCGCGAGCTTCACGAACCGGTAGTACACGGTTTCCGCATTGAACATCGCGATCATGAAGCCCGCGCGTCCATCGAGAAACCCGCGCCGCAGCAGGTACGTCCGCACGAACGCCCACGCGCCTCTTGCGACGGCCTTGCCGAAGCTGCCGCGCTGGCCAGCCGCGTGACGCTGCTGCGCGCCCAGCGTCGAATACGCGTCGAGCTTGCGCAACACCGTCTCAAGGTCCTCGTACGAGTGATGCAGCAGCTTGCCTTCGAGGCGCTTGGCGGGCGTGTCGAACACGAGCCGCTCGTGCACGAGATCGTCGGAAAAGCGCGCGGCGCCGCGTTTGAAGAGGCGCGGAATCCAGTCCGGATACCAGCCGCTGTGGCGCACCCAGTGGCCGCAAAACGCCGACAGCCGGTCGATCGCGTAGACATCCGCGGCGGGCGCGGCGAGCGCGCTCGCGATCGAGACGGCCAGTTCGGGCGTCACGATTTCGTCGGCGTCGATCGACAGGACCCACGTCGTGTCGAGCGCGTCCAACGCGCGGTTCTTCTGCGGGCCGAAACCCGGCCAGTCGGCGTGCGTGAGCACGCGGGCGCGATGCGCGCGGGCGATCTCGACGGTGCCGTCGGTGCTGCCGCTGTCGACGACGACGATCTCGTCGGCGAACGCGACGGCCCGCAGGCATTCGTCGAGCCTGCGCGCGGCATTCTTCGTGATGATGGCGACGCCGAGCGTGGGTTGTGTCATGCGAGTCGAAAGCGGGAGGGAGGGCGCACGGCGCACGCGGTCTGCTGCTGAAGCGCCGCCGGGGCCCAGCGAAAGTTGCGCAAGTATACACAGCACGGCGCACGCCACAGCCCGTGTGCCCGAAAAGACCCGCCGCAAGCAAGACGAGGCGCGAAACCCGCTTGCCTGGCCAATCCGCCAATGCGGGCTTTTACCGGTCATTTGGCCGACCCCGGGATAGCAACCCGGACGGTTTACAATGTCGCATTTGCAAATCCGCCCGAGGGGCGGTTGATGGACGCTGCGGGACGCCGCGAAGCGCGTCCGCATTTCCAGAGGATCTCTTGAGCGCCAAGCCAACGTTAAGCAAGCCCATCGGCTCGGGTGAAGTGTCGTCGACAGTCGTCGTGCTGCGCCGTCTGTGGCCGTATGTGAAGCCGCTCATCTGGACTGTCATCGCCGCCATCGCGACGATGGGCGCCGTTGCCGCCACCGAGGCCGGCATTCCCGCGCTGCTCAAGCCGCTGCTCGACCATGGCTTCGGCACGCACAGCAGCGACAGCGCGAAATGGTACGTGCCGCTCGCCGTGATCGGCCTCGCGCTCGTGCGCGGGGTCGCGCAGTACGCGTCGGGCTATCTGCTGTCGTATGTGTCGAACCGGATTCTGCTCGATCTGCGGCTCACGATGTTCAACCGGATGATCCACGGCAGCGTCGCGTTCTTCCAGCGCGAGACGGCAAGCACGGTGATCAACGCGATCGTCTTCGAAGTCAACCAGATCCTGAACGTGCTGACGGGCGTGATGGTCACGCTCGTGCGCGATTCGCTGACGGTCGTGTTCCTCCTCGGCTATCTGTTCTATCTGAACTGGCGCCTGACGCTGATCGTCGCCGTGCTGCTGCCGGGCATCGGCTGGCTCGTGGGCAAGATCAACCGGCGGCTGCGGCGCCTCAACCGAGAGCATCAGACCCTCACGAACGAGCTGTCGTACATCGTCGAGGAGACGGTGGGCGGCTACAAGGTCGTCAAGGTCCACAACGGCGAGCAGTACGAAATCGACCGCTTCACGCAGATGAGCAAGCGCCTGCGCGGCTACTCGATGCGCATGACGGTGTCGGGCGGTCTCGCGCAGCCGCTCACGCAGTTCCTCGCGTCGATCGCGCTCGCTGTCGTGATCACGATTGCCGTCGTGCAGTCGTCGCACGATCAGACGACGGTCGGCGGCTTCGTCGCGTTCGTCACGTCGATGCTGCTGATCATTTCGCCCCTCAAGCACCTGATGGACGTGAACCAGCCGCTGCAACGCGGCATGACGGCGGCAGAACTGATCTTCGGGTTGATCGACGAGCCGTCGGAGCCGGAGGGCGGCGGGCGCAAGCTGGAGCGCTCGAACGGCGAGGTCGAATTCCGCGACGTGTCGTTCATGTATGGCGCGAGCGGCCCGATGCAACGGCAGACGCTCGACAGCGTGTCGTTCAAGGTCGCGCCGGGCGAGATGGTCGCGCTGGCGGGCCCGTCGGGCAGCGGCAAGACGACGCTCGTGAACCTGCTGCCGCGCTTCTTCGATCCGAGCGGCGGCGCGATTCTCGTCGACGGCGTCGCGCTGCCCGAGTACGGCCTTCACGAACTGCGCAGCCAGATCGCGATGGTGAGCCAGGACGTCGTGCTCTTCAACGACACGATCGCGAACAACGTCGCGTATGGCCAGACGGCCGACGCCGAGCGCGTGAAAGCGGCGTTGCACGCGGCCAATCTGTGGGACACGGTGGCCGCGATGCCGAACGGCATCGACACGCTGATCGGCGACAACGGCATGATGCTGTCGGGCGGCCAGCGGCAGCGGCTTGCGATCGCGCGCGCCGTCTACAAGGACGCGCCCATCCTGATTCTCGACGAGGCGACGTCGGCGCTCGATTCGGAATCCGAGCGCCATGTGCAGGCCGCGCTCGAAACGCTGATGAAGGGCCGCACGACGCTCGTGATCGCGCACCGCCTGTCGACCATCGAACGCGCGGACCGCATTCTCGTGCTCGACGCGGGGCGCATCGTCGAGCGCGGCAGCCATCGCGAACTGCTCGCGCAAAACGGGCTGTACGCGCATCTGCATCGGATCCAGTTTCAGCAGCATGCGGCGTGAGCGGATGCGCGCGCGCATCGCTGATCGCGCGGCGCGGACCGTCCCGCCCGCGCCCGCTGCCGCCGACGTGCCCCCTTCGCACCGCACGCGCGGCGCTCATGTCCGTTCGATCGACGCTCCGGCAAATCCCCTTCAATGCTAAAAATCGGAATCTCCGCCAACGCGCTCAAGTACAGCGGCGGCCTCGAGCGCTACGCGATGGACCTCGTGCGCGGATTCGCCGGCATCGGCATCGAGCCTGCGTTCTTCGCACGGCGCTTCGACATGACGGTGCCGGAAAGCGGGCTCGTCGAGCGCCATCGAATTCCTGTTTCGCTCCTGCCGGGCAAATGGCGCGATGCATGGTTTTCGGCCCGTCTGCGCAGGGCGCGCCGCGCCGCGCGCGTCGACGTGCTGATCGGCTGCAACCGAGTCGATTCATCGGATATCGCGATTTGCGGCGGCACGCACATTGGCTTTCTGCGAGCGACGCGCCGCGCGACGAAGCGTTCCGATCGCCGGCAGATCGAACTCGAAAAGCGCCAGTACGAACGCTCGGCGGTGATCGTCGCGCATTCCGACCTGATGCGCGACGAGCTGATCGAACTGTACGGCGTCGACGAAGCGAAGATCGAAGTGATCTATCCGCCCGTCGACGCAACGCGCTTCACGCCCGTCGACGCCACGACACGCGCGGCGCTGCGCAAGCGTTACGGCTTTGCCGACGACGAAATCGTGCTGCTGTTTCCGTCGAGCAGCCATCAGCGCAAGGGCTTGCCGCTGATCGAAGCCGCGCTGCGCGAGATCGATCCGCGCGTGGTCGTTGCCGTCGCGGGCCGGCCGCTGGACAGGCCGGCAGAGCGCATCCGGCATATCGGCTACGTACGTGAAATCGAAGACTGCTACCGGGCCGCGGACTTCACGATCCTCGCATCCGGATACGAGCCTTTCGGTCTGGTCGGCGTCGAGTCGGTGATGTGCGGCACGCCCGTCATCTTTCCATCGACGATCGGCTGCTGTTCGGCGATTGCCGGGCAGGCGAAGTTCGTTTTCGCACACGGCGACGTGGCCGCGTTGCGGGTGGCGATCGAGCGCGCAGTGACGACGTCGTCGTCGCAAGCGCATGCCACTGGCGGGCCGCGCGTACCCGCTGGCTCCGTGCTCTACGACACGAGCGTGGCGGCCCACGTCGCGACGCTTTTGAAGCTGGCGCAGCGCGTGAGCCGCGCCCGTTAGCCGTTTGCGGGACTGGCATTGGGGGGCCACATGGTAAAATCAGGCGCTTCTGATGCAGATTATTCGTCGAACGATCGCGTATTGCGGATGACGGGCAACGGAAGTCATTGCGCGCTTTTTTTGCGATAAGAGTTGCGCTCACGTATCAGCGGGCATCAGAAATGACACCGTCGGAAATGTTTTGTATGAGAAAAGAGCGGCCTGCTGCCACCAGGGTGAGCGGCAGACGGGAATCGCTGGAGAGGGCCAACGCGGCGATCACCCAATGAGTCGACTGTCCGGACGTATCCGAATTTTTGCGCGCGCCGTTCCGCGGCTCGCGCTCAAGCCATTGCGCCGCAGGCCCGCCGCACCCGCGCGCATCCTGATTGCCCACCATCTGCTGCTCGGCGACACGCTGCTGCTCACGCCGTTGCTGGCGAAGCTGCGCGCGCAGTATCCGCACGCTGACATCGTGCTCGCGTGCCCGAAGCCGATCGTGCCGCTGTATGCCGCGCGGCCGTTCGACGTCACGGCGTTGCCGTTCGATCCGCGCGATCTGTCGACGGTGCAGGGTGTGTTGCGCTCGGGCCCATATGATCTGGGCATCGTCGCCGGCGACAACCGGCACAGCTGGCTTGCGCTAGGCGCGGGCTGCCGCTGGATCGTTGCGCATGCAGCCGATGTGCCCGCATGGAAGAACTGGCCCGTCGACGAACACATTCCGTATCCGTCGAAGCCGGCCGCCTGGGCCGATCTCGCGACGGAACTGGTGGACGGCGGGCCGCCGCGTCACTACCGGACGCAGGATTGGCCGGCGCCCGCCGCTTCAGCCTCGTTGGACGAACGGCTCACGCAACGGCCGTACGTCGTGCTGCATCCGGGCGCGAGCACGGCCGTCAAGCGCTGGCCGGACGCGCGCTGGCGCGAAGTCGCGGATTACGTTGCCGGCCTCGGATACATGCCCGTATGGAGCGGCGGCCCCGGCGAAACCGATCTGATTCGCCGCATCGATCCCGATCCCGAGCACCCGAATCTGGCGGGGCGGCTCGGGCTCGGCGAACTGTGGCATCTGTTTGCCGGCGCGCGTGCGGTGGTGTGTCCCGATACGGGCGTTGCGCATCTGGGGCGCCTCGTCGGCGTGCCGACGATTGCGCTCTTCGGTCCCGGCAATGCGCTGATTCACGGCGCCGGTCAATACTGGAGCGACGTGCGGTTCGTGCCCGTCACGATCGCCGATATGCCATGCCGTAACGAGCCGTTTATTTTTCGCCGCGAGGTGCCGTGGGTCCGCCGTTGCGACCGCAACGCCGAGACTTGCGTGGACTGGCGCGGCGATCACGCTGCGTGCATGGGTCGCCTGACGGTCGATTCCGTCTGCCGGGCGTTGAGCGATGCACTGGGAGTCTCATGAAAAACTTGGCGGCGCGCGGAGAGCGCGTGCTTTGGGTTGCCTGCCCGATCATCCTGTTTGCGGTCATGTTCGGACACATGACCGCGATCGTCTATAACGGTCTCGCGCTGCTGGCCATCGGCACGCTGTGCGCCGCGTGCGCATCGGATGCGACGGCGCTGCGCCGCTGGCCGCTCGTCCTGCCGATCTGCGCGTGGGCGGCGTGGGCGCTGGCTGCCGTCGTGTGGTCGCGCGCGCAGCCCGTCAGCCTGCATCAGTGGTTCGACGAGATTCTCTATCCGTTCGTCGCCTTTCTCGGCTTCTGGGTCGTCGGCAGCCGCACGCAGCGACCGACGTACTTCGTCGTCGTCACGTGGATTGCCTGCGCGTTGCTGGCGCTCACGAGCATCGTCCACTGGGGGCATCTGCAGCCGCCCACGGCCGATACGTTCCTGCTCCACTTCTACAACCGCGTCGGCCATACGAGCACGCTGGCCGTCTTCGCGATGCCGCTCTTCTCCGGCGTGATGCTGCGCGCGCGCTGGCGGGCAGTCGGCTTGACGGGACTCATCCTCTGCCTGTTCGTCGGGCTCGCCACGCTCAACCGTTTCTTCTGGCCCGCTGCGGCGATCACGCTGCTGATCGCGCTGTATCCGTTCTACCGCAAGCGGATGTTGATCACGGGCGTGGTGTTCGTTCTCGTGGCCGCCGCGGCGCTCGGAAGCCTCGAACTCAGCGCGCGCCTGCGCTACGGCGCCGCGGCGCCGCGCCCGGCGCAGGGCGATTTCAACATCGGCGGACATCAGATCTACCTGCCGCCCGCGCTGGTGGGCATCGGCGACACGGTGTCGAACGACACGCGTCCCAAGCTGTGGGCGTTCTACGAGCGCGTGGGCGCGGAGCACACGTGGACGGGCATCGGATTCGGCAAGCCGCTTCCTGGCATCGCCTATCGGAACCAGATGCCCGCGAGCCTGCTCACGCTCGAGCCCATGGCGCCGACGCATGCGCACAATCTGTTTATCAACACGTGGCTACAGACGGGGTTCATCGGCGTCGCGCTGCAGTCCGTGCTGCTGCTCGCGCTCATCGCGCGCTTCTGGCGCCTGCGCCATGTCGAGCCCCTCGTCAGCGCTGCGGGTATTGCGCTCGTCGTAGGCATGCTCGCGAAGAACATGACGGACGACTTCATGTGGCAAACAACGATTCTCGCTTTCTGGTCGTTCTCGGGTCTGCTGCTGGGAATCGGCGAGCACAGCCGCGAGACGCGCAAGGTGATGTCATGACGCTCCACCGCGAATCCCGCAAACCCGTTGCAGCCCTCCACGCGCAAGCGCCGGAAGGCGACGGCGCGCCGTTGCGCATCCTGTTCCACATCAACGACTTCGGCAAAGGCGGTACGGAAACGTCGCTGCTCGCGTGGCTCAACGCGTTGGACAGAAGGCATTTCGCGCCGGCTGTCTCGGTTGCGTATCCGACCGACGATCTCGCGTTCTGGCAGGCCCATTCGATTCCCGCCGATGTCCCCGTCTACGTGCTGGCGGAGCCGGGCTGGATGCACGGCACGCATCTGATCGCGCGCAAGCGCAAGCTGAAGGGCGCGAAGAAGCTCTATCACAAGCTGCTGACGTATGGCGTCGTCAGGCCGCTGGCCGCACGCCGCTTCACGCGTATCGCGCGAAGCTTCGACATCGTCTGCGACTACGATTTTTCGCTGCGCCATCTGGCCGGCCGCTGCGACGTGCCCGTGGTCGGCGTGAGCCACTTCAGTCTCGCGACTCGCATCGGCAACCGCGGCGCGCGCTTTCTCGCGCGACGGATGAACCAGTACCGGCGCTATGCCGCCGTCGCCATGATCACGCCGGCCATGGCGCGTGAAGCCGAGTCGCTTTTTGGCAGCGACCGGTTGAACCTCGTCGAGTTGCCCAACGTGATCGACATCGCGCGAATCCGGCGCGACGCGACGGCGAGCGTCGACTATCCGGCGAACCCGTACATCGTGTCGGTGGCAAGGCTCGACGAAGGGCAAAAGGATAACGCGACGCTGCTACGCGCGTTCGCCGAAGTCTGCCGACGCGCTGCGACGCCGATCGATCTGGTGCTGATCGGCGAAGGCCGCGACCGCGCGAAGCTGGAGCATCTCGCGGCGGAGCTGGGCATCGGCGCTCGCGTGCAGTTCCTTGGGTTTCGCGCGAATCCGTTCCCGTACATACGACGCGCGGAGATGCTGGTCCTGAGCAGCCGCTACGAGGGGTGCCCGATGGTGCTGGGCGAAGCGATGGCGATCGGCACGCCCGTCATTTCCGCCGATTGTCCGACGGGTCCGCGCGATCTTCTCGACGGCGGCAACGCGGGCGTGCTCGTGCCGCCAGGCGATGTCGGCGCGATGGCGGCGGCGATCGAACGCCTGCTGACGGACAGTGCCGCGCGCCGGGTGCAGATCGAAAACGCCAACAGGAAAGTGGCGTCGTTCGCGCCGGAAAACGCAAGCCGACGCATGCTGCAACTCGTGCGGCGGCTTCGCGGAATGAAGTGAAAGTCGACGCGATGATCAGTTGACGCTGCGATCGCATCGCTTTGAGCGCATAGGCACATGCGCGTATGCGGAGCACGCAGTCATCGTGCTCGGGTGACGCGCGCCTGGCTGGCTTACGCGCTCTACACGCCGCTTGTCACCAGCGACAACACCGACAGATCCGGATGCGTCCCATCGACGATGCTCTTGCCGACGTGCACGGCTTCATACGTCGCATCGTCGAGCGTCTTGAACGACTCCTCGCCATCCGCGTGAAACGGCATCGTGTGGCCGGGTAGTTTCGGGTCCGCGCCGGGATGGCACACGTAGCCGATGTACGTATAGCGTTCGCTGCCGTCCTTTGGGGACGGCGCGACGTGAATCTCAAAGCCTTCGTATTCGACCGTCTGCCAACGCAGGGTTACGGCGTCGTCGGACATGATTGCCTCCGTGCAGGCGGGCGCGTCGATTGGCCTGTGGGTAACGGGCGAGACTGACGCTGCGCCGCGTGTCATGCGCCGCGGTGCGCGGCGCGGTGATGTCGAATGGTTCAGCGCAAATGGCGCGGATCGATGTTCAGCGGCAGCGGGATCAGTGCCGATGCCGCATCCGTTCCCACCAGCGATGCCCGTCGAAGCGGCCCAACATCCTGTCGCGAAGAGGGTGATCGCGCCGCCACTGATGCGATAGCAGCGTCGCGATGACGGCCAGCACGACGATGCCGACCACGATGCTTACCATTGATTCAGCCATGGCAGCCTCCGTCTATTGCAACTGCATACGGGAAGTCTAGTTGATTTGTTAGAACAGGGCGGCCGATGCCCTGTTCACGCTTTCCTCGACGCCGTCCGCGATCAATCTTTGTAACGCCTACACGGAATCGATTGAAATTCAGTATCGCCGGTCGATGCGGCGCGCATCGGCGCAACGGTTTTCATCGTCCGAAAAGAGCGCTTCGAGGCCGAACAGCCACGCGACGCCGAACGCGAAAATGCCGGCCGCCGAGCGTTTCGGCAGCGTCGGGGTGTTGCCGGGCGATGTCCCGCAAAGCCTGTCGTAGCAGGCTTCTGGCAAGGGTTCCGGGTCGTCGGTGTACTCGAATTGTTCTGTGTGCATGTCGCCTCCCGCGCGTAGTGTGTAGTGCGTGAAAGCAATTGCTGTGCCACGGGCGGGCGAGAAGGGAAGGGCGATGCGGTTACATCAGCACGATGTCGTACTGCTCCTGGCTCAAATTCGACTCGACCTGCAACGACACCGGCTTGCCGATGAAATCGATCAGCATCGCCAGATGCTGGGATTCTTCCTCGAGGAACAGATCGATGACCTGCTGCGACGCGACCACGCGAAACTCGCGCGGATTGAACTGGCGCGACTCGCGCAAGATTTCGCGCAGCACGTCGTAACAGACGGTGCGCGCCGTTTTCACCTGGCCTTTGCCCTGGCAGACAGGACACGGCTCGCACAGCACGTGCGCGAGCGATTCGCGCGTGCGCTTTCTCGTCATCTCGACGAGCCCGAGCTGCGAAAAACCGTTGACCGTTACGCGCGTGCGGTCGCGCGCGAGCGCCTTCTTCAGTTCGTTGAGCACCTGGTCGCGATGCTCGGCGTTTTCCATATCGATGAAGTCGATGATGATCACGCCGCCCAGGTTGCGCAGCCGCAGTTGACGCGCGATCGTATGCGCCGCTTCGAGATTGGTCTTGAAGATGGTGTCGTCGAAATTGCGCGCGCCGACGTAGCCGCCCGTGTTGACGTCGATGGTCGTCATCGCTTCCGTCTGGTCGATCACGAGATAGCCGCCCGACTTCAGATCGACACGCCGTGACAGCGCGCGCTGGATTTCGGTTTCGATGTTGTAGAGATCGAAAAGCGGGCGCTCGCCGGTGTAGTGATGCAGCTTCGACGACACGGCCGGTGTGAACTCCGCCGCGAACTCCGCGAGCATCTGATACGTCTCGCGCGAGTCCACCTGAATGCGCGTGGTTTCGTCGTTGACGAAGTCGCGCAGCACGCGCTGCGCGAGATTCAGGTCCTGATAGAGCAGACTCGTGGCCGGCATGCGCTGCGCCTGCGAGAGTATCGTCGCCCACGTCTTGCGCAGATACGCGACATCGGCGGCCAGTTCTTCGCTCGTCGCGTCTTCGGCGATGGTGCGCACGATGTAGCCGCCTTTCTCGTCGACGGGCAGCACCGACGTCAGCCGTGCGCGCACTGCCTCGCGTTCGGCCTCGCTCTCGATCTTCTGCGAGATGCCGATATGCGGCTCCTGCGGCAGGTAGACGAGCGTGCGCCCCGCGATGCTGACCTGCGTGGAAAGCCGCGCGCCCTTCGTGCCGATCGGGTCCTTGACGACCTGGACCATCAGCGTCTGCCCTTCGAAGACGATCTTCTCGATGGGCTGATGCGGCGCCGGTTGCTGCGTTTCGCCCGCGAGCCGCGGATGCCAGATATCGGCGACATGCAGGAAGGCGGCACGTTCCAGACCGATATCGATGAACGCCGATTGCATGCCCGGCAGCACGCGCACGACCTTGCCGAGATAGACATTGCCGACCCGCCCGCGCGACAGCGTGCGTTCGACATGAAGCTCCTGCACTGCGCCCTGCTGGACTAACGCGACGCGCGTCTCCTGTGGCGTGACGTTAATCAGGATTTCTTCGTTCATGGTGTTGTTAGAAGTCGATGCGGGCCGCGCGCAGAAGGGCAGCGGTTTCAAACAATGGCAAACCCATGATACCTGAATAGGACCCGTCGATATGCTCGATAAACTCCGCCGCGCGTCCCTGAATGCCATACGCGCCTGCCTTGCCAAGCGGCTCGCCGCTGGCCGCATAGCGCCGCAGCGCATCGCTTTGCACCGCAGCAAATCGCACGCGCGATACCGACAGCGCGGGCGTCAGCAATTCTCCCAGTGCATCGACGACGGCAACGGATGTCAGCACCTCATGATCGCGGCCGGCGAGACGCGTGAGCATCGCGACGGCGTCGTCGGCATCGACGGGCTTGCCGAGAATCGCATCGTCGATCGTGACGGTTGTATCGGCAACGAGAACGGGCGCATTCGCATGGCCTCCCGCCATCAGCCGCGCGCGCGCAGCCTGCGCCTTCGCGATGCACACGCGCATCACGTAGTCGTGCGCGCGCTCGCCGGGCAGTTCGGCTTCGAGCGCTTCGGCATCTTCATCGGGGCGCGGCAGCAGCAGTTCGAAGCGCACGCCGAGTTGGGTCAGCAATTCCTGACGGCGCGGGCTTTGCGACGCGAGATAAACGAACGGCCAGGCAGCGGCGGACGGAGTGGACATGGATCGGTATTCAACGGAAAGAGAAGGGTGCGGCTACGGCAATGCAAAGCGGACGACAGGTGGTGAGCGTAACAGACGAGATCGGCGCCGCGCACCTGGCCGTTCGGCCAGGTTGCGCCCGACGATGCGCGGCCGGAAGATGGCCAGCATGTTCAGACCCGAGGTTCAGGCCCGATGATACGGATGATTCTGCGTGATGGTCCACGCGCGATACAACTGTTCGGCAAGCAGCACGCGGACCATCGCGTGCGGCAGCGTGAGGCTCGACACGCGCAGCATCATGTCGGCGCGCGCCTTCAGTTCCGGGTCGAGCCCGTCGGCACCGCCGATCAGAAACGCGACGTCGCGTCCGTCCTGCTGCCATGCGGGCAGCGCGTTCGCGAGCTGCATCGTGGTCCAGTCCTTGCCGCGTTCGTCGAGCGCAACGATGCGCGCGTTCTTCGGCAGCGCGGCTTCGATCTTCTGCCGCTCGGCAGCCATCACGCTCTCGGCGGAGCGTCCCGACGAGCGTTGCTCGGGCTTGATCTCACGCAGTTCGATGCGCAGCTCGGGCGGCATGCGCTTCGCGTACTCGTCGAAGCCCGTCGCGATCCAGTCGGGCATCTTGTGGCCGACAGCGAGGATATGCAGTTTCATCGTCGGGATTGCGCCGGATCAGATGGGCGCGCAGCCGGGAGCGTGGTCCACGGCTCGAACTGCGCCAGCGCCGCGCTCACGAGCGGCGGCGTGCGGGTGCTTTGCGTGCGGGGCGCGCGACGGGTGCTTCTTCTTCGTCTTCATCGTCGATCGGTTCCGATGGACGGGCACCGCCGAACGGATTCGGCGCGGACAGCTTCACGCGCACTGGCTTGTCGCCCCAGATCTCTTCGAGGTTGTAGTACTGGCGCAGCGCCGGTTGCAGGATGTGCACGACGGCATCGCCGCAATCGACCAGCACCCATTCGCCGATGTCTTCGCCTTCCGTGCTGACGATGTCGCCGCCCGCTTCCTTCACTTTCTCGCGCACGCTGGAGGCGAGGGCCTTGGTCTGCCGGTTCGACGTGCCGCTTGCGACGATCACGCGGTCGAACAGTTCGGTCAGGTGGCTGGTGTTGAACACCCGAATGTCTTGCGCCTTCACGTCTTCGAGTCCGTCGACGATCGCGCGTTGCAGCTTGCGTATATCCATGGTTTACCGGTGGTACAGATGATGTTGAACAATATAGTCCCACACTGCGGCGGGGACATGACTCTGCGCGGACAGGGCAGTGCCGTTCGTGGCGCCTGCGGCGCCGTCCGCGTGGTTTTCGAGCGATGCTCGCAGGTGCGCGCGGATGTCGGTCGCCGACACATCGAAGGCCAGCGACGTGTCGATCAGCAGATGACCGGACGGCGTCGCCTGCAGAACGCCCGCGCTGGCGGCGCGCTGCGCGATCGTCGCGGCGACGGCGGGCGGTACGGCCGTCACGTCGAAGCCGGGGCGCGTCGCGGCGGCGATATGCGCATAGTCGAACAGGCGCTGCCAGTCGTGCCACGTATCGAGCCGCACCAGTTGATCCGCGCCGATCAGCAGCGCAATCGACGCATCGGCGCCTTCGCGTTCCCGCCAGCGCTGCAGCGTATCGACCGTATACGTGGGGCCTTCGTGCCGGATTTCATCCGTCGCGACGCTGACGCTCACGCCCGGCAGCTTCAGCGACGAAGCGGCGGCGCGCGTCATCGCGAGCCGATGTTCGGCCGCCGACACGTCCGCTTTCTGCCAGGGCTGCCCAGCCGGCATCAGCACGAGTTCGGTCAGCTTCAGCGCGTCGGCGAAACGTCGCGCGAGCGCGAGATGGCCGTCGTGGATCGGATCGAACGTGCCGCCGAGTATCCCGATGCGGCGGCGCAGCGCCCCTCGCGAGGCGGCGTGTTGAGCGGTCGGATTCAGTTGCGGTTCCTTTGCCTGTCGGTTGGAGCGGGTGACGTACGGGTAGCGGGGCGGCGGCGCGCGTCAGACCCACTCGCGCGCCACGAGAAAATCGCTATACAGGCGCGCTTCCGGCGTGCCCGGCTCGGGCTGCCAGTTGTAGCGCCAGTTCACGACGGGCGGCATCGACATCAGGATCGACTCGGTGCGGCCGCCGCTTTGCAGGCCGAACAGGGTGCCACGGTCGAACACGAGGTTGAATTCGACGTAGCGGCCACGCCGGTACGCCTGGAAATCGCGCTCAGCTTCGCCGTATGCGATGTCGCGGCGTTTCTCGATGATGGGCATGTACGCGTTCAGAAACGCGTCGCCGACGCTCTTGACCATCGCAAACGACTGCTCGAAGTCGGGCTCCGCGTAGTCGTCGAAGAAAATCCCGCCGATGCCGCGCGGCTCGTTGCGATGCTTCAGGAAGAAGTAGTCGTCGCACCAGCGCTTGAAGCGCGGGTACAGGTCGTCGCCGTACGGTTGCAGCGCGTCGCGGCACACGCGGTGAAAATGCCGTGCGTCTTCTTCGAAGCCGTAGTAGGGCGTGAGGTCCATGCCGCCGCCGAACCAGAACACGGGCGCTTCGCCCGCCTTGGTCGCAACCAGCAGCCGCACGTTCATGTGCACCGTCGGGCAGTACGGGTTGCGCGGATGCAGCACCATTGACACGCCCATTGCTTCGAAGCCGCGTCCCGTCAGCTGCGGACGCAGCGCGCTGGCCGAGCCCGGCAGCGCGTCGCCTTGCACGTCCGAAAAGCCGATGCCTGCACGCTCGAAAAACTGGCCGCCTTCGAGGATGCGCGTGCAGCCGCCGCCGCGCAGCTTGTCGCCGGGCGCGCGCTGCCAGCTGTCGGTGGCGAGCGGCCTGCCGTCGAACGCGCCGAGCGCGTCGGCGATCTTAGTCTGCAAACCTTGCATCCAGGCCCGGACGGCGTTGGCGTCGTGAATCGAATCGGTCATATGGCTGGGGCGCGGCGCGTCTAAACGCTGGCGCGGTCGAAATTCAATGGAACTGCACTAGGACTTCATTGGGCCTACATCGGGCCGTCAGCGGCGGGCGCCCAGGTTGTCGCCGAACCGGGCAGGCGGAGCACAGCCTGTTGTCGATTACAGATGCCGCTGCAAGTTTCAAGTGTAGCGCCGGTGCGGCCGGACGATCCGGAAAGGGCCAGAAGCGGCCCGAACCCGATCAGGATCGAACGGCCCCGCAGGGCCGTGCACGGGCGAGCTTGCAGCGCCGGTGAAGCGCGTGCTCGCCAGGACAGGCAGGCTCAGCTGTGCTTGCGGCTGGCCGCGCGATAACCGATGTCGCGGCGATATTGCATGCCGTCGAACGAGATGTGGTTGATCGCTTCGTACGCGACCGACTGCGCGCTGCGCACCGAATCCGCCAGACCCACGACGCACAGCACACGCCCGCCCGACGTCGTCAGCTTGCCGTCCGCGAGCGTCGTACCGGCGTGGAACGTGATGGCGTCGGCGGTTTCCGGCGGAATGCCGCTGATGAAATCGCCCTTGCGCGGCGCGTCCGGATAGTGGTGCGCGGCCAGCACGACGCCCAGCGCCGTGCGGCGATCCCATTCGAGCTCCACCGTATCGAGCGTGCCCGCGATCGCGGCTTCGACGACCTTCGAGAAGTCGCCCTTCAGGCGCGCCATGATCGGCTGCGTTTCCGGGTCGCCCATCCGGCAGTTGAATTCGAGCGTCTTCGGGTTGCCTTGCGCGTCGATCATCAGGCCGGCGTACAGGAAGCCCGTGAAGCGGATGCCTTCCTGCTCCATGCCGCGCACGGTCGGCAGGATGATTTCACGCATCACGCGCGCGTGCATTTGCGGCGTGACGATGGGGGCGGGCGAGTACGCGCCCATGCCGCCCGTGTTCGGGCCCTGATCGCCGTCGAGCAGGCGCTTGTGATCCTGGCTCGACGCGAGCGGCAGCACGTGCTTGCCGTCGACCATCACGATGAAGCTCGCTTCCTCGCCGGCGAGGAACTCTTCGATCACCACGCGCGCGCCCGCATCGCCGAGCTTGTTGTCCGAGAGCATCATGTCGACGGCGGCGTGCGCTTCTTCCAGCGTCTGCGCGACGACCACGCCCTTGCCGGCCGCGAGGCCGTCGGCCTTGATGACGATGGGCGCGCCCTTGGCGTCGATGTATGCGTGCGCGGCCGCGACGTCCGAGAAGGTTTCGTATTCGGCCGTCGGAATCGCATGGCGCTTCATGAACGCCTTCGCGAAGTCCTTCGAGCTTTCGAGCTGCGCGGCCTCGCGCGTCGGGCCGAAGATTTTCAGGCCGCGCGCGCGGAAGATGTTGACGATGCCTGCCGCGAGCGGCTGCTCCGGACCGACGAGCGTGAACGCAATCTGCTCCTGCTCGACGAAGTCGGCGAGCGCGTTCGGGTCGGTGATGCCGACGTTGCGCAGACGGTCGTCCTGCGCGGTGCCGCCGTTGCCGGGCGCGACGTAGACGAGCTGGATGCGCGGCGACTGCGCGAGCTTCCATGCGAGCGCATGTTCGCGACCGCCGGAACCGACGACGAGTAACTTCATGTGATTCCCCGAATACTAAAAACCGTGAGCGGCCTGCGCAGCGGCGCGAGCCGTGGATATCTGCCTCTACCTTCGCACAACGCGAATGCCACACCTGTGATGCAGGCAACGGAGCGGGGCAATGTGGCGGAAATCGCCTGGATGCCGTGCGGGCGGTGCGCGCCTCGCGCCATGCAAGTGCGCCGCAAGTGGAGTGGGGAGCGCCGCAACGGCCCGGACAGGGGCGGCGCGCTCACCGTCGGCCTCACTCGTCGGCGATTGCCGCGTTTGTATAGACCTCCTGCACGTCGTCCAGATTTTCCAGCGCGTCGAGCAGCTTCTGCATCTTGATGGCGTCGTCGCCTGTGAACTCGACTTCCGTCTGTGGCTTCATCGTCACTTCCGCGAGTTCCGCCTTGAAGCCGGCGGCTTCGAGCGCGGTCTTGACCTTCGGGAAATCGTTCGGCGGGCAGATCACTTCGATGCTGCCGTCGTCGTTCGTGACGACGTCGTCGGCGCCCGCTTCGAGCGCGGCTTCCATCAGCTTGTCTTCGGGCGTGCCGGGTGCGAACAGGAACTGGCCGACGTGATCGAACATGAACGACACCGAGCCGTCCGTGCCCATGTTGCCGCCGAACTTCGAGAACGCGTGGCGCACTTCCGCGACGGTGCGGGTGCGGTTGTCCGTCATCGTGTCGACGATGATGGCCGCGCCGCCGATGCCGTAGCCTTCGTAGCGGATTTCCTCGTAGCTCGCGCCGTCGACGCCGCCCACTCCGCGCTGGATCGCGCGGTTGACGTTGTCCTTCGGCATGTTGGCGTCGTATGCCTTGTCGACGGCGAGCCGCAGACGCGGGTTCGAGTCGATGTCGCCTCCGCCCATGCGCGCCGCGACCTGGATTTCCTTGATGAGCCGCGTCCAGATCTTGCCTTTCTTGGCATCGGCCGCTGCTTTTTTATGCTTGATGTTGGCCCATTTCGAATGACCCGCCATACGTTTCTCCGTCGCGCGCGCCAGCGGGGCGCACGCATAGTGCATTAGTCGTTGCGATTTCGGGCGGCGGTGCAGATTCGCGCTCGCGCCTCGATGTCAGTCTGGTCGCACCCTGAAACGCGCCGGAATGGCGCCGTGAAAGCGCGCGGGATCGACGGAAGCGGCCAAAGCGCCGCAGTTGGCGTCGTCAGTACAGTAGCCGGTGAAGGCGCAAACCGGGGTAGGAATGCCGCAAAGCGATGCCAGCAGGGTGAGCTGCCCGTTCAATGGGCAGAGTGCGATTTTATCATGCCGGGGGCCCGCCTCTGAAGGGGCGGGAAGCGGATTCGCGCGGGGCGGCACGAGCCTGTCCTTGCCGTGCCGCCCCGGTAGGCGCTGTCTGTTAGCGCGCTGTCAGCAGATTTCCTCAGCCGCTGTGTCAGCGCCTGTTGTCAGCCGCTTTGTCAGTGGCTTTCGTCAGTTCTTTGTGCCGAACAGCCGGTCGCCCGCGTCGCCGAGACCGGGAATGATGTACGCATGCTCGTTCAGGTGCGAATCGAGCGACGCGACGTACAGCTTCACGTCCGGATGCGCGTTCTGGAACACCTGAACGCCTTCTGGCGCGGCGACGAGCGCGAGGAACGAGATGTTCTCGCCCGCGACGCCGCGGCGCTTCAGCACGTCGATCGCGTGCACGGCCGAGTAGCCCGTCGCGACCATCGGATCGCACAGAATGAAGATGCGGTCCTCGAGATCGGGCAGGCGCACCAGATACTCGACGGGACGGTGAGCGTCGTCGCGATACACGCCGATATGGCCGACGCGCGCCGACGGAATCAGTTCGAGCAGCCCGTCCGACATGCCGACGCCCGCGCGCAGCACGGGCACGATCGCGAGCTTCTTGCCGGCGATCACGGGCGCGTCGATGTCGACGAGCGGCGTGCTCACGCGGCGGGTCGTCATCGGCAGGTTGCGGGTGATTTCATAGCCCATCAGCAGCGTGATCTCGCGCAGCAGCTCGCGGAACGTCCGTGTGGACGTGTCGCGGTCGCGCATGTGCGACAGCTTGTGCTGGATCAGCGGGTGATCGAGGATGAAGAGATTGGGAAAACGGCTGTCCTGAGTCATGACGTGGCGCCTCGCGGCGGTAAATGGGCTGTGCAGTCGATGGAGCGGCGCGGCGTTTCGCGGCCCCGATTTCGCGGCCCCGTATCGTGCGACGGAGGGCGACGGGGGCGGCGTGCGCGTGCGCCATGGCTGCGAGTTTACCGGAAGGGTGGCGGAAAGAGACTGGAGATTGTGGAAAGCGATCGAAGCAGGACGGAAGCGACGTCCGGCAGCGCCGCGTCGATTCTTCTAGAATCGGGGGACAGTTGACCGACCGCGAGCGCGACGCGTCCGCACGCATCGCGCGCATGACAAAAGGAAAAAGCACATGGATCTGGGAATCGCAGGAAAGAGCGCGCTGGTTTGCGCAGCGAGCAAGGGACTGGGACGCGGCTGCGCCGAGGCGCTGGCGGCGGAGGGCGTGAACGTGACGATCGTCGCGCGCACGGTGCAAACGCTCGAAGCGACGGCGGCCGATATCCGCGCGAAGGCGGGCGTCGACGTGAAGGCCGTGGCGTGCGACATCACCACGCCCGAAGGCCGTGCGGCGGCGCTCGCCGCGTGTCCGCAGCCGGACATCCTCGTCAACAACGCGGGCGGTCCGCCGCCCGGCGACTTCCGCAACTTCACGCACGACGACTGGATTCGCGCGCTCGAAGGGAACATGCTCACGCCGATCGAGCTGATCCGCGCGACCATCGACGGCATGATCTCGCGCGGCTTCGGCCGCGTCGTCAACATCACGAGTTCGTCGGTGAAGGCGCCCATCGACGTGCTCGGCCTGTCGAACGGCGCGCGCTCGGGCTTGACGGGCTTCGTCGCGGGTGTCGCGCGCAAGGTCGCGCCGCACGGCGTGACGATCAACAACCTGCTGCCGGGGCTGTTCGACACGGACCGCATCGCCGTGACGTTCGAGGCGTCGGCGAAATCGCAGAACATTTCCGTCGACGAAGCACGCGAGCAGCGCATGGCGACGATTCCCGCGCGCCGCTTCGGCACGCCCGACGAATTCGGCCGCGCGTGCGCGTTCCTGTGCAGCGTGCACGCGGGCTATATCACCGGGCAGAACTGGCTGCTCGATGGCGGCGCTTATCCCGGCACGTTCTGAGCGGGCCGCGCGTGCCTTCGCAAACGCAACGACAACAACGACGACACCGACCATAACGACAACGCAAGAGGAGCAATGGCATGACAACACGCGTCGCGCTGATCGCGCACGATCACAAGAAGGACGACATCGTCAGGCTGGCGGGCGAATACGTCGACACGCTCGCTCGCTGCGAGCTGATCGCCACGGGCACGACGGGCTCGCGCATCGCCGATGCGCATGGGCTTAAGGTCGAGCGGATGCTGTCCGGCCCGCATGGAGGCGATCTGCAGATCGGCGCGCAACTCGCCGAAGGACGGGTCGACGTGGTGATCTTTTTGCGCGACCCGATGACGCCGCAGCCGCACGAACCGGACATCAACGCGCTCGTGCGCGCGTGCGACGTCCACAACGTGCCGTGCGCGACGAACATCTCGACCGCGCGAATGATCCTCGCTGATCTGACACTGCGTTTTTCGCAGCAGGTCTGACGGCGTCGTCCGCGTTCATTCAAGGCAGGCATCACGAACGAATCTGGAGAGAAGATGGTCAAGGCAATTCGATTCGACAAGACGGGCGGCCCCGAAGTGATGAAGTGGGTCGATGTCGAGGTGGGCGAGCCGGGTAACGGCGAAATCCGCATCAGGCAGCATGCGGTCGGCCTCAACTATATCGACGTGTATTTCCGCACGGGCCTGTATCCGTTGCCGTTGCCGGGCGGGCTCGGCATGGAGGCGGCGGGCGAGGTGGTCGCCGTCGGCGCGGGCGTGACGGACCTGAAGGCGGGCGATCGCGTCGCGTATGTCGCGCGGCCGCCGGGCGCGTATGCGCAGGAGCGCGTGCTGCCCGCCGCACAGGTCGTGAAGCTGCCGGATGCAATCGGTTATGAAGAGGCTGCGTCGGTGATGCTGCAAGGGCTGACGGCGCAATACCTGTTGCGCCGCACGTACCCGGTGAAGGCAGGCGACACGATCCTGATCCAGGCCGCTGCGGGCGGCGTCGGCCTGCTCGTGTGCCAGTGGGCGAAGGCACTGGGTGCGACGGTGATCGGCACGGTCGGTTCCGACGAGAAGGCGGCCATCGCGAAGGCCCACGGCTGCGATCATCCGATCGTCTATACACGCGAGAACTTCACGAAGCGCGTGCGCGAGATCACGAACGGCGCGGGCGTGCCCGTCGTGTACGACTCGATCGGCAAGGATACGTTTACGGCTTCGCTCGATTGCCTTGCGCCGCTGGGCATGTTCGTGAGCTTCGGCAATGCGTCGGGCCCGCTGCCGCCGATCGATTCGTCGGAATTCGCCGGGCGCGGCTCGCTGTTCTTCACGCGGCCCACGCTCTTTACGTACATCGGCAAGCGCAGCGACTACGACGCGATGGCGGGCGAGCTGTTCGACGTGATCGCGTCGGGCAAGGTCAAGACGAGCATCAATCAGCGCTACGCCCTCGCCGATGTGGGCAAGGCGCACGCGGATCTGGAAGCGCGCAGGACGACGGGGTCGACGGTTTTGCTGCCGTAAGGGCGGCTCGCTCGAAGAAAGGCCGCTTCACGCACGGCGTGAAGCGGCCTTTTCTGTTACCTGGGCGATGACACGACAAAGCCGCCCTCATAAGGGGCAGCTTTGTCGGTTATGGGCGCGGATATTCTTGCGGCCTCACTCTTCGGCCGGGGTGAGCTTCACGAATGGCTTCAGGCCGGGATTCGACAGCGCGAGCAGATTGAGCGTCGCGCCGCCGAACCGGCGAGCGAATTCATCATCGAAAGCGTTGTTGTAGTCTGCCGCCGGCAGTTCCAGTGGGAATTGACGTTGTGTGACCGCAAGTACTCGTTCGACCTCAAGCGTGTAGGAAACGAGCGCCTGTTTTTCATCCGACCACATGATTACCACGCACTTCTTGTCCGGGTGATTCGCCATCAATAGCCTCTGCATTCCTGATAGTTCATAAATGCGCGCTGCGAGCAGGCGTCCATGAAACGCTGTCCGCCCATTGCGCTTCGATATGCCGTGCATTCGTCGACGTCGCGCTCATATTGCGCAAAGCATCTAGCCTCTCGTTCTTCACTCACGCCGCGCGCCGCGATGTCTTGCGCGTCATCGCTTACGGCGTCTTCGCTGTATTCAAACGGCGGCGCATCACCGAGCGGTGTCGAAGTGCCGTCGTCAGTATCAGCGCCGTCCGCCAGGGACATGAAGGCTGTTGTAGCTCATAAGCAAGGTCTATAGGTCTGCCGGGTTGTGGGCGAGACGCGTTGTCCGTCGAACACATGAGGAATGCCCGCGCTCGCCGTATTCCGGCACAGCCGCACATAAGACGCATTGTGCTCACGAGCATCGCTGGAGGAGCAAAGCATCGTACGCAAATGGCCCGCGTCCGACTGTCATGTTTTGTCAACATCGACGCCTCTGACCGGAGTCGGCCCCCGCGTCCGCGATCTGCCGCGCGATATTCGTTTACGCCATTTTTATACCCATCAACAAACCTTTGACCAGCCCTTTACGCCGATCGGCATAACGTTGCGTGCATCCATCGCCCAACATTTGGAGAACATGAAATGGATGTGCTGTACGTCGGGGGCATCGCGCTTTTTGCTGCGCTGACCTTTGGTTTGATCGCCGGATGCGAGCGGCTCACACGCTATAGCCGCGGTCAGGGAGCGCGCTCATGATCTGGATCCTCTGGCTATCGGGGGCGGCGACCGCGCTGCTCTTCGTTTACCTCGTCTATGCGCTGCTGCGCGCGGAGGACATTGAATGAACTTCAACAATGTCCTGCAGCCGGCGATCTTCATCGTCGTGCTGCTTGCGGCGGCCGTGCCCGTCGCGCGCTATCTGACGCACGTGATGGACGGCACGTCGCGCGTCGTCAAACTGGGCGGACCGCTCGAGCGTCTGCTGTATCGCATCGCGGGCGTCGATCCGGCGCACGAAATGGGCTGGAAGCAGTACGCGATCGCCACGATCGCGTTCAACGTATTGGGCCTCGTGTTCCTGTACGTGCTGCTGCGCGTGCAGGGCTGGCTGCCCGGCAACCCGCAGCAGTTTGGCGCGATGACCGTCGACGGCGCGTTCAACACGGCCGTCAGCTTCGTCACCAACACGAACTGGCAGGATTACTCGCCGGAGCAGACGGTCGGCTATCTGACGCAGATGCTCGGCCTCACCGTGCAGAACTTCCTGTCGGCGGCGACGGGCATCGTCGTCGTGATCGCGCTGGTGCGCGGCTTCGCGCGTCACACCGCGCAGACCATCGGCAACTTCTGGGTCGACATGACGCGCGTGACGCTTTACGTGCTGCTGCCGATGTCGGCGATCATCGCGGCGCTGCTGATGAGCCAGGGCGTGATCCAGAACTTCGAGTCCTATCAGGAAGTGCCGACGCTGCAAACCACCACGTATCAGGCGCCGAAAACGGACGCGCAAGGCAATGCAGTGAAGGACGCGAAGGGCAACCCCGTGATGGTCGATACGCCCGTCAAGTCGCAGACCATCGCGATGGGTCCCGTCGCGACGCAGGAAGCGATCAAGATGCTCGGCACGAATGGCGGCGGCTTCTTCAACGGCAACTCCGCGCATCCGTACGAGAACCCGACGCCGTTCTCGAACTTCGTGGAGATCTTCTCGATTCTGATCATTCCGGCCGCGCTGTGTCTCGTGTTCGGCCGCATGATCGGCGACCGCAAGCAGGGCGTCGCCGTGCTCGCGGTGATGACGATCGCGTTCGCCGTGTGCATCGCGGGCGAGATCGGCGCGGAGCAGAGCGGCAATCCCCTCTTCACGACGCTGCACGTCGATCAATCCGCGAGCGCGCTGCAACCGGGCGGCAACATGGAAGGCAAGGAAACGCGTCTCGGCATCGCGCAGTCGGGCATCTTCACGGTCGCGACGACGGCGGCTTCGTGCGGCGCCGTCGCCAACACGCACGACTCGTTGACGCCGCTCGGCGGCCTCGTGCCGATGCTCCTAATGCAGCTCGGCGAAGTGATCTTCGGCGGCGTGGGCTCGGGTCTGTACGGGATGCTTGTGTTCGCGATGCTCGCGGTGTTCGTCGCGGGGCTGATGATCGGCCGCACGCCTGAATACGTCGGCAAGAAGATCGAAGCGTACGAGATGAAGATGGTGTCGATCGTCGTGCTGCTGACGCCGCTGCTGGTGCTCGTCGCGACGTCGATTGCCGTGCTCACCGATGCGGGCAAGGCAGGCATCGCGAATCCTGGCGCGCATGGCTTCTCGGAAATTCTCTATGCGTTCAGCTCGGCAGCCAACAACAACGGCAGCGCATTCGCGGGTCTCACTGTGAGCACGCCGTTCTACAACTGGCTCACCGCGATTGCGATGTGGTTCGGCCGCTTCGGCACGATCATTCCGGTGCTCGCGATTGCAGGCTCGCTCGCGGCGAAGAAGCGTATCGCAGTGACGGGCGGCACGCTGCCGACGCACGGCCCGCTCTTCGTCGTGCTGCTGCTCGGCACGGTGCTGCTGGTCGGCGCGCTGACGTACGTGCCCGCGCTCGCGCTCGGCCCCGGCGTCGAACATCTGATGATGATCGCGGGCCATTGAGGACTGCATGTGCCACAAGAAAGCCGCACAAAACAGGCGAAGCAATTAGAGGAAGAAATGACTGACCATTCCGCTACGCGGTCCATGTTCGATCCGGCGCTCGTGCGCCCGGCGATCGTGGACTCGTTCAAGAAACTCAAACCGCACACGCAGTTCCGCAATCCGGTGATGTTCTGCGTGTACGTCGGCAGCATCCTGACGACGATCCTCTGGATCGCCGCGCTCAACGGCCAGGCCGAGGCGCCCGCGGGCTTCATTCTCGCGGTGTCGCTGTGGCTGTGGTTCACGGTGCTGTTCGCGAACTTCGCCGAAGCGCTCGCCGAAGGGCGCTCAAAAGCGCAGGCGGCTTCGCTGCGCAGCGCGAAGAAAGACGTGATGGCGAAGAAGCTCAACGAGCCGCATCCGAAGTCGCCGATCCGCATCATGACGGCGTCCGATCTGCGCCGCGGCGACGTCGTGCTCGTCGAGACGGGCGACACGATTCCCGCCGACGGCGAAGTGATCGAAGGCGTCGCGTCCGTCGACGAATCGGCGATCACGGGCGAATCCGCGCCCGTGATCCGCGAGTCGGGCGGCGACTTCTCGTCGGTGACGGGCGGCACGCGCGTGCTGTCGGACTGGATCGTCGTAAAGGTGACGGCCAATCCGGGCGAAGCGTTCCTCGATCGCATGATCGCGATGGTCGAAGGCGCGAAGCGTCAGAAGACGCCGAACGAAATCGCGCTGACCATTCTGCTCGTCGCGCTGACCATTGTTCTGCTGCTCGCGACCGCGACGCTCTTGCCGTTCTCGATGTTCTCCGTCGAAGCGGCGAAAGCGGGGCACGTGGTGACGATCACCGCGCTCGTCGCGTTGCTCGTCTGCCTGATTCCGACGACGATCGGCGGCCTGTTGTCCGCGATCGGCGTGGCGGGCATGAGCCGCATGATGCAGGCGAACGTGATCGCGACGTCGGGCCGCGCCGTCGAAGCCGCGGGCGACGTCGATGTGCTGCTGCTCGACAAGACGGGCACGATCACGCTCGGCAATCGCCAGGCGTCCGCCTTCATTCCCGCGTCGGGCGTGACGGAAGAAGCGCTCGCCGATGCCGCGCAACTGTCGTCCCTTTCCGACGAAACGCCGGAAGGCCGCAGCATCGTTGTGCTCGCGAAACAGCGCTTCAATATTCGCCAGCGCGACATGGCGATGCTGCATCCCGTCTTTCTCGCGTTCAGCGCGCAGACGCGCATGAGCGGCGTCGATCTGCCTGGCCGCGAAATCCGCAAGGGCGCAGCGGACGCCGTGAAGCATTACGTCGAAGCGCACGGCGGCCATTTCCCCGCCGATGTGTCGAACGCGGTGTCGGACGTCGCGCGTCGCGGCAGCACGCCGCTCGTGGTGGCTGAGAAGGGCGAAGGCGCCGCGCGGGTGCTCGGCGTGATCGAGCTGAAGGACGTGGTGAAGGGCGGCATCAAGGAGCGCTTCGCCGAGTTGCGCAAGATGGGCATCAAGACCGTGATGGTGACGGGCGACAACCGGCTGACGGCTGCGGCGATCGCAGCGGAAGCGGGCGTCGACGATTTCCTCGCGGAAGCGACGCCGGAGACCAAGCTCGCGACGATTCGCGCGCATCAAGGCGAAGGTCGGCTCGTCGCGATGACGGGCGACGGCACCAACGATGCCCCCGCGCTCGCGCAGGCCGATGTCGCCGTTGCGATGAACACGGGGACGCAGGCCGCGAAGGAAGCGGGCAACATGGTCGACCTCGATTCGAATCCGACCAAGCTGATCGAGATCGTCGAGATCGGCAAGCAGATGCTGATGACGCGCGGCTCGCTCACGACGTTCTCGATGGCGAACGACGTCGCGAAGTACTTCGCGATCATTCCGGCGGCATTCGCGACGACGTACCCGGCGCTCAACGCGCTCAACGTGATGCATCTGGCGACGCCCACGTCCGCGATCATGTCCGCCGTGATCTTCAACGCGCTGATCATCGTGCTGCTGATTCCGCTCGCGCTCAAAGGCGTGAAGTACCGGCCGCTCGGCGCGGCGATCCTGTTGCGCCGCAATCTGCTGATCTACGGTCTGGGCGGCATCATCGTGCCGTTCTTTGGGATCAAGCTGATCGACATGGTGCTGGCCGCATTCGGCTGGGTCTGATGCGCGCGATGACAGACAGATAAAAGGAAGCTGAATCATGAAATCGCTTTTCCGCCCGATGCTCGTGATCTTCGTCGTACTGACGGCGCTCACGGGTCTCGCATATCCCGCCGTGATGACGGCGTTCGGCCAGGCCGTCTTTCACGACAAGGCCAACGGCAGCCTGATCGAGCACGACGGCAAGGTGGTCGGCTCGCGGCTGATCGGCCAGCAGTTCGACGCGCCGCAGTACTTCTGGGGCCGCCTGTCGGCGACGACGCCGATGCCGTACAACGCGCAAGGCTCGAGTGGCTCGAACCTCGGCCCGATCAACCCGGCGCTCGCCGATGAAGCCAAAGGGCGTCTGGATGCATTGAAGGCAGCGGGCCACATGCCCGCGAACACGGCCGTTCCCGTCGATCTGGTGACGTCGTCGGGCAGCGGCCTCGATCCGGAGATTTCGCCTGCCGCGGCCGCATATCAGGTCGAGCGCGTGGCGGCGGCGCGCAAGATGAACGCGAACGATGTTGCGGCGCTTGTTGACCGCTATACGCGCGGTCGTCAGTTTGGTTTGTTCGGCGAGGCGCGGGTGAATGTGCTCGAGTTGAACCTCGCGCTCGATGAGGCGCAGCACGGCTGATCAAGTCTGCGACGGCCCTGCTTTTGCCTTTACGTTGGCATCCGCGATGCGGTTTTGTCTGCGACGGATTTTGTTTTTGCTTGCTTCGCTTGCCGCTGGCATCCGCGATTGCGCCTCGCGGCGCGGGCGTTGCCCCTGTGCGGGGCGGCACCTACTCTTCTTTGCCGCGGCAAAGAAGAGTAGGCAGAAGAAAGCCGCTCACACCGCCAGTCCTTGACCTTTACCCACGGGCTCTCAACGGCCCCACGCTTCGCACACCGGTGTGCTGGCTTATGTAGTTGCCAACGTGCTGGCTAAACGCCTCACCCGCTTCATGCACGTGTGGCACGGCTAAGGGTATCGAACGTTTCAGCGCCGCATGTCGGTAGTGAATGTGGGTTGCTGTGTTGTACAGGGCAACGCCCGCAATCTGTGGCGTATCGAGTAGCGAAAGTTTCCCGTGCGGCGCGAATGCCTATACATAGTTTGCCGCAAAGGGGCACAGGACTGTTCGATGTCGCAAGCCGCAATTCGGGTGCACGATGCAGGTGATGCGTTTGACTAGTGCGCTGGCAACGAACATGGGCCAGCATACTGCCGCGTGAAGTATGGGGACGTCGAGAGCCCGTGGGTAAATGTCAAGCACTGGCGGTGTG
>NZ_CYGY02000024.1:249485-261180 GCF_900007165.1 Paraburkholderia piptadeniae
AGCCCGCTTTCTTTGCTTACTTTCTTTGCGGCGGCAAAGAAAGTGAGTGCCGCCCCGCACAGGGGCAACGCCCGCGCCGCGAGGCGCAATCGCGGATGCCAGCGGCACGCTAAGACAACCACGACAAAAAGGCCGTCGCAGACACGAATAAAACCTGTCACCATACCCGCACGGAAGTGCAAACAGATACACCATGCCCCGCCCCGACCCGGACGAACTCCTCGACAAACTCCAGCGCGAAGAAGAAAAACGCCAGCGCGGCAAGCTGAAGATTTTCTTCGGCGCGTCGGCGGGCGTCGGCAAGACCTATGCAATGCTGCTCGCCGCGCGCCGCCGCAAGGAAGAGGGCGTCGATGTCGTCGTCGGCATCGCGGAGACACATGGCCGCGGCGAAACAGCGGCGCTGCTCGAAGGCCTCGAAGTCCTGCCGCTCGCCCGCATCGAATATCGCAACAGGCTGCTAGCCGAGTTCGATCTCGATGCCGCGCTCGATCGCAAGCCGCAACTGATCCTCGTCGACGAGCTCGCGCATTCGAATGTGCAGGGCGCGCGCCACGCGAAGCGCTGGCAGGACGTGTACGAACTGATCGACGCGGGCATCGACGTCTATACGACGGTCAACGTCCAGCACCTCGAAAGCCTCAACGACGTGGTCGGCCAGATCACGGGCATCCGCGTGTGGGAGACCGTGCCCGACCGCGTGTTCGATCGTGCGGACGAAGTGACGCTCGTCGACTTGCCCGCCGAAGAACTGCTCGACCGCATGCGCGACGGCAAGGTCTACATGCCGCAGCAGGCCGAGCGCGCGGTGCGCAATTTTTTTCGCAAGGGCAATCTGATCGCGCTGCGCGAACTGGCGCTGCGGCGCACGGCGGATCGCGTCGATGCGCAGATGCGCGAGTACCGCGCGGACCGTTCGATCCAGCGCATCTGGCAGGCGCGCGAACGTCTGCTGGTGTGCGTCGGGCCCGGCCCCGAAGCGCCGCTGCTGGTGCGCGCGGCGGCGCGTCTCGCGGCGAGCCTGAAGGCCGACTGGATCGCCGCCTATGTCGAGACGCCGAAGCTGCAGCGTCTACCGGATGCGCACCGCAAGCGCACGCTCGACGCGCTCAAGCTCGCCGCCGAACTCGGTGCGGAAACGGCGACGCTCGCGGGCGCGGACGCCGTCTCGACGCTGATCGGCTATGCGCGCGTGCGCAACGTGTCGAAGCTGGTCGCGGGCGGCTCGGCGGCGATGGGCTTCGCACGCTGGCTGCGCCGGCCGTTCGGCGAACGCCTCGCGGAACGCGCAAGCGATCTCGACCTCACGCTGATCCGCGCGAGCAGTGATGAAACTGGACCGGCGCAGGGACCGACACGCGACCGCCGCGCCGACGCAGAAGTGCGCGCATGGCGCGAAGCGTTGAGCGTCGCGCGCGATCGCCATTCGCCGCCGCGCAGCTACGCATGGGCGCTCGCGATCTGCGCGGGCGTGACGCTGGTCGCGAGCCAGCTGATCGACCGCATCGATCTCGCGAACCTCGTGATGCTGTATCTGCTCGGCGTGATCTTCACGGCGGTGAAGCTCGGCCGCGGGCCGGGCGTGATGCTGTCGTTCCTCTCCGTCGCGGCGTTCGATTTCTTCTTCGTGCCGCCGCGCATGTCGTTCTCCGTCAGCGACACGCAATACCTGCTGACGTTCTTCGGCATGCTGCTGACCTCGCTCGTGATCGGCCATCTGACGTCGACGTTGCGGCGCGAAGCGAGCGTCGCGCGCCGACGCGAGCAGCGCACGAGCGCGATGTACGCGATGGCGCGCGAACTGGCGGCCGCGCTGACGACGGAGCAGATCGTCGGCATCGGCAGCCGGCACGTGAGCGAGGTGTTCCGCGCGCGCGTCGCGGTGCTCTTGCCCGATAGCGCCGATCAGGTGAAGCAGAAGATCGACGATCCCGACGTGAACATCATGCTCGATGCCGCTTCCCTCGATGTCGACGTGGGCCAGTGGGTCTACGACCAGCAGAAGCCGGCGGGCCACGGCACCGATACGCTGCCTGCCGCGAAGGCGCTCTATCTGCCGCTGCGCGCGCCGATGCGCACGCGCGGCGTGCTCGCCGTCTCGACGCAGGACGAACGCGAACTCGACGTTCCCGAGCAGCAGCGCATGCTCGACGCGTTTGCCGCGCAGATCGCGCTGGCGCTGGAGCGCGTGCATTACGTCGATATCGCGCGCGATGCGCTCGTCAACATGGAGTCCGAGCGGTTGCGCAATTCGCTGCTCTCGGCGATTTCACACGATCTGCGCACGCCGCTCACGGCCATCGTCGGCTTTTCGTCGATGCTCGCCGCGCAGCGCGACGCGCACGCGGAGGGCGCGAATGCCGCGCAAGGCGAGCTCGTCGACGCGATCCACGAAGAAGCGCTGCGCATGACGGGCATCGTCACGAACCTGCTCGACATGGCGCGTCTGCAGGCGGGCAGCCTGAAGCTGAACCGGCAATGGTCGCTGCTCGAAGAGACGGTCGGCTCTGCGCTGCGCGACTGCAAGCGCACGCTCGCGCGGCATCCCGTGCAGGTCGCGCTGCCCGCCGATCTGCCGCTGCTGCAACTCGACGCCGTGCTGGTGGAGCGCCTCTTCGCGAACCTGTTCGAAAACGCGGCGAAGTATGTGCCGCCCGATACGCCGCTCGTGATCGGCGCGCAGCGCATCGACGAGAACGGCAAGCCGTTCGTGCGCGTGAGCGTCGACGATATGGGCCCCGGTCTGCCGCACGGCATGGAAACGCGCATCTTCGAGAAATTCACGCGCGGCGAGAAGGAATCCGCGAAGCCAGGCATCGGCCTTGGGCTCGCGATCTGCCGCGCGATCGCCGAGGCGCATGGGGGTAGAATCGGCGCGGCCAACCGCGTCGCCGCCGATGGACGCATCGAGGGCGCGCGCTTCTGGTTCACGCTGCCCGTCGAGACGCCGCCGCCCGGGCCCGACGATGCCGCATCCGCGCTGCCAGAGCCAGCTGATGCGGCCGAATCTGCCGATGCCGCGCCTGGAGCAACGCCCGCGCCCGACACGCAAAAAGCGCCGGACCCGCATAATCGACGACAAGCCGACACGCATCCGCATACCCATTCATGAGTGACCTGAGCATCACCGTCGTACTGATCGAGGACGAGCAGCAGATCCGCCGCTTCGTGCGCGCGTCGCTGGAAGGCGAGGGCATCGTCGTGTACGACGCGCCGACGGGCAAGCAGGGGCTGATCGAAGCGGCCACGCGCAAGCCCGATCTCGTCATCGTCGACCTCGGCCTGCCCGACACCGACGGCCTCGACGTGATCCGCGAACTGCGCGGCTGGAGCGAATTGCCCGTGATCGTGCTGTCGGCGCGCACCCAGGAAAGCGAGAAGGTGGCCGCGCTCGACGCGGGCGCCGACGACTATCTGACCAAGCCGTTCGGCGTCTCCGAACTGCTCGCGCGGATTCGCGCGCATCTGCGCCGGCGCAACCAGGGCGGCGCGAACGAAACGCCGCAGGTGCATTTTGGCGGCGTGATCGTCGATCTCGCGCTGCGCCAGGTCTCGCGCGACGGCGAGCCCGTGCATCTGACGCCGCTCGAATACCGGCTGCTCGCGACGCTCGTGCGCCACGCGGGCCGCGTGCTCACGCACCGGCAACTGCTGCGCGACGTGTGGGGGCCGTCGCATGTCGAAAGTCATCACTATCTGCGCATCTACATGGCGCATCTGCGGCAGAAGCTCGAACGCGATCCCGCGCAGCCCGAGCACATCGTGACGGAGACGGGCGTCGGCTACCGGCTCGTCGGCGTCGTCTGAGGCGGCTGCATCGCCATATCCGCCGGCGTATGGCAAACGGCGAAATGGTGCCTGTCTTGATATAATGCCGCCCGGCAGGGACGACCTTGCTGCATCCGCTTTCAACGGGGACGGCCCCACTCACACTGGGAGTTCGATACTTCTCTTTATCGCCGGTCTGCTGGAAGTCGCGTGGGCGGCCGGTCTCAAGTCATCCGAAGGTTTCACCCGTTTCTGGCCGTCGGTGTTCACCGTCGTGACGGCGCTCGGCAGCTTCGCGCTGCTCGCGATGGCCATGCGCCAGTTGCCGCTCGGCACTGCCTACGCCGTCTGGACGGGCATCGGCGCCGTCGGCGCGTTCATTTTCGGCATCGTGATGATGGGCGAGGCCGTCACGGCCGCGCGCGTCGGCAGCGCGGTGCTGATCGTCGTCGGGCTGATCGGGCTCAAGCTGTCGTCGGGGCACTGAGCGCGCCCGTCGTTCGGCGTGGCGGCCGGTCATCGGCCTGCGCCCGACTGTCGTCTGCCCGGCATCTGCACACCCGCTCAAAAAAATGCCGCAAACGTGCCACAAATGCCTGCATAGCCCGTGCGGCCGTCGAATTGACGTGGCTATAATGGGACGGAAATCATCCTGAAATTGCTCCGCGCGGCCTTGATGCGCGGATCCGGCGGCTTCGGCACGGCGGAGCCTCCTGGCTTCCCGGTCCCGAGCGCAGGCTGCCGGAACTGACGGCACGCGACGCGCGCCTCGGAGGCGGCCATGCTTGAACCTCTTTCGCTTGCGGCGGGCCTGTCGTGGGGCAGCGGCTTGCGTCTGTACCTGACCGTGCTGATCGCGGGCGTCTTCGGACGCGCTGGCATCATCCATCTGCCCGATACGCTGTCCGTGCTCCAGTCGCCGTGGGTGATCGGCGCCGCGGCGATATTGACCCTCGCTGAATTTCTCGCCGACAAGATTCCCGCGTTCGATTCTCTGTGGGACGCGATCCACACGTTCATCCGCATTCCGGCGGGCGCCGTGCTGGCCGTCGGCGCGCTCGGTCACGCCGATCCGTCGCTGATGACGATCGCCGCGCTGGCGGGCGGCACGCTCGCGGGCGCGTCGCATCTGACGAAGGCGGGCACGCGCGCGCTGATCAATCTGTCGCCGGAGCCGGTGTCGAACGTCGTCACGTCGGCGGCCGAGGACGGGCTCGTGTTCGGCGGCCTGTTGCTCGCGCTGTTCGTTCCCGTGCTGTTCCTCGTGCTGCTCGTGGGCTTTCTGGTGCTCGCGAGCTGGGCGCTGCCGCGTCTGTGGCGCGGCGTGCAGGGCGGCTTTCGCGGCATGGCGACGCACATGGTGTCGCGACTCGCGAGGAGCCGACACGATTGAGCGAAGCCGAACGCGTCACCACCCAGGCTCCCCCCGAGCTCCCGCCTGAACACCCCAAGCGGCCCGCATCCGCGCACCGGCTGTCGCTTGGCCATCTGCTGCACCAGTCGCTACGCATGACGGCGCGCGACTGGCGCGCGGGCGAGCTGACGATGCTGCTGTTCGCGCTGGTGCTGGCCGTCGCGGCGCTGTCGAGCGTCGGCTTTCTCGCGGACCGTCTGCATCAAGGTCTCGAACGTGACGCGCGGCGCATGATCGCCGCCGATTTCGTCGTGCGCGCCGATCATCCCGTCGATGGGCAATTCGCGCAGCAGGCCAGGACGCTCGGCCTCGAAACGGCGACGACGGCGATTTTCCCCAGCATGGTCAACTCGACGGCGGCGCAGCCCGTTTCGCGGCTCGCGGCGGTGAAGGCCGTGTCGCCGGGCTATCCGCTGCGCGGCGGGTTGCGGATCGCGCTCTCGCCAGGCGCGCCCGACCGCGAAGTGCGCGGCATTCCGCCGCCCGGCGACGTGTGGGTCGATCAGCAATTGCTCGACGCGCTGAAGGTGCATATCGGCGACAAGGTCAAGGTGGGCGGGCGCGACTTCACGATCGGCGCGCTGATCACGCGCGAACTGGACCGCGGCTTCGCGTTCGTCAATTTTTCACCGCGTCTGATGATGCGTGCCGACGATCTCGCGTCGACGGGACTGCTCGGCTACGGCAGCCGCGTCACGTACCGGCTCCTGGTGGCGGGCGGCGACAAGCCCGTTGCGTCGTTTGCGACGTGGGCGCACGAGCGCGTCGACGACGGCAAGATGCGCGGCGTCGCGCTGGAGTCGCTGCGGGACGGCCAGCCGCAGGTGCGCGAGACGCTCGATCGCGCGAGCCACTTTCTCACGCTCGTATCGCTGCTGACGGCGCTGCTCGCCGCCGTCGCGATTGCGATGGCCGCGCATCGCTACATGCGGCGGCATCTCGACAGCTGCGCGGCGATGCGCTGCCTCGGCGCGAGCCAGCGGACCTTGCGCGCGCTGTTCGTGTTCGAATTCGCCGGGCTCGGTTTGCTCGGCGGCATGGCGGGCGTCGTGCTCGGCTTCGGCGGGCATCTCGCGCTCTTCTGGTGGCTCGGCAGCCTGATCGACGTGACGCTGCCGTATCCGACCATCTGGCCCGCGCTCGAAGGCATCGCGGCCGGTCTCGTGCTGCTGATCGGCTTTGCGCTGCCGCCGCTTCTGCCGCTCACGCATGTGCCGCCCGTGCGCGTGCTGCGCCGCGAGTGGGGCGAAGAAGGGCGCACCGCGTGGGCCGCGTACGCACTCGGCATCGCGCTGTTCGCGGGCTTGCTGATTCTCGCGGCGGGCGAGCTGAAGCTCGGCGGCATCGTTGCGGGCGGCTTCGCGGGCGGGCTCCTGGTGTTCGCGCTGATCGCGCGCGTCGCGTTGTGGAGCCTGTCGCGCATCGTGCGCAGCGAGCGCTTTCATATCGGCGTCGGCTGGCGCTATGCGCTCGCGTCGCTGGAGCGGCGCGCGAACGCGAGCGCGCTGCAGATCACGGCGCTCGCGATCGGCCTGATGTGCCTGCTGCTGATCGCGATGACGCGCAACGACCTGATCGAAGGCTGGCATCGCTCGACGCCGCCCGACGCGCCGAACGAGTTCATCATCGACATCCAGCCCGACCAGCGCGATACCGTCACGCAATATCTGGGCGCGCACGGCTTTGCGGGCATCGAGCTTGCGCCGATGGTGCGCGGCCGGCTGGTCGCGATCGACGACAAGCCCGTCAACCCGAACGACTACAAGAGCGAGGACGCGCGGCGTCTCGTCGATCGCGAGTTCAACCTGTCGTACACGACGCAGTTGCCCGACGACAACCGGATCGTGTCGGGCGAGTGGTACGGCAATGCGGCGAAGCCGCAGATCTCGATCGAGCAGGGACTCGCGAAGCTGCTCAACGTGAAGGTCGGCGATACGATGCGCTTCGACGTGACGGGCCTGCAGATCGAGGCGCCCGTGACGAGCGTGCGCAAGCTCGACTGGGGTTCGTTCAAGGTCAACTTTTTCGTGGTGATGCCGCCCGCCGCGTTGAAGGACTATCCCGCGACGTTCATCACGAGCTTCCATGTGCCGCCCGAGCAGCACAGGGTGATCGACGGGCTGATCGGCCAGTATCCGAACCTCACCGCGATCGATACGGCGCCGATCCTCGCGCAGGTGCAGCGCGTGATCGGCCAGGTGATCGGCGCGGTGCAGTTCCTGTTCGCGTTCACGCTGGTCGCGGGCGTGCTCGTGCTGTACGCGGCGCTGGCGGGCACGCGCGACGAGCGTATGCGAGAATCGGCGCTCTTGCGCGCGCTCGGCGCATCGCACCGGCAGGTGCGGGCGGTGCAGATCGCGGAGTTCGTCGTGGTCGGCGCGCTGTCGGGGCTGATGGCCGCGCTCGGTTCGCAGCTGATCGGTTTCATTCTCGCGACGCGTGTGTTCGATTTCACCATCGAATTCAATCCGTGGCTGCCGCCGACGGGCATCGCGGCGGGCGTCGCGTGCGCGGCCGTCGGCGGCTGGATCAGCTTGCGTCACGTGCTGATGCGGCCCGCGCTGCAATCGCTGCGCGACGCGTGAGAAACGCGCGTCCTTTGATGCATCGGCGCGAATGCGCGATGCCTTTTGTGTTCCTCTTGAATGTGTAGTTGCCCGTATGACTGATCCGATTGACGAAGCCCCGTCGCAGCCGACGGCCTTCGAACTCGTGGGCGGCGAGGCGCGCGTGCGCGAACTCGTCGACCGCTTCTACGACTTGATGGACCTCGAAGCCGATTTCGCCGGCATTCGCAAGCTGCATCCGCCGACGCTCGAAGGCTCGCGCGACAAGCTCTTCTGGTTTCTGTGCGGCTGGCTCGGCGGCCCTGATCACTACATCAGCCGCTTCGGCCATCCGCGTCTGCGCGCGCGGCATCTGCCGTTCCAGATCGCATCGAGCGAGCGCGACCAGTGGCTGCGCTGCATGGCGTGGGCGATGGAAGACGTCGGCCTGCCCGAGCCACTGCGCGAGCGTCTCTTGCATTCGTTCTTCGATACGGCCGACTGGATGGTCAACCACAATCCGTTAGTTAAAAGGGTCGAGCAGATCAAATAGCCAGCGATAGTAATGGGCCAATCGTCGGTTCGGGCTGTTACATTTCTAAATGTAACAAGCCCCGCCGCGGCCCGCGAAGTTACATAATTAACAATTTGCTTTCGGTGACCAGCCGTGCCTAGGCAATCCACGGGGGGGTGCCCGGCCGCCAAAAAAATCCGCAGGTCTAACAACACATCGCCCATGCCGTGCCACGAGTCCAACGATCGAGCTTGCGATAAGCCCGCGTGAGATGGTCGTCGACGATGGCCGGTTGAAGCTTCGTGCCCTGTCGTGCAGTGACGTCTGCGGAGCGTCGCAGAACACCACGAAATACCTTGTCGCGTGAGGTCCAAGTGGGTCGAGATCTTGCGCCCGTCTAAGCTGTGACTTTGGCTACAGCGTTGACAACAAACTCGCCGCTCACCGATCGGAGTTGCAGAAACATGCAATTGGCGAGGCCGCGGACGGGCCTTGCAGGCAAGGCCCAAACTAAGACGAAAACAGCACAGTCGATCCAAGACAGAAACCGGGGCCAGGAATCATTTTCCTTGCATCGCCGGTAGTCTCGACTACATTGTCGGAGTGGAAGCGGGCAACGGCTGCGAACCAAGAGCCCGGCTGCGGAACTCTGGACGACGAGACTATCTGCTCTGGCTACCTCGCCGCTGCAGCATGTGGCGAGAACGGCCGGGGCCCTGCGAACATTGAGCATCGTCCGTCAATGTCAGGCTGAGATTGCGCCATATTGGTCGCGCGGACCGCATGCGTGTCAAGTATAGCTACGTCACGGATCCGAGATCGTGAGACTGGTCTTTACTACGAAGGACTTCATTTACGCGGGACGTCCCCGTCCGGGATTTCCACTGATACTGGGCGATGACATGAGGCCAGCGCAGCCGTTTCATGACCATCTGCGCTGGCGCCTGTTGGACCAAGGCAAAGTACTTGACCTCAAGACGTGGGAAAACTACGGGCGACACTTGTGGGACTTTGCCAGATTTCTTCATGCTAATGAGTTCGCGTGGAACTTGCCGTTTCGCTCCGAAGGCGAGAGCGTTGTGCGCGTCTATCGCGATTGGCTGGCTCAAGACTTGAAGCTGGACTCGGGGACCATCAACCGCAGGCTGGCAACCGTCATGGGAATGTACCGGTGGGCGAGGGATTGTCAGATGCTGCAGCAATTGCCTTTCACCTACTCGAAGGCCAAGCCTCACTGGTATGAAGATGATATCGCTGATGTGACAGATGACAGTCCAATGGAGGGACGGCCGACCCTACTACTGGACGAATGGGAAAAGGAACCGGTGTTCCTCACGGCTGACCAAATTAGAGCGGCGCGCGCAGCGATCCGAGCTACGCCACAACGTTTGCTGTTTGACCTGATGGCGCGTGTCGGCTTGCGGTCTGTTGAAGCGCGCACTTTCCCGCTAGCGTATGTATTTGACACACTTACGCGGCCCGATCTAACGCGCGGCACGCTTATTGAAGTGTCACTCGATCCGCATGACATGGAAACCAAGTTCGATAAGCGTCGGACGGTACACGTCCCGTATAGTTTGATGGAGGAAATGCATGCGTACGCTCAGTTCGAGCGAAACCGCGACGTCGTGCCGGACAGCGACCCGAAGACGCTCCTCCTGACGGTGACCGGGAAGGCATATCAGAAGGGGTCGGCGCACAAGGTTATGGCGGATTTGGGGCGCAAGGTTGGCTTTCCGATCCGTCCATTGATGCTGCGCCACAGTTACGCCATCCATACGTTGCTGCTTCTCCGGGCGCATCCCGAAATCGACTTGGAGCCGCTTATGTACGTGCGTGACAGACTGGGACATGCAAACGTGCAGACGACTATGGTGTACCTCCGGCAGATCGAGCGGCTAATGGGCGCAGAGGTGCTCGCGATGATGGATGAATTCGATCGTCTCTATGACGTAAGCGAATTGTTGCGAACAGCGCGTAACCGGAGCTAGTGGTTTTCCTGTTCCGCGTCGGCCGGTAGACGACACATGGCAAGGACGAAATGCTATCAGGTGAGTGCGGCGCGTAAGGAGCAACTCTGCCTCGCGGAAGCAAGCGTTGAAGCCGTGGCGCATAGTGCGAAAGCAGACGGTGCGCGTATCGACATCGGTGCGTTGCTGGGCCCGGGGGCACGGTTCACGAACAGCGTAAGGAATATCGACTACAGCGGCTGGCTGAATCGTGGAATAGATCCCTGGGTTTGGTCGGCATTGGGCAGTTTCCGGTCTTTGTTGTGCTCGGGAGCGCGTGAAATCAGTTCCGTGGTTAGTTATGCGTACGCGTTTCAGCATTTCTTGACCTTTCTCACAGAAGGTCAGAACACTCCGCGCGTGGCGACGCCTGCAGACCTTGCACCTTCGGACGTCGACGCGTTTGTCGAATGGATTCGATTGCGTGCACAGCAAGGTGGATTGGATCCTGAAACGACGCGGTCTAGGTTCAAAGCAGTCAAGTCCGTTCTGCAGGAAATGTTTGCGCAGGGGTACATCGCTGGGGAGTCGACGCGATTCTTCAAGAGCAAGACTTTTCCACGAGGGACGGGCGAAAGTCGGTGTACGGGCCTCAGTGACGCTGAACAGGGTCGTCTGGCCACTGCAATCAAGACAGACCTCGTTGCGGTCCACCATGGACGACTAAGCCTGAATCAGGGGCAGGTGCAGGCGCTGAGATTGTTGTTGGTCGCGCACCGGCAAGGAAGCAACGTTACACCACTGTTGGAAATGCGACGTGACGCCATGGGTCCGGGGTTGCTCCCCGGCACCATTCGCATCTGCACGGCCAAATTCCGCAGTCGGCACCGCAGATCCAGCCACCGCAGATCCAGCGTCGGCCGGGCGGAATCCGTAAAAAGTGAGTTGAGAACCGACCCAATGGGCCTTGCCTCTGACGAATTGGTCTTCGGACTGGCCGAGGGTGCCGTGATACAGCAGGCCATCAGTTTAACTGAGGATCTGGTCAGCGAGGCACCAATTGCATACAAAAACCGGGTTTGGCTTTACCGTACCCCGAAACAGCAGAAGGGGATTGTCACGTGCCTCACAAGACAAACGATGCTCGAAGCCATCTGGGCGTTGGTTGATCGTCATGGCCTGACCGGCGACGACGGGCGGCCAATGAGATTGAATTTGAGTCGTCTCCGCAAGGCCTATTTCGATCGAGCGTTGCGTTACGCAGACGGGAATCTGGCAAAGACAGCTAATCTGATGGGCAACACCCCGCGCGTAGCTGCATTCAACTATCCGTCGATGAACGAGGCCCGGAAAGTTGATGCGGCAGTGTTCATGAACGAGGATTACCTCGATCTCATGCGTGATGCGGGAGGTACATCCGATACGCAGAGGTGGCTCCGGAAATTCGGACAGTTCATTGAGTGGAAAAGCTGGGGCGTGAGTCGGTCATAATGGCCGGCGACAA
>NZ_CYGY02000258.1 GCF_900007165.1 Paraburkholderia piptadeniae
GTTCCTGATCAAGGCAGGCATTCCGGCCAGGCAGATCGAAACGGCGGCACGCGGCAAGCGCGAGCCGCTCGTGCATACGGCGGACGGCGTCCCCAATCAGATGAATCGGCGCGTCGTCATTACAATTCAGTGATCCGGTGACCCGTCACCGCCTCTGTGGCCGGCATTGGCGTGCCGTTGATCAGATGAAACGCTTGAGCGCCCCATGGGTGACGTTTTTCCGCAAGCTGCTGAAAGCGGGGCAAGGCCGCCCCGTCGCGCTTGCGGTGCTGTTCGGACTGAGCCTGCTCAACCTGTATAGCGAGTGGCCCGGCGGCATTGCGCGCCCGGCCGTATTCGACAGATTCGAGGATTTCATCCCGGACTCGTTCAACTCGGCGCGGCAGTTGCTGTTCGATCACTATCAGCGGCGCTTTCCGCGCGTGCCGGCCTCGCAGCCCGTGATCATCGTGGCGATCGACGACAAGACCCTTGCCGCTGTCGGTCAGTGGCCGTGGCCGCGCAACCGGCTGGCCA
>NZ_CYGY02000106.1 GCF_900007165.1 Paraburkholderia piptadeniae
GTCGGAAGATCAGTTCTGAATGCTGCGGGAAACCAGGACACATGCCCAGCAAACGACAACGGCGCCCTCGGGCGCCGTTGTTGCATATCGAAGCGGAAAATCGATCAGGCGTAAGCGGGACGCGTCTGACCCGTCGTTTCGCCGAGATAGCGATATACCGACAGATCGCCCGACCGGATCGCCGGCCGCTTGCCCGAGATCAGGTCGGCGAGCAGTTGCCCAGAGCCGCACGACATCGTCCAGCCGAGCGTGCCGTGTCCCGTGTTCAGGAACAGGTTCGATACCGGCGTGCGGCCGACGATCGGCGTGCCGTCCGGCGTCATCGGGCGCAGGCCCGTCCAGAACGTCGCCTTCGACGTATCGCCGCCGCCCGGGAACAGATCGTTCACGCACATTTCGAGCGTTTCGCGGCGCGCGTTTTTAAGCTTCTTGTCGAAGCCGACGATCTCCGCCATGCCGCCGACGCGAATCCGGTTGTCGAAACGCGTAATCGCGATCTTGTACGTCTCGTCGAGCACCGTCGACACGGGGGCCGACCTGGCATCGACGATCGGCGCGGTGATCGAGTAGCCCTTGAGCGGATACACGGGAATCTTGACGAGGCCCGACAGGAACTTCGTCGAGTACGAACCGAGCGCCACGACGAAGCTGTCCGCGCGCACGATCTCGCTGCCGCACTTCACGCCGGCGATCCGGTCGCCTTCCATCGCGAGCGCGTCGATCGGCGTGTTGTAGCGGAACTTGACGCCCAATTGCTCGGCGAGTGCGGCGAGGCGCGTCGTGAACAGCTGGCAGTCGCCCGTTTCGTCGCCCGGCAGGCGCAGGCCGCCCGTCAGCTTGTGCGAGGTCGCGGCGAGCGCGGGCTCGGCGCGCGCAAGATCGCCCGGCATCAGCAGTTCGTACGGAACGTTCGCTTCTTTCAGCACAGCAACGTCCTTGGCGGCGCCATCGAGTTGCTGTTGTGTGCGGAACAGTTGCAGCGTGCCGCCCGTACGGCCTTCGTACTGAATGCCCGTCTCGGCGCGCAGCGCCTGCAGGCAGTCACGGCTGTATTCGGCCAGTCGCACCATGCGGCCCTTGTTCACGGAATAGCGCTCGGACGTGCAGTTCTGCAGCATTTGCCACATCCACTGCAACTGGAATTGTGTGCCGTCGAGGCGGATGGCGAGCGGCGCATGCTTCTGGAACATCCACTTGACGGCCTTGAGCGGAATGCCAGGCGCGGCCCACGGCGAAGCGTAGCCCGGCGAGATCTGGCCGGCATTGGCGAAGCTCGTATCGAGCGCAGGGCCCGCTTCGCGATCGATGACGGTCACTTCGTGGCCCGCGCGCGCAAGATAATAGGCGCTCGTGATCCCGACGACGCCACTGCCCAGAACGACAACACGCATAGCTGCTCCCAAAAGGTCGAAAGGCTCACGGCGTATAAGAGAAGGAAGGGCCTCGTCGTTCGTGCTTTTGTTCGATTAACGAGGTGATATGCCGGATGCCTAGTGTTAACCGCTATACTATTTGCGTCTGGGTAGGTTTTGTTATTGTATTTTTCTGATTTTCAGTAAAAACCATGCGTACACAGCGTCAACCCGTCCGCGCGCTCGACAAGCTCGATCACAAGATCCTGAAACTCCTCCAGGAGGACGGCCGGATCGCGATGAAGGAACTCGCCGAACAGGTCGGCCTGTCGGTCACGCCGTGCATCGAGCGCGTCAAGCGCATGGAGCGCGACGGCGTCATCACCGGCTACCACGCGCGCGTGAATCCGGCGGAGCTGGGCGCCGCGCTGCTGGTGTTCGTCGAAATTACGCTCGATCACAAGAGCGGCAACATGTTCGACCAGTTCCGGCGCGAGGTGAAGAAAATCCCGGAGGTGCTCGAATGCCACCTGGTGTCTGGGGAATTCGACTATTTGATCAAGGCGCGCATCGGCGAAATGGCTGACTACCGCAAGCTGCTCGGCGACATCCTGCTGCAACTGCCCGGCGCGGTGCAGTCGAAAAGCTATGTCGTAATGGAAGAAATCAAGGAAACGCTGACGATTGCAGTCGGCGAATGAGCGATTCGGCGCGACATCGCGCGCGCCGAATCGGCCCCAAAAGTCGCGCTCGACAAAAGCCGTAAACACTGTATATTTGTAAGGGCTATCCACTTAGCGCCAAAATTCCACGCTGTGAAATTCAGCCCTCACGGGGAGATTTTCGCGCGATCTGCCGGAAGGTATTGGGGTCTGTCTGCACGCTCTGTTCGAGCAGGC
>NZ_CYGY02000183.1 GCF_900007165.1 Paraburkholderia piptadeniae
GGTTCTGTTGCAATAAGGCGATCCGCTATGATGTGCGGAACAACATGAACGGCTGAAAGCTTGATGACGACGTTGAATCCGGCGGTTGCCCGAGTGCTCAAGCGCCTGCATTACCCGCTCGACGTGATCCTGATGTGCGTACGCTGGTACGTGGCCTATCCGCTGAGCTTGCGTCACATTGAGGAGATGGTCGCTGAGCGTGGCATTTGCGTTGATCATTCGACCGTGCATCGCTGGGCGCTCAAGCTGTTGCCGGTGCTGGAGAAGGCATTGCGCCGCCGCAAGCGGCCAGTCGGAAAGAGCTGGCGAATGGACGAGACGTACATTCGCGTCAAGGGTGAATGGCGGTATCTTTACCGGGCTGTCGACAAGGACGGCAACACCATCGACTTTCTGCTACGCGCCCATCGGGACAAGACCGCCGCCCGGCGTTACTTTGAGAAATCGATCGCCCAGAATGGCGTGCCTGAGACGGTGACCATCGACAAAAGCGGCGCCAATCTCGCCGCACTCGAAGCCATCAATGATGATCGTGAAACGCCCATCAGGATCCGCCAGTCCAAATATCTCAACAATCTTGTCGAGCAGGACCATCGCGCGATCAAGCGACGCACGCGACCCATGCTGGGATTCAAAACTTTTCGCAGTGCCCGGATCCTTCTGGCCGGCGTTGAGACTATGCACATGATCGCCAAAGGACAGATGAAATCTGCTCGCGGAACGCATCCGTCCGCCGCTGATCAATTCTACGAACTTGCGACATAAGCAGTACTTTGCATATCGATCAACTTTCCACCGCGAGTCTTACTGCGACAGAACCG
>NZ_CYGY02000084.1 GCF_900007165.1 Paraburkholderia piptadeniae
TAAGTGGATAGCCCTTATGGATATACAGTACCGGGATGCGATTGATAAGGAACGTGTGTCGTGGATATGCGCGTGAACAAGCCCGTCAGCCATCCTATGCCGGAGATCGCGGCTTTTGTCGCGGCCTTGAAGTCGGCATTCGGCGATCGGGAAATTGATGAAGCGATCCGCCGCGGCAAGGCTGGCGAACCCATGTTTTACGCATGCGAGAACGGCTTGTCGGTGGGAACGGCGATTTCGTCGGTGGGCGCGGGCCTGACGCACGAACATCCCCACGCGGCAAAAAACGATGCCCGGTAAGACGCGCGAGGCAAGGAGATAAAGCAATGAATGCAGGTCGTCGTCTCTTACCCGGAATGACAGCCGGAGTGCTCGCGCTGCTTATGGCTTCGGCAGCGCACGCGGAAAAGTACGTCGAGATCTGGAACCCGCCGGAGGCGCGCGGTCATTCCGCACCGGCGCCAAAGCACGTCCGCCCACACACGCAAACGGCACCACGGCTCGCGCGAAAGATCACCGAGCCGGGCGGCGCGCATCCGGATCAGGGCGCTTCATCGGTGGTGTCGTCGAAGAAGGCGCCGAATCGCAGCATTCCCCGCAAGATCGGTCCCGACGGCAACGTGTTCCGCGTCTGATGCAAGCGGGAAAGCGGCTGATGTTTGCGTCCCGCAAGCGCCGCTGTTCGAGCCGCTGTCGTGCGCCGCTGTTTTCAGCCTGTGTATTGCTAAACTCCACAACCGCGCTGCATAGCCCACTGCGTCACATGCAAGCCGCGCGAGCGGCGTCGGCAGCACCAACTGCGCACGTGGCGTATCGTCGAGTCAGGTTCTAACTGAAGCATCCGCCGCCGCAGTCCACATTCATCGCACGCCGCATCACGCAACATGAGCGTCATCACCCGCCGTATCGCGCATCTCGACATGGACGCGTTTTACGCATCCGTCGAACTGCTGCGCTATCCGGAGTTGCGCGGCAAGCCGGTGGTGATCGGCGGAGGGCGCAACTCGACGCCGGAAACGCTGCCCGACGGCACGCGCCGCTTCGCGCGGCTGCGCGACTATGCGGGGCGCGGTGTCGTCACCACGTCGACTTACGAGGCGCGCGCGTTCGGCGTCTTTTCGGCGATGGGCATGATGAAGGCCGCGCAACTCGCGCCGGACGCGATTCTGCTGCCCACCGACTTCGATTCGTATCGCCATTACTCGCGCCTCTTCAAGGCGGAAGTGGCGAAGTTCACGACGCGTATCGAAGATCGCGGCATCGACGAAATCTATATCGAACTGACGGACGTCCCCGGCGACGCCGCCGACATCGGCACGCGCATCAAGCAGGCCGTGCGCGATGCAACGGGCCTCACGTGCTCGATTTGCGTCGCGCCGAACAAGCTGCTGGCAAAAATCGGCTCCGAGCTGGACAAGCCCGACGGCCTCACGATCCTGACGCCCGCCGACATCCCCTCGCGCATCTGGCCGCTGGCCGCGCGCAAGATCAACGGCATCGGCCCGAAGGCGAGCGAGCGGCTGGCCGCGCTCGGCATCCATACTGTCGGCGATCTGGCGCATGCGGCACCAGACCTGCTGCAGGCCAACTTCGGACTCAGGTACGCGACGTGGCTGACGCACGTCGCGCAGGGTATCGACGAGCGTCCCGTCGTCGTCGAATCCGAGCCGAAGTCGATGAGCCGCGAGACGACGTTCGAACGCGATCTGCATCCGCGCCATGATCGCCCGGCGCTGTCGGAGTCCTTCACGCGCCTTTGCGTGCGCGTGGCCGAAGATTTGCAGCGCAAGGGCTATGTCGGGCATACGGTCGGCATCAAACTGCGCTTCGACGATTTTTCGACCGTCACGCGCGATCTGACGATTCCCGTCGCCACATCGGATGCAGCGGCGATCCGGCGCGCGGCGACCGAATGCCTGAAGCGCGTGGCGTTGACGCGCAAGCTGCGATTGCTGGGCGTGCGAGTGAGCGGGCTGTCGCATGCGAGCGAACACGCGCAGCCGTTGCCCGTGCAGGGTGAGTTGCCTTTTACTGCGTGAGGCGATTGCGCGGCGTCCGCTGGCGTACGCGTGCGCGGAACTGTCCACGGCCTTTCGACCAACGAATCGTCGACGCGCCGCATCCCCTCTCTGCCATCTCTTCCGACAAAACCGCGCGAAGCCGTCGACGTGATCGTGCAGGCCGCGATTATTGACGTGCCCGAACCACTGCGCGAGCCGCCCCGCATCCGTCACCGCAATGTCACGAAGCGCGGCTAATTTCGAAACGCACCCCATACAAAGCTTTCTGCAACTGTCTTGCATGGGACCAGAAAGGCGTGGAACGGCAGTAGGCACCAAAGCGCAAACTCTGGATCAACTGCTCTGCATGGGGCCGGCGTAAGTGCCAAAGCACTGACTCCGGCCAACCGCTAAATCGCCGACTCTGAATCAACAACAGGAGGTGACCATGAAACTCGCATTCCTCGCCGTGGCCGGCCTGATCGGCTCGCTGTCCAGTTCCTTCGCGCAGGCGGCCGACATCACGGGCGCCGGCAGCACATTTGCGGCGCCCATCTACACGAAATGGGCTGACGCTTATCAAAAGACGGGCGGCGGCCGCATCAACTACCAGGGCATCGGTTCGTCGGGCGGGATCAAGCAGGTGCTCGCGAAAACCGTCGACTTCGCCGGCTCCGACGCGCCGCTCAAGGACGACGAACTGGCCAAGGACGGCCTGTTCCAGTTTCCGACCGTCGTCGGCGGCGTGGTGCCCGTGGTCAACCTGCCCGGCGTGAAGCCGGGTTCGCTGGTGCTGTCGGGTGCCGTGCTGGGCGACATCTACCTCGGCAAGATCAAGAAGTGGAACGACCCGGCCATCGCCGCGCTCAATTCGGGCGCGAAGCTGCCGGATACCGATGTCGCCGTCGTGCGCCGCGCGGACGGTTCCGGCACGAGCTTCATCTGGACGCACTATCTGTCGCAGGTGAATCCGGAGTGGAAGAGCAAGGTCGGCGAAGGCACGACGGTCAACTGGCCGACGGGCACGGGCGGCAAGGGCAACGACGGCGTCGCCGCGTTCGTGCAGCGTCTGCCGGGTTCGATCGGCTACGTCGAATGGGCGTACGCGAAGCAGAACAAGATGACGTACACGTCGCTGAAGAACTCGTCGGGCGCCGTCGTCGAGCCGAAGACGGAAACCTTCAAGGCGGCCGCCGCGGGTGCCGAGTGGTCGAAGTCGTTCTACCAGATCCTCACCAACGAGCCGGGCAAGGACGCGTGGCCCGTCGTCGGCGCGACGTTCGTGCTGCTGCATTCGTCGCAGGACAAGCCGGACCACGGCAAGGAAACGCTCAAGTTCTTCGACTGGGCGTTCAAGAACGGCAACCAGACCGCGCAGGAACTCGACTACATCACATTGCCGGATGCCGTCGTGTCCGAAATCCGCACGCAGTGGAAGGCGAAGGTGAAGGACGCTTCCGGCAAGCCGATCGCCGATTGATCAGAATGCGCGCATAAAAACGGACCGGCGTGCAAAAACGCCGGCCGTCACTGAACAGTAACGGGGCGTCGTGATAATGCGAATCCTGGCCCGAAAGCGGGCACGAGGCGCGGCCCCCGTCGTTCGGGACGCAGCGCATCGGCCTGCATTCCTTTGAAAGAGCCAGAGACGTATCAATGACGATTCCCATGCTGACGACACACCGAGGCTATCGTTTGCAGGCCAGCGCCGCCATGGGCGACGACGGCATGCACGCAGCCGACCTGATCATCGAAAAGCCGGGGCTGCCGCCCCGCACGTTCAACGCGCTCGACTACTTCTACGACGGCGAACAGGCACTCAAATACGCGACCGCCTGGGGCCGCATCTGGGTCGACATGAAAGGCTGATGGAAGACTCCGGCGGCAGGCCTGCCGACAACTGCGGCGGGCCCTTCGGCCGCTTCAGCCGCAGCCGCCTCATTTCCACATAAGCGCCTTAAAAAAACCTTTAAATTCAGATGATTAGCGGCATAAAAGCAAATGTTGGGTGTCGCACACAGCCGTTTTTTCCTGCTCGACCGCCGCGTTTCCGCCCTATATGATGGCGCGTGACGGAACGCGTCTATTTGCTGGCTGATTTCGCATTGGGCCGGCGGTCCGATCCGTACGACGTGCAAGACGCGCTGGACATTCCAGCATGAAGGTCGTCTCGCGGCTGTCGTACGGAGCGCCGCATCGCGCCTGCATCCTTCGACCACAGACGCCGTATCGGGTCGGCTGCCCGGTGAGCGGAAAGGGGCGTGGCATGTTGAGCAAGTTGATCGATATCGCAAGAGATATCCGGCGCAGCGAACGGTTCAAACAATCGATCAGCACACCGGGCCGCATCTCGCTGCATGCGCAGCAGCGGTTGAACCACGGCTACTTCGCGATTGAAATTCGCGCGCATTCGGGCTTTTTCTCCGTGATGCAGATGGTGCTGTTCATCCTGATGTATTGCGACGAGAAGCACCTGACGCCGCTGATTTCCGCGCGCGGAGGGATTTACGGCGATCGGGAAGGCCAGGTCGACTGGTTCGCCGAATACTTCGATACCGTCAGTCTGTCCCCAAGGCCGGGAGCGAGCGTGCGGCTGCGAACGTCGGTTGTGCGCGATCTGAGCGTGCTCGGCTTTCGCAATCGCTACGAGCCGCGGCTCGAACTCAAGCATTCGAGCGCGCTCTTCATGGCGCATTACCGGCCCGCCGCGCCGATCCGCGCGGAAGTCGACGCAATCTGCCTGCGGCTCGGCATCGGCGCAGCGACGCTCGGCGTGCATTTTCGCGGCACCGACAAGAAGGTCGAGGCGCATACGATCGGCTGGGAAGAGTTGTGCCAGATCATCGATGCGACGCTCGCCGAAGAGCCGCATCTGACGAACATCTTCGTATCGAGTGACGAGCAGCCGTTCCTCGAGTTTTTCGCTGCCCGCCCGTTTGCCGTGCCCGTCAACGTCGCGCCCGCGCGGCTGCTGGCCTCGGGCGGCACGCCCGTGCATTTCAGCGGACATCCGGGGCTCGCCATCGGGCGCGAGGCGCTGGTCGCGAGCCTGCTGCTCGCGCGCTGCGGCTATCTGCTGAAGACGCCGTCGTATCTGTCGGCGTGGTCGAAGATCTTCAATCCGTCGCTGCCCGTCAAACTTGCCGTGCCGCCGCGCGCGACCGCGTTCTGGTTCCCGGACAGCCAGATCTGGAACGAGCAGCAAAAACGTAACGAGGAAACGTCAGAATCGGCCGTGCAGTTTCCCCACGAGAAGACGGCATAAACGGAAGACTGCATAACGAACGGCAGCGGAACGGCGGCGCGCGCCACCTTGCACAATGTAGAAGCAGCGCAACGTGAAGTGCGGTCCAGGCCACAACGGCGAATCGAAAGCCGGGGTGCGGGCGCGCCCGCGACCGGTAGGCTCGCTTAGGGTCGCGTAGAATCGACATAAAAGACAGCACGGCAATCGGGGAAGGGAAGGGCGTGAAGATTCACAGCCACTACGACAATCTGAAAGTCTCGCGGGATGCTCCTCAGGAAGTGATCCGCGCGGCCTATAGGACCTTGTGTCAGAAATATCACCCAGACCGACGGATCGACGATCCGGACGCCGAGCGGGTGATGAAGATCATCAACGCGTCTTACGCGGTCCTGAGCGACCCGGCGCAACGCAAGGAACACGACGAATGGCTCGCGCGCAAGGAGCGCGAGGCCTCGGCTGCCGCCGCGACGGCGGCGGCCTCGTCGCGTCCGTCCGGCTCGTCCCCTTCGTCGGCTTCGTCCACATCCGCCGCCTCGGCCTCCCAGCACATGCCCCGGTACGCCGCTTCGCAAGCCGAGGCGTCGGCGCGCTCCACGCCGCGCGGAAGCGGCTGGACGTCTCAGGCGAGGGTCGATCCGCGCGCCGCTGCGCGCAAGAAGTCGCGCGTGTCGTTCGGACTTGCTCTGCGCAGGGTCTCGTTGCGCGGCTGGATCGCGATTGCGGCATGCGCGTTTGTCGGCTACGTCGTGATCACGGAATCGATGTCGCCGTGGCCGTTCACGCGCAATATCACCTCCGGTGCGCCGTATCGCGAGCATGGCCATGCCGATGCCGACGGCGCGGCAGCAACCGATGGCAACGGCCGCGCACTGGCGGCGATGGCGTCGGCGCAGGCAGCGACGTCGCCGTGGACGAACGACGCATCCGTCGCCGCGAGCGACGCGAGCGGGCAGGCCGGGGGTTCGCCCGCCGCGTATGTGCGCCCCGGCGTCGCGCCGAACGGGGCGCCGTGGCCGGCCACGGCGGGTTATCTCGACGGCATGCCAGTCGGCGCATCGGGCGGGCATTCGTCGGTGACGATCGACAACTCGATCAACCACTTCGACGTGTTCGGCAAGCTGGTCTACAACGCGTCCGTGTTCGATCAGCCCGTGCGTCACTTCTTTGTGCCGGCAGGCCGCACCTTCACGCTGAAGGACGTCGCGCCCGGGAGCTACGACGTGCGCTACCAGAATCTCGACGACGGCGGCATTTACAAGTCACAGCCATTCGGGCTCACCGAGCAGGCTGTCGGCAACGGGCTCGACGCGACGCATATCAGTGTCATGCTGTACGCGTCGCCGGGCAGCATGCAGGCGACGACGATCGGCCGCGGCGAGTTCTAGTTTCAGGCGGTCCTTCCGTCGCGCAGCGGCGCCGCCATGCGCCGTCATGCGCCGTCATGCGGCTTGCAGATCGCACGGCGGCATGACAACGGTATCGATCCCAAAGCGCTATACGGCCGATACGCTCACGAGCTTCGACCTCTCGCGCGAGTGTTGCGGCGGGTCGTTCTCTTGCGGCATTCTCCACGCGGCGCGTAGCACGCGCATGAACATATCCTCGCCTTCGGAAAGATGCCCGTCGGCGTGCGCGCTTTCCTTGCACAGCGCAATGACTTCGCGTCGCAGACGCGCATCCTTGACGTCCTGCGCCAGCTGAAAGATCACGGCGGGGTCGAGCCGGCAGGTGTCGCCCCAGTTCAGATAGGCCGTTGTCGTGAGGTCTTCGCACATCTGCTGGATGACGGCGAGCAGTTGTTCGCGGTTCAGCCTGAGCCGCTCTTCCATGCCGTAACGGTCCAGTGCTTCGAGTTCGTGGATGCCCACGTGTCCATCCGAGAGCAGGCAGGCAGCGACGATACGCGCTGCGGCTTCGGGGCTGTCGCATCGATAGTGACGCATTTCAGATCTCCATTTGCATTGATCGATTGAATCCGGTCTTGCGCGGCGTGCCGCCGCTCATGCGATCCAGTCGCGCGGCATGACGCTCGAATGCACGTGAAACGGATGGCCGCCGTCGTCGAGCAGACGCATGCGCCGTTCGAGATCGGCGACATCGGTCGACGAAGCGAGGAAGGCATCGCGTTCACGGTTGCGCGAGAGCATGAACAGCGTGCCAAGACGATGAACGAGTTGGGTCAACATGATGGGCTCCTTCAGTGATGCAAAGAATCAGGAACGTGCGGGCGAAGGATGGGTTCGCGTCGCTGCGTGGATGCGATGCGCTTGAAAACTGCGTGCCCTCTGTTGCTCGGAGTCGGGCCGCTGCATCGACGGGTTGCATCGTAGTCAGGCCGAATTAGCCGGAAATGAGTCAGGCATGCAGAAAACGGGCGGCGCGACGATGAGATAGGGCACGACGTGACATATCGGGGTCTGTGCCGGCGGGATTAGCGGCGCTCAGTCTGTGCTCACTATTGGCGCCCAGAATGCGAATGAACCGATGCGTCGAACGCACGGCATCGGAGACTCATTCGATAACCTCTGGAGAGAAACGTCATGAAATCGCTGATTCAAACCGCTACTGTCGCTGTGGTCCTCGCATTGCCCGTTGCATCGTTCGCGCAGACGAACGCACCCGTCACGAGAGCCGACGCGCGGGCCGAACTCGTGCAACTGGAACGCGCGGGCTACAACTCCGCTAGCGACCACGTGCACTATCCGGCCAACCTCCAGGCGGCGCAGGCATGTATTCAGCCGCAGGACGCAAGCGAATACGGTGGCGTTGCCGAAGGCACATCGCAGAGCGGCGCATTTGATCATCCGCGATACGACGTCGGATTGAAGTCGATCTACGTCGGGCATTGAACACCTGCCAGCAACGTCTTTCGTTGCACATGAGTTGCGGACGCGCGGAGCACTCTGCGCGTCCGCACCGCCGCTTCGAGAACGAGAAGAGCGCATAGCGCGGTGTAGAATCGGCTCGCAACGACGAAGCGCGAGCGCGTCTCTCTCGCGCGCCTTCGTTGCGTTCAAAGCTGCAAAGCTGCGCGTACAACGCTCTTCGGACGGCACGCTTCATCACCATGTCCATGCCCAAGATCCGGTCGTTAAGAAATCAGCTCGTGCTCGCCTTGTGCGTGCTGGTGAGCATCGTCGGCGTGGTGCAAGGCGTCAGTTCATATCAATTGTCCAAAGCGGGCATGAGCGCGCTGCTCGACCTGCGCCTCGAACAGGTGGCGACGCGCCTGTACCGCAGCGGTCTCGCCGAGTCTCTGCCCGCGATACCCGCGCGCGGTTCGCAGCCCGAGCGCGATATCGTTCTCACCGTCTGGAAAGAGGGCATCGAAACGCCCTATCGCTCGACGGAACCCACGCTCGCGTTGCCGCGCAATGCTGAAGCGGGCTTCCTGACCACGGAAGTCGGCGGCGAAAGCTGGCGCATCTACACGCTGCGCGAGCCGGGCACGGTCGTCCAGGTCGCGCAGCGCTCGCGTGTGCGGCACGAACTCGCGCAGGCCCGCTCGCTCAACACGCTCTGGCCGATGGTCGTGCTCGTGCCGCTCGTGTGGCTTGCCGTGCTGCTGGTCGTGCGGCGCGCGCTGCGCCGTCTGACGCGCCTCGGCGCCCAGGTGCAGGCGATCGACATGACGCATTTCGAGCGGCTGTCGACATCGGGCGTGCCGACCGAAATACGCCCGTTCATTGTTTCGATCAACACGATGATCGAGCGTCTCGCGCAATCGATCGAAAGCGAAAGAAAGTTCATCTCCGACGCCGCGCACGAATTGCGCACGCCGCTCACTGCGTTGCAGTTGCAGGCCGACAATCTTCAGCCGCATATCGCGCCCGGCAATCAGGTGCGCTTTCGCGAGCTGCAAAGCGGCATACGGCGCAGCGGCAGACTGATTGCGCAATTGCTGCGGCTCGCGCGCGCCGATGCGGCGTTGCAGCCCGATACGCTGATGCGCGTCGACGTGACGAAAGTGGTCGTCGATGCCGTGGCCGAAGTGCTGCCGATTGCGATGAAGCGCGGCATCGATATCGGCGCCGACGAAATGGCGAGCGCGCATGTGCGTGCCAACGAAGCCGACATCTGCATTGCGCTGCGCAACCTCGTGAGCAATGCGATCCGCTACACGCCGGATGGCGGCAAGGTCGATCTGAGCGTGCACGTGCGCGACGGCATGGTGTGGATCGAAGTCGTGGACACGGGGCCTGGCATCGACGAGGCGCTGCTGCCGCGCGTGTTCGACCGCTTCTTTCGCGCGAACGCGCAGATAGAAGGCAGCGGGCTGGGGCTGTCGATCGTGCAGGCAATCGTGAACCGGTATGGCGGCGCGGCGAAGTTGCGCAATCGTACGGATGGACAGTCGGGCATCGTCGCTTCGATCGGATTCGACGCCGTGCCTTGAGCGTTGGCGCGCGCGGGCGACGCTCATTCGCTCATTGTTCGCTAAGTCTGCGCGCCGATGATGGAACTGTTGGAGCAGGCCCCTCTGGTTCTGGCGCGGCGACCCGCGTACGCCGGAATCCTTGCGCCGACTGCGCGAGCGGTCGGCTTTTTTTCGCCCTCGCCATCGCTGACAGCCGCGCAACGCACGGCGAATAAACGCGAGCAAATCGACGGAAACAACTCGGCTATCATGCGTTGTGGCCGGTGCGCCGTAGGGGGCTTGCACCGGCGGGCTACGGCCTGGAATCACAATTCGCCGCCTGGGCGCGAGTCGTCCCGCCGCGAACGGTCCTCGCGCCGCAGCCAACGACAACGCTTCGTTGCTGTGGACACGACATCATGCGAGTGCTACTGGTTGAAGACGATCTGCAGATCGGCCAGAGTCTGCTGCGCGCGCTTCAGGACGCCGATTACAGCGTCGACTGGGTACGCGATGGCAAGGCAGGCAGCGCGGCCATCGCGGCCGCCGAATACACGGTCGTCCTGCTCGATCTCGGCTTGCCCGGCATGGGCGGCATCGAATTGCTGAAGTCGGCGCGCGCGGCGGGCAACACAGTGCCCGTGCTGATCCTCACGGCGCGCGACGATCTCGACGCGCGCGTCCAGGGCCTCGACGTGGGCGCCGACGACTACATGCTCAAGCCCTTCGACGTTCCCGAACTGCTCGCGCGCATTCGCGCCGTGCTGCGCCGCAAGGCGGGCTATGCATCGTCGCGGCTCGGCGACGACGCGTTGAGCCTCGATCTCGACAAGCGCACACTGTGCTGCAACGGCGTGTCGTCGGTGCTGTCGGCGCGCGAGTTCGCGCTGATGCTCGCGTTGCTCGAACGCCCCGGCACGATCCTGTCGCGCGATCAGCTCGAAGACAAGCTGTACGGATGGGGCAAGGAAGTCGAGAGCAACGCCGTCGACGTGCTCATCCACTCCGTGCGCAAGAAGTTCGGACAGTCGGTGATCCGCAACGTGCGCGGGCTCGGCTGGACGGTCATGCTCGGCGATACGCCGAAGACCTGAAGGCCGCCGGCGCATCGCTACACTTCCACTTCAAGCGCGCGCCGTTTCGATCGACGCGCCGCTCGCGTGAACCGTATCGTCGATGGGGAAATGCAGCAGCGCCGCGAACAGTCCCGCCAGCGCCGTCGCGCCCCAGATCAGCGAATACGAGCCCGTCACGTCGAACACGAAGCCGCCGAGCCACGCGCCGAGAAACGAACCGATCTGATGGCTCAGGAACACGACGCCGAACAGCGTCCCGAGATGCCGTGTGCCGAACACCTTCGCGATGAGTCCGCTCGTGAGCGGCACCGTGCCGAGCCATGTCAGGCCCATCACGGCCGCGAACAGCACGACGGAGAGCGTCGATTTCGGCAGCAGGAAAAACGACGCAATCGTCGCGCCGCGAATCAGGTACAGCCAGCCGAGCACGTGCTGCTGACGGAAGCGCCCGCCCAGCCAGCCGCACGCCCAGCTGCCCGCCATGTTGAAGAGCCCGATCAGCGCGAGCGCGGTGGCGCCGAGTCCCATCGGCATATGGCACAACGTGAGGTATCCGGGCAGATGCGTCGCGATGAACGCAAGCTGGAAACCGCACGTGAAGAAGCCGAGCGTCAGCAGCCTGTAGCCGCGATGGCGCGTCGCGTGCGCGAGCGTCTCGCGCAGCGACGTTACGGGCGCCGACACCGCCGCTTGTGAAGCCGCCGCATGCGGCACGGCCGCGCCTCTGTTGCGGCGGTCGAGCACGATGCCGAGCGGCGCGGCGATCAGCATCAGGAACGCAAGCGCGAAGAGCGACGTCGATACACCCGACGTTTCGCGCAGCGTCAGCGCGAACGGCACCATCAGCACCTGCCCAAGCGAGCCGCCCGCGCTGGCGATGCCCATCGCCATGCTGCGCTGCTCGGCCGTCGCGACGCGTCCGACGGACGTCAGCACGACCCCGAACGTCGTGCAGCTGACGCCGATGCCGACCAGCAGCCCGAGCCCCGCAATGAGCGAGAGCGCTGACGGCGCGCCCGCTGCGAGCGCGAGGCCCGCCGCGAACGTCGTGGCGCCGAACGCGACGACGGGTGCTGCGCCGTAGCGATCGGCGGCCGCGCCCGCGAACGGTTGCGCGAAGCCCCACACGAGATTGTGCAGCGCGATCGCGAACGCGATCAGCGTGACGGGCAGGCCCCGGTCATACGAAAACGGCCCGATGAACAGGCCGAATGTCTGCCGGATGCCCATCGCGGCGCTCAGGATCAGCGCGGCGGCGACGATCACGTAGAACGTCGGGTTCTTCAGTGTTGTTGCGTAAGTTGTTGCATGAGCGCGTTTGGCCGTCGACATGTTTCCGTTCCTCCTCGCGGCCATCGTCGCAGCAGCGACGCCACGCGACAAACGAAAAGTTTTCGGCGACAGGTGAACGGAATTCACTCATGGCGAAAGACTCGCGGCGGTGAGAGCTTTGGGAAGAGCCACTAGCGCTACCGCGACGCAGCTATCGCGGACGAAGGCGCCTCGTCGGCTGGATGCTGGTCGTCGAATATCTGCGCTTCGTGAAGCAGCCAACGCTTGAACGCCTGCAGATCGGGCCGCTCGTCGGCGCCCTGCGCGCTGACGAGCCAGTACGCGGTCTTTGCTTCGACGGTCGGCGCGGCGGCTTCGACGAGCGTGCCTGCATCGAGCTCGCGGTTCACCAGCGGCCGGCGGCCGATCGCGACGCCCATGCCCGTCGATGCCGCTTCGAGCGCCAACTGGATCGTGTCGAAGCGCAGCCCGGGCGCCGCGTCGACGTCGCCGATGCCCGCGCCGTCCAGCCACGCCTGCCAGTCCTCGCTCGCGGTATCGACGTGAATCAGCGTTGCGCGACGCAGATCGACGTGGCCGTGCTGATCGACGAGTGTCGCGCGATAGGCCGCGCTGCAAACGGGCACGAGCCGCTCGCCGAACAGCCGGCTCCAGTCGCTGCCCGGAACGGGGCCGCGGCTCAGTCGAATGCCGAAGTCGAAGCCGTCGAGAGGAAAGCCGACCTGGCGCCGCGACGTGTCGACGGAAACGTCGATACCGGGCCAACGCGCGCGAAAGTCGTGCAGGCGCGGCACGAGCCAGCGGACGGCTAGCGTCGGCGCGCAGCTCACGGAGATGGTTCGGTGCGTGCGGCTGTCGGGCAGCCGCTGCGTGCCGAGCGCGATCAGCGAAAACGCTTCGGCGATATAGGGGAAATACAGCTGGCCAGCAGGCGTGAGCGACAGCTTGCGTGGCTCGCGCACGAAGAGGGCGACGCCGAGCGTTTCCTCGAGCGCGACGATGCCGTGGCTGACGGCGCTCGGCGTCACGTTGAGCTCGGCGGCCGCGAGCTTGAAACTGCCGTGCCGCGCCGCCGCCTCGAAGAAACGCAGCGAGTTCAGCGGGGGCAGGCGCAGCGGCATGACACGTCCTTCTGGCGTGATGGTTGACGGCCGCGCATGACGACCGCCAATGCGGATAAGGCCGATAACGAGCGGCCCGTTCGCATGCCGCTCATGGGTTCAAGGACAGCACGAGCAGCCGCGATGCCGCATGCCGTAGCCGCCCTCGCCATCGGACGCGGCGCCACCCGACGCCGACGAACCGCCGAGCAGCGCGGGCGCGCCGATCCGCACGCGTTCGGCGGGGCTCCCGCAACGGGGACAGTCGGCGGTTTCGTCGCGCTGCGCGATAGGCCGCACTGCTTCAAACGCGCCACAGTCGGCGCACTCATAGTCGTACACAGGCATCAGTTGCTCCCACGAATCCCGTCATCGTACCGTGTCCGCCGCGCCTGCGTGAACTCCGCATTGCGCGCCTGCGCATCGCGAAGCGCTCCCCGTATGCGGTTGGCACGAGGCCGATGCGGCGCCGACGAGACGTCGATGCATGCGCCGCGCGCAATGACCATGCCGCACCGCACGATGCTATGCTGGTCCTTCCTTGTCGAAGAGAGGCGGCAGGCATGACGATGGTCGATACGCAAGCGAAACCCGGTTCGAGCGCGCAAGCCGAATACAGGCCGCCCGTCAGCGAAGACGAGCTGTTGCTGAAATGGATACGCCGCGCGCGCGAATCGCAGAAGAGCCATTACGACATGGCCGATCTGCTGGCCGCACGGAACCGCCTGTTCGGCATCGGCGTGACGGCCGTGTCGGCTGTGGTCGGCACGACGGTGTTTCTGTCGCTGGTGGCGTCGGCGGACTCGCCGTGGGCGCGGCTCGTGGTCGGAATGGTGAGCATTGCGGCGGCCGTGTCGGCGGCGTTGCAGACGTTCATGCGCTACGCGGAACGGGCCGAAGAACATCGCTCGGCGGGCGCGCGTTATGGCGCCGTGCGGCGTCAACTGGAAGCGATCTATGCCGGCGATCCCGGCTCGCGCGACGGGCACTATGTGAGCGCGGTTCGCGAAACGCTCGACAGGCTTGCGGACGATTCGCCGAGCGTGCCGCCGCGAGTATTCAGACGCACGCAGGAAACGTTGCGCGTCGCAGCGGCGCAAAGCCGCCACGAAGGGCGCTGGGAATGAATGCGTCCGATGTGCGAGGCGGGCGCGCGAACGCCAGGCGCGCCGACGTCATTGTGCAAACGCTACGCCCTCAAACGCTACGCCCTCAAACGCTGCGCCCTCAAACGCTACGCTCTCAAACGCTACGCCCTCAAACGCTACGCCCTCAAACGCGCCCCTGATGCGCCGTTGCTGCCAGCGGACGCGGCATCGGCGTCAACGACGGCGTGAGCGTGCCGTCGACTTCGGCATCGCTGCCGAACAGGCGGCAAACCTCGCTCGCGCTGCCGCATCCACGCAGACGCTCGCGGAAGTGCTGATCGCAAAAGCGCTGCGCGACATCGGCGAGCAGGTTCAAGTGCGTCGTGTTCGCGCCTTCGGGCACGAGCAGCGCGATGACATCGCTGACGGGCTTCGAATCCGGCGCGTCGAAATCGAATGGCACGGCGGGGCGCACATAAACGACGATCGCGTTGCGCAGACCCGCGATCTGGCTGTGCGGCACGGCCACGCCTTGCCCGAGACCCGTCGAGCCCAGTGCTTCGCGCGCGCTCAGTCCCGCAACCACTTCATCCGCCCGTACACCGTAGCGCGCTTCGCAAAGCTCGCCGAGCCGCGAGAAGAGCGCGGCTCCATCAGCGATGCTCGCATCGAGCAGTACGTTGCCGGGGTTCAGCAGGCGGTCGAGCGACTCGACCTCGTCGCTGACGGGCGGTTGTCTCGCTGCGCGCAGCGCGTTGGCCGCGTGCGTCCAGGACGTCGCGCGCAACAGATCGCGCCAGCCGTCCGTCGGCGTTTCGGGGATCTCGAACAGATGGCCGAATTGCGCGGCGGGCGCGATGCGCGTCACCTGCGCGATGGCGCCGTTGACGGCGTCCTTCGGCAGATACAGCGACAGTTGCACGCGATCGGTATGCGGCAATGTCGCGATACGGATCGTCCAGGGCTGGCCCGCGCAGTCGCGGGTGAGCGCGCGCCGCAACGGCGTGACGTGCTGCGCGTCGAGCGTCACGCGCATCATCACGCTGCGACCGGCCGCGTGTCGCCGCGCGACATCCGCGCGGGCGCGGTGGACGCTGAAAATCGCGCGCAGAATGGCACTTGTCCTCGTCATGCCCTCTCTCCCGACCTTGACACGATGACTAGCGTAGCGCGATCCGCATTAAAGCCGAATAAAAAAGTGGTGTGCGGTGCGCTCGCGGAATGCGGGGTGCCGCACTGCGCGCCAATTGGCGCGAAAAGATGATCACGCCCGGGCACTGCGTGGTCGTGGCGGCTTCCGATGGGCGCGCAATGCAGGTGCCCGATACAGGCGAAGATGGAACTCCGGCGACGCATTCGCTGTCATCAAGTAGGGCCGTCCTCCGCCGACGCGAGGACGGCGCCACCGTCGCGACAAAAATTCGGACTTACAAGGGAGAAAACAATGCGCCGCCGCCGATTCCTCGCCATGACCACTGCCGCAGTCGCCACGAGCGGCCTGTCGCTTGCCGGCTGCACGACCACGGGTCCGTCGTCGGATGCGACGCCTGAAGCGAACGCTGGCAAGCGTCAGTCGATCGACGCCGACGTCAACGCGACGCTCACGCGTCTTTTCAACACGATCGGCGGCTCGCGCGAACTCGCCGACAAGGCGCGCGGCATTCTCGTGTTTCCTTCGGTGATCTCGGCGGGCTTCTGGTTCGGCGGACAGTACGGGCAGGGCGCGCTGCGCATCGGCGGACAGACGTCGGGCTACTACAGCATCGCGGCCGCGTCATTCGGCTTGCAGATCGGCGCGCAGTCGAAGGCGATCGTCATGCTGTTCATGACGGACGACGCGCTCAACAGCTTCACGCACAGCCAGGGCTGGGCGGCGGGCGTCGATGCGACCGTCGCGGTGCTGAAGGTCGGCGCGAACGGCAACGTCGATACGTCGACGGCGACGAGCCCCGTCGAAGCCTTCGTGCTGACGAACGGCGGATTGATGGCGGGCGTGTCGCTCGAAGGCTCGAAGATTTCCCGTCTGATCATCTGACCGCCTTGATGCTGCCGTGATGCGGTGGCGATTGCGAGCCCGCGATGGATGCGGGCTCGCGACGAGCACGGCTGCGCGGGCTTTCGTATGTCATTCTCGTGCGACATCCTGTCACTCAGGTTTTGCACTCGGTCTGTCGTTAAGAGACGGGTTGAAGTGTCATTTCCGTTGGGCGTCCGCAGACCCCGTCGATGCAACAGCTAACCGGCGAGGCCGCCTGGCTTTGCCGGTGTGCATGCCATGCGGACGTCTGCGAAGGTTCGCCGCTCTGAGCCAGTCGATGATAAACACGAGCAGTTACGCTATTCCCGTTTCACGCCTCATCGCGCGCCCGATGGTGACGTGCGCGCCTGCCACGCCTGCGCGCGAAGTCGCGCGGCGCATCTTCGCGGAACGTTGTAGCTCGATTGTCGTGATCGACGACGGCAAGCCCGTCGGCATCTGGACGGAACAGGACGCGCTCGCCGCCGGCGAGGATGCCGATGCGCTCGATCGCCCGATCCGCGACATGATGAGCGCGCCGCTTCTCACGCTCGATGCGGGCACGCCGCTCGGCGAAGCGGCCGTCCGTTTCAAGCAGTCGGGCATTCGCCATTTCGGCGTGGTCAGGGATGGCGCGTGCATCGGCGTGCTGACGCAGACGGACGTGATCGTGAATCAGGGCGCCGAATTCTTCCTGCGCCTGAAGCCGATCGAATCGGTACACGTACACCCGCATGTCGCGGTGCCCGCACATCAGCCGCTGCACGACACGATCGCGCAGATGCGGACTCGCAAGCTCGATGCCGTCGTCGTCGAGTATGACGATGGCGAGCACGGCATCCTCACTGAGCGCGACGTGTTGCGACTGATCGTGAACGACCGGCTCGACTGCGCGGTCGGCGATCACGCGAGCCGTCCGTTGCAGGCGCTCGCGGCGACGCAGAACCTGTACGCCGCGCAGCGCCTGATGCTGCAGCGGCATATCCGTCATGTCGGCGTGTGCGACGGCGACGGACGCCTCGCCGGATTGCTCAGCTTCGCGGACCTTCTGCAGAACATCGAGGACGAGTACGTGAGCGAGCTGCAAAACGCGGTGCGCGAGCGCGACGAGGCGCTCGGCCAGGCGCGCTTCAGTCTGCGGATGGCGGACCGCGTGTTCGAGTCGGCGCTCGAAGGCATCATGGTCACCGACCGCGACGCGAAGATCGAGCGCGTGAACCAGGCGTTCACGCGTCTCACGGGCTATACGCAAGAAGAGGTGCTCGGGCGCGACGCGAGCCTGCTGAACTCGGGCCATCAGCCGCCCGGGTTCTATGCGGAGCTGTGGCGCTCGCTCGAAACCGACGGACACTGGCAAGGCGAGATCTGGAACCGCCGCAAGAACGGCGAGCTGTATCTCGAGTATCTGACCATCACGAGCATTCGCAACAACGACGGCGACATCTCGCACTACGCGGGCATTTTCTCCGACATCACGCAGCGTCGTCAGACGGAAGAGCGGTTGCGCTACCTCGCGACGCACGATGTGCTGACGGGGCTCGCGAATCGCGTGCTGTTCGAGGAGCGGCTAGAGCGGGCGATCATTCATGCGGGCCGTAGCAGACGCAAGTTCGCCGTGATGTATCTCGACCTCGACCGCTTCAAGCTGGTGAACGACACACTCGGCCATGGCGCGGGCGACAAGGTGCTGAAAGTGGTGGCCGAGCGGCTGCGCGCCGGACTGCGCGAAAGCGATACCGTCGCGCGGCTCGGCGGCGATGAATTCGCGCTCGTACTGGAAGACTTCAACGATGTGCGCGACGTGGGCCATGTCGCGGGGATGCTGCTCGACTCGGTGGGACAGGCGATCGATCTCGGCGGACGCGAGATCTTCACGACGCCGAGCATCGGCATCAGCATCTATCCGGACGACGGCGCGCAGGCCGAGCAACTGATGATGCGCGCCGATCAGGCGATGTACGGCGCGAAGAGCCGTGGACGCAATGTGTTCCAGTTCTTCGAGAGCAACATGACATCGTCGGCGATCGCGCAACTGGAGACGCTCGGCGAACTGCACCGCGCGCTCGATCAGAATGAATTCTGCCTGTACTACCAGCCGCAATACGACCTGTCGAACGGACGCGTCGTCGGCGTCGAAGCGCTGCTGCGCTGGCGCCACCCGCATCGCGGGCTCGTGCCGCCCGGTGAATTCATCGGCATCGCCGAGCAGTCGACGCTGATCGTGCCACTCGGCCGCTGGGTGCTGCGCGAGGCGTGCCGGCAGGCGCGCGCGTGGCTGGATGCGGGCATCGAGTTCGGCCGTATCGCCGTGAACCTGTCGGCGCGGCAGTGCCTCACCGACGAGTTCCTGGGCGACCTGTCCGCCATTCTCAGCGAGACGGCGCTGCCGCCCGAGCGCCTGCAACTCGAACTGATCGAGAGCATGGCGATGAATACGCGCGAAGAGATCGGCACGCTGTTGCGCGAGCTGGTCGCGCGGCGCGTGAGCCTCGCCATCGACGATTTCGGCACGGGCTACTCGTCGCTCGCGTACCTGAAGGATCTGCCCGTCGATACGCTGAAGATCGACCGCTCCTTTCTCGGCAGCAGCGACGCGCAGAATCCGGATCGCGCGATCATTCGCGCCGTCGTCGTGATGGGGCGCGCGCTCGGCCTCGATGTGGTGATGGAAGGCGTGGAGACGCCGGAGCAGCTCGCGTTCCTGCAAGAGGTGGGCTGTCATCAGGGACAGGGCTACCTGCTGGCGAAACCGCAGCCTGCGCAACGGCTGGCGGAACACATGCGGCACAGTTGCGATGCGGTACTCGCGCAACTGGAGAGTGCATAGAAAGCGTCGCTTGATTCGGGCAATACACGCCGGCAAGATTCCTTGCTCAGGGACTTCGTACGAGCAAGGAGCCATGGCCATGATCGAAACGCGTCTGCCCGCCATCTACCGGGATTACATCGCGTGCCTGAACCAGCAGGACTGGCCTGGCCTCGGACAGTTCGTTCACGATGACGCGATTCACAATGGCCGGCGGATCGGCTTATCGGGTTATCGCGCGATGCTGGAGCGAGACTTCGACGCAATCCCGGATCTTTACTTCAACGTTCAGTTGCTGGTCTCCGATCCTCCTTACATCGCGAGCCGATTGCAATTCGACTGCACGCCACGCGGCGTATTTCTTGGGCTCCCCGTGAACGGCAGGCGTGTTTCGTTTGCCGAGAACGTGTTCTACGAATTCCGGGCAGACAAGATCAGGGAAGTATGGTCGGTCATCGACAAGGCCGCCATCGAAGCCCAGCTTTAGCGGCAAAGCAAACAGCTACGATCGCGTCCGCTACAGCAGGAACAGCATTTGCTCATATCAATGATTCCGACGCGGCACTGACGCATGCATGCTTCACTGACGCGTGCCGCTACCGCTCTTCACGGACACAAGACGTTGCAACTTCTTCCTGTCTGCCTGGCCGTCTGCATCGTGCTCGGCGGCGCATGGCTCGCGCTCGCGTGGCGCCGGCTCGGGGCCGCGCCCGCGCTGACCGGGGCGAGCCGAGCCGCGGGCATCGGCGGCGTATATACGGAGGTCGGCCGCTGCCGGATGTTTCATCGCGTACATCCCGGACCGGCCATGACGCAGCATCGGATGCCTGTCGTGCTGGTCCATGGCCTTGTGATATCTAGCCGTTATATGGAGCCGCTTGCGAGCGCGCTGGGCCGTCATTTCCGCGTGCTCGCGCCGGACCTGCCGGGTTTCGGCGAAAGCCGTCTGATCGACGGCAGCCGCTCGCGGACGTTGTCGCTTGCGCAACTCACCGACGCGTTGCGCGACTGGCTGCGAGCGCTCGGCGTCGAAAGGGCGGCGTTTGTCGGCAATTCGTTCGGCTGCCAGATCATCACCGATCTTGCGTGCCGCCATCCGGATGTCGTCGACCGGCTCGTCCTGCAAGGGCCGACCTCCGACCCCAGGGCGCGCACGCTCATGAAGCAGGTGTATCGCGATCTCGTCAACGGCAGGCGTGAGCAGATGCGCGCGCCCGCCGCGACGGGACGCATCGACTACGCGAAGGCGGGCCTGCGCCGCGCGTTCGCGACGATGCGTATCCTGATTTGCGACAGGATCGAAGAGCGGCTGCCGCATGTTGCCGCGCCGACGCTGGTCGTCGCCGGCACGCGTGACTCCGTGGTGCCGCTCGAATGGGCGGCCACCGTCGCGCGGCTCGTCCCGCGCGGAACGCTTGCTGTGATCGAGGGTGGCACGCACACGTTGAGCTATGTCTATCCGCACGCTTTTACGCTGGCGGTCGCGCCATTCCTGACGGCAGGCACGCACACTTTTGCAACCGAGGCCGCACGACCATGAACAAGCCGCCGCGCGGCATTGCCCGTTTCGACTCGGCGGCCGGCATGGCGCAGGCGCTGGCCGCGACGCTGCACGGCAAGCCGTTCGTGAGTCCGAGCCAGTCGCGTGTGCAGGACTGGCTGATGTCCCGCGCCAACAGGTTGTCGCCGCGCGCCCGCGAACGGTGCTACAGCATCGGCGGCATGATGGAAGGGATACGGCGGCGTCAGGTCCGCAAGCTGGATCTCGAACGCATCGCCGAATGGCTCGCGGGTCTGTATCCTCAACGGCAATACGATGCCGCCATCGTCGGGTCGTCGAATGGCGCGCTGGTTCATCTCGCGGCCGCGATGCGGATTCCGTGGCTGCCGCAGACGTTCCTGTGCCCCGTGCGCGCACCGTTCAGCGATCCCGACGACGCTCAGCGCGGTTTCAAGGAAGGCCGCGCGATCGCCGATGCGTTGCTCGCCGCCGATGAGCGCATCGCGGTCCATCATATGCAAGACCCGAATCAGGACAGGCTGATGCTGCATTCGATGCACTATTTCCGCCTCAAGCATCTCGCGCTGCCGCTTGCGTATCGCGAGTTTCTGCTGAGCAGCCTGCGCCCCGGCGGGACTTTGTACGTGAACGCGTGCACGCTCGCATGGCCCGTCACGCGCACGAGCTCGCGCTCCGTCTATCAGTTCGGCGCAACGGGCGGTGCGACCGAGGACGAGTACCTGCACGGCGGTCCATCCGTGAAAACGAGCCTCGCGCGCTACGGCAGCAAGCGCACGCACTGGACGCCGCCCGCACCCAACGACATCGCGCCCGAAGCCGAGTGGGGCTTCGACGAACGGCTGATGCGCGATATCGAATGGCTGGCCTCGCAGATGAAATGGCGTATCGTGGAGATCCGCTACGAAGAGCCCGAGAGCCTGAGCTTCGTGACGGCTGCCGTGTATCGCGACTGGTATCGCGATGCGGGCATCGTTCCGCGCAGGCTAGTCGTCGATTCGTTTTTGCTGATGGAGCCGCTCACCACCATGCGTCTTCACGCGCTGCCGTTCTGGCTGCTGTTTTGCGTCGAGTCTTCGGCGGACGCGTTGCAGCGTTATCTGCAGACGCAGCCGGCATTCGACGAGATCGACATGATGCTGTTCTCGCATGGCGTCGAGAGCATTGGCTTTGCGCCGATCGCTCGCTGGCGCGCGCTGCTCGATACGGCGAAGAGCGAGGGCCGCTTCGCAGGCGTCGATACGGCGCACTATCCGCGCGACTTCGCGACGTTCGCGCGTTTCGGCCGCGCGCTTGCGCGCCTGGAACCTCAATTCCCGACACCGCCTGCATTGAAGTGCGCGCGCTTCGAAGCGCTTCTTCAACAGCATGGCTCGGCGCATCGCGTGCAGTGCGCCGAGCGCGCGTCCATCCAGGGCGCGACGGCATGAACGAGACGGTGCGGCTGATTCTGCTGTCGCTGCTTGCCGTCGTGCTCGCCGGTTACGCCATCGCCGTCGCGCTGCTGTTCTGGCTTCAGGGCCGACTGGTCTATCCGCTCGAACAGATCCGGGGCGTGACGCGCAACGCGGCCGCCGATCACATTGAGCCTGTGACGGTGCGCACGGCAGACGGCCTCGTGCTGCCGGGCCGTTATGCGCCCGCGAGCCGAAGCGATGCATTCACCGTCGTGCTGTTTCATGGAAACGGAGAAGACCTGTCGCAACGCGCGCAAATCGCACATGACCTGATCGAGGCGGGGCACGGCGTGTATCTTGCCGAATATCGCGGCTATGGAGGCGCGCCGGGACATCCATCCGAAGCAGGCCTGTTTGCGGATGGCCGCGCGGCACTCGACTTCGTCGCGCAGCGCACGACCAGGATCGCCGTGCATGGGTTTTCGCTCGGCACGGGTGTCGCGGTGCGAATGGCGTCGGAGTACGAAGCGCTTACTGCGCTGATTCTCGAAGCGCCGTTCACCTGCATCGCCGACGTGGCGAGAGCGCGCTTTCCGTTGTTCGCATTCCGCTGCATGGTGCGGGACCGCTATGACAACCTCGCCAGCATCGGCCGCGTGCGCGCGCCCGTGCTGATATGCGGCGGCCGCGCCGATGCCGTCATTCCGCCCGTGCAGTTCGCGCGGCTCTACTCGGCTGTCCGCGCGCCGCGCCGGCTCGAACTGATCGACGGCGCGGGCCATGTCGATGTATGGGAACAGGGCGCGCGCGAGCACGTATTGCGCTTTCTCGACGATCTCCGACGCGTGAGCGCCGCCGTCGAAACGGATCGGCACCGCGTGCGGACTGCGCCACACGATGCGTAAGGGCCGCGCATAACAGACGCGCGTCACGCGAGGTGCTGGCGGCGATGCGAGCCGTTCGATCGACAACGTTTATGTGTTCGCATCGCCGCTTCTTGTGCTTGCCGTTACGTTATCGCCGCACGACGCCCATCAGCAGCGTCACGATGAAGATCACGAGGAAAATGAAGAACAGGATCTTCGCGATGCTGGCCGCGCCCGCAGCGATCCCGCCGAATCCGAAGACGGCGGCAATGATCGCGATGATGAAGAAAACCAGAGCGTAGTAAAGCATGGTATGGATCTCCTTTTATGGGGCCGCCGCGCCGGGGTTAGCGCGTGCGCTTCACAGGGACCGAGCAACCGTCGTGCCGTCGTTTCGTGAAGCCGGAAAGCGGGTGTCCGTGCGTTGGCCGAGTGGCATCACGCGGCCGCAATGCAAGCGCTGGCCCTGGAACGAGCTTGCCGAAGGCGATGCCCGCCTTCGTCGGCACGCTGAACGATGTGCAGATCGCCAATGTGCTGACCTATCTGCGCAGCGCATGGGGCAACAACGCGCGGCCGATCACCGCCAACGGCTTTTGCGCATTGCGCGAAATTCCGCACAATTGAATTGGCCCCGGGGAACGGCATGCAGATTGCTGCAGCCCCGGCAACGAAACGTTGTCGGCAGCAAATGCGATGAATGTGCCAAGGCAGGTCGTATCGTCTCCCGGTTCGCGCGGACTCAGGCTCGCCGCGGCCGAGTCGTGCACGGCCGGCCTGATTGCGTCTCTGCTCGCTGAAGTGCCCGGTAGCGGAACGTGCCTCGATGCGGGCTTCGTCGCATACTCGCCCGAAGGAAAGGCCGGCTTTCCGGGCGTGCGCGAGGCTACGATGCAGCAGTACGGCTTGACGAGCGGTCAGGCCGCTCGGGAGATGGCCCAAGCTGCGTTGCGGCATGAGGGTGGCAGTGTCGACGTCTCAGTCGCGAAAACGGGCGTCGCCGATGGCGCGTCATCCGGCGGACTGCCCCGCAGGCACGCAATGCTTTGCATGGTCGTGCCGGCTGCGCGGCGGCATCGCGACATTCGCCGAGACGAACCAGTTTGGGCAACGGGAACGAGGTCGGGCGACGCGCCGCGCAGTACGCGCTCTCGCGGATCGAGCATGACTTCAACACGCTCGGCTCACGGGCGTTGGCGCTTTGCATCGTCAGTCTAGCGGTGTAGCCTGCACCGTCACAACATCGGAGAACAAGGGGACAGCATCATGGAAATGACCTATGCGTCGTGCACCGTCGGCGTCACGGCCGGCATCGCGGACGGCAACCTGGTGGCAAGCGTGCGGATCTATCGGCCATCGAATGAAGACGCCGCAATGGAGACCTACGAGTTCGAAGTGCCGGGGAACTTTCTCGACGAGAAAGAGGCGATCGTTTTCGGCACCGAATGGGCGAAGGAATGGATCGACGAGCATTGCGTCTAGTGGCGCACGAGAGGCCTTTGCGATCGGGACGTGCGCAACCCAGCGGGGCCGCCGACACTCGTAAGCGCTATGCCGGTTTGTGAGGAAGTGGTGTGCGAGTAGTTCGTCTGACGCTCTGCCGGATTGGCTTTGCGTTGGGCGACTTTGCGATCTGATCGAACCGTGCTTTGAGGCGCGCGGCATCGAATGGCGCTTCGACTTTCGTATCGTTGTCGAAGTAGACGAGCACGTCGCGAGAGCGTCGCTGCGTCGCTGGCTTTGGCGCGAAGCGCACCGCGTCGTGTGGTTCGCCGCCGTGCGCCCATGCATCGATGCGGGCCGCGAGCCGTTCGAGCGTGGCATCGGCATAGGCGCCGCTGTAGAGCGTTTCGCTGCCGTGCAGACGCAGATAGACGAAGTCGCTTGTCACGTCTTCGCCGTAGGGCCAGCCTGCCGTCGAGTCGGATATCACGAGTGCTGCCTTGTACTTCCGCAGCAGTGTCACGAATTCGGGCGTGCAAAAGCTCGGGTGACGAATTTCGATCGCGTGCCGAATGCGCCGGTTCACGTCGACGTTGAACCACGGATGGCTGACGCGTGCATCGTGTTGTCCGGCGCACTGCACTGCCGACGCGAAATCCACGGGCAGCAGCGCGAGCAGCGCTTCGAACGCTTCAGGGACGAACACGAAGTTCGGCGGAAATTGCCATAGAAACACAGCGAGCTTTTCGCGCAATGCGAGCACGCCGGACGCGAAGAAGTTCGCCATCGCCGGACGTGCCGTTTCGGCGCGAAAGCGCAGCATGTGAGTCAGGTAGCGCGGACCCTTCACGCTGAAAACGAAATCGCGTGGCGTTGCGTCGTACCACGACAGATAGCTCTCGACGGTTTGCAGCGAATAGTGCGAGCCGTTTATCTCGATCGTATCGACGGCGCGCGATGCGAATTCGAGCTCGCGTTTTTGCGCAAGCCCTTCCGGATAGAAGACGCCTCGCCAGCCCGAATAGCGCCAACCTGAGATACCGATCCTGGTCGTCATCGTGCTTCTCCTCGTGAAAGATCCGTGGCGCTCGGGCGCGAGATCCGCATCGAATGCATTCGTCAGATCCCGCGATTTACGCGCGTCATCTCGTGCGCTTCGCACGCGGCTTGCCGGTCATATCGTCGTGAGGGGTGTTGCCTTCCTGCGGGTCTTCGCTTTCGATATGCCGCTTCACCGATTGCGCGGCAGGCTGCCCTTCTTGCGCATTGCCCGCGCCCTCGGATTCGATCTGCCTGCGCGCCGTGTCCCAGTACTCGTTCGCGTGCTTCTTCGGATCGTTGTCCTGCTCCCAAAGATGGTACGCGCGTTCCCTGATGAGATCGTCTGTGCTTCGTGCACTGCTTTGCGTGGCCATTGCGTTCTCCTCGATCCATAAGCGCATGACAGCAAGCATGCGCAATGCCTGATGCGCAATGCTCATTCAGCGCTAAGTCTCGCGCGTCATCATGCCTCCATGGCACAGACGCAACGACGGAGGAACACACAATGATCAGGCACATTCTGGTAGCGGTCAGCGCGAGCACGAACGACGCCGTGCTGAAGACGGCGATCGACAAGACGCGCGACACGGGTGCGCGGCTCACGGCGGTGTATGTCGTCGATACGATGCCGTGGTGGGCGATGATGGGCGCCGAGCACGGCTGCATCGATACGCCGCAGATGGTCCACGAACTCGAGCGTGTCGTCGAGCGCCGTTGCAACGATACGTTCGATTGCGAAGCATGGGACATTCAGACACGCGCGATCACTGTTCCGCTGCGAGGCCACAGCGTGGGGCGCGAGATCGCAAATCTCGCCGTTCAGCTCGGCGCCGATCTGATCGTGGTCGGCGCGGGTCGCGGCTCGAAGTGGAAGTTCTGGGAAGAACGGATGAGCGATGTGATCGGACGTTGCACGCGGCGCACCGTGCTCATCGCGACAGACCCGCAGCCGTCGGGCCGCGAGCACGACTGCGCAACGGCGCGGGCCGACGCGCGACGCGCGGGCGCGGCTCATGCGAATGTGGTTTGACTCTCAGCAGGTGGTTCGACGGATCGGGCGTGCAGGCTGAGCGTGAATCAGTCTGAGCGTAAATCAGGCCGAGCGCAAATCAGGCGCAAGCGTGAATCACGCGCCGCCGATCAGCTTCAGCCCCGCCGGCAGCGATTCGCCGAACACGCGGCCGGTGTCGGCCTCATCGAGCGCGACGGTCTCGCGGACCATCCGGACCCACGCGGGCGCCGCGCCGAGCGCTTCGAGCCGCCGGATCACCGTCTCGCGCGCTTCGTCGGGCAGGTCGCGCGAGCGGTCGCCTGTCATTCGCGACAATTGCACGGCGGCGAACGCGGCGGGCTCGACCTTCTTCCAGTCGAGCGCGAGCACGGCATCGAGCCATGGCAGCGCGACCTCGGGCGGCACTACGCCATGCGCGCTGCCATAGAACGGCAGACGTGCGCCGATGCGCCCGATCGCCCACCACGTCTGGTGGTTCTCCGTAGGCTTGCGCAGCCGTTCGAGCAACTGCTGCGCGAGCGCGATCTTGCGGTCGACGGAAATGCGTTCGAGCGACGCCTGCACGCGAATCATGTCCGCATAGCCGACCTTCGCGGGATCGAACGGCAGCTTCTGCTTCTTGATGCTCGCGGCTTGCAGGAAGTCCATCGCGTCGAGCAGCTGCAATTGCGCGTCTTCGTTCAGCCCGCCCGCCGCGCGTCGCCACAGCGTCCACCATTCGGACCAGACCTGACTTTCGTGGATGTACTGAATGCCGTCGTCGAAGATCGACCAGAGCTGCTCGACGCGCCATTCGTCGAGCGGATAGCCGAAGCCCGGGCGCACGCAGTAGCCCATGAGGTTGAGCCACAGCCGCTCGTGAGCGGCCGAGCGCCGTCTGCGCTTCGCACGTTCCCATAACGCGCCGAATAGTTCGCGCAGCAGCGCGACGTCCCAGTTGTCGCGCGGCCCAAGCGTCTGCTCCAGTTGCGCGCGCAGCCGCTTCACTTCGTTCGGGCCCACGTCCGACGAACGCGCGCCGAACGAACGCTCGACCAGCTCGATCGCGTGATCGAGCGACGGATGGCGCCCGGATTCGGTTGCCTCGTCCGTTTCAGCCGCCGCCTCGTCGCGCCGCAGTTCGAATTGCAGCAGCCAGCGTTGCGAAGGATCGTCGGTGGCGATGCAGGTCACTTCGAGCGTGCCGACTTCCGTCATCGACGTCGTCAGCCGGACGGGGCGCTCGTCGGCGTCCGTCACGTGCCGGCGCTGCACGACGGTCGCGATGGGCGGCAGGCGCACGAAGTCGCCTTGCGACAGATCGGCGAGTTCGCCTGGCGCGAAGCGCGTGTCGGCGACCGTCGACATCAGGTGAAAACGCACGGGCTGCCCCAGGCGCAGCGCGAATACGCGCTCGTCGAGATGCACCTCGTGCGCTTCTTCCGTGCCGCGCGGCAACAGGCAGATGCCCTGATCGCCTTCGAGCACGAGGAAATAGCTGCGCGCCGAGCCGCCGCCGATACGCGGCGCGTTGCCCGCGCGCGCAAGGCCATACGCGACGGCGCCGCGTGCCACCGCGACATCGGGATGATCGTTGCGCAGCACGTGTAACGGCTCGCCGCGCCACGCGCCGAGCGTTTGCGCGAGCCGCTCCGTCAGCGGCTGCGCGCGGAACACGCCGCCGTTGAGCAGCAGCGTGTCGGGCACGGGCAGCGTGTCGGCGTTGTCGCTGCGCTCGGAGCGTTGGTCGCTTTCGCCACTTTCGCCGGAAACGCCCAGCGCCTCGCGCGATTGCGCGGCGAGCCGCTTCAGAAACGCCGCGACGTGACGCGTAACGGCCGCGTCGCTCGCATACGGCAGGCCGAACTCGACGATCGCCGCGCGCGAGCGGCGCGGCATCTCGTCGGCGGCGACCTGCGGAAAGAATCCGTCGACGACGACCTTTTCGATTTCCTCGCGCGTCACGTGTGCGGTGCGCGCGCCGCCGATCACGCGCGAGCCTGCACCGAGCAGCGTGATCGCAACAGACTCGGGTGCGTTCGCATCGAGCAACTGTTCCTTCGCGACACGGCAGCGTTCGACGAGCTGCGACAGACTTGCCGCCGACAGCCGCGTCTGGCCGTCCTGGGTGTGCGAAAGCCGCGTCTCGACGAGCCGTGCGAGCGCGAGGTCCATGTTGTCGCCGCCGAGCATCAGATGGTTGCCGACGCCGATGCGCGTCAGTTGCGGCTCGCCGTTTGCGTCGATCTGCACCTTGATCAGCGTGAGATCGGTGGTGCCGCCGCCGACGTCGCAGATCAGCACAAGCCGCGTGTCGGCCAGCTCGTAGCCGAGCCTCGCGCGATGATGGAACAGCCAGTCGTAGAAAGCGGCTTGCGGTTCTTCGAGCAGCCGAAGCGCGGGCAGCTTCGCGAGACGCGCCGCTTCGAGCGTCAACGCGCGCGCGCCTTCGTCGAATGACGCGGGCACGGTGAGAATCACGTTCTGCTGTTCGAGCGGCGCATCGGTAAAGCGCGCGTTCCACGCGGCCCGCAAGTGCGCGAGATAGCTCGCGCTCGCGGCGACGGGCGAGACCTTCGCGACGTCGTCGGGCGCGCCCCAAGGCAGGATCGGCGCGAGCCGGTCCACCGATGCATGCGACAGCCAGCTTTTCGCGCTCGTCACGAGACGCCCGGGCACCTGCGCGCCGAGCGTGCGCGCAAGCCGCCCGATGATGGGTGCCGGCTCATCCCGCGATCCATCGCGTGCTTCATCCGTTGCGCGCGACCACGGCAGTTGCAGATCGCCGGGATTCAGCTCGCCTGCCGCCGGGTGATAGCGCACGGACGGCAACAGCGGCTGCGCGCCCACTTCGCCGGGGCCGACCAGTTGCTCGACCTCGAACACGCGGATATCGTCGGAGCCCGGCTCGACATATGCGACGACGGTATTGCTCGTGCCGAGATCGATGCCGACCGTGTAGCGCCTGCCGGCTTCGGGCTTTCGCTGCTGCGGCTGCTTTCGCTTCATCGATGCGTAGATGGTCAACCCTGTGCTCAGCCCTGCGCGCCGCCGCGCACGTCGAACTCGACTTTCCAGCGCTCTTCGGTGCCGCGCGGGATCGCTTCGAGTTCGAGCGTACCCGTTTCCGTCACGCGCGCGTGCAGCTTGACGGGCACGACTTCGCCGACCGTGCGGCCTTCGGCGGGCAGCGACGCCTCGATCTCTTCGAGTTCCTGCAATTCGTCGGGCGACCAGTAGTCGAGCATCGTGCCGACGTGATCGAGACGCCGCACCGACGAGCCGAAGAAGCGAAAGCGCACCGGCTCGCCGACCACGAGACCGAACTCCTGTTCCGGCAGCGGCGCATCGGTGCCTTCTTCCATGCCGAAGGGCGCGACGCACAGCGCCGAGATGGGCGGCTCCATGCCGGGCACGGCGGGCATCGCCGATTCGATCGCGACGTAGTACGAGCGCGCCGTGCCGCCGCGAATGCGCACGCCACGGCCGCGCTTCACGTAGCCGTAGTAAGCGGCGCCGCGCGCCACGGCGAGATCGAGATCGGCGCCTTCGAGCAGACGCGCCGCCGCGCCGCCATCGGCCGCGAGCCAGCCGTTGAGCGTCGTCATGATGCGCTCGACGAGCAGCGGCGACTTGAACACGCCGCCGTTGAACAGCACGGCCGTCGGATGCAGGAACGTCGCATTCGGTTCGAGCGGCAGTTGCCCTCGTGCCTGCGACTCTTGCAGCTCTGCGAGCGCCGCGACCTGGCGGCCGAGGAACGCAGCGAGATGGCGCGTGACGCCCGCGTCCTGCGCATACGGCAGACCGAGCTGCGTGAGACCCGCGCGCGTGCGAGTGATGGGCCGCGCCGTCGCGTCGACTTGCGGGAAGAAGCCTTCGAGAATGGTCTGCGTGAGCTCGTCGCGCGTGAGTTCGGTGCGGATCGATCCGCCGATCAGCTTCGAGCCGCGGCTCGGCACGACGAGCGGAACGGCATCCGTCGACGGATCGGACAGCAGCGTTTCCTTCGCGCCCCGGCACGCGTAGGTGAGGGCGCGCAGTTGCCACGGATCGGCCTGCGTGCCCTGCGACGCGAGCTTGCGCGCGACCACGTGCGCAAGCGCGAGGTCCATGTTGTCGCCGCCGAGCAGAATGTGCTCGCCGACCGCGACGCGATGCAGTTCGAGATTGCCTTCGCGTTCGATCACGGCGATCAGCGAGAGATCGGTTGTGCCGCCGCCGACGTCGACGACGAGAATGATGTCGCCGATCCTGACCTGCTTGCGCCATGCGCCGTCGCTCTTCTGAATCCAGCTATAGAGCGCGGCCTGCGGCTCTTCGAGCAGCGTCATCTGGCCGTAGCCCGCGGCATTCGCGGCTTCCGCCGTCAGCTCGCGCGCGGCGGGATCGAACGACGCGGGAATCGTCACGGTGATTTCCTGGTCGTCGAACGGCGCGTCCGGGTGCGCATGGTTCCACGCTTCGCGCAAATGCGTCAGGTAGCGCACCGAGCTTTCGAGCGGCGACACGCGCGTCACTTCGGGCGGCGCGTCGCCCGGCAGAATGGCAGCGCGCCGGTCGACGCCCGGATGGCACAGCCAGCTCTTCGCACTCGACACGAGGCGGATCGGCGTGCCCGCGCCTCGGCTGCGCGCCATTTCGCCGACGACGAAATCGCGTTCGCCCGTCCACGGCAGAGCGAGATCGCCGGGCGTCAGTTCGCTCGCATGCGGCAGGTAGAGGAACGACGGCAGCAGATCGAGGTCTTCGATCGCGCCGGGCGCCGTGAGCTGCGCGACGGGCATCACGCGTTGCTCGGTCTTTTCGCCGTCGCTTGCGGCGAGATCGACATACGACAGCGCGCAGTGTGTCGTGCCCAGGTCGATGCCGATCGAATAGCGCGGATCGCTCATAGTTCCACCTCGGCGGGAGCGAGCACGGTGGCGTCATGGCTTTGCGTGAGCTTCGGCAGGCGCACTTCGGCGACGCGCCAGCCGCGATGGCTGATGCTGCCCGTGAACGGCGCCTTGCCGACCACGTTGCCCGTAAGGCGGATCGCCGTCGCGTCGAAACCGTCGTTGATCGTCACACGGCTGCCTTCCGCTTCGTCGCGCACAGGGCGGATCGTGAAATGCTCGCGCAGCGTCGCGCGGCAGCCGTCATGGACGAGGCGCGCGGCGGCGCCGATGTCGGCGTCCGAGTACTTCGCGATGTCCTCTTCGACGAAATCGATGAAGCGCGCGTCGCGTTGCAGGAGACCGAGCAACTGGAGCGCGGCGTCAGGCGTGGCTTCCTTGATCACAGGCGCCGGCGCGGGCGTCGCGACGGGGGCGGCCGCCGGAGCGGGCGCCGCGCCGCTGCGCAGACGCAGCACGCTCGCGGCGAATTCGCGGTCGCCGAGGATGCTGAAAAATGTGCCGAAGGCAAGCGATAGCCTGCTCATCAGCGAAACGTTCGGTTCGGTCATGAAAGATCGCTCCTGATTCTCTGGATACTGCCGCGGCGCGCGGTGCCGCGCGGCCGCATGGGGTTCGGGGCGGATGGCCGTGGCCGCCGGAAACGGGCGGCTGCCCGTTGCTAAATCCCGCGTCAAATCCGCGTCAAAAGCGGTATTTTGCCTTGTTATGAGCCAACGACGGCTCAGAGTCTGATTCCAGCACAAGAATGGCGGCCGGATTTTACGTCCTCAAGTAAGAATAGGCGGCATCGTCCTGTCATTTTTTGCGGCGAGGATAGCGGTTCGAGCGGGCGCATCGGGCGCACGATTGCCTACAATCTCCACCGGACGCCTTGCATGCGTCGATCCCGCGAAATCCCATGAGGCGGATGTTCGGGGCCGTTTCGTCGAGCGCGGCGCCGTCGCCTTCAACCGATTGTCTGGAGGAAAGCCATGAGCATTTTCAGCACGATCCTCAGCAAGATCTTCCCGTCTAGCCATCCCGCCGTGCAGGCCGCCACGGAGGCGCCTGAAGACGCGCCCGCCGCCGAGCCCGCCTCGGCACCCGCCGCGGCGCCTGCTGCCGCACCGGCCGAGCCCGTCGATGTCGAAGCCGTTCTCACCGCGCTCGCGGACCAGAATCCGGAAAAGCTGAACTGGCGCACGTCGATCGTCGATCTGATGAAGCTGCTCGGGCTGGACAGCAGTCTCGCGGCGCGCAAGCAGCTTGCGGAAGAACTCAACTACAGCGGCGATACCAACGACTCGGCCGCGATGAACATCTGGCTGCACAAGCAGGTGATGACGAAGCTCGCCGAAAACGGCGGCAAGGTGCCCGACGATCTGAAGAACGGATAGAACCGGTCGGCCGCGTCCGGCCGGCGCGACGCGGTCCGGCCGCGCGCGGAGACTCGCAGCGCGCGTGGGTATGGCACTTGCGAGCGCCCGATGATCATGAAGCTCGCGACGTTCAACATCAACGGCATTCGTTCCCGGCTTCCCGCATTGCTCGAATGGCTAAAGCGGGAAGCGCCCGACATCGTGTGTCTTCAGGAGCTGAAGGCGCCCGATGCGGGCTTCCCCGAGGCCGAGATCAATGCGGCTGGTTATGGCGCGATCTGGCATGGGCAGGTGTCGTGGAACGGCGTCGCGATTCTCGCGAAGGACAGCGAGCCCATCGAGACGCGCCGCGGCCTGCCCGGCGATCCCGACGATACGCATAGCCGCTATATCGAAGCGGCCGTCGACGGTCTGCTGGTCGGCTGCCTGTATTTACCGAACGGCAATCCGCAGCCGGGGCCGAAGTTCGACTACAAGCTCGCGTGGTTCGAGCGGCTGATCACCTATGCGAAGAAGCTCGCCGACAGCAGGCATCCCGTCGTGCTGGCGGGCGACTACAACGTCGTGCCGACCGATTTCGATATCTACAATCCGCGCTCGTGGCTCAAGGATGCGCTGCTGCAACCGGAGAGCCGCGAGTGCTATGCGCGCCTGCTCGCACAGGGCTGGACGGATGCGTTGCGCACGCGCTTTCCCGACGAACAGGTCTTTACGTTCTGGGATTACTTCAGACAGCACTGGGAAAAGAATTCGGGGCTGCGCATCGATCATCTGCTGCTCGGCAAACAGGTCGCCGCGAAACTGCGCGATGCGGGCGTCGACAGGTGGGTGAGAGGCGAGCCGCATGCGAGCGATCATGCGCCGGCGTGGGTCGAGCTCGATTTCGGCGGGCAGCAAGGCGCGCTCGGAGGGGCGTCATCGGAGAATGGAGGCGCTGATGTAGATGCAGAGGTTAGACGCAGCGCGGCGAAGGCGGCTGTGAAGAAAAGTGCAACGAAGCGAAGTGCAGCGAAGAAGAGTGCAGGGACGAAGAGTGCAGGGAAGGAAAGTGCAGGGAGGGAAAGTGCAGGGAGGGAAAGTGCAGGGAAGGAAAGTGCAATGAAGCAAAGTGCAATGAAGAAAACTGCATCGAAGAAAAGTGCAGTGAAAAAGTAGCCGTGCTCGCTTCGCGCACGGCGACACTACGTATGGAAATGCGGCAAGACATCGGCGGCCAGTTCCTCGATCACTTCGCGCACAGGGCGATCAGAAGTCAAATTCAGCGTCACGTGATGCGTGCCGTTCTCGCGCATGTCGTCTAGCAGTTCAATCAGCGCATCCCGTCCCGCGCGATTGCCGAGCGAGAGCGGCGTAGCGCGTTCATGCGGATCGCTGCTCAGATCGAGCCGCATCGCAACGCCGAACGCGCGAAAGCCGGGCGTCGGAAGACGTTCAACGGCCGCGCGCCACATGCTGTGTCTCGCACGCTGGGTTTCCGGCTCGCGGTGATACGTCATCCAGCCAATCGAATGCCTCGCGATCCAGTCCACGCTCTGTCCGCCCGAGCCCACGGCAAGCATCGGCACGGGTGAGGGCGGCTGCGGCAAGAGCATGAATTCGGGTGCACCTTCCGGACGACGATCCGCCACCACGCGCGGCGCTTCGCCGAGCGCCGCAGCAACCGTCTCCCAATGCACGCGATACAGTTCGCGCCGCTCTTCGCCATCGCGTCCGAACGCCGCGTATTCGGGCGGGCGGTCGCCCGAACCCAGGCCGAGAATGAAGCGGCCATTCGACAGCGTTTGCACGGAGCCCGCGCCCTTCGCGATATGCAGCGGATGGCGCAGCGTCAGCACGATCGCGCCGCTGGCGAGCGCGATTTGCGTCGTGTGCATCGCGAGCGCGCCAAGCAGCACCCACGGGTCGAGATGACCGACAGGGTCGGGATAGCCCGCGCTGTTCAACGGCACATCGCGCACCCAGAGCGCGCGGAAACCGAGTGCATCCGCAAGCGCCGCGAGTTCCACCTGCTCGCCGAAGTCCGCGACGATATCGCCCGCGCGCAGCAACGGCAGCGTCAGTCCGATCGACAGACAGCCTTCGGAAAACACCCGGCGTTCCGTGGTGGATGCAATTGAGTTCATGAACGTGCGTCAACTGCTGCCGCGACGCTTCCGATGGTTGAACGGAAGCCGATCCTAGCATCGGCGCGCGAATCGCATCGGGAGCGGGCACGACGACCCTGAGAACCGCATGGGCAATGCGCTGGCGTCGGCGTGTGGTTTTCCCATTGTTTGAAAAACGGGAACTGTGATTTCAATCTATGAGCATAGAAGTTTGATAGGACTCGCCTAAACTCATCCTCAACCGACGCCGCGCCAGAACATCCGGTCGCGACGCCTTCCTGATTCAACACTATCCGGAGTCACGTCATGAAAACCCGTCTTATCGCAGCTTTGCTCGTCGCTGTATCCGCAGCCGTTGCCGCACCGGCTTTCGCGTCGGGTTACGGTCCCGCACCGTTCTATCATCCGTCCGTCGGCGCGCCGGCTTCGCAACGCGGCGTCAGCGCTCAGACGATCGCAGCCGAACGCAGCCAGGCAGCGGATGCGAACAGCGCAGTCGGCGGCGTGGCCGACACATCGTCGGCATCGGGCAGCCGTCAACCGGCCGAAGCCGCTCGCGAAGCGAACGTGTTCAAGGGCCACTGATCGCCGTACGCGGCGCGTGCAGCGCGCCGCCTGGACGACCATGGCGATCATCGCGACCATTGCAGGAGGTCATGGCATGAGAGCGTTTTTCGAAGGACTGGTGTTGCTGGCGGCAGTGATCGTGTATTTCCTGCCTGCCATCGTCGCCGATGCACGCGAGCGCGACGACGCGTTCGCACTCACGGTCTTCAACGTACTGTTTGGCTGGACGGTGATTGGCTGGATCGCGGCGTTCGTGTGGGCGCGCCATCGCGTGAGCGAGAAGCGGCTCGCGAATGTCGCGACGAAAACGCGCCGCTCGATCGGGCGTGTGACGATCGCGAAGCTGGTCGCGCGTTCGCAACGTGCGCGTCTGGCGCGGCGTCAGTCAACGGCATCCGTGCTGTAATAAGTTTGGTGGACGAAGCCGCCGGTCTCTGAGGCCGGCGGTTTTGTTTTTGCGCGAAGGACGCAAGCGCTTTCGCGAACATCAATCACGCGGCTTTCGCGCACACAGTCAGTACGGGTTCCGATCCGAATCGGCTCACGACAATCAGCTCATCTCACAGAGCAGGTGTCCACCCGTTGAGCCCCACATCGTGCAGCGCCTCGCGTAGATTCTGCACGAATGCATCGGCGCGCTGGTGACGGCTCTGCTCGCGAGGATCGTAGCGGCGATTCAGCGCGAGCACATCGACGATGCCTCGCGTCGAGACGCTCGTGTCGAGATCGGAGACGTCGGTGACTTTGGCCCACGTGCAGCGTGTGATTTCGTTGCTGGGCACAGGCGATTGCCGCTCGTCGATATGCGCGGCGAACACGTGATGACAGGTGCGCGTGCCCGCGAATGCGAACAGATACTGCATGCCGATGGCGTGAAGGCGTGTCTCTTCGATCAGTTCGCGCATGGCGGCCGCTTCGAATGACTCACCCACTTCAGGCTTGCCGCCCGGCAGCGACCAGCGCGAATTCGCCTTGCCGACCAGCAGAATGCGTGTGCCCACCCTGCATACGACAGTCGCACGTTGCTTCACAGTGTCTCTTCCATGTAGGGACGCGATAGCACCGGATTGAGCAGGCCGTGTGCCGCGCGATGCGATGGCGCTCTCAGCCGCCATTCGTCCGTATTGTCCGCTGATGGTGCGTATCGCACGTGACACCTTTATGACAGCCAACACCGGAGTGACGCAACGCTGTCACATGCATCGGAGAACCTTGATTGCGACAACGCGCCGCCGCGCGCGATGCCATGTGAAGCGCGGCATCGCATCGTACTGGCGGCGTGCCTGCAACGGCCGGTCGAAGCGGCCGGCGAGCGTCGAGGTGAATCGATGAATCCACTGTCCACGCAGCACAATTTCCAGAGCCTGTCGTTGAAGGATCTGCTCGAAGCGCGCGACCTGTATCACTGGCATCTGTCGAACAAGGCCAATGTGGTCGGCACGGCCGTCGGCCTGTATCTGATCCGCACCGATGAACCGTGGCCGGACCAGCACGCCGACCCGAAGGGCCACGATTCGCGCAACGGCAAGGCGAAGGGCATACGCACATTCGACAACTCGGAGGTGCGGCCGTATTCATGGCCCGCCGTGATCGTTCTGGTGCGAGACTGGATCGATGCGACGGAGTTCGGTCATGGCAAGGTCGATCCCGATCATATGGTGCCGCGCACGCTTTACATGCCCGATGGCCGCGCGGTGCCCGTCTGCGTGGTCGCCGTCGAGCCGACCGAGCCCACGACGGGCGCACCGGCGGATGCACGCTGGCCGTCGACATACATCGGCGGCGGGTGCCCGTTGATTGCGGATGCACAGGGCGTCGAGCGCACGGCGAGCGTCGGTTGTCTCGTCACCGATGGACATACGGTCTACGCGCTCACCAACCGGCACGTCTGCGGCGAACCCGGCTCGGCGGTGAAGGCGCTGTTGCGCGGCGCGGTTTCGGAAGTGGGCATCGCATCGGACCGGCAACTGACGCGCGAGCCATTCACCGATGTTTTTCCCGGGTTCGCAGGCAATCGCAGCTTCATGACGCTCGATATCGGGCTCGTCGAAGTACACGACGCCAACGACTGGTCGAGCCAGCCGTTCGGCATCGAAGGCACGATCGGGAACATCGTCGACCTGAACGAGCTGAGTCTCAACCTGCAATTGATCGATCAGCTGGTGACGGCGTTCGGCAGCGCATCGGGCGCGCTCGACGGCACGATCAAGGCGCTTTTCTATCGTCACAAGTCGCTCGCGGGCTACGACTACGTATCGCAGTTTTTGATCGCGCCCGCCAACGGCAGCCGGCAAACGCAACCCGGCGATTCGGGCACGTTGTGGTATCTGGTGTCGCCGGAAAATGCGGAAGATGAAAAGGGAACGCGTAACGGCTCCGCGCGCAATGGCAAGAAGCGCAACGCCGTGAAGAGCGCGCGCCGTCTTCATCCGCTCGCGATCGAATGGGGCGGCCAGGCGCTCGCGAGCGACGGCGAACGGCGGCTGAACTATGCGCTCGCGACGGGCTTGAGCACCGCGTGTCAGTTGCTCGACGTCGATCTCGTGCGCGCGCATAACGTCGGCGCGAATCCGTTCTGGGGACAAACGGGCCACTACAGCATCGCGACGGCGGCAATCGAGTCAGTGAAGCGGGGACCGCTTCACGATTTCCTCGATGCGAACGTGGAGCGCATCAGCTTCCGGCCGAATGAACTGACGCCGGAGCAGATACGCGAGAAGCTGGCGCGCGGCGACTTCGTCGAACTCGCGGACGTGCCCGATCTCGTCTGGAAGAAGACGCCCGACCGCGTACCAGGCGGGCGCGACTATGCGCAGAACGCGGGCCCCGAGCATCCGAATCATTACGCGGACATCGATCAGCCCAACGCCGACGGCAAGACGCTGCGCGATGTGACGCTCGATAACATCGCCAACATGAGCGTGGCCGTATGGTCGAAGTGGTATGCGGACGAAGGCGAAAAGGACGCGCGCGATGAAGGTCTGTTGCCGTTTCGCGTGTGGCAGATATTCGACGAGATGGTCGCGCAACTGAAGGCGCGCAACGACACGAAGTTCCTGTGCGCGGCGGGCGTGCTCGCGCATTACGTCGGCGATGCGTGCCAGCCCTTGCATGGCTCGTATCACTCGGACGGCTACAAGGATGCCCCTGGCGCAACCGCGAAGAAATGGCCCGGCAAGGGCGTGCATTCGACCTACGAGGACAAGATGGTCGACCGTCATTCGAGCGACCTGCTGCCGCAGATCGGGCCGCAGGCGAAAGCGTTCGAAGGCAGGATTCCCGCGATCAAAACCGGCCGCGATGCCGCGTTCGCGACCGTGACGTTGATGAGCGAGGCGGCGCGGATTCTTCCGCCCAGCACGCTGATCGACGAGTACATTCGTCTGGGCGGCGGAAGTTCGGCCCGTGTCGTAGATGGTCTATGGGCGGCCTTCGGCGAAGACACGGCGAAACTGATGGGCGCGGGCGCACGCTTTCTCGCTGCGATGTGGGAAGCCGCGTACGCCGTCGCCGATACGTCGCTGCCGGCGGGCGCGCGTGAAATCGACGAGCAGGCGCTCGCGCACGTGTATCAGGACAAGACGTTCGTGCCGTCGCTGACTCTCGACAAGATCGGATCGGTGATCGGTTGAGCGCTTTCGTGTTTCGTCGCCGGGCTACATCGCCGCGAGCTTGCTGCTCTGTTTGAGCAGGCCGTCGAATATCGCCGAGGCGAGGTCTTCGGGGAAAGCGGCGGGCAGTTGTGCGGCCACGGTGTCGATGACGTGTTGCGTGTCATTCGTCACCGACGTGATCAGCGCATCGACGGCATCGGGTGGCAAGCCGACCTGCTGCCCTTGCGCGATCCAGTGCCGCCGCACGATCTGCGCGATCAGATAGTGATTGCTCGTGCCGCGCACGGCCATCGCCATTTTCGCTTTCTGCATCGGGATGCGGTTCGCGCCGCGCCCGATGATGGGATGCGCTGACAGCACGTCGTAGAGCGGCGTCGCGCGATAACAGTTGCCCGGCAGATGCGCGATGCTGAAATTCTTCGCGTGACCGTCGGTGGCCGCGAGCAGCCAGAAGATCAACTGCGTCCTGAAGAAACGCGTGGTGTCCGTGGCGGCGTCGACCGATCCCGCGAGTATCTCCATCACAGTGTCGATGCCGGGGCCGCCGTCCGCCTGATACTTCACGATGGGCGGCGTGCCCGTCGCCTGGCACATGTCTTCCTGCGGCAGGCGGACGATCCACGTGCCGTCGCTCGACAGCCGGCGATCGAAGCGCTCGACGACAAGTGCTTTCTGATCGCCGAAATGCGCGATCTCGCATGCGGCGACGGGCAGGCCGTACGCTTCGACGATCTTGGAGCAAAGCCATTCGTTTTCGACCGACGTGCGCATGTCGGCGCGCATGTTGCCAACGAGTCCCAACGGGAGCTTGAGAATGTGTGTGGTAGGCGTGCTGCCCGAGGGCAACACCCAGCGGCCTTTGTGCCGCAGCAACGCCGTCTTTTCCTGCGCGCCGGCGATGGACAGCCGCAAGTCGCCGGCGTGATCGCGCTGGCCGAGCGGCGCGGCCGATGTCGTGTCGCGCAGCAGGCGGCCGATGTCGTCGTCGGTGAGCGCGTCGCCGTTGATGCGGTAGAGGTCGGCGGGTGCTTCGCCTGGCGGCAGCATCTGGAGCGCGCCGACGCAGTCGCGCCCGAGCGCCGCGAGCAGGTCGAACGGTGCCGTGCCGCCTGTGCGGTAGCGCTGCGCCATTCGTCGCCGGATCGGCTCGCTGTCGGGCAACAGGTTGTCGAAGAACGCCGATACGACGGCGCCGCGATACGGCTGATTGCCCGGCGTGAACGGCAACGAAAGCGACAGCGGACGGCCCTGTTCATCGTCGATCCAGTCGTCGAAGTAGACGAGCCGCTCACCGCCGCTGGCTTTTTCCCAGTAGCCGACGGCAAGGCCGTTCATCCACAGGTCGAGTCGTTGTGTCTGTGAAGGGCGCCGCATGTTTACCAGTTTTCGCGCTTTTTCGGTGGTGTTGCCGCACGCTTCGCCTTGACGGGGGCGGGCGCTTTTCGGCCGGACGCAGTCTTGCGCGCAGCCATGCGGGCGCCGGGCGCCGCCGCGCCCGGTTGCACCCGCTTGCCCGTCTTGCGGGCGGGGGCCGCGCGTTTCGTCCCGGCTTTGCGGGGCGTTGCCGGGCGAGTCTTTGATACGTTCCCGTTAGTGGCGGCTGCGCGGTGCGACGGCGCCATCTTCGCAACGGGCGCAGTGCTAGCCGGCGACGGCGCATCCTGACTGAGCGTGATGCCGGCGTTCAACAGCCGCAAAACCTTGAACAGCCGCTCGACTCCGGCCGCCGCCGGATTCGCCTCGAACTGCGCATAGCTTTGCTGCGTGATGCCGAGCCGCTCGGCGAGCATGGCCTGCGTAAGTCCCGCGGCCTTGCGAAAGCCGCGCAGAACGGGCCGCAGCTGGCTAAGCGTCTTGACGGAATAATCCACGGCGGGCCTCGAATGAGACGGTTGAAGGCGGGCAGGCCAGCGTGCGCATGCGTCGCTGCCTGTCGGTCAGGATACAGGTCAAGGACTGTATTGGCAATATACAGGCTTTAGACTGTAAAGCGAAAATACAGGCTTGAGACTGTGTCGATGCGCACGTGTCCGCGCACGAACGTCCCGCGTGCCGCGCCGCACGAAAAGCGCATGCCATATCGGGAAAGGACCAGGGAATCCACTGACACGGATCGCGTGCCGATCGGAGACACCCGGGAACGCCAAGTGCTGACGACGCTTGTCCGTCCGCTCGATCCGTCGACAGCGACGTCAACGGCACCCCCAACGGC
>NZ_CYGY02000001.1 GCF_900007165.1 Paraburkholderia piptadeniae
TCGACCGGTTGAATCCGCACACGACGCGCCGACAGATTGCCGTTTTCGTCCCGATCGAAAGCGGTAAGCTGATTCGACCATGATTCGGCAATCACGAGTGTTCTGCCGCCGTCTTTGAGAACCATGCCGTTAGGGAAATCGAAACCGCTCGCGGCGACGCGCGCCACGCCGTCGGGTTCGACGACAAAAAGATCGGCGGGCCTCTTCTCCGCGCCGCCGAAAAGATCATAGCCAAAGTTGCCGACATAGATCCGCCCGAGACCATCCACGACGAGATCGTTCAGATCGGCAGGAGCGAGTGTGGACAGGTCCGCATGCAGTACCAGCTTGCCATCGACGATACGCATCAGCTTGCGATCGACCATCGACACGATGACAGGAGAACCGTCTCGCAGAAAGCCGATCCCTGAAGGACGGTGCGGGACGTCGCACACGACTTCGCGCTCGCCTGCCGCTGTGATCCGATAAAGCATCATGTCGGTGATGTCGGAAACCCACAGATGGCCACTGTACCAGCGCGGTCCTTCCAGGAAGGCGAAATTGTCGGCAAGCAACTGAGCCGTCTCTGTTCTCATTCGGAGAGCTCTCTCTATCGTGTGGTATGCAGGCTGCGCATGTGGCGCACAGGTGATGTTCGTGTTGCAGACTCAATGCCGTGTCGAGGCGGTGAGAAGGCCGACGATCCTGCGTATCAAAGGCGCGGCGACGAGTGCAAGCGGAAGCATGACCATCCACGAGAGAAGATAGGACCTGATCCAGTGATCGAAGAACGTTTTCTCCGAATAGAACGGCACACTCGATACGGCTGAAGCCACTGCACACGTCATTGCGCTTTGAATCCCACTGAAGAGGAAATGATTGAATCGGTGCGGGATGCGAAACATACGGTGAATGCCTGATAGCTCGATGCGTCAGGTCAAGTATGAAACGCTGCGACGGCATAAACAAACGAATAAAACGAATTGCTTCAAGCTGCGCTGCTTATGGTTGCCCGATGAGCACTTGAATAAGAGCGTTTGTGTGCTACATTAAACTTTGACGATTCTGTCAAATATGTCGAATGCGCTGCAGGCAATGCGCCGCTACAGCACTTTTTGTCGATGCAGATTGAAGCGATGTGAATGGAGGCAGGTTGCAAGATGGACACGGTGCGGACTATGCGAATATTTGCCCGGGTTGCTGAGGCAGGGAGTTTTACTGTCGCGGCACAGTCGATGGATCTGACTGCGGGCGTTGTGTCCCGTGCTGTCTCCGAGCTCGAGGATCGGATTCGTACGCGTCTGCTGCATCGCTCGACGCGAAGCCTTGCGCTGACTGATGCGGGCGAGCGCTATCTGAAGCGCGTCGTCGGCATTCTCGCGGAAGTGGATTCCGCAGAGGACGAGGCGAGCGGCGCCAACAACCGGCCGGAAGGGGCGCTGAAAGTCTTCAGCTGCATCGGCCTCGCCGGGCACATGGTCTTGCCGGCCATTCTGAAGTACAGGGAAGCCAACCCTGATGTGACAGTCGAGTTGACCGCCTCGCAAAACGTGCCCGATCTTTTCGATGGTCATAGCGATGTGGCGATCGTGGCAGCGCAGACACTGCCCGATTCTGGTCTCGTTTCGCGGCTGCTCGGCACGTCGTTTAGCGTGCTCTGCGCGGCACCTGCGTATCTGGGCGAGCATGGACTGCCTCGCTGCCCTGAAGACCTGTCCGGACACAATTGTCTCGCGTTGCATTCGGCGCTGTATCCCGGACACGAGTGGACACTCGAAGGGGCGGGGCGCAAAGTTGTGTTTCCAGTGCGCAGTGCGATCCAGACGAATACGGCCGAGACGCTTGCGGTCGCGATCAAAAGCGGTGCGGGAATCGGCGCGTTGCCGCTCTATGCTGCAATCGACGATATCCGGGCTGGAAAGATCATCCGGGTCCTGCCCGAATATACGGTTCAATCGATCAATATTTACGCGCTGTACGCATCGCGGAAATTCACCGATGCAAAGATTAAGACATGGGTGGAATTCCTGAGAACCGAATTGCCACACGCGCTTGCCGCAGAGAGAAAGCTGCTCCTGGACTGCGAGCGCAGCGCCGCGTTCGCGACGAAGATTGCTGGGACGTCTGTATTGCTGGATGCCGGAACGCGGTCGCTCGTGGTCTGAATCGCGTGATGTCGGCCGGTTATTTCAATCCCCGATAGTTACGAAGAGGGTGGTCCATCGGGGATGCGTGCAACGCGGGAGATCTTTGCGTCAGGAATATCGGTTCGCGCGTTCGGTAAAGGCGTCGTATCCCAGCCGTGCTTCTAACACGTGAGCAGGTTCGAGGTAAGCATCGGTGCTGTCCATGCTCGACGACGCCCGGTAGGTCGCCAACGCAGTCGTCAGCGACTTTGCCACCGCCTGCAGGCAGAACCCGTAGTCGAGAACGATATCGGCAGCGCCGTTCCATTCGCTCCGGTCGCGCACCGCCGGATGATTGATCGTCACGTACTTCGCAGGCACCATCTGGCGGATTCGACGCAGCGTTTCGGGCGTCGCTCCATTGGTGAAAATGTATTCGATGCCGATCTCCGCGAACGCCTTTACGCGGCGAATGGCTTCGCGCTCGTCGTGAGTTGCCCACATCGCATCGGTTCTCGCCATGATGATGAATTCCGGAGAGCTGCGAGCATCAAGGGCGGCGCGTATCCTGGCGAGCATCTGATCGAGGGGAATGAGGTGTTGCGGCAGATTGGTATGTTTGCCGCCCGCGTGATCTTCGATGTGAATGGCCGCGACTCCGGCGCGTTCGAACTCGCGAACGGTCCGCCAGATATTGCCCGGTTCGAAGAAGCCGCCTTCGGCGTCCGCAATCACAGGCACGGAAACGGCGGACGCGACTTTTCGAGCGTGATCGGCGAGCTGATCGAGGGTGAGGCTGCCTACATCAGGCATGCCATACACGGCGGCGGCCGTCGCATAGCTGCCGACATAGACCGCATCGAATCCTGCGCTTTCGACGAGCTTTGCACTGAATGCGTCATAGGCGCCGGGAATGACGAGGGCGCGGTTTTCATTCACGGAGTTTCTGAGTGCAGCCGAGGCTTCGCCGGGTCGCGGAACAGGTGAGAGTGTTGTCATCGTTCGATTCGTCAAAGCAGAGGGTTAGAGGATAGCGACTGGAGATATTTGACGAGGCCCCCGGAACTGAGCATCTTGCCCTCGGAGTGGCTGAGCGGCTCGAATGGCAGCGAGCGCCCCGTGGTCAGATTCATGACGACGTTTTCGGTCCATACGACTTCGATATGATCCCATCGTCGGATCAGTTCGAGAATGCCGGGACAGGTGATCTGCGGAAATCCCTCCGCCATTTCACCCCACCAGTAGCCGGGCGAAAAAGACTCGGCAATTACGCACGAGATGCCGAGGTCTCGCATCGCTGTCATTGGCGGATAGTGCGGGTGGCCATAGCCGAAGTTGCGTCCGCCGATCAGGATATCGCCCGGTTGCACAGTCGAAACGAAGTCGGGGTCGATCGATTTCATCACGATCCGACGCAGTTCGTCCGGGTCCTGAATCCGGATGTTCTTCACGCCGACGATCTGGTCTACGTCGTAATCGTCGTCGGAAAACACGAACGCCACGCGGCCTCGAAGGTTCTTCAGATTCATGTTCGCTCTCACAAATATTGACGGGGATCGGCAATACGGCCCTCGATCGCAGCGGCCGCGACGGCGCCCGCATTGCAGAGATAGATTTCCGCATCGGCGCTGCCCATGCGTCCCGGAACATTGAGCGTGCCTGTGGAGACGGCTCGTTGCCCCGCGGCTATCGTTCCAATGCGGCCGTAGCAATAGTCGCAGCTGGGCGAGGATACGAAGGCGCCCGCTTCGACGAGCGTAGAGAGGGTGCCTTCGCGCGAGGCCTCCAGCATGATCTGCTGCGAAGTCGGGACGATGTTCAGGCTGAAACCCTCCGCAACGTGCCTGCCGCGCAAAACAGCCGCCGCCGCTCTCAGGTCTTCCAGTCGCCCGGATGCGCACGAGCCCAGATATCCCGCATGGACGCGCAGACCGATAAAGTCACGCAGATCGCGCGTGTTGGCGGGACTCGGCGGCGCGACGACGACCGGCTCGATCGCAGCCAGATCGATTTCGTGAACGGCCGAGTAGCCGGCATCCGGATCGCTGTAGACCGGTTCGACCGACTTCTTTGCTCTTGCAAGCGCATAGCGCAGACGCTCCTCGTCCGGATTGACGATGGCCGAAATAGCGCCTGTGAACATGGCGAGTCCAGTAATGGTTTGAAGTCCTTCGATCGAAATCGAATCGAGTCCCGGCCCCGAGAGTTCCATGACCTTGAATCGGCAGCCTCCGGAGCCCACCTGTCGGACGATGTGATGAAACACGTCTCGCGCCATCACGCCGGGATTGAGCCTACCCTTGAGGTCGATACGGACTGTGTGCGGCACGCGTAGCGCAATGCGTTCGCGTGAATAGGCTTCCAGCATGTTCCGGTGAATGCCGAGCGCCAAAGTCCCGAACGTGCCCAACTGGCTGACGTGCGGATCGAAGTGAACGACGAGCGCGCCAGGCACGGCATAGCCGACCTCTGCCGCTACCTGGTGTCCGATACCTTTTCTTTCGAAGAGCGAAACCCGGTTTTCAGCGGTCCACTGCCGGGTCTCGATGTGGAACGCTTCCTCTTCTGCTGAGGCGACAGGAACCATGTGATCGATGAAGATTCCGAACCGCTCGGGTTCGGCGATGCGTTTGATCCCGAGGTCCTGTTTCAACTGCCTGAAATACACATTCGTGTAGCCGGGGAAGTCATACGCAAGCACGAAGTCGGGCTTGACCATGACTTCATCGCCCGGCGCGACCGAACCTAGACCCGCAGCGCGGGCAATGATTTTCTCGGTGATTGTGGAGCCCATCGTGTTTCCTCTGAATGGCCTGATTCGTCAGATGCGCGAATCCCGGTTCACAGATTATGCGGACCGATGCACAGAGGTCGAAGCGCAAAGTATGAATGGCAGCTAGCAGCGCGATGCCTGGATCAAGCGATGTTCCCGGCGCGCCGGGGCTTTGCGCGAAGCCGGCTTCCGCATTACTCGTACTGCGGGCAAATGTGTTTTCCAAAGAGCCGTTCTATTCCGATTCAACCTCTGTATCCAGTGTCATCGACGAACCTGCAGTCAGTACCTCGACGAACATGGAAACAAGCGGCTCCACGATGAACTGTTTCGCGGGGTCTTCGCCGATTACGGCGACTTCGGATGCGGGCAACGCCGGCCATTGTGCGGACGTCGGCAGGATCTTCATACCGTTTTGCAAGAAAGACTTGCCCAGCGCGGTGACACCCAATCCGCCCACCACTGCGGCCTGCACGCCGAGCAGATTGCTGGCCGTGCACGCGACCGACCATTCGCGGCGAGCTGCATCCAGTGTCTCCGTCATCACTTCCCGATATGCGCAAGGCGGCGGCATCATGATCAGGGGCGCGGGACGGGTGGGGTCGCTTCGATAGCTTTTCGCGGCCAGCCAGACGAGCGGTTCGCGCCATATCACGCGCCCGCGATGAGGCGATCCTTCGCGTTTGCGCCTGGCAAACACCACGTCGAGAAGACCGGCTTCATGACCGTCGATGAGGTCCTGGCTCGAACCCGCGGTCAAGTCGAGTTGTACAGACGGAAAGCGCTGGCCAAACCGCGCCAGGATGAGAGGCAGTTGCGACTGCACGAGGTTTTCGGAAACTCCTAGCCGTAAGCGCGTGGGTTGTGGAGGCTCTTGAAGCTCCCGTATGAATGCGTCGTACTGCGCGAGGAGCCGCCGTCCTGCAGCGAGCACGCGTTCGCCTTCGTGTGTCAACTTCAGCGAGCGGCTGGTGCGTTCGAAGACGCGCACGTTCAAGGCATCCTCGAGTCGCAATACCTTCTGGCTGACGGCGGATTGCGAACGTCCGACGACATGAGCAGCGGCTGTAAAGCTGCCCGACTCGGCTACCGCGACGAAGGCGCGAAGCAAATCCAGATCCAGCGTCATGCGTCCTTCCATTCGATAATCTGCTAGATGGAATTAAGATTAGTCGTTTGTCTTCTTGTTCGCAACTTCACATAATGAATCCGAGTGCCCGGAATTGGAGTGGGAGTCCGGAATACCGGGCGGTATCAACGTCATTGTTTTTGTGGAGCAGGAAGATGGTCGATCGTAATTCAGTCGAGATTGTCGAGAACTTCTGGCGGCAGGTCTGGCAGTCGCACAACCCCGATGCAGTGGATGAACTGGTTGCGGAAGATTTCGCCATCACGTCGGGCGGGGTTGTAATCCGTTCGCGCAAAGAGTTCAAGAAGTGGGTCGCCGCGTTTCTCGCGAGCATCGATGACTTCAGGTTCGAGGTCATCGAAACATTTCAGAACGAAGCGGGCGACCGGGTGGTGAGCCGCTGGCGCGTGACGGGCAAGAACAATGGCTTCATGGGATCGGAACCCTGCCAGTCGCAAATCGATATGACGGGCACAGCCGTGTTGCATGTTCGCGAAGATGGACTTCTTCAGCACAACTGGGTTGAACGTAGTGCGCTTGAAGTGCATAGGAGCTTCAAAGAACAACGGCTTTAAATTCGCATATGCTTTGAATCTGATTTGCTCCTGGTGCGAGCCCATCGGAAGATGGAAGGCTCGCACAATGGCATTCAGGCGAAACACTCAGGCACTCTGCGCCTTTAGCACAGTTGCGTAATTGGCTACCGCCATGCCGCCCATGTTGAAGAGCAGGCCGAATTCCGGCCGTTCCACTGCGATGCCCATGGCGTCACCGATGAGTTGCCTGAACGCCAACGCGTGCATCGAAACGCCTGTCGCGCCGATGGGGTGACCTTTCGCTTTCAGTCCGCCAGACAGGTTCACCGGCAACACGCCGCCTGCCTCGACCCGTCCTTCGTCGATCACGCGATGTCCCTCTCCGCGCGGTGCGAGGCCCATTGCTTCGTAGATGAGCAGCTCTGCGATCGTAAAGCAATCGTGGACTTCGGCGAAGTCCACGTCGGCGAGACCTATGCCCGCCTCGGTGAGCGCATTGCGTATGGCCAGCGTGGGGCCTTCGAATGCCAGCATGTCGCGTTTGCTGAACGGCAGGAAGTCATTCACGTGTGTCGCGGATTCGATAGTAACCCTGCGGGGAAAGTCTTTCGCACGGTCACTGGATGCAAGCACGAGCGCCGCCGCGCCATCGGAAACCAGTGAACAGTCGGTCAGGCGCAAAGGCGGCGCAATCAACGGATTATCCTCGGATACCGTATTGCACTGTTCAACTGACATCGCTTTGTGCATTTGCGCCAAAGGATTTTGCAGCGCGTTGGCGTGGTTCTTCGCAGCGATGGCGGCCATTGCAGGCAGCGGATCGCCATAGCGCTGCTGATACTGCTGCGTTGCCAATGCGAACAGTTGCGGAAAGCTGAGCGCGGCTTCGACAGGGGCATGTTGATAGCCTGCTTTCGCGAGTGCGGCGGTGACCTCGGCGGTCGAATTCGATGTCATCTTTTCCGCGCCGACCACGAGCACAAGGTCGGCTTCGCCTGCGCGAATGGCGTTGATTCCAGCGTGTATCGCTGCGGAACCCGATGCGCATGCGTTTTCGCAGCGAGTCGCGGGTTTGAAGCGCAGACCGGGATCGGCTTCGAAGACGAGTGACGCGGCGAATCCGTCGGACACAAGGCCCGAACTGAAGTGGCCGAGAAACACAGCGTCGACTTCCGAAGCGGGAACGTTGGCATCTTCGAGCGCATCGCGCGTCGCTTCGACAATCAGATCTTCGAGCGTGTGCTCCTTGAGCTTTCCAAAGCGCGTGTGACCGCTGGCCACGATTGAGACGGATTTTTTCGGCATGGCAATCTCGCTGTCCTCTCGGGAGTTGGGGTGTGGTGGCGCGTTCATTGCACGGTTGTGCGCCGACGGCTCAAGAATAATGTCGGATATTATGAGGTGCAAGAGAAATATCGCATCAGGCGCATGGTGACCTGCCACCGGGAAACTTATGCGACGATTCGGCCGAAATATGCGAGAAATCTCCCTTTTGCTAGCCATGTGTGGAGGCGCCCAGCGTGTATCACGAGGCAAATCCTGGGTTTCTACTTATACGACAGTCGAAAATAATGTCCGACAATGAGTTTGCTTGTGCATCTCCGATGCGCCGCCAACACTTCATCTGTCGAGAGGCCCCTGAATATGTCCTCCCCGTATTGCCTCACTAATGCACACAGCCGTGCGCTATTCGATCGCGTGCGCGCTTTCGTAGAAGAGCGGGTCATTCCATTCGAAACCGACCCTCGCAACACGCATCACGGTCCCAGTGACGACCTTCGAAGGGAGCTGAATGAGCTTGCCCGCGATGCCGGATTGCTCGCACCTCAAGTGGCCCGCGAATATGGCGGGATGGCGCTGACGCACGTTCAGCGAGTCGCGGTATTCGAAGCAGCGGGGTATTCGCCGCTCGGTCCGATTGCGCTTCATTGCGCGGCGCCAGATGAAGGCAATATGCATCTGCTCGAACAGGTGGCGTCCCGGACGCAGAAGGTGCGCTTTCTCGAGCCGCTGACGCGAGGCGCGGTGCGCTCGTGCTTTGCGATGACGGAGCCATCGCCCGGCGCGGGGGCCGATCCCTCGCTGTTGCAAACCGTCGCGCAAGGCGATGGCGAATCGTTCGTTGCACGAGGGACCAAGTGGCTCATTACGGGCGGCTACGGCGCCGGATTCATGATCCTGATGGCGCGAACCGTGGTCGCGGGAGTCGATCGCGGCGCGACCATGTTCCTTGTACCTTTGCCGCATCCGGCCGTGCAGATGGTGAGATTGATCGATTCGCTCGATTCGTCGTTTACGGAAGGACACGCTGAAGTTCGCATCGACGACCTTCACCTGACGCGCGACGACGTGCTGGGCGAAGTGGGCCAGGGCTTCAGATATGCACAGGTGAGACTCGCGCCCGCGCGTCTTACGCACTGCATGCGTTGGCTCGGAGCCGCTCAGCGGGCGCACGACATCGCCGTGGCGTACGCGTCGCGCCGCACTGCGTTCGGCAAGCCGATCGGTGAACACGAGGGCATCGGCTTCCAGCTGGCGGACAACGACATGGACCTTCATACGGCGCGGCTCGTCACGCTCGACGCCGCAGCGACGCTAGACCGGGGTGAGGCGGGCGGCTTCGAGTCGAGCCGCGCGAAGGTCATCGTGTCGGAAGCGTTGTATCGGGTGGCTGACCGGTGCGTTCAAATTCTGGGCGGGCTCGGTCTGACGGCGGACACCATCGTCGCGCAAATCTTTCGCGAATTGCGGGCATTCCGGATTTACGACGGCCCGTCTGAAGTGCATCGATGGTCGATGGCGCGAAAAATTCTGAAGACCAAACTGGAGAAGTGAATGGAGAGCCTGTTTTCGGTCAAGGGGCTGCGTGTTGTCGTGACAGGCAGTACGCGCGGTATCGGACGTGCAATTGCAGAAGCATTCGCCAGCCATGATGCGACGGTTGCGATTACGGGCCGCTCCGCGGAGCAAGCGGTCAGTGTCGCCAAGGCAGTGGGCGGAAACTGCTGGGGACATGCCCTCGATGTGACATCGTTCGATTCGCTCGAATCGTTCGCCTCCGAAGCGACCGCGCGGATGGGCGGTATCGATGTGCTCGTCAACAATGCCGGTGTCGATCCGTATTACGCATCGCTCGAAGACACCACGATCGACCAATGGAACGAGATCGTGCGAACCAATCTGGACGGCGTGTTCTTTGCCTGCAAGGCATTCAGTGGACAACTGCTATCGAGTCGCGGAAGTGTGATCAATATCTCTTCGATTGCGGGGCGAGTCGCGCTCAAGCGGCAGGTGCCGTACTGCGCGAGCAAAGGTGGCGTCGAACAGATCACGCGCGCGCTTGCGGCCGACTGGGCGGAGAAGGGCGTGCGGGTGAACGGAATCGGTTACGGCTTTATCGAAACCGACCTGACGGCGAAAATCACCGGACATGCGCATCTTGGTCCCAAACTGCTCGCGCGCACGCCGATGAACAGGTTTGGAAAACTCGACGAGGTTGCGGGGGCTGCGCTATTCCTCGCTTCTTCGTCGGCATCGTTTATCACGGGACACACGTTGATGGTCGACGGCGGATGGAGCTGCGCATGACCACCAAGCAGACGTTCGCCGCACTGGACGGCGTATCGGTTCTCGATCTGACGAGGCTGTTGCCCGGCGCAACCTGCACGATGCTGTTGGCCGATCTTGGCGCGGACGTCCTGAAGATCGAGCAACCCGGAACGGGTGACTACAATCGCGCATTTGCGCCAATCAAGCGGAAGGAGTCGGGTTCGTTTCTGCTGTTGAACCGCAACAAGCGTAGCCTGACGGTCAATCTGAAGTCCGAAGAAGGCAAGGAAATTTTTCGCCGTCTCGTCAAGCATGCGGACGTCGTCGTGGAAGGATTTCGACCTGGCGTGATGGACAGGCTCGGCATTGGCTATTCGACGTTGAGCGAGATCAACCCGCGTCTCGTGATGTGTTCGATTTCAGGCTTCGGGCAGACAGGGCCGCTTCGCGAGAGCTCCGGGCACGATGTGAACTACCTTGCGCTGACGGGCACGCTGCAACTGTTCGGTACGCCCGCAACCGGTCCGATCGTGCCTGGACTGAGCATCGCCGACGTGGGCGGCGGTTCGCTGATGGCCGTCTATGCGATTCTCTCCGCGCTGCTTGCGCGTGTACGAAGCGGGGAAGGGCAATACCTCGACGTCTCGATGACGGACGGGTTGGTCACCTGGCTGGCCTACCACGCGGCCGATGCATTGTTTGCAGGCATCGAGCCTCGCGGCGGCGAGCGGCCGTTTCTGGGCGCTGCGCCGTGCTACAACGTCTACGAATGCGCCGATCGTCGTCATATCTCGCTCGGCATTATCGAGTCGCACTTCTGGACGGCATTCTGCGATCTGATCGGGCATCCGGAATGGAAAGACGATCAGTGGCCAGTGGGTGAATCCGCAGCGCGCCAGTTCGCGGTGCTGCGCGACATATTCCGAAGCGCGCCCGTACACGAATGGGCTGCGCGCCTGGAGAATGCGGATATTCCGGCGGCGCCCGTCAATACGATGGCGGAGGCATTCGCTCACCCGCAAATGAAAGCGCGCGAGCTTCTCTATACCTGTGATCACCCGGTTGAGGGGACGATTCCTCAGTTGGGGTTTCCCGTCAAATTCTCAAGAACGCCCGCGTCTCACCGAATGTCGCCACCGTTGCTTGGCGAGCACAACGAGGAAGTGTTGTTCCGGCTGGGATACACCGAGGATGAAATATCCCGTATGCGGGAGGAAAAAATCATCTAGGAATTGAGCCGCGGGTGGTCTCTGCACGTCAGAAAAAAATAACCTGAATAAGGAGGATTCCTTATCGAAAATAGTGATTGGAATAGGAAGGCAAATGGTTAAATGAACGTTGTTCGAAGTTATTGAAACGCATGCGACTCATACGATAGTCGCGGGAGATATGCGATGCAGCCAGTTCAGGCAAAAGCCGAAATGAGCAGTGGCGCGCTAGTGGAAGGTATCTTTGAAGACACGGTGGCCAGAAAAGTCAGCCTCCGGATCGTGCCGTTTCTGCTCGTCTGCTACGTAGTTTCGTACCTTGATCGGATCAACATTGGTTTTGCCAAGTTTCAGATGCAGGACACCCTCGGGTTTAGCGATGCCATATACGGCATGGGGGCAGGTGTCTTCTTCATCGGCTATATGTTTTTTGAAATACCCAGCAACGTTTTCATGAAGCGGATAGGCGCAAAGAAGACGCTCAGCCGGATCATGCTGTTGTGGGGTCTCGTCGGATGTTGCATGGCTCTCGTATCCACGCCGATGCAGTTTTATGTCTGTCGATTCCTGCTTGGGGCTTGCGAGGCCGGATTTGCCCCGGGAGTCATCTACTACATCAGCTGCTGGTTTCCGAAGCGCCGTCAGGGCAAAGCATTGGGCGTGTTTTTTTCGGGCATTCCTATCGCTGGACTCATCGGTGGGCCCGCGTCCGGTTGGGTCTTGACACATTTCGATGGTCTGACCGGCATGCACGGATGGCAGTGGATGTTCGTGCTCCAGGCGGCGCCGGCGATTCTTCTTGGGGTGATCGCATACTGTCTTCTCGACGACGATATATCTCGCGCAAAATGGTTGTCATCTGATGAACGGCGCTACCTGGAAATGGAGATTGCGTCGGAGATTGACGTTACGCGGTCTGGCCACGCGCCGCGCATCGCCGATTTTGGCGACGTCCGTCTCTATCTGATGGCGCTTAGTTACTTCACGTTCATTTGCGGAACCTACGCGCTGAGCTTCTGGCTTCCTTCGATGTTGAAGAATGCGGGCCTCAAGGACAATCTTTCGATTGGTCTGTATTCAGCAATTCCGTTTGCAGTCAGTGCAGTCGGCATGGTGCTGTTGTGTAAAAGCTCCGACCGGAGTGGCGAACGCCGATGGCACACTGCGCTCTCCGCGATCGTAGGTGGCGCTGCGCTAGCCGCTATTCCGTTTGTACCGAACACGTTGTTCTGTGCGTGCACACTTCTCGCCATAGCTGCGACGACAATTTTCGCCACGATTTCGCTTTTCTGGACGATGCCGTCCGAGTACTTCGCGGGCTCTCCAGGCGCAGCGGGGTCCATTGCCTTGATCAACAGCATAGCGCTGACGGGCGGCTTCCTCAGTCCCTTCGTTATTGGCTGGATCAAGACTGCGACAGGTAGTCTGGTCGGCGGACTTTATTTGATTAGCGCGGTACTCGCGATTGGCGGGATCTTGCTGCTCGTCAGTGTGCCGAAGCATCTCGTAAAGAGGCATGCTTCTGTGTAGTTATGTCTGGAGATCGGAGCTTTGACGTAGCGATGTCAAGACAACGTCAAAGCTCCGTTTACAAGTTGATGCAAGTAAAACGTCGGTGTGTCTGGAAGGAAATCAACCCTTCGAAGCCCTAACGCGGCGCCATGCGCAACGCCCCATCCAGCCGGATCACCTCACCGTTGATGTATCCATTGCGGATGACCTCGCTGACGAGCGACGCGAATTCGTCGGGCCGGCCGAGCCGGGGAGGAAATGGGACGCTGCGTCCCAGCGCATCCTGCACTTCCTGTGGCAAGCCCTGCAGCATAGGCGTCTCGAAGATGCCCGGCGCGACGCAGACGACGCGAATGCCGACGCTGGCCAGTTCCCGCGCCGCCGGCAGTGTCAGGGCGGCCACGCCAGCCTTTGAGGCCGCGTAGGCGCTTTGTCCAATTTGCCCGTCGTATGCCGCGATCGACGCGGTATTGACGATGACACCTCTTTCACCGAATGCATTGGGGGCTTGCCCGGCCATCGCGGCAGCGGCGATCCGCATGACGTTGAAGGTTCCCACCAGATTGATCTGTATGACCTTTGCAAAGCTTTCCAGCTTGTGCGGGCCGCTTCGGCCGAGAATGCGCTCCGCGGGCGCAATGCCCGCGCAGTTGACGGCGCCGGACACGGGGCCGAACCGGTCTCGCACTGTCTCGAACAAGCGCGTGACCGCGTCTGAATCCGTCACATCCGTTTTGATCGCAATCGCGCGATCCTTGTATCGCTCGACCCGATCCGCAGCCGTCCGCTCGTCGAGATCAGCCAGAGCAACAGATGCGCCGCTCTGCAACAAGTGGAGAGCGACGGCTGATCCGAGACCGGATGCTGCGCCCGTTACCACGAAAACCTTACCTTCAACTTCCACATCGCCTCCTTTGTCGACAGCAACTGTTACTGGATAATCAATCGGATTCAGGTCCACACGGGCCTTCTTTTCTCAAGGAAGGCATTCACGCCTTCCCACTGGTTTTCATGTGTGAACAACTGCACGAATCTATCGCGCTCGACGGTTAATGCAGCCGGGCGGGACACGCCATTACGCGCAAGCGAGATGAGTTGCTTGCAGGCGTGCACGGCGTCCGGGCTCTGTCCGCGCACCTTGTGCGCCAGTTCCAGAGCACATTCCACGGATTTGCCGGTTGGAACCTTTTCTTCGATCAAGCCGATTCGTGCTGCCGTTTCGGCGGAGATGCGTTCACCCGTCAAGATCAGCCGCTTGGCCCAGCCTTCTCCCACGAGCCATGGGAGCGTTTGCGTACCCATGCCGCTTGGCAGCAGTCCAACCGATGCTTCAGGCAGAGCAAGCTGAGCATGGTCTTCGGCAACCCGTATGTCGCACGACAGCGCGCATTCGAGGCCGCCTCCCATCGCATAGCCATTGATAGCCGCGACTACGACCGGCCGCGCGTGCTGTAGCGCACTGAACGTATCGCTAAAGGCCTTTGCGGCTTGCCATGCGTTGGCCATGTCCGCACTGGCAAATGCATTGAGGTCTGCACCTGCGCAAAAGAACTTCGGCCCGTGCCCCGTGATGACGATTGAGCGAATACTCCGGTCACGATCGGCTTCTTCGATGATCTCCCGCAACTGGCTCAGGACCTGGAGGTTGAGGGCATTAGCGGGTGGGCGATTGAGCGTCAGAATCCATACAGCGCCGCCGTCCGTTTTATCGACGTCGATCATTGTTTGTCTCGCGAAGGTTGAAAAAGGCGCACCGCGACCTGTGCTTTCGTCGGGGTACGCCACAATGAGGATTTACCGCTTTTGATATTTACGGCCGGCCGAACTCGCGGTCGCGCAGCAATCTGCGAAGGAGTTTTCCAGTCGATGTCTTTGGAAGATCGTCTACGAATTCGATTCGCCTCGGATACTTGTACGGTGCTGTGGTGCGCTTCACATGGTCCTGAAGTTCGGTCACGAGCAGCGCCGACGCATTCACGCCGTTTTTGAGCACGACGTATGCCTTGACGATTTCTCCGCGCTCCGGGTCCGGCGAAGCGACGACTGCGCACTCGAGCACGCCCGGATGCTCCTGAAGGGCGCTTTCAACCTCGAACGGTCCAATGCGATAGCCCGCCGAACTGATGATGTCGTCCACACGGCCTTCATAGTAGACAAAGCCGTCTTCGTCGAGCCGCCCAAGATCGCCGGTGAGCCACCAACGTTCTCCATCGACTTCCACGCTGCCCGCAGCCGTGCGATCCCGGTCTTTGTAGTAGCCCAACATCAGTTGCGGATTCGGCAAACGCAGCGCCAGTTCGCCGACTTCTCCGGCGAGGCGGCGTGTGCGTTCCGCCGACAGAACGCCGAGCGTGCAGCCGGGAAGTGCACGCCCCATCGCGCCGGCGCGCCTTTCTTCTCCAACCTGATTCGCCACCGTCATGATCGTTTCGGTTTGCCCATAGGCTTCCAGCAAGCGGCAGCCGGTTGCTTTCTCCCACTGAACGATCACATCCGGGTTGACCGCTTCGCCGGACGATACCGTCAGCCGCAGTGCGGGAGCCTTGAAGGAGGGAAGATCCTGAGCGACGAGATGGCGAAACTCGGTGGCTGCCGCGCAGAACACGGAGATCCTGTATCGGCTTATCAGTTCCAGCCGCTTTGACGGATCGAACGGTCCGTTATAGAAGAACACGGTGCAGCCCGTACTCCATGGTGCCCATAAGATGGCCGTGCCTGCCTTGCTCCATCCCGTATCGGCGGTGCACCACATGACATCACCAGGCCGAAGCCCATGCCAGTACCATGCGGACACACGCCATGCATAGAGCGCTCTCGAAGCATGCAGAACGCCCTTCGGCATTCCCGTCGACCCCGATGTGTAGTACATGATCGCGGGATCGTCGGCAGCAATGGCAGGTGTGTTCAATGTACCGTCGTCGGTTTTTGCGAGGCGCCAGAAATCGAGCCAATGTTCCGGCGCATCCACCGAAATCCGCACCAAAGCATCGGAGACTGGATGCAGCTTCTCCACATTCGCTGCAGTCGTGATGACCGCGCGCGCTTCGGAATGACCGATCCGGTAAGCAAGATCTTTTTGCGTCAGCATCTCGATGCAGGGTATGACGACAGCTCCAAGGCGAATGCACGCGATCATCGCGAGTTGCCACTCGGCAATTCTCGGCAGAACGATGAGAACCCGGTCGCCTTTGCGCACGCCCTGTTTCTGAAGGCCGGCTGCGAGCCCCTTGGTGATCGCGGAGACGTCGGCATAGGTATAGCGGCGTTCCCGGCCATCCGCATCCACCGCGATCAAGGCGAGCAGTTGAGGATTACGCGCCCAGACATCGATGACATCCACCGCATAGTTGAAATGCTCGGGAATTCTCCATTCGAACTGCTTCGATACCGTCGCATAGTTGCCTTCGATTCTTGGCATCGCTGCATTGATTTCCGCCGACAGGTGTTCAACCGCCAAAGCAACGTCGATCATTTGAGGCTCCGATCATGTGATTCAGTGCAAATGTCCCTGACGAACCGAGTCGCAGTACTTCAGCAGTTCGAGGGAAAGCTTTTCGAATCTCGCGTACTTGTTCGTGCCCGGATCTACCGGGTCCCACCGCTTGTGCAACTGTGCAAACACGACTGCCAGCTTCAGCAGGCACAAGACGCGATGGAACAGGAACTGGCTCACGTCTCGCCTCGTTGCGATGGCGTAGGCCTGCAACGCGTCATCGCGGCTTGCGAAACCGGGTTGCGCTGTTGGCATCTGGTCGAGGTCATGCATGACTTCGGGGTCGTTCGCGTCGGCCCAGTAGCTCAGCAGCGTGGCGAGATCGAAGAGGGGATCGCCGCGAGTCGACATGTCCCAGTCCACGAGCGCTACGGGTTCGAGCGTGTCGGGATCGACGATGAAATTATCGAGCTTGAAATCGCAGTGAAGGAGGCTGGTTTCGCGTGCGGCTGGAATGTGCGTTGTCAGCCACGCGAGCACGGCTTCCGCCTCGGGCGGCCGGTTCGCGCCCCACGCTTGCGCCGCTCTCTGCCCCCAACCTTTGACCGCGCGCTGAAGAAAGCCATCGGGACGTCCAAGGCCGTCGAGACCCACAGCACGCGGATCGACCCTGTGAAGCTCGGTGAGCACGCGGATCATCTGCCGGGAGAGTTGCGCACCGCGCTCGCGATCCAGATGCACATGAGCAGGCTTCGAGCCTGAGATCACGATGCCGTCGCGATACTCGACGAGAAGGAACGGTGCGCCGAGCACCGACTCGTCAGCGCAATACGCGAGGCTCCTCGGCGCCAGCGGAAACTGCTCGTGCAGCCGGCTGAGCACCTTATGTTCTCGTGCCATGTCGTGCGCCCCGGCAGGCAACGGGCCGTTCGGCGGGCGGCGCAACACAGCCCAGTGTTCACCGCACCTGACAAGAAAGTTGAGGTTGGCATGACCGGTTGCGAAACGACGCGGAGTGAAGCCCAGATCGAGTTCGATGCCGCGCGCGCTCAGGTACTTCGCGGCAGCCATCCAGTCGGGCTGCGGACCATCGAAGGCCGACAGGAGCAGGGCGGATCTTGGCAGGAGAGCGGTGTCATCCATGGTTTCGGGCGGACGCATAGGCCGGTTAAGCGGACACGGGTTCCGCATGTCAGGAAGTGCGCAAGGAGCGGGTTGCTTCGCAACGCGCTTCGATTGCCAAGCGCAATAATGTCTGACAAAGTATAGGTGTGTTGGCGTGTGCAGATGACTGATGTTTACCCTGGCATCTGAATCCGACTCGGGCGAAGCGGAGGTTCGTCGGTAAAGTGCTGCGCCAACCGCGAGCAATCGCTCGAGCAGCGCGCCATCGAAAAGGGTTCAGGAAAATAGGCCAAATTGGCGAGGCTCGATGAACAGCGTCATTGAAATTCATGACCCGGCGGTGGTATACGCCACGGCGTGAATTCGCTGAAGCATCCGCTATTCGAACGGCAAATGCCCGATGAGAAGCGGACCGAAGTGCGCACTCGGATATGACGTAATGTCCGATATTATGGAGCGAGACGATGATGGACTTGATGTCCGTTGATGTAGAGCAAGCGCTGCTGACCCGCCGCAGCGTGCGTGGCTTCTTGCCACGACCCGTGGAACACGCGCTGGTAGTGCGCATCCTGGAGTTGGCTGCGCGCGCACCCAGCGGCACCAACACTCAGCCTTGGCGCGTGCACGTGCTCACCGGCCGGTCGCGGGATGAACTGGTCGAGCATGTCCTGCGAGCGGACGGACAGGAACCCGGACTGCACGTCGGCGAATACGACTACTATCCGAAAACCTGGCGCGAGCCATACCTCGGCCGCCGACGCAAAGTAGGTTACGACCTGTACGGCCTGCTCGGCATCGCGAAAGGCGACAAGGATGGGATGGCGAAACAGCATGCGCGCAACTATGAGTTTTTCGGCGCGCCGGTGGGTCTTATCTTCGTCATCGATCGCGATCTGGAAATAGGTAGTTGGCTCGATTACGGCATGTTCCTGCAAAGCATCATGATCGCTGCGCGGGGTGCGGGGCTCGACACTTGCCCGCAGCAGGCTTTCGCCAGGTATCACCGCGTGATCGCAGACTATCTCCAGCTTCCGCAGAGCGAGATGGTGGTGTGCGGCATGGCGATGGGTTATGCGGATCTCGACGAGCCTGCCAATCAACTTGTGACTGACCGCATGGCCCTGGATGAATTCGTGAGATTCCGTCATGACTGAACCGAAGATCCGTGTTTCCAGAGAAGGCGCAGTCTATGTCATCGAACTCAATCGCGCTGAGGCATTGAATGCACTCACAAGCGAGATGTTCGACGGACTGGAAAAGGCGCTCGACGACGCATCGCACTCCGACGCCAGAGCGATTTTGATCTGCAGTTCAATCCAAAAGGCGTTTAGCGTAGGCACCGACCTGAACGAGATTGCCAGACTTTCGCCGGACCAGATGGATGCGAGGAACGCGAAGGCCCAGCGCATACTCGGTACATTGCGCACACACGGACTGCTCACGTTCGCTCATGTGTGCGGATATGCTCTCGGAGGCGGGCTGGAACTCGCGCTGTCGTGCTCTGTTCGGCTGTTGTCGCCGCAAGCAAGTCTCGGGTTGCCCGAGATCAAGCTCGGAGTCGTTCCCACCTATGGCGGGATTCATACCTTGTCCGAACTCGTTCGAGAGGACGTTGCGCTGGATATGCTGACTTCCGGCCGCAGTCTCGATGCAAATGAATCCATGCGTGCCGGTCTTGGCACTCGCCAGATGAGATGCGCTGAACGGAGCGAGGCATTCGAGGTGCTGGGCGAATTCACGCGCCATAGTCTTGCCGCCCAAGAGCTAGTGCGCAAAGCGCTGACGAGCGCGCGGCGGACGCCTCCCGGTGAACCCTGCGCGGACGAGATCGACGCGATTCGAGTCGCCGTGCGGCTGAGGGACTTCGGCGAAGGCGTTGCCGCGTTCCTGGAAAAACGTCAAGCGGCCTTCCGCGACAAGTAGGGCAGGCGCATCGAACGCTCCCATGCCGTCAAGCCATCTGTATTATAATGTCTGATATTATCGTGGCGTAAGAAACGAAGAGTCGTTGTAGATCAGGAGGCGGCATGGCGGGCGACGCGACAACCGAAAAGACAGGCTTTGCACCGAGCTATCGCGTGATTGCGCAAACCATCGCGAAGCGCATCATGGCCGGCGAGCTGAGGCCCGGAGACCCGATGCCGACGGAAGCTGTTCTATGCGAACAGTTCGGCGTGAATCGATCGACGGTCCGTGAAGGCACCCGATTGCTCGAAGAGACGGGCATGCTGCAACGTGTGAACGCGAAGCGGCTCGTCGTCGCGAAGCCGACGACGAGCGTGGTGGGCGAGCATATCGAACGTGCTCTTCGCTTGCAGGGCGTGACGTTTTTCGAGCTTTGGGAAACGGCGATGGTGCTCGAGCCGAAGACAGCCGGGCTGTCGGTGTCGCATCTGAACGGTGACGATCTCGAGGCGCTGCGCGCGAACATCGTGGCTACGGAGCAGTCGTTATCGGACCCGAGCGCGCTCGCGCAACTGGACGTCGAGTTCCATGCGCTGATTGCACGCGGCGTGCACAACCGCGTGCTGCTGCTGACGCGCGAACCGATGGCGCGTCTTTTCTATCCCGCATTCGAAGCCGTGCTGTCGCGCGTTCCGGAGTCGGGCGCCCGCCTTTTGAAGGCGCACAAGCAGATCTTCCAGGCACTGTCGGCGGGAGACGCTCAGGATGCGTCGGCATGGATGGAGAAGCACATCCGCGATTTCAAGGTCGGCTTCGAGATTGCATCGCTGGATTTTCAGAGCAGCTCGATCACGCCGCTCAGCGCAGGGTGGAGCGAGTAGCCAGACGCTCTCGCACGAATGTCCGACTATCTGTTCGTTGCGTGGGTAGTCACCGCATCGTCCCGATCTACGGTCCAACTTGTCGGCGCATCGATAAAGCACCTGCCTCAGCTGCACAGAGTCTCCCGACGGCGCGAGAACTTCGAATAGTGGAAGCCAAACAACATGTCGAGATGATATTGGCCGCGACGACTCGACATAAACCGAAGTCAGGATCAGGACGAGGTGGACGATTCGCGATGGATGTGCATTCGAAGTGTGATGTCCACCGGCGTCCTGTTCTTGCGGTTTCGCCGATCTATCCCTCTGAGTTGTTCGATCCGGATCAATCGATGATGAACCGTTTTGGGTGGCAGTGAAGTCCGTTAGCCGTGGTCCGCAATGAGCAGTCCGCATCAAAGTATGCTTGCAGAGCTTTTGTGCCGCAGTGACCGATCACGCCTGTTGCGGCTCGGACAGAGCGGAACCGTTCATGCCGGCCCGGCGTTTTCCCGAGATCGTGATTGCAGCAATCAACGCGGGCAGCGCTGCGACGGTGAATACCGCATGCATGGACCAGCCCCGGCCAAGGAGATAGCCGCCTATGGCCGAACCGAAGATCGACCCCGTGCGCCCTATCGCATTCGCCCAGCTCACCCCCGTAGCGCGGTTAGCTGTGGGATAGAACGACGCAGTAAGCGCGTTGACCCCGATGAGGGCGCCGCCCGATCCTATTCCAGCGCCGAGCACGGTCAGTACCAGAAGCAGTGGGAAGGGCGCGGCAAAGCCCAACGCCGCTATCGAGACCGCGCCAAGGACATAGCTGGCGGCCAGCACCCGATGCGGGTCCGCCTTGTCCATTCCGTATCCGATGACAACTGCTCCTACCGTGCTGCCGAGCGGTAGCACGACGCCCACGAGTGCTGCGGTTCTCAAGCTTTGGCCCGCGCCCGTCAAAAGCGTGGGCAGCCAGCTCGTGAGCAGATAGAAGACGAGCAGGCTCATGAAAAAGGTAAGCCACAGGAGGATGGTGCCGCGTGCGAGCCTCGGGGCGAACAGCTTGCCCACGGGCGAGCCCGCGGACACTTGTGGGCGGAGGAAATGCGCGTTCAACAGTTCCGGTGCAGGTCGAATCCGCGACAGAATCGCGGCCACACGTCCGTCGTGTCCCCCCTTCATTGCCAGGTAGCGGGGCGATTCGGGCAGGAACCAGGCAAGGAAGACGAGAAGCACAAGTGGAAGGAGTCCGCCGAGCATCAAAACCGCCTTCCATCTGTGAGCTCCTGCCAACCCGGCCGCGGCCAGACCGCCCAGCATCCCGCCGAGGGTGAAGCCGCAGAACATGACCGTGACCGTCAGAGATCGGGTCCTGCTGGGGCAGTATTCCGCCGTCAGCGTCGTGGCCGTCGGCATGGCGCCGCCAAGGCCGATACCCGTGACAAGGCGCCAGAACGTCAGTGAGTGGATGTCCGGGGCGGTTGTCGAAAGCAGGCTCGCGACCGCGAAGAATGCCGTCGTCAGCAACAGCACGGGCTTGCGGCCTATCCTGTCTGCGATGGGTCCAAAGACCATCGCACCGATCATCAGGCCAAGCAATCCAGCTGCGAAGAGCGGCGCGAGCTGGGCCGGGGCAAGTCTCCATTCGGTGCGCAAGGCCGGCGCGATGAATCCGACGGCCGCCGTATCGAAGCCGTCTATGGCGACTACGGCGAAGCAAAGCGCCACCACGGCCGACTGCAACGGTGATATTTTTTGCCCGTCGACATAGGCCTGGACGTCGATAGTGTGAACGGTGGACATAACCGGGTCTCCTCCTTGTTTGCTATTGGCTGTTTATGGCCACATCCGCAGATGGACCGAAAGGCACAGCGATATGGAATGCCGTCGAGGTCTTTCGCCTTATCGGTGTCGCTCAAACGGCTGCCCATTGCATGTCTTTTTCGGTCGGCGTTTCCGACAGCGGAATCATCGGCAGGCTCGTCAATGGGCGCGCGTTATCCGCCCATGCAACGAGATCGGGCATGCATCCTTGGGCGAATGCCTTGCGCAGCATCCGCATCTCCCTTGGCGCGTTGATCGCGGTGGCCCCGGCTAACCGGCCGCAAGGCGTCTGGAATAGCCAACATCCGTTCCCGGCCTGCGGATCACCACGCGCCACCGCGTGGGCGGCGCGGTGCGGCAGTCCCAGGCACTGCAGATTGGTCGCGTATTGGTCGGACCAGAACCAGGGAATCTCTGTGTGCAGGTCGTCCTTGCCGAGCGCTGCCCGTGCGGCGCAGATCGCCTGGCTCTGCGCGTTTGCCCAGCTTTCGAGGCGGATTTCCTCGCCAGCGAAGTCGCTCGGATGCAGGGCAACGTCGCCCGCAGCGAAGATGTCGGGATCGGAGGTCCGTCCCTGCTTGTCCACCACAATGCCATTGCGAACTTCAATGCCACAGGCTGCTGCGATCCCGGTGTTGGGGCTGATGCCGATGCCCACCAGCACGTGATCCGCCGCGACCGTTTCCCCGCCTGCGAGTTGCGCGACGACGCCCGATTCGCCGACCCGCAGCGTGGAAAGCGCGGCGGAGGTCTTCACGGTTACGCCGTTCCTCTGATGCATTGCCAGCAGATAGTCCGAGACGATCGTCGGCACCGTGCGCGCGCACAATCGTGAACCGGCTTCCAGTATCGTGACGCTGACGCCGGAAAGTCGTGCCGTTGCCGCGGCTTCAAGTCCGATCCAGCCGCCCCCGATAACGAGCAGATGCCGCGATTCCTTCAGCGCGGCACGCAGCCGCAACGCATCGTCCTGCGTTCGCAGGACATGCATGCGCGCAGGACATTCCGCCTGCATCCCCGGCAGCATTTTTGGGCGGCCGCCCGTGACGAGAAAAAGCTTCGTGTAGTTCAGCGAGCGTTCGTCGGAGCAGGTCACGGTGCGCTTCGAGCGGTCTATTCGCGAGACCTGTGTGGCCGGCCAGAACTCGATGCGTTCGGCTATCGCAAACTGCGCCGTCAACAGGGTAAAACTGTCGGGCGCCGACGTGCCGTCCTGGAATCCCTTCGAGAGAGGCGGGCGCTCGTACGGCCAGTGGCGCTCCTCGCTGATCAGTACGACACGCCCCTGGAATCCCTCGGCGCGCAGCGTCCGCGCGAGCCAGGCGCCTGCCTGACCGCCGCCCACGATGATGAAGGTATCGTCTTCGCTCGACATGTGGGGTCTCCTCAGAGCGATACTTCGACGCGGTCGCCGACGATTCGGGTGGGAAAGCTCTGTACGGGTTCCGTGATGGGCGCCGAACACGCGGAGCCGTCGCGGATGCCGACGAGTCCCTGGTGCAACGGACATTCGACGCAATCGCCCTCGACGAAACCTTCGGACAGGCGCGCGTGGCCATGCGAGCACAGGTCGCGCAGCGCATACACCTCGTCGGCCAGTCGAAAAAGGGCGATCGGCGTTTCGCGGATGGCGACGCCGAGCACTTCGCCCTCGGCCACGTCGGATGCCGCTGCGGCATCTATCCATTCAGCCATTTTGGTTTCCTCTCAGATCGGATAGGCGAGGAGCGTTTGCACTCTCAGCGTGTCGAAGACGCAGCGCTTTTTCCTGAAGCGCAGTCCGTCGGGCGTGTTCACCACATGGTCGATATAGCGCCCGGCCTGATAGATGCTGGTCGATCCGTCCTGTACCGTGTTGACGACCAGGTAATTGGTGGTCATGGTCCAGCCGTCTTCGCATGGCTGCCATTGCATGCCGGACAGGAAGTGCCGATACGACGGCCTTTCGTAGATGTTCGCGTTGCGCAGCGAGAGCACGCGGTCGCGTATCATCCTGGCGCTGTCGCAATGGATGACGGGCGCGGGCAGCCCTTGCTCGACATTCTCCTTCGAGACGATTTCGTAGAAGCCATCTTCCGTGAAGAAGGCGGCCCATTCTTCGAGCTTGTCGTTGTCGATCGCAGAAATGTAGTTATCCTGAAGAGTAGTGAGTCGCAGTCTGGTATTGATCTCTTCCATTGTGTTACTCCGTAACCAGGCAAACGGCTGGCTCGAATCCCATGAGTTTCTGGTAGCCGACCCAGAACTTCCGGATCAGGTTTTCGGTGATCATGGTGCCTTGCTCGTCAGGAGCGGATCGCGCCATCTCGATGACCGAGTTTTCGTCGCCATCGCGTGCCGTGCCGCGCTGAACGAGTTCGGTTGCCTCGGTATCCTCCATCGACACGTAGCCCGCGGGACCGACGAGATTCGCCTGCTTGATGCGCAGCGCGCGCAGCTCGGGCGTATCGTCCTCGTAGCCGAAATAATGAAAGACCAGCTCGTAGTGGTTCGGGCCTTTCGGCAGTAGCTGCCGCGCGCATAGCGTGTTGTGTATCTGCTGCAGGATCAGCTGCGGGAAGATCGACTGGATCGCCGTGCTGGCAGGTTCGTCGAATTCCTTTTCCAGGGCCAGGATGGAAGGCTCTTCGAGCTGGAAGCCTTCGTCGTACGAGCGAATCTTTTGTTCCTTGTAGACGTCGGAGTTCGCTTCTTCCTCATTGCGGCCAACGAAGATGATGCTGTGCAGTCCATCGACGTCATCGGCTGCGCAATGCGCCTTCATTCCGACGCGGAAAATGCTGAACGTCGCGGTGAAGAGATGCAAAAGACTAGCGTGGTAGGGGTCCTTGACGTTCTCCGTATAGAGCTTCCAGTTGCTGTCCGAGTACTGTCGCGTGCAGCCGAGATAGACGATCGGCTTGTGGAACAGCCGGTCGATATAGTGGCGCATCGCCGGCCCGACGTGCTCTGCGAACGGCGCGACGGTGTCGCTGAACGTTGCGAAAACCAGGCCCCGGTAGCTCTCGACTCTCAATTGACGAAGACTGTGCTGCTTCGGGTCGAAGTCCTTCGGCATGCCCGTCGCGTCCTTCTTGCCGCGTCGGAAGGGCACGCCCTGGAGGTTGCCCTTCGTTCCGTAGCTCCACTGGTGATACACACAACTGTGTGAGAGCGCGTTGCCGCGCTTGAGCCGGCATACGATCGCGCCACGGTGAGCGCAGCGGTTCACCCACGCGGCGAGCGTGCCGTCTTCTGCGCGCGTCATGACTACAGGGGTATCGCCGACGAAGGTGCTCTTGAAGTCTCCCGGGTTAGGAATCTCGACTTCGAAGCCCAGGAAGTTCCAGGTCGGGCCGCGGTAGATGCGCTCCTGCTCGAGCGCGTAGATCTCCTCGTCGCTGAATACCTTGTACGGAACCCGCGAGCCGTCCTGTCGCGGGAAAAAGGCCAATGGCCGTTCATTTTGCAGTTGCATCGTCGTCTCCGTTTCAAATCAGCCGGGTCTTCTCTGCCTCGCGGCGTCGTACGCGGACAGGACACCGTCGTTCCCTGTTGATTGCAGTATGAACAGGTAGCTACCGTGTGATAATCACCAGTAAACGAGAAGAACCTTGAACCACGGAGAGATAATCGATGGATCGCCTGACGAGCTTGACGGCGTTTTGCCAGGTCGTGGAATGCGGCAGCTTCTCTGCCGCCGGCCGTCGCCTCGACCTGTCGGCGAATATGATCAGCCGACACGTGCAGTCATTGGAGGTCCGGCTTGGCGTGCGGCTCTTCAACCGCACGACGCGCCAGGTGAAGCTCACGGAAATCGGCCGCCTGTATTACGAACGCTCCAGTCAGATCCTGAGCGAACTCGACGACGCGGACCGTATCGTCGAAACGATGCAGACGAGCCCGCGCGGCAAATTACGGCTGCATGTCAATACGCATCTCGTGCGTTTCCTCGCTCCGATTCTTTCCGAGTACCTGACCTTGTATCCCTCGGTCAGCCTGGAGCTTGTGACGGGTGAGCGTGCGGTCGATCTCATCGAGGACGGTTACGACCTGGCCTTGCGTACGGTGACGCCGCCGGATTCCGGGCTGATCATCAGAAGCCTGACACCGTGGCGCCAGGTCATTTGCTGTTCGCCGTCGTACCTCGCACGCCACGGCGCGCCCCGGCACCCGTCCGAGCTGGCCGGGCGCAATTGCCTTCAGTACCAGTTCTTTCCTTCGGGTAACGAATGGCGGTTCGAGGCGCCTTCAGGAGAAACCTTGACGGTCAGCGTAGGCGGCAACCTGACCACCACCAGCGCGGAGTTGTTGCGATCGCTCGCCCTTGATGGAATCGGAATACTGGTGGCCCCGAGTTTCCTTGTCGCCGACGATATCGCTGGCGGAACGCTGATTCGGCTATTCGAGGAGTACAAGCTTACGGAATTCGCGATTAACGCGATTTATCCGCATAGGCGCTACGTTTCGGCCAAGGTCCGCACGCTTATCGACCTTCTGGTCGAACGCATGAGCGATCATCGCGAATGGGTGCAACAGGTGCACGGGGGATCGTAAGGCGGTTTTAACCACGGGTGGATGCTTCGAATGGGCCCGGTCCGCACTGCGCCGCAACGATCAAGCGGTTGCGATTCGACGGACCGCGCGAATTGCCAAGGGTGGCAAAGTCTTGCTGCGGGCGGTTCAGCACCGTGAGACCGCCGGAAATCGCGCCAAAAGGACGTTTTCCCGACGTTCGCGGCGCTTTTCCGCAGCGGCCCGTCGCGCGCGCTAACTCATGATCGGCGTCATCGCAGTTTCGATCCGGGACGCCTGGTTCCGGGTAATCATGCTGCCGAGCGCATGACTGAAGCGCGGTTCCTGCACACCGGAAATGATGTACTGCCACCTGTACGCGCCGAGCAAACCTGCATGCACGGACTCTTTTTCGGCCATCGGCAGAGACCGTCCGCAGATCATTGCAAAGTAGTCGGCGTCTGCGCGAGCCTGCGTTTGCAGCATGCCGTCGACGGCAGCGACCAGTTCGATCAGATCGTCGACTGCCTTGTCGCGCTCTTCTGGCGAAAGTCGGGCGTCTTCGCGTTGCCATTCGAGTTCGTCGAGGATTGCGTGCTGTGATTCCTCGCGCCAATGGTAGAGAAAGACGTCCTTCCACAGTTCGGATGAATTCGAGTCGCCGTCGATGCTGCCGCGATAGTGCGCGAGCACGAAGAGCTCGATGTGACAGGTCAGCGCGAGTACGGCCCAGGTGGATTTCGAAAGGACAAACGAGGCCACGCTATTGGCTTCCGGCAAGAACGCATAGCCGGCCGGCATGCCTTCGGCGCACATGCGTTCGATGCGGCGAAACAGTTCCTGATGTTTGATTTCTTCATCGCTGAACCGGACGAGCGCTTCGAGGGCGTTCTGGTCGCCAAGGCGGTACGGTCCGCTCATCTCCAGTACCTTGGCCGCGATGAAGCGTTCGACGAGGCCGAACATGTTTGCATACGTGCGGCCCTGAATCTGACTGAGCATGCGCTGTTCGTCGGGGCCAAGAAAGACGAGGGAATCGACCTTCGATAACGCATCCGGCAAAAATTTCCGCGTGAAATCGAAAGATCGGCCGCGAATCACATCGCGGTCGATGTCCCAGCGGACGCGTTTCGATGCGGCAATACATTTTGCGTAGCGGTTGGCGTCGAGCTCGTTGACATCAGTGGTGATTTCCATTGAAACATCTCCTTCAATTGCGATTCGTCGATACTCACCGTGCCGATGCCGTCGGGATGTCCCGTTCGAATGTGTCAGCCACCTTGGCCGAGCCGCATCGCCACGATCCAACTATCGTTGCCGGACGTCATCGAACCGTGAACAGCGCGCGGGGCCGCGTAAAATCGCCGTCAAAAAAATCGAATGAAGAAGGGATGGGCCGCGCAAAGTCCAGGCGAGATGCGTGAATGTCGTGCGCCGCGAAGTAAACTGTTTGTAGGCAACGCTTCGTCTTTCGCACGTTATGACCCGGCTTACGATCGAAGTCCTTGGAGGCTTGCACATCCGCCTTGCTGGGGAGCGTTTGCCGCTGGACTTCCCGACGAAGAAGAGCAAGGCGATCCTGGCCTACCTCGCCTTGTCGCCGGGCATGCTGCGTTCGCGCGAGCAACTGGCAAGCGTGTTCTGGGAACGCAGCGCGGAGGAGCAGGCGAGAGCGAGCTTGCGGCAGACGCTGTCGAGCCTGCGCCGGATGTTGTCGCACGCCGCGCCGCTGTTGAAGACGGAGCCGGACGCAATATGGCTCGACGCTCATCTTGTCGAAGTCGACGCGTTGCAATTCACGCACTTCTCGGGCGAGCGGTCTGCAGATTCACTGGCAAAGGCTGTCGCGCTTTATCGTGGCACGCTGCTCGATGGCTTTGGTCTGCGTGAAGAGCCGTTCGAAAAGTGGATGACCGTCGAGCGCCGCTGGTTTCATGAGCGCGCAGTGGAAGTGTTCGCTGAACTCGTGAGCCTTTATGAGCAATCGGGTGCATCCGGTCACGCAATAGCGGCGGCAAGCAGAATACTGGCATTGGACCCATTGTTGGAGTGGGCGCACGCGGCGCTCATGAGGCTGTATGCGAGAGCGGGGCGCCGGGATGCTGCCGTGCGTCAATATCAGGAATGCGTCCGCGTGCTCAATGCCGAACTCGGCATGGTTCCCACGGAAGGGACCCAACGTCTCGCTGCCGACATCCAGCAGGACGGGTACAGGGTGCCCGCCGTGTCACGTGTAATTGCCGGGGGACAGGCCGGGCTGCCTGACGCGGCGTCGCACGACGCGCATGAAGCCGGCAATGCGGCGATATCGCCGGCGGAACGCAAACAGTTGAGCGTGCTCTGCACGCGCGTGCGCGAGCCGACTGGCGACACGGACGCCGAGTTCGCATTGGAACGGGTCGACGCTGTGCTGAAGACAATGGTCGACGCCGTCCACCGGTTTGGCGGTCTCACGACGCAGCTTCGAAGCGATGGAGTGACGGCGCTGTTCGGGGCGCCCGTGTCGCAGGAGGACCACGCGGTGCGGGCGTGCTATGCCGCGCTCGCGATGCGCGAAGCGATGTCGACCGTCGTCGGACGGCCTCTCGACGTGCGGATTGGCATCCATTCGGGCGACGCAGTCGTGCGGACGATCGGGAGTGACCGGGCGCAGCACTACGACGCGCTAGGCGTCGTACCGCAACTGGCGAACCTGATCGATTCCGTCCTGTCCGTCGATGAGATCGGCGTGAGCGCGGACACCGTGCGGTGCGCCGAAGGATTCATCGAACTCGCGGATCGTCGCGCCCGAGTGCTTCCAGGCGCGGCGCAGTCCGTCAAGATTTTCATACTGCGCGCCAGGTCCGGGCTGCGGCTTCGTTGGGACGCCCGCGCGGCACGCGGTCTTTCGCGGTTTGTCGGCCGCGATACGGAAATGGCCAGTTTGCACGGGCTGCTCGAGCGTGCCGCACGGGGCGCTGGGCAGGTGTGCGCGATCGTCGGGGAAGCCGGGGTGGGCAAGTCCCGTCTCGTGCATGAGTTCATCAGCGCTGCACGCGCGTCCGGATGGACGACACTCGAAACGGGTACGAGTTCGCACGACAATAGCGCAATCTACCTTCCAGTCGCCGGGCTGCTGCGGACGTGGTTCGGCATCGGCGAGCGCGACACGCTGACTGAAGCGGCTGACAGGCTGCGCCAGGGCATCGGGGCCGTCGAACCGGAACTCGCGGTGATGCGTCCCGCGCTGGCTGCGCTGCTGGACTTGCCGGCCGACGATCCGCAGTGGGAGACGGCGAGTCCGCCGCAAAAACGCAAGCGCACGCTCGAAGCCATCGCTTCTCTCGTGATCCGTGCAAGCGAGAACCATCCGCTGGTCGTCGTCGTCGAGGACCTGCACTGGAACGACGATGGCACGCAAGCTGTGCTCGATCATCTCGTCGATTGCATTGGTGCCGCGCGCGTGTTGCTGCTCGTCACTCATCGGCCCGAATACCGGCACGCGTGGTTCGGCAAGAGCTATTTCTCGCAGCTTCATGTGGACAGTCTTGCCGCCGAAAGCGCGGACCTGCTGCTGCGCTCGCTGCTCGGCGACGACGTCGGGGTATTGGCGCTTCGCAAACGGCTGATCGAGCGCACGGGCCGCACGCCTCTCTTCCTCGAGGAGTCGGTCCGCGCACTGATCGATGCCGGTGCGCTGGTCGGTCAGACGGGTGCCTACCAGATGGTTCGAACCATCGACACGTTCGAGATCCCATCGACCGTGCATGCCGTCCTTGCATCGCGGATCGATCGACTGTCCGCGCAGCAAAAGGCCTTGTTGCAGATGGCAGCTGTGATCGGGCAGGAGTTCGCGGTCGATCTTCTGCAGCCGGTGGCCCAACTCGAACGCGAACGGCTGCTCGATCTGCTGGGAGAGCTGCAGGCGGCGGAATTCCTCTATCAGACGCGCTTGCTGCCGCATCAGCAGTACACGTTCAAGCATGCGCTTACGCATCGTGTCGCTTATGCAAGCGTGCTCAAAGAGCGGCGGCGATCGGTGCATGTGCAACTCGTGGAGGTGATCGAGCGACTTCATGCGCAACGTCTCGACGAGCATGTCGAGCGCCTCGCGCATCACGCGCTTGCGGGCGAGCTGTGGGAGAAGGCTGTTGATTATCTGTACCGCTCGGCGTGCAAGGCGCTTCAGCGATCCGCGTACAAGCAGGCGCTCGAGTACCTGAACCGGGGACTCGACATCATCCGGACGTTACCTCGTACGCCAGCGTTGCTCAGGCATGAACTCGATTATCAAAAGGTGCTGGGCGTGACGATGATGGCGGCAAAGGGCTGGGCTGCCAAAGAAGTGCTCGACGCGTATACGCAGGCCCGTTTGCTATGCGAGGAGCTAGGTGACGAGAGCGAGTTGTTTACCGTATTGCGAGGCGAAGGACAATACCGGATGATCCGGGGCGAATCGGAAATCGCCCGTGAACTCGGCAACCGATGCGCCGCGCTGACGGCGGACTCGCGTGACCACGCGATGCACATAGAAACGCATCATCTGTTCTGGACGAACAGCTTTTTCATGGGGGAATACGCGGCGGCCGGGTTCCATTGTGCAAAGGGGATCGCACTGTACGAGCGCGAGCGGGACCATGCGCTGACATTCAAGTACTCCGGGCATGATCCGGGCGTGTGCTGCCGGTGCTTCACCGCGCTCGTGCAGTGCCTGCGCGGCTACCCGGACAAGTCGCTGTCGATTTCGGACGAGACGCTCGAACTTGCGCGCGAACTCGATCATCCGCTGACGACGGCTCTCGCGTACTGGACGCGCAGCTTCGCGCACATCCTGCGTGGCGAGCCGGAATTGGCGCGGCAGTGGGCAGCACGGGAGATCGCGGTGTGCGAGGAATACGCGTTGCCCTTGCTGCTGTCACAGGGGACATTTCAACTGGGCTGGACATTGGCGCAATCCGGCGACCTCGACGAAGGCATCGAACGGATGCGTGAGGGCATCGCGGCAATCAGCGCAACGGGTGCGGAAATGGGCTTGCCGTACTTCAACGCGCTGCTTGGTGAAGCGCTTGGCCGAGCCGGCAAACGGGAGGCGGGGCTCGTCGAGATCGACCGGGCGCTCGCGGCTGTTGAAGAGCATGGCGGGCGTTTCCAGCTCTCCGAGATGCTGCGGCTCAAAGGCGAATTGCTCGCAGCCCAGTGGAGTGCGCGATGCGAAGAAGGGCTCGCGTTCATCCGCGAAGCGGTCGTGGTTGCACAAAGGCAGGGCGCGTGCTTTCCGGGTCTTCGTGCTGCGATCAGCCTTGCACGCCAGCTGGCATCAACGGGCGACCTCGACATTGCCTGCGCCGTGCTGCAGCCTGCCTGTGAAGCCATGAGTGAGGGAAGCGGACTAACCGATGTGCGTGCGGCGCGGGCACTGCTCGCTGAACTCAGGAACCGGTAGTAGTGCGATCGCTCGTTTCTCTCGCTACGAATCACTCCGCAATGGCGACGATGAAGCGTTGACTGACCGGATGACGGCTATCGCGGCGAAGAAAGATTGTGACCGACCAACTACGCAGCTATCCGGCCGCGAATGCCGAAATCGCCGAGCTGACGAACGTCAAGCATGTCTTCGTCAAAGCCAGCGCTCAGGTGAACAACCGCTCCGAAAACAGTCATCAGCCCCACACGGGAACGCGAGCGTCGGATGCGCGGTTGCCGGGTTCATCAACGCACCCAAGCATTCCTCTCGAGCTTCGGCCCAATCCGGCCGCACTTCGCGCTCAAGAGACATTTGCTACGCGCCTCGCTTTATCGCAAACAGCTCGCCGCGCGCTTTGTCGCATCGCGTCACTTCACTGAGCTTACCCAAGGTTCGTCCGCTTTCTGAGAGCACGGGCCACCTCTCCGCCATTGCGTCGCGAACAAGTCAACGTGACAGTGCCTCGACTCGGTATAGCTGTCGGCTCAGCGCATCGCTTCAACCGCAGTCTTGTTCGATTCGTTGGATTCGTTGTTTTAACGTTTTCCTCTGCCGCCCGGATGACCGATGCGGAGGGTGTTTCAACAGCCTGCTAGTGCAACTCTTCGGTCTGTTTGCTTACATATTTCTAATGTTTTTCTTACAACTGCCGATAGCCCTAACGGAAGTACGGCGCTAGCGCCCCCGTTCGGGCATCCGGATCGCACGACGCGCTTCTTCAATACAAACAAAACGGAGGTGTGGAAATGCGAATGACAAACCTGAAGATTGGCAGCCGGCTCGGCCTGGGTTTCGGCCTGGTGCTGTTATTGATGCTGGTCCTGATCGTCGTCAGCTTATCGCGTATGGCCAAGGTCAGCGATCTGAACGACCAACTGATCAAATCCGACTGGGTCAAGGCGCAGGCGGCTAACGCCATCGACGGGACGATGCGATCCAATGCACGCCGCACCATGGAACTGATCGTCACGAACGGACAAAATCAGCGAGAGGAGATATTCAGAAGGATTGCAGACAACAAGGAATCGATTAACCGAAACATTCAGACGCTCGACACGCTGGTTTCTACCCCCGAGGGCAAAGCCCTGTTGAGCCAGTTCAAGCAGGATCGTGAACAGTATGTGGCGTCGTTTTCCAAGGTAGGGCAGTTAGTGCGGGAAGGCAAAGAGGAAGAGGCTCGCCAGGTTGTCCTGACTGAAACGTTGCCGCGTCTCGACCTCGCCTTGCAAGCCATCGAAAAGCTGGTGGATTGGCAGGCAACGCTTGTCTCAAACAAGGGGGGACAGACACACGACGAAATCGATTCGACTCGTAACCTCATGATCGGTCTGGGGATACTGGCAATCTTGCTGGGCGCTGGCTTTGGCGTCTGGGTCACGCGTTCCATTACCCGCCCGCTCAACGAAGCCGTGAGGATCGCACAAGCCGTATCGAAGGGCGATCTCACCAGCCGGATTGAAGCGCATACCGCCGACGAGGTCGGCCAACTGCTGCAAGCCCTGAAAACGATGAACAGCAGCCTGGTCGACATGGTTTCCCGGATTCACACGGGTGCGGAGACCATCTCCACCGCTTCCGGGCAGATCGCGGCAGGCAACATCGATCTGAGTTCGCGCACGGAAGAGCAGGCTGCTTCGCTCGAAGAAACGGCCGCGAGCATGGAAGAACTGACCGCCACGGTGCGTCAGAACACCGAAAGCGCGAAGCAGGGCAATATGCTCGCGGCCAACGCATCCGAAATCGCAGCGCGCGGCGGCGAGGTGGTGGGGCGCGTGGTTCACACGATGCGCGAGATCTCGGACAGTTCTGCGAAGGTCGCCGACATCATCAACACGATCGAAGGTATCGCGTTCCAGACGAACATTCTGGCGCTGAATGCGGCGGTCGAAGCGGCGCGCGCTGGCGAGCAGGGCCGGGGTTTCGCCGTGGTTGCCGGCGAGGTGCGCAGCCTCGCGCAACGTGCGGCGACGGCCGCGAAGGAGATCAAGGATCTGATCAACGAGTCGGTGGATCGCGTGACGAGTGGTACGAAGCAGGTGGACGAGGCAGGTCGGACGATCAACGAGGTGGTGTCCGCCGTGCGTCGCGTGACGGATCTGATGGGCGAAATCGCCGCCGCGTCGAACGAGCAGCACAAGGGCATCGAGCAGGTGAACTCGGCGGTGGTCCAGATGGACCAGGTCACGCAACAAAATGCGGCGCTGGTCGAACAGGCGTCGGCGGCAGCCCAGTCAATGGCCGAGCAGGCGCGCGGTCTGCGCGACGCAGTGTCCGTGTTCAAGGTTTCGACTGCACATGCGATTTTCGCGGGGACCGCCAGTACCGCTCCGCGCAAACCGGCCATGCCTGCACCCAAAGCACCCGTGCGTTCCGCACCGCCTCCTGCGGCGCAGCCGGCGGTCGCAACCGAAATGGTCAAACAGGACGAGCAGAGCACCGAATCCTGGGAAACGTTCTGACCTGATTCCTCAGAGAGGACGATATGACGACGGAACGCATGCCTGTTGCCCAGACCCTCGGACATGTGGTGGGAAGCGACCAGAACCAGCTCGACAGGCCGGCCGTACTGCCGGATGGGAAGACATCGGCCGGTTGTTGATGGCCTCACCTCGTCAAATCCCAGCGTCCCAAATTCAAAGTCGCTCTACGAATGCGTGAATGCATTCGGAAGGAAATTCTTTGACGTGGGAAATGCCGGTAGCCTGTAGGCAGAGCCTCAAAGGGAGCCTCAATCACGCGCTCGCAATGTCCTTTTTCCTTGGCCCGTTGCAACTACTGACCTCCACGATGAAACTCACGCTCAAGCTTCCGCTCGCTTTTGCAGCAGCCTTATCCCTGATGTTTGCCGGCGCGATGTATGGCCTCTACGCGATGCACCATGCGATCGATGAATATGACACGCTGGTTCGCGTGCATGTCGCCAATGAACGGATTGCGTCGGACATCCTTGTCAACTTCAAGCTGCAGGTACAGGAATGGAAGGACGTCCTGTTGCGTGGCAAGGACCCGGTGAATTTCGACAGGCACTGGACGGCGTTCCAGAAGCAGCAACAGCTCGTCGACAGGCAGTGCAGTGCGTTGCTCGCATCGCTCGACGACGCTGGCGCGCGCGGGTTGATCGAGCAGTTCGCGACTGCACACGCGAGCATGGGCGACGGCTATCGCAAAGGGCTGGAAGCGTTCAGGACGGCAGGCTTCGAGCCGACCGCAGGTGACAAGGCCGTTAGCGGAGTCGATCGTGAACCGGCACGTCTGCTCGGTGAAGCGGTGCAGCGCATCGCGGCCAGGATGGCGGCGATGTCGCAACAGGCCGCGGACGATTCGCGTCGAGCCGGTCTGATCAGTGTCGTGCTAATGCTGGTCGCGTTCGTGACGGGGCTGGGCGGCGCGTTCCTGTTCAGCCGCTCGATTACCGGGCCACTCAAGGGCGCGGTCCAGGTGGCGCGCAGCGTCGCCGGAGGCAATCTGACGACGGCCCTTGCGGCACGAGGCACCGACGAAATCGGCGCGCTCGTGACGGCGCTCGGCGAGATGCAGGCGAGCCTGTCTCGCGTGGTCGGCAAGGTGCGGGCGAATGCCGACGGTGTCGCGATGGCCAGTTCGGAAATTGCAGCGGGCAATATGAGCCTGTCGCAGCGGACGGAAGAACAGGCGGCATCGCTCGAAGAGACGGCCGCCAGCATGCAGGAACTGACGGGCACTGTGCGTCAGAACGCGGGCAATGCGTCGCACGCGACGGCGCTCGCTGACAAGGCGTCGGGTAAGGCAGCGCATGGCGGCGACGTGATGCAGCAGGTGGTCGAAACGATGGAGGGCATCTCGGAGAGTTCGGCGAAAGTTGGCGACATCATCGCGGTCATCGAGGGCATTGCGTTCCAGACCAACATCCTCGCGCTCAACGCCGCCGTCGAGGCGGCGCGCGCAGGGGAAGAAGGCCGCGGCTTTGCGGTGGTGGCAGGCGAAGTACGCGGGCTCGCACAACGCAGCGCGACAGCCGCGAAGGACGTGAAAGCGCTCATCGGGCAGTCGGCGAGCCGCGTCGCGGCTGGCTCGGAACTCGTACGCGACGCGGGCCGCATCATTCGCGAGATCGTCGATTCGGTGCAGCAGGTGAGCGCAATCATCGCGGAAATTTCGGCGGCTTCGAACGAGCAGAGCACGGGCATCGAACAGGTCAATATCGCTGTCACGCAGATGGACGAAGTCACGCAGCAGAACGCGGCGCTCGTTGAAGAGGCGTCGGCGGCTGCGCAAGCGATGGCCGAACAGGCGCGGGCACTGCGCGAGGCCGTCGCCGTCTTCAGGACGTGAACGTGCGTGGGCCGACTGAGTTCGAACGCGACAACGGAGCGGCGAGCTGTTTGCGATAGAGCGAGGCGCGTAGCAGGTGTCGCTTGAGCGCGAAGTGCTGACGGATCGGACCGAAGCTCGACAGGAATGCTTGGGTGCGTTGAGGAACCCGGAAACCGCGTATCCGACGCTTGCGTTCCCGTGTGGGCTGATGACTGTTTTCGGCCCGGTTGTTCACCCGGGCGCTGGCCTTGTCGCTTTCACACGGCGCGCGAACCCGCACCAGCGTCGAACCGTTTTGTAACCGACGATAACCCCGCGCTCGAACAACAGTTCCTCGATATCGCGCAGGCTCAACCGAAACCTGAAATACCGACGTACCGCGGAACCGATGACCGCCGCCGGAAGCGAGACCGTGGTAAAGCGATTTTGCATTTTTCATCACGCGATCTCACTCGACCATCTCGGCAACGTGACAGCGCCCAGTGGGGTTATTACTGAGCGTCAAGGCTTGCCCCGCTATCTTATAATCGTTCGCCAGATGTTACTCATAAGACGTTCACCAGATGAACGCTATCTGTGCGGGCAGATTGGGACATCAAGCAATCCGAACGCTGATTGAATTGTGCGCAGTAGTAGACGCTGAGATCGGTGCCCCATATTCGATATACAGGGTATTGCAAGGGCGACAAGTACATCGTCAACGGCCAGAAAACCTGGACGTCATTTGCACAGTGGGCGAACTGGATCTTCTGCTTGATTCATACGGATTCCGATGCAAATCTGCAGAAAGGCATTTCGCTGCTGTTGATCTCGATGGATATCTTTGGATAACTGGAGGAGATTTGAAAAAGTTGAAAACAGCATTCAATCGGGACTACTACGGTGGCGGTTTGATGCTCCTGCTTGGCCTGATCGTCGTCATGATCGGCCGCACTTACGAAATCGGAAGCATGAGATCGATGGGTCCCGGGTTTGTCCCAGTTTCATTGGGGGCCATTTTAGCCATTCTTGGCATTTCTATTGCCGCGGGGGCAAAACGTGAATCGGCTGAGACTAATGAAGCCGAATCGCATCCCGAATTCACCGCAGAATGGCGCGGTTGGATTTGCATCATCCTGAGCGTTGTTGCTTTCGTGGTGCTCGGTGAATTCTTTGGTTTTATCCCAGCAGTCTTCGCAGTCGTTTTTATCTCTGCCTTGGGTGATCGGGAAAATACAATCGGACGCGTGCTTCTGCTGTCGTTGGGGACGACGATATTTGGTGTCATCGTGTTCTGGTGGCTCTTGAAGATTCAACTGCCGCTTTTTACGTGGGGCCACTAAGAAAATGATCGAACAATCAGTAATGGATTTGTGGCACGGCTTCGGGGTCGCCTTCGAATGGCACAACCTGATTTGGTCATTCTTCGGTGTTTTGGTCGGTAACCTTATCGGTGTGCTTCCCGGTATGGGTGCGCTGTCGGCCATATCGATGTTGCTGCCGCTTACTTACGTCATGTCGCCGGTCTCGGCAATTCTCATGCTTTCCGGCATCTTCTACGGTTCACAATATGGCGGTGCAATCGGTGCCATTCTGCTCAACCTGCCGTGCCATCCGCCGCACGCGGTGACCTGTCTGGATGGGTATCCACTGACAAAGAAAGGCAGGGGCGGAACAGCGCTCGGCATTACGATGATTTCGTCGTTCTTCGCCGCCTCGTTCGGTATCCTGGTGATGATTTTCGCCTCGCCGGTGCTGGTCAAGATCGCGTTCAAGTTCGGTCCCGCCGAACTGTTTGCGATCATGCTGGTGGGCCTGATCGCCGGTGGCACGATGTCCCGTGGGGCACCGTTGAAGGGAGTGGCAATGACCGTCCTGGGCCTGATCTTTGGCCTGGTGGGCACAGACGTCAACTCCGGTGTGCAGCGCTTTACCTTCGGTCTGCCGGATCTCGCCGACAACATCGAACTGGTCGCCTTGGCGCTTGGTCTGTTCGGCGTGGCTGAATTCATGCTCAACGTGAACAAGATGGACGCTGTCGGTTCCAACATGGAAGTCTCCATGAAGGAAATGCGACCGACCAGGGCTGAGTTGAAGCAGGCATTCTGGCCGATGGTTCGTGGCACGCTGGTAGGGACGGTTTTCGGGGCAATGCCGGGCACGGGCCCAACGATTACGACTTTCCTTTCCTACGTACTGGAAAAGAAAATATCGAAAAATCCTGAATCGTTCGGTCACGGCAATATTGCAGGGGTGGCAAGCCCGGAAGCTTCCTCGCACTCGAAGACCCAGGTCGATTTTATTCCGACGATGTCGTTGGGTATTCCGGGTGACGCGGTGATGGCTCTGATCTTGGGCGCTCTGCTGATTCAAGGTATTCAGCCGGGCCCTCAACTGATTACCGAGCACCCTGATCTGTTTTGGGGTCTCATTGCGTCGTTCTGGATCGGTAACGTCCTCCTGATTCTCCTGAACGTACCGATGATCGGCGTATGGGTGAAGCTGCTGCGGGTGCCGTACAAATATCTGTTCCCATTGGCGATGTTCTTCATTTGCGTCGGCGTCTATACGACCCATAACAGCCTGTTCCAAGTCGGTGAAGTCGCCGTATTCGGGATCATGGGGGCAATTCTGATTGCCTTGAAGTTTCCCGTTAGTCCAATTCTGTTGGGTTACGTTTTAGGACCGATGATCGAAGAGAATTTCCGCCGGGCAATGCTGATCTCGGATGGTAGTTTGTCGATTTTCGTGGCAACCCCAATCAGTGCGGTGTTCATGGCCATATCCGCGTTGTTGATCGTCTTGCAACTCTATTTTTGGGCTCGCGGGAAGATTCGGAATCGTCAATCTGCTGCCGCTGCTGCATAAACAGCAATTCGTGAGCATTTGATTCCAGCGTTATTCGAAGGGGATGTTGTCGCTCAGGCAATATCCCAACGGTACGGAGATTGACCGTCAGGCATGGGCGCAGGCCGCTGATATCGGTTGGTTCTCGCTCCTGGCCCTCTGACGGCATCGGGCTTCTTTCCGATTACGGGCACGAAACAACATTGTTTTAACGGCGGAAAGGGCAAGCAGGGTCAAAAACCTCACCGGCCTGCCGTGGGGTAATCGCGATTCCTGACTCCGAGCACCACATCATGACGGATCAACCGCTGGCGTTGATCGAGGCCATCCGCTCGTTGCTCTTACAAGTCAACCCTACATGGAAAAAGCCCGGTAGATTTATGTCTACCGGGCTTTGCTTTTGGAGGCGCTCCTGGCAGATCAGTCGATCTGGAGCGCGACCGCCGTGGCCTCGCCGCCCGCCAGGCAGATGCTGGCGATACCGCGTTTCAGTTGGCGTTCACGCAGTGCATGCAGCAATGTGACCAGAATACGTGCGCCGGAGGCGCCGATCGGATGGCCCAGGGCGCAGGCACCGCCGTTCACGTTGACCTCGTGGTGCGGAAGATCGAGGCTCTTCATCGTTGCCATGGCCACGACTGCGAAGGCTTCGTTGATCTCGAACAGATCGACGTCGGCCAGGTTCCAGCCGGTCTTTTCCGACAGGAGGCGCAGAGCGCCCGTAGGAGCGGTCGGGAACAGATGCGGCTGGTGCGAGTGTGTCGTGTGGCTCACGATCGTCGCGAGCGGCTGGAGGCCGCGTATCCCGGCCTCAGAACGACGCATCAGCAGCAGTGCTGCCGCGCCATCGGAAATCGACGACGAATTCGCTGCCGTAACCGTACCATCGGCACGAAACGCCGGTTTGAGCCCCGGGATCTTGTCCAGGCGTGCTTTGCCAGGCTGCTCATCGATCGAGACGACCTTCTGTGCCTTACCAACGTTGACCTCGAGGGGAGTGATTTCTGCTTCAAACTTGCCATTGGCGATGGCCTGCTGTGCACGGGTCAGCGATTCGATTGCGAACGCGTCTTGGGCTTCGCGGGTGAACCCGAATGCCGACGCACAGTCTTCGGCGAACGTGCCCATCAGACGGCCCTTGTCGTACGCGTCTTCAAGGCCATCGAGGAACATGTGATCGAGCACCTGGCCATGGCCCATGCGCATGCCCGGCCGGGCCTTCGGGAGCAGGTAGGGCGCGTTGCTCATGCTTTCCATGCCGCCGGCAACCATGACGTTGCCCTGGCCTGCAAGAAGCAGATCGTGGGCCAGCATGACAGCCTTCATGCCGGAGCCACACATCTTGTTGACGGTCGTGGCACCCGTCGAGACGGGAAGGCCTGCCGTCAGGGTAGCTTGACGGGCGGGAGCCTGACCCAGGCCTGCCGGAAGCACACAGCCCATGAACACTTCATCGACCTGATCTGCGGCCAGTCCAGCGCGTTCAACCGCTGCACGAATCGCGGCGCCGCCGAGTTCCGTCGTCGTCACGGATGCGAAGACACCCTGGAAGCCGCCCATGGGGGTACGGGCCGCACTGACGATTACAACCGGGTCCGCATTCATCATCTTGGATTCCTTGTTTGGATTAGCGTGCTGCCATACGAACGGCACCGTCGAGACGGATCACTTCGCCATTCAGCATCATGTTTTCGACGACATGACAAACGAGCGAAGCGAATTCCTCCGGTTCACCGAATCGCGGAGGGAACGGAACGTTTGACGCCAGAGAGGCCTGCACTTCGGCGCTCATTCCGGAGACCATCGGCGTTTTGAAGATGCCGGGGGCGATCGTCATCACGCGGATGCCAAAGCGGGCAAGCTCACGTGCGATCGGGAGCGTCATACCGACGATGCCGCTCTTGGATGCTGCGTAAGCTGCCTGTCCGATCTGGCCGTCAAATGCCGCGATAGAGGCCGTGTTGATGATCACGCCACGCTCGCCACCTTCCAGCGGTTTCTGCTTCGACATTGCGTCAGCGGCAAGACGGATCATGTTGAACGAGCCGATCAGATTGACAGCGATCGTGCGCGAGAACTTTTCGAGATCATGCGGACCTTCGCGACCCACGACGCGGGCACCGAGTTCGATACCGGCACAGTTCACCAGTGCATCGATGCGACCGAACGTCGAACTTGTGGCAGCGATTGCTGTTTGGCATTGGACGTCATTGGTGACATCGACAACGGCGAAAGCAGCATTGGCACCCAATTCGTTCGCAAATGCGGTGAGCGGCTCTTCACGGATATCCAGGAGCATTACCTTGCCGCCCCTGGCGACTACCGTACGTGCCACTGCGGCACCCAAGCCCGAGGCACCGCCCGTGATGACAAAAACGCTATTGGGAATATTCATAATTATTGTGCTTCGGGAAGACAAAGACTTTTAGGAAGAAGGGCACACCCCGCCAGGAATATGCGCCTCTGTACAGCAGTCGATCGCCTACTCGGGCTGAATGCCCGCGTCCGTCACGACCTTGCCCCACTTCGCGTATTCGGTGTGGATAGCCTGGTCGAAGGCCTGCGGGGTCGCACTCGGATTCGGCTCATAGCCCAGGGACTGGAGTTTCTTCGCGACGTCCGGTTGTGCGAGAACCTGCGCGAGTTGCTTGTTCAGAGCAGCCACGATTTGCGGGGGCGTGCCCTTCGGGGCGACGAGGCCGAGCCAACCAGCCGCTTCGTAACCGGGCACGCCAGCTTCGGCAACGGTTGGAACGTTCGGGAGCAGGGAGGAGCGCTTGCTGTCCAGCACGGCGACCGGTACCAGCTTGCCGCCCTGGATGCTGCCGAGTTGTGCGCCGATCGTGTCAACCATCAGAGTCACGCGGCCTGCCATCACGTCAATAGCCGCGGGGGCACCGCCGCGATAGGAAACGACGCCGATATCGACACCGGCTTTCGCGTTGAAGAGACGCTGTGCCAGTTCGAACGCCTTTGCACCTTGACCCGACTTGATCCGGCCGGGTTGTGCCTTCGCTTGCGAGATGATGTTCTTGACGGTGGGGTCCTTGAACTCCGGCGACGACAGCATGACCATCGGGGCTTTCGCAATCATGCCGATCGGGGCAAACGAGTTGAGCGGATCATACGGGACGTTCTTTTGCAGGTGCGGGCCGGTAACCATCGTGCCCGAGACCGATACGCCGATCACGTAGCCATCGGGAGTCGCATTCGCGACGTATGCCATCCCGAGCATGCCGCCGGCTCCCGGTTTGTTTTCGACGATGAAGTTCTGTTTATCGAGTTGGCTGAGGCCACTGGCGATCAGACGGCCGACAATATCCGATGCGCCGCCCGGCGTATAACCGACGATCACATGGACCGGGTGTGACGGATAGTCTTCTGCACGGGCACCCGTCGAAAAGGCGACGAGAGCGCCAAGAACCACGGCTGCTGTTTTGGCGAGGGGGTACATTAGTTTTGCTCCTGGTTTATTTCAGGTTTTGCCCGGCCTGTTTTATCAAGCCAGGAAAAAGATCATGGAAAAGAACGCGCACACGGCCTACGTTCTTTTATTTAGATGATTTTAATTCGTCGCACGCAGGTTGATCGTCTTCGACAGTCGCTCGATAACTGCGTAATCACGGTCGGCCTGTCGTCCGAGATCTTCCGGAGTGCCACCGGCCGGGGCAACCCCGAGGGCAGACAGCTTTGCGATGACGTCGGGATCATGAAGCATGGCGTTGAGCGTCTCGTTTATCTTCTCGACGACCGGGCGGGGCGTGCCCTTCGTCGTGTACACGCAGTACCACGGTGCCATTTCGTAGTTCGGGAAACCCGACTCCATCATCGTCGGCAGATTCGGCAGCAGGGGCGAGCGGTTACGCGAGGTAACCGCCAACGCCTTGAGCTTCCCGCTCTTGATGAACTCGATACCGCCCGAGATCTGGTCGATTACGAAATCGACCCGGCCGCCCATCAGATCGACCAGCATCGGGGCCGCACCACGGTACGGCACGTGGATTGCCTTGGCATGCGCCTGTTGAACGAACAGTTCGCCCGAGATGTGCCCGCTGGCACCCAAGCCAGGGCTACCGAACTTCATCTTGCCCGGATTTTTGCGCAGCAATTCGGCCAGGTCTTGCACCGTGTTGACCGGCAGATCCGGTCGCACCATCACGACATTCGGAATATCTGCCAACTTGATAACGGGAATGAGGTTCTTCGGATCGTACGGCAGGTTCGGATACGTGAACTGGTTAGTCACGACCGTGCCAATGGATGCGATCAGCAGGTTGTAGCCGTCAGGCTTGGCCCTCGCTACTTGCCCCATGCCGATGATGCCGGTGGCGCCGGGCACGTTATTGACGATTGCCTGGGCACCGAGGCGTTGGGTCAGCTGCTGCGCAACCATGCGACCGAGAATATCGGTCGTACCGCCGGCAGGGAAGGGCACCATCACTTGAATCGGTTGCGAGGGCCACTTATCGTCATTCGCTTGAGCGAACTTCGGGGCGGTCATGGCGAGACCACACAGGGCCACCGCTGCTGAAAATTGTCTGCGGTTCATTTTCATAAAAAACGTCTCCTTTTTATAAGATATTGGGCCACGGTAATCACCGTGGCCCAAGTTATCGCGCTATACCGCTGCATCGAGACCGAACTGACGACGAACAATCTGCGATTCGTCGTTGCCATCACGCTTGCCCAAGATCCAGCCTTTCTTCGGTTGTAGCGCCATGACCTTCACTTCATCGAGACGCTTCCAGTCCTGGATCAGCGTACGCTCCGCGATCCTCCACTGGCCGTCACGACGCTCGAAGCGGTCGAGATAGCGCGACGACGTGAACACATCGACGTACGAACCTTCGGCGCCCGATGCACCGCCGGTGAACTGTGCGATCTGAGCCTTCGCTTCCGGTGGATATTGCTGGATCGTTCGCACATACGTTTCGACGATCGCCACGTCTTCGCTGGCGAAATCGATCAGCATGTTGCCGATGAAGTGGCTGCTGAAGGGAATGGCCTTGTGACGTTCGAGCACCCAATCAACGAGGCCTTCGACCGGGCCGATATACGGACCGTGGCTGTCCGTTGCCCCGTCGTGGAAGACGGCGAGCATGCCCTGGCGGTCGAGTCGGTCCACCGCGTGACACCACTGAGCCATCACGTGCTGGATGATCATCCGGTCAACGACGCGGGCCGGGGAAAAGGCTTCGTTTTGCGACATTTCTATTTGTCTCCTTCCATGAATCCCGTTATTCCGACCACCACGTCGCGATATCTTTCGCGAGCGCAGTGCCCTGTTCATACCCTGCTTCAGCCGCAGGTCCACGACGTGCAGGATCGAGCACGTTGTTGCCGAATGCCAGAAGCGATGCAGTGTCAGGCACAATAACTCGCGCACTTGCACCACGTGCTTCGATTGCAGCGACTTCTGCACGCAAATGGCCGCTGACGGGATTGCTATCGGAGTAGCCGAGAGGTGCAAGCACCAGAACCCGGCTCGATGCTTCCGCCACCCAGGCATTCGTCATCGAAGCAATACCGCCGTCCATGTAATACGCGTCTTCGATCGGAACGGGAGGCCATACTCCGGGCACTGCGCAACTCGCTGCCACTGCATCGATGAGTGCGCAACCACTTGCTGAATCGAACACACGCGGCACGCCGCTGTCGGTATCGACAGCGATCAGACGCAGCGTTCGATCCGGCCACTCAGTGCTTGACAGGCGGGAGGCAATGATCGCGCGACGGGCTTCCACTGTGGGTGTTTCACTTCGTCGTGCGAACGCGCCAATGCGTTTGCGAGCGGCAACCAGATCACCGTTCACCTTTTCCATCAGCTTGCAGTTGGCAGCATCAGCTTCTTCCTGCGAATACGGCCTAAACTGCTCCCCGGAATCGGGCGTCGGATGCCGCTGCTGCATGAACATATCGAAAGCTTTGGCGCCACACGCGATTTGCGTCGCGATGACGGAACCTGCCGAGGTTCCGACCAGCACGTCAGCATTCGATATCCGGGCACCGGTCTTTTCGAGACCATAGACGATGCCGGCGGACCACGCGATACCAACGACGCCCCCACCACCGAAGACAGCCGCTCTGTCAAGAGTGCTGTTCATCAGATGATGCCCGTCTGCTTGAGTTGCTCGCGCTCGCTCTCGCGCATGCCCAGAAGATCGCCGTACACGTCCGCATTGTGCTGGCCGATAGTCGGTGCCGGATCGATCGGCTTCTGCGGAGCACCCGGAATACGCGGAACAACGCCTGCCATACGTACCGGCCCGATTCGCGGATTCTCGACCGGCACGATGGTCTCGCGAGCCTGGTAGTGCGGGTCCTTCATGATGTCGTCGATGCTGAGAATGAACGCGTAGGCGCACTTCGCTTCATCGAGTTTTGCGGTCAGTTCCGGCACCGGCAGCGACTTGATCCAGTCACCGACGAGATTGTTCAGTTCGTCGATATGCTGCCAACGCAACGGGTGAGTTTTGAAACGCGGATCTTCGAGCATGTCCAGACGTTCCATCGCCACGCACAGACGCTGGAAACCAGCCTCAGCGGAGCAGGTGAGAATCACGAAGCGACCGTCACTGGTCTCGAAGTGTTCGCCTGGAGCCGCAGCGAAGTGCTTGTTACCACGCGGCTTACGCACGACGCCCAATCGATCGTATTCGGGCACCAGCACTTCGGTGAAGCGAATAACGGATTCGTACATTGCCAGGTCGATTTCCTGGCCCGGGCCACCTAGTACGTCGCGATTGTAGAGCGCCATCATCAGGCTAAACGCGCCCAGGATCGCGGTCTGATAGTCCGCCGTCGAGGTGCCGATACGGACCGGCGGGCGGTCCGGATAACCGGTGATGCCCATCAGGCCGCCGAATGCCAGAGCAATGCGGTCGTAACCTGCGCGTTCCGAGTATGGGCCCGTCTGACCGAAGCCCGAGACACGCAGCATGATTAGCTTCGGGTTGTGCTTCTTCAGCGTCTCGAGATCGCAGTTCCACTTTTCGAGCGTGCCGGGGCGGAAGTTCTCAACCACCGCGTCGGCTTCCTTGACGAGGCGATACAGGATTTCCTGGCCTTCTTTTTCGCGCAGGTTGAGCGTGATCGAACGCTTGTTGCGGTTCTCGACTTCCCAATACAGGCATTCGCCTTCGACGAAAGGGCCGAGATCGCGAACCGTGTCACCCCGCTCCGGGACCTCGACCTTGATGACGTCGGCACCGAAGTCGCCGAACAGCGTGCACGCGACCGGGCCCGCGACCATCGTACCCAGGTCGAGGATACGAAGGCCGCTCAGCATGTATGGACCGGGCTGACGTTGAGTCGTCGCGGTCATTTACGCTTCCTCCGTTTCGGCGACCGCGGTCTTGAACGCGTAGTCGGAGAAATCCGCACGGCGCGTCATGTGCCAGTAGTCGTCGTTACGGAACGGCGTAGTGGCGATGATGCGGCCTTGGACATTGCGATACCAATTGGTCATGCCGGTGTGCGACCAGATCATGCGGCTGTGAGCTTCCTGAACGCGAACGTTGAATTCATCGTGGCGTTGCTTGTCCACTTCGAATTCGAAACGCAGATCCTTGCCTGCACGTTCCATTGCCTGACGCATGATGTTCAGGACATAGCTGACTTGCGTTTCCAGCAGGGCGACAACCGAACCGCCGTGGCCGAGCGCCGTGTTCGGGCCTGCCAGCATGAAGAAGTTCGGGAAGCCCGGTGCTGCAACGCCCAGATAGGCTTCGGCACCCTTGTCAGCCCACACTTCCCGGATGCTGCGGCCGCCACGGCCGACGAGGTTGAACGACGCGAGCATGTTGACTGCATCGAAGCCAGTTGCGACGATGAGGATATCGACTTCATGTGCATTACCGTTGCTGTCGATCACCTTGTTGCCTTGCACTTCGACGACGCCGCCCTGGACCAGCGAGACGTTCGGACACGTCATGGTGCGGTACCAGCCGTTGTCCATCAGCATGCGCTTGCCGAACGGCGGGTAGTCGGGCACGCAAGCGTCGAGAAGGTCTTGACGGTCGCCGAGCTGTTCCTTGATGTAGTCGATGAAGTAGGTGCGATGACGCTCGTTCGTCTTGTTGATCGAACGCTCCGGATGCGGCCATTGCGGGTCGATCTGCAACGAACCGTGGATACGGTCGTTGAAGATGTAGGCCAGACGCTGGCGATACCATTCCTGATAGAACGGAACATGCGCCAACATGAAACGCTTGTCTTGCGGGACAGCTTTACGGAATTGCTCGAACGGTGCGGCCCACTGCCTGGAACGCTGGAATACGGTCAGATGGCCGCAGCGGGGAGCGATTTCCGGCACGATCTGCATCGAGGTCGCGCCGGTGCCGATCACGGCAACACGCTTGCCTTCCAGTTTGATGTTTTCCGGCCATTGCGTCGTGTGGAAGGCCAGACCTTCGAACTTGTCCAAGCCCGGGATGATTGGCATCTTCGGCACATTCAGCAGGCCGACTGCGCTGATCAGGACGTCCGCTTCGAGGCTGTGGTTTTCGCCCTTGCTCGAAACATCAACGGTCCAACGCATCGACTTTTCGTCGTAGCGTGCTGCTTCGACGCGCGATTCGAAACGGATGTGCTGACGCAGGTTGAAGCGGTCAGCAACGCCTTCGAAGTACGTCTGGATTTCTTGCTGCAACGCGAAGTACTTCGACCAGTCGCCCTTGGCGAAAGAGTACGAATAGATGTGATTCGGTGTATCGACGCCGCAACCCGGATAATGGTTTTCGTACCACGTGCCGCCTACTTCGTTGTTCTTTTCGATCACGGTGAACGGAATGCCGGCGCCCTGGAGACGGATCGCTGCGCACAGACCGGCGACACCCGCGCCGATGATGACGACCTTGAAGTCTTCAGGCACGTTGAAGCGGCCTTTCTGGTCGATGACCATGTCTTCGTCGAGGCCGAGCCACGCGCTGATCATCGGGCCGTACGATGCCGGAATCGCTTCGCCGACGCCGAGTTGCAGCATCTGCACCAGCGTGTCCCAATCGGGACCCGCGAGCTTGACCTGACCATCAACCTTCCACTTCAGCAACGCGTTCCACGCAGCTTCGCGAATTTCGGCTTGAAGTTCTTCCGGCAGGCCGCCCGAGTCGTTTTCGTCCAACCCGCGAATGCGCGAACACTGATAGCGTTCGTCGAGCCACTTGCGGTCGCCCGTCAGATGGATCAGGACCATCAGGAGCGTCGGGAGATTTGCCGCCGGCAGAGCTTGGCGAAGACCTTCCGTCCACTCTTGATCCGAAAGCGTAGCTACTTGATGGGGATTGTGTGCCATGTGAAAGTCGTGGGGTGGTTGAGTAAGAAAAACTATTCCATCGCGAACAGAAAACGTTCACAATGAGAACCATCGCAAACGTTCGTACTGTGAACGTGACTAGGGGAAACCATGACGGATGCACCAACTGATAAACCATCTGCGGTACAGGGAACGCAATCTGTTTCGCGTGCACTGGATTTGCTTCGCCGTGTGGCAGGCCTGCATCCGGACGGCGCCACGGTGACGGATCTAGCCAAGGCCGCAGAGATCGACCGCATCACCGCCAATCGATTATTGAAAACGCTGGAACTCTCGGGGTTTGTCGAGCGAGGTGATGGCAGCAAGAGGTATCGGCTTGGCATGCAAGCCATGCAGATCGGATTGGCATCCATGAAGCGGGCGCCGCTGCTCGAAGCGTGCCGACCCATGATGAAACGACTGGCCCATATCACCGAGGACACGGTGTTTCTGGTTGTGCGCAATGGCGACTACGCACATTGCCTGCACTATGAGGAAGGGCGTTCGCCAGTGCGAACCCTGGTGCTTCAGGTGGGCGGCATGCGTGTGCTAGGCGTGGGATCTGCCGGCGTTACGCTCCTGTCGCGGGAGGACGATGCTTCGATCGAAGCCATATACAGGAGGCATGAAGAGGAATTCAGGCCCTCCGGACTGACGCTGCCCCGACTACGCGATCTTGTCGAAAAGACGCGGAAACAGGGATTCTCGGCCACAGACGGGCTCGTGCACGAAGGCGTGTCAGGTGTGGGCGTAAGCTTTGACGTCGGAGAGGACGGATACGCGGCGATCTCGGTCGCTGCCTTGTCGAGCAAGATGAACTATGAGCGCAAGATGTGGGTTACCCGGACGGTTGTCACGGAACTACGGGCCGCCGGATTTACTCCTTCAGCGAAGTTGACCGAATAGGATCTTGCATCCCGTATGTGGGCGCTGACGTTGCCGAGATGGTCGAGTAAGATCGCGTGATGAAAAATGGTCCGATCCGTCAGCACTGCGCGCTCAAGGGACACTTGCTACGCGTGTCGCTCTATCGCAAACAGCTCACGGCGCGCTTGTCGCGTGGCGTCATTTCACAGAGCTTACCCAAGCTACGTCCGCTTTCTGAAAGCGCGGGCTACCTCTGAGTCATTGCGTCGCGAACACCTCAACGTGACAACGCCCTTCGCGATCAAAGTGGCGGCCGTTGAACAATCCGTCAATGTCTTTCAGCCTACGCATCGGCTCGCACTCGTCAAAAACTCGAGCGCAACAGACCGACGCATCCGAATTGCATCACAACCCGGATTACGGTAGTAACGTAGCGTATCGCGCGGTTTGCCTTCTCAGCGGTGCCTCTCCCAACTTCCGTTCCCGCCGCACCTTGGCATAAACCCTGGCCGAGATCCCCGAATCTGTACCTTGACAGCAAATTCTCTTCGCTCAATACTTTGTCCGTACAAAGTGACAATCACCGAACAAAGTCGATCGAAACTGGAGACGCAGGCAATGGACGTGAAACGAGAGCAGGTTGGCGAAACTCGCCGCATCCGCGCCAGCTACGGGCGCTATCTGGAAGACTTCGAAATCGGCGACATCTACGAACACCGGCCCGGACGCACGATCACCGAGGCCGACAACATTCATTTTTCGCTGCTGACGATGAACTTCCATCCAATGCATTGCGATGCCGCCCATGCCGCGAAGAGCGAGTTCGGCCAACTGCTCGTCAATAGTGGTCTGACCGTGGCCATCGTGCTCGGCATGACGGTCAACGACGTGAGCGGCAAGGCGATTGCCAATCTTGGCTGGAAGGAGATCAATCTCACGGCTCCTGTGTTTTGCGGCGATACGCTCTATGCGGAGTCCGAAGTGCTAGAGAAACGCGAGTCGCGTTCGCGTCCAACTCAGGGGATCGTCACCGTGCATACACGCGCGTTCAACCAGAACGGCGTGCAGGTGATGGATTTCGTGCGCAGTGCGTTGATTCCGAAGCGTGGTCACGGCGTCGGCGACTGATTTGCGCGGCCTTCACGGTGCGCGGCGCGCCGTACTCGAATCACCTTGTGCGCAGCGCCAGGGCGCTGCGGCTTTTCTCGCCGGACGGCATTGATTGCAGGGGGAGATGGGCATGTCGAATGAAAGTCGCGCGGATTTCAATGTCGGGGCTCACGCGTGGGTGGAGCAGTTTGGCTCCGCGGCGCTGAGTTCCGGCCCTGCCGGTTCGCTGGTCGAGGCAGCGCGCGCAACCGTGCGGGCGGTTGCCGATGCGGCGCAATCGCTCGACTGGCTCGAAGCCGACGCGTTCACGCACACTTTGCAAAACCTGGAGCCGGGTCATGAGCGCTGAGACATTCCCGCTGTCGACGCAAACATGCGAGCACCGCACGGCAGCCGCGCTGCGCGAAGCGGAACGAGCGGGTCAGCGAGGTGGTTTCGTGCGGCTGCGCGAAGAGGCCGCATTATCGCAAGCGCGCGCAGTCGACCGGCAACGCGCCGAGGGCGTGCATGCCCGCCGTTTGCAGGGCGCGCCGCTCGCGCACAAGGACATGTTCTTCCGCGCCGGCGAATTGAGCGAATGCGGCAGCCGTATTCTCGCGGGCCATCGCGCCTCACATACGGCCACGGTGCTACGGCGACTCGACGCGGCGGGCGCAATCGATCTCGGCGCCTTGCACATGGCCGAGTTCGCGATGAGCCCCACCGGCTTCAATGCGCATCTGGGTCATGGCCGCAATGCATGGTCCGACGCGCATGTGAGCGGCGGATCGTCGAGTGGTAGCGGCATTGCGGTAGCGCTCGGCCTGGTGGCGGGCGCGCTAGCTTCCGATACGGGCGGCTCGGTGCGCATTCCTGCGGCTGTGAACGGCGTTACGGGGATGAAGCCAACGCAGCACGCGATCTCGATGCAAGGTGTGATGCCGCTTTCGCCGAGTCTCGATTGTGTAGGCGTCCTCGCACGCACGGCGCAGGACGCCGCCTCGATGCTCCAGGCGATCTGGGATGCCGATGCCACAGACCCGCACTGCCTCGCGACCGGCACACGGGATTTTGAACGCTCGATAGAGCGGCCATTGACGCGCGACGACATCATCGCCGTGCCCGCTTTCGACGACGGTGCACCCGTCTCGGACGAAGTGCGCGCGGCGGTATTGCGCGTTGCCGATGCGCTTGCGTCTTGCGGCGCGACGATCCGCAAGGTGGAAATGCCTGACCTGCGCGAAGCGGGCGCGCTCGCGACGCTGGTGCTCGGCGCGGAAGCGGCCTCCATTCACGCCAAATGGCTGCGCGAGTGCCGAGGCGGCTATGGCGAGCAGGTGCTTCGCCGTCTCGAACGCGGCCTACTGTATCCCGCCACGCGCTATGTCGACGCATTGCGGTTGCGCGCGCGCTCTATGGCGCAGTTCGTCGAGCGCCACCTCGGCGGTGCCCATGCCTTGCTGCTGCCGGCGCTGCCCTATGCAGTGCCGACGATCGAGGAGACGCTCGAAGGCGACGCCGGCGAAATCGAGCGACGTTTCGGCGACTTCTCATACTGGACGCGCGGCATCAACTATCTCGGCTTGCCTGGTATGAGTGTGCCCGCCGGCAAGAGCGGCAATGGCATGCCGGTTGGCGTACAGCTCATCGGGCGCGCGTGGAGCGAGGACGTGTTGTTGCGCCTCGCCCACCAGTTGCAGCGGCGTACCGGCTGGCACTTGCCTTCCATACTTTCTCACCCACGAGCCGTCTGAAGCAGGACGATAATTTTTCATTAAAAGCAACATGCAGGATAACTAATTTTATAGTGACATTCGGCATCGAATCACGCTAGCGCAGTCTGGCGGATGCCGCATCGTTCAGGAGACAACCGCATGAACGTTTCGTCTGTCAACGCAGGGGCCCGGCTAGACCGGCTGCCGCTAGCGCGCTTTCACTGGAGGATTCTCGGCCTGATCAGCGGCGGCGCGCTGCTCGATGCCTTCGACGTGTACCTCGCGGCGGGCGTGCTCGCTGCAACGGTGAAGTCGGGCTTCTCGACGCTCGCGAGCAATGCCGCATTCATCTCGGCCACGTTCTTCGGCATGCTGATCGGTTCGGCCCTGGCCGGCTGGGTGGGCGACCGCTTCGGCCGCCGCTATTCGTATCAGATTAATCTCGCGGTGTTCGGCATTGCGTCGCTGCTCGCGTGCTTTGCGCCGAACATCGAAACGCTGATCGTATTGCGCTTTCTGATGGGCATCGGACTTGGCGCCGAGCTTGTGGTTGCCGCAGGCACACTTTGCGAATTCGTGCCACCCGCGTATCGCGGACGCTGGATCTCGCTCATGGGCCTCCTGATCAACTCAGGTCTTCTGATCGCCACGAGCGTCGGCTATCTGGTGATTCCGAACCTCGGCTGGCGCTGGATGTTTGCGATTGCCGGCGCAGGTGCGATCGCAATCTGGATCATGCGCAAACGCATGCCGGAATCGCCACGCTGGCTGGAGTCGGTGGGGCGCGTTGCCGAAGCGGAAGCTACGCTCGCTGAAATCGAGGCGCAGATCGAGCGCGAAACCGGCAAGCTGCCGCCCGTGCTCGGCACGCAAGCCGTCACGCCGCGCCATCTGCCGCTCTCGGTGCTGTTCTCGCGGCCAGTGGTAGGCCGCACGCTGGTGGCGGCGCTGGTGTGCGTGGCGGTCAATGTCTCGGTGTATGGCTTCGTTGCCTGGCTGCCCACGTTCTTCGTCAAGCAGGGGCTGACGGTAGTGCAGTCGCTCGGCTTTGTCACGCTGATGGCGTTCGGCGCGCCCGGCGGTGCGGTAGTCGGCTATCTGGTCGGTGACCGGCTTGGGCGGCAGCGCGGCTTGATCGTGTTTTCGCTGGCGACCATCGTCCTCGGCTTTCTCTATCCGCAGATGCGCGATCCCGTCGCGATCTCGGTCACAGGTTTCGCGCTAGTCACGTCGATCTATACCTTTGTGACGCTCGGTCTCTACGGCTATATCCCCGAGTTGTTCCCTACGGCGTTCCGGCTGCGCGGCACGGGTTTCGCGGGCGTGTGCGGCCGCGCTGCTTCGATGTGCACGCCGTATGTGGCGGTCGCTCTGTTCCAGAACTTCGGCGTCACGGGCGTGCTCACCATGGTGATTGGCATTCTGAGCCTCTTGATCGTCGCGCTGCTGGTGCTGCGCGTGGAGACGAGCGGCCAGTCGCTCGAGGAGATCGGCACGGTGGTCGAAGAGGACGTCACGGGCATGACCGCGGCGCACGCGGATCGTTGAACTCACCCAGCCGGTGCCGCGACGGCGGCCGGCGCAACCATTGGAGACGATATGAGCACTCAGGCTCTACGCAAGGACGATCGGGAAGCGAGCACGGCGGCAGGTGGTATCTCGGGCGAGCTTGCGCAATTCGCGCTCGAACTGAAGCTCGAAGCCGCACCCGTCGCCGTGCGCGAGCGCGCCAAGCATTTGCTGCTCGATGCGATCGGTCTCGCGTATGCCGCACACGCCACCGATTTCGCGGGCGTGACGCTGGACGGACTTTCGGTGCTCGGCAAGGGCGATGCCACCGTGATCGGCTACGGCCGCGTGCTCACCGCACGCGACGCGATGGTGATGAACGGCGTGCTCGCACACGGCCTCGACTTCGACGACACGCATTCGCGCGGCGTGATTCATGCGACCGCGAGCCTCCTGCCGTGCGTATTCGGCGTGACCGATGGCCGGCCGCTCGACGGCGCGCAAGCGCTCGCCGCCTATATCGCCGGCATGGAAGCCGCCACGCGCATCGGCTCGGTGGCGAAAAGCGGCTTTCATCAGGTCGGCTTCCATCCGACCGGCGTGGTCGGCATTTTCGGCTGTGCGCTGGCGGCTTCGCGCCTGCTTGGCCTGACGCGCCAACAGGCGCAGATGGCCCAGGGCATTGCGCTTTCGATGGCGAGCGGAAGCCTTGAATTCCTGCAGGATGGCGCGTGGACCAAGCGCATGCATCCTGGCTGGGCGGCCCAATCGGCCTATACGGCGGCGGCGCTTGCGTCGCGTGGCTATGTCGGCGCATCGGCGCCTTATGAAGGGCGCTTCGGGCTGTTCTCCAGCTACCTTGGTGAGCAGCGCGGCAACGCCGACCTCTCACTCGCGACGGCCGGGCTCGGCGAGAAGTGGGAGATCGAGGAAGTCGCCATCAAGCCCGTGCCGGCCTGCCATTTCACGCACGCGTTCGCCGATGCTGGGACCGCGCTGCATCACGAATGGCAGCGGCGCGGCTATAAGTTCGCTGAACTGGTCGACCGCATTGGGCGTATTCGTGTGAAAGTGCCCGAGGGCGTCGTGAAGGTGGTGTGCGAGCCGGTGGCGAACAAGCGCCGCCCAGCCAACGCGTACGACGCTCAATTCAGCGTGCCGTATGTCACGGCGAGCGCGCTGGTGAAAGGGCGCTTCACGCTCGACGAACTGGAGGCCGCAGCGCTGCGCGACGACGCCGTGCTCGCACTGGCCGCCAAGGTCGAATACGAAATCGATCCCGACAGCACGTTCCCGCGCCACTACACCGGCGAAGTGTGCCTGGAACTGGCGAGCGGCGAAACTCTTTCGCACCGCGAGGCGATTCATCGTGGCAGCGCCGACCGGCCGCTCAGCAACGAGGAGATCGTCGCGAAGTATCGTGCGAATGCATGCCGTGCCTTGCCAGAGCATCGCGTTGAGAAGATCCGTGAAGCCGTGCTCGCGCTCGACAGGTTGCCGGCCGGCGCCTGGCATGCAGTGCTTGGCGAGGCCGTCTGAATCGTCGCGTAGAAATCCATTCAATTCGCAGTTCGGAGAAAGTTACATGTCTCAAGTGGACGACAACATAGTGGAACAGGCCGAGGACGATGCGCTGATTCTCGATATGCTGGACCGCTTCCTCAAGACCGAGGTCAAACCCTATGTGCACGCACTCGAAAAGGCCGACGAATATCCGGCCGAGATCGTCGAGCAGATGAAGGAAATGGGCTTGTTCGGTTGCCTGATCGCTCCTGAATACGGCGGCCTCGGCCTCTCGGCGCGAACTTATGCGCGCATCGTCGAGCGCATGTCGGCGGTGTGGATGTCACTGAGCGGCATCGTCAATTCGCATCTGATCATGGCGATGATCGTGCAGCGCAACGGCACGGAAGAACAGAAGGCGCAATTCCTGCCGCGTTTCGCCACGGGCGAACTGCGCGGCGGCATCGGCCTGACCGAGCCCGATTGCGGCACCGACCTGCAGGCAATCCGCACGACGGCCCGGCGCGAAGGCGATCACTATGTTGTGAACGGCGCGAAGACCTGGATCACCAACAGCCTCTACGGCAACTGCCTCGTGCTGCTCGTGAAGACTGATCCTGCCGCACAGCCGAGGCACAAGGGCATGAGCCTGCTGATCGCGGAGAAGGGGCCGGGCTTCGACGTGAGTCGCAAGCTGGAGAAGCTCGGCTACAAGGGCATTGACACCTGCGAGCTCAATTTCGACGGCTACCGTGTGCCGGCCGACCGTTTGATCGGAGGTGTGGAAGGCCGTGGCCTGCAGCAGATTCTTGGCGGGCTCGAACTGGGCCGCATCAACGTGGCGGCGCGCGGGCTCGGCATCGCGGTCGCGGCGCTCGATGCTTCCGTCGCGTACAGCCAGATGCGCAAGACCTTCGGCAAGCCGATCTGCGAGCATCAGGCCATTCAGTTGAAGCTCGGCGAAATGGCTACACGCGTTCATGCGGCGCGCCTGCTCGTCGACGCTGCGGCGCAGGCCTACGATCGCGGCGAACGCTGTGACATGGAAGCCGGCATGGCGAAATACTTCGCCACGGAGGCGGGTGTCGAGAACAGCACGGAAGCGATGCGGATACACGGCGCGTACGGCTATTCGAAGGAGTTCGAGATCGAGCGGCTGTATCGCGACGCGCCGCTGCTCGTGATCGGCGAAGGCACCAACGAGCTGCAGCGCATCATCATCGCGAAGCAACTGATTGCAAGGAGCCCCGTATGAGCCTGCCGCTTGAGGGAGTGCGAATCGTCGCGGTGGAGCAGTACGGTGCGGGCCCGTTCGCCACACAGCATCTCGCGGATCTCGGCGCGGACGTGATCAAGATCGAGAACGCGAAGGACGGCGGCGACGTGGGCCGCGCGGTCGGGCCGCATTATTTCGGCCCGGCAGACAGCCACTTTTATGAGGCCTTCAACCGCAACAAGCGCAGCATCGCACTGGACCTCAAGAGCAGCGAAGGCAAGGAGGTGTTGCTCAAACTGGTGGAGAAGGCCGATGCGGTGTTCGACAATCTGCGCGGCGATCTGCCCGCAAGTCTCGGGCTCGATTACGCGGCGCTTTCGCGAGCCAACCCGGCCATCGTCTGCGCGCATCTCTCGGCATACGGGCGCACGGGTTCGCGCAAGGCGTGGCCGGGTTACGACTATCTGATGCAGGCCGAAGCGGGTTATCTCTCGCTGACCGGCGAGCCGGACGGGCCGCCCGCGCGCTTCGGCCTCTCGATCATCGACCTGATGACGGGCACGACGGCGGCGATGGCGCTGCTTGCGGGCATCGTCGAGGCGCGCCAGAGCGGGCGCGGCCGCGACGTGGACGTGAGCCTCTTCGATGTCGCGCTCCACAACCTTGCTTACGTGGCGACGTGGTATCTCAACGGCGGCCATACGACGAAACGCGAGCCGCGTTCGAGCCACCCGTCGCTCACGCCGAGCGAGCTGTACCGCACGCGCGACGGCTGGATCTTCCTCATGTGCAACAAGGAGAAATTCTGGGGCGTGCTCGCGAACGTGGTCGGCAAGCCCGAATGGATCGATGACCCGGAACTGTGCAACTACGCGGCGCGCCTGAAACATCGCAACCGCGTGCGCCGTGAACTGGACGACGTGCTGATGACGGCCGACACTTCGACGTGGATGGAGCGCTTCGCAGGCAAGGTGCCGGCTGCGCCCGTCTACGACGTTGCGCAGGCGCTCGACAATCCGTTCGTGGCCGAGCAGGCGCGCGTGGTGGAGTTCGAGCACCCCGAGCACGGGTCGATCAAGGGCGTGGCCTCGCCCGTGCGCATCGACGCGGCCTTGCCGACGCGTGCCGCGCCGCGCATGGGTGAGCACACCGACGAGGTGCTGCGCGAGGCCGGATTCGCGGACGACACGATCGCTTGGCTGCGCCGGCAGGCTGTGGTGCAATGACAGCATCGCTTTCGCCGCGGGCTCCGCCGCTTTCCCGTATGACACCTTTGCTGAATCAGCAGCCTCGTTATCTGCAACTGGCGCAGACGCTCATCAATGAAATCCGCAGCGGACGGTACGCCGTTGGCGCGTTTTTGCCCACGGAGTACGACCTGTGCGAGCAGTTCGGCGCGAGCCGGCATACGGTGCGCGAGGCCGTGCGCCGGCTCGTGCAGATGGGCCTTGTCGATCGGCAGCCGGGTGTCGGCACGCGTGTGCTGGCCCGCGAGGCGGTGAGCGGCTATCAGCAGGTGATGAGGCAGCTGAACGACCTGCACCAGTACACGGCCGACACGGAGCTGACGCTGCTCAGGCGCGATCTCGTCGAAGTGGACGACGCGCTCGCGAAGGTGCTGCGCGCGAGCCACGGCGAGACCTGGCTGCATCTCGAAGGGGTGCGCACGAGCGGCAATGAGGTCGATCCGATCTGCGTGAGCGACATTTACATTCACCCGGCGTTTCGCGCGGTGGAAGTCGAGGGGCATTCGCACACGCCGATCTACGCGCTGATCGAGCAGCAGTTCGGCGAGCAGATTGCGGCGGTCCAGCAGGAGATTCGGGCGACGCTCATCACCGCGGCGCAGGCGCGCCTGCTCAACACGCAGGCCCGCTCGCCCGCGCTGTGGATTTGCCGGCGCTATCTGAACCGGCGCGAGGAAGTGGTGGAGGCGGCGATCAGCATTCACCCGTCTGAGCGCTTCAGTTATCTGGAAACATTTCAGCGCGACTGGCGCGCGACCTGAGGCATCGTCCGGCGCGGACGATCTTCTCAGACGGCGCGCCCGCGCAAGGGACACTTAATGGAAGCGGCAACCAGTTATCTCTTCGTGCCCGGCGAGCGCGCCGAACGATTCGACAAGGCGCTCGCGAGCGGCGCGGACCGCGTGATTCTCGATCTCGAAGATGCGGTGCTACCCGAGGCGAAATCGCTGGCGCGCGATACGCTGCACAACTGGCTCGAACAGCATGGCGCCGATTCGCGCGTGCTGGTGCGCGTCAACGGCGTGGAAACGCCCTGGCATGACGACGACCTTCGCCTTGCCGCGCTGCCTGGCGTGGCCGGCATCATGCTGCCGAAGGCCGAGCGCGCGAGCGATCTCGCGCATATCCGCGCCAGGTTGCGTGAATCGCAGGCGCTCTATGCGCTGATTGAAACAGTAGATGCTGTCGTGCGGCTGCGCGAGATTGCAGCAGTGGCGGGACTGACGCGTCTCGCGTTCGGCTCATTCGACTTTTGCTCGGACGCGGGCATCGGCGATGATCGTGCAGCGCTCGATCCGGTGCGCACGCAACTGGTGATCGAGTCGCGCCATGCGAGGCTGCCGGCGCCCGTCGATGGCGTGACGCTGGCGCTCGCCGACGACGCCGCGCTTGCCGAGGACGTTCGCCACGCGCGGATGTTCGGTATGGGAGCGAAGCTGTGCATCCATCCGCGCCAGGTCGGTGCGGTGAAGCGGGGCTTCCTGCCAACCGACGCCGAATGCGCGTGGGCGCGCCGCGTGCTCGCCGCGATCGCGCAAGGCGGTGCGGGCGCGATCGCTGTGGACGGCAAACTGGTTGACCGTCCCGTGGTCGAGCGTGCAAAGATGATCATTGCCCGGGCCGCCTGATTGGGAGCATCGCCCCGACTTGCTGAGCGGACGGCGACTTATTTGATGCTGTTACGTCTGCGGCCCGGCACCGCATGGCGGTCGCGCTAGCAACGAAGCAGGTGGGGCGGCCAAGACACGCCGTATGGCGAGAACATCACGGCGGGCGTCACGAATAACGTCGGCGTCGCACCGATCAGCGAGATCAACAAGGTCGACTCACACGACACGTTCGAGCGCTTGATCTACGCGGATAACTCAATTGTGACGGTGCAGGTGAACGAGCCCGTCAAGGTCGTCACGTTGGGCGCGGCGAGCTTCGGCCGAGTTTTTACGAAAGGCGGGCGGAAACCGTCGCCGTGGCTTGCGGAAGCTAAGTGCTTGAAAAGCATCCGTTTATTTGACTTCGACCGATAGGTTGACAGCCTATAGGGGGTTCGAATCCCCCTCTCCGCCAGGACACCAATGAATACGGGCCATCCGGCCCGTTTTTCGTTTCTGCCCGCGAAAGAACCCGCCGCGCACAAAAAAGCGCTCGTTTTCGGGCCCTCAGTGCCTGTGGTGCATCAGGTCGACGTAGTGAGTATCGAGCCAACGGGCTCCCCGTCCGGGGCCGGGCTTGCCGTGGTAATGCGCGACGATCCACAGTACAACGCCGACGATTGCCATTACGACGGGCCCTAGCAAGTACGCCATCAACGTTTCATTCACGGCGTGCCCTCCATCATGTCGTGGCCGAACTTACATTCTAGGCGACTGATCGCGAGAATGCTTACCTCGCCGTGGCATTGCGAGTGTCGCTCAACGGCGGTAACGCCGCGGACGCAGCGTCACAAATCCCGACATGAACTTGATGCACAATCGAAGCTGGTTCGCCACACACGATCTCCACGAGGAGCAGAGATGAGAGTTTCGGATCTGGAAGGCGCGTTGCTCGATTACTGGGTCGCACGAGCGGACAATCTGCCGAAGCCGCGCGTCGACGATGGCTTCTGCTGGATCGAAGAACCGGCCTGCGACGGCGACCCGGAAGGCGCGCTCGAAGCCGCTTTCGTGCCGTCGACGGATTGGGCACAATGTGGCCCGATCATCGAGCGGGCCAGGATTCATCTCGTGCCCGCCGCGGCGGGCGAGCACGCGACGTGGACGGGCGCCGTCCCCGCAGGCACAGGAACGATCGAACAGACGGGGGCTACGCCATTGATCGCCGCAATGCGCGCGTTCGTCGCGAGCCATTTCGGCGATACCGTCGCAGACCAATCGAACACGGTCTGAGCGCCGTTCATCGCTCGTCAGAAGCACTCGAACACCACTTCGACAGTCTGGTTACCCGCGCTGCGCACGCCGTTCGTATGGATCTCGACGGTGTGCATCTGCTTGTCCTGGTTGCGGCAATAGGCCTTCGCGTGCTTGAGCCCCGCGTTGCGGATGCTGTTCCACGATGCCAGGCTGGTGCGTCCGCGACTCGTGACCGAGAGGTAGCCATTCTGCTTCTTGTCCACGCTCGATACCGCGGTGCATGCCGCGAGCACGCCAATCCCCGCCAGCAGAATGCACTTCTTCATAATCCTCCCCTGGTTGGCGCATTGTGGCGGCCAATGCCTTTAACACGCAATCGAAAGAAATCCTGGTCTGATTCAGGGCTCCAGCGCGGTCACGCATCGGGTCCATGTTATTGCATCGTCCTTCCGATGCCTGGCGGGGCAAGCAGGTCGCGCCCAGCAGAGCGCGAAACGTGAACTGAGCAAAGCTCAATAATGCGCGATTCATGTTGACCATCATTGCTCGACAACATCGAGATGATTCGTTGAAAATGGACGATTATTTGATCAGATGCTTGACGCAAAAGATGAGATAAACTCAAATAATCACGCTCGATCCCGCAAGAGGCAACCTGCGCGCGATTCGATGTTCGAGGTCGAAATGCAGGAACTCGATGCGTTGTGCAGGCCACTCGAGTCGCTTGCGGAGTAGCATGACATCGAGCGCATTGCCGCGCACATAAGCAACACTCAGGAGACACGGATGCTTCCCGCCGCTGACACATACGACGGTCTCGTCGCCGCATTCGAATGGCGTATTCCGCAGCAATACAACATCGGCGTCGACGCGTGCGACAAGTGGGCTGACGGCAGCGGCCGTCTCGCGCTGATCTGCGAGACGCGCGAAGGGCAGGCGACGCGCTACACGTTCGACGAACTGAAGTCCCTGTCGGATCGCTTCGCGAATGCGCTGCGGCGCAGTGGCGTGAAGAAGGGCGACCGTGTCGGCATCTTTCTCGCGCAATCGGTCGAGACGGCCATCGCGCATCTCGCCGTCTACAAGTGCGGAGCGATCGCGGTGCCGCTCTTCGCGCTGTTCGGGCCCGATGCGCTTCAATACCGCTTGTCGGACAGCGGCGCTGTCGCGCTCGTCACGGACCCGAGCGGCGCGCAGAAGATCGCCACGGTGCGGACCGAATTGCCCGAGCTGCGCACGATCTTTTGCGTCGACACCGACCACGCCGATCACGCGTCGCAGATCGAATCGTTCTGGGCCGCGCTCAACGAATCGCCGGTCGTCTTCAATGCGGAGCCGACCTCCGCGGACGATCCCGCCGTCATCATCTACACGTCCGGCACGACGGGCAAGCCGAAGGGGGCGCTGCACGCGCACCGCGTGCTGCTCGGCCATCTTCCTGGCGTCGAGATGCCACAGGCATTTTTCCCCGCCGATGCGCGGCTGATGTGGACGCCCGCCGACTGGGCATGGATCGGCGGTCTCTTCGATGTCCTGCTGCCCGCGTGGCATCACGGCGTGGCCGTGCTTGCGCGGCGCTTCGAGAAGTTCGATGGCGAAGCCGCTTTCGATCTGATGCAGCGCTACGCGGTCACGCACACGTTCCTCCCCCCGACCGCGTTGAAGATGATGCGCGCCGTCGAGCGCCCGGAGCGATGGAAGCTCTCGTTGCGAGCCGTCGCGAGCGGCGGCGAGTCGCTCGGCGCGGAGCTGATCGACTGGGGGCGGCGCGCGCTCGGCGTGACGATCAACGAGTTCTATGGACAGACGGAGTGCAACGTCGTGGTGTCGTCGTGCGCGACGCTGTTCGAGCCGCGTCCGGGTTCGATCGGCAAGGTCGTGCCGGGGCATCGCGTCGCAATCGTCGACGACGCGGGGCAGACCGTGCCGCGCGGCGAGCCCGGCAACATCGCGATTCGCGCGCCGGACCCGGTGATGTTTCTCGGCTACTGGCGCAACGAGCCCGCCACGCGCGACAAGTTTCGCGGCGACTGGCTGCTGACGGGCGACATGGGCCTGATGGACGCGGACGGCTTCATCCGCTTTGTCGGCCGCGACGACGACGTGATCACGAGCGCCGGCTACCGGATCGGTCCCGCGCCGATCGAAGACTGCCTGCTGCGTCATCCCGCCGTGCGGATGGCCGCAGTGGTCGGCGCGCCCGATACGCAGCGCACCGAAATCGTCACCGCCTTCGTCGTGCTGAATCCCGGCTACGAACCGGGCGATCTGCTCGTGCGGACCTTGCAGGAGCACGTGAAGACGCACCTCGCCGCGCATGAGTATCCGCGCGCGATTCATTTCGTCGAAGCGTTGCCGATGACGGCGACGGGCAAAGTGATCCGCCGCGAACTGCGCGATCGCGTGACGCCGCAGCGCTGAGCCCGTGTGCGCAAGCGGCGCTCAAGCGGGCCTGACTTTGGTCACGCCCATTCGCGCGGCGCATCGTCGTCGGCGGACAGCGTGAGGCCCGCGACGGGAAGCGGCAACGCCGTCTTGTAGCGCACCTGCTTGAGCGCGAAGCTCGAGCGGATGTTCGACACACCGGGAATCTTCGTGAGCCACTGGACGATGAAGCGTTCGAGGCTCTGCATGTCGGGCACGACGACGCGCAGCAGATAGTCGGCGTCGCCCGTCATCAGGTAGCACTCCATCACCTCGGGCCGCTCGCCGACTTCCTGTTCGAAGCGGCGCAGCGCGTCTTCGACCTGCTTTTCGAGGCTCACCTGGATGAACACGTTGATGCGCAGCCCGAGCGCTTTGGCATCGAGCAGCGTGACCTGCTGACGGAACAGCCCCAGCTTTTCGAGCGCGCGCACGCGGTTGAAGCACGGCGTCGGCGACAGGTTCACGGCGCGCGCCAGTTCCGCGTTCGTGATGCGCGCGTTCTGCTGTAGCTGCTGGAGAATCGCGATGTCGATACGGTCGAGCCGCCGTGCGGTGGTGGATCTGGCTTCGGACGTCATAGTGTAAACATTCCATGTGAGGCCGCATTTCCGGAATAAATACACTATCTGAAAGCGCGAGAGCAAGCAAAAGAGACGCACATTTTGTGGCTGCATGGGTAAGCTGATTCGACGTTGCCGAGTCGTTTCCACAGTCCGCTTTTCACGCCTCTTTCCTGCCGGAGTCGCGCCATGACCGATTTATCGAGCGGTGCTCAACCCGTTCAAGCCATCACTCAAGCTCGCGTCGACAGCGATCCGCAGGAAACGGCCGAATGGCTCGCCGCGCTGGATGGTGTCGTCCAGCATGTCGGCATCGAGCGCGCGCAGTATCTGTTCGACCGGCTCGCCGCGCATGCGCTGTCGAACGGCGTCGCGTCGGCGCGCGTGAGCGTCACGCCGTACGCGAATACGATTCCCGTCGATCAGCAGCCGCCGTATCCCGGCGATCTCGACACGGAAGAACGGCTCGCCGCCGCGCTGCGCTGGAACGCGCTGGCGATGGTCGTGCGCGCCAATCGCGCGTACGGCGAACTGGGCGGCCATATCGCGAGCTATGCGTCCGCCGCCGATCTGTTCGAGGTCGGCTTCAATCATTTCTTTCGCGGCCCGGACGATGCGCGTGGCGGCGATCTCGTCTACTTCCAGCCGCATTCGTCGCCGGGCGTGTATGCGCGCGCGTTTCTCGAAGGCTTCCTCAGCGAGACGCATCTCGAGCACTACCGGCGCGAGATCGCCGGGCCGGGGCTGTGTTCGTATCCGCATCCGTGGCTGATGCCGGACTTCTGGCAGTTCCCGACGGGCTCGATGGGCATCGGGCCCATCAACGCGATCTACCAGGCGCGCTTCATGCGCTATCTGCAGAATCGCGGTCTGCTGAAGACGGAAGGCCGCAAGGTGTGGGGCTTTTTCGGCGACGGCGAGATGGACGAGCCCGAATCGATCGGCGCGTTGTCGCTGGCCGCGCGCGAAGGGCTCGACAACCTCGTGTTCGTGATCAACTGCAATCTGCAGCGGCTCGATGGCCCCGTGCGCAGCAATGGCCGCATCATCGACGAGCTCGAAGCGCAATTCACGGGCGCGGGCTGGAACGTGATCAAGGTGCTGTGGGGCTCGGACTGGGATGCGCTGTTCGCACGCGATCGAACGGGCGCGTTGCTGCGCGCGTTCGCGCATACCGTCGACGGCCAGTTCCAGACCTTCTCGGCCAACGACGGCGCTTACAACCGCGAGCGCTTCTTCGGCCAGAACCCCGAGCTGGCCGCGCTCGCCGCGCACCTGAGCAACGACGACATCGACCGCCTGCGGCGCGGCGGCCACGACGTGCGCAAGCTGCACGCCGCCTACGACCGTGCGTCGAAACACAGCGGCCAGCCCACCGTGATTCTCGCGAAGACGATGAAGGGCTTCGGCATGGGCTCCATCGGCCAGGGGCGCATGACGACGCATCAGCAGAAGAAGCTCGACGTCGAGCAATTGAAGGCGTTTCGCGACCGCTTCCGTTTGCCGCTCTCCGATGACGACGTCGAGCAGCTCAAGTTCTACAAGCCAGCGGAAAACAGCCCGGAAATGCAGTACCTGCATGCGCGCCGGGCTGCCCTGGGAGGCTATCTGCCCAGAAGGCGGAGAGCGGCATCGCAGACGCCGACCGTGCTTGCGATGCCGTCCTGGGGGCAATTCGCGCTGGACGCGAACGGCAAGGAGATGTCGACGACGATGGCGATCGTGCGCATGCTCGGCAGTCTCCTGAAGGACGCGTCGCTCGGGCCGCGCATCGTGCCCGTCGTCGCCGACGAGGCGCGCACGTTCGGCATGGCGAACCTGTTCCGCCAGGTCGGCATCTATTCGCCGCTCGGCCAGCTGTACGAGCCGGAGGACATGGGCTCGATGCTGTACTACCGGGAGGACACGGGCGGCCAGATACTCGAAGAGGGCATTTCGGAGGCGGGCGCGATGTCGTCGTGGATCGCCGCGGCGACGTCGTACAGCGTGCACGATCTGCCGATGCTACCGTTCTACATCTACTACTCGATGTTCGGCTTCCAGCGCATCGGCGACCTGATCTGGGCCGCCGCCGACCAGCGCGCCCGCGGCTTTCTGATCGGCGCGACGGCGGGCCGGACGACGCTCGGCGGCGAAGGCCTGCAACACCAGGACGGCACGAGCCATCTGGCAGCATCGACGGTGCCGAACTGCCGCGCGTACGATCCGGCGTTCGCATACGAGATCGCGATGATCGTCGACGAAGGCATGCGCGAGATGATCGGGCGTCAGCGCGACGTGTTCTATTACCTCACGGTCACAAACGAGAACTACGCGCAACCTTCGTTGCCTGCCACGCCCGTCGATACGGTGCGCGACGGCGTGCTGAAGGGCATGTATCCGCTCGATGCCGCGGCGCTCGAAACGGCGCAGGTTCAGTTGCTCGGCTCGGGCGCGATACTCGGCGAAGTGCAGGCGGCGGCGCGCATGTTGAAGGACGACTGGCAGATCGACGCGGCCGTGTGGAGCGTGACGAGCTTCACCGAACTGCATCGCGACGGCGTCGCATCGGAGCGCGCGGAGCGCCTGTTCGATGCCGACGACAACACGACGCCCTATGTGACATCGGCGCTCGCCGCGTCGCGCGGCCCCGTCATCGCGGCAACCGATTACGTGCGCGCCGTGCCCGAACTGATTCGCGCCTATGTGCCGCGCCGCTATGTAACGCTCGGCACGGACGGCTTTGGACGCAGCGATACGCGCGCGGCATTGCGCGCGTTCTTCGAAGTGGACCGTGTGTCGATTGCGATCGCGGCGCTGAAGTCGCTCGCCGACGAGGGCGCGGTTTCGCGCGATACCGTGCGGCAGGCGCTCGGGCACTACGGCAGGCTCGACGCGGATCGGCGCGCGCCCTGGGAGACGTGAGCCGCTGTTGCCGCGGCTCGCGGAAGGTCAGCTTACGTCACTGCTGCGGCACGAGCAGATTGGCGTCGCGCGCGAGCAGCCAGCGGCCGTCGGTTTCCTTGCGCAGGATGGTCAGCGTGTTGCCGGCGCGGCGCATCGGCGGCGAGCCGTCCTTGGGCGTGACGGTGACTTCGAGATGTGTGCGCAAGAACGCCCAGTCGCCGAGCACCTGAAGTTCGAGAATGTCGCTCTTGCCGTCGATGTCGATGTTCTTCTGTCCTTCGGATGCCGCCATGAACGCGGCCTTGCCGAAAGGCTTCTGGCCCGCGACCATGAACACGGCGTCGTCCGTCATCAGGCTCAGCACGGTTGCCGTGTCACCTGCCTTGCTGGCGGCGAGCCATGTGTCGATCAACTGGCGGATTGCGCGTTCGTCGTCGGTCATGATGCTGTCCTCGATGGTCGGAATGTGATCCGTCGATTGTAGACTGTCGATGCGAAGCGTCAGCGCGGTGCCTCATCTCGACGTGACGATCACGCCGACGCTCGCGCTCACGACGAACAGCGTGCCCGCGAGTTGCGGCGCCGTCATCGGCTGATGCAGCACGACAAAGCCCGCGAGCGCGCCGATCGCCGGTTCGACGCTCATCAGAATGCCGAACGACGACGCGGGCATGTGCCGCAGCGCGATCATCTCCAGCGCGTAGGGCAGAAGCGGCACGAGCAGCGCGAGCCCGGCCGTCGCGGCCAGTTGCATCGGCACGATGTGCAGGCCGTGCTCGGCGAGCCCGAAGGGCGTCGCGGCGAGCGCCGCCGCGATCAGCGACACCGACAGCCCTTCGAGCCCGTCGAAGAGCGCGCCCGTCCTCTTCATCAACACGATGTAGCTGCCCCAGCCGCACGCCGCGCCTGCCGCGAGCAGAAGGCCGATCGGGTCGCCGATCCAACCCGAGCGGTCATGCGCGAGCAGCAGCACGCCCGCGACGGCGAGCAGCGGCCAAAGCAGCGCGCGCAGACGCCGCACGCCCAGCGTCGCGACGGTGAGCGGGCCGAGAAAGTCGATCGCGACGGCGAGGCCGAGCGGAATGCGCTCGATCGCCGAGAAAAAGCACAACGTCATGCCTGCCATCGCGATGCCGAGCACGCCCGCCGCGGTCCAGTGCGCGCGCGAGTAGCGGCGCAACCGGGGACGCACGACGAGCGCGAGAATCGCCGCCGCCCACGCGAGCCGCAACCAGGTCGTGCTGAATGCGCCGAATGCGTCCATCGTCGGCGCGGACAGCGCGGCGCCGAACTGCACGCAGGACATCGACAGCAAGCCGAGCAGCGCCGCCATGCCGGCGTGGCGCTTCGGAGCGGCCGGTGTAAGCGCAGCCGTCTCAGGCGCGGCGGGCGCAGGTCCAGTCGGCGCGCGAGACGAAAGAGACGCATCGAATGCGATGGGATCTGCGAGCGTGGAGTCTTTCATGGGTTCTTTTCAATGGGCGCGCGGCCGGCATAGAAGGGCGGAAGAACGGCAGAACCCATCATATCGGCGAAACGAGCGTTAAGATAAGCTGATATTTCTTATGCTGCTATCACGGACGCTAATAGTGCGCGACTTCGACAGCAGTCTTCTGAGAGCCTTCGTGACGGTCGCGGAGACGGGCGGCGTCAGTGCCGCCGCTGCGCGGCTCTCGCGAACCCAGGCGGCCGTCAGCATGCAGCTGCGCCGTCTCGAGGACGATATCGGCCAGCGTCTTCTGGAGCGCTCGCCGCGCGGCGTGCGCCTGACGGAGGCGGGCCATCGGCTGCTGCCGTATGCGCATGCGATTCTCGGCGCGGGCGAAGATGCCCGCCGGGCGCTCGAAGCGGGCGATGTGGCCGGCACCGTGCGTCTCGGCATGCTCGAAGACGTCGCGGTGGGCCGCTTGCCGCGCGCTCTGCGGCGCTTCTCGGCGGCGCATCCGCAGGTCGCGCTGGAGATCGTCGTCGATGCGAGCGCGGCGCTGTCGCAGCGTCTTGCCGATGGCGCGCTCGACGTGCTCGTCGGCGATCCGGCGATGGTCGAAGCGACGCCGCTCGTCGAGTGGACCCAGCCGCTCCATTGGGTCGGCGCGCGCGGATATGTGGCCGGGCGCGATGCGCCGCTGCCGCTCGTCGCATTCGGCGGCACATGCCTGTGGCAGCAACACGTGATGACGATCTTGCGGCGCGCGGGCATCGCGTGGCGTGTCGTCTGCACGAGCACGAGCCTGCCCGCCGTGCAGTCGGCCGTCGAAGCCGGGCTGGGCGTATCGGTGCTGCTGGAGGGCAATATCCGCTATGAATCGATGCGCGTGCTCGGCGCCGCCGACGGCTTGCCCGAGCCGCCCACAGCCGACCTCGGCCTTTTCACGCGGCACATGCCGGGCGCGCGGAGCGCCGCCGTCGATGCGTTGCAGACCTTCCTTTGCGAAGAACTGGATATCGGGCTCAGCGAACGTTCATCGAAAGAGCGCCCATAGCGCCGCATGCCGCACCGGAGGCTACGCACGCTACGAAAACTCGGCTTGCGCAAAAAGCGACAGTTTGACGAACGCTTGAAAGCTGTGAGGATTCCTCGTTTACAAAACGGTGAACTTGCGAGCGTGTTGATCGTGTTGTCATATTGTCCATTCATAGTCTGTTCGAGGGCCGCGATGGCTTGAGCGCGTGAGCCCGCTTCAGCACATATCAATTCGACATTGCCGCCACAGCATGACGGGGTGATCCAGGCGGACGGTGCGATCGGGGAATGGCATGAACCATCATCAGCTTGAGTCGGATCTCGTGCATCTCGAGCATGTCCTGGTGCGCATTTCCGGTGCGGAGCCTATTCCGCTTTCTTACTGGCGCAAGCGCGTGGACGACGTCAACGCGGCTGCGCGCATTCCTGCGCAGAAGAGCCGCGCGCAGAAGCTTCATGAAGCGTTGAACGCACTGGAGTCTCGTGCGGGGACTTGAGCATTTGCTCGTCTGCGATGCGTCGCCCGGGCCCTTTCGATGGCATCCGCGTTAGCGCCTCCTGGCGCATGACGGATGCTCAGAGCAGGCGAGGCGGCCCACGAAAAGCAGCCGCAAACGGTTGCCGGCAACTATTGTAAAAGCGGCAAAAGCGGCAAAAGCGCCGCGCACAATTTGCAAGCACCTCGATCAGCCGTTTGCCCGGACAAAAGGCACGCGCGCTCAGCGTCTGATCACGCCCATCAGAAGCGTCACGAGGAAGATCACGACAAAAATAAAGAACAGCACTTTCGCGATTTCGGCAGCGCCGGCCGCGATACCGCCAAATCCGAAGATGGCCGCGATGATGGCAATGACGAAAAAGATGGCGCGTATCGAAGCATGGCAATCTCCATCGTTGGATTTGCTGGATGGGTCGATACAGCGATCGACCGACACGCGGGAACCGCGTCGGCAGACACAGGCGCCGCCGTCACGGCATCGAGCAACACCCGTGCCCATCGGTCCATCATAGGAAGCTTGGTGGCTCATATGCAACTGTCGGCAATCGTCGGCTCAGTGATGGGCAGCGCGTTGCTGACAGGGGCGTAGGCGGCGCAGCCTTAGAAGACATCGCGCGGCCCACGAACGTGACATTCAAACGTTGAAGAGCCGGCGCGGCAATCGGCGCAATCCGGCATACGTCGACGGCCTTAGCGCAACTGCGTGACGGCCAGCAGCAGCACCATGCTGCCGATCGCGCCATCCAGCACGCGCCACGCGGCCGCGCGCCTGAAGAGCGGCGCGAGAGCACGCGCGCCATAGCCCAGTGCAACGAACCAGACGGCGCTGACAAACATCGCGCCGATGGCGAACGCGGCGCGCGTGCCTTGCGCTTCGCGGGCGCCCGCCGTGCCGATCAGCAGAAACGTATCCAGATAGACGTGCGGATTGAGCCACGTGAACGCGAGCGTCATCATCACGATGGGCAATGCGCGTTGTGCGGGCGGCGCGGCGGCGCCTTTCGAATCGGTGTCGAGCACGGCATGCCCGGGGCGCAGCGCGCGCATCAGCGCGCTGATGCCGAACCACGCCAGATAGGCGAGCCCCACGTACAGCAGCGCGTGGATGAAAGTCGGATAACGCTCGACGAGCACCGACGCGCCGCCGACGCCCGCGCCGATCAGGAGAAAGTCCGACAGCGTGCACAGCAGCACGATCTTGCCGATATGCGAGCGCATGATGCCTTGACGCAGCACGAATGCGTTTTGCGCGCCGATAGTGACGATCAGGGATGCGCACAGCGCGGCGCCATGTGAAAAAGCCAGCCAGTTCATGATGTTTTTGGGGAGATGGATAAGTTCGCGTGACGCCAGTGTGCCCCGATTCGTTAGAATAAGAGAAGCTAATTTATGTAATGCCGATTAAGGAACGCTAATGCTCGACTATGCACTGCTGGATGCGCTCGCGGCCGTCGTGCGCCACGGCTCGTTCGATCGCGCGGCGACGGCGCTCAACGTGACGCCTTCGGCCGTATCGCAACGCGTGAAGTTATTGGAGGAGCGCGTCGGCAGCGTGCTCGTCAAGCGCGGGCAGCCGTGCACGGCGACCACTTCGGGTGCCCTGCTGTGCCGGCACACGGAGCGCGTGCAACTGCTCGAAGCCGAACTCACGGGCCGCGTGCCCGATCTGCCCGGCGCGTTGCTCGAACCGTGGCCCACGTTGCGCGTCGCCGTGAACGACGACAGCGTGGGCACGTGGTTCATCGACGCGATTGCGGACTTCTGCGCCGAGCGCGGCATGCTGCTCGATCTCGTGATCGACGATCAGGACCATACCGCACAGCGCATTCGTGACGGAAGCGTGCAGGGGGCCGTGACGACGCAATCGGAGCCCGTACAGGGTTGCCGTTCGACGCGGCTCGGCAGGATGCGTTATCTCGCCGTCTGCACGCCGGCATATTTCGAGCGCTATTTCAGCGAAGGCGTCGCGCGCGATACGTTGCGCCGCGCGCCGTGTGTCGATTTCAATCCGAAGGATCAGTTGCAAAAGCGCTTCGTGCGTAAGATCACGCGCGCCGAACTCGATGCGCCGACGCACTGGATTCCGCACGTCTCCGGCTTTCTGCGCGCATGCTCGACGGGCCTGGGCTGGGGCATGTGCCCGGAGCGGATGATCGCCGCGCAGTTCGAAAGCGGCGAGTTGATCGACATGGCGCCGGGCAAGCATCTGGACGTCGACTTGTACTGGCAAAGCTGGCGGCTGTCGATCGGCTGGCTCGATGATTTTGGCGCAGCGCTGCGCAAGCGGTCCGCCGAGTTTCTCGACTGACCGCCTGCGGGACTTCTTCTTACGCGAGATTCAATGCAGCCGGATCACAGGGTGCACGCGGCGGCGCAGCCAATGGCTCGCCGTATCGAGCGTCATGCGCGCGAAGCCGGTGAGCGTCATCACGTGCCGCCGATAGATCAACCGGTAGACGATGGTCGCGAACCACCCGTCGACGAACACGGGCCGCTCGCGCAACCCGCTCAGGCTGCCGATCGTGCCGACATCGCCGAAGCCGACCAGCGTGCCCGCATCGCGATACGTGAACTCCGGCAGCGCTTCACCGCCGACACGGCACTTCAGCGCGCGGGCGAGAAACATCGCCTGCTGATGCGCGACCTGCGCACGCGGCGCGAGAAAGCCGTCCGCGTGTGACGGACAGGCCGCGCAATCGCCGAGCGCGAACACGTTCGCATCCGTCGCCGTTTGCAGCGTGCGGTTCACGAGCACCTGCGCGTTGCGATTCACCGCGATGCCGTCGAGCGTGCGCAACACGGGCGGCCCTGCAATGCCTGCCGTCCAGATCGCGATATCGCTTGCGAGTTGCTGGCCGTCGTGCGTGCGCACGGCCGCTTCGCACACTTCGGTGACGCGCGTATCCGTGAGCACATCGACACCGAGCCCGCCGAGAATCCGCTGTGCACGCGCCGAAATGCGCTGCGACAACGCGGGCAATACGCGATCGGTGCCTTCGATCAGCCTGATGCAAAAGTCGCGCTCGGGATCGAGTGCAAAGAGGCTATAGCGGTGCATCAAACGGATGCTGTCGCGCAGCGCGGCCGCAAGCTCGACGCCCGTCGCGCCCGCGCCGATGATGTTGATCGACACGGGCTGCACGTGTTGCGCGCCGCTCACGCGCCGCGCGTGATTCGCCCGCGTGCACGCATCGAGCAGCTTGCGGCGAAACGATTCCGCATGGGTGACGGATTCCAGCGGCAGCGCATGCTCGGCCGCGCCTTGCACGCCGAAATAGTTGGTCACGCTGCCCATCGCGAGCACGAGCGTATCGAATGCGATGTCGCGCGCGGGCAGCACTTCGCGGCCGTCCGCGTCGCGCGTTGCGCCGATCGTGATGCGGCGCTGTGCGCGGTCGAGCGATTGCAGCGAGCCCTGTTCGAACTCGAAGCCATGACGCCGCGCCTGCACCGCATATTGCAGCTGATGCGTGGCGGGATCGATCTGCCCCGATGCGGCTTCGTGCAGGAGCGGCTTCCAGAAGTGCGTCGGCGAGCGGTCGACGAGAACGACCTGCGCTTGCCCGCTCTTGCCGAGCGATTCGCCGAGCCGCGTCGCGAGTCCCAGTCCGCCGACGCCGCCGCCAACGACGACGATGCGGTGCGGCGCGTAGTGCGTGCTGCTTGCTGTGTGTCGATCGATCGAGGCCATGATGCGTACTCTCCTGAACGTTTTCAATTCGATTCATGCGGCAACTTCATCATTGAGGTCGAGTATAGAATTGGGGAAAACAGCAGCACAATTTAATGTTTGTACGAAACATATAGGTTTTAGCTTATGTTAAAGGCGGCGACGTTTCGTCAATTGAAGGCGCTTCATACGGTGGCGAAGCTCGGCAGCGTGTCGGGCGCGGCGGAAGAGTTGCGCCTGACGCAGCCCGCCGTATCGCTGCAAATCCGGCTGCTCGAAGAGGCCGCTGGCGCGCCGCTTTTGCAGCGCGTGGGCCGTGGCGTGCAGCTGACGGCGGCGGGAGAAATCCTCGCGCGCTATGCGCTCGAGATCCTTGACCTATGGAACGGCGCCGCCGACGATCTCGCCGCATTGCACGGGGAGCAGGGCGGCACGTTGCGCATCGGCGCGATCACGACGGCCGAATATCTGATCCCCCCGTTTCTCGTGCGTTTCACGGAGGCGCGTCCGCAGGTGAAGGTGCAATTCAAGGTCGGCAATCGCGCGGACCTCATTCGCATGCTCGCGACGCATGAAATCGATCTCGCCGTCATGGGCAGTCCGCCGCGCGAATTGCGCACGGTCGCCACGGCATTCGCGAAGCATCCGATGGCGTTCGTTGCGTCGCCGTCACATCCGTTGATGAAGAAAAAGCGCCTGACGCTCGGCGATCTGGAGTCCGCGAACCTGTTCGTGCGCGAACGCGGCTCTGGCACACGCTCGACCGTCGAAAATCTGTTCCGTCAGGCGGGGCACAAGATTCACATCGGCTCGGAGTTGTCGAGCAACGAAGCGATCAAGCAACTGGTGGAAGCGGGCCTGGGCATTTCGTTTTTGTCGCTGCATGCGTGCACGCTGGAATTTCAGGCCGGGCTGCTCGCGCTGCTGCCGCTGCCCGACAACCCGATCGAGCGCGACTGGTATGTGATGCATGTATCGGACAAGCGCTTGCCGCGCGTCGCCAGCCTGTTCCGCGACTTCCTGATCGACGAGGGCATGACGGGCAGTGTGCCGATTCCGATGCCGTCCGTCGCGGCTGCGAGAAAGCGTCGCCGCGCGTGAAATCTGCCGACTCGCGTTGAGCCTTTGATCGAAGCGCGGCCGAAGCCGCGCATCGACGTTGATTCGACGTCGCTTCGACGTTACTCCACCCGCTTGAGCGGTCCTTCATCGGACGAGGCAGGCTTCGTCTGCATATCGTCGTTCGCATCGCGCGTCTCGGGCATCGCGGCCCACACGAGCAGCACCGCGAGCGCACCCGCGCCCGCGAGTCCGAAGAAGCTGATTGCGTTGCCGAAGCGGTCGGCGATGAAGCCCGCGAGGGCCGTCGAGAACGTCGCGCCGATCCCCGCCGCAAGACCGAACAGGCCGATCGTCAGGTTGTAGCGGCCCTTGCCGCCCGCGACGTCGGCGGCGATCAGCGGCAGCATCACGCCGAACACGGCCGCGCTCACGCCGTCGAGCATCTGCACGGGCACGAGCAGATACGGGCTGCTCACGCCCGCGAACAGCAGCGCGCGCAAAGGCAATGCGGAGAAGCCGAGCAGCAGGATAGGGCGGCGTCCCCAGCGTTCCGCCGTGCGTCCGACCCACGGCGACAGCATCGCGACGATCGCTTGCGGCACGATGATGCACGCGGCGATCACGAGTTGAACGTTTTCGCCCATGCCCGCCGTCACTTCGCCTGCTGCGAGGTTCAGCATCGCCGCATTCGACAGGTGGAACAGCACGACGCACGCCGCGAACACCAGCATGCGCCTGTCGCGCAGCAGGTCGAGAATCGACTCCTTTTCCTCGTGCTCGTTGGAATCCTTCGACGCGGGCACGTGCGCAGGCGCGTGGTGCGACGGCATCGTGATCATCGACAGCGCGAGCAGGGCGGGCGCCGCGAGCGCGGCCGTCAGCCAGAACACGGCGCGCGCCGAGAAGTACTCACCGAAGAGGCCCATCAAACCCGCCGCGACGGCACTGCCGATCGACGCCCAGCGCGCATTGCGCCCGAGCCGGTCGCCGAGGTCGTGCCGTCCGACGAGCGCGAACGAGATGGCCGCCATCGCCGGCACGAGCATGCAGCTCGCGAAGCCGTGAAAGACCTCGGCGGCCATCACGGGCAGCATGGTCGGACTCGCCGCGAGCAGCACGGCGCTGAGGATGATCGCGATGATCGCCCAGGCGGCGGCGCCCTTCTTGTTATGCAGCGCATCGACGACGGCGCCGCCCGGCACCTGACACACCATCGCGCTGATCGTGCCGACGGAAAGAGCGAGCCCGATCTCGCCCTGCGTCCACTTGTGCGAGGCGAGGTAGGAAGCAATGAACGGCCCGAACCCCGTCTGCACGTTGGCGACGAAGAAGTTGAGCCAGTCGAGGGCGCGGAGACTGCGTGCGTTGACCATGAGACGGCTCGTCATCGTGAAGTGCGTGCGGTCGATGCCGCCACGGCGGACGACGAAGGGCCGGCCGCCGCGGCAGGCGCGGAGGCGGGAGGCGGCGCGGGCAGTGCGGGTGAAACGGCGTGAATCGGCTTGTCCGTCTCGTAGGATGGCGACGCCTTGATCTGCGCGTCATTGAGGTCCATCAACGGGCGCAGCGTCTTGTCCTTCGTGACGAAGCGCAGCGCCGACCAGTTCGCGGCGATCATCCGGCGATCGGCGCTGATGATGCCGCTCACGTCGAGCACGACGGCCTGCGGCTGCGCATTCGCGTCGATCAGCACGTCGATCACGCGGCCAACCTTGCCGCCGTTCGGACGCTCGACATCCGCGTCCATCAGCTCCACCTGACCGGGCGGCACGGCGGGCGGGGCCGTCACGGCGGCGAGCGGCGTCGCGAGCGCGGCCGACGGCTTGGGCTGGCTGGCCGCCGACAGTTGATTGGGCGGCACGGTGATTGTGATCGGCGCGCCTTTCGCGTTCGGCGTAAAGCGGAACGCCGTCCACGGAAATCCGACCTTGCGGTCGCCGACGCCGAGAAAGCCCTGCAGGTTCACGATCATCAGGCGCGGCGTGCCGCTCGCGTCCGCCGTCATGTCGACGGCGCGGCCAAACACCTTGCCGTCGCTCTTCTGCACTTCGCTGTCGAGCAGGCCGTGCGTCGTGCTGCGCTCGATCACGCGC
>NZ_CYGY02000261.1 GCF_900007165.1 Paraburkholderia piptadeniae
TTGAAGGGGTGATGGATGTGATAGGCGGTGCCTTTGGCGCGCAACTGTGCTTCGAATTCGTCGCGGCTCCAGGCGGGTTGATCGGCGTCCGAGGCTCCTGGTGTCCCTGACGTTCGGGCACGCGCGTCGCGCACCGGCGCCGTGCCATAGGTATCTGTTGCGTTCATACCGTCTCCGTTTTTTTATCCATCACAGCCGCGCGCCTCGTCACTGCAGTTCGACATTCAACGTTCAATGTTCACAGTTCGAATGCCATCCCATCGTATGCCACTTCGATCCCATGCTCAGCGAGCACGCGCCGTTCGGGGCCATCCTCGACCAGGATCGGGTTAGTGTTGTTGATATGGATCAGCACCTTGCGGACACGGCCTGCGTTGCCGGTGCGATCCACATCGAGCGAGTCCAGCGTTTCGATCATGCCGCCCGAACCTGTCTGCGGCAGATGTCCCATGTCGGCGGAGGTCTTTTTCGACAGGCCGAGGCGAATCATTTCATCGCCGGTCCACAACGTGCC
>NZ_CYGY02000149.1 GCF_900007165.1 Paraburkholderia piptadeniae
CGGCCCGCAGGACATGACCCCGTCCGAAGCCTTTGTCGAAACCCTGGCCGCCAACGGCGTCACCGAGATGTTCGGCATCATGGGCTCCGCCTTCATGGATGCGATGGACATCTTCGCGCCCGCCGGCATCCGCCTGATTCCCGTTGTCCACGAACAGGGCGCGGGCCACATGGCCGACGGCTATGCGCGCGTCTCGGGACGCCATGGCGTGGTCATCGGACAGAACGGCCCCGGCATCAGCAACGCCGTCACCGCGATTGCCGCCGCCTACTGGGCGCACAGCCCCGTGGTCATCGTCACGCCCGAGGCGGGCACCATGGGCATCGGACTCGGCGGCTTCCAGGAAGCGAAGCAGCTGCCGATGTTCCAGGAGTTCACCAAATACCAGGGCCACGTCACGCATCCGGCGCGCATGGCCGAATTCACGGGACGCTGCTTCGACCGCGCGATGGCCGAGATGGGGCCCACGCAGCTCAACATCCCGCGCGACTACTTCTACGGCCAGATCAGGGCCGAGATTCCGCAGCCGCAGCGGCTCGATCGCGGCGCGGGCGGCGGGCAGAGCCTGAACGAAGCGGCCGAACTGCTCGCGCAGGCGCAGTTCCCGGTGATCATCTCCGGCGGCGGCGTGGTGATGGCTGACGCCCTCGGCGAATGCCAGGCGCTCGCCGAGCGGCTCGGCGCACCCGTCGTCAACAGCTATCTGCACAACGACTCGTTCCCGGCAAAGCACCCGCTGTGGTGCGGCCCGCTCGGCTATCAGGGCTCGAAGGCCGCGATGAAGCTGCTCGCGCAGGCCGACGTCGTGCTCGCGCTGGGCTCGCGCCTGGGGCCGTTCGGCACGCTGCCGCAGCATGGCCTCGACTACTGGCCGAAGACCGCGAAGATCATCCAGATCGATGCCGATCACAAGATGCTCGGGCTGGTGAAGAAGATCTCCGTCGGCATCTGCGGCGATGCAAAGGCGGCGGCCATTGCGCTTACCGAACGCCTCGCGGGCCGCACGCTCGCATGCGATGCCACGCGCGAGGCGCGCGCCAGCCAGATCGCCGGGGAGAAAGCGGCGTGGGAGAAGGAACTCGACAGCTGGACGCATGAGCGCGACCCGTACAGCCTCGACATGATCGAGGAGCAGAAGAACGAGCGCACCTTCAGTGGCGGCGAGTATCTGCATCCACGGCAGGTGCTGCGCGAGCTGGAAAAGGCGATGCCCGACGATGTGATGGTGTCCACCGACATCGGCAACATCAACTCGGTGGCCAACAGCTATCTGCGCTTCGACAAACCGCGCAGCTTCTTCGCGGCGATGAGCTGGGGCAACTGCGGCTACGCGTTCCCGACCATCATCGGCGCGAAGGTCGCGGCGCCGCACCGTCCCGCGATCTCCTATGCGGGCGATGGCGCCTGGGGCATGAGCATGATGGAGACGCTCACCTGCGTGCGGCACAACATCCCCGTGACGGCTGTGGTGTTCCACAACCGGCAATGGGGCGCGGAGAAGAAGAACCAGGTGGACTTCTACAACCGCCGCTTCGTCGCCGGCGAGCTCGACAATCCGAGCTTCGCGGGCATCGCGAAGGCGATGGGCGCCGAGGGCATCGTCGTCGACCGGCTCGAGGACGTCGGCCCGGCGCTGAAGAAGGCGATCGACCTGCAGATGAATCACGGCAAGACCACGATCGTCGAGATCATGTGCACGCGCGAACTGGGCGATCCGTTCCGGCGTGACGCGCTGTCCAGACCCGTGCGCCTGCTCGACAAGTACAAGGACTACGTCTGAACGAGCGGTCCCGCAGCGCGGCGTTCCCCGGCAACTTCACCGTGCCGGGAACGCCGCTTGTCACACTGCAATAACGATCACATCTTCGTCGGGGAGGCCGGGAGCAAGCATCATGGACACGACAGGGTCGTT
>NZ_CYGY02000141.1 GCF_900007165.1 Paraburkholderia piptadeniae
TTTCCGGAGCCACCTCTATCCGAGGTTCATCCCGTACATGTAGCTCAAAAACCACCATGAGTGTGCCGTGGCGTCAGCGACTTCAATCTCAAGGGCATTACGCCGATTTAGAATTTTGAGTACGTTATCGCGGAAAGCCTTGGTACGGCAGAATTGTTGACCGATAAACACCATAAACTGAACCATGTGCTGATTATCATGCAGCAAATCGAGCTTTTCATCAGCGAGTGCGGCCAACATTGGTAGCGCCGTCTTTTCGTGACTGGAGTGGAGATTTTCAATCAGGTTGCACTTCGCAGCGTTAAGATGAGGTTCGACTTCCTGATTCTGAGTCGCGAATTGACAGTAGATTTCTTCAGCTCGTTGGGTTTTCAGGAAGTCGTGAAGATACGACATGTGTTGCTGGTGGAGATGGTCCGGACTTTTTCGAGAATAACCTTCAATTACCTTGACATGATTGTTGGTAAGCGTGGACATCTTGTAGAAATAGTCATCGACGACAATGCCCCGCACGCTGTCATGTGCAATTTTTCCCTTTCTAGTGGTATAGAAGACATCTTCCGTGCCACGCCCCCATCGGGTGAGATAGCTCGCCCAGACGTAGTGATGCCGCTTCTTGATTTCAAGGTATTTGGGCAACATGGTCGTCGATTCCGTGGTGTGTTAGGTAGTGTAGTAGCTAGTCACGATGAGAGTCGAACGAGCATTTTTTACCAGTTTACTACTACGTGTCGAATCTCAGGACAGTCCTTTCATATTGGAGCAACACATGGACTTGCGAGAGTTTGTCAAGGCGTCACTTGTTGAGGTGATCGCGGGAATTCGTGATGCTCAAGACACAGAGTTCGGCGCGTATGTCGTTCCACGGTCTGACGGTGGGCACAAATACGCGCCCAACGATCGGTTTTCAGAGAGCGCCCGACTTAAATCGACGATTGTTGATTTTGACATTGCGCTGACCGTAGAGGATTCCAGCAGCGTCGAGGCTGGTGGTGGCATTAAGGTGTGGGGCGCCGGTGCAAACGTCAAAGGCGACAAAGCGTCGAGAGACGCGGCGGTGAGCCGCATTCAGTTCGCGATTCCTTTGCTCTTACCGGAAAGCGAAAAGGAGTGGTACGTGGAACGGAAAAAAGAAACTGGTGCAGGCTAACGCTGTTGCGCTTACTCAAGAGGACAGCATCGCGGGAAGGTCTGCTGTCTCAGCAAAGCCGACGCTCGAGCGTCCGTTTGAGAGTAAGGGCGAGCGGCACGAACTGGCCGCTTACTGTCCGACACCTATGCCTGCAGGCGACCCCAAACTGCCGTTCAGGCTCGCGACACCGCAACGTCCGCTCCGGATGTGCAAGCGTCGCGCCCTACTGAATCACGTAATCGGCTCAATGCACTCCAATGTCTGACTGAAGCCTTCTCAGCTTCGAGGGGGTGACGTTGAATTCGCGCTTGAACCAATGTATGAGATGTGAGCTGTCTGTAAAGCCGCACTCGTATGCGATCTGCGTAATCGACCGGTCGCTGTTGACCACCATCCATTTTGCGGCATTCAGGCGCATTCCCCTCCAATACTGAAGGGGCGCGACACGCAGATGCTTCCTGAAAAGTCGGGTAAGTTCGCGCTCGGTCGTTCCGATTGTTTGTGCAATGCCGGCAATTGAACCTGGCTCAAATGTTCGTTGCCTCATCAAGCCGACTGCGTTCACGACCCGCCGGTCCGGGCAATGCAGGCCGATCTCCGAGTCGTCCTTCATAGCCTGTATTTCTTCGAATCCTCGATCGGCCATCAAATAGTGAAGCGCCTTGTGCGATCGCGTATTACCGCAGTTGGTCGTAACCAGGTGCATTGCAAGGTTGATCGCCGCAAGACCGCCCGGGCATGTAATGAATCCGCCGTCCACTACTACGGGGGCATCCGTCACAGCGATGACGTCCGGAAAGTTGCTCTGCATCGCTTGCGCGAGCGAGAAGTGAACAGCACATCGTTTTCCGGCCAGATAGCCCAGTTCGGCAAGAATGAATTGACCGGTGCACAGCCCGATGACGGGGACGCGTGCTTCAACGCAGGATTGTATGAATCGGTAAAGCTCGTCGGGGATCGGCTCCGCACTATGCAGCAGGCCGCCGTGCACCACAACGTAGTCATATTCAGATGGATCGCCGAAGAGTTTGGTCGGCAACATCGGGAAACCGCAACTCGATCGGATGGGAGAAAACTCGTGAGACAGAAGGTCCCACGAGCAGTAGATTTGCCTGCTGAAATCCGACTCGTCTGCCGACAGTCGCAGAAACTCGACAAAGCACGAAAGGGACATCAGGGTGAAGTCCGGAGTCGGTGCGATGCCAATTCTGAGCCGCGTCTCGACCTCTGGCGCGGGCTTGCCCGGCCGCAGAAAAGAGTAATCGCCCCGCATTCCTTGTCTCCATTGCCGTGCCGCCGATTGTCCGAAACATACAATTTTTTTGAAGCACCGGCAATTATAGTTTTCCGCATCAACACGCAAACGGCACGGAGGCGCCATCTTGAAGATCACGAAAATCTCGCTCTACCAGGTAGACCTACCGCTGAAAGAGGGTTCCTATAGCTGGTCGACATTCTCGTTTGCCTCGTTCGACTCGACGGTGATCGTCGTCGAAACGGACGCTGGACTCACCGGTGTCGGCGAGATTTGCCCGCTCGGACCGTCCTATCTGCCCGCCTATGCCGAAGGCGCTCGCGCGGGCCTTATCAAGATTGCCGAAGGCCTGATCGGCGAGGATCCGTGCCAGATTGGTCGGATTAATGTCCGCATGGACGAGCTTCTCAAGGGGCATCCGTATGTGAAGTCAGCGTTGGATATGGCTTGCTGGGACATTCTGGGTAAGGCGACCAGCCAGCCGGTCTACAACCTGCTCGGCGGGCGTCTGCAAGACGCGGTCAAGCTCTTCAAGGTGGTGAGTCGGCAAGACCCGGATGCGATGGCGAAAAAAATCCGGGAGTATCAGAACCAGGGCTTCAAGCAGTTCCAGATGAAGGTCGGCGCGGGTGCAGATTCGGATATCGAGCGAATCCGCAAAGTGTCTGCTGAACTGCGCCCCGGCAATGTCCTGGCGGCAGATGCGAACACCGGATGGCGGCAGCACGAAGCGCTGCGCGTTGTCAAGGCGATTCGGGACGTCGATATCTACATCGAACAGCCGTGCCCCAGCTATGAGGAATGCCTCACGGTCAGGCAGCATACGGATCATCCATTGATCCTCGACGAATGCATGGAAGACATTCGCTTGCTGATACGTGGCTTTCAGGACCGAGCGATGGACGTGGTCAATCTCAAGGTGAGTCGCGTAGGCGGTCTGACGAAGGCCAGGCAATTCCGGGATCTCGCTGTGACGATGGGAATTTCGCTCACAATCGAAGACTCGTGGGGCGGAGAAATTGCGACTGCCGCCCTGTGCCATCTCGCGCACTCGACACCATCCGGTTTTCACTTCCAGTCGTCGGCGTTCCATGAGTACCACAGCCTCACTGTCGCTTCGGGAGGGCCGGAACTGAACGATGGCTGCATGTCAGTCTCGGCTCAGCCGGGTCTTGGTGTCTCACCAAAAATGGACGTTCTCGGTGATCCTGTTGCCGTCATCGGTCAATCGGCTTGATCCGGACCGCGCACGCAGCGAAGCGCTCGATTGTCTTCGCAATCGAGTGCTCACTCTCTCCAACCCTGCACAGAAGTGGCTTCTCGACCATTAGTTCAGAAACCGGACTTTCGGAAAGAAAGAGGAAGTAACCAGATGAGCGCTGTGATGTTGTCCGCGCGAGATATTCGTTCAGTCATGACGTGGGAACGCGCTATCGAGGCACTTCGTGACGGTCATCGTGGGGCGAGGCCTCGCACTGAGGATCTGCTCCTTCAAAGCGGTCCGTTCAGCGTGTTTTCGCGAGGCGTCGTGCTTCCCGGCTACGGGGCAGGTGTCAAGGTCTGTTCTATCTTTCCTCCAAATGCACACAGAGAAACACCGCTGCCGACCGAGGACGCCATCTTCGTTGTGGTCGACGAAGACAAGAAGTCCATCTCATGGATCCTCGATGGCCCGGAAGTCACGCGCTGGAAAACCGCAGCGGACTCTGCGCTGGCATCAGCATTACTGTCCGCCAACGACAGTAAGACCCTGCTCGTAATTGGAGCGGGGCCTATTGCACTGGCGTTGGGGCAGGCGCATATCCATGTCAGGCCATCCATCAAGCGGATCATGCTATGGAACCGCACGCCGCAGAAGCTCGATAGCGTTGCGCAATCATTGATCCAACCAGGCCGGACGATTGACGTGGTCACGGATGTTAACGATGCAGTATCGCAAGCAGATATCATCTCGGCGGCCACGGGCTCCGTCCGTCCGATCATCAAGGGTCGATTCTTGAGGCCCGGCGCACATGTCGATCTCGTCGGTGGATACCGGCCTGACATGCGCGAGGCTGACGACGACGTGATTGAACAATCCGACGTTTTTGTCGACTTCAGAGACACAGCAGTCGAGGCTGGAGACATCATGCAAGCCGTCGCCAACGGCTCGCTGGTCCGAAGCGATATCAAGGGTGATCTCTTCGAAATGGTTCAGGCTGCGCCAAAACGGAGCGGAAAGGCGACCGTGTTTAAGAACGCGGGTGGAGCGCACCTGGACCTTCTCATAGCGTTGGCGGCTGCGAAAGAACTGGGCGCCAGCGTATAAGAGCGGTGTCGAAGACCAGCTCCGTCCGCCAGAAGAAGTTCAACGAGACGGGGGACGGCTATCGGCTCTGCGTCGCGTCGGACGCTTCAAAATGTGCGGACAGCACTGTCCAGCAGGATTGGGCCACAGAAAGATTTAGATCATGCCGAAAATGCGGCCTTTCGCCGACCGATTGCTTGCCCAGATGCCGTCGCTTAGAGCGCTGAGGTGCTTCGTGACGGCCGCACGCTACGAGAGTTTCACACAGGCGGCCGAAGTTCTCTGTGTCACTCAGGCGGCGATAAGCCGTCAAATCAAAGAGCTAGAGGATTCGCTGGACATCGTTCTTTTCGAACGTTCAGGTCGGCACATCGCGCTCACGGAAGCCGGTAGGATTTTATATAACGCGTCTTACCTTTCAATCATGAACATCGCCGAGTCGGTCGAGGCGCTGCGTCGGCATGGAAGAAGCGTACTGATCATCTGCGTGTCTCATGCATTTTCCGCGTTGTGGCTCGCGCCCCGCCTTGCGGCATTCCGAGAACAGTTTCCACATGTGAGGCTTCATGTAGTGGTCACCGACCATTACAAGGAGTTCGACGGACTCATCGACCCGGACGTGATAGTTACTAAAAACCCGCCGCGAGAAGCGGAATACACGGTCGAAAGACTCTTCCACGACATCGTATATCCCGTTTGCAGCGAACAGTTTTTCGAGAAGAACTATCGAGGGAAAAACCTTTCGGCGCTTGATTTGCTGAAACACCCGACATTGAGCCTCTCCCCCCTTGGCCGAACGCACCTCGGTGAGCACGTCGACTGGCGCGTGTGGCGAAACTGGTTCCAGCAAGGCGATGTCGGAGAGCAGTTAATAGAAGACGAAAACTTCGAAAGCAACGACTATCGCCTACTTGTATCTCAAGCGGAAGCTGGCGAAGGCACGTTACTGGGGTGGCACCATCTGATTCACCGTCAAGTCGAAGTAGGCCGTCTTGTAAGACCCGTTGAAGAATGTCTGGTCTTCCATGATAGGCACCACTACCTGGTCACACATAAGAGCGCACTGGAGCGAAGGGAATATCGGCTTTTCCGAGTCTGGATCGCGACGGAGGTCGAGAAGATGCTGTCCAGCTGGCGCGAGCCGGAGGAAGCGCGCATAGTTGCCTCCAAGCTTTCATCAACACCGGTTGAACGACGGGTTGCTGGTGCGGAGCGGTCGCCCTAATGTCAGATCGACGCTGCGGGTGAATGACTCTTAATGGCCCGACTGTACGCGTTCTGCTCCCTTCATCGGAAGCCGCCGTTCGCAAATCCATCCTGCGGCGGCGACAGCTTTGTGGCGTCATAGCTGAGCGGGTACAAGCGGCCATGAGCGGCCGCCCGCGAGCACTGCGACGTAGACATCCGAGCGTCTCCTCCGCACAGCCAAGTTGGCATTCCATTCGAACGCACCCACCCGGCAGGTTGAAACTTTCTGGTACGACGCGCCGCGCTGGCAACGCTCTCTTCAAACCTCGTTCGATAGAAACGTATACCCCCATACCCTATATGAAGTAAGATAGCCCCCAACACTATTTTGGGGCTAGCCGTGAGCCATACGATTCGTGAAAAACAGAAGCTGCTCAACCGGGTTCGCCGCATCAAGGGCCAGGTCGAGGCCATTGAGCGCGCACTTGAAGAAGAGCGCGGTTGCATGGATGTGCTCCAGCTCATCACCAGTAGCCGTGGCGCGATGAACGGGCTGCTCGCGGTGGTCCTTGAAGACCACATCCGCACGCATCTCGTCGATGCCGAACCGCACGACGGCGCGCACGGCAGCGGCACCGAGCAACTGATCGAAGTGGTGCACAGCTACTTCAAGTGAGAGAGCCATGAGCCAATTCGAGGACGCCGCTTTCGGGGCGGGACACGATCACATTTTTCTGGGCGCAGCTCACGAAGACAACGAGCGCAGAACCTGGATGGTGATTGCGCTGTGCAGTGCGATGATGGTGGCTGAAATTGTCGGCGGGAGTCTCTTTGGCTCGCTGGCACTCGTCGCCGACGGTCTGCACATGTCGACACACGCTGGAGCGATGCTCATTGCCGCTTTGGCTTATACGTACGCCCGCAAGCATGCTGGCGATACCCGCTTCGTATTTGGCACCGGCAAGCTGGGAGATCTCGCGGGCTTTACCAGCGCCATCGTACTCGCGATGATCGCGCTGCTGATTGCGTACGAAGCTGTTTCGCGTTTTCTCTCGCCCGTGCCCATCCACTTCAGTCAGGCGATCCCCATCGCCGTGCTCGGACTGCTGGTCAATCTTGCGAGCGTCTGGCTGCTGAGCGGCGATCACCACGGCCACAGCCATGGACATAGCCACGGACACGGTCATGGCCACGGTCACGAGGACGAACACAGCCACGACGAAGAGGTGCATCGCATCTTCGGTAGCGCTGGCGTATTCGCCTTATCGGTCTTCGAAGACGGTGTACCGCCCGTCTTCCGCATCACACCCGAAACGGGTTCCTCGAAACCAAACGCCGATGCTGTTTCCGTTACGACGATCCGCCCCGGCGGGACGCGCCAGACCTTCGCGTTTGCCGACCGCGGTGGCTATGTGGAGTCGAAGACCGAGATTCCTGAGCCGCATGCATTCAAGGCCGTTGTCCGCCTGCCCGATGGTGAACATCAGGTCGAGTTCGAAGAGCACGAGCACGATCACGACGATACACAGGTTGCAGCAAACCGTGACCACAACATCCGCTCGGCCTACATTCACGTCATTGCCGACGCCGCGGTTTCCGTGCTGGCGATCATCGGCCTGCTGCTCGCGCGTGCGTTCGGCTGGGTCTGGATGGACCCGCTTGCGGGTGTGATCGGCGCACTGGTGATTGCGAACTGGTCGTGGGGCTTGATGCGCGATACGGGCGGCATCCTGCTCGACATGAATGTGGACAAGCGTATGTCCGAAAGCGTCCGTCATGTCATCGAAGACAACGGCGACACCGTGCTCGACCTCCATGTCTGGCGGGTCGGTCCGGGGCATATGAGCGCGATCGTTTCGGTGGCCACAGATGAAGCGCTGCGCAACCCGGGCTTCTACCGCGCAGCACTCAAGCGTTTCAAGGGACTGTCGCATGTGACGGTCGAAGTGAACCCGACCCGCGCTGTGGCCTGAGCGATGGCAGTCAAATCGCCATGCATCAATGTCTGTGCGTTCGATGGCAAGACCGGGCTTTGCATCGGCTGCTTTCGGACGCTCGACGAAATCCGCGGCTGGAAGAAGATGACGGACCACCGGCGTCATCAGATACTCAATGAGAAGACCCGGCGACAGGCGAAGGTAGCACGCGAAGTGCAGGTCGCTGAGGTGAAAAGCTAAAGGAACGCGTTCCCCGGCACTGCTTGGGATGTCCGCAGTACACCATATTGCGGGCGTTTGAGCGGGGAGCTTTTCAGTGGCAGAAACGGGTCGTTGGACTAAACCGCTCGCGC
>NZ_CYGY02000105.1 GCF_900007165.1 Paraburkholderia piptadeniae
CTTACCTTGCCGCTACCCCCATACACTACACCCCACGGCACTTGGTGCAGCGCATCCTGGCCGAGCAGGCAGCCATGGAAGCCAGGGGGGCCACCGCCGGGGAACGAAAGACAGTTACCGCGCTGTTCGCCGACATAGCCGGCTCGACCGCGCTGATGCATGACCTCGACCCCGAAGACGCCCGCGGTCTGATCGACCCCGTATTGGCCCTGATGATGGAGGCCGTGCATGACTACGAAGGCTATGTGGCGAAGTCGATAGGCGATGGCATTCTCGCACTATTTGGCGCGCCGATCGCCCATGAAGACCATGCGCAACGAGCCCTTTATGCGGCGCTGCGCATGCAAGACGAGATGCGCGGTTATGCCGACCGTGTGCGGCTCGCACAGGGGATCGCGCTGCAGATCCGGGTTGGCGTCAACTCCGGCGAGGTGGTGGTTCGCGGCATTCGCGCCGACGACTTGCACACGGACTACGACCCGGTGGGGCACTCGATCAACATTGCCTCGCGCATGGAAAGCGTCGCGCTGCCGGGTTCCATCGTCGTGAGCGAACACACGTACAAGCTGAGCGAGGGCTATTTCGCGTTCAAGACCCTCGGCGCAACGCCCATCAGGGGGCTACTCACGCCACTGACTGTCTTCGAAGTGCTCGGTCCCGGCCCGCTGCGCACCCGGTTGCAGGTCGCAGCGAGCCGCGGACTGGCTCGCTTCGTGGGCCGCAGCCACGAGCTGGCACATCTGGAGCACGTGTTCTCACAGGCCGTGGCTGGGCACGGGCAGATCGTCGGCGTGGTCGGCGAGCCGGGTGTTGGCAAGTCACGGCTACTCTACGAATTCAAACTGCGCGCGCCACGCGAGTGGCTGGTGCTGGAGACCTTCTCCGTCTCCCACGGCAAGGCCTATCCGTATTTGCCGTTGATCGAACCCCTGCGACCCAGACCCTGCCGCGCCGGGAGACCGGCGCGGCGCGAGGTGGGCACGGCCGGGCGCCGGTCTTATCAGCAGGTCTATTGACCGTAAAGCGACGGCATATCAGCCGCTGAAGCAGGACCACCCGATTGGGACGTCCCGCCCGCCACACCACCATTGCTGGTGGCCCCGGCTTGCGCAGCGGCGTGCTGTGCAGCGACACGCGCCTCGGCTGCCTGGATATCGGCCGGATAATTTACATCATCATCCGCCGTGGCCGGGTTGTAGCCAGCCTTTTCGAGCTCGATGAGTTCCTCACGCACCTGCGCACGGGTCAACGGCTGGTTCGATTGAGCAAACGATACGAGAGGGGCGATGACAACGAGTGCACCGGCAACTGCCTTAATGAACGACTTCATGAAGGACAACCTCACACAAAGAAAATCTCGCAATAGTCTGCGGCGGCAACGAAACCGTAGCCGGCCGCGTGCATAGCTGCGGCACGCCCTCGTAATACCGGTTCCGCTAACGACTTATTCCCTTAGCGGATATGTGCTTATTAACAGTGAAAATGTTCGAGCGAACCGGGCGCCTGTCTGTACGGCTCATTGCCGCAAGTTCCTTGAACAGCAATCGCGTCACAGCTCGGTTCTGCAAGCTGCAGTGAGCTGTCCGATACGCTCTCAGGGCAACCCGATATCCTTTATCAGGACCCAAAGAAAATGTCGCAAAAGTGTCCGGGGACCGAGCACGAACCCGTGGCCGGCCGTGTCACGCCGGATTGTCCGCTACCTGTCGGCATGCCTCCTACGGGCGTGTCGCGCGGCGTAGTTTCGGGATTGCTTGCCGGGCTCGCGTATTGAGTTCGACAACGCAGAACTGAACCTCATAAGACATCTTGCGGTGGTCCATCCGCGTGGACGTTGCTTTGTGTGACTCGCTCCTTTAGTCTACGTCCCCGCTAAGGGACTGGAGGCGAGTACTGCAGCCGTAGCGACGACGCCTGCCAGCACAACGGACTCGATATGCAGGACGGTAGCAAATCGCCTGAGGGGGCGCGTGGGCGATTCCAACGATGACCTTTTCAGAGTCGCGAGCACTCGTGGCATCTCGAAGAACCGATTATGGCCTCCCAGTGCTGCAGCCAGAATTACCAGTGCCAGTTTCAGCAGCAATAACTGTCCATAGGTCGACGCCAACAAGTTGCCAGGCATACCTACGCCTCGCCAACCGTTGTACGCTCCAGTCAAGAAAAGCGCCACAAATGCAAACGTGGCAGCATTCGATAAGGACTGTATGAACGCGGCGCTGGCCCGCTGCGCATCGGCCGGCGCGTCAATCAGTCGTGGCGCTACGACATAGGTGGCGACCAGTACAAGGCCGACCCAAACGCTGATAGCTAACAGGTGGACCCAGTCCGCCCAAACGGGCAGGCTGAATGCTCCTGCATCGACCGGATGATCCATGTGGCTTCGTGCAAGCGCGATTCCCATCATCACCAGCCAAATGACAGGACGCAGCCGAGTCAATGCCGCCGAAGGCAGAAGCGCCAATGCGAGTACGCTCAGCATAAGCACGGTGCTTGCCAGCCAGGCGTGGCCAAAACCGGTTTCCTCGACCATCGAGCGGACCGCAGGCGCCGCCTCCGAAAGCGCAGAGTCGCTCATCAACGCGGAATGAATCCAAAACGCGAACGCGCTGAATGCTAATGCACTGAACGCAGCGGTGCGCATCGCCACGTGAAGACGTTTGCTGACATTTAGCTGCCACGGCGACTCTTCTCGTGCAAACCATCCGTCAATAAGCAGCGCACCCACCACGATAGCGAAGCTCACGTTCTGCAGCGCCACGAAGGCGAGGCGTAGCGTGCCAAGGAAACCGTCATTCATCACTTCACCGTGAAGGTGTAGGTGCCCTTCGTCTTGTGAGAATCATGCGTCATCACTGCCCATTGCACGGTGTACGCCCCCGACGCCAGCTTCGGGACTGAGACTGTCAATACGCGAGGGTTGGACGCGTCGACTTTTGCCTTTTCTTTGGTCGCCTGTACGCCACCAGCATCGCTCACCTTGACGGAGCTGAATGCGGGCTCGAGGGCTTCGTTGAACGTTAACCGTAATGCTTCCGGGGCGCGGTCAACAGTGCTTCCTACGGCTGGTGACGTGCTTTTCAGCTTTCCATGCGCAGCCGCCAGAAGCGGCATAAGCCCGAACGCGGCGGCTGTAGCGCTGATTAGTGTTTTGCGCGTCAATGTCTTCATATTCGATTCCTCTCTGAGCATTTGGGCTGGGCTGGCTGCGACCCAGACCCTGCCGCGCCGGGAAACCGGCGCGGCGCGAGGTGGGCACGGCCGGGCGCCCGTCTTATCAGCAGGTCTATTGACCGAAGTAAAGCGACTTCGTATCAGCCGCTGAGGCAGGACCACCCGATCGGGACGTCCCGCCCGCCACACCACCGACGCTGGTGGCCGCGGCTTGCGCCCCGGCGTGCTGCGCAGCGACACGCGCCTCGGCCGCCTGGATATCGGCCGGATAATCGGCGTCATCCACCGTGGCCGGGTTGTAGCCGGCCTTTTCGAGCTGGATGAGTTCCTCACGCATCTGCGCACGGGTCAACGGTTGGTTCGATTGAGCAAACGATACGAGAGGGGCGGCGACAACGAGTGCACCGGCAACTGCCTTGATCAACGACTTCATGATGGACAAACCTCACACAAAGAAAGTCTCGCAAAAGTCTGCGGCGGCAACGAATCCGTAGCCGGCCGCGTGCATACCTGAGGGCACGCCTTCGTAATACCGGGTCCGCTAACGACTTATTCCCTTAGCGGATATCTGCCTAACAGTGAAAAAGTCGGAACGAAGCGGGCACCTGTCCGCACGGCTCATTGCCACAAGTTCCTTGAATGAGCCGCAATAGCGCCAAAGTTCGTTTCTTCCGATAGGCCCAGTCACGGCACCCCGATACGCTTGCACTCGCCTGCACCGGTCGCAACAGGCTCTGCGCCCGTGCCCCTCAATGCGACCGCTGAACGGACAATTGGCATCGCGTACCGGACACATGGCACCGGCTTGTGCGCCCGCTGACAACGAAACAAGATGTCGACAAGCTTGGTCGCCAATGGGCGCCGACGACGCCCGCCGGCGTATGCCTCAAGAGGAGGTGAAGGTGCGCCTTGTGGACTCGGACTTCTGGGCCGAAGTAACGAACTTCGGCCACAAGAACGTACACGTCCCGGAGCACTACGTCCGCGACTACGAGCGCCTCGTGATGGGCGGCGTCTGGGCGCAGGTGGACATGCGCTTCGAGTACGACGAGGAGTCGCGCGGGAAGAACCCGTTCTGGATCGACAAGCTCACGCCGATCCAGATGGCGACCTTCGATCTCGAGGAGTACCGGCGCGTTCGGAGTGAATTCACGAGGGACGAGTGGCTCGACCTTATCATGCGTAGCATGGGGTACGAGCCTGACGAGATGTCGCGGCGCCTGAAGCTGCTCTTCCTAGTGCGACTTATTCCACTGGCCGAGCGGAACTGCAACCTCGTCGAGCTCGGCCCGCCCACCGGGCGGTTACACTGCGAAAACGCTTTTCTTGCTGCCGTGCATAGCAGCTGCCAGACGTACCGCCGAAGTCTCACTTCAGACTCCTGTGAGTGCTGCGCGACATGAAGCACCGGCGTAACCGGCCCAGAGGTTACCCACCGATGATCGGTGCAAGGCGCAGTCATTTTGATTCGCTGCGTACTGACATACTGTTTCGGCGAATCGCTTTAACGCTGACACCGAGCCGCATACGCTTTCGTTTTCCTCGCGGCGATTTTGTCGTCGACGATGACTGCCAAACCCAATGCACGGGCCAGGTCCATGACGTCCTTTTTGATCGATCAATGCGTATTCCTCGCTAGCAAAACCGCGAGCATGCGACGGTTATTCCGTGATCCGAGCGGATGTAGGTGAGGGCGTCCAAGGCCCCGGGGCCGAGTTCAACACGCAAATGCGCCATGCAGCAGCCCGGTGAGTGGACGTGCCCCATCGAGCGCCAGCTATGCGATTTCCGATTTGGGAATAAAACCGACGCCGCCGCAGTCTAGCTCTCTGAACACCAGCCCTGGAGGCCCGCCGGATGAACGGGCGGTCTACCTCCTAAAACCCAGTCGAGAGGACATTATGTCGTCAGATCTTCCTTCTCATCCGTCGCGCCGCAGGGCATTGAAATGCCTCGCCTTCGGCGGCGCGGGCACCCTGTTTGTCCTGGCCGGAGGCGTCCTCACGCCCGTGGAATTGGCCCTTGCCGTCAATAGCAAGGACAAGTCAGCGGCCTCGGGCGTTCCTCTGTTCCTGCAGATCAGCGACTCGCATATTGGCTTCAACAAGGAAGCCAATCCGGATGTCGAGGGTACGCTCAAACAAACGATTGATTTCGTCAACGCCATGCCGGTCAAGCCGGCCCTGACGATTCACACGGGCGATATCACGCATCTTTCGAAGCCGGAAGAGTTCGACTTCGCGGCCCAATTATTGTCGGGGCTGAATATCACCGAGTTGCATACCGTGCCCGGCGAACATGATGTGACAGACGGGCCAGGAGCCGAATACTTCAAACGCTTCGGCCAAGCCTCGGATAACAAGGGCTATTACAGCTTCGACCACAGTGGCGTGCACTTCATCGGTCTCGTCAATGTGATGCATTTCAAGCCAAACGGGCTGGGGAGCCTGGGCGAGGACCAGCTTTCCTGGCTGGAAAACGATTTGAAAGCGCGCTCGTCCAGTACGCCGATCGTCGTCTTTGCCCACATGCCGATGTGGACGATCTACGAACCGTGGGGTTGGGGCACCGGCGATGCCGGCCAGGCGATGAACTATCTGAAGCGGTTCGGTTCGGTCACCGTCCTGAATGGACATATCCATCAGATCGTTTCCAAGGTGGAAGGGAATATCACTTTCCATACCGCGCGCTCGACCGCCTATCCGCAACCGACGGCCGGCAATGGCCCTGGACCCATGCCGCTGACGGTGGCGAGCGATCAGCTTCCCCGGATGCTTGGCGTGACCAGCATCAAGATCTCGCGCCACCCGCTCGCGGCGACGCTTTCCGACACGACCCTCGCCTGATTTGGAATATCGCTCAGTCAACAAGGAGTTAAGCCATGCTATCCACTTTCCTTCGTCGCGCGTTTGTCCTCTCCGTCGGAAGCGGGATGCTGATTGCGGCATTGGCCACGGGGTTGCCTGCCGCACAAGCGCAGGAGCCCAATGAGATCGTTATCAAGAATTTCATGTTTTCGCCAATGTCCCTCACCGTTAAGGCTGGGACGACCGTGACCTGGAAAAATATGGACGGCGAACCGCATTCGGTCGTCAACGATGCTGGGATGTTCCGCTCCGCTGCGCTCGACCAGAACGATATGTATCAGTTCAAGTTCGACAAGCCGGGTGTCTACAAGGTGTTTTGCGGCATACACCCGAACATGAAAGCGACGATCACCGTGCAGTAGGTGGATTAAATTCGACCGGACAGGCTGCGGTATTCCTTGCGAGATTCGCACTTCATGTTCATGTCGTTATTCGCGGCGGCGGACTCAGTGCAAGTATCAATCTGGCTGCAAAGCTTGCGCTGATTCAGGACCGGTGGCAGCCGCGGGTGGTCGCCGTTCAAGATCGTGAAGATCGAGGGCGACTTCATGTGGCACGACCATTCGGATCGCTTCGAGTGCCTGATTCTTGACCTATGTGGAGCACATCGTTATGTACAGCCAACCGCCGCGACCTTCGTCCGCTCGGGCTTTGAGGTCGCGGAACTACACATAACTGGAAGCAGCTACTGTGATTCTTCCGTTCACTTGAATGTGAGATCCACATGCTGGAATTTCTCTTTCCCCGCGATTGGCCGCACTATGCTGCCGGCCCGCAAGGACAGCTAGTCCGCAATTTTTCGGCGTGGGTCGTCGAGCGCGGCTACACGCGCATTTGCGCAAAGCGCCACGTACACCGTTTCCGTGAGGTTCTTGCCTATAACCATGTCGCGGCTGGCACCAGCCTCCCGATTACCTCGATTGCGCTGTCCCGCTGGTTCGCACCGTGGTCGCATGAGACGTTATAACGCGCCACGCAGCGAGCGGCAGCACGCTTCCTAACTGATCGAGGCCTCTTCGTTCCGGTCGCAAAGCCCGGCCGATTCGACCCGCTCGTTTCACAATACCGTTCGCACCTCGTTGATCTGCGTGGACTGTCTTCTTCCACGGTTGAACAGCACCTGAGCACGGTTACCGGCTTCTTGGCGAGCGCCTGTTCGGGGCGTAGGCGCCTTGCGAGCGTTAGATCCGAGGATGTTGAGGGCTTTATCGATCAAACCAGCAAGCGTCTTTGCCGTCAGAGTCTTCAGCATACGGTTGCACACCTTCGCGCCTTTCTGAGGTTCTGCGCCGATCGAGGCTACACGAGGAATCGACTCGACGTCATCGACACACCCCGTACCTATCGCGGAGAACTTCCACCACGGGCGCTCGATTGGAGGACGGTATGCAAGCTCCTTCATTCGATCGACCGTTCGAGTGTTGAGGGTTGCCGGGATCACGCGATTCTCTACCTGATGGCCTACTACGGCTTGCGCCCAACAGAAGTTGCTGGCTTGACGCTCGACTCGATTGACTGGGAGAACAGCACCCTGCGGGTCGACCAGTGCAAGACTCGGTCGGTACTAATCTTGCCGCTCAACGGACGAACGCGGCGCGTGCTCGAGCGCTATCTGCGCGGTCGGCCACCTTTGGCGAGCACACACCGGTTATTCCTGAGAGTGAGGTGCCCGGCCGGTCCGATCAAGGCTGCAACGGTCGACGACATCTACGCCAAGCGCGCACGGCTCAGTCGTCTGCCCATTCGGCAGACCTGTAGTGGTCTAATTTCCT
>NZ_CYGY02000222.1 GCF_900007165.1 Paraburkholderia piptadeniae
TAGGCGGCGTAATCAGCCCAGTGCTATCAAATCTGTTCCTGCACTATACGTTCGATGTCTGGATGGGCCGGATGTTTCCCGATCTTCCCTGGTGCCGGTATGCAGACGACGGACTGGTTCACTGCCGGACTGAACAAGAGGCGCAAGCTGTCAAGGCTGCGCTTCAGGCAAGGTTGGCAGAGTGCCATCTGGAAATGCATCCGGACAAGACCAAAATCGTCTACTGCAAGGATGGCAGTCGCAAAGGGCGGTATCCAAACACGCAGTTTGACTTTCTCGGGTACACCTTTCGGCGGCGAATCGTGAAGAATCGCAGACGCAACAGCATATTTGTGAACTTCACGCCCGCCGTCAGTGCGGCGGCCCTCAAGTCCATGCGGCAAACGACTCGCGAGGCTCGCTACCAAACCCGGACGTATCTCAGCGTGACTGACATCTCCCGCTTGCACAATCCAGTCCTGCGAGGCTGGTTGAGCTACTACGGGAAATTCAGTCCGTCAGCGATATATCCGGCGCTCAGGCACTTCAACAAGACGTTGGTTGCCTGGGCAATGCGCAAGTATAGGCGCCTGAAAGGACACAGAACACGGGCGTCTATCTTCGTGGAAGGCATTGCGAAGCGGCAACCGCAACTGTTCGTACATTGGCAACGGGGAATGACAGGCTCGTTCGCTTGATGGGAGCGGTGTGAGTCGAGAGGCTCACGCACCGTTCTGCGAGAGGCTGGAGGTGAAATTCCTCTGGTCTACTCACCTCGTGCCGCTGTTCGAAAAGGCGTTTCGCCGACACAAACGTCCGGTCGGTACCAGTTGGCGCATGGATGAGACGTACGTCAAGGTGGGCGGTCAATGGAAATACCTGTACCGCGCGGTGGACAAGGC
>NZ_CYGY02000129.1:0-8497 GCF_900007165.1 Paraburkholderia piptadeniae
TCACGCCGTCGTTGAAGTCATCCGAATGCCAGAACGTCCGCTCGGCGTTTTTCGTCAGGCGCTTGAGACGCATGACGTTCCAGCTCTTGATGACGATCACGCTCCACGACAGCGCCGACATGATGAGCAGTGCCACGGCGATGCCGCGCGTGACGAAATCCCCTTGTGCCCACACGTGGGCAATACCGTAGTTCTGCATGGCAGTTCCTTTTTCGTTGAAACCTGTACCTGTCTCGGCCGATCAGTTCAGGTTGAAGTTGAATGGCTGGGTGTACGCGGCGCGGACGGGCTCACCGTTTTCCAGATACGGCTTGCACGAACTGGAGCGCATCGCGTCGAGCGCGGCCTGGTCGAGGCGGTCGTAGCCGCTGCTCCTTTTCAGTTCGATGTTTTCGATCCTGCCCGTCAGGCCGACAACGAAGTGAATCATCGCCGTCCCCACCTCCCCGCGTCGGCGCGAAAGGGTGGGGTAATCGGGCTGGACGATGCTGCAATCCAGGTGCGACACGTTCTTCGGCGCGGACAGCGCCATCGTTGGCTTGCCGGCAGCGGGCGCTCCTGGTTCCGCAACAGAGGGGGGTGTTGCGGGCGCAGGTGGTGCCGGCTGCGCGGGTTCGGGCGCGGCAATGTCGTGCTGCAACGGCGCCTGCGCGACGGGCAGTGGCACACGCGTGGGCTTCGGCGTCGGGCGCGGCTGTAATTTCGGCTTGACCTTCTGCACGGGCGTAGGCTTCGGCGGAGGCGTCGGGGTCGACTGGATCGCGGCCGGCGCGGTGACGGGCGCCGGGCTGATGAGTTCGGCCGTGATCGTGCGCGATTCGATCGGGCGCAAAGGTACGCTCTCGCGAATCGTGAACGCGACTGCGAGCGCCGCAACGTGGATCGCCGCGACGAGCGCAGCGACGACTGCAATTCGTCGTTTCACACGCGCGGTGTTATCGACGTTGCGCCAAAACGGTATTGCACTCACTACAGTCTCCACGCTCCTTGCAGACAACCATGCGACATGAGGCGGACACGACTACACCGTCCTCAACAAGTGCACCATGTTCAGCGCGACTTCGGATACTTGCAGAGCGACCAGAACGACGCGCCGGGACACGAATGTCAGGTAATGACTCGCCCTGCACGATTCCTGCCGGCCGGGCGCATCCCGATCATCCGGATGCCGCGGCGGTCGGAACCACATTCAGTGCCCCATCGCGGTCGCATTTTTCGTCTCGCATTCGGCAGTGACCTGCTCGCCGTCGCTGAACGTAAATGTGAACGGAATCGACATCCCGACCTTGAGCGGCTTTTTCGGCTGTTCGAGCATCACGTGATATCCGCCAGGCGTGAATGCCAGCGTGCCGTGCGCCGGCACGGTCACCTTGTCGACCATCACCATGTTCGACGTGCTGCCGCTGCTCCGGGTCTGGTGAAGCATCGCCGTACCGTAAGCGTCGGTTCGAACGCCGGTCAGATCGACCGGCTGCGCACCCATGTTCACCACGCTGAAATAGCCGCCCGATGGGAGATTGCCCGGCAACAGCCGGATCCAGCAGCCGGACACCTTCACCGATGCGGGCGCCGCCGCTGTGCTTCCAGCACAACCGCATAGCACGGCTAGCAGCATGACTCTGAGAGGAGTCTTCATTTGGTCTCTCCTGATACGAAAATGCGCGGTGGCGTCAGGACGCGACCGGCTGTGACGGGCGGCCGAAGATCATCCGGTCTGCGCACCAGACCGCGACGAGCGTGACGCCCATCAGCGGAAAGGCTAGACCGAGCAGCACGAGGCCGAGCTTCCAGCCGCGCATCGGTGCACCGGTACGTTCGCGGGCAGGTGCGCCGAGCGCGCCGGCCGGCCGGCGTTTCCACCACATCACGCAGCCGGTAACGGCAAGCGCAGTGAGGCCGAGCGAAAGCGCCGTGCACACGAGCTGGTTCAGGAGGCTGAAGTAACGACCCATGTGCAGCGATGTGCCATATGACACCGCCTTTCCGACTGTGCCGTAGTCGCCGTAGCGGATGTCTTTCAGAATTTCGCCGCTGTACTGGTCGATGTAGAGCGTGCGTTCGAGCTTCGGGTCCGGCGGGAAATACGAGACGGTGTAGACGCCGCTCGCGGAGGTCGGCAACGCGACGTCATAGCCGTCGGTGAGGCCCAGGGCGCGCATCTGCGCAACGACGCGGCCGAGTGGCAACGCTGAAGGTCCGGCATCGTGCGACTGCGGCACCGGTGCGGCGCCGACGGCCCACGGCACCTGCGGCAGCGGCAGATCATCCATCGTCATGCCCGGCATTGCATCCATACCCGACTCATGAGTCACATGCGATCCATGCCGGGTTTGCCCATCGGCGGGTTGAGAACGATTGGACGGCGTTTGCCCGCCCGGTCGCTTCGAGTGCAACGGTAACCCGCCCCATGCGCCCGGCGGCGCACCGAGCCCGGCACTCGCCGACAGCGATTTGAACTGCTTGCCCCATGATCCGGTCCATGGCAAGCCGGTGACCACGAACACCAGCGCGCCCACGGCGAGCCAGATGCCGAGCGCCGCGTGCACGCTTTTCCACAACGGCCGGCCGCGCAGCGAAAAGTGCGGCACGAGCGCGCCGCGTAACGTCGTGCCCCCGCGTGGCCACCACAGTGCGATGCCCGTGCCGATCATGACGAGCGTCCAGCACGCGACCAGTTCCATCAGCAGTTCGCCTGGTTTCCCGAGCAACAGCTTGCGGTGAATCATCCGGTCGACCTGCATCAGGCGCCCCTCGACGCTCAGCGTGCCGAGCACCGTGCCGTCATACGGATTCACGTAGACACTCTGCCTGTCCCCATCCGGCAACCGGAAGATGAATTCCGCGCTGCGGTCCGGTCGTGACGAGAGACGCGCGGTCGTCGCGACCGAACCTGGCGGCAGCGCACGGCGCGCGTTCGCGAGCAGCGCATCTTCATCGAGGCGTGGCACGTCGCGCGGTTCGACGACGAGCCGGTGTGAATACAGCAGTGGCTCGATCTGCGGCTGGAAGCAGTACAGCGTGCCCGTCAATGCGAGCACGATGAGAAACGGCATCACGAACAGGCCGGCATAGAAATGCCAGCGCCACAGCGTGCGGTAACCCCGGCTCGCGGTGGTGACGGCGGCCGGTGACGGGCGCTGGTCGATTGCGGCAGTAGACATGTGACGTCCTCCGTTACAGGTGCAGCCGGCCTTCGACATAGAAGGTCCGGCCTGGATACGGGTGATAGACGAAATAACGCGCATCGAACATGTTGTCGACGCCTATGCCGATTTCGCTCTGCTTCGTCGGCCGGAACGTGAACTTTGCATCGGCAACCACGTAAGTGCTGGTACCGCCGAACACGTCCGGATTTGTATCGGTATTCGTGAGCGTGTTGTACTGGCGCCCGGAATACCGCGCGGCGAGCGTCAGCGCGGCGCGCGCGTCGAAGTGGTACGTCGCGGCGACGTTCGCGCGCCACAACGGAATCCGGTAGAAATACTTGCCCACCGTCGCGGGATTCTGCGCATTCTCAAGAATCTTCGACTGCGTATAGGCGGCGTTCGCGACGAGGTCGAGGCCGCGCACAAACACGTCCTGCCCTTCATAGGCCGTCTCGACGCCGCGCGAGCGCACCTTGCCGATGTTCTGGAAGCTCGTCACGTTCGGAATGACGGTCGTATCGGTCTGGCTGAAGATCGTGTTCTTCACGTCGTCCTGGAACAGCGTCAGGCGGAACACGTCGTTCCAGTGCGCCCATTCCGCAGTCAGCTCTTTCGAGAGGTCGTCCTCGGGCTGCAGGTTCGGATTGTTGTTGATGATCGTCGAACCATTGATCTTCCCCTGGAACAGCTCGCCGACCGTCGGGAAGCGATAGGCACGCGCGATCGACGCGCGCAGCGTCAGGTCGTCGGTGACATCGAACGACAGCGATGCCTTCGGCGAAAAGTGATGCTGGTCCGCGCCCGGATACGGCAAGGTCGTCGCTCCGAGTGCCTGGAACCCGTCGTACGCGCGCCAGTCTTCGTAGCGCAGCCCGTAGACGAACTTCCAGCGCGGCAGGAAGCGCCACGCGTCCTGCGCATAGGCGGCCTGGGTCTGCGTGCGGCCCCTGAACGCATTGGCGAAGCTGCCGGACGCGCCATCGCGCCACGCCGGGGTGTTGTAGGTCTCGTTGTCCAGGAAGTAGTTGTCGTAGTGATAGCCGAAGGTCAGCGCGTGGTTCGTCAGGCCCGCCTGAGGCGAAGCCGGCGTGTACGTGGTTTTCAGGTCGAGCGTCTTCCAGCCGGTGCCGTCGCCGAACGTGACGACACCCGACCCGTTGCCGGGTCCGCCCGCGTTGGCGGTGCGCGCCACGCTGTTCGATACGTCGTAGTAGGACGCGATCGCTTCCGCGTTCCAGCCGGTTGCGTTGTGCGTCTTCAGCCACGCGCCGTACAGCCAGTTTTCGCTGTTGCCGAGGCTCGGCGCCATCGCGGCGGCCGGGATGTTGTACTCGAAGCCGTTGATCGCGACCCTGCCGCTGTACACCGGATTGCCGTTCGCGTCGCGCATGAACGTCGAGGTTTCGCTGTTGTACGTCTGATGCCAGTAACCGAGCGTGAAGCCGGCCTGCACTGTCGGCGTGAAGTCGTACTGCATCTTCACTTTCAGCTGGTCCTGTACGGTGTGCTCGATCCCCTCGCCGTTCACGCCGAGCACCGCAGTCGGCGCATTGGTCTGGTTGTTGTAGAAGTAGGCACCTGTGACGGGCGTGTCGCCCGGCTTCGCGGGCGTCGTCGATTGCGCGAGCGTCGCGAACTGCAGCGGCTGGCTGGTGTTCTCCAGGTGGTTGGCGCCGATGAACCAGGAAAACCTGCCGATGCGATCGCCGATCGTCGCGCTCGCTTCAGTGCCGTTGAAGTTCCGGTTGACGCCGTACAGATCGAAGTGCTGCGTGAACGCCTTGATGTCCGCAGTCGCTTCGAATTTCGTCGGCATGCGCGTCGTGATCAGCACCGTCGCACCCAGCGAATTGCCCGGGTAGAGCGCGGAGTAAGGGCCATAGATCACATCGACCTGCTGGATCTCGTCCGGAAACACCATCGACCAGCGCGGCGGGAACGAGTAGCTGTTGCCGAGCAGATTCGAGAGCAGCAGTCCGTCCGCATAGACGAGGCCTCGCGCGCTTTGCACATTGCTTGTGCCGCGCACCGCGATGATCGAGTTCAGGTCGCCGATGAAGCGTTTGCGCACCGCGAGGTTCGGCAGATATTTGAGCGCGTCTTCGGTATTAACCACGTTCCGGTTGTCGAGCTGCTCGCGCGTGACCGTTTCGGTCGTCGCGGGCAGGTTCGGATCAACGACCGGGCGATAGCTTCCGGCGCTGCTTGAGGTAACGGAGACCGCCGGCAGCTCGTTGTCGGCAGGCTGCGTGTCAGCTGTTGCGGCGGATGAAACGCCAGTCGGGGCAGCGGCCACACTGGGCGTCTGCGCGACGGCGGGAGGCACAGCGAACGTAAGCGGCACGAGGCCAAACGCGGCGTGGCGTATCCGCGCACGCGTGCGACGGCGAAGACTTCGCAAAGCGAAGTACAGCATGAGATTTTTTCCTGTGCGTATTGGTGAACAGCCGCAGCGAACGGCGACGCGCGCCTTCAATGGGCGCGTGCCGGTGCGGCGTGCAGCGAACGACGATCAGGAAAAAACAGGTGGGGCCCGTGGGCGGCCAGATGGGAAGGCGCCGAGTGGCGTAAAGCGCGTAGACAGCGCAGCGATCGCGGTCACGACCGGCAACAGAAGAACGGGCGCTACGGTCGGCGGAACCGGCGGCGGCGCCGCGTGGGTCGCGAGCAGATCGCAATAGCCGCACGCGGAGAGCAGATCGCCCGCGTGATGGTTGCCGCTGTTCGCCTGCGTAGCGGAACAGAGCACCGCGACGGGTTCAGTGGCGCGGGCTGACGTCACCAGCTGGCTCACGACCGGCACGAACGTGACGAGGCACATGGCAAGTATGCCAAGCCAGGTGCTGAGTCGTCGACGGGCGTGAAAGGTCATGAGGCGATGAATCCGTGAGTGGGCGAAGTTTAACACTGGTTTTGTAAGGGAGTTGAGCACTCCCTGCCGGCTTCCGGTTCCGTGCACCGTGCGGCGCGGGCAGATGAGTCATCAGCACGGGTGAGCGGGACCAGCACCAGTACCGTCGCAAGCAGGATGGCGGCGATTTCCAGGGCCGTCACGGATGTGACCGCGATCGCCTGCTGCGCCACGAGGTCGCAGTGATCGCATACGCTGAAGTTATCGGCGAGCGTTTGCTGCCGGGCGCTTTCGCTTTTGTCGGCAGAGCAGTTGACCGCGACCGGTTCCGGCGACTCCCCCAGTTTGAGCAGTTGAACCGCGAGCGGGGTGAAAACGATCAGCCACATGGCAACGATGCCAGGCCATGTGACGAAGTGTTTGCGAGCGCGAATCGTCATGATCGTCCAACGAGCATATGCACGTTATCGATAGCACAGGTCCGCAACAGGTAACCAGCGCAACGCAGAAAGAAAAGCTTTCTGCGTTCATGCGTCAGCGAATAGCTCGGGCGTTAGCCGCGAGAGAACGCGTTCCATTCCACTATGTGCGGCCCGGTCGGTCCGGCCAACGCTCGCTGCCTGCGCTTTTGGGGCTTACGTCCCATTCTAGGTTGACCGGCGAGCGGAAGAACGTGGGCATGCCCGCGAAATCCATGGGTGGAGTTCCCCAATCTGCAGCCGCTAACGGGATCGCGTTTGCCTGCAAATGACGGATCGCCAACGAATGCAGGAGAATGACAATAACTGCGCGAGTGGCTGGTGCGCCACTGTGCGCAGCTGAACCAGTGGACTCTGGTCGGCTCCCTCTGAGCTGGTTCCGGCCGGTTGCTGCCGATCGCGTTGTCTCTGCGATTGTCCCGTTTTACCTCGACACCGGTCGTAAGCACTGCTATGTCACCAAGCCAGTGACGGCGCAAACCATTATCCAGCTTTGAAGTTGCGACGCGATATCGAACTGCGCGTCGACATCCAGCGCGATATCAGTGGCCTCGTTCAGTGTGTGTCCGCGTTGCAACGCGATGAACGCTGCATGTCCCCCGCGGTCTTGATCGATGACAAAGGGCCGCCATCGAGGGCGCACGACGAGTGCCCACGCCGGCGCATCGATGCTCCGCGGAAACGTTCCTCCAGGCTGGTGCCCGCGCCAGATGTCGGCAATCGCATACCGCGAATGGACCACAGAGCAGGCCGGATGGGTCGCAAGCCGGGAGGCGAGCAGTTTCTCGCTGCCGATCTGTCGCCACTGCTGGGCGCTCAGCGCATTCGGGTCGTCAGCGTACCACGCGGTGTGAACAGCCCATTCGAGCCGCGCTATATCGCCGAAGTATTCGTAGCGCGAATCCCGCTCCCAGTTGCCGATGAAAGCGGGCAGATGTGCTCCGTACCGGTTCAGATCGCCGCTGTCTGAGGGACAGGCGTTCGCGTAGGCGCGCGCGAGCCTTGCAAAGTAAGCGGCGCCCGCTAGCGCAAGCAGGACCGGATAGGTGTTTGCCAACGCCGCGTGCCAATGAGACTGCACATTGCCGCGATATATCGCCAGCCGGCTGGCTGCAACGCTCCGCCCGGTTGCCAGCTGTTCGAGCAACGCGATCTCCTCGCGTGGGTCGTGGATGGCGTCGGCAAACGCCCGCTCAAGGTCGACGAACGGGGTCTTCATGGCGTGCGTCCCGCGTTCTGAAGCGCCCGAGCGTGATCCGCTTCGCCGACCAGATCAGCAAGCGGCGGGACATTCGTGTCCCATTCTATCAACGTCGGACGGTGACCGAAACGCTGGAGCGCGTACTCGTAGAGTGCCCAGACTTCCGGTGCCACGCGTGAGCCGTGATCGTCGATCACAGCGATATCAGTCACGCTATGCCCTGCAAGATGAATCTCACCGACAACCTTCGGCGGAAGTTCGTTCATCGCGCGGATCGCATCCTCCGCGTGATTGCATTGATTGACGTAGAGGTTGTTGATATCCAGCAGCACGCCGCAGCCCGTGCGGCGCGCCAGTTCGGCCAGAAACGCAGCCTCGTTGTACGCGTCCGCCTTGAAGCGCACGTATGTCGACACATTTTCGATCAGAACAACGCGCGCAAGGGCTGTTTGTAGCGCGTCGACGCGCGCGCACAGGTGATCGAGCGCCTGACGGGTGAGCGGTAACGGCAGCAGGTCGTTGAGATAGCCGAATGCCGAAGCATTCCACGACAGATGCTCCGACACGATCACCGGTTCGATACGGTCGGCAAGGCGCCGGAGTTTGCCGACATGCACGGTGTCCAGTGGCGTCGTCGAGCCCAGCCCGAGACCGACGCCGTGAAGGCTGACGGGGAGATCTCGCCTCACCGTCTCCAGCACATGCAAGTCGTATCCGCCATCGCCGAAATAGTTTTCGCTATGGACTTCGACCCAGTCGACGGCGGGGATCGCATCGAGAAAGTCCGCGTAGTGCGCGTGACGCAGCCCGACGCCGACGC
>NZ_CYGY02000129.1:8507-21710 GCF_900007165.1 Paraburkholderia piptadeniae
CGAGTGCCTGGCGTGCAATGTCCTGTTTCATGTTTCGATCTCCCGTCTGCCCGACAGGCATTTCTCGAGGCCGTCGATGCGCGATGCAGTGAACGGCCTCGCCTGTCCGGATACATCGTAGCTTCAATCTCCGGCCACATCTGCTGAGAGTGGCCTACAGCGGGCACAGCCGTTGGAAAGCGCCAACTTCCTTACTTTACGTCGAAGCCATAATCGCCGTGCGTCCGGTGTCCGTCGGACGCCACGGCCACCCAATGCACGGTATAGCGTCCTGCCGGCAGTGATGGCAAAGCGACCGAAATCGTATCGTGATCCTTCGCGTCGACGGCGGCCTTTGCAGTATTGACCTGCTTGCCGCCTGCATCGGTGACGGTCACGGACGAAAACGCGGGTTCCAGCGGGCCATCGAAGACGATCCGCACCTCGCTGGGCGCGGTCACGGTGGCACCAGCGGCCGGAACCTGCGTGCGGGGAAAGACGTGTGCCCAGACGGAACCGGCCCACGCGAGTCCGAGGACCAACGCAGCCAGCGTCGCGCCGCTACGCGAATGATGACGTGTGTTCATGTGATGCTCCATTACCAGTTGAACAGCGGCTTGCCGACGGTCGTCGGCGCAATGTCGTCGAAGAAGACATGCGCCTGCACGAGAACACCGACGTGTGAACCGCTCGCGCGATTGACCGGAATCTGCGCCTCGATGCCGAACTGGCCGTAGCGGTTGATCCAGATGAAGCCGGGATTGACGGTTCCCGTCGTCTGTCCCTGGCTTCGCGAAAGGGGAACTTCGACGATCGGAATCAGGTTCGAAAACGGTTGCGGCAGACCAAGCGAATGCACGTGCTGCTCAAGGTACGGCAGGCTGTACTGGACCGTAAAGCCGTAGTTGAACGCGTTCGGCTATCCGGCGCCTGTCGTGAGCGCCGGTGCCGCCTCGGCCGTGATGGCGACAGGACGCAGCCAGGCGAGCGAATCCGGCAGGTCGCCCATGCCCTTGCCGAGATAGATCGTCGGCGAGATGGTCGAGAAGCTGTTCGCGATTGCGTGGCTGCCTGTCCCTCCGAGTTCCGCGGTGACACCGACCGAGGTCATGAATTCGTGCGCCTCGTTGACGTACAGCAGGTACTTGAGGCCGATGTCGAAGTTGTCGAAGCCGTGCGCGGTCGGGTTGTTCTGCATCACGTATGAGCCACCTACCGACAGCGCAAGTCGCGAGGTGATGAGCTTGTCGTATTCGAAATGGAACGTGTTGACGCTCTGGTCGCCGTCGTCGCCCGGCACGCGGATGTGCCCGAACTGAAGGTTGGCTTCGTCGCCGACCCCGGGGTCGTCGACGGCCAGGGTGGCGGGAAAGACGCGGTAACCGGCAATCGCGTGAGCCTCGGCCTGCAACGGCAACATGGCAGCAGCGATGCCGAGCGCGGCCGCGATGACGGTTAGCGTGGCGCGCGGTGCTGCGCGTCGCATCGAATGGGTATGCATGGCTCATCCTTTTTCTGGAGTATTGTCGAACCCTCGAACGCTGCCAATGCGTGGGCAGGGGCGTGCGCGAGGACGTGCAATCGCGCGCGGCGCGCAACGCACGGAAGCGAATCGATCAGGAAAGGAGAACAGGCGGGGCGCGAGGCTGGCCGGGCGTGAGCGGCTCGACGAGCCGCACGCTCTCGAAGCGCGTAACGCTCCGATGAAGCACCGCCTGCGTGAGCTGCGTGAAGGCGAGCTGAGGGACAAGCACGGCCGGCATGTGCGCGAGAAGGCTGCAATAGCCGCACACATCGCCGTCTGGCATCGGCGCGTGAGCCTGCGGATGATCGTGCTGTGTTCCTTGGTCCATGCGGTGATGCATGGCATGCTGCATCGACAGCATCGAGCAGTGCATGCCACTTTCGCCGCCGCCGTGCAAGGCGGCGAGCGAATGCGACACGGCAGGCGCGAGCATGGCCATCAGGATTGCAAGCAATCCGAGGAAGCTGCCGGTCATCCGGCAAAGGCGGCTTCGCATTGGCCTGTTGGGTCGTGTCGTTGCGGAAATCGAATCGACGCGATTATGCCACGGGCAAGCGCTGACCCGTGACCATAAGGCGGGTATTTCCGTCAGCCGACATTGACGGGCAAGTCGTCATACCGTCTGAGCCGGTAGATCACGGCCGAGATCAGCCAGCTCAACACGAAGATGCCGATGACGGCATAACCGAGCACACCGAAATGATCGGCTGCCGTGCCGACTGCATCCCAGAACGTGCCTCTCATATCGAGCTTGTCGCCGATCAGCGCGAGCGCTTCGAGCCCACCGATCAGCACGGCGATCACGACGGAGACAAACGTGATCGTGATGTTGTAGTACAGCTTGCGGATCGGCTTCATGAACGCCCACCCGTAGGCGCCGACCATCAGGACGCCGTCGGCGGTATCGACGAGACACATGGCGACCGTAAACAGTGCCGGAAAGACGAGGATCGTGGCGAGCGACATGCCGTGCGCCGCCTGCGCGGCCGACATGCCGAACAGTGCAACCTCGGTGGCGGTATCGAAGCCGAGCCCGAACAGGAAACCGATCGGATACAGATGCCAGCTACGGGTAACCAGTCTGAAAAGCGGCCGGAAGATTCGCGAAAGCAGGCCGCGCCGGTTCAGCAGCCTGTCCAGGTCTTCCTCGACGAGGCGCTCGCCGCGCTGCACGCGGCGGAACGTCTTCACGACGGAAATCAGAATCACCACGTTGACGACGGCCAGCACCAGCAGGAACGTGGCCGACACGGATGTGCTGATGATTCCGCCCACCGACTTCACGTCGTCGAAGCGGCTGCTCAGCGCGATCACTGCAAAGGCGAGCGCGACGGACAGGGCGATCACAATCGTCGAATGCCCAAGCGAAAAGAACAGACCGCCGGCGACGGGGCGTTTGCCGGACTGCATCAGCTTGCGTGTCGCATTGTCGATGGCGGCGATATGATCCGCGTCGACCGCGTGGCGCAGGCCGAACGTATAGGCGAGCAACGCCATACCCGTCAGCGTGGGCTGGTCGTGAAGCGCCATGAGCGCCCAGATCCAGACGCCGATGTTGGCGGCGATCAGCATCGAAAATATGCCGAAGATCTTGCCGCGCAATGTGTGCGGACTGTCGTCAAAAACACGTAGGAGGTCGAGCCGTTGCATGAATTTCCTCGCATGCTGGTTGTGCCGGCCCAGGTGGGCCGGCGTCGGCCGGAACACGCGCAGGCGTTCCGGGCGCGGGCAGGTCTCCTGGCTTGCGCGTCGGCGTCCGGCATCGCCTTCCCGGTCGATACAGTGGCATACAGATGCCGGACTTCGCGCCTACAGTTGCGGGCACAGCTATGGACTCGGCTAGCGCCTCACCATATTCCCTATCAATGCCTTGCGGCAACCCACGCCTCGCGATTATCGCCTGAAATGAAAAGGCCGACGCATACACCGGCCCCGTCTCATGCGCGTAGCGTGCAGACGGTGGACGTGACGGGCACCACGGGTGTGGGTTCAGCCGGCCGCGTGGGCCATGCGATCCAGCCGGCCCAGATCCCGAGCGCGATCAGTGCGCCGAGGAAAAGCGGGTTTCGACGTCGGGGAAGCGGTAGCCGATATTGCCGTTGAAATGCTCGTATTGTCCGCGCTCCTGCTGGCGGAAGCCGTCGGCGTGATCGACGGTAAAGGTGCCGGTGAACGCGAGATTGTTCGGAATGCCGTCCTGAAGGGCCCGGCAAACGCTAGCCGCGATCCATGGTGCCTTCGCAGGGGGCTTCGGCACTGCGGACTGGCAAGAGGCCAAAGCGCTGCTGGAAGCGTCGGCGTGAACCGATTCGCTGCGACTACCCGGTCGTGTGGGAGACTGATGACATATTCGACAACCAATAGGAGCCCGCGCGTTTCCATCGGCGCGCAGGCCTCTCACCTCGGGAATAAACGCCCTTGACGCAAATTCGTCCCCAGCGCTGGTGACGTTGCTCATGACTGACAAGGCCTCGGCATGTCGAGGTATTCGTCGGCTGTTCGAACTCCGGTTCTTTGCGCATACATCCGCTTGCAATCCCATTGGAGAAGCGGTCAAATCAACGCACGATATGAGGATCCCAAGGACTTGAAAAGTTTGCCCCACTCAAGATCGACACTGTCGGGGAAGATAGGTACGACACCTGCACCAGGGGTAAAAGTCAATTCACCAAAGTAAATTGCGTTGTCCGGAGCATAGAGATCCACTCGTACGTAATCGAAACCTTGAGATAGCATCTCGGCTGCATGAAGTATCGCAGTCAGGTTGGCAGGAGGTGGCTCCGGTGCAGGACTACGGGCATATCCGCCGACCTCTACGTCGAGATGATTCCAGTTCACGTCATAGATGTTGCCCCGGGGGTCTTGGCCAAACCGATTGCTGATGTGCAGGATATACATCTCGGGTCGTCCCGTTTTTCGGGCAAAACAATGCACCTTATAGTCGGCAGGAATCTCTCCGTCCTTGTCGAGAAGAAGCGCTTCGAAGAACAGTCGTGGCGCAATGTCCCTGTAGTGACGCTCACGAGCGTTTTTGTAGAAATCGGTCGACAGCCATTGGGCGGCAAGCTGTTGCAGTCGCTCAAAGCTGACCTTTGATTTGTCGTGCATGACTTCTACGAACGAACTCCCGTGATTCGCTTTCATGACAAAGGAATTTGGAAGAGAATCGAAAAGGACCCTCGTAAATTCCTCGGGCGCCGAAATCAAGGGCACGAGAAACTCTTCTCCAAGCACTCTGCCCACGTATTCGCGTACGCCTAGCTTGTCCGTCAGTGGAGCGTATCGAGGATCAGGTTTCAGGCTTCTCCTGAGAATCTGTTCGTTGAATGTGCGCGGCCGAATCAGATTTGGAAATCGACCTACCTCTTTTCGATGAAGAAGTGAGAGGAACAGTATGTCCGGCAGCAGAGACTTCGCTTTGTCTTTCAGACGTCTTCGGAAGCCAGGACCGTTGCTTACAACTTCTTTCTGTGTCATTCCGGGATTGATGGCATCGTTTGGTGGCAAAGCCGAATAGATCTTTTCGGACGTGACATGGACGTGTCCTCCGTTATTGCAAGCATTGCCTGGTTCGTCGATAGCGATGTCTGCGACCAATGTGGTAGCGCGGGGAGCGCGACGTGAGCAGAGATATTCGCATGCCGTGACAGGCCTAATTACATGCTTGTGCGTTCGAATACCTCGCCGCCAAACAATGCGGTTTCGTAAAGGCCGCACATGTTTCGATGACGGAATACCAGACCTACTAAGTGATTCCACGTGAAACATTCGCTTGTTTATGGCATCAGCTTCCGCTTGTTTTCACTCAAAGAACTCCCGGTGAGACGTGATGTTCCACATGGATACAACTCTTTGGTTGCGCACGGGTTCCACGATCTTCAGCGGCATGGCTGGGACAAACAGACCGTTTGAGTATACCAGGCATTTGCGACACTGCGGACATTTCGGTCGCAAAGTCGGGTGCTATTGGCCGCAAACGCTGAATACCATACAAGTACCGACATGACCCCTGACTGATTGCTCTGCCACTGTGGGTGGGGCAGGCGTATTGAAGTCCGCCTTATCGGCCAAAACCGCAACATTCAGGGACGAGATCGTGTCGTGGGTGTCCGGTCTGCCAGGCTGCCAGCCAAATCATGCTAAACAGATGGCGCCAGATTTTCTGGCGGAAAACATGTACCAGGCCCGTTCATTCACAGGTTCTTTTTCCTGCTACGCGACCGGATGAACCACAGCGGAATGTTGGTCGACCCTGAGCCGTGCGCAAGGTAGCAAGCTATGTCCCATCGGGACCGCTGAATTCAGGCTGGCGCGATGCTAGTGCGTCCCCCTGCCGCATCGCGTCGACGGTCATGGCGGAGGAGGCACGGAGACATCTGCTGTGTATTGCGTTGTGCGTCCGCAGTAAGCCTGGCTTGCAAGGCAACGCACAGCCGGATCGTGCTTCGTCGGTCTGTGATTTCCTTTCAGCCTTGATATCCAGCTGTACTCTTTCAACCTGCGTGAGTCACTATGAAAAAAATGACCGTTGTAATCTGCAACTACAACTACGAACAGTTTCTGGCGGAGGCTATCGATTCCGCGCTCGCGCAGGACTACATGAACACGCACATCATGGTCATCGACGACGGATCGACGGACGGGTCGCGCGCGATTATGGAGGGGTACGGTACGCGCATCACATCCGTCTTCAAGGACAACGGCGGACAGGTTTCAGCCTACAACCTGGGTGTCCAGCTCGTCGAAACTGACTACGTGCTGTTCCTCGACTCCGATGATGTGCTATATCCGGGTGCAGTAGCTGAAGTGATGCAACGTTTCGAAAGGGAAAATCCGGCGAAAGTGCAGTTCCGCCTCGACGTCATCGATCCGATGAGCAAACGTACAGGCATTTTTGTGCCTCACTCGGGAATCAATGGTGACTGTCGGGATCTTCTGCTGGGCGGGTGGCTGTACCCATCACCGCCTGCCTCGGGCAATGCGTATAGTGTCAAGGCGCTAAGGCAGATTTTTCCCATTCCGGAAGCGGCCACGAACCGGTATGGCGCAGATTTCTACGCGATCTATGGCGCAGCCCTCGTCGGCCCGATATCGACCATTCCGAAGTCACTTGGCGGATACCGGGTAAATGATGACGGAGCGCGAGGCGTATCGTTTGCCAACTCCGAGCAGACCGACAAGGCGCCTAAAGCGTTCACGGCGCGGTGGGCGACCCTGCGCGACATAGCATCGCGCCGGTTAGGAATGCAATTGCCTGCCGAGTTCCACGATTTCGCACATGAAAAGGCCCATTTCTGCTCGAGTGTCTATCAGGCGCCATTGACGACCCGATGGCGTTGGATGTTGAATGATTCGCACGCGTATCTGCATGCGATCGTGGCGAATCCATTCTGGAGTCTGAAGAAGAAGGTCGGAACGCTCGTGCTGTCCAGTCTCTGTCTGGTGCCGTACTCGCCTATCGCCGACTATGCGGTTCGGTACATCAGTAACCCACTAGCCCGCCATGGTGCCGGTTAGCGCCAAGGATATCGCATTTAAACGAGTTATAGTCGATGAAAGATCACATCGTCGGACGTTATCGCGGATATATCATTGAAGCATGCCTGGAGCCGCGTACGATCCGTTTTTCCGACCGAGTCGCACCGAGATATCGCATCACCTGGTGGTTGCGTACAAGGACGTCGAAACAAAAGGTAGTTGGCCAATTTGCTGATCCTTTTATATACGATTCAGAGAGCATCGCTCTCACTTGCGTCGACCGCAGGGCTCGCGCCTTTATCGATGCCATGTTAGCGGATGGCATCGACCACAAGTCGAGCGGCCTGTTTCCGTGATGAGGGCTTGGCATTAAAAGAACGTCGGCAAAGCCATTCCAGGTTAGATAAACGTCTCCAGGCGCTCCGTCGGCAATACGCCATACTGGCCGGTGGCAGGCTAAAGCCGATAAGACGATCACGGACCGTGTGGCATCCAGGCCGCACCACGCTGGGCCTCTGCTCGCGAAAATTCCGGTGTGCTGTGTAGGAGACGGCACCCAGGCAGTCTGAAAATGTCGCCCGCCGCCGGACTGCTTGCGATAACGGACTACACCACCTACGATGGCCGTGCACGTTTTTCCCGGACTCGAATGGGGGTGCGTCATGGATAACTTCCAGTTGGACGGTCGCTGTACTTGCGGTGCGGTACGGTATCGCATGTGCAGCAGTCCCATGTTCGTCCACTGCTGCCACTGTCGCTGGTGTCAGCGCGAATCGGGGGCGTCGTTTGCGCTGAATGCGATGATCGAAGCCGACCGCGTGAAGCTTCTCGCTGGCACGCCCGAGATCGTGGTAACACCGTCGCAGAGCGGAAAGGGGCAGAAAATCGCCCGTTGCCCGATCTGCCGTGTGGCAGTCTGGAGCCACTACGCGGGCGCGGGTGATGTGGTGTGTTTCGTGCGGGTCGGCACGTTAGATGATCCGGACCGCCTCCCGCCCGACATCCATATTTTTGTGGCCTCGAAACAGCCGTGGGTGGTGCTCCCCGCCGGTACACCGGCCGTCGCCGGGTACTACTCCGCGAAGGATTACTGGCCCGAGGCGAGCCTGACAAGGCGAAGGGAGTTGCAAGTCAGGGTGCAAAGATAGGGGGTTCAGATCTGGATGCTTTTGCTCGACGGAAACGGGCAACGAGGCTGTCCGTTTCTCAAGGTCAAAAGGAGAGGGTAGTGTCAGCTAACCTGTACCCAACAATACTGCCTCCGCCGATTTCCGTGCCCCCGCTCGTCGTGCCTTGTGCTGCTGTCGGGTAGATTGTCGTAATCGATCACATCCGTGTTCGTGATCGTGTCTTGATGCCTGATCGTGATACGGAATCGGTCTGGTTTACATCAATTGCAGTTGCAGCAATAACCGGCGAAGCGGCGCGCGGAAGGACTCAACGGCGGCGGCCCAGCAAGTGTAAAAGCTCCGCTCTCAGTTCGGAGATATCCAGAAGATGCTGTGCACGCGTAATGGCCACATAGAGCAGGCGCATCTCGTCGTCGTCGAGTGTCATGCGCCCGTCAACCACCTTAAAGCGGAAGTCATTGGTGACCTTTACCCGTTTCCATTCAAGTCCCTTCGCGCGATGCACGGTTGAGATTACATAGTCAGAGCCGGCCTCCGGGCTAATACGCCGTGCGAGCGCCCGCAAATACGCAGTGCCGCATTCGTCGACGATTTGCACTATCGGTAGCAGATCACGTCCCACGGCGCTGCGAGCAAAGGACTGTGCGTCGCTCCACGTCTCGAACAACGAGAATGCGGCCGGCCGGAATGCCCGCCTGCCAGCCAGTAGCAGGTCAGCACCATCGGCAAACGCTTCGATTTCGGCGGGACTCATCCTGATCGCCGGCTTGTGCCCCGCCTCAACGCCCGCGGCCAGGTGCCAGATTGCCGTCACGTTCTTCCGGCACAAAACAGCGTCGACGGGTGGTGAAATGTTCGGGTCTTCTACCATGATGGAGCCGATGGTGTCCTGGCCGCGAATGGGCGTGCGCTCGCCAAGCAAACCGACGAGGCGACTCGCAAGCGCCGCAAACGTTGGGCCGAAGCGAAATGACTCTGTTAACGCACGCTCGGGCGCGTTGATCGCGGCCATCGCATTGATCGCACCGCGCCACTCATAGATCTGCTGGTATGGATCGCCGACGTAGACGATCTGCGCGTGACGCTGCTGGTCAAGCACCGAAAGCATGACGCCATCGCTGTCCTGCGCTTCATCGAACAGGATGAAGTCGACGTCGAGATAGGGTGACGTCTGCGACCACACTTTTAGCGCCACGTCTGGCGTCACGGCACTGCGCCCGCGTGGATCTATGCTCTCCTTCCAGAGCCGCACGACGAATGGAAGCAAGGCTTCGCGCAGCGACCCGACAGCCGTCTCGTGCACTTTTTCGTCAACAGGGATGTGTGCAGCCTCAGGGGCAGCGTCCGCCGAACGACAGAACCGGCCGAGCCCGTCGATAACCATCCGGCCGAGTTCGAACGGCGTTACTTCGATCGGCTTACCGGTGATCGTCGGTATCTGTACCGGCCCCAGGCCGCATCGTGCAGCCAGTTCGTGCGGTGGCTCGGGCGGAAGGCCCGTCCGGGCGCGAAGGGCCGGTGACACTGATGCGTAGGCCACAGAATGCATTGTGCGGGCACTGACGTGCGGCGGAAACTGTCGGCGCGCGTGCTCAGCAATCTCCCTGTTGAAGGCAAGGTAGCTGCCCCGTTTGCCAGCGAGATGATTCGCCACCAGACCGAGTGTCGAAGTTTTGCCCGCCCCGGCGTACGCCTTGATTTTCAGGTCGCCGCCGTGGACGACCGCATCGATTACTGCTTCCTGTTCGGCGGTAGCCTTGAACGAGCGGGACATACGAAACGACTCTGAATGAAATGCGCGTAGTGTGCCTGAAAAGCCCCGGATCCGGCGATCGCTGAAAAATCGCAACCGAAATGTCGTTACTGTAGCGGCTCGGCAGCGGTGTGCCGGACGCTCGGGGTGACGGCGCCCCGGTTCAGCGTACCGTAACGTCTCACGCCGAGCGCGGCTGCCGAGCAATCGCTGGCCACCATCCGGCAAATACTGGCTTCCCGGACCGGCCACCCGACGCGCACGCGCGCGCGCGCGTGACGCGGATAAAAACTCTGCCGGGCGCGGACGCCGTGACTATCATGTAGACGTGGCGCGTGTTAACGACACGTGGCCGCAAAGCGGGGCACAGGCGGGGCTGGCGGGAAACTGGCCGCCTGTCTGTGCCTCGCCCGAAACGGGTCTGCACAGGTGCGGACCATTTTTTTGCCACCGCTTTCAGGGCGTGGAGACGATCGACGGCCCGCGCTATGCTCAGGCACAGCCATGTCGGCCGGCTGCGCGCAAGAGGCGACGATCATGCTCGAACCGCAAGCAGGGCGCTACATCGAGGGTGAGCGACCCGTTCCCGGCTTGCATCGCCATCTCAAACAGCGTAGGATGTAGCACAAGTGTGACACATTCTGGGAGTTGTCATGTCTACCACAACCCTTCGCCTGCCTCCCGATCTCCGGGACCGCATTTCCAAGCTCGCAGAGCAGTCTGGTACGACGGCTCATAGTTTCATGTTGGAGGCAATCGCAGAGAGGGTCGCTAACGAAGAATTGCGTCGTGAGTTTCTTGAGGAAGGCGACAACCGGATTGCGAACATGCTGGAGATGGGTGTTGGCATCGAGTGGGCGGACATGCGTGGCTACCTTCGTGAACGGGCCGCAAACCGTGCCGCGGAATTGCCAAAGGTAAAGAAATGGCGCGACTGATTCTCGCGCCCGAAATACAGCAAGATTTCGATCGGATTTTTGACTTCCTTTTTGAACACGCCCCGGAACACGCAGCACAACGCATAGAAGACATCGTAAGCGCGCTCGACATATTGCAATCGAGCCCGCTCATTGGACGGCCTGTTAGCCACAGCGGAATGCGCGAGTTAATTATCTCGACCGGAGCGAATGGCTATCTTGCGCTATATCGGTTTGTGCCTGAGCTGGACCTGGTGCTCGTGGCCGCGGTCCGCAGTCAGCGAGAATTGACCTATCGCCGCCGTGGCGATAGGTAGTCGTTATTGGGAAAGGCCATATAAGAGCCTGGCCTGGCCTTCGTAAAGGTGGGGCGACCTGGCGGGCGACCTGCGCACCGCGTCTCAGACGGCGATAAGGACTCCGATGGTGGCCGCCAGTCAAACCATAAAGGGTCTAGCCTCGCGACTCGCGGGGTACCAGCACGCACCAGGAGTCGGGAATCAACCGCGAAAAAACCGCGGGTACGGAAATTCCGGTTCGCAACGGCTCGCAGTGAGTAGCGGCGTCGCCTGATGGGACCCGACCGTATGTGGAACTCGGTCGACGGCACGCTCGCGGTGCTGGACACGACAGGCACGACGTTCTCAACCACGCTCGTCGGCATGGTGCCAGTCGGCCAGGGCGCCCTGGGGATCGCCGTCCCACCGGATAGCGCCCATGTCTATGTCGCAAACGCCACAGACGGGACCGTTTCGGTCATCGATGCGACACGCTCGCGGCGAATACTTTTTCCCGTCGCCGCCAATCCGCAAGGTGTGGCGATCGCTCCGAACGCGAAACACGTCTACGTTGCGCACGGCGCGCCGACCAGTGCGCTGCACGTCGTCGATCCCGCGAACCCCGGCACGGACCAGATATCGATACCTGCTCTCGATGGCCGTGTCGGTGACGCCGGATAACCGGTTTGTCTGGGTCCTATGTGCGCCGACGGCCCCGGCGACTCCGGCATACCTGCTGCAGATCGCCACTGAAAGGCCCCACAAGAATCACGTGGTCAGGAAAATCGACCTGCGCGCACCAGGCGTTGTGAGACTACCTCAATTCGACGGCGTGTTCGTCACATCGCCAATCAATCGCCGGAGATCGGGGATATCGCGCGGATCGGGCTGAACTCGCCGGTCGTCGGTGCGGGCTCGACGACCGGGAGGGTACACATCGAGCACGCACTATCTCGACCGACGTACGTTTGGCCTGGTGTCGATCCAACAACGTCAGCGGCCTCGGTCGTGGTGCAGGAACGGGCCGCGATTCCTGGCCGGCGCCAACACGTCAGTCTTCGATATCGGGTTGCACTAACGCAGAATCCAGGCGAGATTTCGTGCCGTGTTGAAGATCGCGCAATAAGCGTCGCGGTCTGAATGAGGAGAGACTGGGATCGACGCCCCGGCCACCTACGAGTCAACGACCTTTCCATAGATAGTTCCGTCTGTGAATTCATCGCCGCTCCGGTCCCGGCCGTTCAACCGGCTGCACGCGCAGCCTGCGCGATCGTCTCCTGCACACGCGGATGCATCTCCGTCCCTGGCGCACGCTGGCGGTTGTCCGAGACACGTAGATGAAAGAAACGCGGCAGTCCTGTGGAAGAAATGCGAAGTTCTACTGCGGATTCACAATGCGCGAGACGCAGATGATGATGCGTTGCGATCTCAACGCGCGGCCGCTCGAAGGACTTCCGATCGAAGTCGAACGGGAACAGTGGTGCGGACGCAGGCACGCACTTGAACGGCATATACCGTTGGATTTTTGTCGGCAAATCTGCATGCAAATCTGGTGCATGTTGCAGAACTCCTTCACAATCTGGTCAGGATGTCTCCACTTGGCGGCTCACACAGAGGAGTTCTAATGGCGGGTTCGCAGATGGCCTAAGGTGGTCGCAGCATGTGACCTGCCTGCCATAGGACCGGCGATCTTCCATTGCGCCGGCTGTGGCGACGAGGTGACGCTGTGCCGACCGCCGGGTTCTCAGGCCTTTTTTCGGCATGAGCGTGGTGCCGCGTGCGAACTCGGCGCGCTGCGCGCGCTGCACGCCGCGGCGCTGCAACTGCTCGTGGAGAGCCGGTTCGTCGATGCGCCGCCGCTCACACAGAACGGTCATGAACAAGGCAAGCGCTGCATGATCGAGGAGTGGGGCAGCGAAGTTTCTGTGCTCACGAGGATTGACGGTGTGCCGGTAGATCTTTATGCGGAGACGCTGGCGGGTCCGCTGATCATCCAGATCGCGATCAGATCGTTGTATGACGCAACAACACGCCCAGGCGTCAAGGCGCTCGGCTATGCGGCGCTTGAAATATCGATCCCCCAACCATACGCGATCGTTAGCGTTGGCGCGCTTCGGGAAGTCGTGTAGTGGTCTAATTTCCT
>NZ_CYGY02000064.1 GCF_900007165.1 Paraburkholderia piptadeniae
TTTCCGGAGCCACCTCTCTAACGTACCATTTGGCTCACGCCTTGAGTCAGGCCGGCTATAAGGTCTTGCTGTTGGATGCCGATCCCCAGTGCAACCTCACGATATATTCGATCGACGTTGAAACGATCCATTCCATTTGGGCGGCTGAAGATGAGGTCGTAGAACTTGGTATCGAAGAAGTTCGGAAGAAGAAAAACGCGACTGAATTAGAAAGACTGCATCGGACGCCTCGTTCATTGCACTATCTCTTGCAGCCGACCATCGACGGCACGGGAGAATACGAAAAGCTTCCCCCACCCTATAAGGTCAATCCGAATCTGCATCTGATTCCGGGGCGTTTGTCGATACACGAATTCGAAGAGAAAATTTCAACGCGTTGGAGCGATGCATATCGCGGCGACGCGTTGGCGATTAGAACAATTACAAGGATTCGATCACTGGCGGAGGAGTATTCAAAAAAGAATAAATATGATTATATTATCGTTGATACATCGCCTAGTCTTGGTGCTCTTAATAAGGCGATCATTTCGACTGTGGACGGATTCTTCGTTCCTGCCGCGCCCGATATGTTTTCCCTTTATGGAATTCGAAATATTGGAAATTCGTTGAAAAAATGGCGTGAAGAATTCGAAATCATTTATCGCTTGATATCGACTGATAAAAGAAAGCTCTTTCCGTCTCGATTCGTTCAGTTTTTAGGCTACACAATCTATAATGCCCGCAAGTACACTAAGGCAACGGCGCCGTGGAATCTGGCTCAAGCTCATTTAAAATATGCACTGGAAATTCCAAATGTGATTAATGAGCATATTGGTAAAGATCTCCGAAATATTTCAGAAACGGTTTTGGCCCAACCGATCGGTGGAGAGTCCATTATGCACGGGCATAATACCTTTCCGACTCTCGCTCAACATTATCGCGTCCCTATGTGGGAAATTCCAGGTCTGGCGACGTTGGAAAAGGAACATCAGAACACGGTCAATGGACAGAAGCCGGACATCCTTGCCACTAAGGGAAAATATGCCGAGTTTGCAGAATCTCTCGTTCAGCGTGTGCAGATGATCGGATAAAAAATGACGAAAAATTCAAAACCGCGCCAGAATAGTGCTGACGACAACGCTCCGCTAGTCGACCTTTATAAGCAAAAGCGACGTTATTTTGAATTATTTTTGCGCTCTGTCGAGGCTGAATTTTCCTCGGCGCCCGAACTAAATACGGGGACGCCAACCGTAATACACTCTCTTCGCGGGCGATTAAAGGATGAAGATCATCTGTTGGGCAAGATTGCCCGGAAGCATGCGGAGGGGCGTCGGATCACAAAAGGGAATCTCTTTTCGGAAATTACTGACTTTGCTGGATTGAGAGTATTGCATCTTTACCAGGGTCAATTTTCCGAAATCAACAAATTCATCATGAAAAGGGTTAAATCGAAAGTATGGAGGCTTGTTGAAAAACCAATAGCGTATACATGGGACCCAGAGTCTGCGGATTATTTCAAGGGTTTCAAATTGAGGACATCTGTGAAGCCCTCGTATTACACAAGCGTGCATTACGTGTTGGCACCCGCGAATTTGCAGGAAGGCATATCATGTGAGGTTCAAGTGAGAACGCTTTTCGAAGAAGCCTGGGGAGAGATTGACCATTCAATCAACTACCCTGTAAAGACCGAGAAAATGGCGAGCATTGAGCAGCTTCGAGTTTTGTCGAAGCTGGTATCAACTGGTTCCCGTCTGGCGGACGCAATCTTCAGGGTACATGGTCAGGGTTGATCGATGCAGGTGATACCGCTTGGCAGACGTCGCTCCGTGAAGACATGAACATCGCGTGACCAATAGTCTGCCAAATACCCTGTTGTATTGCGTGTGGTTGGACATAAGAAGAATGCGCCGCAATGATGGAACTGCTCAAAGTCTACGAAGGATTGGCGCTCCAAGCGTGGCTAATGCGGCAACCTAACATCCAGCTTAAACGTAACCAACCTCGCCACAAGAATAAACCCCGTAGCAATCAACACGCTGTAGACCGTATCGAAGTTGACGTAATCCAGCAGCAGGTAAAGCCAGCACCCAACGAGCGCACAAGTCGCGTAAGGTCGTGAGTCTCGGAGAATCAGCGGAACCTCATTGCAGATCACATCTCGGATAATCCCGCCGAATACACCAGTAGCAACACCCATCATGGAAGCCACGAACCACGGCATCCGAGCATCGAGCGCTAGCGACGTCCCCGAGATGCTGAAGAGCCCAAGCCCGACCGCATCAGCCACCAGCAACACGCGCTCATTAAAAACCCGCGTATAAGCCTTAAGCACAAACGGCGCAAAGAAGCTCAGAACGAAGATCAGAATCGCATACCACTGATGTTCGACCCAATAGAACGGTCGACGATCCAATAAGATATCTCTAACCGTCCCACCACCAAACGCCGTAGCCATCGCGACAAGAAAAGTCCCAACAGCATCGAGCCGTTTCGTCCGAGCTTCGATAAACCCCGAGATTGCGTAGGCGAGAATAGCCAGCGCTTCCATGATGGCAAGCGCGAGAGTGAGCCGAGGATGCATCGTTGAAAAGCCTTCTCAGACTTTACCGGACGAAGACGGCGAAGAAGCTCCCGAGCCTGAGCCAGTCCCGGAACCCACCGACCCAGGCTGCAACAGAACAAGCACAGCACCCGCGCCGCCGTCATGCGGACGAGCCTGCGAAAACGCGATGACCTCTTCCTTCTGCACGAGCCAAGCGCGAACCTTGCCTTTGAGCACAGGCTCTTTCCCAACCGACCCCAGTCCCTTCCCGTGAATCACACGCAAACACCGTAGGCCTTTCTTGCTCGCCTCACGAATGAACTCAGACAAAGCCTCACGCGCTTCCTCGCGACGCATCCCATGCAGATCAAGCTGCGCCTGCACGATCCAGGCGCCGCGTCGGAGCTTCTTGACGATTTCCTGGCTCACACCGGGCCGACAGTAGGAAAGCGACTCATCGGTGTCGAGCAGCACTTCGGGATCGAACTCGTCGGAAATCGCTTCGTGCAACACGGCTTCTTCGTCGAGTTTCGTCTGCATGGGAAGGGGCGCTGGCGGCGTGCGCGTCACCGACGCGCGAGGTTTCGCGCTGAGCGGCGCGACTGCGCCGATTTCACGCCGAAACAGATCGGCATCCGCGGCCGCCTCGCGCGACGCTTGCACCGCCGCAGCCTTCTCACGCTGAGCGCGTTGAGCGGCACCCTTCAACGCATCGCGCAATCCACCCAGCCCGGCCAACCCCACACCAGCTTCGACCAACGGCTTCTTCGACGAAGATGAAGAAGCCGAAGCGCCAGTGTCAGACGACGCCGAAGCATCAGAAGGACTGGAAGCCGCAGTACGCGGCCGTTTCGGTTCGCTCGGGTGGGGCAGATTCTTAGGCATGGCGATCGAAGCAGAAAACAAAAAGGGCCGCCGGCATCACGCCGCGGCCCTATCAGACATTGAGAATCTCAACAAGCGCGGCAAGCCTGCTGCATGCCGCTATTCTACCGATCCGCGTTCCCCGTTCTACACAAGCCATCGACCGAACGAGACAGCGGAAAACGCATCAAATCGAACGCTCAGCCTCAGCGCTCATCGCGCGCTCGCCGATCGACTCGTGGATGCTTTCCAGATAACGCTGCGCATCCAGAGCGGCCATACAGCCCGTGCCCGCGCTCGTGATCGCCTGACGGTACACGTGATCCTGCACGTCGCCGGCCGCGAACACGCCCGGCACGCTCGTGCCCGTTGCGTTGCCGCTCAGGCCGCCGTTCGTGATGATGTAGCCGTTCTTCATCTCCAGCTGGCCTTCGAAGATATCCGTGTTCGGCTTGTGGCCGATCGCGACGAAGAGACCTTGCAGATCGATATCGGTGGTCGCGCCCGTCTTCACGTTCTTGACGCGCAGGCCGTTGACGCCGCCGTCATCGCCCTTCACTTCGTCGAGCACGTGCTCCCACTTGATCTCGACGACGCCTTCCTTTTCCTTCTCCAGCAGCCGGTCGATCAGGATCGGCTCGGCGCGGAACTTGTCGCGGCGGTGGATCACCGTCACCTTCTTCGCGATGCCCGCGAGATACAGCGCTTCTTCAACGGCCGTATTGCCGCCGCCGACCACGGCGACGTGCTGGTTCTTGTAGAAGAAGCCGTCGCAGGTCGCGCACGCCGACACGCCGCGGCCCATGTACAGCTCTTCCGACGGCAGGCCGAGATATTGCGCCGATGCGCCCGTCGCGATGATCAGCGAATTGCACGTGTACTCGCCCGAATCGCCGATCAGGCGAATCGGCTTCTCATCCAGCTTGGCCGTGTGGATGTGGTCGAACACGATTTCGGTGTTGAAGCGCTCGGCGTGCTCGAGGAAGCGCGTCATCAATTCCGGACCTTGCACGCCCTTGGCGTCGGCGGGCCAGTTTTCGACGTCCGTCGTGGTCATCAGCTGGCCACCTTGCGCGAGGCCCGTGACGAGCACCGGCGACAGGTTGGCGCGCGCCGCATAGACGGCCGCCGTGTAACCGGCAGGGCCGGAACCGAGAATCAGAACCTTCGCGTGTTTGGTCGGGGAAGCGGGCATGATCGAAATCCGTTAAAAGCGTCGGTCAGCGGCGGAACATCGGCTGCAATGACCGGCGGTACTGGCGTCGAGCCGGGAAACCTGCTTGACACGATAGGTGGGTATCAGCCCCGTATTATAAAGGGGAGGGCAAGCGGCTGCTTCATGAAGCTTTGCGATCGAGGCGATAGCCGATGCCAACGGCGTCGGTGCGAAAGTCGGCCGAAAACACGTCGATTTCGCCGGAAAGCGTATGGGAATTACGACATTCCTGGCCGTTCGGCCGACGTTACCGTCATTTACAGCCTTGCGCGCAACAGTGCGTTTACAATAGTCGCCGATGAACGACAGGCGGCTTGCCGGCAGGATGTGAGTGACCCCGTCGGCACCTGAACCGGTCCCGATGGCGAATTGAAGGGCAACTGAACCGGCACCTGAAACCGCTGCAGGCCGCACACGCAACAGGCTCAATGGCAAAAGCTACCTATTCCGCGAACGCGCAGGCATTGCCTCACCGCATGTCGCGCCTTTTCACCGAAATCCGCTGGATTCTCCAGCTGGCGCTCGGCGTTTTCCTCGTGATGGCGCTGATCAGCTACAGCCGCCGCGACCCGAGCTGGACACACGCGGCGCAGGTCGACCACATCTCGAACTGGGCCGGCCGCGTCGGCGCCTGGACCTCCGACATTCTCCTTCTGCTCTTCGGCCTCTCCGCCTGGTGGTGGATCGTGCTGCTCGCGCGCCGCATCTCGGCGAACTACAAGCGCATCACGCGTCACGAAGAACCCGACGAAAACGCGCCTCTTGACAACAGCTGGCTCGCGGACGTGTTCGCGTTTGCGCTCATGTTGCTCGCTTGCGACGGCATCGAGGCACTGCGCATGTGGTCGCTCAAAGTGCAGTTGCCGCGCGCGCCGGGTGGCGTGATCGGCGAGGCGGTCGCGAAGGGCGTGTCGCATGCGCTCGGATTCACGGGCGGCACTTTGGCGCTGCTGATTGCGCTCGCCATCGGCCTGTCGCTGTACTTCCGTTTTTCGTGGCTGTCGGTGTGCGAGAAGGTCGGCGATTCGATCATCTCCGGCGTGACGCTCGCGAAGCTGCGCCGCGAGGCCGGCCGCGACCGCAAGCTCGGCGAAGCGGCTGCCGTGAAGCGCGAAGGCAAGGTCGAACAGAGCCGCGTGAAGGCCGAGGAGCACGAGCCCGTCGTGATCGTGCCGCCTGTGACGAAGCCGGAGAAGTCGGAGCGCGTCGAAAGAGAACGTCAGGTGCCGCTCTTCGAGAGCCTGCCCGGCGATTCGACGTTGCCTGCCATCTCGCTGCTCGATCCCGCGCCCGCAACGCAGGAAACCATTTCCGCCGATACGCTCGAATTCACGTCGCGTCTCATTGAGAAGAAGCTGAAGGACTTCGGCGTCGATGTAAGTGTGGTCGCCGCTTATCCTGGTCCCGTAGTCACGCGTTACGAAATCGAGCCGGCTGTTGGCGTGAAGGGCAGCCAGATCGTGAATCTCGCGAAGGACCTGGCGCGCTCGCTGTCGCTCACGTCGATCCGCGTCGTCGAGACGATTCCGGGCAAGAACTACATGGCGCTCGAACTGCCGAACCAGCGTCGTCAGACGGTGCGGCTGTCGGAGATTCTCGGCTCGACCGTTTATGCCGACGCCGGCTCGCCGCTGACGATGGGTCTCGGCAAGGACATCGGCGGCAAGCCGGTGTGCGCGGACCTCGCGAAGATGCCGCACCTGCTGGTCGCGGGTACGACGGGGTCGGGCAAGTCAGTCGGTATCAATGCGATGATTCTCTCGCTGCTCTACAAAGCGAGCGCGGAACAGGTGCGAATGATCCTGATCGATCCGAAGATGCTCGAAATGAGTGTCTACGAAGGCATTCCGCATCTGCTGTGCCCCGTCGTCACGGATATGCGCCAGGCCGGCAACGCGCTGAACTGGACCGTCGCCGAAATGGAGCGCCGCTACAAGCTGATGAGCAAGCTCGGCGTGCGCAATCTCGCCGGCTTCAACAACAAGATCGACGAAGCGGCGAAGCGCGAAGACAAGATTCCGAATCCGTTCAGCCTGACCCCGGACGATCCTGAACCGCTGTCGCGTCTGCCGAATATCGTCGTCGTGATCGACGAACTGGCTGACCTGATGATGGTGGTCGGCAAGAAGGTCGAAGAATTGATCGCGCGTATCGCACAGAAGGCACGCGCGGCGGGCATTCACCTGATTCTCGCGACGCAGCGTCCGTCCGTCGACGTCATCACCGGCCTCATCAAGGCCAACGTGCCGACGCGGATGGCGTTCCAGGTGTCGTCGAAGATCGACTCGCGCACCATTCTCGACCAGCAGGGCGCGGAATCGCTGCTCGGCATGGGCGACATGCTGTATTTGCCGCCGGGCACCGGTCTGCCCATACGCGTGCACGGCGCGTTTGTGTCCGATGACGAAGTGCATCGCGTCGTCGACAAGCTCAAGGAGCAGGGCGAGCCGAACTACATCGAAGGGCTGCTGGAAGGCGGCGTATCGGGCGAAGGCGACGAGGGTTCCGCGGATGCCGCGGGAACCGGAGCGGGTGGCGGCGAGTCCGACCCTCTGTACGATCAGGCGGTCGAAATCGTCATCAAGAACCGCCGCGCGTCGATCTCGCTTGTGCAGCGGCATCTGCGCATCGGCTACAACCGCGCCGCGCGTCTGCTCGAACAGATGGAGCAGTCGGGGCTGGTGTCGGCGATGTCGTCGAACGGCAACCGCGAAATTCTGGTACCCGCGCGCGAAACGGACTGACACTCGGCGCTTCATTCATGCGACTGATGACGGACAGCGGCACGCGTTGAAGCGTGGCCGCTGTTTTGGTTTCACATTCCGTGCGCATCGGAACCGATACAAGCGACCAGCTTGTACGACACAAGGGAGAAAACAACATGCTGCAAATCGTTGGGTCTAAGACCCGTCTTGGCAGTCTGACGCGCACGCTGGCTTTCGGCGCATCGGTGCTCGTCGCGTCGCATGCATTCGCAAGCGGCACTGAGCAACTGAAGCAGTTCGTCTCGCAAGTGCGTTCGGCACGCGGCGAATTCGTGCAATCCGAAGTGCGTGCGCCCAGCAACGCGCAGCAACAGGCAAGCGGCGTGCTATCGACGCAAGGCGCGACGCAGAACAAGGTGTCGAGCGGCACGTTCACGTTCGCGCGGCCGGGCAAGTTCATCTGGGCGTATGAGAAGCCATACGCGCAACTGCTGCAGGCCGACGGCGACAAGCTCTATGTCTATGACAAGGACCTGAACCAGGTGACGGTGCGCAAGCTGGGCGGCGCGCTTGGCGCGAGCCCGGCGGCGATCCTGTTCGGCAGCAACGATCTCGAGAAGAACTTCACGCTGAAGGACGCCGGCGTGAAGGCGGGTATCGACTGGCTCGAGTTGATTCCGAAGTCGAAGGATACGCAGTTTCAGCGTGTCGGCATCGGCTTTCGTGACGGCAATCTCGAGGCGATGGAGCTGCACGACGTCTTCGGCAACGTGACGCTGCTGAAATTTTCGAACATCCAGAAGAACCCGCCGTTGCCCGCCGACGCATTCAAGTTCACGGTGCCGAAGGGCGCCGACGTGATCAACGGCTGAACGTCGCGTTCACCCTTGAAGGCCGGGCGCCGGATGCGCGGCCTTCATATCGTCGATAAACGCATCGACGATGTCCGTCCGATGCTGCCGCGTCCGCGCAACCATGTGAAACGCGACGCGGTAGCTCATCTGCTGCGGGTTTAGCGCGGCGAGCAAACCCTCCTTCACATACGGCGCGGCAAAGTGCCCCGGCAGATAGCCGAGGTGATGACCTGACAGCACGAGCATCGCGACGGCTTCCATGTTGTCGGCGACGGCAGTGACGTTGCCCGGCGTCGTCGATGCTTCGGCCTCTGGCAGCGGATAGCTGCGCCACGCCCATTCGTGCTGCGCGGCTTGCGCCGGCGTCACGTTGCCCGCTTGAGCGAACAGCGGATGCCCCTTCGCGCAATACGCAAGCTGTTCCTCGGAAAAGATCTCCGTGTACTCAAGCGACGGCACGCGATGCCAGAAATATCCGATGCCGATCTGAATCCGACCGCTCAACAGCAACTCTTCGAGTTCGCCGGGCGAGCGCACGAGAATCGAAAATCGCACGGATTCGTCGCGTGCACGGAAGCGCGCAATCGCATCGCTGATCCGCGCGCTTTCCGACACTGGCGTATGACCGATCATCCCGATTCCTAGCGTGCCCACCAGCTTCCGGCCGACGTTGCGCGCTTGCACGCCGAACGCATCGACGGCGAAAAGCAGCGTGCGCGCCGCGTCGACGAACTGCTCGCCTCGCGCGGTCAGGCTAAATCCGCTGCGGCCGCGTTCGCACAGGCGGTAGCCGAGTCGCGTTTCCAGTGTCGATAGCTGGGTACTGATCGTCGACTGGCCTATGTTCAATGTAGCCTGAGCAGGCGAAACGCCGCCCGCGTCCACGATGGCGAGGAACACGCGGATCAGGCGCAGATCGAGATCGGTCAGTTGGGAGAACATGCGGCAGGATACATCGATGCCGATCAATGTGAAGTTTATTTCGTCGGCATTTTATGTCCGCCGGAAGCGCACAAAAATGAGAAATGCTCCGGCGTCGCGCGCTTTGCGACGTCTGGATTCCTCGCTTTATTGAGACGCTGTGCTTGCCATTGGCGAACTACGATGAATACTTCCTCGAATTTCGTTTCCCCGGACCTCACCGAGCGGCCGCAGCCGCTGTCGGGCAACGCGATGCCGCGCGCGGGCGGTATCGCCACGATGATGCGGCTGCCGAACGTCGGGTCGCCGCAAGGGCTCGATACCTGTTTTGTCGGCGTGCCGTTCGATCTGGGCACGTCGAACCGCACGGGTGCGCGCTTCGGCCCGCGCCAGATCCGCGCGGAATCCGTACTGCTGCGCCCGTACAACATGGCGACACGCGCCGCGCCGTTCGATTCGCTGCGCGTCGCGGACATCGGCGACGTTGCGATCAATCCGTACAACCTCCTGGATTCGATCGGCCGCATTGAACGCGCTTACGACGAAATCCTGCAACACGGGACGAAGCCGATCACGCTAGGCGGCGATCACACGATCGCGCTGCCGATCCTGCGCTCGATTCATCGCAAATATGGCAAGGTCGGTCTGATTCACGTCGACGCGCACGCGGACGTCAACGACACGATGATGGGCGAGAAGATCGCGCACGGCACGCCGTTTCGCCGCGCGGTCGAAGAGGGCCTGCTGGATTGCGAGCGCGTTGTGCAGATCGGGCTGCGCGGAACGGGCTACGCGGCCGAAGACTTCGACTGGTGCCGCGACCAGGGCTTCGAGGTCGTGCAGGCGGAGGCGTGCTGGAACCAGTCGCTGTCGCCGCTGATGTCGCGCGTGCGCGAGAAGATGGGCGACGGCCCGGTGTACATCACGTTCGATATCGACGGCATCGATCCCGCTTTCGCGCCGGGCACGGGTACGCCCGAGATCGCCGGGCTGACCGTGCCGCAGGCGCTCGAGATCATTCGCGGCGCGCATGGTCTGAATATCGTCGGCTGCGATCTGGTGGAAGTCGCGCCGCCGTACGATCCGTTCGGTACGACGGCGCTGCTCGGCGCCAATCTCGCGTTCGAAATGCTGTGCGTGCTGCCGGGTGTCGAGTATCGGCCAGCGACGCGATAGCCGTAGTACATGCCGGCGGCGGCTGAAACGCGCCGTCGGCAACGAGACGGTTCCGAAGATCGTCGATAGAACGCCCATGACGTCCGTTATGGGCGTTGTCGTTTCTGCTGCCATCGCGCGGCGACGCGAAGACAGCATTTTCAGAAATGTGAGCTAGAGACGCGTCCCCCGCGTCGCTACGCTACACCGGTTTTGGCGCGCATCCGACCGTAATTCTTGGATAAATCATAAAGAGAGCGCGCCGGCCCGCTTCGAATGCTCTCGCACTCCTTCCGAAACCATCTCCCAGGATCAAGTCATGTACGGCGATTTGCAGAATCTCGACCCCGCCATCGACCGTTATTCAGCCGCCGTGTCTTTGTATGGCAAAGACCGTTTCGACGAAGCGCTGGCGCTGATCGAGCCGCTGCTGCATGCACAGCCGGTCGATGCGCAGGTTCTCAATCTGGCCGCCGCGTGCCATCTGTCGATCGGACATCTGCACGATGCGGAGACGTACTGGCGACGCGCGATCGACACGAGGCCCGATTACTGCGACGCGCACAACAATCTGGGCGTCGTGCTCAAGGAACTGGGCCGCCCGATGGAAGCCGAGGCGTGCTATCGGCAGGCACTGTCCATCGCGCCGGACCATGCGGGCGCATACGTGAATCTCGGGCGGCTCTTTGCGCAACTCGGCCATCCGGATGAAGCGGAATCCTCCTATCTGCGCGCTATCGAGCTTCAGCCCCACGACGGCGATACCTACGTCAACCTGGGCGTGCTGTATCAGGACCAGATGCGCCCGCCCGAAGCCGAGGCGGCGTACAGGAACGCACTTGCCGCCCATCCGCACGAGGTCAAGGCGCGTTTCAATCTGGGCGTGGTGCTCAAGACGCAACGGCGTTTCGCCAAAGCGGAAGCCTCGTACCGACAGGCGCTCGCACTGCGTCCGGACTACTTCGAGGTGAAGATCAACCTCGCACATCTGCTGCTCACCGTCGGACGTCTGGAAGAGGGATGGGCCCTGTTCGAAGCTCGCTATGATCCCGCGTGGCCGCAGCGCAAGGTCGCGCCGCCGCCCGTCGATTTCCCGATGTGGCGCGGCGAGCCGCTCGCGGGCAAGTCGCTGCTGGTGTGGCCAGAGCAGGGGCACGGCGACAGCCTCCAGTTCTGCCGCTATCTGCCGATGCTCAAGGCGCGAGGTCTCGCGAAGCTGAGCGTCGCGTGTTCGCCTGTGTTGCAGAGTCTGTTCGAAACCATCGAAGGCGTGGACGAATGCATTCCGCTCGACGGCGAGCATGAAATTCCGCCGCACGACTTTGCGTGCTTGACGATGAGCCTGCCGCACCGCTTGCACACCACGCTCGCGAGCATTCCCGGCGCGACGCCTTATCTGCGGGTGCCGCCGCCGCGCGCGGCCAGATGGAAAGGCAGGCTGCCCGCTGGCAAGTTCAGGGTGGGGCTCGTCTGGGCTGGCGATCCGCGCTCCGATCAACCGGCGATTAACGCGGTCGATCGCCGCCGCTCGCTCGACGCGCGCGCCTATCTGCCATTGTTGTGCGTGCCCGGCGTCACGTTCGTCAGTCTGCAAAAGGGCGCGTCGACGCAACCGCAAATCGATACGTTGCCAGCTGAACTCCGTCCATTCGATCCGATGCACGACGTGCACGAATTCGCCGACACGGCCGCGATCGTCGAGCAACTCGATCTTGTGATTACCGTCGATACGTCGATCGCGCATCTGGCGGGCGCGCTCGACAGGCCCGTGTGGATTCTGTCGCGCTACGACGGCTGCTGGCGCTGGCTGCATGATCGCGACGATACGCCGTGGTATCCGCGCACGCGTCTCTTTCATCAGCGGCAGCCCGGCGAGTGGGGCGAGGTGATCGAGCGCGTGAAGCTCGCGCTCGAAGCGTGGTCGGCGCGTCAACGCGCGCCGGCTTGTTGATCAAATGAATATGGCCTACGCGTAAGCCTGCTTGCGCGCCGACACGAACGCCAGATAGCACAGCCCGCCGATCGCCAGCGCAGGCAGCGTCGCGCCGAGGTTCGGCAGCCACTGATTGATCGCCTGATACGCGGCAATGCCGATCGCCCACGCGACGAACGCGCTCACGTGCCAGCCGCCCGAGAAGCCATAGCGGCCTTGCGTATCGGCGAGCGAGTCTGCGTCGATGCGGCGCCGGCGCACGATGAAGTGATCGGCCAGCACCACGCCGAACAGCGGCGCGAACACCGAACCGATCAGCAACAGGAAGTTCTGATACTTCGCCATCGGCACGGCGAGCGCGATCAGCGTGCACAGCGCACCGAACCCGGCGGACAACAGCGGCACGCTCGCGCGCGTCCAGAAAGTGCCCGTCGATACGGCCGCCGAGTGCACGTCGGCAAACGCGTTGTCGATTTCGTCGATCAGCACCAGCAGCAGCGCGAGGCCGCCGCCTGCTTGCGCGAGCGCCGTCGTCAGCAGCGCATCGCCGCCGCCCGCGGCGAGCCCGTACACCGCGCCGAGCGCGTAGAACCACACGTTCGCAATGCCGAAGCCGAAGATCGTGCCGCGGAACGTCTCGCCCGCCTTTCGGCCGAAACGCGTGTAGTCGGCGATCAGCGGCAGCCACGACAGCGGCATCGCGACGACGAGATCGACGGCGCCGCCAAACGACATTTCGCCATTGCCCGGACGATGCATCAGCGTGCCCACTTCGTGCTGCGCCAGCACGGCCCAGGTCAGCCACGCGGCGCCCGCGAGCAGCAGCCAGATGCCCCACGTGCGCAGAAAGCGCCGCACGAACGACAGCGGGCCGCTGATCGCGAGCAACGTCGCGAGCACGCCGAAGATCAGCGTCCAGATCAGCGGCGCCGAAAAGCCGAAGGCCTGCTTCGACAGCGCGTCGGCGGAATCGCGCATCACGATCACTTCGAACGCGCCCCAGCCGACCAGCTGGATCATATTCAGCACGGCGGGAATCGACGCGCCGCGCACGCCGAGCGTCGGACGCAGCGATGACATCGCCGCGAGCCCCGTATCCGTGCCGATCACGCCCGCGAGCGCGAGCAGCACGACGCCGATCACGCTGCCGATTGCGATCGCCAGCAGCGCGTGCGGCAGCGACAGCCCGGGCACGAGCAGCGCGCCGGCCTGCGCGACCAGCAGGCCGATGCCGAGCGAAAACCACAGCGCGAATGCGTCGCCCGTCCTGAACGCGCGGCGCGAATCCGGCACCGGCTTGAGCGGCGCGTAAGTCGAACCGGCCTCGCCGGTCATTGAATCTTGAGCCATCGAATCTCTTTCCTGTCTGTTGTTGTCGGGGCGTCGTCGTTGCGGCCGTGTTCCGTCACGGTACGCGCATTGCGGCCCGCCTATCAGAAAACGCCTATGACGTTTGCCGCCGGCCTTGCCGCGCTGCGGCTGTCATAATGCACAACTCTGCATGCGCCGCCGTTCGCCCGTGGGCCGGCTTGACGCGGTTGCATGCCGTTCAGGGGCAGATCGTCGCGTGTCCCATCAGTGCATGTGGTGCATCGCGACCGTTTATACCCGAAAAGCCGAGATTATCCCCAAAACGCCATGTTTGAAGAAACCCGCGCCAACGTTCCCCTCGCCGAGCGCCTACGGCCGCGCAGCATCGACGAAGTCATCGGGCAAAAGCATCTGCTGGGCCCGAACAAGCCGCTGCGCGTCGCGTTCGAGTCCGGCGAGGCGCACTCGATGATCCTCTGGGGCCCGCCGGGCGTCGGCAAGACGACGCTCGCGCGCCTGATGGCCGACGCGTTCGATGCGGAGTTCATCGCGCTGTCGGCGGTGCTCTCGGGCGTGAAAGACATCCGCGAAGCCGTCGAGACGGCACAAATTCATCGCGCGAACGGCCACCAGACGCTCGTGTTCGTCGACGAAGTGCATCGCTTCAACAAGAGCCAGCAAGACGCGTTCTTGCCGCATGTGGAGTCGGGGCTGTTCGTGTTCGTCGGCGCGACCACGGAGAACCCGTCGTTCGAGGTGAACAGCGCGTTGCTGTCGCGGGCGGCCGTCTACGTGCTCAAGAGCCTTGATACTGACGAGCAGCGCGAACTGCTGGACCGCGCGCAACAGGAACTGGGCGGCTTCACGTTTACCGACGAGGCGCGCGACGCGCTGATCGGTTCGGCAGATGGTGACGGCCGCAAGCTGCTGAACAACATGGAAATCGTCGCGCGCGCGGCGGCCCGGCAGAACAAGACGGAGATCGACGGCGAACTGCTCGCGAGCGCGCTCGCCGAAAACCTGCGGCGCTTCGACAAGGGCGGCGACGCGTTCTACGACCAGATCAGCGCGCTTCACAAGTCGGTCCGCGGCAGCAATCCCGACGGCGCGCTGTACTGGTTCTGCCGCATGCTCGACGGCGGCGCGGACCCGCGCTATCTGTCGCGGCGCATCGTGCGCATGGCGTGGGAGGACATCGGCCTCGCCGATCCGCGCGCCGCGCGCATCGCGCTCGACGCCGCCGAAACCTACGAGCGCCTCGGCACGCCCGAAGGCGAACTCGCGCTCGCGCAGGCCGTGATCTATCTGGCCGTCGCGCCGAAGTCGAACGCGGGCTACAACGCGTACAACGCGGCGCGCGGTTTCGTCGGCAAGGACCAGTCGCGCGCGGTGCCGATCCACCTGCGCAACGCGCCGACGAAGCTGATGAAGGAACTCGGCTACGGCCACGAGTACCGCTACGCGCACGACGAACCGGACGCGTACGCGGCAGGCGAAACCTATCTGCCCGATGGCATGCGCGAGCCGCATTGGTATCAGCCGACGCCGCGCGGGCTCGAAGGCAAGATCGGCGAGAAGCTCACGCGCCTTGCCGAACTCGATGCGCAATGGCGCAGCGAGAACAGGAAGAAGAGTTGATCAAGCGCGCTTTGCGCCAGAGCCGACAACGCCGCCGGCGACCCACGCCGGTGCGCTAAAATCGCCCATTCACACAACGAACTGTTGCCCCATCCCATGCTTGACATCCAGCTGCTGCGCAAAGATATCGACGGCGTCGCGAAACGCCTCGCCGATCGCGGCTTTAACCTCGACGTCGCGGCTTTCTCCTCGCTCGAAGCCGAACGCCGCGCGATCCAGACCCGTACCGAAGAGCTCCAGGCGAAGCGCAACAGTCTGTCGAAGCAGATCGGCGCGATGAAAGGGCGCGGCGAAGACACTTCAGCGGTGATGACCGAAGTGGGCGGTATCGGCGACGAGATGAAGGCGTCGGCGGTCCAGCTGGAAGTGACCCAGAAGCGCTTGTCCGATCTGCTGCTCGGCGTGCCGAATCTGCCGCATGAGAGCGTTCCCGTCGGCAACGACGAAACGCAAAATGTCGAAGTGCGCCGCTGGGGCACGCCGCGGCAGTTCGACTTCGAGGTGAAGGATCACGTCGACGTCGGCACGCCGCTCGGTCTGGACTTCGAAATGGGCGCGAAGCTCTCCGGCGCGCGTTTCACGATGCTGCGCGGACAGATTGCGCGCCTGCATCGCGCGCTCGCGCAGTTCATGATCGACACGCATACGCAGCAGCACGGCTACACGGAAATCTATACGCCGTACATCGTCAATCCCGAAATCCTGCTCGGTACGGGCCAGTTGCCGAAATTCGCCGACGACATGTTTCGCGTCGAAAAGGGCGGCGGCGAAAACACGGTCACACAGTATCTGATCTCGACGTCCGAAATCTCGCTGACGAATACGGTGCGCGAGAGCATCGTCGACGCGAGCGAGCTGCCGATCAAGCTGACGGCGCATTCGCCGTGCTTCCGCTCGGAAGCGGGTTCGTATGGCCGCGACACGCGCGGCATGATTCGCCAGCATCAGTTCGACAAGGTCGAGATGGTGCAGATCGTTTCTCCGGAAACGTCGTATGACGCGCTGGAGCAGATGGTTATGCACGCGGAGACGATTCTGCAGAAGCTCGAACTGCCGTATCGCGTGATCACGCTGTGCACGGGCGACATGGGCTTCTCGGCTTCGAAGACGTACGACCTCGAAGTGTGGCTGCCCGCGCAGAACACGTATCGCGAAATTTCGAGCTGCTCGAATACCGAGTCGTTCCAGGCGCGACGGATGCACGCGCGCTATCGCAACCCGCAGGGCAAGCCGGAACTCGTGCATACGCTTAACGGATCGGGGCTGGCCGTGGGCCGCACGCTCGTCGCCGTGCTGGAGAACTTCCAGAACGCCGATGGCTCGGTGACTGTGCCGGTGGCACTGCGTCCGTATCTGGGCGGCATCGAGCGCCTGGAAGCGACGGCGGCGCGCTGAGCGAACCGGGCTTGCCCAGTCGTCCAGGTCCTTTTTCAACTTTCTGCGAAAAAGGACTTGGAATTCAAAAACAGGTGTTCTATAATCTTCGTCTCACACAAGCAGCGACCCGCTTAGTGTGAAGTTGATGTAAAGCAGACAAGACCACCTTGGTGGGAAGTCAAAGAATCAGGAAAGGTGGCAGAGAGGTCGAATGCGCCGGACTCGAAATCCGGTATACGGTTATACCGTATCGTGGGTTCGAATCCCACCCTTTCCGCCAAGATGCAAAGCGATACAGGCCCTTCGGGGCCTGTTTTCGTTTGTGCGTCGATTTATGCATCGATCCGCGTGCATATGACGGTCACGCAATCATCAGGGCACCATCGGCCTTCGCAATTCGCAAATACAAGCGCGTAGCTGGCCCGTCCTTAAATTTTCCTTTTCAATATTCCGGTGAAGCGGTTCCGACATATGTTCGTCCGCACATCGCGCGAAGCCTTCTAATGCGGATGGTTCGCGCGATACGCCGCCGCATCCGCACAAAAAACGGGTATGGTCATTGCGTCGCAATTGGAGTCCACGATGACGAACCCAAGGCGTGCCTCCGCCGGGGCCATCCGATTTCGCATAACGTAGAGCGAGTGCATTCACCATCCTCTATCCGCTCAGCGGTCCGAAATACGAAATAAAACGATTAGCCGTTTCGGATCGCGCATCAAACCCCCGCTTTAAATCGTTTCCGGTTTCAAAAATATTCGAATTCAGTGCTTCGATAAATGGCTTCGTCAGACGCCAAATAAAGCAAGGCTTATTTCTCGTTGATTCGCTGATCTGCGCTTTACTAAGGTGCGCTTTCTGCATAGGATGAAGTTGCACTTTTTTCCGCCCAGAGCCAGGCGAACAAGTAAAAAATTAATCGCAATTATTCACGGAATAGCTTTGCGGAATATTTTGCGGTCCATATGAAGATTCATATGAAGCAATCGCTGTAGTCCGATTCTCTTTTTGCTTCATGTCATTGCATTCATTCAACGACGGAATGCATTAGTAGCACGTAGTCGCAGCTCTATTCGTGAAGGTGAGTCGTCGCGCGCCCGATTCCAGCGCCGTCGCACCCGTTGCATCGCGCACAACAACGAAGACGTTCGCACTTGCCGCGGCTTTTCAGGTGCAAACGTCTTGAGGAACGGTAAGCCATGCACATCGCCATTTCTGCTGTCACGGTCGCGGTGGCTGCAATCGTCATCTGGTGGTCGCTTCATCCGCGACGGGTCGCTTCCGCTCGCGAGGGGGTGTTCGCGCATACGCGCAATGGCACGTCTGTCGTGCCGATGCTTCATCGCGTGACGGATGCTGTTGCGCACTTGCGGCCGACGCGCGGCGCCGCCGGTCTCTTTGCCGTCACGCGTCGGCAGCCCGGCACGATGACGGAGCTTGCCGACGTGTTCGAATGTTTGCCCGTCGCGTCCGTCGTCTTCGACGAGCATGGCGTGATCGTGCTCGCCAACGCGCAGGCCGAGTGGCTTTTCGACTATCGGCGCGGCGTGCTGAGCGGCGCGTGTGTCGGCCTCGTCGCGCCGGCGCTGTCGCAGGAGCGCTGCGCGGGCACGGGCGCGTCGCAGAACGTGAGCGGGCCGGCCGTGACCGCCACGCGCAATCTGCGCGCGCGTCGCCGCGACGGCAGCGAGTTCCCCGTCGAGATCGCGACGAGCACGATCCGTTACGAAGGACGCGTCGCGACCGTCGCGTTCATCACCGATATGACCGAGCGCTTCGAACTCGAACGCAATCGCCGGGAGCTTGCGCATCTGACGCGCGTCTCGATGATGGGCGAGCTTGCCGCGTCGCTCGCGCACGAACTGAACCAGCCGCTGACGGCTATCCTCAGCAACGGCCAGGCCGCGCAGCGCTTCATGGATAAGGAGCCGATCGACCTTGCCGAAGTGCGCGACATCCTCAAGGACATCGTCGACGACAGCGGCCGCGCAAGCGAAGTGATACGCCGGATGCGCGCCTTCGTGAAGAAGGAGGAGCAACAGCAACTCGCGAATCTCGATGCCGGCGGATTGCTGCGCGATGTGGCGTTGCTCGTGCATAGCGATGCCGTCGCGCGCGGCATCCATGTGTCGCATGTTATCGACGACGGACTGCCGCCCGTGCGCGGCGACAAGGTGCAACTCCAGCAGGTGCTGCTGAATCTGCTGCTCAACGCGTTCGATGCCGTCAGCGAGTGCGACGCGCCCAGCCGCGTGGTTGCGCTCTTTGCGCAACCCGATCGCGAAGGCATGGTGCGCATTGCCGTGCGAGACCGGGGACATGGACTGACGGCCGACAAGCTCGAATGCATCTTCAAGCCGTTCGTCACGTCGAAGCCGCAGGGGCTGGGGCTCGGTCTGTCGATCAGCCGCTCGATCGTGCAGATGCACGGCGGCCGCTTGTGGGCCGAGACCAATCCGGATCAGGGCGTGACGTTCTATATCGCGTTGCCCGCATCGCGAGACGCATGCAACGCGGGCGCTGCGCAGGCGGCGTCATGAGCGACATGAACGGCACGAACGACACGATGAGCGATGTCGCGACGCAAGCGGCCGCACTCGTCTATATCGTCGACGACGACCCGTCGGTGCGCCGCGCGCTGACGCGTCTCGTCAAATCCGCCGGCTACGGCGTCGAGGCGTACGGCTCGGCGCGCGACTTTCTCGATCATGCGTGCGCCGGGCATGCGCCCGCCTGCGTGGTCCTCGACGTGCAGTTGCCCGATCTGAGCGGACTCGAATTGCAGCGCGAACTCGATGAGCGTTTGCCCATCATCTTTCTGACGGGACACGGCGACATCGCGATGACGGTCGGCGCAATCAAGGCGGGCGCGACCGATTTCCTCACCAAGCCCGTGCGCGACGACGACCTGTTGCGTGCGATCGAACAGGCGCTCGCGCATTCGGTGCAAGTCTCGAACGCGATGCACGAGCTCGAAGTGCTGCTCAGCCGCGTCGGGCGTCTGACGGTGCGCGAGCGCGAAGTGATGAATCTCATCGTGCTCGGCCGTCTGAACAAGCAGGTTGCGTGCGAACTCGGCACCGTCGAGAAGACCGTGAAGGCGCATCGCGCGCGCGTGATGCAGAAGATGGAAGTCAGTTCGCTCGCCGAGCTTGTGCGCATCGCCGACAAGATCGCCGTTGCGAGTGTCACACGCAATCCCTTCAGTTCGCAGGCACCGCATACGAGCGCACCCCATGTTGCGCGCGAGGCCACGCGCGAGCGGATACGGGACCAAGGTCCAATACCACGGGCGCCCGCAGTCTCATAGTCTATTGCTGAAGCGTTCACGCATCGCTGTGTGCGCGCGGCCGGTCAATGGACTATTCAGAATGGGCACAGACAAACCATTCGTCGTCGTCGTGGACGACGATGCGTCGGTGGGCAGGGCGATCAAGCGCCTGTTGCGCTCCGTCGGGATTGCGGCCGACACGTACGCGAGTGGCGATGAGTTTCTCGACGTGCTGTCGGCCACGCCTGCGTATCGCCCCCACTGCGTGATACTCGACGTGCAGATGCCCGGCTCCAACGGGATCGAGGTCCAGCGCCGGCTGGCGGGCAGCACCGTGCCCGTCATTTTCATCACCGCCCACGACGACGCGGGCGTGCGCGAAGCCGCGCTTGCGGCGGGTGCGAGGGCCTATTTGCGCAAGCCATTCAACGACGTGCTTTTCATCAGGACAGTGTGTGCCGTGCTCGGCATCGCTGCGCCGCTATGACATTTCTCGTCGCGCGAACGAAGGGCGTCGAACGCTTGCGTGCGAGGTCCGCGCGGCCAAAAAAGGGTATTGGACCAAGGTCCAATTGTCTTTGCCATGGCCGGATTCCACACTTCATTGCATTGGAGTTGCCAGGCCGACTGGCGCATCTGGATTCGCCCGCCGCGCGATGCGCGAGCAACGGGTACGACGGGCAAACGTATCGACTTGGGGAGATTGATCATGAAACAGGCGCTTCCTGTCACATGGATGCTTGCCGCGTTGCTGCTGGCAGACGTTGCATCGGCCCAGCAGCCGATCTTCTACCCGGCCAAGGGCCAGAGCCAGCAGAAGCAGGCTAACGACATGTCGCAATGCCAGAGCTGGGTGACGCAGAACACGGGTGTCAATCCCGCCGTGCTCGCGCAGAACGCGGCGAACCAGCCGCCGCCGCCCCAGCAGTCGGGACAGCGCTTGCGCGGCGCGGCAGGCGGCGCGGCGACGGGCGCGGCGATCGGCGCGATCGCGGGCGACGCCGGCAAGGGCGCGGCAGCGGGTGCAATCGCGGGCACGGTGGTGGGCGGTTCGCGGCAGCGCCGCCAGGCGGCCGCCGCGCAGGAGCAGCAGCAGGCCGCTCAACAGCAGACATCGCAGCAGATGGCGACATGGAACCGCGCGCTTGCAGCATGCATGAACGGACGCGGATATACGGTGCAATGACGCGGCGATCGAAGGGGGCCACGATGAACTGTCGATCGCAAGTTGCGTTGTTCGGGGCGGACTCAGCCGCCGTGCGGCGCGCGGGCCGCATGATGCCGCGTCTCGCGCTGGCGTCGGCGCTCGTGTGCGTCCTTTCCCTTTCCCTCAACGCCTGCAAGAAGGCCCCCGCGGAGGCGGCCCGTCCGCCCGTCGAGGTGACGGTGGTCACGGTCGCGCAAAAGGAAACACCCGTCGCATTCGAATTCACCGCGCAGACGCAAAGCTCGCGCGAGGTCGAGATCCGCGCGCGCGTCGAGGGCTTTCTCGAGAGGCGCATGTACACGGAAGGCGCGCTCGTTCAGCCCGGCCAGGTGCTGTTCGTGATGGATCGCAAGCCGTTCGAGGCCGCGCTGCAAACGGCCAAGGGCGCGCTCGCGCAGCAGCAGGCGCGACTGCTCGTGACCAAGCAGAACCTCGCGCGCGTGGTCCCGCTCGCCGCGCAGAACGCGTTGAGCAAGAAGGACCTCGACGATGCGACGGGCAACGAGAAGCAGGCCGAAGCCGCCGTGATCGCCGCGCAGGGCGAAGTGCAGACGGCCGAGCTGAACCTGAGCTACACGACGATCCGCTCGCCGCTCAAGGGCCTTTCCAGCTTCGCGCGCGTGCAGGACGGCAGCTATGTGACGCCCACGCAGTCGGGGCTGCTCACCTACGTCTATCAGCTCGATCCGATGTGGGTGAACTTCAGCATCTCGGAGAACGAGCTGCTGCGCTATCGCGAGCAGGTCACGAAGGGCCTGCTGCGCTTTCCGCCCGACAACGAGTTCGACGTGACGGTGATACTCGCCGACGGCTCGATCTATCCGCAGCAGGGGCGCATCGACTTCACGAACCCCGCGTTCAGCCAGGAGACGGGCACCTTCCTCGTGCGCGCCGTGTTCGGGAATCCCAACGGCACGCTCAAGCCCGGCCAGTTCGTGCGTGCGAAGGTGTCGGGCGCCGTGCGGCCCAACGCGATTCTCGTGCCGCAGCGCGCGGTGCTGCAGGGCGCGAAGAGCCACTTCGTGTGGGTGCTCGACCAGAACGGGAACCCGCATCAGCGTGTGATCGATGTCGGCGACTGGCACGGTGACGACTGGTTCGTCAATGAAGGGCTGAAGCCGGGCGAGCGCGTGGTGGTCGACGGCGCGATCCGCGTGTCGTCGGATGCGACGATCAAGGTGGTGAGCGCGCCGGCTGCGCCAGGCGCTCCAGCGCCCGCATCCGCGCCTGCTGCGGCGGCGTCGGCACCGGCATCGACGCTGGCGCAAGCACAAACACAAGCGCAACCGCAAACGCAACTACAAACGCAGGCGCATCCCGGCAGCAGCGGAACGAGCAGCAGCACGAGTCCCTGATCCGATGACGACCCGACGCCGTCCGGCGCAACCGATCCGATGAACATCTCTCACTTCTGCATCGACCGTCCGATCTTCGCCTCGGTCATCTCGATCGTCATCACGCTGGGCGGCGCGCTGACAATGCTCGCGCTGCCGACCGCGCAGTACCCCGACATCACGCCGCCGCAGATCACGATCTCCGCGACCTATCCGGGCGCGAGCGCCGACGTGGTCGCCAACAACGTCGCCGCGCCGATCGAGCAGCAGGTCAACGGCGCGGACAACATGATCTACATGAGCTCGTCGAGCTCGTCGACGGGCAACCTGACGATCAACGCGTACTTCCAGATCGGCACGAACCCCGAGCTCGCGCAGGTCGACGTGCAGAACCGCGTGAATCTCGCGCTGCCGCAGCTGCCGCAGTCGGTGACGGCGCAGGGCGTGCAGGTGCAGAAGAAGTCGCAGGCCTTCATGATGGTGATCGCGATCTACTCGCCCACCGAGCGCTACGACGCGACCTACATCGCGAACTACGCGAACGTCTACGTGCTCGATGCGCTCAAGCGCATACCCGGCGCGAACCAGTCGAGCATCTTCGGCACGCCCGACTACGCGATGCGCATCTGGCTGCGCCCCGACCGCATGGCGCAGCTAGGCATCACGGCCGCCGACGTGCAGCGCGCCGTCGCCAACCAGAACCAGCAGTTCGCGGTCGGGCGCCTCGGCCAGTCGCCGACGGGCAACCCCGTCGAGCAGTCGTTCGCGGTGACCACATCGGGACGGCTCACCGAGCCGGGCGAGTTCGAGAACATCATCATCCGCGCGCAGAGCGGGGGCGCGGCGATCGTGCGCCTGAAGGACATCGGGCGCGCCGAGCTCGGCCAGAAGGACTATTCGATCCGCAGCCGCTTCCAGGGCAAGCCCGCCACCGTGCTCGCCGTCTACCAGCAGCCGGGCGCCAACGCGCTCGACGTGTCAAAGCAGGTGCGCGCGTCGCTCGCCGAGATGAAGAAGTCGTTCCCCGAGGGCATCGACTACGAGATCGCGATGGACACCACCGAGTTCACGCGGGCGTCGATCTCGGACGTGGTGCACACGTTCTTCGAGGCCGTCGTGCTGGTGGTGATCGTCGTGTTCGTGTTCCTGCAGAGCCTGCGCGCGACGCTGATCCCGGTGCTGGCCGTGCCCGTGTCGATCGTCGGCACGTTCATGGGGATGGAGGCGCTCGGCTTCTCGATCAACATGCTCACGCTGTTCGGCATGGTGCTCGCAATCGGTATCGTGGTGGACGACGCGATCGTCGTGATCGAGAACGTCGAGCGCAACATGACGGTGCACAAGCTCGATCCGAAGACGGCCGCCAAGCAGGCGATGGACGAAGTGGCGGGCCCCGTGGTCGCGATCGTGCTCGTGCTGTGCGCGGTGTTCGTGCCCGTGGCGTTTCTCGGCGGCATCACCGGGCAGATGTACAAGCAGTTCGCGATCACGATCGCGATTTCGGTGGTGATCTCGGGCATCGTCGCGCTCACGCTGTCGCCCGCGCTCGCATCGCTGCTGCTCAAGCCCGGGCATCACGAGAAGAAGGGCTTTTTCCGCTGGTTCGACAACCAGTTCGCGCGGATGACGGCGGGCTACACGCGTGCGGTGCGCGTCATCATCAAGCGCTTCGTGATCGCGCTGCTGCTCTTTGCCGGCATGATCGCGCTGTCCGTCATGATGATGCGCTCGATCCCGACCGCGTTCCTGCCGCCCGAGGACCAGGGCTATCTGCTGGGCGCCGTGATCATGCCCGATGCGGCGTCGCTGGACCGCACGGGCCAGGTGTCGGACCGCGTGTCCGAGTACTTCATGAAGCAGCCCGCCGTCGGCAGCATCACGACCGTCGATGGCTTCAGCATTCTCGACAGCCAGAACAAGAACAACTCGTCGACCTTCTTCGTGGGCTTCAAGAGTTTCGACGAGCGCTACAAGTCGGACAATATCCGCACGCAGAATGCGCGCGCCGTGCTCGTCGACGCATACAAGGCGCTGTCGCAGGTCCGCGAGGGCATCGTCGTGCCGCTGAATCCGCCGTCGATCCCAGGTCTCGGCACCACGGGCGGCACCGAGATGTGGATTCAGAGCAAGGGCGACGCGACCATCGCGCAGTTCGCCGCCGTCGTCAACGATTTCGTCGCGAGGGCCAAGCAGCGTCCCGAGCTGACGGGCGTCACGTCGACCTTCAACGCGGACTCGCAGCAACTGCTCGTGGACGTCGACCGCGACAAGGCCGAAACGCTGGGCGTGCCTGTCGAGGATGTCTACAGCGCGATGCAGACGATGTTCGGCTCGCTGTACGTGTCGCAGTTCAACCGTTCGAGCCGCCTGTGGCAGGTGATCCTGCAGGCCGAGCCGTCGTATCGGCTGAAGCCCGAGGACCTCACGCAGATCTTCGTGCGCAGCAAGACGGGCAGCATGGTGCCGCTCAAGTCGGTCGTGACTTCGCACTACGTGACGGGCCCGGATCTGATCACGCGCTTCAACAACTTCCCGGCCGTGAAGATCACCGCGAACGCGGCGCCCGGCTATGCGTCGGGCCAGGTGATCAGCGCGCTCGAGGAACTCGCTGCGTCGATGCCATCGGACTACGGCATCGCGTGGAGCGGCGAGGCGTTCGAGGCGAAGCAGTCGGGCGGAACGTCGGGGCTCGTGTTCGTGTTCGGGCTGATCATGGTGTTCCTGATCCTCGCGGCGCAGTACGAAAAGTGGAGCCTGCCGTTCGGCGTGCTGATGGCGGTGCCGTTCGCGCTCTTCGGCGCGCTGCTCGCGATCATGCTGCGCGGGCTCAACAACGACGTGTACTTCCAGATCGGCCTGACGATGCTGGTGGCGCTCGCGGCGAAGAACGCGATCCTGATCTTCGAGTTCGCGGTGATCAACCGCGAGGCGGGCAAGTCCGTGTTCGACGCGACGATGACGGCGGCCGAGGAGCGGCTGCGCCCGATCGTGATGACCTCGCTCGCGTTCATTCTCGGCTGCGTGCCGCTCGCGATCGCGACGGGTGCATCGGCCAACAGCCGCCACTCGATCGGCACGGGCGTGATCGGCGGGATGCTGGGCGCGACGGCGATTGCCGTGTTCTTCATCCCGATGTTCTTCTGGGCGCTCGAAACGATGTCGGAGAAGAGCGGCAAGAAGAAGGGGGAGACGCCGCCTTCTTCGCCTGAAGTACAGCCTTCTTCGAAGACGGTACCGCCTTCCGTGCCGGGACCGGCGGGCACGGGCGGACCGACGATCACGCCGTCCGCTCCACGCGAGGGCGACTGACATGCGCCGCGTTCCGCTTCCTCCGCTTCGCGTGCGTCGCTTGCGCCGCGCTTCGCCTATGCCCGTCGCCAGCGCGCTCGCGTGCGTGCTGTGCACGTTCGCGCTGAGCGGCTGCCTGCTCGGGCCGAACTACTCGCGCCCGCAACTCGACGTGCCGGCGACGTATCGCTTCCCCGACAACTACGCGTCGGATGTGGCGAACACCGAATGGTGGAAGCAGTTCGACGATCCCGTGCTGAACGACCTGATCACGGCGGCGCTCGCGAACAACAACGACGTGAAGATCGCCGCAGCGCGCGTCGACCAGTTCCTCGGCCAGTTCGTCACGACGCGCGCGGCGCTGCTGCCGCAGATCGGCGCGAGCTTCGACGCCGAGCGCCAGCGTCTGCCGACGGGCTCGCCACTGCTCGCGAACGTGAACAACCCGGTGTTCAACACGTACACGGCGGCGCTGTCGGCGTCGTGGGAGATCGACCTGTTCGGCCATAACCGGCGCCTCACGGAGTCCGCGCGCGCAAGTCTGCTTTCGAGCGAGGAAGCGAAGCGCGGCACGATCCTGACGCTGGTGTCGTCGGTGGCGTCGTCGTATATCAATCTGCGCAGCCTCGACCGGCAACTGGAGATCGCGAAGGCGACCACGGAGAGCCGCGCCGATTCCGTGCACGTGTTCGAGCTGCGCTTCAAGGGCGGCGAGGTTTCGCAGATGGAGCTCGCGCAGAGCCAGTCCGAGTACGAGGACTCGCGCTCGCGGATTCCGCAGATCGAGGCGCAGATCGCGCAGCAGGAAGACGCGCTGTCGGTGCTGCTCGGGCGCAATCCGGGCGACATCCTGCGCGGACGCGCGCTCGCCGAACTCGTGGCGCCCGCGGTGCCTGCGGGGCTGCCGTCGGATCTGCTCGAGCGGCGCCCCGACCTGCGCCAGGCCGAGCAGGACCTGATCGCGGCGAACGCGCAGATCGGCGCAGCCAAGGCGCTGTACTTCCCGCAGATTTCGCTGACGGGCCTGTTCGGCACGCAAAGCGGCCAGTTCTCGAAACTCTTTACGGGGCCGACGCGCGTGTGGTCGTTCGCCGGCTCGGTCGCGCAGCCGATCTTCACGGGCGGCGCGATCACGGGCCAGGTGAAGCAGGCCGAAGCGGTGCAGCAGCAGGCGCTGTACTCGTATCGCAAGGCGATCCAGGTCGCGTTCCAGGAAGTGGACGACGCGTTGATTTCAGCGCAGAAACTGCGCGAGCAGTTCGAGGTGCAGGGACGTCAGGTCGATGCGCTCGCGAGTTACGCGCACTTTGCGCGGCTGCGCTACGAGGGCGGCTACACGAGCTATATCGAAGTGCTCGATGCCGAGCGCAGCCTCTTCAATGCGCAACTGAGCCAGACGCAGACGCAGGCGGGCGTGCTGGTGTCGTATGTGAATCTGTACAAGGCGATGGGCGGCGGCTGGGTCGTCGATGCGGAGGGACTCACCACGCAAGCGGCGCAAGCGGGGCAAGTGACGCAAGTGACACAAGCGGCGCAAGCGACACAAGCGGCGGCGGCACAGCCGGCGCATGCGAGCGACGCCGCCCGTCCCGCCGATGCATCGCCGCAGGACGTGAAATGAGCGATGCAATGTCTTCCGGCTATCTCGGCCACGTGGCGCGGACGATGCCTGTGATCGCGTGCCACGAATGCGATCTGCTCCAGCGCGAGAGCGACGTGCCGCCCGAAGGCGTGCTGCACTGCTGCCGTTGCCGCGCAACGCTGTACCGGCGTCATGCGAACAGCCTCGATCGCACGCTCGCGTATGCGCTCGCGGCCTGCGTGCTGTGGATCATCTCGAACTCGTTTCCGATCGTCGGGCTTTCGGTGAACGGCGATCTCGTCGAGACGACGTTGTTCGGCGCCGTGCGCGTTCTGTACCGGGACGGCATGTGGCCGCTGTCGGTGCTGATCTTCTTTACGACGATACTGATGCCCGCTTGCCAGGCGCTGGGTCTCGTGTGGCTGCTGTTGCCGCTGCGGCTCGGGCGCACGCCGTATCGCGCGGACGTCGTGTTCCGCACGCTGCGCATCGCGCAGGAGTGGGGCATGACGGAAGTGCTGATCCTCGGTCTGCTCGTCGCGCTCGTGAAGCTCGCGCATATCGCGTCGGTGGTGACGGGCCCGGCGTTGTGGTCGTTCGGCGCGCTGATGCTGATGCTCGCGGCCGCGGCGTCCGCCTTCGACGTGCGCGATCTGTGGACGCGTCTCGAAGGCATGCCCGACGCCGGTCCCGGTTTCGACAGCGACACGCCGTTTCCCGCTGCGACGGCAGCGGCCTGCGGCCTGTGCGTATGCCACGACTGCGGCCTGCTCACGCGCCCCACGCCAGCGGAAGCCCGCGATGCGCGCGACTATGCGAACGTGCACGCGCCCGTGCATCTGCACGCGCATCCCGGGCATTGCCCGCGCTGCGGCGCGCATCTGCACCTGCGCAAGCCCGATAGTCTCGCGCGAACGTGGGCGTATCTGATCGCGGCGATGATCTTGTACATCCCCGCGAACGTGCTGCCCGTGATGGATACGAGCTCGCTGTTCGGCGCGCAGAAGGACACGATCATGAGCGGCGTCGTCTATCTGTGGACCTCGGGTTCGTGGCCGCTTGCCGTGCTGGTCTTCATCGCGAGCATCGCCGTGCCGATGCTGAAGATTCTCGCGATCAGCTTTCTCGCCCTGTCGGCCAACTTCCGCTCGACGTGGCAGCCCGATCAGCGCGCGCGCATCTATCGCATCGTCGAACTGGTCGGGCGCTGGTCGATGCTCGACATCTACGTGATCGCTGTGCTCACGGCGCTCGTGCAATTCAACGCGCTCGCCACCGTGCGCGCCGGTCCCGCTGCGATCGCGTTCGGCGCGGTCGTCGTGCTGACCATGTTCGCCGCGATGTCGTTCGATCCGCGGCTCATCTGGGATACGAGGGAAACGCAATGAGCAGGCCGCCCGATCTGCCCGACGCTGTAGCGGTGCCGCGCAAGCGTTGGCGCATCCAGTGGATCTGGCTCGTGCCTGTCGTCGCGGTGCTGATCGGCATCTGGCTTGCCGTGCAAGCCGTGCTGTCGCAAGGTCCGACCATCACGATCCAGTTCAAGACGGGTGAAGGACTCGAAGCGGGCAAGACGAAGATCAAGTTCAAGGACGTCGATATCGGCGTCGTGAAGAAGGTTGCGCTCTCGCGGGACTACAAGAACGTGGTCGCCACGGCCGAACTGACGCGCGACGCGACCGACATGCTGGTCGACGACACGCGCTTCTGGGTCGAGCGTCCGCGCATCGCGGGCGGCAACGTGTCGGGTATCAGCACGCTGCTGTCGGGGGCGTTCATCGGCATGGACATCGGCCGTGCAAAGCAGGAGCGGCGCGATTACGTCGGGCTCGAAACGCCGCCCGTGTTCGCAAGCGACGTGCCGGGCCGCGAATTCGTGCTGCACGCAGAGAACCTCGCTTCGCTCGATGTCGGTTCGCCCGTCTATTTCCGGCGCCTGCGCGTCGGCCAGGTCACATCGTTCGAGCTCGACAAGGACGGCGGCGGCATCACGCTGCACATCTTCGTCAACGCGCCCTACGACCACTACGTGAAGAGCGATTCGCGCTTCTGGGAGGCGGGCGGCATCGACGTCGCGCTGGGCACGGAAGGCGTGAAGATCAACACGCAATCGCTAGTGTCGATCCTGATCGGCGGCCTCGCGTTCGACACCCCTTCGTCGTCGCTCTCAGAGCCCGAAGCGCAGGTGCGCACGTCGTTCACGCTGTTCCCGACACGCGCCGATGCTTTGAAGGTGCAGGACCGCATCGTCGATACGTACGTGCTCACCTTCAAGGAGTCGGTGCGCGGCCTGACGGTGGGCGCACCCGTCGACTTCAGGGGCATCGTGATCGGCGAAGTGTCGGGCATCTACACGCGCTTCGACCCTGTGACGAAGGAGATCAGCATTCCTGTCGAGATCAAGTTCTATCCGGAGCGCTTCACGTCGCGTCACGAGGAGCCATCCGAAGGACGCCTCGTGACCGACCCGAAAGCCGTGGCGGACTTCCTCGTGTCGCGCGGCTTCCGCGCACAACTCAAGACGGGAAGCCTGTTGACGGGCCAGCTGTACATCTCGTTCGATTTCTTCCAGCACGCGCCGCAGGCGAAAATCGACTGGAGCCGCACGCCGCCCGAACTGCCGACCGAGCCGAGCGGCCTGCAATCGCTGCAGGAATCGTTCAACCGGATCGTCGCGCGCATCGACAAGCTGCCGCTCGAGCAGATCGGCAAGAACACGCAGCAGACGTTCGCCAATGCCAGCGCGCTGCTGCAAAGCCTCAACACGCAGGTCGTGCCGCAGGCGAAGAGCGCGCTGTCGGCCGCGCAGACCACGCTCAATACAGCGAACAGCGCGCTCCAGCCCGACTCGGCGCTGCAGCAGGACACGAGCGATGCGATCCGCGAGCTCGCGCGCACGGCGGCATCGTTCCGCGCGCTTTCCGATTATCTGCAGCAGCATCCCGAAGCGCTGCTGCGCGGCAAACCGGGGGACGCAAAGTGAAGCGATCGATGCTCTCGCACGGTGCGTGTCTCTGCGTCGCGGCAGCGGCGGTGCTGGCCGGGTGCGGTTCGCCGCATTCGAACTTCTATACGTTGAGTTCCGACGCGACGCTCGAAAGCACGGGCGCGCCCTTGTCCATGTCGGTGGTGGTCGGTCCGGTGACAGTGCCGGAACTCGTCGACCGGCCGCAGCTCGTGACGCGCATGTCGGGCAACGAGGTGAAGCTCAACGAATTCGCGCGCTGGGGCGAGCCGCTCAAAAGCGGCGTCGCCGATGTGATCGCCGCCGATCTGGCGCGGCTGCTCGGCTCGCAGCGTGTGTCGGTGTCGTCGCAGACGGTGGCGGGCACGGAGGCGTGCCGCGTGCGCGTCGATATCGTGCAGTTCGATTCGATGCCGGGCGAGGCCGTCGCGATTGACGCGCTGTGGACCGTGCGCCTCGCCGGCCACACGGCGCTGCTGACGGGCCGCTCGACGGTGCGCGAACAGGTGCAGGGCGCGGACGAGGAGGCGCTCGTGGCGGCGCACAGCCGGGCGCTAGCGTTGGTGAGCCGCGACATCGCGGAGGCTATCCGGCGTTCGCCGCCAGGGTGAGCGCGCGCGTAACGAGCGTGGCCGGTGCGGGGGCTGGCGGATGGTTTGGCGTGTGGTTTGGCGCATAGTGCGGACAGGCCTCGCGGGCAGACTCTGTACAATGGACTGATCGACAACCGGATGCAGGGCCGCGATGCGGGCCGCGTCCAGCGCCACCAACGCAAGATGGCGCGCCAGCACGATCGCCTGATCGCACAGCCTGCGCGCGCCGCGCGCTGCGTGCCGCCAACGTTTTTCCGACATGGCCATCACCTACAAGACTTCCGAAGACCTCGCGCGTTTGCGCGTTTCCGGCCGGCTCGCCGCCGACGTGCTCGCGATGATCGGCGAACACGTGAAGCCCGGCATCTCGACGGGCGAACTCGACGCCATCTGCCACGATTACATCGTCAACACGCAGAAGGCGATTGCCGCGAACGTCGGCTATATGGGCTTTCCGAAGACGATCTGCACGTCGGTCAACTCCGTCGTGTGCCACGGCATTCCCGATCGCGGCGAGGTTCTCAAGGACGGCGACATCATCAACGTCGACGTGGCCGTCATCAAGGACGGCTATTTCGGCGACACGAGCCGCATGTACACGGTCGGCGAGCCGAGCGCGGTCGCGAAGCTGCTGATCGACACGACCTACGAAGCGATGCTCGCGGGCATTCGCCAGGTGAAGCCGGGCGCGACGCTCGGCGACGTCGGCCATGCGATCCAGAAGGTCGCGCAGCGCGAGGGCTTCTCGATCGTGCGCGACTACTGCGGACACGGCATCGGCAAGGTGTATCACGAGGACCCGCAGGTGCTGCACTACGGCCAGCCGGGGCAGGGCGTGCGCCTGAAGCCGGGCATGGTGTTCACGATCGAGCCGATGGTGAACGCGGGCCGTGCGGGCACGACGGTGATGCGCGACGGCTGGACGGTCGTCACCAAAGACCGCTCGCTGTCCGCGCAATGGGAGCACATGGTCGCCGTCACCGACGACGGTTACGAGCTGCTCACGCCTTGGCCCGACGGCACGGGGCGCTACGAGGCGCCCTGACGCGCGGGGCGCGGTGCCGGTCGGCTTGAAATCTGGCATCTGGGATCTCGCGTCGTTGCGCGCGGAAAGGCCGGAGCGGAAGGCCGGCACCCATTGCGCTCGACGCAATGCACAAAAACGGGCGGATAGGCACGCCGGCTTCGTTGTCGGCATGTCAACCCATGCGTGCCCGCACGCACTGCGCCGAATTAAAGATTTGACTCGCGCGCCCGTTCGGTTGAAGCTACGCCCTAGCGTTTCACCCGGATGACATAAGGGATTTCAAGGGATTTCGACCGCATGAGTCCTTCACTGACCGTTCGCCGCATCGCAGCCGATCAGGGTGCTGTCTTCCGTGAGCTTCGTACCGCATCGCTGCGCGAAGCGCCTTACGCATTCGACGAGACACTGGAAGAAGCGATGTCTGCCGATGCGTCCAAGTTCGAACAGACGGCCGCGCGGCATGCTGCTTCCACCACGTCGACGTCGTTCATCCTCTACACGGAAGGCCATCCGGCCGGCCTGATCGGCGCCTGCTTCGAAGACGCTGCGTCGCGCCGCGCGTTCGTGAGCGAGCTTTGGGTGGCGCCCGCTGTGCGGCATCTGCGCGGCGGCGAGCTGCTCGTCAACACGGCGAGCGACTGGCTCGCGGCAGGCGGCGCAACGGAGATCTACGCGTGGATCGCCGACGAGAACCGCAACGCGATGCGCTTCTACGAGCGGCTCGGCTTCGGCCCGACGGGCGAACGCGAGCGCATTCCGCGCGCGCCGGACCAGTTTCAGACACTGCTCGTGCGGCATGTACCGCACCACGCGGCTTCGGCCGACGATACCGACACGCCTGGCTAGCCGCCCGGTGCACGACGGCTTCGCGGGGCGCCTGTCCAGCACGCTCCGGCCGGCTTCTTCCTCATCTTCCGCCGCTCGTTTTTACGCTTTTTGCCGGTTCGTCCTGCGCCGATCTGGCGCGCACGCGGCATTTTGCTGTCGCGTGAAGACTTATAGGCAAAAAAGCTCACCGTTCGCCTGGACGCCTGTAAAATACGCAAAATTTTTTGCCGAACGCTATGTCGCCCAGGAAATCGCCATTTTTTGAACTGCGCAGTGGCGCGGTCGACACGCTGCTGTTTGTCGTCAAGACGACCAACCTCGATGAGATGCGTGCCGAACTGACCCGGCGCTTCGAGGCGACGCCCGAATTCTTCGCCAACGATACCGTTGCGATCGACGTGCGCCGTCTCGCCGAGAATGAACGCGTACCACTCGCCGACATCGCGAAGCTGCTCGACAGCGTGCGCATGCGGCCGATCGGCGTCGTGGCCGACAGCGCGCAGCACGCGTGGGCGAACGAAGCGGGGCTGCCTTTGCTCGATGCGCGCGATCCGCGCGCGAGCAAAGGCAACGGCGACGAAGGCAATGAAGCGGGCAAGCGTGTGGCGGAAAAGAGCGCAGCGGAAAAAAGCGCAGCACCCGCGGCCGAAAGCGCGGCGCCCGAGCCGGAGCAGGCGCCGTCAGCCGCTGCCGAACCCGTGCGCATCTCGTCGCAGACGATGGTGGTCGACAAGCCGCTGCGCTCCGGCCAGCGCATCTACGCGAAGGGCGATCTGGTCGTCCTCGGCATGGTGAGCAACGGCGCCGAAGTGATCGCGGAAGGCAATATCCATATTTACGCGCCGTTGCGGGGCCGCGCGCTCGCGGGCGTGCATGGCAATCACGACGCGCGCATTTTCTGCACGTGTCTCGAACCGGAACTGATTTCGATCGCGGGCATTTACCGGACGACCGAAAACCCGCTGCCCGCCGACGTGCACGGCAAGCCGGTGCAGATCTGGCTCGAAGACGAAAAACTGATGATCGAACCGCTGCGGCTCACCTGATGCGTGAGCCGCGCATGCAGTGCGCGTGTCGCGCGATGGAACTACCGCCGGACTCAATAGACGAATTGACGAACACAAGGTAAAGGGTAATGGCAAAAATCATTGTGGTGACTTCGGGCAAGGGTGGCGTAGGCAAGACGACGACCAGCGCGAGTTTCGCCTCGGGTCTCGCGCTGCGCGGCTCGAAAACGGCGGTGATCGATTTCGACGTCGGCCTGCGCAATCTCGATCTCATCATGGGCTGCGAACGTCGCGTGGTGTACGACCTGATCAACGTGATCCAGGGCGAAGCGAATCTGAACCAGGCGCTGATCAAGGACAAGAAGTGCGAGAACCTCTACATCCTGCCCGCGTCGCAGACGCGCGATAAGGATGCGCTGACGATGGAAGGCGTCGAGAAGGTCATCAACGACCTGACCAAGATGGACTTCGAATACATCGTCTGCGATTCGCCGGCGGGTATCGAATCGGGCGCGCTGCTCGCGATGCACTTCGCCGACGAAGCGCTGATCGTGACGAACCCGGAAGTGTCGTCGGTGCGCGACTCGGACCGCATTCTCGGCATCCTGTCGTCGAAGACGAAGCGCGCGATCGAAGGCAAGGAGCCGATCAAGGAGCATCTGCTCATCACGCGCTACAACCCGAAGCGTGTCAGCGAAGGCGAGATGCTGTCGCTCAGCGACATTCAGGAAATCCTGCGCATCGAGCTGATCGGCGTGATTCCGGAATCGGAAGCCGTGCTGCACGCGTCGAACCAGGGCCTTCCTGCCGTGCACATGGACGGCACGGATGTCGCGGAATCCTATAAGGACGTCGTGTCGCGTTTCCTCGGCGAGCAGAAGTCGCTTCGCTTTACCGATTATCAAAAGCCGGGCCTGCTGCAGCGCCTCTTCGGCACCAAGTAAAGGGAGGCGCACCTGATGTCGATTCTTTCGTTTTTGCTGGGCGAGAAGAAAAAGTCCGCGTCGATAGCGAAGGAACGCCTGCAGCTGATCATCGCGCATGAGCGCGTCGGCGGCAAGGCGCCCGCCGATTATCTGCCCGCGTTGCAACGTGAACTCGTCGCCGTGATTTCGAAGTACGTGAAGATCTCGGACGACGATATCCGCGTCAATCTCGAACGCCACGACGATCTCGAAGTGCTCGAGGTCAAGATCGAGATTCCGCAGGTCTGATCGGTCTTTAGCTTCAACTTCGTCTATCGCGTGATGCGCGCCATCGTCGTACGGTGGCGTGCATTTTCGTGCCTGCGTTTCGCGCGTCGTTATCGTGCGGTTCCATCGTGAGTTTCCATCGCGCATTTTCATCGCGCGCTTTCTACTGCGCTTCTTTCTGCGCGTCTTCTCAAGCTCCCCCGAAATAAACCGTTGCACTTGAGGGCATGCCGTAACACGGCTTCTGTCAGCCCCTTCGTCACCTCGCGCATTGAACGGACAACGCCATCATCGGCGCTGACACATGAGGTGAAAACATGAACCGATCGATTCGTCTGCTCGCCGCTTCCGCTGTGCTCGTGGTATCCGGTCTGTCCGCCGTCGCGTCCGCATCGGCTGCCGAAGTGGTCATCGTGGCGCCGGGCGCGCCGCCCGTCGAGCGCTTCGAAGCCGTGCCCGCACCGCGCGCGGGCTATGCATGGGACAAGGGGCACTGGCGTTGGGACCACGGCCGCTATGCGTGGGTGCCGGGTCACTGGCAGGTCCAGCGCGTCGGGTATCACTGGGTGCCTGGCCACTGGGTCGAGCATGGTCCGAACTGGCGCTGGGTCGAAGGCCATTGGGCCTGACCGGCTGAATGAACGTCCAGCGGATGTCGATGCCGCGCGTTAATTCCATCGCGTGCGCAACATCGATGTCCGTTGCCCGAACGCGCCCAAGAGCGCGCTTACGCAACCATCAAGGGAGTCATCACATGAGAAAAAGGACCTTGCTCGCGATCGCCGTGCTGGCGGTCACGTTGGCCGGTTGCGTCGTCGTACCGGCACGTCCTGTCTACTATCATCCGATGGGCGTCGTTGTGTATTGACGTTGTGGGAGGTCGGGCGCGCGTTCCGCGTGGGACGGCGCCCGATTTTTTCGCGGGCGTGTTTCTGTTGCCGGCGGTTGCTAGCGGTTGCTGACTACTCGCGCTCACCCTGCGCTTCGGACTCGGAAGGCTCCGCGGGCAGTTCCGGCGAAGCGGCGGGCGCCGGCAGCGGCGCCATATAGCGCAACGAAAGCGCCTCATACAACGGCGGCGCAAACAGCCTCGCGACGCGGCTCGAAATCAGCGCAGTCGCCATCAGCGAAATCACGAGCGCATGCCCGTTGATCATCTCCATCACGATCACGAACGACGTAATCGGCGACTGCGTCACCGCCGCGAGATAACCGACCATTGCAAGCGCAATCAGCATCGGCAGCGGCATGTCGGTGAACAGCATGTGCAGCACGTTGCCGAAGCCCGCGCCGATCGACAGCGAAGGCGCAAAAATGCCGCCCGGAATGCCCGGCAGATACGAGCCGACCACCGACGCCAGCTTCAGCAGCGGATAGAACACCGACAGATGCTCGCTGCCGTACAGCAGTCCGCGCGCTTCCGCGTAGCCGCTGCCGAACGTCGTGCCGCCCGAGATCAGTCCGATCAGCGCAATCACGACGCCGCACAACGCGGCGAACGCGACAGGCCGCTCGGCGTGCAACTGCCGCAGCGGCGCGGGAATCCAGCGCGCGGTGTTGAGCAGCAGCCAGCCGAACACGCCGCCTGCAATGCCCGTGACGATGCCCGTGACGACGACGGCCACCGCGAACAGATCGGGAAAGTGCGTGCCGATGTCGATCGTGCCGAAGTATGTGTAGTTGCCGTTCAGTCCGAGCGCGACGATACCCGCGATGATGATCGCCGTGATCAGCACGCCGCTCGCGCGCGCTTCGAAGCTGCGCGTGAGTTCTTCGATGGCGAAGACGATTCCGGCGAGCGGCGTGTTGAACGCCGCCGACAGACCCGCCGCCGCGCCCGCCAGCACGAGCTGCCGTTCGATCTGCGAGTTCGAGCGCGGGTAGAGCCGGCGCAGGTTGAACATCAGCGCGGCGCCGACCTGCACAGTCGGCCCTTCGCGTCCGATCGTGAAGCCGCCGAGAATCGCGAGAAACGAAACGGCGATCTTGCCGAGCAGGATCGGGAACGTCAGCAGCCGCGCGCCGGATGCGCCCGGGTTCGTGTGCAGTGTCGCGATGACCTGTGGGATGCCGCTGCCTTCAGCGCCTGGAAAGAAGCGCCGCGTGAGCCACACGGACGCGGCCGCGACGGCGGGCGTCAACGCCAGCGGCAGCCACCAGTGCTGCTTCTGCAGGCCGAGGAAAGCGTTGTAGCCCAGATCGATCAGCCGCGCATAAAAGACGGCCGTCAGGCCGACGGCGATCGCGCCCAGCCAGAAGATGCCGTACTGGCGCCAGAGACGCCGTACGCGTCGGCCGATGCTCGAGGACAGCATGGGTGACATGGGAAGCGGGCGAAGGGCAAAGCGGGAATTATAGCGGCGCGAGCGGCGTCGGCGCCGCGAAGGGCGCGCGGTGGCGCGCGATACGGACACGCGAAAAGGCCGCGACGGATGCGAGCCAGCAGGAAGCCTCGCGGGTGCCGGGCGGCCGCCGTCTGTCGAGGCACGTAACGCCCGGTAACGACAGAGCGGCTACCGCAAGATTTGCCTCTGCGCGCTTTTCAGGCAATTCTTTTGATCTCGGCTAAAATTATCGATTGCGATCGCGCAGGCTCAACGGGCAATCAATGAAGCGAATTCTCATCGTCAAAGTCACCTCCATGGGCGACGTAATACAGGCGCAACCGATCGTCTCGGACCTCAAGCGCGCGTTTCCTGGCGTAAAGGTGGACTGGGCCGTCGACGAATCCTTTGCGGAAATCGCCCGCTGGAATCCGGGCACCGACCGCGTGCTCTGCGCGCCGCTGCGCCGCTTCAAGAAGGCGCGCCGCTGGGGAGACTTCAAGGCCATCGCGCAGTCCATCGGCGAATTGCGCGCGCACCGCTACGACTTCGCACTCGACATTCACGGCGTCTACAAAAGCGCGATCATCGCGTTCCTGTCGCGTTCGCGGCAGCGGCTCGGCTACCGGTCGAAAGACCTGGGCGAGCGCGGCGCCGCGTTCGCCTACACTGGCCGCTTCGCGCCGCCGCGCGACAGGAACGCCTGGAACGCCATGCGCGAGACGGTGAGCACGGCGCTCGGCTACCCGCTCGAAGGCCCCGCCGATTACAACCTGCGCATTCCCGCACCCGCGAAGCCGCTCGTCGACACGGGCGGCCGGCCGCTCGCGATGCTGTTCCACGCTGCATCGAAGGACGACAAGAAGTGGCCGGCCGATCACTGGATCGCGATCGCGCGTGATCTCGTGCGACGCGGCTTTCACGTCGCCGTGCCGTGGGGATCACCTGCCGAGCGCGAAGAGGGCCTTGCCATCGTCAACGAAGTGGAAGGTGCGGAACTGCTGCCGCAACTGAGCGTCACCGAAATCGCACAGGTGATCGCGGCGTCGGACTTCGTGATCGGCGTCGACACCGGCTTCGTCCATCTCGCGCACGCGCTCCAGAAGCGCACGGTGATGATCTTCATCGCGACATCGCGCGAAATCTTCGGCAACAACGTGCCGTTCCGATCGGTGTCGATTGGAGATGGCAACTCCGTGCCGCCTATCGCCGAGGCGCTCGCAGCTATCGATCACGTGCACACGGACCCACTGACGTTGGACGGACGCGGGAAGTCGGTAGCGGCGGCCTGAGGCCTGTTCGCGTGGATCAGGGTGGCCCGCAAAAAAGAAAAGAGGCGCACGCGCAGTTCGCCCAATTTCGGACGCCGTCGCGAAACGCCTCTGAAAAGCCCACGCCTTAAGCGCGGACCGAGAGGAAACCTGCAGAACAAACCGATACAACATCCGTAAAGACAGCGCGGGTACGGACAAGTTCAACCATTTTTCATTGATTTTTTCAGCGGCCTTGGGGACCGGTTTTATGCCGGTTTCGCGGCCATTCGTTCGCTGCCGCCGTCCATTTGCCTCGCGCCCGCCTCGCTCTCCGCCGCTTTCTGGCATTACACGGCTGTTAAAACTGTCGCTTTTCATTTGGCATCGGCGCTGCCTTCGGACCAATTCGCCTGGGCCATTAGCGCGGCCGCCGCATGGATCGCGCGTTGGCGTGCCTGCCGAGGCTTTCCCGGCGGTCTTCATGCGCATTGGGTCAGATCGCGACGCACGGATTGCCTGCCGGACGACGGCACGGCGCGTCGCGAGGCGTTTTCTCCCGTGTAACACAACCCCAGTGGACGCTTACAAATTGCAACGCTCGTCCCGGACGGGTTCGTGTTCAATCGAGGTCATTCGGGGTTCGCTCGAATAACGACACTGACTCAAAGGGAGAAAAAACGTGAAACGCTTGATGTTGGCTCTGGTGACGGGCGCGCTGCTGGCTGCATCGCTCAGTGGCTGTATCGTGGTGCCGGAAGGCGGCGGCTATCACCATCATCATGACTACTACTACCGCTGATCGGGTAACGGACGCTGATGGCCACCGCTCAGGCCATCAGCATTTCGAAGGCGACGACGGCGGCGATGGCCGCCGCGTTCGCCGCAACCGCTTCGACGACGATGCCTTTCCACGTCGCCGGCTTGAAGCGCAGCGCGAGCAGCAGCGAGCCGAGCAGCGCGAGTGCGATGATCACGACGACGTCCGCGTTGTGAAGATGTAAGTCCATCGATGCCTCCCTCAAACCACCTTGTTGTCGGTTCGAGTATAGGCATGCCAAAAAGGGCCGCGAAAACGGGGGTTTCCCTGTCCGCGTTCGCCCGGAGTCGGCTTTTCAGCGCCGGTGTCCGCATCGAGGAGCGGCGGCTTTCGGCTTTGAGATCGTTTGATGATTCAAACGGAACGGCCCCGGCGCAGATCGCTTGCGCAGGGGCCGTTTGCTTCGCTGGAACAGACGGCGGCGCGAAGCGTTACATCAACCTTGCATCGCGCGTCTCGCGCATGCACAGCACGCCGAGCAGACTCAGCACGGCGGCAGCCGACACATACAGGCCGACCCACGACAGACCGCCCTTTGCGGCGAGCATCTGCGCGATGTACGGCGCAACCGACGCGCCCAGAATCCCGCCTAGGTTGTAGGCGACGCCCGCGCCCGTATAGCGGACGTTGGTCGGGAACAGTTCAGGCAGCAGCGCGCCCATCGGCGCGAACGTCACGCCCATCAGGAACAGTTCGATGATGAGGAACAGCTGCACGAGCGCCATCGAGCCGCTGCCGAGCAACGGCGCCATCGCGAAGCCCGACAGGATCGCGGCGATGCAGCCGACGATCAGCACCGGCTTGCGGCCGAAGCGGTCGCTTGCCCACGCGGAGAGCGGCGTCGCGAGCGCCATGAACACGACGGCGACGCACAGCATGCCGAGGAAGCTCTGACGCGAGAAGTGCAGCGTCGACACGCCGTACGACAGCGAAAACACCGTCGAGATATAGAACAGCGTGTAGCAGACGACCATCGCGAACGCGCCGAGCAGCACGGGCCACAGATGACGGCCGAGCAGCGTCGCGACGGGGACGCGCACGCGCTCCTGACGCTCGATCGCGGCCTGGAAAGCGGGCGTCTCGGCGATCTTCAGGCGCACGTACAGGCCGAGCGCGACGAGCACCGCGCTGACGATGAACGGCACGCGCCAGCCCCAGCTGCGAAACTGCTCGTCCGACAGCGACAGCGCGAGACCGAAGAACAGGCCGTTCGACGCGAGAAAGCCGATCGACGGTCCGAGCTGCGGGAACATGCCGAACCAGCCGCGCTTGCCCGCGGGCGCGTTCTCGGTGGCGAGCAGCGCCGCGCCGCCCCATTCGCCGCCGAGTCCGATGCCCTGGCCGAAGCGCAGGACGCACAGCAGGACGGGCGCGAGGCTGCCGATCGAATCGTAGCCGGGCACGAAGCCGATCAGCGTCGTCGACACGCCCATCACGAGTAGCGAGGCGACGAGCGTCGATTTGCGGCCGATGCGGTCGCCGAAGTGTCCGAACAGAAACGAGCCGATGGGCCGCGCGATGAACGCGATGCCGAACGTGACGAATGCCGACAACGCCTGAGCCGTCGCCGAGCCGTGCGGGAAGAACACGGGTCCGATGACGAGCGCGGCGGCCGTTGCGTACACGTAGAAGTCGTAGAACTCGATCGCGGTGCCGATGAAGCTCGCGAAGATCACGCGCGAAGCGCTGCTCTGGCGGCCCGCGCCGGACTGCGCGCGGGAGAGGGGCGAGGTGGACATGCAGGGTCTCCAAATGTCGTGACGCAGCCGCGAGGGGCGGGCGGTGCGTCTTTGTGTGTCTGGTGTGAGCGTAGCGGGTGCGCGCGCGTGATCGTGCAGACGGCGGTGCAAACAGCGCCACGGACCGCGATGCAAACCGTGGTTCAAGCGGCGAGGTGTGCAAGCGCGATGCAAGCTCGATACAGGCGGTGGACTCGCGACGCGAGACGTTGCAACTGCAACGAATCGACAGCTTGCATCATGCTGACGGCTTCGATCGTCGCGAAGAACAACGCGTGGCGTCGAAGCGAAGCACGATACAAACGGGACGGACGCGCGCGCGGGTGGCGCGGCAACGTGACGGTCGGACTGCGCGAGGCGAGCGGGTAGGCTTGTGGCACGCAGCGATTGCCGGCTAACCCGGCGGGTGTTTAAAAAATTATAGCGACGGCGGGCGGCGCGCAGCAAGGCGCGCGTTCGGAGCGCGGCCGGCTGCCGCGCGCTTTTCTGTTAGTCGAGCGTCTGCGCCTGTGGCGATGCGAACGTACGCAACTGGAATTTGCCGTTGTCGTTGAAGAGCCAGTCTTCGAACAACTCAACCTGGCCTTTCGTGTTCAGCAGTTTCGCGGGCGGCAGCGGCAACGGCGCCGAGCGTCGCAACGTGGCGAGCGCGGTGCTCTCCGCTTCATCGTCGCCGTTCGTGCGATACACCGACGATGCCACGATCTGTCCATCGCGATCGACGACGAACGACACGACGACGAGCGAGCGCAGCATCGCCTGCGGATTGCCTCGCAGCACATAAGACGGGTTGCGCTCGACGATGCGTTGCGCGACGGCCGAGCGGTACTGATCGAGCGTCGCGCTGTTGATAGCGGCGGGCGGCACGACGGCCGCCGGTCGTTGAGGCGGAGTGATCGTGAAGTTGCACGCTGCTGTACCGAACAGCGCAAGAGCGAGTGCCGCCGCTCGCCTGATTGCTGGATTGACGCGGCTGTGAAGCGAGAGGGTGGGCATCGCAATAACTCGCACGCGAGATGTCTCTTCATCGTAGGCGATGCATATTGCGATTCAATGAGCGTTGCTACCGATGTGAGAGGTAGCGCGCAATGGGTGTGAATTGCCGTGCTCGTCGTCATTCGCTCGCCGCTTGAGCGACATGCGTTGTTTGACGATCGTGTGGTGCGGGCAGGACCGGAATTCGAACGAGCAGGTTTTGCATGTCCGCGAGCGAACGTTGCAGCAACCGAGAAGGAGGTGAGAGGCGCGGCGCTCGAAGCGCTGCTCGAGGCGAGATGGCGGAGGGTGTGGGATTCGAACCCACGAAGGCCGTAAAGCCTTGCCGGTTTTCAAGACCGGTGCATTCAACCGCTCTGCCAACCCTCCGAGCCCGAAATTGTAACCTGAAACGCTTCGCTCACGGGCAACAAACGATGGAGCCGATCAAGGCTCCTTCAGAAACAGCGCTTGAAGATCGTTGAGGAATGCCTGTCCGAGCGGCGTCGGCGCGATCTTCTCATGGTCGCGCGAGATCAGGCCGCGACGCTCCGCTTCCTGCAACGCTGGCTCGATCGATGTCATCGGCAGACCCGTGCGCTCGATGAACCGATGCACGGGAAAGCCCTCAACTAGCCGCAGCGCGTTCAACATGAATTCGAACGGCAGATCGCGCGCGCCGACTTCATGCTCTTCCTGCACGGCGTTACCCGAACGCGCTTCTTCGATGAACGTCGCGGGATGCTTGAAGCGCATCTGCCGCAGGATACGGTTCGGAAACGACAGCTTCGTATGCGCGCCCGCGCCGATGCCGAGATAGTCGCCGAAGCGCCAGTAGTTCAGATTGTGCTTGCTCTGCCGATGCGGTTTCGCATACGCCGACACCTCGTAGCGCTCATAGCCCGCTTCGCGCGCGCGCTCGTGAATCCAGTCCTGCATGTCGGCGGAAGCGTCGTCGTCGGGAAGCGGCGGCGGAAACTTCGCGAACAGCGTGTTCGGCTCGAGCGTCAGGTGATACAGCGACAGATGCGGCGGCGCGTACGACAGCGCCGTCTCGATGTCCGCCTGGCATTCGGCCAGCGTCTGCTTCGGCAGCGCGAACATCAGGTCGAGATTGAAATTGTCGAACGTCTTTGCCGCGACCTCAACGGCATGGCGCGCCTGCGCGGCATCGTGAATGCGGCCGAGCGCCTTCAGATGCGTTTCGTTGAAACTCTGAATGCCGACCGACAGCCGGTTCACGCCGCTCACGCGAAACTGCGCGAACTTGTCGGCTTCGAACGTGCCGGGGTTCGCTTCGAGCGTGATCTCAGCGTCGGCATCGAGCGGCAGCAGCGCGCGCACGTCGGACAGCAGCCGATCGAGTCCTTTCGCGGACATGAGACTCGGCGTCCCGCCGCCGATGAACACGGTATGCACCTGCCGGCCCCACACGAGCGGCAGCGCGCGTTCGAGATCGCTGCGCAGCGCGTCGAGGTAATCGTCCTCGGGAAACGCGCCGCCCTTCGACTCGTGCGAGTTGAAATCGCAGTACGGGCACTTGCGCACGCACCACGGGAAATGCACGTAGAGCGCGAGCGGCGGCAGCGATGTCAGACGGATGCTGCCGGGCGACGTGAACGCCTTGATTACGCCCGCCCCCGTCGTCGATGCGTGGCTCACGCTTCCTCCTTCAGCCGCGCGAACAGTTGCTGCAACGCGATCGCGCGATGGCTGCTCGCGTTCTTCACGGCGGGGTCGAGTTCGGCCGCCGTCGCGCTCAGCGCGGGCAGATAGAAGTACGGGTCGTAGCCAAAGCCGTTCGCGCCGCGCGGCGCGCCCAGCATCTCACCGTGCCAGCGGCCTTCGGCGATCAGCGGCTCGGGGTCGTCCGCGTGACGCACGAGCGCGAGCACGCAGAAGTAGTACGCGCGACGATCGTCCACGTTCTTCAACTGCTCGACGAGGCGCGCGTTGTTGGCCGCGTCGCTCTTCTCGCCGCCCGCGAGCTGCGCGTAACGCGCCGAATACACGCCCGGCGCGCCGCGCAGCGCGCGCACGCACAAGCCGGAGTCGTCGGCGATCGCGGGCAGGCCCGTCAGTTTCGACGCGTGACGCGCCTTCGCGAGCGCGTTTTCGACGAAGGTCGGATGCGGCTCTTCCGCTTCGGTCACGTTCAGCGCGCCTTGCGGAATCAGCTCGATCCCCGCCTTGCCGAAGAGCGCCGCGAACTCGCGCAGCTTGCCCGCGTTGTTGGACGCGAGGACGATCTTGTGCAGCGCCGGCTGCATCGAAAGCGCCGCGCCGTCGCGACGGTCATTCATCCTTTATCTCCAGAGCCGCCTTCTGCTTCGCGATCAGCGTCGCGATGCCGCTTTGCGCGAGATCGAGCAGCGCGTTCATTTCGCCGCGCGAGAACGGCACGCCTTCCGCCGTGCCCTGAATCTCGACGAAGCCGCCGTCGCCCGTCATCACGACGTTCATGTCGGTATCGCACTGCGAGTCCTCGTCGTAGTCGAGATCGAGCACGGGCACGCCGTCGAACACGCCGACGGAAACGGCGGCGACATAGTCGGTGATCGGCGACGTTTCGATGCGGCCCGTCGCGAGCAGCTTCGCGACGGCATCGTGCGCGGCGACGAACGCGCCCGTGATGCTCGCCGTGCGCGTGCCGCCGTCGGCCTGGATCACGTCGCAATCGATGTTCAGCGTGCGCGTGCCCAGGCGTTCGAGATCGAACACGGAGCGCAGCGCGCGGCCGATCAGGCGCTGGATTTCCTGCGTGCGTCCCGTCTGCTTGCCACGCGCGGCTTCGCGGTCGCTGCGCGTGTGCGTCGCGCGCGGCAGCATCCCGTATTCGGCCGTGAGCCATCCCTGGCCGCGGTCGCGCAGGAATGCGGGCACAGTCTCGGCGATGCTCGCTGTGCAGATCACCTTGGTGTCGCCGAATTCGACGAGCACGGAGCCTTCCGCGTGCTTCGTATAGTGGCGCGTGATGCGCACGTCGCGCAGCTGATCGGCGGCGCGGCCGCTGGGGCGTTTCGTGATGTCGTTCATCGTCGGAATCAAAGGGAAGAAGGGCGGAAGGAAACTGCAATTTTACCGCCGATCGGTCCGGCGACGCCCGTGCGCAACTGTTTTCCGACCGACTCGCCAATAGCCACGCGCCCCGATGCATCGGTGCATGAACGGCGAGCGCGAGCGCCGAACGAGGTCGATGCATGCGTCGTCGCGCTATGCGATTTTTGCTCGCGTCGCAGCGCATGCAAAATGCCTCATGGCCGGGTTCACCCGCAGGCGCCGTCCGGCGAGTCCCTGCGCCCGGCCGGCCCGGCAAAAATGGGATAATGCGCGTTCCCTGCCTCGCGTCTCGTACACGCCAGGCGACTCGAATCCCTGGTCGTGCGATGTGATCGCACATTCGCGCGACCGCAATCGCGAGACCTATCATGATCTACAGTATGACTGGCTATGCGAGCGCCACGCGCGAACTCGCAGCGGCATCGGGCAACGGCGGCGTCAGCGTGTCCGTGGAATTGCGCACGGTGAACTCGCGCTTCCTGGACCTCAACTTCCGGATGCCGGAAGACGTGCGCGTCTGCGAGCCGACGCTGCGCGAAATGCTGATGAACAAGCTCTCGCGCGGCAAGGTCGACATCCGCATCAACCTGCAGCGCAGCGAGCAGGCGGCGAACGCGGGCGCGCTCAACCGCGATGCGCTCGCTCAGCTCGCGGTGCTGGAACGCGCGGTGCTCGACGCGTTTCCTGACGCGGGACGTTTGCGCACGGGCGAAATCCTGCGCTGGCCGGGCGTGCTCGCCGAAAGCGGCGTGTCGCCGGAAGTGCTGCGCGATGCCGTGCTCGAATGCGGCAAGCAGGCGATCGGCGATCTGATCGACGTGCGCGGCCGTGAAGGCGCGCAGCTCGCGACGATGTTGCTCAACAACGTCAGCGAGATGGAAGCTATTGTCACGAAGATCACGCCGCTCGTGCCGGATCTGATTGCGAAGCATCAGCAGAAGATCGTCGAGCGTCTGCAGGAAGCGCTCGGCATCGCCGCGCCGGATACGGCGGCGACGATCGTGTCGCGCGAAGAGATCGCCGAGCGCATCCGTCAGGAGGTGACGATGTACGGCATTCGCATCGACATCGCGGAAGAGCTGTCGCGCCTCACCGCGCATCTGAACGAAACGCGCCATGTCATCCAGAAGGGCGGCAAGGTCGGCAAGCGTCTCGACTTCATGATGCAGGAGCTCAACCGCGAAGCGAACACGCTTGGCTCGAAGGCGGCCGCGAAGGAACTCGCCGATTCGTCGATGACGCTCAAGCTGCTCATCGAGCAGATGCGCGAACAAGTACAAAACCTGGAGTAATACGGGAGTATCACCAGCATGACCGAAGCCAAACGCAATCCATACGCAGGCGTCTATCCCGGCAACCTGTTCATGGTCGTCGCGCCGTCGGGCGCCGGCAAGTCGACGCTCGTCAACGCGCTGCTCGCGCGCGACTCCGCGATCCGTCTGTCGATTTCATACACGACGCGTCCGCCTCGTCCGAAAGAGCAGGACGGTGAGCACTATCACTTCACGACCGTCGAAGATTTCCTCGCGCGCCACGATGCGGGCGAGTTTCTCGAAAGCGCGGAAGTGCACGGAAACTACTACGCCACTTCGCGCGTGTGGATCGAAGAGCAGATGAAGAGCGGCCACGACGTGCTGCTCGAAATCGACTGGCAGGGCGCGCAGCAGGTGAAGAAGCAGTTCCGCAATGCCGTCGAGATTTTCATCTTGCCGCCGTCGCTCGAAGCGCTCGAAGAGCGCCTCAAAAAGCGTGGCCAGGACGAGCCGAACGTGATCACGCGACGCCTTCTCGCAGCGGGCAGCGAGATGGCGCACGCGGCGGAAGCGGAGTATGTCGTGATCAACGAAAAGTTCGATCACGCGCTCGCCGAACTGCAGTGCCTCGTCTCGGCGACACGCTCGCGCTTCACATCGCAATACGCGCGCCACACGGACCTCTTCATGCAGCTCGGCATTCACTTGCCGCACGTCTGATACGGGCGAGCTCTCGAGGACATAAGGTAGAATAACCGACATACAGAGAAGGAATTATCAACATGGCCCGCATTACCGTCGAAGACTGTCTGAAACAGATCCCGAATCGTTTCGAACTGGCGCTTGCCGCGACCTATCGCGCACGTCAGCTCGCTCAAGGCCACACGCCGAAAATCGAAAGCCGCGACAAGCCCACGGTCCTCGCGCTGCGTGAGATTGCGGCTGGCCAGGTTGGCGTCGAAATGCTGAAGAAGGTGCCCGTCTAAGGCGCGCTTCAACTTTCGATCGTCATGTAACTCAACCCAACGCGTGCAGACGGCACAATCGCAAAACGGAGGCGACCATGAGCACCAACCCCTCGCCATCCGCAACGGAAGTGGAACACGCTGCCCACGAACACGATAGCGAATCGCCATCGTCTGCACGCAAGTACATCGACGCGGTCCTCGAACAATCGTTTCGCCATCTGTTCGGACCGACCGCCACGCCGGAGCAGCCGCGCCGGCATGACGTCGTCTCGATCGCCAAGCTGACGTCCGCGCTATCCGGCTATCTGAGCCCGGAAGAGATCAAGGAAGTCAAAGCGGCTTTCCACTTCAGCGACGAAGCCCACCTCGGGCAATACCGTCAAAGCGGCGAACCCTACATCACGCACCCAGTGGCCGTCGCGGAGATCTGCGCGGCCTGGAAGCTCGACGCGCAGTCGATCATGGCCGCGCTCCTGCACGACGTGATGGAAGACCAGGGCGTGACCAAGACCGAACTCGCGGAGCGCTTCGGCGCGAAGGTCGCGGAACTGGTCGACGGGTTGTCGAAGCTGGACAAAATGGAGTTCCGCAATCGCGAGGAAGCGCAGGCGGAGAACTTCCGCAAGATGCTGCTCGCGATGGCGCGCGACGTGCGCGTGATTCTCGTGAAGCTCGCGGACCGGCTTCACAACATGCGCACGCTCGGCGCAGTGCCGCCGGAAAAGCGCCGCCGCGTTGCGCGCGAGACGCTCGACATCTACGCACCGATCGCACACCGGCTCGGCCTCAACAACACGTATCGCGAGTTGCAGGACCTGAGCTTCGCGAACTTCAATCCGCATCGTTACGCGACGCTCGAGAAGGCCGTGAAGGCGGCGCGCGGCAATCGCCGCGAAGTGGTCGGCAAGATTCTCGAATCGGTGCAGCGCGCGATTTCGGATGCGAAGCTCGACGCCGAGGTGACGGGCCGCGAGAAAACCATCTTCAGCATCTATAAGAAGATGCGCGACAAGCAGCTGTCGTTCTCGCAGGTGCTCGACGTGTACGGCTTTCGCGTGGTCGTCGAGAGCGCGCTTGAATGCTATACGTGCCTCGGCGCGTTGCACGCGCTCTACAAGCCGGTGCCGGGCAAGTTCAAGGACTACATCGCGATTCCGAAGGTCAACGGCTACCAGTCGCTGCATACGACACTGGTGGGGCCGTTCGGTGCGCCGATCGAGTTCCAGGTGCGCACGCGCAAGATGCACGAGATCGCGGAGGCGGGCGTCGCCGCGCACTGGCTGTACAAGAACGGCGGCGCTGATCTGAACGACGTGCAGAAGCGCGCGCATCAGTGGCTCAAGTCATTGCTCGACATTCAGAGCGAAGTCGGCGATTCGAGCGAGTTCCTCGAACACGTGAAGATCGATCTGTTCCCGGATGCCGTCTACGTGTTCACGCCGAAGTCGAAGATCATGGCGCTGCCGCGCGGCGCCACGGCGCTCGACTTCGCGTATTCGATCCACAGCGATCTGGGCAACCAGTGCGTCGCGGTGAAGATCAACAACGAACTGCTGCCGCTGCGCACCGAGCTGAAGAGCGGCGATATCGTCGAAGTGATCACCGCGCCGTATTCGAAGCCGAATCCCGCGTGGCTGGGCTTCGTGCGCACGGGCAAGGCGCGTACCGCGATCCGCCACTATCTGAAGACGATGCGCCTGAACGAGTCGGTGCAGCTGGGCGAACGCCTCGTCGATCAGTCGCTCAAGGGCTATGGGCTGTCGCTCACCGACGTCACGCCGGAAGTCTGGGACAAGCTCGTGCTGTGGACGGGCAACAAGAACCGTCAGGAAATCTTCGCGGATATCGGTCTCGGCCGGCGCGTCGCCGCGGTGATGGCCAAGCGCATCGAAGTGCTGATGAGCGGCCGCGAAGGCCATGAAGCCGACGACGAGAACCCGCGTGCCGAGCAGGGCGCGACGCCGAGTGCGCCGCCCGTCGTCATCACGGGCACGGAAGGGATGTCGGTGCAGCTTTCCGCCTGCTGCCGGCCGATTCCCGGCGACGACATCATGGGCTATATCGGCATCGGCCTCGGCATGGCGATCCACACGACGGATTGCCGTGTCGCGCAGCGCATTCACAGGCGCGACCCGGGCCGCTGGATCGACGTCGCGTGGGCGCCGCAGCCGGGGCGTCTGTTCGACGTCGCGGTCAAGGTGCTGGTCAAGAACACCAAGGGTGTGTTCGCGCGCGTCGCGGCGGATATCACGTCCGCCGACGCGAATATCGTCCACATTGCGATGGACGAAGATCAGTCGCAAGAATCGACGGTGCTGCGTTTCGTCATTCAGGTGAGCGACCGCGTGCATCTCGCGAACGTGATGCGCCGCGTGCGGACCAATCCCGACGTGATGCGCATCGCGCGCGAACGTCCGAGCGAGGAAGGGCATCGTCATCACGACGGCGGCATGCGGATCGAACGCGAGCGCGCCGATTACTGAAATCGAAGTTGAGCGGCGGGCGCGCCGTTTGCACCACTGCGCGCAAGCTTCTGCCTGTTTTCACGGGAACGACGCGATGAACGTAGCTGATCTCTCCGGCCTCGCGCTCGACTACTGGGTCGCACGCAGCCTGCACGACTTCGTGCGCGAAATCCACTTCACCGATAGCGGCCGCGTCGTCTCGATACGCGGCAACGACCGCGGCCGTGCCTGGGATGGGCGCTTCACGCCGTCGACGTCCTGGGAAGCGGCGGCCGTCGTGCTCGAACGTGCGCAGCGGCTCGAAGTGCGCGAGCGCACGCGCGACGGCTCGGCACATTGCGTCGCCGATTTCGAGGGCGGGCACGGGACGGTGTCGGCGCATGGTGAATCGCTGCGTAACGCGCTGCTGAGAGCCTTCGTGATCAGCCGCTTCGGCGATACCGTCGACGATGTGCTGCGCCAGCCTCAGGCGCTCTTTGGGATGCGCGCGACGCCGATCGGCGAGCAGGCGTCGCCGTTGGGCATCGAGAACGAACTGCCGAAGCCTGATGGCGAGATCGGCGATATCAAGTCGACGCCGCGTTGACGAGGCCTCACGCGCAGGACGATCGGGGAAAGAAGGCAAAAACGGTCGCAGAAAGACAAAGGGCCTTCCGGATGGAAGGCCCTTCATGGGTGGCGCGGCTGGCAGGATTCGAACCCACGACCCCTTGGTTCGTAGCCAAGTACTCTATCCAACTGAGCTACAGCCGCACGCTAAACTTGAACTGCTGGGTGGTGACGCGTACTGCATCGCGTGCAACCCGGTGAAACGAAAGGGCCTTCCTGAAGGAAGGCCCTCGAAAGAGGTGGCGCGGCTGGCAGGATTCGAACCCACGACCCCTTGGTTCGTAGCCAAGTACTCTATCCAACTGAGCTACAGCCGCACGCAGAAATGAGATTATAGCAATGTCTCGGAAAAAGGGAAGGGCTAACCCTGAAATTTGTGACAGTGGCCGTATCATGTACGCTTGGTATTGGGATGTCCGCTTTAACGCTGAATCATCATGAACAAAGCCTTTGTCAAAGAATCGACTGACGAGAGCGACGACGACTTCGAAGCCGCTCAACCCGACGTGCCCGCGGGCGCGAAGAACTACATCACGCCTGCCGGCTACGGGCGCTTGCGCGATGAACTGCTGCATCTGATCGACGACGAGCGGCCCGACGTGGTCAAGCTGGTGTCGTGGGCGGCATCGAACGGCGACCGCTCCGAAAACGGCGACTACATCTATGGCAAGCGGCGGCTGCGCGAAATCGACCGTCGTATCCGCTTTCTGACCAAGCGCATCGATCTGGCCGAGGTCGTGCACAGCAGCCGGCAGGAAAACACGGATCAGGTGTTCTTCGGCGCGACCGTCGAATACGCGACGGAAGACGGCGAGACACACACGGTGAAGATCGTGGGCATCGACGAGGTGAATCTGGACGAGGGGCACGTCAGCTGGATCTCGCCGGTCGCGCGCGCGTTGCTGAAAGCGAAGATCGGCGATCAGGTGACGTTGCATACGCCTGCGGGTCCGCAAACGATCGATGTGCTGGACGTGACCTATCCGACGCGCGAGGAAGAGGGGGACGCGTAGGCGGCTCCAAAGGCCCGTGACGGCTGTGTAGCGTCGCCGATGAAGAGCACCGAGGGCCGAAAAACGAGGGCCAGCGCGAAAAACGAGGACGAAAAAAAGGCGCCGCAAGCGGCGCCTTTTCCATGCTGCGAGTACTGCTGATGCTTAGAAGCGGTGGCGCAGGCCAGCCGTCACAGCGACTTGCTTGTTGTTGCCTGAAGCAGCCAGACCGTTGATGTCTGCATTGACGATCGCGTTTTCGTTGACTTGCTGGTATTCGCCCTGCAGGTACACGTCGGTGCGCTTCGACAGTGCATATGCCGTTTGCAGGTTGAACTGGTTCCAGTGCGGACGCGTGCCAGCCAGGCTTGCACGGGTGTACGTGTACGAACCAGCGATGCTGACTGCCGGCGTCAGAGCGTAGCGTGCATTCGCCTCGAAGTTCTGGAAGTGAGCGCTGCTGCCGCCGAAGCCGCCGACGCCGGCCGTTTGACCCGATGCGCCCGCGCCGATGCCCGACAGGCCCGACAGGTTCGTCTGCGAGTACACGAGGCCAGCCGTTGCCGGGCCAAACGTGTAGTTCAGGCCTGCGCCCCACGTTTGTTGACGCTGCGCGAAGAACGTGTTGTCGCCCGTCACTGCGCCGCCCGAGTTGAACGCCGCCGTGTTGCTTGCCAGCGAGCCGTTGCTGTTCAGTTGCAGGTAAGCAGCCGCGAAGTTGAAGCCTGCGAAGCTGTACGATGCGCCCGCGCTGTATGCACGGTTGTTCGCGAAGCCGTTAGCCTGGTTCGAGAAGCCGTACAACGCGCCGAACTTGAAGCCCGCGTAGTTCGCGCTCGTGTATTTGACCGAGTTGTTGATACGGAACGAGTTGTTCAGGTTGTCGTTATCGAACGGGTGGGCGAACTGCGTGCCACCGTATTGCGTACCCGTCAGCGTCAGCGGGGCAACATAGTCGACCATGCTGTCATATTGACGGCCGAGGGTCACCGCACCGTACTGGTCGCTTGCCAGACCGACGAACGCCTGGCGGCCGAACAGACGGCTGCCTTGCTTCAGCGTGCCGTCATTGATGCCGAAACCGTTTTCCAACGTGAAGATTGCCTTCAGGCCGCCGCCGAGGTCTTCAGCGCCGCGCAGGCCGAAACGGCTGCCGTTCACCGAACCCGTCGTTTCTTGCCAGTTGCTATGGCCGTGCTGGTTGTTCGTGTAGGTGATGCCGGCGTCGATCAAGCCGTACAGCGTGACGCTGCTTTGCGCATGCGCAGCCGTTGCAAATACGCCCGTCAGGGCAGCGACCATGAGAGTCTTTTTCATCTTTGTAACTCCGAGAACAGGATGGGTTTTAGTACCCAGGCTTGAAGGAAACTTCACGCGAGCGCTGCGAGAGGCAAATCGCGTGAACAACGCACGGTGACCGACGTGCGTTCGTTTCCGGGTAGCCAAAGTGTAGAGACGTGGCTTGCCAGATGGCCGTTCCGAATTTCGCAATAAAGTATTACAGGATAGGAAATTATCGAGCGAAGGCCTGAAAGCCTTATTCAGAAAGGCTTTCAGGCCGATTGAGTCGTGCCAGGGGAGGGTGTCAACCTTTATGCGTTGTTCAATTACGACACGAAATGATGTGCGAAAACAACGTGAAAATGGCGGAATTCAGATTGTTGTCAGCTCTGAAATAGTAGTTTGCGAGATGCGCATCTATTCAAATCCGTAGCCGGCGCTATACTCAAATTTCTGCTTTCCGAAGCAGACTTTTTCGTTGACGAAAAAGATCTCCAAACCTTTGTCGGCGCGACTTTCTCCAAGTCGCGCTTTTTTTTGCCTGCGCTTACTGCACCGATTTATTGATGCTTTCCATCCGGAACGACGGGAGCAAATTCGAGTCCCGGCGTGAGGCTCCAATCTTCGATCACATAGTGACGCGCGTCCATTGGGGATGACAGCAGGTTCTGCCAGTGATCGCCGTGCCACATCGGATCGAACTCCAGCGCGGATGTGCGCTGCGCGGAGCCGTCGGCGCGCGGCGAGTCTTTCGGGGAGTGGAACAGTTGGGCGGCGATGCGGAGGAGGGTATCGAACAACATGGCATTTCTCCAATTGCGAACTGCTGGCTGAAATCTTGCGTCTCAGGTGTTACCTTAACAACCCGTGGAAACACTTACGAAAGACACGATTTGTTACATAGCGGAAAAATTTGCGCCCGTCTCTTTGTTATAGCAGACAGAAACCGGCAATACAGACCGATTTTATTCTGAATACTTTAAAATTTCTCACGCTTACGTTCGTTTTTATGACCGGTTTGACGAGCATCCAAACGTCAATTTGAAACCGCTTGACGCCTCTATCCGGTTCCCCGTATAAATGCGATGCTGGATTTTCGATAGCGGGACGCTAATCTGTGCTTTACGCGTATATTTCCGTTTTTTGAAATTCGTGAATCGTAATCGGCATTAAAGGGCATTGCCTGTTCAGTCAAATATCGAGGAAAGTGGAATATGGAAACCGGTGTCGTCAAATGGTTTAACGATGCTAAAGGCTATGGCTTTATCACGTCCGACACGGGCGGCGAAGATCTCTTCGCGCACTTCTCGGAGATCCGTGCGGAAGGGTTCAAGTCGCTGAAAGAGAACCAGCGGGTGTCGTTCGACGTCAAGGCCGGCCCGAAGGGCAAGCAGGCTGCCAACATCCAGCCGCTCTGATTTTCATCGAACGTTCGCTCTGAGGATAAACCCTCGCTTTTGCGAGGGTTTATCATTAATCGCGCGATGAACATTAATGCGGCGTTCGAATCCATGCCGCCTTGGCGGGCAGAGTTCGAAAACGTTGCTCCCGCGTGCAAATCGATCGAGGTTAATCCGGAAACTAGCGTAATCCCTGATTGATGATTTATTTATGACGGGCAAGCCGAGTAAACATAATCCGGCGAGCGCGGTAACGGTCGACCGCAAATTCCCATGACGTGAAAATCGTGTGCGCAAGCAGTGCCGTCGATAGGGCATACTTGTACCAAGTCCCGCATTGCACAAGTTTTCCCATGTCCGTACCGTTTCTGCCTGATCCGGCCCTCGATGTGCCGATCGCCTTCGTCGACCTCGAAACCACGGGCGGCTCCGTAGGCACTCATCGGATCACGGAAATCGGCATCGTCGAGGTAGGGCCGAGCGGCGCGTCCCGCTGGACCACCCTCGTCGATCCCGGCCAGCCGATTCCACCTTTCATCCAGCAGTTGACGGGCATCACCGACGACATGGTGCGCGGCGCGCCCACGTTCGAATCGATTGCGGCGGATCTGTTCGCGCGGCTCGAAGGCAAGCTCTTCATCGCGCACAACGCCAGTTTCGATCGCGGATTCCTGCGCAATGAGTTCCAGCGCGCGGGCTACGCGTTCAATCCGGACGTGCTGTGCACCGTGCGCCTGTCGCGTGCGCTGTTTCCGGCGGAAAAGCGCCACGGACTCGATGCGCTTGTCGAGCGGCATGCGCTCGTGCCGTCGGACCGACACCGCGCGCTCGCCGACGCCGATCTGCTCTGGCAGTTCTGGCAGCGCCTGCACGGTCTAGTCCCCGTCGACGTGCTGCGCGCGCAGATCGACAAGACGATGCGTCGCTACCAGTTGGCGGGCGACATCACCGAGGATCTGCTCGATACCGCGCCGGCCGGCTGCGGCGTGTATGCGTTCTATGGCGAGGCCGACGCGCCGCTGTACGTCGGTCGAAGCGTGCGCGTGCGGCAGCGTCTGCGTTCGCATCTGACGGGCGAGCGCCGTTCGTCGAAAGAGATCAGGCTTGCGCAGCAGGTTCGGCGCGTCGAGTGGCGCGCGACGGGCGGCGAGATTGGCGCACTGCTCGCGGAAGCGCAGTGGATCGCGACGCTGCGTCCGCCGCTCAACCGTTTGCCGCGCGTGAGCCGCGCCGATCCCGTCGATGCTCCGTGGCCTTTCGAAGGCGCAATTGCGTTCGAGGAGCGCGATGCGTCAGAAGGCGCGCGCGTCTTTCATGTCGTCGACGGGTGGCGCTATCTCGGACACGCGCCGTCGCTGGCCGAAGCCTCGGCGCTGCTTGCTGCCGGCACGCGCGGCGCGTTCGAGCTGTCGACATGGCGCATCCTCCAGACGCACCTCGCGCGCGGACTGCGCGTGCTGCCGCTGTCCCGCGCGCTGGGCGAGGCCGTGGCCGCGCCGGCTACGGCAGTGATCGACGCGGCCTAGCCCGTCGCCCCGACGCCCCCCGCTTCGCACACATGCCCGAGCGCTCGCATGAGCGCGGCATTGCGCGTGTTGTCGTAGCGGGTGAGCGATTTCCAGTTATCGATGCCGCGCGCGACGCGTGTCGGGCAATCGTCCTGCGCGCGCAGCGTCTGCACGCGCGCGAGAGCGGCAATCAGCGATTGCGTCAGCTTGTCCAGTTGCGGCCTCAGGCTGGTTGCGAGATCGGGTGCCGCGCCTTCGGGCGGCCGGGTTGCGCGCCACGAATCGAACAGCGCGTTCTGCACTTCCTTGCTCGCGTCGATCTGATCCTGGAAGAACGCGCGCGCGAACGCGGGATCGACGCCCGCGTTCGTCGCGCGCTTCCCGACGTCGGCGAGCAGCGCCTGCTCGCGCGGCGTATCGGTTATCGGCTGATGGTGCGCCCACTTGTAGCGCGCAACAGGCTCGGCCAGCGACAGACGCTGCGAGACGAGCGCGATCAGATTGGTGAGCGCGGTGTCGTCGCCATCGGCGCGCGCGGGTGTCGGCGCGAAGGCGAGGGCGAAGGAGAGCGCGATCGCGCCAAGCGCGCCGACATGAAGCGAACGGATCATTGAGCTTGAGACAGCCGGAGGCTGCACACGAAGAGGAAAAGACAGAAGAATAGACGAAGCGCGCGGCATGCGTCGCACATGCACATCGACGGCCTGCGCCGCACATGCACATCGACGGCCTGCGCCGCAGTGGAGAAAGACGTAGGGACAAGTCAGCGAATACGGACGAGCGCGCGTGCGGCACGTTGACGCGTCGTCAGTCGTCGCTCAAAAGCGGAAAGACACAAACGCGAGCGCACACAACCCCCGCGCCTCGATATGCGAAGCGCACGGACGTGCAGCGACATTGGCGCATCCTTTCGATGCGCGAGCCCCGATGCTGCAATGCACGTCAACCGTTACTTCGGGTCGCACGACTTGCGTTGTTCGTCGAAGAACGCGCGAACATGCTCGGGCAGTTCCGCGCCCAGAAACTCGACGCCTGCCGGTTCCGGATCCGGGCTCGAGACCTTGTCGGGGGTCGGAATCTTCGGCGGTTTGGTATCCATGATGTTCTCTCCTTTACGAAATCATTATCTTCCCTGGCATGTATGTCGGACCAGCGCTGCCGCACACAGCAGATGTTTTGGCGCGCCTCTGTTGCTTTAACGGCACAGGGTCCCAGGCATTGAAGCGCCTTGTTTAGAATTTAATGATTGCCTTATTGCAGTACGTCTAAACACCGTCTTTCGGCCGCTGCTATACTGCGCGCTCACTTTTTCAGGTAGCGATGGCACGCCCGACACGCTGGATCAGTCTCGTATGGCTGGCGCTGGTACTCAACGTACTGTCGCCCGTCATCGGCTATGCGCGTGCACCTGGCTCGCAAGGTCCGCTCTCCGTCGAGCTCTGTCATGCGGCTGGCGCGAAGAACGTCGTCATCGACCTCGGCGATTCGCACGACAGCACGCCGAAGTCGCACCTCGCTGTTCCCCACTGTGTCTACTGTCCGGGCTTCGCCGCCAACTTCGCGCTTGGCGCCAGCGTCCCGTTCGTCCCGCCTCCCGTCCGTGCGCTTGCTTACGCGCGCGCCGTCGAGCCGGAAGTCGTCTTTGTGCGCCGCAGCGTACGCGTCGCACAACCCCGCGCCCCTCCCGTCACGTCGATCTGAGGCCCATTCAGCCCGTTCGCTCGCCTGCGTCTGACATCGTCAAGGCGTAGCAGGCGGCGAGCCGCCGTGCGTGCCTTTGCTCCCGGTTTCCTGCCTGCCGCGTCAGCCACGCGGCAAGCGGCTTGGGCATGTGCACCGGCAGGGCGTCTTCGATCACGTTTTCAGGACTCTTCATGCGCATCGTTTCCGCTGCGCTGTCCGCACGCACGCCGCTTTCGGCGGCATGCACGGCAGTGTTCGTCTTTCAACCTGCATGGGCCGCTCAAAGTACGATCGATCGTGCCACCCCGGATACTTCGGTCTCCCATTCTTCTGTAACGAGCGATTCCGCGGATTCGTTGACGGAATCCGCCGGCACGCTGCAAGCCGTGAGGGTCACGGCCGCGCGAGCCGCACCCGCGTTTGCGCCGGATACGCCTGGCGTCGTCGAAACCGTCACCCGCGAGCAGATCGACGCACGCAACATCGTCAACACGGAAGACGCGCTCAAGTACGCGCCGAACGTCATGGTCCGCAAGCGCTTCACGGGCGACCGCAACTCGGTGTTCGCGGGCCGGGACTTCAACGAGCTTCAGAGCGCGCGCGGCCTCGTCTATGCCGACGGCCTGCTGCTGTCGAATCTGCTCGGGTCGAGCTATGCCTACCCGCCGCGCTGGTCGCTGATCGCGCCCGATGACATCGCCCAGGTCGAGGTGCTGTATGGGCCGTTCTCGGCGCTCTATCCGGGCAATTCGATCGGCTCGACGGTGCAGATCACGACGCGCAAGCCCGAGAAGCTCGAAGCGTCGCTGGACACGCAGCTTTTCACGCAGCATTACGACGACCCCTATGGCCTCACGAAGAGCTTCGGCGGCAATCATGAGTCGGCGCATATCGCCGATCGCATCGGCCGGTTCTGGTACTCGCTGACGCTCGATCGTCTCGAGAACAACAGCCAGCCGTTGCAGTACGCGAGCCCGAACAGCGCATACAACGCGAAGCTCGGCGCGCCCGTCGCGGTGACGGGCGCGGCGACGGATATCGGCCCGAACGGCCAGCCGCGCGTGATCGTCGGTCCGCAGATGATGGAGCGCACCGAGCAGACCGGCGAATCCGTGCGCATGGGCTACGCGCTGACCGACCGCGTCGACGCGACGCTCACGCTCGGCCACTGGGAGAACCACTACAAAGACCGCGCGCAGACCTTCCTGACGGATGCCGCCGGCAACCCGGTCTATGCGGGCAATGTGACGATCGGCGGGAAGAACTACACGATTGCGCCGACGGCGTTTTCGCCCGCCAACGGCGATCAGGAGAACTGGCTCTACGCGTTCGGGCTGAACGCGCGGCTCGACTCGGGCTGGAAGCTGTCGGGCACCGTATCGGCGTACGACGTGTCGCGCGACGTGCTGCGCTCGTCGGCGACTGCGCCGCCCGCTGCCTATGGCGGCGGCCCGGGCACGATCTTCTTCGGCGACGGCACGGGCTGGCGCACGCTCGATCTGAAAGCAGAGTCCCCGTCGTATGCGGGCCACGCGTTGACCGTCGGCTATCACTTCGACAATTACTTCCTGCGCAACGAGACCTTCAACACGTCCGACTGGCTGAACGGTTCTCTGTCGACGCTCGCCAGCACGTATCGCGGCGACACGCGCACCCAGGCGCTCTATGGCCAGGACGCGTGGCGTTTCGCGCCGGGCTGGCTCGCGACGCTCGGCGTGCGCTACGAGCGCTGGGACGCATACGACGGCGCGCTCAGCAACGGCACGTCGACGTTCGGCTACGCGGACCACGGCGCGAACGCACTGTCGCCGAAAGCGTCGGTGCAATGGCAGGCCACGCAAGAGTGGCTGTTCCGCCTGTCGTTCGCGACGGGCACGCGCTTTCCGACCGTCGGCGAGCTGTTTCAGGGGACGATCGCGAACAACGCGATCGTCAACAACAATCCGGGCCTGCGCCCTGAGAAGGCGATCGACTGGGACTTCACGGCGGAGCGCGACGTCGGCGTGGGTGTCGTGCGGGCGAGCGTGTTCCAGAGCGACCTGCGCGACTCGATCTACAGCCAGACGACGGTCAACGGCGCATCGACGCTCACCAACATCTCGAACGTCGATCGCGTGCGCGTGCGCGGCGTCGAACTGGCGTTCTCGGGGCAGAACGTGCTGCTGCGCGGGCTCGATCTCGACGCGAACGTCTCGGCGACCAACGCGCGCATTCTCGCCGACCCGGCGAATCCGTCGTATGTCGGCAAGCGCTTCCCGCGCATTCCCGTGATGCGCGCGAATCTGCTCGCCAACTACCACTTCGACCCGCAATGGCAGGGCAGCGTCGGAATACGTTATTCCGGCCGCCAGTACAACACGCTCGACAACAGCGACGTCAGTCCCGATGTCTACGGCGGCACCAGCTCGTTTCTGGTCGTCGATCTGAAGGCGCGTTATCAGATGGGCAAGCACTGGCTCGCGTCGCTCGGCATCGACAACCTGACGGACCGCCGCTACTACGTCTTTCACCCGTATCCGGGCCGCACGTTCTACGGAGAACTCGAATGGTCGCTTTAAGAAAATGGGCGGCGGCGCTGGCCGCCGGCTTCTCGCTGACGCTGATCGCGCAGCCGTCGCTCGCGCATGACGCTTCGACCGATACGCACGCGGGACATGCGATGCCGATGGACGTGGCGGACGGCATGAGCGGCATGAGCGGCATAGCATCGGGCGCCGGCGCGAAAGCCGTGCGCGCAGCCAAAGCGCCGCTCGCGACGGGCGCCGCGTTCGATGCGCAGCATCGCCTGTGGGTGGCGTGGGTCGAAGGGCAGCATGTCGTCGTCGCGCATTCGAGCCACGCCGACAAAACGGGCCGCACGCTGTCGCCGCCCGTCGTGGTCAACGCGATGCCCGAGCCGATCTACACGAGCGCCGAGAACCGTCCGAAGATCGCCGCGAGCCCGGACGCGAAGGCGATCTACGTCACGTGGTCGATGCCGCTCGACGCGCCGTACACGGGCATGGTGCGCTTCTCGCGTTCGATCGACGGCGGCGCGACGTGGAGCGTGCCCGCGACGGTCCACGGCGACCGCCAGCCGATCACGCATCGCTTCGATTCGCTGATCGTCGACGGACAGGGGCGCATCTTCGTCGCGTGGATCGACAAGCGCGATCTGACGGCGGCGAAGAGAGCGGGCAGGCCGTATGACGGCGCGGCTGTCTACTACGCGGTATCGACGGACGGCGGGCAGTCTTTCCAGCCCGAGCGCAAGGTCGCCGACCACACGTGCGAGTGCTGCCGGATCGCGCTGGCGCTCGACAACGAAGGCCGGGTGCAGGCGATGTGGCGCAACGTGTTCGACGGCCAGATTCGCGATCACGCGCTCGCGGTGCTGCCCGCCGACCCGCGCGAGGCCGTCGTGCCGATTCGCGCGACATTTTCCGGCTGGCATATGGAAGCGTGCCCCGAGCATGGGCCCGCGCTCGCGATCACGCCGGACGGCGTGCGCCACATGGCGTGGTTCAGCGTCGTCAACGGACGCGCTGATATCTACTACTCGCGCCTCGACGCGAACGGCAAGCCGATTGGCGAGCCGTGGGCGTTCGGCGACACGGGCAAGCCCGACGAGCAGGCGTCGCACGCGGCGCTGATCGCGCAAGGCAAGACGCTGTGGCTCGCGTGGAAAGACTTCGACGGCGACACGATGCGTCTGATGCTGCGCCGTTCCGATGACGAAGGTGCGCATTGGAGCGCGCCGCGCATGCTCGCGCAGACGGCGGGCGGCAGCGACAATCCGCAGTTGCTGGAAGACGCGGGGCGCGTCTATCTGTCGTGGCGCACGCAGAACGACGGCTACATGCTCGTGCCGGCCGGGGAGGGCAATCAATGAAGCGAATCGGGATGGCGCTCGCCAGCGCCTTGATTGCTGCCGGCGCGCAAGCAGGCCGCCTCGAGCCGCTGCACGCGTCGGAAGTGAACGCGCTTTTCGCCGCGTCGCAAGGCAAGCCGCAGATCGTCGAAATCTGGTCGCTCGATTGCGGCTACTGCCGCGAGAACGCGGCTCGCATCGTCGAATGGCAGAAGAAGCATCGCGATGTGCGGCTGACGATGATCGCGATGGACACCATCGACGACAACGCCGCAGCGCTGTTGCAAGTGCTCGCGTCGCTGCCGTTGCCGCCGCAGACCGCGCTGTACGCGAACGCCGAGGCGATCCCCGACAAGCTGCGCCGCGCGCTCGATCCCAACTGGCACGGCGAGATGCCGCGCACGCTGCTGATCGACGCGTACGGCGCACGGCAGGCGACGAGCGGGTTGTTGCAGCCTGCCGTGCTCGACGCCTGGCATCGGTAGCGCGCAGCGAGCCAGTTTTTCGCGCTTCGGGCTTCGGGCTTCAGGTTTCGTGCTTCACGCGCGCGAGCGGCGGCGCGTATGTCCCGCGCGTTTGGACATCGCTTCGTTCACAGCTTCGCGCATGCACTGCGCAACGAGCTCCGACGCATTCGTGCGCGAGGCGCGCGCGGGCCGCGCAATCACGAGAGGCTGGCGTATGGTTTCTTCGCGAATGGGCCGTTCGATTGCGCCCGTCGACGACGAAGCCATTTCGCCTTGCGTGATCAGCAGCGACACGCCGAGACCATGCGCGACCATGCCGCGCACGAGTTCGAGCGATGTCGCACGATAGCGCACTTCGGGTGCGAGCCCGCATTGCCAGAACGGCGCCATCAGGAATTCGCGACTGTGCGGCAGATCGATCAGGATCAGCGGCTCTTTCGCGAGCTCGTGCAGCGACAGCTTGCCCGCCTTCTTCGCGAGCTTCGATGCGGCGGGCACGAGCGCGTAGGGCTTCAGTTCCGCGAGACACTCGCGTTCGATATCGGCGGGCAGGCCGACGTCGTACATCAGCGCAAGTTCGATGTGGCTGCTGCGCAATCCTTCTTCGAGCTGCACGAGATCGCCTTCGACGAAGCGTATCGACAGGTCCGGAAAGCGCGCACGAGCAATGCGCAGCAACGCGGGCAGATAGACGGGCGCAATCGTGCTGAAGACGCCGATCTGCACTTCCCCTGACGCCGCATTGCCGCTGTCGTCGGCCTCGAACGATGCGGCGGCGTGCAGCAGTTGACGCGCTTCCGCGAGCTTGCGCACGCCGAAACGCGTCAGCGTCATCTTTGCGCCCGTTTCGCGCGTGAAGAGCGTGTCGTCGAACAACGATTCGAGTTCGCGTATCGCGACCGAAATGGACGGCTGCGAGACGTTCAGCTGTTTCGCCGCGGCGGTCGTGCTGCCTGTTTCCGCCGTCGCCGTGAAGTAGCGCAGAAGCCGCAACGAGACGCGCATCGGAAAATCCTATAGGTGCTAGTTCAATTTGATATTTTACTTGATAGGCTACGCAGGCCGAGAATCGGCGCATCGAACCCCTCGTGAAAGGAGCCGTCGATGTTCCGTTCGAATCTGCCGATCGAAGGGCTGCGTGTGATCGATTTCTCGCGCGTGCTCGCGGGCCCTTATTGCACCGCGCTGCTCGGCGATCTGGGCGCCGACGTGATCAAGGTCGAGCCGCCCGCGGGCGACGACTATCGCGCGGTCGGCCCCTTTACCGAAGACGGCGAGAGCGGTCTGTTCGCCGCGATGAACCGCAACAAGCGAAGCATCGTGCTCGATCTGAAGACCGATGCCGGGCGTGAACTTGCGCGCGCGTTGTGCGCGGACGCCGATGTCGTCGTCGAGAACTTCAGGCCAGGCGTCGCGGACAAGCTCGGCATCGGTTATGCCGCGTTGAGCGATATCAATCCGTCGCTCGTGTATGCAAGCGTGTCGGGCTTCGGGCAAACCGGACCCGAATCGCATCGCCCCGCATACGACATCATTCTCCAGGCGATGTGCGGACTCATGGACGCAACCGGCTCGCCCGACGGACCGCCAACGATGATCGGCGAATCGGTATCGGACGTCGTCAGCGGTCTCTTTGCGTCGTGGGGCGTGCTCGCGGCACTGCTCGCGCGCGAGCGGAACGGCAAGGGCACGCATGTCGACGTGTCGATGTTCGATGCGACGCTCGGACTGAGCGCGACCCTCGTCGCGCGTTATGCCGCAACGGGAATTGCGCCGCGCCGTGTCGGCAACCGTCATCCGTCGTCGGCGCCTTTCGGCGCGTATCGCGCGGCGGACGGCTTCTATGTCGTCGCGGTGCTGAACAATCGCTTGTTCGGCGCGTTCGCGCACGCCATCGACGCGCCGCATCTCGCGAGCGATCCGCGCTTCGCCAGCGATGCGTCGCGCTGCATTCACGAAGCCGATCTGCGCGCGACCATCGAGGCATGGTCGGCGTCGCGCACCGTCGACGAAGTCAATCGCACGCTCGGTGACGCGGGCATTCCCGTCGCGCCGATCCGCAATCTGCAGGAAGCGTTGGAAAGCGATCACGCGGCCCATCGCGCGCTGCTGACGCGAGTGCAGCGCGAAGGCAAACACGCGGCGCGCGTGCCTTCGCAGCCAGTGAAGTTTTCCGCGTACGAGCTCAATCGTGTGTCGCCTGCGCCGGCGCTTGGCGAGCATGCGGAAGCGCTGTTGCAGCAACTCGGCTACGACGTGAAAGACATCGCTTCGATGCGCGAGCGCGGCGCGTTTGGCGCACGCGCATCGAATGAGGAGAGCGCATTTCGCAACGAGGAGCGTAACCATGCATAAGCGCCTGGGTGTCGAGGACAGCGATCTGGAGATTGCCGACGCGATCTCGCGTTTCGCGCAAAGCGAACTTGCGCCGCGTGCCGCGCAAGTCGATCGCGATGAGCTTTCGACCACGCGCTATGTCGCGCAACTCGCCGCACTCGGCGTGATGGGCATGAATCTGCCGGAGCGTTGGGGCGGCGTGGATGCGTCCGCTGTCGCGATCGTGCTGTCGCTCGTGGAGATCGCGAAGGCATGCGCATCGACGTCGTCGATGATCGGCGCGCACTATCTCGCGACAGACTCGATCCTGATCGGTGGTGACGATACCTTGCGAGAGCGTTATCTACGCGACGCGGCTTCGGGCCGGAAGCTCGGCGCATTCGCATTGACGGAGCCGCGCGCCGGATCGAATCCCGCCGACATGTCCACGCGCGCGACACGCGAGGGCGACGGCTATCGGATCACGGGCGTCAAGCACTTCATTTCGAATGCGGACGCTGCGGGCTTTATCGTCGTGTATGCGAAGACGGATACCGATGCGGGCACGCGTGGCATCAGCGCATTCGTGGTCGACCGCGAAACACCGGGCGTCGACGTTGCGCCCGCCGAAAAACTGATGGGCATACGCGGCGCGCCGGCACATGAAGTGGCGCTCGATTGTCACGTGCCCGCTGCGAATCGCCTGGGCACCGAGGGCAGCGGCTTTCGCACGGCGATGAAAGTGCTCGACAACAGCCGTCTCGATGTCGCCGCAACGAGCATCGGCATTGCAGAGGCGGCGCTGGCGCTTGCCGTCGATTGGCTGAAGACGCGGCACGTCGGCGGCGAGCCTCTGTCGCACAAGCAAGGCCTGCAATGGACGATCGCCGATATGAAGACGCGTCTCGAAGCCGCATGGCTGCTGACGTTGCAGGCGGCGGCAATGCGTGGGGCGGGTGAGCCGTTCACGCAGCATGCGTCGATGGCGAAGCTCTACGCGTCGGAGATGGCTGCGTTCGTCGCCGATGCGGCGTTGCAATTGCATGGCGGCTATGGCTTCACGCGCGAGATGCCGTTGGAGCGGCTCGTGCGCGATGCGCGCATTCTGCGCATCTACGAGGGCTCCTCAGAGATACAGCGAACAGTGATTGCACGTTCGGTTTTGGCGTGAATGATTCGAAGCACTTATTTATTGCTTTAGTGCAACGGAAGTGGGTGCGCCTTATGTTGCGCGAATAATTGTCTATGCTGATTGGAAATGTGCGCGCCGCGAAGCAGAGAACCGATGGTCAGGTGTTGCTCTAAACGTCTGCGGACGGTACGCCCAACGGCCATCGCAATCACTACCGCGTGTTCTTTTCATTCGTGCGCGCGACGGGCGACGTCAATGGTTTCGCGCTGGGCTTTCCCGATTTCGCCGCCGGGCATCTGTCGATCAACTCGACGGGAGCGGGCGCGTACTGGACGCATATCGGGCCGGGCGACTGGTACACGGATGCCGTGATCGTCGGCAGCTCGTTGTCGGTGTCGCCGTTGTCGAACGAGGGCATTTCGGCATCGACGAAAGGCTATGAAATCGGGGCTTCGATCGAAGGCGGCTTCCCGGTTCCGTTGACCGCGAGCCTGAGCGTCGAGCCGCAGATCCAGTTGATCGTGCAGCACGTTGGCATCGACGATCTCAACGATGGCGTATCGAACGTGTCTTTTCATGCGGCGAACAGCGTCGTCGGGCGGATCGGCGCGCGCGTGCAAGGACAGTTCGAGCAGGGAGGCGCCGCTTTCCAGCCATTCGCGACGGTGAACCTGTGGCGCAATTTCGGCGGCACCGATTACGCGACGCTGGGTCCGAGGGCGCTTTCCGTCAGCGACGCGGCGACTGCGCTGCATTTCGATATCGGCGTGGTTGCGAAGGCAAGCAGGCGCGCGAGCGCATTGGCGAGGGTCGCGTACACAATGAATGTGAACGGATCACATCGGAGTGTCGTGGGCGGGAACGTGGGGGTGAGGTGGAGCTGGTGATTCGATCCGGCAGAAGCACGGCAGAAAAACAAAAAGCCCAGTCGCGAGGACTGGGCTTTTTGCTTGAATCTGCTGGTGCCGGAAAGAGGAATCGAACCCCCGACCTTCGCATTACGAATGCGCTGCTCTACCGTCTGAGCTATTCCGGCGCCGTTGTCGCTTTCGTTTTGGACGTCAGCAACGAAGAAGCAAGATTATAGGGTGCCGTTTATCCAGTTGGCAAGTGCTTTCTTAATTTTTCTTTTCCAGATGGTAGCGGGTCACGCGATCCACTTCGTTCTTCGAGCCGAGGAACACCGCGACGCGCTCATGCAGGCTCTTCGGCTGGATGTCGAGGATGCGCTTTTCGCCATTGGTCGCGGCGCCGCCCGCCTGCTCGACGATGAACGCCATCGGATTTGCTTCGTACATCAGACGCAGCTTGCCGGGCTTCGACGGATCGCGCTTGTCCGCCGGATACATGAAGATGCCGCCGCGGCTCAGGATGCGATGCACGTCCGCGACCATCGATGCGACCCAGCGCATGTTGAAGTCGGCCTGGCGCGGACCGTCCTTGCCCGCGTTCAGCTCACCGATGTACTGCTGCACGGGCTCATACCAGTGGCGCTGGTTCGACGCGTTGATCGCGTACTCGCGCGTCTCGACGGGGATGCGCAAGTCGCTTTGCGTAAGCACCCACGAGCCCAGCTCGCGATCGAGTGTGAAGCAGTTGACGCCGTTGCCCGTCGTCAGCACGAGCACGCTCTGCGGACCATACACGGCATAACCCGCCGCGACCTGCTGCGTGCCTTTCTGCAGGAACGATTGCTCGGTCGGCTGCTGGCCGTCCGGGCAACGCAGCACCGAGAAGATCGTGCCGATCGACACGTTCACGTCGATGTTCGACGAGCCGTCGAGCGGATCGAACACGAGTAGATACTCGCCCCTCGGATAGTTCGCGGGGATCGGGAAGAACTGTTCCATCTCTTCCGACGCCATGCCGGCGAGATTGCCGCCCCATTCGTTGGCGTCGAGCAGGATTTCGTTCGACAGGATGTCGAGCCTCTTCTGCACTTCGCCCTGAACGTTCTCGCTGCCGGCCGTGCCCAGCGCTTCGCCGAGCGCGCCCTTGCTGACGTGATAGCTGATGGCCTTGCACGCGCGCGCAACGACTTCGATCAACAGACGCAGATCAGCGGGCAGGTTGTTGTTTTCGCGCTGCTGCTCGATCAGATACTTGGTGAGAGTGGTACGACGTTGCAAAGACATTGCTGTACTCCGGAGAGGCTTGGGAATATCTGGATTTTAACCTTTCGATGTGCGGGTTCCGTGACTTTATGAACAGTCCGGTTCCGAGGACCGCTAGCCACCTGCTTTCAATCCGTTGGATGTGCGGTGGATCGGCGGCGCGGCTATCGCAACGATGGCATGCCGGAATGCGCGTCGCGAGCGGCTCATTGCCTCTGCAATGTTGAAGCAAGTTAATGAAAAACCGGAGAAGGGTCGAGTTGCACCATGCGTTCGTTGTGCCGGACAGAACCCCCCACCCCCGGCCTGGTGCGCTAATCCAATGATTGGCGACAGCAAGCCCAGATGAACGGACGAAGGACGGACGAAAAAAGCCGGCACGTGTGCCGGCTTTCGACTGCGAAGAATACCAGGAATCAGGCCAAAGCTTTCTCAACGATCTCGCGCACGTCGCGCGACTTCGCCTGAGCCGCGACCTTCTCCAGCGCCGCGCGCATCTGCTCGCGCAGCGCCGGCGTGAAGCGCCGCCACAGTTCCAGCGCACGCGCGAGACGGGCCGCGACCTGCGGATTGAGCGCGTCGAGTGCGATCACCTGCTCGGACCAGAACGTGTAGCCCGAGCCGTCTTCCGCATGGAACTGCGCCGGATTCGCCGAGCAGAAGCTGAAGATCAGCGAGCGAGCGCGGTTCGGGTTCTTCAGGTTGAACGCGGGATGCGTCATCAGCTTGCGCACGATGTCGATCACGGCGCGCTGTTTCGTGCCGCGCTGTATCGCTTGCAGCGCGAACCACTTGTCGATGACGAGCGGCTCGTTCTCGAAGCGGCGATAGAAGTCGTCGAGTGCGTCCGCGGCGGCCGCGCCGCCGTTCGATGCCGCGGCCGTCAGCAAAGCCGCTAGCGCCGACGCGCGATCCGTCATGTTGTCCGCCGCGTCGTACTGCGCCTTCGCGAGACGCACAGCATCGGCGGGATCGTCGAGTTCGGCGAGATAGGCGAGCGCCAGATTTTTCAGCGCGCGATGGCCGCCTGCTTTCGGCGTGGGCTCATACCCGCCCGGCGTCTGATGCCGTTCGTAGATCGCGAGCCAGTCGCCCTTGAGCGCCGATGCGAGACGCTTGCGCACGAACTGCCGCGCGCTATGCACGGCGGCCGGGTTCGACTCGTCCATCTGCTCGGCGAGATACGCTTCCGACGGCAGCATCAGCGCGAGCTCGCGGAAAGCCGGCGACAACGTCTCGTCGTTCAGCACGCGGGCGAACGCGGCGACAACGGTATCGTCGAGTTCGAGCGTCTTGCCCGTTGCCGCGCGCTCGGCGAGCGTCAGCAGCTCGCGCGTCGCGAGTCGCTGACCGGCTTCCCAGCGGTTGAACGGATCGCTGTCATGCGCGAGCAGGAATGCGAGCTCATCGGCCGTGTAGTCGTACTCGACGACGACGGGCGCCGAGAAATTGCGCAGCAGCGACGGCAGCGGTTTTTCGGCGACATCGACAAACGTGAAGGTCTGCTCTGTCTCGGTGAATTCGAGCACACGCGTGGTTTGCGGCGACGCCGCTGCTTCGCCTTCGAGGCGCAGCGGCAAGTCCTGGCCGTCCGCGCCGATCAGGCCGATCGCGAACGGAATCAGCAGCGGGCCTTTCTGCGTTTCGCGCGCGGCCGGCGACGCGTCGCCGAAGCCTTGCGTGAGCTTCACGGTGTAGCGTTTTTGCGCGGAGTCGTAGTTCGTTGAGACCGCGATGCGCGGCGTGCCCGCCTGGCTGTACCAGCGCTCGAACTGCGCGAGGTCTCGGCCGTTCGCGTCGGCCATCGCGTGACGGAAGTCGTCGCACGTCACCGCGTGGCCGTCGTGGCGCTTGAAGTACAGATCCATGCCGCGCCGGAAGCCTTCGCGTCCGAACAGCGTCTGATACATCCGCACGACTTCCGAGCCTTTCTCATAGACGGTCATCGTGTAGAAGTTGTTGATCTCGACGTAGCTTTCCGGGCGGACGGGATGGGCCATCGGACCGGCATCTTCGGCGAACTGCATCTGACGCAGCACGCGGACGTCTTCGATGCGCTTCGTCGCGCGCGCTGCCTGGTCCTGGCCGGAGCTGCCGCCGCTTGCCATATCCGCGGAAAACTCCTGATCGCGGAATACGGTCAGTCCTTCTTTCAGACTCAACTGAAACCAGTCGCGGCACGTGACGCGATTGCCCGTCCAGTTATGGAAGTATTCGTGACCGACGACGGCCTCGATATTCGAAAAGTCCGTATCGGTCGCGGTTTCGGGATTGGCCAGCACGTACTTCGTGTTGAAGATATTGAGGCCCTTGTTTTCCATCGCGCCCATGTTGAAGTCGCTCACCGCGACGATCATGAAGCGGTCCAGATCGAGTTCGAGGCCGAAGCGCTCTTCGTCCCAGCGGATCGAGTGGATCAGCGAATCCATCGCGTGACGGGTCTTGTCGAGATCGTGCGCCTCGACCCAGACTTGCAGCAGCTTTTCCTTGCCGGAGCTCGTCTTCACGCGTTCTTCGAGCGCGACGAGCTTGCCCGCGACGAGCGCGAACAGATAGCTCGGCTTTCTGAACGGGTCCTCCCAGCGCGCGAAGTGGCGGCCGTCGGGCAGATCGCCCTGTTCGAGCAGATTGCCGTTGGACAGCAGCACCGGGTACGCGGCCTTGTCGGCACGCATCGTCACCATGTAGGTGGCCATCACGTCCGGGCGGTCGAGGAACCACGTGATGCGCCTGAAGCCTTCCGCTTCGCACTGCGTGAAGAAGTTGCCGCTCGATACGTAAAGGCCCGAGAGCGTCGTGTTCGCGGCGGGATTGCAGATGCCCGTCACCGTCAGTTCGAACGAATCGGGCACGTTGTCGACGGTCAGGCCGTGTTCGTGCGCATGCACACCGGCATAAGGCTTGCCGTCGAGCGACGCCTCGACGAATTCCAGCTGCTCGCCGATCAGCTCGAGATGCGTGGCGCGTACCGCATCGGGATTGCGACGGATGCACATCGTATTCCTGACGACGGTGCGCTCGGGCACGAGATCGAATTCGAGTGCGACGGTATCGATGAGAAAGGCGGGCGGCGCGTAGTCGGCGCGGCGGATCACTTGAGGCGTTTCGGTATCGGCCATGGTGTCGTGACGGAAGAAAGCTCGAAGCCGGCGAGCGTCGTGCGCAGGCCGGGCGGGTCGGACCATTGTACAAAGCCTCGGCCGATCGTGCGGACAGAACTTTTTACCGGCCGTATGAGTCAGCGTATTATCGGGCCGCTCGCGCACAGACGCGGGCGACGATATCAACGAGGTAGACCATGAAGCTCGACCGATTGACCCGCCACGCGGCACTCGCGCTGGCGGCGCTCGCTACGCTGCTGGCGGGCTGCACGACTTATGTCACGACGCAGGTGACGGCCTTTTCCGACTGGAGCGGCAGCGATACGACGCGCACTTACGCATTCACGCGCACGCCGGAGCAGAAGAACAATCTCGAACAGGCCACATACGAACAGATCGTCGCGAACGAACTCGCGTTGCATGCGTTCCGGCAAAGCGATGCTCGCGACGCGCGCTATCTGGTGGCGCTCGCGTGGGGCATGCGCTCCGATACCGTGACGGTGGCGCAGCCCGTCTACTACTACAACCCGTGGCCGGGCCCGTACTACTGGGGGCGGCCATTCGACCCGTGGGGCCCGTGGGGTCCGTTCCCGCCGACCTATGTGAACCAGAGCTATCCCGTGTACACGCACCTGCTCGGCATTCGCATCACGGAGCGCGCGTCGGGCAAGGAGGTCTATAACGTGACGGCGCGCAACACGGACGAGCAGTCGTCATTGTTCGCCGCAATGCCTTTTCTCGCGCGTAGCGCGATGTCCGATTTCCCGTTGAGCAACGGCGCGATGCGCACGGTGAAGATTCCTCTGGACGAGAAGGGCGGCGCGTCGAACGAGGTCGCGGCGGGCGGCGCGGCGGCGCCTGTCCCGGCGTCGGGCGCGAAGACCGTCGAGTAAGCGCGTTTGCGCGCGAAGAAAAGCCGCATCGTGTGAGCGATGCGGCTTTTTTGTTCACCGATGACGCGCATTCGACGCGGCGCGCATCGTCAAACGCCGATACCCATCAACGCCATCGCGCCCAGCACGACGAACATGATCGCCGCGATGCCGTGCACGAGCCTGGTCGGCAGCTTGTGGGCGAAGCGATCGCCGAGCAGGATCGCCGGCACGTTCGCGATCATCATGCCGAGCGTCGTGCCCGCGACGACGCCGAAGAATTCGTGGAAGCGCGCCGCGAGCGCGACGGTCGCGATCTGCGTCTTGTCGCCCATTTCGGCGAGGAAGAATGTGACCACGGTCGCGCCGAACACGCCGAAGTGCGTGCGGCTGGTGTTCGCTTCCTCGTCCTCCAGCTTGTCGGGCACGAGAATCCACAGGCCCATGCCGATGAACGAGGCGGCCAGCGCCCAGCGCATCACGGTCGGCGTGACGAGCGAGCCGAGCCACGCGCCGAGCGCGCCGGCGCCTGCGTGGTTGATGAGCGTCGCGGCAAGCACGCCGAGAATGATGGGGAGCGGTTTGCGGTAGCGCGCGGCGAGGACCAGCGAGAGCAGTTGCGTCTTGTCGCCGATTTCAGCGAGCGCGACGGCGCCGGTCGAGATCAGAAATGCTTGTTCCACGTTTTGATAGATTCCCCGGGCCGAGATGTGTGCGAGCGACGACCCACGACGCGCCGGGCCCTAGAGCGGCGGTGGTGGATCATCGGTCTCGCCAGGCCAGAGGCTGCGTCTGCCATGGCCGATATGGCCAAGTCTGTTGACAGGCGCCCCCGCGATTCATGCGCGCTGCGCTCGCTGTTCGATCTGACCGAACCGTTGCGCGGGCATGAAGCAGGGCGGCTACTCCCCAATGAGCGACGGAGTATAGCACGGTGGCCTGTGCGGCAGAGCCGCGCCTTGCGCAACTTGTGGCGCCTCTTCGCACGCTTACAGCAAGCCGCTGCGGCGCGGAGCACCAATGTCGATTTTTAACGGAACTGTCGCGTGTCGCCCACTGGAATGGGGAAGTAACAAAACCCGTGCTACTGTTCCGTCCCCGTGTTCGGCCGGGCGCGGCGAAACCCCTTGGAACAAGGCTGCTGCCTCGCAGGAAGCGCAGGAAAACGCTTTCGTCGCGTGCAAGAGACGGATACAGATGGATACGTCTTTTCTGGCTGATTTCGGCCAGAATGCTCTGTATCATTTTGGGCGGCCGAGGTAATTACCAGACGAAAGCCCAGTTTTGACATTCCGCCCTAAATAATCATCGCTGCGTGCCGTTATTTCGGTGATTCCTTAAGTCAATCCTGGAGTCACCCAGGCGTCGCGCCCCGCCCCGGAGTAGCGCGCCTCACGTGCTGTCGACGGCAGGCGCGCCCACGGCGCCAGCAGCCTTCACGCGCGAACACCGATATGCCCGATCTGCACTGGACAATTCCGGTTGCTCGCTGGTCTTCGTGGCCTGCCGTCGCAGCCGTCGCCCCCGACCTTGGCTTCATCGAGCCGATGGTGCGGCGTCGTCTGAGCACGCTGTCGCGGGTCGCGCTGAAGGTCGCGCACGATTGCGCCGCCGACCACCCCAATGTGCGAATCGTTTTCGCCTCGCGCCACGGCGAGCTGCGCCGCACGACCGACATTCTGCGCAACATCAGCGCGGGCGAGCCCGTCTCGCCGACTTCGTTCAGTCTTTCCGTGCTCAATGCGATGACGGGCGTGTTCGGCATCTCGCGCGGCGACCGCACAGCCGCGAGCGCGCTGTCCGCGGGCGCGGAAACGCTCGGCTACGCGCTGCTCGAAGCGCACGCCCAATACGCGACCGACCCGTCGACACCCGTGCTGCTCGTCTACGCCGACGAGCCCGCCGATCCCGCTTACGGCACCATCGAAGAGGAAGTGCACGGCGGCGCGCTCGCGATCCTGCTGGGCGATTCAGCCGCGACGGGCCGGCTGTCGTGCGCGCGCAAGGCCGTGACAAACGCCGCTACGGACACACCACAAGAAGCACCGTCGGGCACTGTCTTTGCGACGCAGAGCCAGGCCGTGCATCACTGCCTCGACACGCGCACGGCCGCGCAGTGGCGCGGCGAGCACGCCGCCTGGACATGGAGCTGGCATGAAGGCGTGGCTTGACTATCGGTGGCGCCTCGTGGCGACGGCGCTCGCGTTCACGGCGTTCGGCGTCTGCGGACTCGGCTTTTCGCTGATCCTGTTCCCCATCGCGTGGATATGGCCGCATCGCGCGTCGAAGCAGCGCGCCGTGACCGCGATCGTTCATGCGTTCTTCCGCGCGCTCGTCGCCGTGCTGCGGCGGGCGGGCGTGATGGAGCTCGATGCGCGCGGCGTCGAGGCGCTGCGCCGCAACGGCGAGGGCCCCGCCATCGTCGTCGCGAATCATCCGACGTGGCTCGACGTGATGGTGCTGCTGTCGCTGACGCCGCATGCGTGCTGCGTCGTGAAGAGCGCGCACTGGGGCAATCCGTTTTTCTGGGGCGTCGTGCGCGCCGCGGAGTACGTGAGCAATGCCGACCCCGTCGAGCTCGTCGAGGCGGGCGCGCGGCAACTGGCGCGCGGCAATACGATGATCATCTTTCCGGAAGGCACGCGCAGCCCGGCGCGCAACCGGATGCATGCTTTTTCGCGCGGTTTCGCGCATATGGCGCTCAAGTCCGGCGCGCCGATCCTGCCCGTCCTGATGGACTGCGATCCGCCGGCATTCACGAAGGGCATGCGCTGGTACAACGTGCCCGAGCGCGCGTTCCGCATGCGCGTCAACGTGCTCGAACCCGTCGGCGCGGACGGGCTGGCCGCGCACGACGAACCGCCCGCGCTCGCCGCGCGCGCGGTGACGAGCGCAATCGAAGCACACATCACCCGGCACCTGTTCGACTATGGATTCTTTAAAGCTTGAAATCAAACAGCTTCTGATCGAAGCGCTCGATCTGGAAGACCTGACGCCCGCCGACATCGACGACGATGCGCCGCTCTTCGATACCGACGGCATCGGCCTCGATTCGATCGACGCGCTCGAAATCGGCATCGTGCTGCGCAAACACTATCAACTGACGATCGCGGCGAACGACGAACGCACGCGAGAGCACTTCCGCTCGATCAATACGCTTGCAGCGCTGGTGGCGAGCCAGCGCGAACCGGCGCATGAGTCGGGCGAAACCACAAAGAAAGGGGAATGACCGTGACCGACACCGAGATTCTTGAGCGCATCCGCGCGATCTTCAAAGAGAACTTTGCGATCGAGCCCGAACGCGTGACGCCCGACGCGCATCTGTTCGAAGAGCTCGATCTGGACAGCATCGATGCCGTCGATCTCGCGATCAAGCTACAGGAGATGACGGGCCGCCGGATCAAGCCGGAGGAGTTCAAGTCGGTGCGCACGGTCGGCGACGTGATCGTTGCCGTCGAGTCGCTGCTCGCGGCGCAGGGCTGATGCACGCGCAACGTTCGCGCGCACGCGACGCTTCGAACGAGTCGCACATGCAGGCCTCGGCACAACGGCCGCATGACGGCGTCGACGCATCCGCAGCAAACGGGCACGGCTGGGCTGGCCTCGCGCTCTCGATCGTCGCGAAGCTCGCGTATCCCGCCGTGATTCTGTGCGCGTGGTTCTGGGACACGCCGCGCTATGTCGGCTGTCTGCTGTTCGCTCTGCTATGGTTGCAGCGTTGCGCGGGCACGGGCGCGTTTGGTGCGTCGCTGCGCAGACTCACGCGTGTCGACTGGAGCGTGGCGTTCATGCTGAGCATTGCATCTGCTGCCATCGTCTGGACCAATAGCGAGCTGCTGCTGCGCATCTATCCGTCGCTGGTGAATCTCGGACTGCTGATCGCGTTCGGCGCGACGCTCGTGCGCGGCCCGACGATGATCGAAAAATTCGCGCGCATCGGCACGCCGGATCTCGGCGAACCCGCGATCCGCTACACGCGCCGCGTGACGCAGATCTGGTGTGTGTTCTTCGTGCTCAATGGCGCGTTCTCGCTCTACACGGCGCTGTACTGGTCGCGCGAAGCGTGGTCGCTGTATAACGGCGCGATTGCGTATGGACTGATCGGCGTGCTGCTGGTGGGTGAAATCGCGTGGCGCTATCTGGTGATCCAGCCGCACGCACGGCGTTCGGAGGCGGCATGATCGCGCTGCACGATCTGCTGTCGTGCGGCCGCGACGCTCGCGTGCCCGTCTGCCGCAACACGCGTCGCGACGGCGAGGCCAACGCGACGATCGACTTCGCGTCGTTCCGCGCGCGCGTCGCCGCGATCGCCGTGCGATTGCGCGGCGCGCATGCGCATCGCTACGCGCTGTGCATCGACGATCCGTTCGATTTCGCGTGCGCGCTGTTCGCGCTCTTCGCATGCGGCAAAGAGCCCGTGATTCCCGCGAACGCAACGCCCGGCTATCTCGCCGATCTGGCCGATGCCTACGATGCCGTGCTGACGGATGCCGACGTCCGCCCGCATGCCGACGCGCAAGCAGCCGCGCCCGTTGCATCCTTCGAGATCGATCCGAATGCGCCGCTTACGCTTTACACATCGGGCAGCAGCGGTACGCCGAAGCCGATCCACAAGACGCTCGCGCAGTTCAACGCCGAAGTGCACACGCTCGAATGCGAGTGGGGTGCTCGCATCGGCGATGCGACGATGCTCGCGAGCGTGCCGCATCATCACATCTACGGTTTGCTGTTTCGCGTGATGTGGCCGCTCGCGGCCGGACGCGCGTTCGATCGCGCCGTCTGTAACGAGCCGCACCATGTGCAGTCGCGCATCGAGCAATGCGGCGCGGCCGTGGTCGTGTCGTCGCCGGCGCAACTGTCGCGCTGGCCCGCGTTGCCAGGCTTCGCGGCGTTGACGCCTGCGCCGCGCGCATTCTTTTCGTCGGGCGGGCCGCTTTCCGCCGAAGCTGCCGCGGAATACACGGCGGCCTTCGGCAGCGCGCCGATCGAGATCTACGGCAGCACGGAGACGGGCGGCATCGCGTGGCGCCGGCAGAACGAAACGGCGGCGTGGCGGCCCGTCAACGGCGTCGAAGTGCGGCGCGGCGAAGACGGCGCGCTCTTCGTGCGCTCGCCACATCTGGACCATGACGACTGGCATCGCACCGACGACGCGATCGCATTCGACGACGACGGCCGCTTTCGTCTGCAAGGGCGGCTCGATCGCGTGATCAAGCTCGACGGCAAGCGCGTGTCGCTGCCGGAAGTCGAAGCGCGTCTCGCGCTGCATCCGTATGTCGCGCAGGCTTGCGTGGTGCCGCTCGCGGGCGCATCGCGCGAGCGGGTCGGTGCCGTGGTCGCGCTCAACGATGCGGGCAGCGACGCGCTGCGCGGCGAAGGGCGTGTCGCGCTCGCGAAGACGTTGCGCCGCCATCTCGCCGCGTATTTCGACGTGGTCGTGCTGCCGCGTCACTGGCGCTTTCGCATCGCGTTGCCGTTCGATGCGCGCGGCAAGCTGCCCGTCGCGGCCGTTGCCGCCACGTTCGACGCGCGCGCCGAAGGCTTCGAACTGCTGTCGGAAGCGCGCAGCGGTGACGACCTGTACTACGCGCTGCGCGTGCCGCCGACGCTCGCGCATTTCGAAGGCCACTTTCCCGGCCTGCCGATTCTGCCCGGCGTCGTGCAGCTCGACTGGGCGATCCGCCTCGCCGCCGAGCATGTGACGGGCGTGCGCGACATCGAATCCGTCGATCGCCTGAAGTTCACCGCGCCCGTGATGCCCGGCGCGATGCTCGACCTGAAGCTGTCGCACGACGCGGCGCGGCGGCGCGTGCAGTTCGCGTTTCGGCTCGACGGACGCGACTGCTCGTCGGGCGTCATCGTGTATCGGGAGCGCGCATGAGCGAAGTCGGTTTCGCCGCGTGCATCGTCATTCCGATCTACAACCACAAGGATGCGATCGGTGGCACGGTCGAGCGTCTGATCGTGCATGGCCTGCCCATCTTCGTCGTCGACGATGGCAGCGATGAAGCGACGCAAGCCGTGCTCGCGAAGCTGGCGTGCCAGTACCGCCATCGGATGACGCTGCTGCGCCTGGCCGTCAACGGCGGCAAGGGCGCGGCCGTGATGGCGGGACTGCGTGCCGCGAAGCGCGCCGGCTACACGCACGCATTGCAGATCGACGCCGACGGCCAGCACGACGCGAACGACGTGCCGCTTTTCATCGCTGCCGCGCGCGACGAGCCGGGTGCCGTGATTCTCGGCCGGCCTGTCTATGACAAGAGCGTGCCGAAGGCGCGTCTCTATGGCCGCTATCTGACGCATGTGTGGGTGTGGATCGAGACGCTGTCGTTCACGATCCGCGATTCGATGTGCGGCTTTCGCCTGTATCCGCTCGACGCCGCGTGCGCGTTGATCGACAGCGTCGATCTGCCGACGCGCATGGATTTCGACATCGAGATCCTCGTGCGCCTCTACTGGCGCCGTCTCGCGTTCCACGCGATTCCGACCCGCGTCACGTATGCGACGGATGGCGTCTCGCACTTCGACGTGCTGTGGGACAACGTGCGCATCAGCGCGAGCCATACACGGCTAGTGTGCGGGATGCTGCTGCGTTTGCCGATGTTGCTCGCGCACAAGTTCATGCCGCGCAAATCCGCCGTTATTGCCAGCGGCGACGATGCGAAGTGGTGGCGCATCGCCGAACGCGGCAGCCGCCTCGGCATGACGCTGCTCGCGCTCAGTTGCAAGCTGTTCGGCATGCGCTTCACCGCGCTGTGGCTGCATCCCGTCGTCGCGTATTTTCTGCTGACGGGCCGCGCCGCACGCGATGCTTCGCGAGACTACTTCGCGCATCTCGCCCATTCGACGCAAGGCGGACGCACGCCGCGCCCCGGCTGGGGTTCGGCCTACCGGCACATGCTCGCGTTCGCGCAATCGGGGCTCGACAAGCTCGCAGCGTGGTCGGGCCGCATCGGTTCGAACGACGTCGTCTTCGACGATGCGGCCGCGTTCGAAGCGCTCGTCGCGAGCGGGCGCGGCGCGCTCGTGATCGGAGCGCATCTGGGCAACCTCGAAATGACGCGCGCGCTCGCGTGGAGCGGCGGCCATGCGAAGGTCACGGCCATCGTCTACACCGAGCACGCAAAGCGCTTCAACAGCGTGCTGTCGACGGCGAACAGCGAGTTCGCGAAGCGTCTCGTGCAGGTGAGCGACTTCGGGCCCGAGACGTCGATGATGATGCTGGAGCGCATCGATGCGGGCGAACTGCTCGTGATCGTCGGCGACCGCGTGCCCGCGCGCGAATCGGGCCGCACGACCGACGCGCAGTTTCTCGGCGCGACGGCGCCGTTCGCGCAAGGGCCATATGTGCTCGCGCATGCGCTCCGCTGCCCCGTGTATCTGTTCTTCTGCCTGAAAGAGCGCGATGAACGAAACCGCGAACGCTATCGCATGTATTTCGAGCCGTTCGCCGAGCGCATCGACCTGCCGCGCCGCGAACGTGCGCAGCACATCGCGGCATGGGCGCAGCGCTATGCGTCGCGCCTCGAGCACTATTGCCGCAAGGCGCCTTATCAATGGTTCAACTTCTTCGATTTCTGGGCGCGTCCCCGAAAAGCGATAACGGGTGGCATCCCACACGGAGACGCGAATGTCAGAACATGATCTGATCGACGATACGCACGCTCATGCCGTGCATGCAGCAACGCCGCGCGCGGTGGTGATCGGCGGACGCAGGCTGTCGATCGAAGAGGTCGTCGCGATTGCGAAGGGACGTGCGAGCGTCGCGCTGAGCGGCGATCCCGCGTGGCGCTCGCGCATCCAGCGCGGCGCGGATTTTCTGCACCGACATCTCGCGGCGGGCGAAACGGTGTATGGCGTGAACACGGGCTATGGCGATGCGTGCATCGTCGACGTGCCGATGGAACTCGTCGAAGCGCTGCCGCTGCAACTGACGCGCTATCACGGCTGCGGCATGGGCGCGTATCTCGACGACGCGCAGACGCTCGCCGTAATCGCCGCGCGTCTGAACTCGCTGGCGTATGGCTTTTCCGGCGTGCGTCCCGTGCTGCTCGAACGGCTCGCCGATCTGATCAATCATCGCGTGCTGCCGCGCATTCCGGCCGAAGGGTCGGTTGGCGCGAGCGGCGATCTCACGCCGCTTTCGTATGTGGCCGCGGCGCTCGTCGGCGAACGCGACGTGATGTTCGACGGCACGCTGCGCGATGCCGCGGGCGTATGGGCCCAACTCGGCCACGCGCCCCTTACGCTCGCGCCGAAGGAAGGTCTCGCGCTGATGAACGGCACGGCCGTGATGACGGGGCTCGCGTGCCTCGCATTCGCGCGCGCCGGGCATCTCGCGCGTCTTGCCGCGCGCCTGACGGCGCTTGCGACGGTCGCGCTCGACGGCCGCGCCGCGCACTTCGACGCACTGATCTTCGAAGCGAAGCCGCACGCGGGCCAGGCCGATGCGGCCGCATGGATACGCGCGGATCTCGCGGGCCGCGACGATACTCCGGGCCATCGTTTGCAGGACCGCTATTCGATCCGCTGCGCACCGCATGTGATCGGCGTTACCGTCGATGCGCTGTCGTGGGTGCGGCGCGACGTCGAGAACGAACTCAATAGCGCCAACGACAATCCGCTCATCGATCCCGATGGCGAGCGGGTGCTGCATGGCGGCAACTTCTACGGCGGCCATATCGCGTTCGCAATGGACGCACTGAAGACAGCCGTCGCGAATCTCGCCGATCTGATGGACAGGCAACTGGCGTTGCTCGTCGACGACAAGTTCAACAACGGCTTGCCGCGCAACCTGTCGGGTGCAACGTCGGCTCGCGCGCCGATCAATCACGGCTTCAAGGCGGTGCAGATTTCGTCGTCGGCGTGGACGGCTGAGGCGCTCAAGCACACGATGCCCGCAAGCGTGTTCTCGCGTTCGACGGAAGCGCACAATCAGGACAAGGTCAGCATGGGCACGATCGCCGCGCGCGACTGCCTGCGCGTGCTCGAACTGACGGAGCAGGTCGCCGCCGCGCACACGCTCGCGACGGTGCAGGCGCTCGAACTGCGCATGCGCATCGACGGCGCGACGCCTGTGCCAGCGCCGCTGCGCGCGTTCGCGGGACAGGTCGCGGCGCTGTCGCCGTTCGTCGACGAAGACCGTGCGCTCGAGAGCGATCTGCGCGCGTTGACGGCGCGCATGGCCGATTGCGCGCTCGTCGAAGTCGCGGGAGGCGTGCGATGAACGAGCGTCTTCAGGGCAAGACATTGACGGCAAGCGCGCTCGTCGAAGTGCCGTTTCATGATGTCGATGCGATGAACGTCTGCTGGCATGGCCATTATCTGAAGTACTTCGAGATCGGCCGCGCTGCGCTGTTGCGCGCGTTCGACTACGACTACCGCGAGATGCAGGCGTCGGGCTATCTGTGGCCGATCGTCGAGGCGCATCTGAAGTACGTGCGGCCCGCGACCTACGGCCAGCGGCTCGACGTGCGCACGGAACTGCTCGAATTCGAAAACCGCCTGAAAATAGGCTATGAAATCGTCGATTGCGCGACGGGTGCGCGGCTGACGAAGGGCTACACGATTCAGGTGGCCGTCGACGCCGCCACGCAGGAGTTGCAGTTCGTCTCGCCGCCCGTCGTGTTCGAGAAGCTGGAGCGCGCATGGGCACGCTGACACTTCGCGCCGCGCTGACGGCAGCATTGCTTGCCGCGAGCTTGAGCACGCTGACGACCGCGCATGCTGCAGATCAGACGCAGCCTCAAGCGCAGAACGCCAACGCGGCGCTCGTCTCGCAGATCACCGCGCGTCTCGCGCAAACGAAGGGCGTGCGCGCGCAGTTCACGCAGACGCAGACGCTCTCTGCGATGAAGCAGCCGCTCGTCAGCACGGGCTCGCTCGTGTTCTTTCGCGAGCGCGGCGTGATCTGGCGCATCGACACGCCGTACAAGGCGACCTACGTGATCGGCGACGCCGGCGTGAGCGAAGTCGATGCGAACGGCAAGCGCATCGGCACGAAGAGCGCGCAAGGCGTCAGGGGTGTTGCGCAGGTATCGAAGATGATGCGCGCGATGCTCGGCGGCGATCTGTCCGCGCTGTACTCGCAGTTCGACGTCGACGCGCAAGGTACGGCTTCGCAATGGAAGCTCGAACTGAAGCCAAACCAGCCGCAGCTCGCGCAATCGATCAAGGGCTTGCAGATGACGGGCGGTGAATTCCTGCAGACGCTGCGCATCGCGCTCGCGAACGGCGACGTCACGCAGATCGAGTTCGCAAAGAGCGAAGCTGTCAGCGAACTGGCGCCCGGCGAACGGACGCTGCTCGGAGCGCAATGATGCTGCTGGCGCGACAGTGGACGAAGACGCAGTTGTGGGGCATCCGGGCCGCATGGCTCGTGCTCGCGCTCGCCGCTTCGCTTTACTGCGTTCATCGCTTCATGGGGCCGTCGCCGCTGGAGACGAACCTGCTCGCGCTGCTGCCCGCGACGGAAGCCGATCCTGTCGCCGAAAAAGCCGTCGATACGCTCGCCAACGCGCTCGGCGACCGCACCGTGTTTCTCGTCACGAGCCACGACGCCGATCACGCGAAAGCGGCTGCCAAAGAGTTCGGCGCGGCGCTGCAAAAGAGCGGCGCGTTCGGCTCGGTGACGGCGGAATTGCCGCCGTTCGACATGTCGCAGATCGGCGCGCTGTACATGCCCTACCGCTTCGGCCTGCTGACGCGCGACGACCGCGATGCGCTCGCAAGCAACACGATGCCGCTGCACGATGCGCTGATGCAACGCATCTACAACCCGGTGCGCGGCCCGCTCGCAACGCAGCTCGCCGACGATCCGTTCGGCTGGCTCGAACACTGGCTCGCGAGCTTGCCGCTCGCGACATCGAATCTCGATCTCGAAGACAACATGCTCGTCGCGCATCGAGGCGACAGGACGAGCGTGCTCGTCGTCACGACGCTGTCCGGCTCCGCATACGAAACGCAGACGCAGCGCGCGGTGCTGTCGGCCGCCGCGAAAGCCGAGGCGTCGCTGAAGGCGAGCTATCCCGATGCGCGTGTCGCGCGCACAGGCGCCGTGTTCTATGCGGAGGCGGCGCGCAGCACATCGGAGCGCGAAGTGCATCTGATCGGCGTCGCGTCCGCGTGCGGCATTGCGTTGCTGATGCTGTGGGTGTTCCGCTCACCGCGTCTGCTGCTGCTCGGCTTCGTGTCGACGGCGCTCGGCATCGTGTGCGCGCTCGCTGTCACGATGCTCGTATTCGGCAAGCTGCATCTGCTGACGCTCGTGTTCGGCGCGAGCCTGATCGGCGAGGCCGTCGATTATTCGATTCAATACTTCGTCGTCTATCTCGGCGCGCAGCGAGGCTGGAATGCGCGGCAGGGTGCGCGTTCGGTGCGGCCCGCGTTGAGCGTCGCGCTCGCGACGAGTCTGCTCGGCTACGCAATTCTCGCGTGGGTGCCGTTTCCGGCGCTCAAGCAGATCGCGTGCTTTGCGATTGCGGGCATCTGCACGGCGTTCGCGTCCGTGCTTTGGCTGCTGCCCGTGCTGCTCGTCAAAGGGCCGAAGCGCGCGCAACGGCGTCTCTTCGTGCGTGCCGCCGCGCTGCTCGCGCGCTGGCATGCGGCGATCGGCGGACGGCGCGCGTGGATCGTCGCGGGCGTGCTCGTGTTCGCCGCGATACCCGGCTGGCTGCGCCTGACGAGCGACGACGACATCCATCTGCTGATCCAGCGCGATGCATCGCTGGTGGCGCAGGAAGATCAGGTGCGCAGTGCGATCGGCGTCGATAACACAGCGCAGTTCTTCGTCGTGCGCGGTCCGTCGCAAGAGGTCGTATTGCAGCGCGCGGAAGCGCTCGGCGCGAAGCTCGATGCGTTGAGCGGCGCGCAATCGGTGGACGGCTGGCAATCGGTCACGCAGTTCGTGCCGTCGGCGCAACGTCAGGCCGATGCGCACGCGGTGCTCGCGCAGCACGTCTTCAGCGATCCCACCGCGCTTCGTTCGATGCTGCTGCAAGCGGGCTTTCGCGATGAAGTCGCCGATGCCTGGCTCGCTTCGTACGCAAAGTCGAACGCCGCGCCGCTGACGGTCGAACAGTGGCTCTCGGCGAAATGGTCGCAGCCATATCGTCATCTGTGGCTGGGCGCGGTGGACGCTCGCGGTGAACGCGGCTATGCGGCCATCGTGATTTCGCAACGCGTGACGCCCGAAAACGTTCGAACGTTGACGAACACCGCGCGTTCCGTCGAAGGCGTCGCGTTCGTCGACAAGGCCGCGAGCGTGTCGAAGCTCTTCGGCGCGTATCGCGTCGATAGCGGCATCTGGCTCGCGCTCGCGCTGCTGCTCGTGCTGGTGCTGCTGATGGTGCGCTACAAGCCGCGCGGCGGCATTGCGACCACGCTGCCCGTGTTGCTCGCGATCGGCGTGACGCTGGCCGCGTTCGGCTACGCGCGCGTGCCGCTCAATCTGTTCAACTGTCTCGCGCTGATGCTGGTGCTCGGCGTCGGCGCAAACTATGCGGTGTTTCTGCGCGAAGGCTGCCTGCGCGATCACGCCGATCTCGGCGCTGTGTGGACGGGCGTGCTGCTGTCGGCGGCGACGACGCTGCTGTCGTTCGGCATGCTCGGCATGAGAGAGATGCCCGCATTGAAGAGTTTCGGCGCCACGCTGGCGCTCGGTATTCTCGTGTCGGTGCTGCTTGCGCCGATCGGGATGCCGCATCAGGAAAGATCCGCAACGAGGAGAGCCGCATGACGCTGCCATCTGTTTATCTGCGCGCGCTCGGCATGGTCAATGCGCTCGGCGGCGACGTCGATTCGATCGTGCCCGCGCTCGCGGCGGCGCAATCGCCGGGCATGGGGCTGATGCACACGGGCATCGGCGACGCGTTCGTCGGCCGCGTGTCCACGCCGCTCGACATCGCGCCGCCCGAACCGTTGAAGCGCTTCGACTGCCGCAACAACCGCATGCTGCTCGCGGCGCTCGCGCAGATTAGCCCCGCGATCGAAGCGGCGCGCGAGCGCTACGGCTCGCATCGCATCGGCGTCGTGCTCGGCACGAGCACATCGGGCATCGATGCAGCGGAAGTCGCGTTCGTTCATCAGGCACAAGCGGGCCAGCTGCCCGACAACTTCAACTACCGGCAGATGGAGATCGGCACGGCCGCGCCGTTCGCGGCCGCCGCGCTCGACGTGCAGGGCCCCGCGTTCACGATTTCGACGGCGTGCACGTCCAGCGCCAAGGCGTTCGTGTCGGCGCGCCGTCTGTTGCAACTGGGACTGTGCGACGCGATGGTCGTCGGCGGCGTCGATACGCTGTGCGAGCTGACGGTGCAGGGCTTCGCGTCGCTCGAATCGACGAGCATCACGCGCACCAATCCGATGAGCCGCAATCGCAACGGCATCAACGTCGGCGAGGGCGCAGCCGTGTTTCTGATGACGCGCGACGAAGGCGAAGTGCGCCTCGCGGGCGCGGGCGAATCGAGCGACGCGCATCATATCTCCGCGCCGGACCCGCATGGCGTCGGCGGCGAGCTCGCGTTGCGCGACGCGCTGAAAGACGCAGGCATAGAAGCATCGGCGATTGCGTATGTGAATCTGCACGCAACGGCCACGCGCAAGAACGACGACATGGAAGCGCATCTGATGGCGCGCGTGTTCGCGAACGGCGTGCCCGCAAGCGGCACGAAGCCGTTCACGGGGCACCAGCTCGGCGCGGCGGGCGCGACGGAACTGGGCTTCGCGTGGCTCACGCTCGCGCGCGACGGCGTGGCGATGCCGCGTCATCAATGGGACGGCGAAGCGGACCCGGCGTTGCCCGCGCTCGATCTCGTGCAGGACGAGCGGCATGTGCCGCGCAATGGCGGCGCGCGGTACGTGATGAGCAATTCGTTTGCGTTCGGCGGCAGCAACGTCAGCCTGATACTGGCGCGTTGAGCCGCATCGAATGCCACGCAGCAAAAACATAACGACATGACGGCCACACCCGAGACCAACGAAATTTTTCCGCCGATCGACACGATCCTGCCGCATCGGGGCACGATGCTGCTGATCGACGGCGTGAGCGCATGCAGCGACGTTGCGCTGACGGCCTATGCGGCCGTGCGCGGCGACGCATGGTACGCGGACGCTGGCGGCGCGATGCCCGCGTGGATCGGCATCGAGCTGATGGCGCAAGCGGTGGCCGCGCACATCGCGCTGCTCGCGATGCGCGCGGGCGGCCATGCGCGTCCGGGCGTGCTGCTCGGCACGCGCAGCTACAAGGCACACGTGAGCGCGTTCGCGCGCGATGTGCAACTGACGATCGGCGTGCACGAAGTGCTGCGCAGCGAAGAGGGACACAGCGCGTACGAATGCACGATCGATCATGACGGCGCGCGCCATGCGGAGGCCGTCATCAAGGTCTTTCAACCGGGCGATTTTCAGACGTTCATCGAAGGGAGTCTCAGTACATGAGCCGGCGAGTTCTCGTAACGGGCGCGAGCCGCGGCATCGGCCGCGCGATTGCGTATCAACTGGCCGCCGACGGCTTCGCTGTCTCCGTGCATTGCCGCACGGGCCGCGGCGAAGCGGAAGCCGTCACGGCGGGCATCGCGGCGCAAGGCGGCTCGGCGCGCGTGCTGCAGTTCGACGTGCGCGAGCGCGCCGCGTGCCGCGAAGTGCTCGAAGCGGATGTGGCCGCGCACGGTCCGTATTACGGCATCGTGTGCAGCGCGGGCGTGACGCGCGATGCCGCCTTTCCCGCGCTCACCGACGAAGACTGGGACGTCGTGATCGAAACGGGACTCGACGCGTTCTACAACGTGATCCATCCGCTGACGATGCCGATGGTCCGCGCGAAAAAGGGCGGCCGCATCGTGACGATCGCGTCGGTGTCGGGCGTGATCGGCAATCGCGGCCAGGTGAACTACAGCGCGGCGAAAGCGGGGCTGATCGGCGCGACGAAGGCGCTCGCCGTCGAGCTTGCGTCGCGCGGCATCACGGTCAACTGCGTGGCGCCCGGGCTGATCGAAACGGGCATGCTCGACGACGTGCCGCTCGAACACGCGTTGAAGACCGTGCCGATGAACCGTGTCGGTCAACCGGCTGAAGTCGCGTCGGTGGTCAGCTTCCTGATGTCGGATGCGGCCTCGTATGTGACGCGCCAGGTAATCGGCGTCAATGGCGGGATGATCTGATGAAGCGAGTCGTCGTTACGGGCATGGGCGGCGTCACGGCGCTCGGCAGCCGCTGGGACGAGATCGAAGCGGCGTTGAAGGCGGGCCGGAATGCCGTGCGTCGCATGCCGGAGTGGGACTACTTCGAGTCGCTGCATACGCGCCTCGCGTGTCCGTTGCCCGCGTTCGAGCAACCCGCGCAATGGCCGCGCAAGAAGACGCGATCGATGGGCACGGTGTCGATGTACGCGGTGCGCGCGAGCGAACTGGCGCTCGCCGACGCGGGCCTCGCTGACGATGCATCGATCAAGGACGGCCGCATGGGTGTCGCCTATGGTTCGTCGTCCGGCTCCGTCGAGCCGATACGCGCGTTCGGCGCGATGCTCGAAACGGGCGCGATGACCAACGTCACATCGAACAGCTACGTGCAGATGATGCCGCACACGACGGCCGTCAACGTGAGCCTCTTCTGGGACCTGAAAGGCCGCATCGTGCCGACATCGTCGGCGTGCGCGTCGGGCAGCCAGGCAATCGGCTACGCGTACGAAGCGATCGCGACGGGCAAGCAGGCGCTGATGCTCGCGGGCGGCGCGGAAGAACTGTCGGGGCCAGCGGTGGCCGTGTTCGACACGCTCTATGCGACCAGCACGCGCAACGACGAGCCGCATCTGACGCCGCGCCCGTTCGATGTGAAGCGCGACGGTCTCGTGGTCGGCGAGGGCGCGGCGACGCTCGTGCTCGAAGAGTACGAGCACGCAAAGGCGCGCGGCGCGACGATTCACGCGGAGATCGTCGGCTTCGGCTGCAACTCGGATGGCGCGCACATGACGCAGCCGACGGCGAACACGATGGCGCGCGCGATGCAGCTCGCGCTCGAAGACGCGAAGCTCGACGCGCAGGCCATCGCGTATGTGAACGCGCATGGCACGTCGACGGATCGCGGCGATATCGCGGAGAGCGAGGCGACGGCGCAAACCTTCGGCGAGCGCATGCCGATTTCATCGCTGAAGAGCTACGTCGGCCATACGCTCGGTGCGTGCGGCGCGCTCGAAGCGTGGTGGACGATCGAGATGATGAAGCGCAACTGGTATGCGCCGACGTTGAATCTCACCGACGTCGATCCCGCCTGCGCGCCGCTCGACTACATCCGGGGCGAGGGACGCAGCATCGACGCCGAGTACGCGATGAGCAACAACTTTGCGTTTGGCGGCATCAATACGTCGTTGATTTTCAGGCGCGTTCGATGAGCGGTCAGCGACGCTTGCAGCGTGTCGTCGTGACGGGCATGGGCATCGTGTCCTGTCTCGGCAATACGCTCGATGAAGTCAGCGCCGCGCTGCGCGAAGGGCGCAGCGGCGTCACGCATGTCGACGCGTGGCGCGCGCGCGGCTTCGGCACGCGGGTCGCGGGCGTCGCATCGGTGGTGGGCGAGCTGCCGTTCGAGCGCAAGTTCGAGCGCTTCATGGGCGACACCGCGCGCTTTGCGTGCCACGCGGCGCGCAAGGCCGTCGACGATGCGCGTCTCGATCCCGCTGCGCTGCGCTCGTCGGATGCGGGCGCCGTGATCGGCTCGGGCGTCGGCACGATGTCCGCGTATGACGAAGCGGTGGCCGTGGCGAATGCGCGCGGTATCGACAGGACGCCGCCGTATACGGTGCCGCAGGCGATGAGCAGCACGGCGTCCGCGAATGTCGCGCAGGTGTTCGGCATCGAAGGCGTCACGTATTCGCCGTCGTCGGCCTGCACGACATCGACGCTTGCAATCGGCCAGGCGATGCAGCTGATTCAGACGGGGCGTCAACAGATTGTGCTCGCGGGCGGCAGCGAATGCCTGCACGACAACATGACGCTAATGTTCGACGCGATGCACGCGCTGTCGCGCCGCTTCAACGACGCGCCCGCGCGCGCATCGCGTCCGTACGACACGGCGCGCGACGGCTTCGTGATCGCCTCGGGCGGCGGCGTGCTGGTGCTCGAAGCGCTCGATCATGCGCTCGCGCGCGGCGCGCGCATCTACGCGGAGCTGACGGGCTTCGGCCACAGCACGGATGGCGCAGGCATGGTGACGCCGCACGCGGCGGGCATCGCGCGCGCGATCAAGGCCGCGCTCGACGAAGCAGGCGCGCGCCCCGGCTACGTGAACACGCACGCGCCGTCGACGCCGCTCGGCGATCTCGAAGAACTGCGCGCATTGCAAACGGTATTCGGCGCCGACGTGCCGCCGTTTTCATCGACGAAAGGACTCACGGGACATCCGCTCGGCGCATGCGGCGCGCACGAAGCGATCTATACGCTGCTGATGATGCGCGACGGCTTCATCGCGGGCACGCCGGGCATCGAGCACATCGAGCCGTTGGCGCAGACCCTGCCGCTCGTGCAGGCGACGCGCGACGCGTGCATCGATAGTGCGATGTCGGTGTCGTTCGGCTTCGGCGGCAGTTGCGCGAGTTTGATGTTCGCAAGGATTTGACCGCCGCCTGTCGGGACGAATCTCGGGACGGGACCCGGGACGAATTACAGGCACACGAGTGTAGTAGCACGCGCGATAAACAACGAAAAAAGGAAGTCGAACAATGAAAACGAAAATGACGTTGGGGCTGGTGGCGGCCGTTTTGCTGACGCAGGCGGGCTGTACGACCAGGATCAGCTCGCTGCCGATGCCGGCCGCGTTGCAGACACGGAACGCGCAGGACGTCGCGCTCTATTTCGGCGACGACGCGCATGCGCCCGTCAAGCAGACGTTCGGCAACAAGGAGTTTGCCGTGCGTGTGAACCGCCAGCCGGAAAGCAGCAAGGAGGCGACCTGCAATCTCGCGCTGACGAAGGCGCTTCAACAACTGCGCGACTATGCGCGCGAGCATCACGCGAATGCCGTCATCAACGTGAAGACGCGCTTTCAAAGCACGATCACGGCATCCGCGACGGAGTTCACTTGCGGCGCGAGCCTGAATGGATCGACGCTTGCCGTGCGCGGCGATGTCGTGACGCTCGAAGCGAACTGAGACAATCGACGGCATGAACGCACTGCGAGATGGAGCAACGGCGTTCACCTGCCGGGCAGGCGCGACGATTGCTAACGCGTGAGGACGCCGCCGGACATCGCCGATGCCCGGCGTCCCTCGATACGATCAGGCCGTCTTGACGGCCGCGACGTTGACGAGCGTCTCGCGGCGCTTGCCGGGCTTCGGCGTATAAATGCGCAGACGTTCGAGCAGGCCGAAGTCCTTCGCGCGGCTCCACCACAGATACGGCAGCGACACGTTGCGCGCGCCGAACGTGAAGCCGCCTCGACGGATCATGTCGAGATAGCCGTCCGCGCTCTTTTGCACGTGCATCGGGTGGCGGAAGAGCAGGCGGATCACCCACGACTTGATGTACGCATCGGTCGATTCGGCGAACAGCAGCACGCCGCCAGGCCTCAGCACGCGGTGGAATTCGGCGAGCGCGCGTTCCTGTTCGACGAGATGGTGGAACGTCTGATGGCAGAAGACGATGTCGGCGCTCGCGTCGGGCAACGGCAGATTCGCGCAGTCGCCATGCAGCAGTTCGATCTGCGTCGAGCGGGTATCGGCGTGATCCTGACAGTTGCGCGCGGATTGCGCGGCAAGCCCGAGCGACGGCCGATGAAAGTCCACGCCGACGATGCGCGCCGGCTTGAACGTTTGCGCGAGCAGCCGGAATGAAATACCCTGGCCGCAACCGGCATCGACGATCACGGGCGAAGCGGGCAGCGGCGTATCGATCAGGCGCTTCAGATCGTTGATCGCGACGCGTAGAACATGATGTTCCCAGGTATGGGTGCGGAGGAACCAGACGCCGAAGGCCGTCTCCGCCACGAAGGGCACGCTGGATGTTTCGGTGGACTGCACGTTGTTCCCCGTGAATCGTTGGTCCTGGTTTGATTTCTTGAAGATTGCGCGACATTGTAATCGCTGGCGGGTCTCGCGGATGTCGCGTGTGCGATACGCAATGATGGGCTATTTGAAGGAAGATTGATGAATACGGATTCGTCGCTGAACGCCGCCGTGGATGTGGCCATCATCGGAGCAGGGCCGTCGGGCGCCGTCGCCGCGGCGCTGCTGCGCAAGACGGGGCGCTCGGTGCTCGTGCTGGAACGCCAGCACTTTCCGCGCTTCTCGATTGGCGAGAGCCTGTTGCCGCAGAGCATGGCGTACCTCGAAGAAGCGGGCATGTTGCAGGCGGTCGTCGAAGCGGGCTTCCAGTACAAAAACGGCGCGCAGTTCGTGTACCGCGAACAGAGTTCGGCCTACGACTTCCGCGACAAGCATTCGATCGGCTGGGGCACGACGTATCAGGTTGAGCGTGCCGTGTTCGACGATCTGCTGATCCGCTGCGCGGCGCAGCAGGGCGCCGACGTGCGCTTCGGCCACACGGTGCTCGCGATGAAGACGGGCGACGCGCCCGTGCTCGACGTGACCGACGAAGCGGGCAACCGCTACGAAGTGCACGCGCGCTTCGTGCTCGATGCGAGCGGATTCGGTCGCGTGCTGCCGCGTCTGTTGAATCTCGAAGCGCCGACGCGCATGCCGACGCGCGCCGCGATCTTCACGCACGTGCGCGACGGCATCCCCGTCGACGCGCACGATCGCAACAAGATCACGGTGGCCGTGCATCCCGACCATCGCGACGTGTGGTACTGGATGATTCCGTTGGCGAATGGCCGATCGTCGGTGGGCTGCGTCGCGGAGGCGTCGTTTCTCGATGTGCCGGAAGCGCAGCGCGAGGCGAAGCTGCGCACGCTGATCCAGAGCGAGCCGACGTTGAACCGCTTGATCGGCAACGCGCCGTTCCTGATGCCCGTGCGACATATCGGCGGCTATTCGGCGAATGTCGAGCGGCTGCATGGACCGGGCTTCGCGCTGCTCGGCAATGCGGGCGAGTTCCTGGACCCTGTGTTCTCGTCGGGCGTGACGATCGCGCTGCGTTCCGCGCATCTGGCCGTGAAGACGCTAGAGCGTCAATTGAACGGCGAAGCGGTCGACTGGCGACAGGCGTACGACATGCCGCTGAGAAAGGGCATCGATGCGTTCCGCGCATTCGTCGAGCGCTGGTACACGGGCGAGTTGCAGGACATCATCTTCTATCGCGACCAGACGCCTTCGATCCGGCGCATGATCAGCGCGGTGCTCGCGGGTTATGCATGGGACGAGACGAATCCCTATGTCGCGGACCCGGCTCGCAGGCTGAATGCGCTGCATGAGCTTTGCAGGCAGCAGGCGTAAATGACGAACGGCGCTTCGTGAAGCCACGAAGCGCCGTTTCCACTTCAGCGATACGGCTCGCCGAAATTCCTTATGCGGCGATGCGCGCCTTTCCCGCCGCATGCTGGCGTGCGTCGTCGCGCCGATGCACGCGCTGGCCCGCCGCATAGGTCTCGTACACGGCGCGATCGTCGCCGAGCAGCGCGAACGCGAACAGCAGTTCTTCGAGCGTTTCCGTGCGCGCGGTGCGCCGCGCGAGCAGCGGCGTCGCCTTCGGGTCGAGCACGATGAAGTCCGCTTCCGACTTCGGCTTGAGCGTGCCGATCTGGTCGCCGAGGTCGAGCGCTTCCGCTGCGCCCGCCGTCGCGAGCCAGAACATGCGCGTCGCTGTCAGATGATGGCCGCCCAGGCGCGCGACCTTGTGCGCTTCGTTCATCGTCTGCAGCATCGAGAACGACGTGCCGCCTCCGACATCCGTCGCGAGCGCGATGGGCATCCGCGATTCGGCCGCCTTGTCGAAATCGAACAGACCGCTGCCGAGGAACAGGTTCGACGTCGGGCAGTGCGATGCGACCGTGCGCGTTTCGGCCATGCGACGGCGGTCTTCGGCATCGAGGTGAATGCAGTGCCCATAGACGGCGCGCGGGCGCAGCAGTCCGTAGTGATCGTAGATGTCGAGGTAGCTGCGATGACCCGGGAACAGTCTCGCGACCCACTTCACTTCGTCGTGGTTCTCCGCGACGTGGCTCTGGATGAACACATCGGGATGCAGCTTCGCGAGCGCGCCCGTCGCTTCGAGTTGCGCTTCCGTCGAGGTCGGCGCGAAACGCGGCGTGAGCGCGTACATCTGACGCCCGCGGTTGTGCCAGCGCGCGATCAGCTCGGCGCTGTCGTCGTAGCCCGATTGCGCGGTGTCGCGCAGGAACTCGGGGCAGTTGCGGTCCATCAGCACCTTGCCGCCGATCATCCGCACGTTGCGTGCTTGCGCTTCCGTAAAGAGGGCATCGGCCGACTGCTTGTGCACCGTGCAGTAGACGAGTGCCGTTGTCGTGCCGCACGCGAGCAGCTCGTCGATGAAAAAGCGCGCCGTGTCCTGGGCGACGGCGGGATCGCTGAAACCGCGCTCGGTCGGGAACGTGTACGTGTCGAGCCACGGCAACAGCCCCGGCGCCGGCGACGCGATCATGTCCGTCTGCGGGAAATGAATGTGCGTATCGATGAAACCGGGGACGATCAGCTTGTCGCGCATCTCGACCACTTGCGTTCCGGGCGCGAGTTGTGACGCAACGGACGCATACGCGCCCGCCGCGACGACATGTCCGTCTTCGACGATCAGAAGTCCGTCTTCGTTGAAGATGGCCGCGTTGGACGATTGCGCAGGATCGCCGTTGAACGTCAGCAGTTGCGCGCGATAAGCCGTTTGAGTCATGAGTGAAACCGTCTCCGATCTGTATGAATCATGCTGATGCGCGCCAGTGCGCATCGAGTCTGGCGATCATCGCGTCGCGCTCCGCGGGCGTCACGAACGATGCCTCGAAGCCGTTGCGGATGATCGTGTACACCTCGTCGTCGCCGAGCTTGAGGGCTTCGATCGTCGCGAGGTAGTTTTCGTTGACGTAGCCGCCGAAGTAGGCGGGGTCGTCGGAATTCACGGTGACGGCCACGCCCTCGTCGAGCAGCGCCTTCAGCGTGTGTTTGGTCAGGTCGTCGAACACGCACAGCTTCAGGTTCGAAAGCGGGCAGACAGTGAGCGCGACGCGCGTGTCGGCAAGGCGCGTGACAAGCGCCGGGTCTTCGATGCTGCGCACGCCGTGATCGACGCGGTCCACCTTGAGCAGATCGAGTGCTTCGTAGATGTACGACGGCGGGCCTTCTTCGCCTGCATGTGCGACGAGCTTCAGGCCTTTTGCGCGGGCCTTCGCGAACACGCGCTCGAACTTCGACGGCGGATGGCCGCGCTCCGACGAATCGAGACCGACGCCGATCAGCCTGTGTTCGTACTGATCGAACAAGGGCAGCGCGGCGTCGAACGTCGCGAGCGCATCGTCCTCGGACAGATGGCGCAGGAAACACAGGATCAGCTTGCTCGTGAGGCCGCGCTGCTCGGCATCGGCCAGCGCGCGCTCGATGCCCGCGACGACGGTCGCAATCGGCACGCCGCGCTCGGTGTGCGTCTGCGGATCGAAGAAGATTTCCGTGTGCACGACGTTGTCCGCGAGCGCGCGCTCGACGTAGGCCATCGTCATGTCGTAGAAGTCCTCTTCCTTCAGCAGCACGCTTGCGCCTGCATAGTAGATGTCCAGAAACGATTGCAGATCGGTGAACGCGTACGCGGCACGCAGCGCTTCGATCGATCCATACGCGAGCTTCACGCCGTTGCGTTCGGCGAGCCTGAAGATCAGCTCCGGTTCGAGCGAGCCTTCGATATGAATGTGCAGCTCGGCCTTCGGCGCGTGCTTCGTCTTGTGAGCCAGCGGAGAAAGTGTGGTTGTCGTCATGGTCGGTCAATGATTCGAGTTATCGATGTAAAGCTGCAACGCCCGATGGCTGGTCAGGCGTCGCGTTTCGCAAAGGTCTTCGATGCTTGCTTGCCGTGTTCGTTGCCGCGCTCGCTTGTGCCTGTCGCGTTCAGACCGTCTGCGCCGCGCGCGCCGCATTGGCCTCGACGGCTTGCAGCAGTTGCGCCGCCGCTGAAATCGCGATGATTTCCGGCGACTTGTCGACGATGCCGTCCACGCCGAGCGGGCACTTCATTCGCGCGACGAGCGCAGGGTCGAAACCGCGCGCGGCGAGCCGGTGCTCGAACTGCTTGCGCTTCGTATGCGAGCCGATCATGCCGAAGAACGCAAAGTCGCCGCGCCGCAGGATGCGCTCGGCGAGATCGAGGTCGCGCGCATGGTTGTGCGTCATCACGATGAAGTACGTGCTGGGCGCGGCCTTGTCGACGGCTTCGTCGGGCGCGTCGTTCGCGTCGATCACCACGTTCGGCGCGCCCAGCGTGTCGGGCGGCGGGAACTGCGCGTCGCGTTCGTCGACCCAGCGCACATGGCAGGGCAGCGTCGCGAGCACGCGCACGAGCGCCGCGCCCACGTGCCCCGCGCCGAACAGCACGACGGGAAAATCGCGCGGCGCGATGGTTTCGGTGAGCAACGCGCTGCTGTCGTCGAAACCCGCGCCGTCCCACAGCAGACAATCGGCGCTTTCGACGCCCGGCTCCGGATCGGACAGCATCACCGCATCGGCGGCGGGCCCGAATGATACGCTACGCACCACCGATTGGCCCGCCGCGACGCGCTTCGCCAGCGACGTGACCCAGCCCAGGTCGCCGATGTCGAGCCGCTCGAACGCGAGCACGACCGCGCCGCCGCAGCACTGGCCGAGGCTCGGGCCGAGCGCGAAACGCTCGAGCCGCCGCATGTTCGGCGTGCGCATGCCGTCGCGCAGCACCTGGCGCGCGCTTTCGATCGCTTTCCATTCGAGGTGCCCGCCGCCTATCGTGTGACGCGCCGAATCGCGCGTGACGATCATCTTCGTGCCGGCATCGCGCGGCGCGGAGCCTTCGGCGCGGGCGACCGTCACGAGCACGACGGCGTCGCCGTGCGCGAGCAGTTGTTGCAGATCGGTGAGCCAGGCGTGCATCCGGCAGTTCTCCATGCGAGGCCGCGCGGGATGGCCGCGCAGCCGGTTGAGTTCGTGCGCCTCGCGGTCGTGCAGCGTGGCGCTTTTTCCGGCGTGTTCGCTATGCCGTCGTGCCCGCGCCGGCGGGCGCGGTCTCTGGTGATTTTGGACTGGCCGTCGTGGCGATCGTTGCAGCGGGCTTCAGCGCGTCGATCGCATCGAGTATCGCCTCGGGCGTCGCGGGCGCGCGCAGGACGGGCGCATGCGCGGCATCGGGTGCCGTCGCGGCGACAGCATCGCGGATCGCGAGAAACACCGAGAACGGCAGCAACAGCGGCGGCTCGCCGACGGCCTTCGAGCGGAACACGGTCGGCTCGGCGTTGACGTTGCGGTACAGCTTCACGTTGAACGCGGCGGGCGTATCGCTGACGGCGGGAATCTTGTATGTCGACGGCGCGTGTGTCATCAGGCGGCCATCGCGATTCCACCAGAGCTCTTCCGTCGTGAGCCAGCCCATGCCCTGAATGAAGCCGCCTTCGACCTGGCCGAGATCGATGCCCGGGTTGATCGACTGGCCGGCGTCGTGCAACGCGTCGACGCGCACGAGCTTCCACTCGCCGGTCAGCGTGTCGATCACGACTTCGGAGACGGCCGCGCCATACGCGAAGTAGTAGAACGGATGGCCCGTCAGCGTCTTCGCGTCCCAGTGCACTTTGGGCGTCGCATAGAAGCCGTCGGACCACAACTGCACGCGCGCGAGATAGGCCGCGCCGACCAGTTGCGCGAACGGAATCGATGCGCCGTTCGAGTGCGCCGCGCCGTTCGCGAACGTCACGTCTTCCGCGCTGCCGCCGAGTTCTTTCGCGGCCAGCGCGGCAAGCCGTTCGCGGATCGTGCGCGCGGCGGCTTCGGCGGCTTTACCGTTCAGGTCGCTGCCCGTCGATGCGGCAGTCGCCGACGTGTTCGCCACTTTCGACGTATCGGTGGCCGTCACGCGCACGCGCGCAAGCGGGAGGCCGAATTCGTTCGCGACGACTTGCGCGACCTTCGTGTTGAGGCCCTGGCCCATCTCGGTGCCGCCGTGATTCACGAGCACCGAGCCGTCTTTGTAGACGTGCACGAGCGCGCCCGCCTGATTCAGGAACGGCACGTTGAACGAGATGCCGAACTTCACCGGCGTATAGGCGATGCCGCGCTTGAGAACCGGGCTCGTCGCGTTGAACGCGGCGATCGCGTCGCGCCTCGCGTGGTAGTCGCTCGATTCGACGAGGTCATCCGTCAGCGGCGCGATGATGTTGTCCTCGACGGTCTGGCCATAGGGCGTGACGTTGCGCTCGCCGATGCCGTAGAAATTCGCGCGGCGCACGTCGAGCGGATCGCGCTTCAGCTCGCGCGCGATGCCGTCCATCATCACTTCCATTACGAGCGCGCCCTGTGGCCCGCCGAAGCCGCGAAACGCGGTGTTCGACTGCGTGTTCGTCTTGCATGGCAGCGCGACGATCTCGACATCCGACAGGTAGTACGCATTGTCGAAGTGGCAGACGGCGCGCGTCGCGACGGCACCGGAAAGATCCGCCGAAAAGCCCGCGCGCAGCGCGATCTCGACGCGCGCGCCGAGAATGCGGCCGTCGTCGTCGAAGCCGGCTTCGTACTCGTAGACGGCATCGTGACGCTTGCCGGTGATCATGAAGTCGTCGTCGCGATCGGCGCGCAGCTTGATCGGGCGGCGCAACCGATGCGCGGCGAGCGATGCCGCGCACGCAAACAGCGCCGATTGCGATTCCTTGCCGCCGAAGCCGCCGCCCATCCGACGGCATTCGCACACGACGTTATGCGTCGGCCAGCCGAGCATGTGCGCGACGACGTGCTGCATCTCGCTCGGATGCTGCGTCGAGCTATAGACGAGCATGCCGTCCATTTCCTTCGGCACGGCATACGCGACCTGGCCTTCCAGATAGAACTGCTCCTGCCCGCCGACTTCGTACGTGCCCGCGATCCGGTGCGGCGCGCCGGCGATTTTCTCGGCGGGCGTGCCACGCTTCAGATGCAACGGCGGCAGCACGTACTGTTTCTTCGCTTTCGCTTCGGTGGCGGTGAGCACGGCTTCGAGCGGCTCGTAGCGCACCACGTCGTCGCTCTTCGCGAGCGCCGCCGCGCGCCGCGCGAGTTCATGGTTTTGCGCGACGACGATAAAGACGGGCTGCCCGAGATACAGCACTTCGCCGTCCGCGAGAATCGGATCGTCGTGCAGCACGGGGCCGCAATTGTTTTCGCCGGGGATGTCGTCGGCCGTCAGCACGGCGACGACGCCGGGCGCGGCGCGCACGGCATCGAGATCGAGTGAGACGATGCGCGCGTGCGCGTGCCGCGACAGGCCGAGCGCCGCGTGCAACGTCTGCTGAAGCTCGGGGATGTCGTCGGTGTAAGTCGCTTCGCCGCTCACGTGCAGCGCCGCCGATTCGTGCGGCAGCGGCACGCCGATCGCGGCTTGCGCCGTCTGATCTTCGGCTGGCGTCGCATGATGAATGAAGGCATCCGTCTGCTTGTTCATGACGTCGGCTCCTGCGCGGACGCGGCGTGACCCGCGCCTGCATCGAATGCGAATGCGTTGACGTCGCGGAGCGCGAGCGGGGCGGCGTCGCGCGTTTCCAGATGGAAGCGCCACAGCAGATTGCGCGCGACCTTCAGCCGGTACGCTGCCGACGCGCGCATGTCGGTGAGCGGCTGATAGTCCGCGGCGAGCGCGTCCATCGCGCGTTGCGCCGCCGCTTCGTCCCAAGGCGCGCCGTTGAGCGCGGCTTCGGCATGCGGCGCGCGCTTCGGCGTCGCGGCCATCCCGCCGAACGCGACGCGCGCATCGGCAACGATGCCGTCGACGATGTGCAGCGCAAATGCGGCGCACACGGCCGAGATGTCCTGGTCATAGCGCTTCGACACCTTGTAGGTCCGAAAGCGCAGATCCGGCGCGGGGCGCGGCACGCGGATCGCGGCCACGAATTCGCCCGGTTCGAGTGCGGTCTTCTGATAGCCGACGTAGAACGCATCGAGCGGCAGCGTGCGCGTCTTGTGCTCGCGTTGCAGCACGACGAGCGCGTTGAGCGCGATCAGCGCGGGCATCGAATCGCCGATGGGCGAACCGTTCGCGACGTTGCCGCCGAGCGTGCCCGCATTGCGGATCGGCAGCGACGCGAAGCGCGTCCACAGCTCCGCGAGTTCGGGGTAGTCGGCCGTCAGCGCGGCATAGGCGTCTTCGAGCGATGCGGCCGCGCCGATCGTCAGCGTCTGCGCGTCGCTCTCGATCGTCTTCAGTTCGGCGACGTTGCCAATGTAGAGGATGTCGCCCAGGTCGCGGAACTGCTTCGTGACCCACAGGCCGACGTCGGTGCTGCCCGCGAGCAGCCGTGCGTGCGGATGCCGCGCGCGCAGCGTCGCGAAGGCGTCGAGCGTGACGGGAGCGTAGAAGGTCGGCGAGCCGAACGAAGCGCCGCGCGTGTCGGGCGCGGTGTATTCGAACGTCTCTTCGCGCTGGATCGAACGGAGCGCGTTGACGACGGCGGCGCGGTCGAGCGCGACGCGCGGGTACTGCTGCTCGTCGAACATCTTCTGCGCCGCTTCGACGATTGGCCGGTAGCCGGTGCAGCGGCACAGATTGCCGGATAGGGCGGTGTTGATCTCGTCGCGGGTGGGCAGGCCTGCGCCTACAGGCTGGTTTTCGTACAGCGCCCACATCGACATCACGAAGCCGGGCGTGCAGAACCCGCACTGCGAGCCGTGGCAATCGACCATCGCCTGCTGGACGGGGTGCAACGCGCCGTTCGCGGCGCGCAGGTCTTCGACGGTGAAGAGCGCACGGCCGTCTAGCGTGGGAAGAAACTGGATGCACGCGTTGACGGCCTTGAGCGAAAGCTCTCCGTGCGCATCGGCTTCACCGACGACGACCGTGCAAGCGCCGCAATCGCCTTCCGCGCAGCCTTCCTTGGTTCCTGTGCAATGAAGGTCGTCGCGCAGATGCTGGAGCACGGTGCGCGAAGCGGGCGCGTCGGCGACTTCGCGGACGGTCCCCTGGTGATAGAAACGGATGGTTTGCGTTGTCACGGCGAATCCTGAAGACATTGCGGACCAGGCGCGCGTTACGCATGGGGTCGCGCCGTAGCCGGCCTCGCGCACGTAGATCGCCATCCATGACCGAACATAACACCACTTTGTCCCAAAAATATTTCCGGGCGCGAATGGGGGTTATTCGGGAGCGGTCATGAGGGCGCGGCTTTGAGGATGCGAGTGGGGCGCGGGCGTGACGAAAAAGGGCGCGAAGCCTTATGGGCGGGGCTTTGCGCGTGGCGGACAAGGAATCAGGCGATGCGCACGCGGCGTACGGCGGCGGGCCAGGTGTTTACGCCGAAGGAGAAGACGAGCCGTCGCGCCGCGGGGAGGAAAGCGAACGGTCCCCCCTCGGCGGATCGGAAAAGGAAGCGTTGCGCCGGAAAGTCCCTCACGCGACCATTCCGGCGCTGTCCAGTGGAATCAGCGTGTCCGCCGGTTCCGCCGCAGGCTTATCACGAGAGCCAGGAACGCGACGGCGAACCCAACCAGCGACCACTGCGGCAGGGAGAGACCAAGAATCGGCGGATAGGGCGTCTCGCACAGCCCGGCGACCTTGAACACGCCCGGAAGCCAACGCGCGGGAGGCAGCCCATCGACGATCGGCTGCAGCGCATCAAACCCGCAGCTGAAGTTCGGGTGCGACTGCACATACACATGCCGCGCGGCTGTTGCCACGCCGGCGAGCGCAGAGATCAGCGCCAGCGCTTCGAGCGCGCGCACGCCGCGCCATCCGCGCATGGTTGCGCCGATAAAAGCGAACACGGCGATCAGCAGATAGAAATACCGCTGGATGATGCACAGCGGGCAAGGGTCTTCATGCTCGACGAACTGAAGATAAAGCGCCCCGCCGACGAGCGCCACACAGACGAGCCCGAGCAGAACGAGGAGGCTGCGCTCGCGGCGCAGCGTGACGTTATCGTTGACCATAATCCTTATAGCGGTTGAGATTCCGAAAAGGCGTCGCGCGATTCTAGCCGAAGGCCGTGACGCTTGCCGGTGGGCAAAAAACTCCGCGGTGAGCCCGTCGCCAACGGCTGTCAGCGGATCGAATTCAATACTGCTTCGACGGCACGTCCTATTCCCAGCAACGCATCGTCCGCGTGCGGCGCGGCGGCCAGCATCAGCCCGACGGGCGCATCGCCGCGCGGATGGCAAGGCAGCGACAGCGCGCACGCATCGAGAAAATTGAACGCGCTCGGATTGCGCAGCACCAGACCGTTGGCGCGGAAGAACGCGTCGTCGTCGTCGACGAGATCGGCGACGCGTGGCGGCACGATGGGCGCCGTCGGCGCAACGATGGCATCGAAGCGCTGCCACATCGGACGCGCCTCGGCGAGCACGGCCGCGCGTTCGGCGAGCAGGTCGAGATAGTCGGCGGCCGTCGCCGGCTCGCCCTTCAGGATGCGCGCGAGCACGCGCGGATCGTAGTCGCCGCGATGCGCTTCGAGTAGCGGCCTGTGCCATGCGTACGCCTCGATCGGCGAAAAGCCGAAGCGGTTGATCTCGGCGAGGCGGTCGAGCGGCGCAAAGCGCACGTCGCTGACGATCGCGCCCGCCGCTTCCAGGTGCTTCAGCGCGGCGTCATAGGCCTGCGCGACTTCCGGCTCGATGCCGTCCGTCACGTAGTGATTCAGCACGCCGAGCCGCACGCCTTCGAGCGGTCGCGCGGCCGGGACGACGGGTTCCAGCCCCGCGAGAATCCGGTCGACGAGCGCGCAGCACGCGACCGTCACGCCGATCGGACCGAACGCGTCGAGGGTTGGCGAGAGCGGCACGCCGCCTTGCTTCGGCACGCGGTCGGCCGTCGGCTTGAAGCCCGTCAGGCCGCACAGCGCGGCGGGGATGCGCAGCGAACCGCCCGTGTCGCTGCCGAGCGCGACGGCCGCCATGCCATCCGCCACCGACGCGGCTGCGCCCGACGACGATCCGCCCGACACCCGCTCGTCGCCTTTCACGCCGCGCCGGTACGGCGACAGCGGATTGCCGTAGTGCGGATTCAGCCCGAGGCCGGAAAACGCAAATTCACTCATGTTCGTGCGGCCGACGATCACGGCGCCCGCACGTTTGAGCCGCGCGACGGCGGGGGCATCCGACGCGGCGGGCGCGGCGCCCGCCAGTGCCGTCGAGCCGGCGCGCGTCACCTGGCCTTCGATGTCGAACAGGTCTTTCACCGACACGGGAATGCCCGCCAGCGGCGACAGCACAGTGCCGGCGGCGCGCAGGCGGTCGTGCGCGTCGGCCGTCGCGCGGGCGTTGTCGGCGTCGACGTGCATGAAGACGACCGCGCCCTGGCCGGCGGGATCGGCGATGCGTTCGAGCGCGGCTTCGACGAGCGCGCGGCTCGTGGTGCGGCCGGCGGCGAGGTCGGCGCCAAGCTGGGCAAGCGGCGGGAAGGGCGTGAAATCGGTGGACGTGGCAGTGGTCATGGCGTGCGCGGCGGGTACGGTTGACGATGGCTGGAATCGTATTGTGACGCTTCAGACGGGACACGCGCCAATCGTGCGCAATGCATTCCGTCGCGCGTCGCCACCATCATCTTTCACCGTTCGTGCGGTACCATCGCGCTCTCTGTATTACTTTTTGTAAGGAAAGGCCCATGCACCACGGAATCGGCTTCATTCAGGATCTGGCAGTCGTGATGGCGCTCGCGGGCGTCGTCACCGTGCTGTTCCATCGCCTGAAGCAGCCGGTGGTGCTCGGCTATATCGCGGCGGGCGTGATCATCGGGCCGTACACGCCGCCGTTCCAGCTGATCCACGACGAACAGACCATCCAGACGCTCGGCGAGCTTGGCGTCGTGTTCCTGATGTTCTCGCTGGGGCTCGAATTCAGCCTGCGCAAGCTGGTCGAGGTCGGCGCGACGGCCATCGTGGCGGCGCTATCGGAGATCGTGCTGATGCTGTGGATCGGCTACGAGATCGGCAGCGCGTTTGGCTGGAGCCCGATGGATTCGCTGTTCCTCGGCGCGATTCTCGCGATTTCGTCGACCACGATCATCGTCAAGGCGCTCGCCGATCTGGGCCTGAAGCGCGAGAGTTTCGCGCAACTGGTGTTCGGCATTCTGATCGTCGAGGACATTCTCGGCATCGCGATGCTCGTGCTGCTGTCGGGCATCGCGCAGACGGGCGAGCTGTCGGCGGGCATCGCGCTCGTCACGCTGGGCAAGCTGCTGCTGTTCATGACGGTGTCGCTGGTGGTCGGGATACTCGTCGTGCCGCGCGCGCTCAGCTACGTCGCGAAATCGCAGAGCGACGAAATGCTGCTCGTCTCCGTGCTGGGTTTCTGCTTCGCGTTCTGCCTGCTGGTCGTCGAGCTGGACTACAGCATCGCGCTCGGCGCATTCCTGATCGGCGCGATCATGGCCGAGTCGCGCCATCTACATCGGATCGAGCATCTGATCGCGCCGTTGCGCGATATGTTTTCCGCAATCTTCTTCGTGACGATCGGGCTGATGCTGAATCCGGCCGTGCTGGTCGACTACGCATGGCCGATCGCGGTGATCACGATCGCGGTGATCGCCGGCAAGATCATGTCGTGCGGCCTCGGCACTTTTCTCGCGGGCAAGGACGGGCGCACGGCGATGCGCGTCGGCATGACGGTGTCGCAGATCGGCGAGTTCTCGTTCATCATCGCGTCGCTCGGGCTTACGCTTAAGGTGACGAGCGCGTTTCTCTATCCGATCGCCGTCGCCGTGTCCGCGCTGACGACGCTCTTCACGCCGTATCTGATCCGCGCCGCAGATCCCCTCACGCGGCGTCTGGGCCACGCGATGCCGCCCACCGTCGCCAACGTGTTCGCCATGTACGGACAGTGGCTCGGCAGCCTGCGGCCGGCCTCCGGCGGGCCGACGGTGTTCGGTCTCACGCGGCGGATCATCCTGCAGATCGCGGTCAATCTGGCCATCGTCGCGGCCGTTTTTCTGGGCGCATCGTACGGCGCGCCATATGGAAGCCGCTTCATCACAGAATGGCTGCCGTCCGAGCCGATGCAGCGCGTCGTGCTGTGGAGCGCGGCGCTCGTCGTCTCGATGCCGTTTCTCGTCGCCGTCTACCGGAAGACGAAGTCGCTCGCGCTGCTGCTCGCCGAAATCAGCGTGCAGCCGGCGAAGGCGGGGCGGTTCACGAGCGCGATCCGCTACGCCATTTCGGACCTCGTGCCCGTCGTCTCGATGCTGGGCGTGTTCCTGCTCGTCTCGGCGCTGTCGAGCGCGATCCTGCCGCCGACGGGTCTGCTCGTCGCCGTGCTGCTGGTTGCCGCGCTGCTGCTGGCGGTGCTCTGGCGCTGGTGCGTGCGGATTCACGCGACCATGCAGATCGCGCTGCGCGAAACCTTCGACGAACAGCCGGACCCGTGATGCAAAGCGTCATCGAAGTGGCGCATGATGGCGTCGCGCGGATGCAATCGGGGACGTTCGCACAACGTTGCATGTTGTGACGTGATGTGACGAAATGTGTGCTGGTTTGCCGCCGCAAGGCGCGAGGCGGATAATGATTCGTGTCTATTTGTTCGCGCGCCAGGACGCGTTTGGACTACAGTCATGAGCGAAAACAATTCCGATAACGCCGGCGCCCCCGGCACCCCCACTCCTTCGGCGAGCCAGCCGGGCGCGCCGAAACCCGCACCGGCTCCGACTCCCACACCCGCCAAAGAAGCGGCCTCCACCGATTCCCCCGAAAGCGCCTCCAACGTGACGCCCAGGGACGCCCCCGCGACGCGACGCAACGAGGCCGAGCACGCGCGCGCAAGCGCCGCGGAGGCCACCGCGCAGCAGGAAGCGGCGGCCCGCGTGCAGTCGGTCGTATCGAGCGCGGAGCGGGCAGCGGCGCAAGCGGGAAGGCCCGCGGGAACGGCGGACGCAGCGGGCGCCGCCGCGGCGGCGCGCGTCGGCGGCGAGCCGGACGGCACGCTCGGCGCATCGGCGAAACCCAGTGGCTCGCCGCCGCCCGGTTTCGGCTCGGCACCGGATTTCAGCGCGGCCAATCCGCCGCCCGCCACCGCCATTCCGCCGGGACCGCCCGCGTATCTGAAGCGCAGCGATTCGGCGTGGTCCGTCTTCGGACGGGTCATGGCGGCGCGCGCGCGCCAGCTGTTCGACCGCGCGGGGCGCAGGATCACGCAGCGAACGCTGCGCATCGGCGTGTCGGCGCGGATATTCCATCCGGAGCCGGGCGCGAAGGGGCTGCGCGGCAAGACGCTGCAGTACTTGGAAGAATCGATTGCGCACTGGGTGATGTCGCGCGACGTGCTCGTGTTCATGATTCCGACGGTCGGCCATCAGGGCATGCTGCACCCGAGCAACATCCGTCTGCGCGACTACGCGAAGCATCTGGACGGCCTGCTGCTGCAAGGCGGCGCCGACGTGTCGCCGCAAACCTATGCCGAAGTCGCGACGCGGCCCGAATGGCCCGGCGACCGCGTGCGCGACATGTACGAGCTGGAGCTGCTGCACGAGTTCATCGAGTCAGGCAAGCCGGTGCTGGGCGTGTGCCGCGGCTGCCAGCTGATCAATGTCGCGTTCGGCGGCACGCTGTATCAGGACATCGCCAGCGACGTGCCGACGGCGGGCGTCCACGTCAACGAACATTACGATCAGCACCGTCACTCGGTTCACTTTCCGGAGGGCTCGACACTCGTCAACATGTTCCCCGGACGGCGCGAGGCAATCGTCAACTCGATCCACCACCAGGCGGTCAACCAGTTGGGACGCGATCTGAATATCGAAGCGGTGTCGGCGTCGGACGGCATCATCGAAGCCGTGCGCTACCGGCGTGCACCGTTCGTGATGGGCGTGCAGTGGCACCCCGAGTTCCACCGCGCGGGCGGCCCGGAACTGCTCGATTGCACGCCGCTGCTCGATACGTTCTTGCGAGTCGCGCGCGAAACGCGCTTCTGATTTCTCCTCTTTCTGGCGATGCGCGGGCGCACATCCGATGTGACGCCCGCGTTTCTTTTTGCGTCGGCGGTTGGTGGCGGCGGTCGTCTCGATTTCCGGGCTCAATTCACAAATACGGCGCGTGTTTTACGATTTTTTGCGTTTGCGCATCGGATTGCTTAGTTGTCCATTTATCTCGATTTAAAGTCCTGTAGCCGCGCGTCAGAAAGGGCAAAATCCGCGCGATAATCCGAGGCTGTTTCTGGATACGCATGGAGTATCGACGTATGAAGTACCCCTTGGATCTGCGCCGCATAGGATTGCTTGCGATTACCTGCGCGCTCATGCACGGCGGCATCGCGTGGGCGGCGGGCAAGGCGGCGTCGAACCCTGACGTCGCTCGCGCGAGCGCTGCCAAAGTCGCCCAGGCCGATGCGTTGTCTGACGCGCAAACCGATGCGGACGCCGTCGCCGAACCGGCCAGTGAAGCGAATTCCGACGCGAACTCGGGCGCGGGCGGCGGCGTGCAGGGCGATGTCGCCGATCTGATGCAACTGATCCACGACGGCGCGCTCACGGAAATGCGCACGACGTATAACGGCGGCTACGGCGCATCGATGTTCTTCTACGCGCAGGACATGACGTACTACATCGCGCTGTTCCAGAACAAGCGCTTCTGGCGCGTCATCAGGACGTCCGATCAGGCGCGCGCCGAAGCCATTTATGCGGGCTTTGCGCGGCAGACGGCGCAGCTTGCCGAAGTCGAAATCCGCAGGACGCAATTGCAGGCGCAGAACGCGTCGATAGAACGCGTGATCAGCGAGTCGCAGGCACGCGCGCAGCGTTTGCAGGCGGACATCCAGGTGGCGCGTGCCCAGGAAGCGAAGGTCGCGGACTACCAGCGGCAAACACAGGACGAAATGCTTGCCTTGCGCGAAGAAAAGGAAAAGGCGCAGTCGCAATTGCGGCAGTTGCAGCAGCAGGTTCTGCAATTGCAGCGTCAGGCGGAGGCGGGATTGCCTGGCGGGCGCTGAGGGTGCCCTCGGCAGGCTTCAAGTGAAGCCGCGCTGCGCGTCGCGCTCTGCCATAAAAGAACACCCCAAAAGCTGGCGTTCGGCTTTTGGGGTGTTCTTTTGTGCGTGGGCGCGGAGTCTTGTTTGACGGGCGCGCTAGCTGACCTGTCCTACTTCGAGAAGCGATCGGGTATTTCGGTGACGCGTCGTTGCGATATCTGGTTCATCCACTCGGTGCTGTCCGTATCGACGTGTCCACGCGCGATGGCGGCGGGTGCAATGCCGTGCATGCCCGCCGACATGGTGACGGAAGCATAGTCGCTGTTGGCTCGCGGCGACGGCGCGAACGGCGAGTAGGCGCCCGCCATCGACGGCTGCGGACGCGTGCGATGCAGCGTGCCGTGTGTCGGGTGACGCCCTGCGTCTGGCTGCGACCGCCAACTGTAGCGCGGCTCGGCATCGAGCGAACGGAATGTCGGATGCGGAGCGCGGTGCGTGCCGGCGTTGATAATGGCGTCGCGCTCCCGCTTCGTCGAATGCTTTCGGCTCGCGCCTCGTGCGAATCGATCGGTGTCTGACCGGTCCGTGGCGTGTCTCGGCGACGCACTCGCATTGGTATCGACGGCGCGCCGGGCAACTGGGAAGGCGCGTTCGGATGCGGCTCCGTTGCCGACGTCGAAGCGCCCGGCGTTCGCGGTAGGTGCGTCCGGCGTGTCTGCTGTCTGCGGCGCCGTTTGCCCGGATGAGCGTGCGTTCAGATCGCCGCGAGCGCGATTCCAGGTGTCGCGCGCGTCAGTCGATCTCGCGACTTTTCCGGTGCGGCGATGTTCGGAGGTAGCGGCATCATCGTCGACATGCGTTGCGCGGGCGTTGAGCGTCACGTCAGGCGCGGCTGCCAGCGTTGGCGCCGGCGGTTGCCGCTGCTGGCTCGCGACGAGCCACGCAATGACGGCCGCGCCGCTGATCGCGCATGCACCGCCCGCAATCGTGTTCCATTGACGGTTCTTGCGCTTGAACGAGCGCGCCGGATGACGCAAGTCGAGCGGAATGGCACTGCCGATGGGTGCGACAGCCGGCGCGCTCGGGGCGGCCGGCTGGCGGCGCAGGGTCTGCGGGTCCCAGCGGCACATCGCGCGAATCGCGGCGGCGTTCAGGCAGAACGTGCGCATCATCGCCGTGTACAGGACTTTCAGTTCCTTTCGAAGGCTGATGTTCGGCGGCAACAGCGACCATTCACGGCCAATGGAGCGCGAGACCAGCTCGAGAGGGCGGAGGCGCGGCATCGCCATGGCGCCGGCAATGAGAGTGAATTGTGGTGTCGACACGGTCTTCGCCTCGTTCCCTCGTTTTTGTTGGCGTTCTTGGAGCCTCGAAGCGGCAGACAACATCAGGTGTGAACCGGCATCCTGCCTACGCTGCCCGTCGGGGCCTTCGACGCGGCATGGTGGCAGGCGGATGCAGATCGATCGATCAGATAATTCCCAAAACTGATCGGGTATCAGTGATAGTCAGAAGTGCGATCCAGCCGATACACGTATCTCAATGCGGTGATATCGACACCGCCCATATGATCGGGCTCCGCGCCTGAAAGCTGCCAGCCCTGTCGCTCGTAGAACGCGATCGCGGGCGCGTTGCCTTCGAGCACATAGAGATAGAGCTGTGCTTCTCCGTGTTCGCGCGCCCAGTCCTGAGCGGCGCGCATCAGCAGCTTGCCCGCGCCGACGCCCTGGTGCGCGGGCAGCGCATGCAGGTTGTCGAGCAGCACGCCCCACGGCGAATCCGGCTGACGCTCGACGCACATGAAGCCGATCGGCTCTCCGGCGCGCTCGGCGATCAGCACGATGCGCCGGTCGGCGCCGGGCGCCGAGAGCCGCGCGCGCCAGTAGGACGCGCGCTCTTGCACGACTTCGCCATCGAGAAACTCATCGGGCAGCAGCCCGCGGTACGTCGCTTGCCAGCTTGCGCTATGGATGGCGGCGATGAGATCGGAGTCGGCCTCGGTGGCGGGTCGCAGCGTGAGGCTCGACAGAGCGGGTGGCGAAGCAGGATCAGGCATTACAGCGGTACCGGGGGGAAGCAGACAGGTTGGACGGGTCAAAAGCAGGACGAACTCAGCAGGTCGAATTCGCCAAGACTCACGATACGGCGCATAGCCTCCGGCGTCATCTGGCAGCGCGGGAGCGTCGATAGCTGCATCGAAAGAATTTTCCTGAAAGTGCGCCAATGTAAGTAAATTGTATTGGCTGCGCGACGTTCTCAGTAACGTTATTGTCGGGGTTCGCGCATCTCGTAAGCGAGATCACAGGTTTACCCTGATACATCGGTGTGATTCGCAGGATCAGCGTACCGCGCCCATGTGAACGCCGTGCCCGGGCCAATCGCATGTGCCTCTGCCGCCGCCCGATCCGGGCATCCATGTTTCCGTGCGGATCGTTTCCACTGCCCAGTGCCGCCTTTGCGCAGGTTGCGGGCCAATACCCGATACCGAGATCGACATGGCAACAGCATCCCGTGCTCACGCATCGACGGGCGAACCCAAGGCCCGTACCGTATTCCGCGTCGTCAGCGGCAACTTCCTGGAAATGTACGACTTCATGGTCTAGGGCTATTACGCCGGTGCGATCGCGAAGACGTATTTTCCGAGCGGCAACGAGTTCGCCTCGCTGATGCTGTCGCTGTCGGTGTTCGGCGCGGGCTTCCTGATGCGTCCGCTGGGCGCGATCGTCCTCGGCGCTTACATCGATCATCACGGCCGGCGCAAGGGCCTGATCCTCACGCTGTCGCTGATGGCGCTCGGCACGCTGACGGTGGCCGCGATTCCGGGTTACGCGACGATCGGCGTGCTCGCGCCCGCGCTCGTGCTGCTTGGGCGGCTGTTGCAGGGCTTCTCGGCGGGTGTCGAACTGGGCGGCGTGTCGGTGTATCTGTCGGAGATCGCGACGAAGGGCAACAAGGGCTTCTACTGTTCGTGGCAGTCCGGCAGCCAGCAGGTGGCCGTCGTGTTCGCCGCGCTGATCGGCGTGTTCCTGAACCGTCTCCTGCCCGCTGACCAGATGACCGCGTGGGGGTGGCGCGTGCCGTTCCTGATCGGCTGTCTGATCGTGCCGTTCCTGTTCCTGATCCGCCGCTCGCTGAAGGAAACGGAAGAATTCCTCACGAAGAAGCATCGTCCGACCGTCGGCGAAATCTTCCGTTCGATGGCGCAGAACTGGGGCATCGTGCTCGGCGGCATGGGCATGGTCATCATGACGACGGTGTCGTTCTACATGATCACCGCGTACACGCCGACCTTCGGCAAGGAAGTGCTGAAGCTCTCCGCGATCGATACGCTGATCGTGACCGTCTGCATCGGCGTGTCGAACCTGATCTGGCTGCCCGTATCGGGCGCGATTTCGGACCGCATCGGCCGTCGCCCGGTGCTGCTGACGTTCACGATCCTGACGATTCTCACCTCGTATCCGGCCGTGCAGTGGCTCGTCGCCGATCCGTCGTTCGCGCGCCTGCTGATGGTCGAGCTGTGGCTGTCGTTCCTGTATGGCTGCTACAACGGCGGCATGGTCGTCGCTCTGACGGAGGTGATGCCGTCGGACGTGCGCACGGCGGGCTTCTCGCTGGCGTACAGTCTCGCGACGACGATCGGCGGCTTCACGCCCGCGATCGCGACGTACCTGATTCATACGACGGGCAACAAGGCGGCGCCCGGCCTGTGGATGAGCGTGGCGGCCGTCTGCGGCCTGATCGCCACGCTCGCGCTGTACCGTACGCCGGAAGCGCGCAATCAATACCGGGCGGCTTAAAAGCGCTTTTGGCCCATCAGGCAGCGTCGCCGAAAAAACAAAAGCCCCCGCTCGGTAGCGGGGGTTTTCATTGGATCGTCGGCGAAGCAAGGCCGTGCACTCAGCTTCAACTGCGCAGCGCGGCAACCACCTCTTCGACGACGTCGGCCCACGCGCCCGGCCGTGGCTGCCGTACGAGACGCGCCGACGGATACCACGGGCTGCGCGCGTCGCCGACGAACCAGCGCCAGTCGGCGGCGAACGGCAGCATCAGCCACAGCGGCCTGTTGAGCGCGCCCGTCAGATGCGCAATCGACGTATCGACCGACACCACGCCGTCGAGCCGCTCGATGATCGCCGCAGTGTCCGCGAAATCGTGGATGCGCGCATCGAAGCGATGGATGTTCTTCGCGCGCGGATGTTCGTCGAGCGCGGAGCGCTCGTCGTCGCTGAGCGCGGGCTGCAGCACGATCCAGTCGATGCCGTCGAGCGCGAACAGCGGCTCGAGCGCCTCGAGCGGCAGCGCGCGGTTATCCTGGCGCTGCGCGCGTCCCGACCACGCGAGCCCGATCTTGCGCTTCGCGTGCCCACCGAGCGAACCGCGCCACGCGCGGCGCGACATGGCGGGCGCATTCAGATAAGGCGTGCGCGCCGGAATCGCGTCGAAATCGGTGCCGAGCGCGAGCGGCAGGCTCAACAACGGGCACTGCAAGTCGGCATGCGGGCGCTTCGCGCCTTGCGCGATCAACGTCACGCGCCATTGCTGCGCGGTGGGCGCAAGCAGCGAGACGAGCTGCGGCTGCACTTCGAGCACGACGTGCGCGGCACGCTGCGCGGCAAGCTCGACGAAGCGCACGAACTGCAGCGTGTCGCCGAAGCCCTGTTCCGCGTGCACGAAGAGCGTGCGCCCGGCGATCGGCTCGCCGTTCCAGCGCGGCAGCGCGGCCACGTTCGGCGATTGCGCCGCATTCTCCAGACGCCATTCGTATTCGGGCAGGCCACGCTTGAAATTGCCGAGCGTGAGCAGCGTCACGCCGCGATTCATATGCGCGATGGCGAGATCGGGCCGCAGACGCAGCGCCTGATCGAACGCGCGAATCGCCGCCTCGTGCGCGCCGAGCGCATGATGCGCGGCGCCGAGGCTCAGCCACGCGAGCGTGAATGTGGGGTCGAGCCCGACCGCGCGCTCGAAACGCGGTCGCGCCTCTTCGTGACGGCCGAGCGCGGCGAGCGCGTTGCCGAGCCCGAACAGCGCGGGCGGCAGATTCGGCTGGAGCGCGAGCGCGGCTTCGAACGCGGGGACGGCTTCCTGATGCCGGCCCGTCGCGTCGAGCGTATTGCCGAGATTGAACTGCGCGGCGACGAAGCGGGGTTCCGCCCTGAGCGCCGCGCGGAAATGCACGATCGCCTCGTCGGCCGAGCCGAGCGCATTGAGCGCCATGCCGAGGTTGTTGTGCGCGCCCGCGTGGCCCGGCCGCAGCTCGAGCGCGCGCCGTAACGAGTCGACGGCTTCGCGATGGCGTCCGAGCGCATGCAGCGCATTGCCGAGATTGACGTGTGACGACGCGTCCGTCGGCTGGAGCCGCAAGGACTTCTGGAAGGCATCGACGGCATCTTCGTGACGGCCGGCGAGCGCGTACGCGTTGCCGAGGTTGTAGTGCGCGATCGCGAACGCGGGTGCGAGGGTCAGCGCGTTGCGAAACCGTTCGATTGCCTTGTCGAGCTGGCCGAGCGCCTTCAGCGCATTGCCGAGGTTCAACTGCAGCGCGGCGTCCTGCGGGCGCAGATCGGCGGCGCGGCGTACGAGGTCGGCCGCTTCTTCGTGCTGGCCTTGCTGGTGGCGCAGCACGCCGAGCAGATGCAGCGCGTCGACGTGAGCTGGATCGAGTTCGAGCGTCGCGCGATAGCCGCGCTCTGCGTCGTCGAGCCGGCCGTCACGATGCGCGCTGTACGCGCGATCGAAAAGGGGTTGCATGACGGAGGCGGTGTGGGGTGATGCGGGAAAACGCGCATTCTCCCACACTCGGCGCGCGCACCTCCGACTTGACGCGGCGAGTGTTGCTCAATAACATATGAACACGTGTTCATATGTATGTCCGAATCATGTCAGCCGTTGTCTCTTTCAATGCCGACGACCGCGTCGTCCAGATCGCCGATCTGTTCCGCCTGCTGGGCGACCCGACGCGTCTGCGCATCGTGCTCGCGTGCGTCGACGAGCGCCGCGCGGTGGGCGCGATCGCCGAGTCGTTGAAGCTGTCGCCTTCGCTCGTGAGCCATCATCTGCGGCTGTTGCGCGCGGCGCGCATCGTGCGCGCGGAGCGGCAGGGCAAGCAGGTGTTCTACGTGGCGGCTGACCGTCACATCAGCGGAATGCTCGCGGACATGCTCGAACACGTCGCCGAACCTCTCAACGATTCAGTCGGCGAACCGGCCGTCGATCTCGCGCAGGACCACACATGAAATACAACACCAACAACAACACCAACTCCGACACCGCGGCGGCGAAGCATCAACCGGCGTCCGGCTCGCACGCGCACACGGGCGCATGCGATCACGCGGGCCATGACCACGCGTCGCACGAGCACGAGCACGATCACGACCATGCGCACGCGGATGGCGGCAACGCATCGCATGCGCATCTTCACGGCCATGGCCATCATCACCATCACCACGCGCCCGTCGCGGGACATGGCCGCGCGTTTGCGCTCGCCGTCGCGCTGAACGTGTTCATCGTCGTCGTGCAAGCGGTCTATGGCGTGCTCGCGAACTCGACCGCGCTGCTCGCCGATGCCGGCCACAATCTCTCGGACGTGCTGGGCCTTTTGCTCGCGTGGGGCGCGACGTGGCTCGCGACGCGCCGGCCATCGGCGCGCTATACGTTCGGCCTCGGCGGCTCGTCGATTCTCGCGAGCCTGCTCAATGCCGGATTGCTGCTGTTCGCGTGCGGCGTGATCGTCGCGGAAGCGGTCGGGCGTCTGATTCATCCCGCGCCCGTCGCGGGTCTCGATGTGTTCATCGTCGCCGCCGTCGGCATGGTTGTGAACGGCTTCTCCGCGTGGCTCTTCATGCGCGGCCAGGAAGACGACCTGAACATCCGCGGCGCGTTTCTGCACATGGCGGCCGACGCCGCGGTGTCCGCCGCAGTCGCGATCAGCGGTCTCGCGATTCTCTTCACCGGCTGGACCTGGCTCGACCCGGTGATGAGCATCGTCGTGGTCGCGGTGATCGTCTACGGCACGTGGGGCCTGCTGCGCGATTCCGTGAGCCTCGCGCTCGATGCCGTGCCACCTGGCGTCGACGTGCAGAAGATCCGCGACTACCTCGCCGCGCAGCCGGGCGTGATCGACGTGCACGACCTGCATGTGTGGGCGATCTCGACGACGGGCAACGCGCTGTCCGCTCACCTCGTGATACCGGACGGGCATCCCGGCGACAACGTGATCGACGGTATCGTCTGCACGCTGCGCGACGAGTTCGACATGCATCACGCGACGCTGCAGGTCGACATCGGATCGACGCATCACCGCTGTTCGCTCGATCACGTGCCCAGTAGGCGTTGAGCGTTCGCGCTGCATGCTTCTTTGATGCGGCGCGTCGTCGGCGATGCCGCAGCGATCGAAATGCACGGCGTACACTAGGATCTGTTTGCATAAGACCCTAAGCATGTCCGACAGCGGAGGTCTGCATGACGGGTGCTTCCTTCGACGTGCCGCCCGTGCTGATTGTCGGTGCGGGGCCGACGGGACTCGCGGCGGCCATGAGCCTTGCACGCGCGCGCGTGCCCGTGCGGCTCATCGACAAGGCGCCGCAACCCGATCCCCATTCGCGCGCGATCGGCATTCAGGCACGCACACTCGAACTGCTGGAGCAGCATCGCCTCGTCGAACCGTTTCTCGATCTCGGCCATCGCGCGCGTGCCGCGAATCTCTATTCAAATGGGCAGCGTCTTGCGCGGCTCGATTTCGATCCGCTGCAAACGCGTTATCCGTATCTGCTGTTCCTCGATCAATCGATCACGGAACGCCTGCTGACAGAACACCTCGCAACGCTCGGCGTGCACGTCGAACGCGGCGTCGAACTGACGATGTTCGCGCAGGGCTCGGCGGGCATCAACGCGACGTTGCATCGCGCGGACGGCCACATCGAGACGCTTCATCCGTCGTACATGATCGCCGCCGACGGTGCGCACAGCGCGATCCGTCATCGGCTCGGCATGAGCTTCGCGGGCAAGACGTTCGAGCAGACCTTTCTGCTCGCCGACGCGGAGGTCGACACAGGCTGGTCCGACGACGAGTTCCACATCTTCGCGTCGGGCGCGGGGCTTGCCGGGCTGTTTCCGATGGGCAAGGGCCGGCATCGGTTGATCGCCGATCATCCCGCGATGCCGTCGACTGCATCGGCGAGCGGCAACCCGGCGCCGCTCTCGTCGATCCCCGCGCCGACGCTCGACGAGTGCCGGCAGATCGCGAAGAGCCGCATTCATCACCCCATCGCGCTGACGGCACTGTCGTGGTCGAGCTACTTTCACCTGAATAGCCGCATGGTCGAGCAGTTACGCGTACAGCGCGTGTTTCTCGCCGGCGATTCTGCGCACGTGCACAGTCCGGCGGGCGCGCAGGGGATGAACACGGGCATCCAGGAAGCGTTCAACCTGGGCTGGAAGCTCGCGCGCGTGCTGAAGGGCGACGCACCCGACCGTCTGCTCGACACCTATCACATCGAGCGTCATCCCATCGAGCGCGACGTGCTGCGTCAGACGACCTTCGTCACGCATATGGCGGAAGCGGATCATGGTCCGATGAAGCTGCTGCGCGATCGCGTGATGCCCGTGCTGGCCGCGCTCGGACCGTTGCGCGATGCCGCGCGGCTTACCGTCAGCGAGCTTTCGATTCAATACCGGCGCAGTCCGCTGACGCTCGAGCGCGTGCTCGACGGCGGTCCGCGCGCGGGCGAGCGCGCGCCCGATGCGCTCGTGCATGTCGTCGACGGACCGTTGGGACGCGCGCCCGGCGTCGGCTGCATTTTCGATCTGCACGACCCCGCGTTCTTTTCGCTTTTTCTGCTCGTCGATCCGCCTGAAGACTCGGCATCGAGCAACGGCAAGCTGCTCCCGCTGCATCGCAAGCCTGTGCGTGCCGCCGATCTGGACCGATTCGTCGCGGCCGTCGAAGACCTGCTGCCGGGCGCGGTGCGGATCTGGCGAGTGTCGGATGCGAACGGCGAGGGCGGCGGCCCGTCGCTCAGCGAATCGTTCGGACGCACGCGGCCTTCGTTCTATCTGGTGCGGCCCGACGGCTACGTCTGCGCACGCGGCCGCCCGGGCTCCGATCTGAACGGACTGCTGCGCCATTGCGAAGCGTGGTTCGCGAAGAGCGCGCTGCCCGAGCCGCCGTCGCCGGCGCAGTGACGCGCCCATAAAAAAGGCGTTCGCATCGTGCACGATGCGAACGCCAGGTGCTGTTGTTTCTGCGTGAAATGAAAGCGTGCTACGCCGCCGCTGCCTCCTTCGGCGTCAGATCCTCGCGATGCCGGACGAGCGCCTCGCGGACCATCTCATGCAACTCGAGCTCCACGCCTTCGGGCTTTGTGTGAAGCGTGGCCAGCAGCGCGCGACGCATCCGCGGTTCCCAGAAGCGGCGGATATGATCCGCGATGTTGTCGATCGCCTCTTCGCGATCCGGCATCGACTCGAAGAAGTCGCCGATCCGGTTTGCCATGTCGACCAGGTTATGTTCATCCATTGTGTTGCCTCACTTGCCTGACGTGGTGGCCGCCAGCTCGCGGTTGCGCAGATGCTCGAGCTGTTCGTTGTTGAAGCGCGAGTAGTCCTTCTGCCATTGCGACGGTTGCTCGACGGGCAGCACCTGCACGGCCGTCACCTTGTACTCGGGGCAGTTGGTCGCCCAGTCGGAGCTTTCCGTCGTGATCACGTTCGCGCCCGATTCGGGGAAGTGAAACGTCGTATAGACGACGCCCGGCTGCATCCGGTCGGCCACTTTCGCGCGCAGCACGGTGTAGCCCGCGCGCGATTCGATGCCGACCCAGTCGCCATCCTTGATGCCGCGGTCCTCTGCGTCTTGCGGATGGATCTCCAGGCGGTCCTCCTCGTGCCAGCGCGAGTTGTCCGTGCGGCGCGTCTGCGCGCCGACGTTGTACTGCGACAGGATGCGGCCCGTCGTCAGGATCAGCGGGAACTTCTGCGTGACCTTTTCCGGCGACGCGACGTACCGCGTGATCACGAACTTGCCCTTGCCGCGCACGAACTCGTCGATGTGCATCGTCGGCGTGCCTTCCGGCGCGTGTTCGTTGCATGGCCACTGGATGCTGCCCAGCTTGTCGAGCTTCTCGAACGACACGCCGTGGAAAGTCGGCGTGAGGCGCGCGATCTCATCCATGATCTGCGAAGGATGCGTGTAGTCCATGTCGTAGCCGAGCGCGCGAGAGAGCAGGATCGTCACTTCCCAGTCGGAGTAGCCGGCGAGGGGCGGCATCACCTTGCGTACGCGCGAGATGCGGCGCTCGGCGTTCGTGAACGTGCCGTCCTTTTCGAGGAACGTCGAGCCCGGCAGCAGCACGTGTGCGTACTTCGCGGTCTCGTTCAGGAAGATGTCCTGTACGACGATGCATTCCATCGACTCCAGCGCCGCGCCCACATGCTGCGTGTTCGGATCGGACTGGACGATGTCTTCGCCCTGGCAATACAGGCCCTTGAAGGTGCCGTGAATCGCGGCGTCGAACATGTTCGGAATGCGCAGGCCCGGTTCCGGCCGCAGCGTCACGCCCCATGCGCCTTCGAACAGCGAGCGGGTGATCGTATCGCTGATATGGCGATAGCCCGGCAGCTCGTGCGGGAACGAGCCCATGTCGCACGAGCCCTGCACGTTGTTCTGGCCGCGCAGCGGGTTCACGCCGACGCCTTCGCGGCCGATGTTGCCCGTCGCCATCGCGAGGTTCGCGATGCCCATCACGGTCGTCGAGCCTTGCGCGTGTTCCGTCACGCCGAGGCCGTAGTAGATCGCCGCGTTGCCGCCCGTCGCATAGAGACGCGCGGCTTCGCGCACGTCCTTCGCCGGCACGCCCGTCACGCTTTCCATCATCTCCGGCGAGTTCTCCGGCAGCGCGACGAAATCGCGCCATTGCTGGAACGCGCGCGTCTCGCAGCGCTCGGCGATGAACTTCTCGTTCAGCAGGCCTTCCGTGACGATCACGTGCGCAAGCGACGTGACGATCGCGACGTTCGTGCCCGGACGCAGTTGCAGATGGTGCGTGGCCTTCACGTGCGCGGTATCGACGATATCGATGCGGCGCGGGTCAATGACGATCAGCTTCGCGCCCTGACGCACGCGGCGCTTCAGACGCGAGCCGAACACCGGGTGGCCGTCGGTCGGATTCGCGCCGATCACGATGATGACGTCGGACTTGTCGACGGACGCGAACGTCTGCGTGCCCGCCGATTCGCCGAGCGTCGTCTTCAGGCCGTAGCCCGTTGGCGAGTGGCACACGCGCGCGCAGGTGTCGACGTTGTTGTTGCCGAACGCGGCGCGCACGAGCTTCTGCACCAGATACGTTTCTTCGTTCGTGCAGCGCGACGACGTGATGCCGCCAATCGAATCGCGGCCGTACTTCTGCTGGATGCGGCGGAACTCCGACGCCGCGTAGTTCAGTGCTTCTGCCCAGCTGACTTCGCGCCACGGATCGGTGATCTTCGCGCGGATCATCGGCTTCTTGATGCGGTCCTTGTGCGTCGCGTAGCCCCATGCGAAGCGTCCCTTCACGCACGCATGGCCTTCGTTCGCCTGGCCGTTCTTGTGCGGCACCATCCGCACGACCTGGTTGCCCTTCATCTCGGCCTTGAACGAGCAGCCGACGCCGCAGTACGCGCACGTCGTCACGACGGAGTGCTCGGCCTGGCCCATCATCACGATGCTCTTCTCTTGCAGCGTCGCCGTCGGACATGCCGCGACGCACGCGCCGCACGACACGCACTCGGATTCCATGAACGGCTGGCTCTCGCTCGCGGCGACGCGCGATTCGAAGCCGCGTCCGGTGATGGTCAGCGCGAACGTGCCTTGCGTTTCTTCGCACGCGCGCACGCAGCGGTTGCAGACGATGCACTTCGACGGGTCGTACGTGAAGTACGGATTCGACTCGTCCTTCTGGTCCTTCAGGTGATTCGCGCCGTCGAAGCCGTAGCGCACTTCGCGCAGGCCCGTCACGCCCGCCATGTCCTGCAGCTCGCAGTTGCCGTTGGCGGGGCAGGTGAGGCAGTCGAGCGGGTGATCGGAGATGTACAGCTCCATCACGTTGCGGCGCAGGTCCTGCAGACGGTCCGTCTGCGTGCGCACCTTCATGCCCGCTTCGACAGGCGTCGTGCACGACGCGGGATAGCCGCGCCGCCCTTCGATTTCGACGAGGCACAGGCGGCACGAGCCGAACGGTTCGAGAGAATCGGTCGCGCACAGCTTCGGGATGTTGACGCCCGCTTCGGCGGCGGCACGCATCACCGACGTGCCCGCGGGCACCGTGATCGCCTCGCCGTCGATTTCGAGCGTCACGTCGACGTCGGAGTGGCGCAGCGGCGTGCCGTAGTCGGTATCGTCGAACGGGCCGCGCTCGTTGCGCAGCGCGCCGGCCTTGCAGGCACAGTTGCCGGAGCCGCAGCCGCCGGACTTGAAGGTAATCGGATCAGACATGTTGGGCTCCCTGTTACGCCGCCTGTTTCGGCGTCGCGGTTCCGAGACCGAAGTCTTCGGGGAAATGGTCGAGGGCGGAGACAACCGGGAACGGCGTCATGCCGCCCATCGCGCACAGCGAACCGGACACCATCGTGTCGCACAGATCGCGCAGCAGCTGGACTTGCTTCGTCGACGTATCGCCGTTGCGGATGCGCTGGATCACTTCGACGCCGCGCGTCGAGCCGATCCGGCACGGCGTGCACTTGCCGCACGATTCGAGCGCGCAGAAGTGCATCGCGTATTGCGCGAGTTCGGCGAGATTCGACGTGTCGTCGTGAATCACGAGACCGCCGTGACCGACCACGGCGCCGACCTTCGCGTATTCCTCGTAGTCGAGCGGGATGTCCCACTGGCTTTCGGGCAGATAGGTGCCGAGCGGACCGCCGACCTGCACCGCGCGCGCCGGACGGCCGCTCGCCGTGCCGCCGCCGTAGTCGAACATCAGCTCGCGCAGCGTGCAGCCGAACGCGAGCTCGACGAGACCGCCGCGCTTCACGTTGCCCGCGATCTGGAACGGCAGCGTGCCGCGCGAGCGGCCCATGCCGAAGTCCTTGTAGTACGCCGCGCCCTTCGCGAAGATGATGGGCACGGTCGCGAGCGTGATCACGTTGTTGATCACGGTCGGCTTGCCGAACAGTCCTTCGATTGCCGGCAGCGGCGGCTTCGCGCGCACAATGCCGCGCTTGCCTTCAAGCGATTCGAGCAGCGCCGTTTCCTCGCCGCACACATAGGCGCCCGCGCCCTTCGCGACGAACAGCTCGAAGCGATGCGCCGAGCCGAGCACGCTGTCGCCGAGCCAGCCGGCTGCGCGTGCCTTGACGATGGCTTCTTCGAGCGTCGCGATCGAATGCGGATACTCGCTGCGCACATAGATATGGCCGACCGTCGCTCCCGTCACGATGCCCGCGATGATCATCCCTTCGATCAGCACGAACGGATCGCTTTCCATCACGAGGCGATCGGAGAACGTGCCCGAGTCGCCTTCGTCCGCGTTGCAGACGATGTACTTCTGGTCGGCCTTCGCGGCGCGCACCGTGCGCCACTTGATGCCCGCCGGGAACGCCGCGCCGCCGCGGCCACGCAGGCCCGATTCGACGAGCGCTTCGACGGCCGCGTCGCCGTTCATCGCGAGCGCGTTGTACAGGCCGACGATGCCGCCGTTCGCGATGTAGTCGTCCGTCGAAAGCGGATCGGTGATGCCGATGCGCGCGAACGTCAGGCGCTGCTGCTTCTTCAGATAAGGAATCTCTTCGACGAGGCCGACATGCTTCGCGTGCGCCTTGCCTTCGACAAAGCCCGCGTCGAACAGCGATTTCACATCGTCGGCTTCGACATTGGCGTAGCCGACGCGGCCTTCAGTCGTTGCCACCTCGATGAGCGGTTCGAGATACAGCAAGCCGCGCGTGCCGTTGCGCACGAGTTCGATTTCGATGCCGCGTGCTTGCGCTTCATCGGCGATGGCCCGGGCGATGGCATCCGCGCCGAGCGCCAGTGCCGACGAGTCGCGGGGAACGTAGATGCGCGTCATACCGTTTCCTCCACGCGTTTCATTGCGGCTGCGAGCAGCGCGTCGAACTTCTGCGGCGTCACTTTCGCGTGCAGCTCGCCGTTGATCATCATCGCCGGAGACAGCGCGCATTGACCGAGGCAGTAGACCGATTCGAGACCGACGGCGTCATCGCATGCGTGATCGTGTGCGTCGTGCTTGCGCGCGTCGAAGCGGCAGCCCGTGCGCGCTTCGATGTGCTGCGCGAGCGCTTCCGTGCCCATGCTGCGGCACGCTTCCGCGCGGCACAGCTGCACCGTGACGGGTGCAGCGGGCGACTGGCGAAAGTGGTGGTAATAGGTAATCACGCCGTGGACTTCCGCACGCGAGAGGTTCATCGTCCGCGCGAGCGGCGCGACGGTCGCGGGCGGCACGAAGCCGACGTCATCCTGAATGGCATGTAGTACAGCAACCAGCGACATGCCGGGTTGTGCGTGACGTCGCACGAGATCATCTGGTGCTATGGCGGTCGAACGATCCACAGTGGGGCTCCTCCAAGAGCTATATATGCACTTGTTATTCATAAGCCGTGCATCTATGCTTGGCTTGTGTGATATATCAATGCGAACGATAGGCGGGTGTACCGGCTTTCGCAATAGGAACTCAAACTGCATATATGATTCGAATCGAATGCCAGGCCCAGCTGATTGTGCGGGACAGCAACGGCGGAACGTCCAGCCTGACTGACGCTGTGCCGTTGCTCGCGCTCGTCGACCAGACGGGGAGCATTGCGCAGGCCGCTGCGCTTAAGGGTTTGTCCTACCGTCATGCGTGGGGTTTGCTGCGCGCAATCGAGACGCAACTGGGCGGCGCGCTGATCGAAAAGGAGCGCGGGCGCGGCTCTGCGCTATCGGAATTGGGGCAGGCAGTGTTGCGCGCGCAACGACTTTGCGGCGAGCGTCTGGACGGCAACATGCAGGCTCTGGCGAGCGAAGTCGCAAGCGATCTGAACCGCTGGCTCGCGCCGCCTGCCGATGATGTGCGCATCCATGCGTCGCATGGTTACGCGGTGGCCGCGCTCGTGACGGCGCTCGTCGCCGACGACGTGCCGCTCGATATCAAGTATCGCGATAGCGCCGAAGCGATCACGGCGCTTGCGCGCGGCGAGTGCGATCTGGCGGGCTTTCACCTGCCGCGCGGCGAGTTTCGCGCGGTGTGCGCGGACAAGTATCGCCAGTGGCTCGATCCGCAACGTCACGTGCTCGTGCATCTGACGCGACGCAAGCAGGGGCTCTTTCTCGCGAAGGGCAATCCGAAACGCATTGAAGGATTGACCGACCTCGCGCGCGACGACATTCGCTTCGTCAACCGGCAGCACGGTTCGGGCACGCGCATGCTGATCGATCTGGCGCTGCGGCGCGTGGGGGTCGATCCGGACCGGATCAACGGCTATGCGTCGACGGAACTGACGCATTCGGCGATCGCGGCGTTCGTCGCGAGCGGAATGGCAGATGTCGGGTTCGGCGTCGAGCCGGCCGCGCATCACTTCGGGCTCGATTTCATTCCGATTGTCGACGAGGACTATTACTTTGCGTGCGATCGCGCGCGGCTCGAGCGCGAGCCGCTCACGACGGTCATGACCGTGCTGGGCGGCGACACGTTCCGGCAAAGCGTCGCGCATCTGGAGGGCTACGATCCCATCGATTGCGGCAGGCTGCTCGAACTGAACGAAGGTCTCGCGGGGTAGGGTGGCGCATGAAGAGAACGGCTTTCGGCGCGGGTAAGCGACGGTAATAACGCGTAAAGCCGTAGAGGCTGCGTCGCTGCGCGCTTTGCGCTAATCTTTACGCTTTCGTTATTCCGCCTCATTTGCGCGGCGCTCGTGCCGCACCGAATCGACATGAAATATCTTGTTCCCGCTTGTGCGGCCGCGCTCACCGCCGGCACGTTGTTTGCCACTATGTCTGTTGCATTCGCGCAGAATTCGCCCGGCGTGCCGGGCGGCATCCTGAGTGAGGGGTTCCGTCTGAACGAGCATCCGCAGATGCCGTTCGGCGCGTCGGCTCCGTCGAAGAAGTTCCAGAGCGACAAGCCTACGAAGCTGCGCAAGCGCGGCGACAACGGCGATCCGAACGGCTGCAACCTCAAGTGCCCCGAGGATCAGTAACCATTCAGGGTTTCGGCTGCGGCCGTTTTTGCCGCGCGTTGCGTGCTGGCGGAAAATCTGTGTGACTACGGCTTTGCCGTGTGCCACATGTCCTTGAAGCCGTCGCCCTTCATGTCGCCGGGCTTTTCGTCCTTGGCAAAGCGGTAGAGCGGCTTTCCTTTGTACGCCCATTGCTTCTTGCCATCCCCGCCGTCGATCACGGTCCATTCGCCCGAGGGCTTGTCGGCCGAGTCGGCGGCGGCTGCGGGCCAGTACGTCGTGCAGCCACCCGTACAGGCACTTTTTCCGGGTGTCGTGTCCTTGTCGAAGGTGTAGAGCGTTCTGCCTTGTTCATCGACGAGACGTCCGTCCATGGTTTTCGGCGGCGCAGCGAAGGCAGTCTGCTGAACGGCGAGAGCGGCGATGAGAAGGAGAGTCTTGCGCATGATGCGGCTCCTGTTCTGACGTTGTATATGGAGTTTATGCAATCGATCGGCATGCGTACGCTGTAATTGCGTGCGCATGGGTTAAACGGTTTGCGAGCCGCGATATTCCATGCGTCGTGGGACGGCAGCCGAATATTGTTCGTCTTGCGGTTGTCATCTGCGGAGACGATGCATAGCCCGCGCGTCAGATCGGCAGCCGATCAGGTTCGGATCAGCGTCGCGCCGCATGTGGTGATGTCGCCGAGGTAGGCCACACGCAGACCGTCGTGCCGACGTCTACCGCTGGCGATGATCGGATACTTGCCGCCGCAGCGAGAACACGCGACCAGATGGCCGTCGAGTGCGACGCGGACGCCTTCGTCTGTCAGATCCAACGCTGCCTCGACGATCGTTCCGCCGTGACTGGTGGTGTCGCCGAGGCGGGCCATCGGGCGGTCGTCTATGTCTCTCATGTCCGTTTCTATTGTGTGAGGTGGTTAGTTCTACTGCGCGATTGTCGCGGACCGTTGGAACGGATCGGCGTCCCGCGATTTCACGCTATGCCACGTGAAGCTGGCTATCAGAAAAGGTTGAAAAAAGGGGCGGACGGTGTTTGGCTTGCCTTAAGGCGCCTGCCGCGCATAGCAAGACGCAAACAAAAACCCGCGCAGCCAAGGCTATCGCGGGTTTCGGGGCAGCGTAGACGCTGCCGGAAAATATATGGTGGAGGCGGCGGGAATCGAACCCGCGTCCAGAAGTCCTCCACGACCAGTTCTACATGTTTAGTTCTGTCTTTTGATTTAACCGCAGCGACGCGGACGAACACGCTGCGCTACGGCGATTCACTGGATTTTCGACCTTGGCGTCGTGACGCCACCAAGGCTTAACTGACGTATATGACCTCTGGCGGTATTGCTACCGGTCTTGCGACTCTGACCCGTCAGTGAGCCAGGCAGAGGACGGCGGCCTTAGGCTGCCAGTGCGAACGTATCGTCGTTTGCAGTTACGTTTTTCCCATTGATTAACGAGGTGACGGGTCCTCGACATGCCCTAGCCGCTTCGCAACCCCTGTCGAAACCAGGTCGCCCCCACAGAAGGAATGAGCCACATATGTGGCTCAAATATCATTTTACAACACCGGCTCCCGTGAGTCACGGCGAACGTTCGTGTGACGCAGGCTCGGGGTCCGTCGCGCATGGGCGGGTCAACTGATGTAGCGCAGCAATTCCAGCAATTCGCCGGGCGAGTTCACCACATGCCTCGCGTGCCATTGAGTCGGCGGAATGTCGTTGCCGCAATAGCCGTACGCCGCGGCCACCGTCACCATTCCGGCGGCAAAGCCTGCCTGAACGTCGCGCAAGTCGTCGCCGACATACACGACCCGCTCAGGCGGCAAGTCCAGCTCCTTTGCGGCGTGCAGCAGCGGCGCGGGGTGCGGCTTCGAGTGCGGCGTGGTGTCGCCGCTGACGACGCATCCGGCGCGCATATCCAGCCCCAGTTGTGCGACGAGCGGCTCGGTCAGCCGCGCGACCTTGTTCGTCACGATGCCCCAGAGCACGCCGCGCGCATCGAGTTCGTCGAGTATGTCGCCGATGCCGGGAAACAGTGTCGTCTCGATGCACAGATCGGCTTCGTAGTTCGCAAGGAACTCTTCGCGCATCGACGAGTAGTCGTGATGCTCGGGGCCGATGCCGAATGCGCCGCCCAGCAGCCCGCGCGCGCCGGCGGACGCGAGCGGCCGCAACTGCTCGAGCGGCACCATCTCGAGGCCGCGCTCGTGGCGCATCTTGTTGACGGCGGCGGCGAGGTCGGGCGCGGTGTCCGCGAGCGTGCCGTCGAGATCAAAAAGGATGCCTTGGCAGAGACCGATCGACGCGTCTTCGTCTTCTCGTTGTGGCAGGGGCGTGGGATCGCTCATTGATGTAGGCGCAGGGTGCGAAAAAGGCGGGTGGCTCAGGCGTCGCGGCGGCACGCGAGCATGTAGTTGACGTCGGTATCGCTCGATAGCCCGAAGTGGCGGGTGAGCGGGTTGTACGTGATGCCCTTGATGTCGGCCGTTCGCAGGCCCGCCACGCGCGCGAAGCCCGCGAGCTCCGACGGACGGATGAAGCGGGCGTAGTCATGCGTGCCCTTCGGCAGCATGCGTGCGAGGTACTCCGCGCCGATTACGGCCAGGAGATACGATTTGACGTTACGGTTGAGCGTCGAAAAGAACACCCAGCCACCAGGTTTGACCAGCGTCTTGCAGGCCTCGACGACCTTGGATGGATCGGGCACGTGCTCGAGCATTTCCATGCATGTCACGACGTCGAATGACGCCGGTTCGCGGGCCGCAAGCGCCTCGGCGGCGATTTCTTCGTAATTTACCGTTACACCACTTTCAAGGCTGTGAAGGTCCGCGACGCCCAGCGCTTCGTTGGAAAGGTCGATTCCCTTCACATCGGCGCCCAACGTGGCCATCGACTCGGACAGAATGCCGCCGCCGCAGCCGATGTCGAGCACACGCTTGCTTGCCAGATGCGCATGCGAGTCGATCCAGTTGAGCCGCACCGGATTCAGTTCGTGAAGAGGTTTGAATTCGGCGTTCGGGTCCCACCACCGATGCGCGAGATCGCTGAATTTCTGCAGTTCGTGGGGATCGGCGTTGGTCATGACAGATGCGGCCTCGAAGGCTGAAAAGCAGGGTGGATCGGAGAAACCCTGAGTATATAGGGCCGCGAACAGGGCGGCAAAAGCGGCAGGCGCGGCACGGCTTCGCGCTGCGGTTGCATCTGCATCTCCATGTGACCGGGTGCCTGGCCGGGTGCCCGTTGGCACTCGCACCAAATGACATAAAGGCATAAAAAAAGCCCCGCTGAAGCGGGGCTTTGACACTGCGGTAATTTGTAGCTTACTGCTTCGAAGTACCGACAACTTCGACTTCCACGCGACGATCCGGTGCGAGGCAGGCGATGAGTTGCTTGCGGTTCTTCTGGTTGCAGCCCGTCGTGACCGGGTTGCGCTTGCCCTTGCCTTCCGTGTAGACGCGGTTGGCTTCGATGCCCTTGCTGACCAGGTATGCCTTGACAGCTTGTGCACGACGCAGCGACAGACGGTCGTTGTACTTGTCCGAACCGATGCGGTCGGTGTAGCCCGTGGCCACGACGACTTCCAGGTTCAGGCCTTGAATCTTCGATGCCAGGTCATCCAGCTTTTCCTTGCCAGCCGGCTTCAGGATTGCCTTGTCGAAGTCGAACAGGGCGTCAGCTTGATACGTGATCTTCTGGCTGGTGATTGCCGGAGCTGCCGGCGGCGGAGCCGGCGGGGTCGGTGCTTGTGCGACCAGTGCGCCATCGCACTTTGCGTTAGCCGTTGCCGGCGTCCAGAACGCATCGCGCCAGCAAAGCTCGTTCGTGCCGTTCATCCACACGTATTCGCCGGTGCCGTTCACCCAGTTGTCGTTCGTGGCTTGTCGCGACGCCGGCACCGACTGTGCCGAAGCGGATGCAGCCATAACTGCGGTAGCTGCAATGAACGCGAGCTTTGAAAGTTTATTCATATTTCTCCTCTCGAAATTGAGATTACCGCAGGTTTACTGCGAGCCTGTTGACGAAGACCAGTCATACATTGCTCGAAGTATAACATCGGTGCGGAACAAAAGACGCTGTGTGTAGACTTCGAGCAGTGTCTAACTTTGTGCGTTCGCATTTTGCCATATCGTTCCCTTCCGACGATAAAAAAATCCTCCCCCTACAGATACGCCCGGTCGAATGTGGTGCATGCGCAACAAAAGGTGCCAAGTTCGCCTGGAGCCCGCCAGAGGCGGTTCGGCGCGGCTTGCCGGCGAGCATTTTCCGGGCCCGGCCATGGCGCGCGCGAGGCGCTTCCAGGTGCTGTTTTCGCGTGTCCCACTAATAGGTATACGCACGTCGTCGGGAGCGGTTGCGCCGCATGTTAGAATCGCGTGATGCGCTGCGCTCGCAGACGCATAGGGGTAGGCCCAAGCGGTGAGGCGAAAAACGCGTGTCCCTCATCGTCTTCGCGCGTAAACGATACGGAAAATGGATCAATTCGCCAAAGAGACTCTACCAATCTCCCTAGAGGAGGAAATGCGCCGCTCGTATATCGAGTACGCGATGAGCGTGATCGTAGGGCGCGCGCTTCCCGATGTCCGCGATGGTCTGAAGCCGGTTCACCGGCGCGTGCTCTACGCGATGCACGAGCTGAACAACGACTGGAATCGGGCATACAAGAAATCGGCGCGTATCGTCGGCGACGTGATCGGTAAATACCACCCGCACGGCGACTCGGCTGTATACGACACGATCGTGCGCATGGCGCAGGATTTTTCGCTGCGCTATATGCTCGTCGATGGACAAGGCAATTTCGGGTCAGTCGACGGCGACAACGCCGCGGCGATGCGTTACACCGAAATCCGCATGGCGAAGATCGGCCATGAACTGCTCGCCGACATCGACAAGGAAACGGTCGACTTCCAGCCGAACTACGACGGCAGCGAGAACGAGCCGTCCATTCTGCCCTCGCGCATTCCCAATCTGCTGATCAACGGCTCGTCGGGCATTGCCGTGGGTATGGCGACGAACATTCCGCCGCACAATCTGAGCGAAATCGTCGACGCCTGCCATCATCTTCTGAAGAATTCGGAAGCGACGATCGACGAGCTGATCGAAATCGTGCCCGCGCCGGATTTCCCGACAGCCGGCATCATCTACGGCGTCGCCGGCGTGCGCGACGGCTATCGCACGGGCCGTGGGCGCGTGGTGATGCGCGCCGCGACGCACTTCGAAGAGATCGACCGCGGTCAGCGCATGGCGATCATCGTCGACGAGTTGCCGTATCAGGTGAACAAGCGTTCGCTGCTCGAGCGAATCGCAGAGCTGGTGAATGAGAAAAAGCTCGAAGGCATTTCGGACATTCGCGACGAATCCGACAAGAGCGGCATGCGCGTCGTGATCGAGTTGAAGCGCGGCGAAGTGCCTGAGGTCATTCTCAACAATCTTTATAAGGCGACGCAACTCCAGGACACGTTCGGCATGAACATGGTCGCGCTGGTCGACGGCCAGCCGAAGCTGCTGAACCTGAAGGAAATGCTCACGCATTTCCTGTCGCATCGTCGCGAGGTGCTGACGCGGCGTACCGTGTACGAGCTGCGCAAGGCGCGCGAACGCGGTCACGTGCTCGAAGGCCTCGCCGTCGCGCTTGCCAACATCGACGAGTTCATTGCGATCATCAAGGCCGCGCCCACGCCGCCGATCGCGAAGCAGGAGTTGATGGACCGCACGTGGGATTCGACGATCGTGCGCGACATGCTGCAGCGCGCGGAATCCGACGCCGCGTCGTCCGGCGGCGGCGCGGCGTACCGTCCGGAAGGGCTGAACCCCGCGTACGGCATGCAGGCCGACGGACTCTACCGGCTGTCGGACACGCAGGCTCAGGAAATTCTCCAGATGCGCCTGCAACGCCTGACGGGCCTGGAGCAGGACAAGATCATCGGCGAGTACCGCGACGTGATGGCGCAGATTGCCGACCTGCTGGACATCCTGGCACGCCCCGAGCGCATAACTGCGATCATCTTCGACGAACTCACGTCGATCAAGAGCGAATTCGGCGATGAGCGCCGCTCGAAGATCGAAATGAACGCGACGGAGCTGAACACCGAAGACCTGATCACGCCACAGGACATGGTCGTGACGATGTCGCACGCCGGCTATGTGAAATCGCAGCCGTTGTCCGAATATCGCGCCCAGAAGCGCGGAGGTCGCGGCAAACAGGCGACGCAGATGAAGGACGACGACTGGATCGACACGCTCTTCATCGCGAACACGCACGATCACATCCTGTGCTTCTCGAATCGCGGCCGCGTCTACTGGCTGAAGGTCTACGAAGTGCCGCAGGGCTCGCGCAACTCGCGCGGCCGTCCGATCGTCAACATGTTCCCGCTGCAGGAAGGCGAGAAGATCACGGTGGTTCTGCCCGTCAAGGAATTTTCGGCGGACAAGTTCGTTTTCATGGCGACGGCGCTCGGCACCGTCAAGAAGACGCCGCTCGAGCAGTTCAGCCGTCCGCTGAAGAAGGGCATCATCGCGGTCGGTCTGGATGACGGCGACTACCTGATCGGCGCGGCGATCACCGACGGCGAACACGACGTGATGCTGTTCTCGGATTCGGGCAAGGCAGTCCGGTTCGACGAAAACGACGTTCGTCCGATGGGCCGCGAGGCGCGCGGCGTGCGCGGCATGCAACTCGAAGACGGCCAGCAGGTGATCGCACTGCTCGTCGCTGGCGACGAGCAGCAGTCGGTGCTGACGGCAACGGAAAACGGCTACGGCAAGCGCACGCCGATTACGGAGTACACGCGCCACGGCCGCGGTACGAAGGGCATGATCGCGATCCAGACATCCGAGCGCAACGGCAAGGTGGTCGCCGCGACGCTGGCCGATCCGGAATCGCAGATCATGCTGATCACCAACACGGGTGTGCTGATTCGTACGCGAGTGTCGGAAATTCGAGAAATGGGCCGTGCAACGCAAGGTGTTACACTCATCAGCCTTGATGAAGGCACCAAGCTTTCCGGTCTGCAACAGATTGCCGAAGCGGAAGCTGACGTGGACGGCGACACCGACACTTCCGCCGACGAAGCAGACGACACCAACGGCGAAGCGTCCTGATCCGCACCGAAGCTTCTCAAGTCATGCGTGTGATCGCGCGGGCCTCATAGGCGCATCGGGTCGATGCGCCGCCTGCGCGGCAAACCAGTTAGGTTAATTTCTCTTAGGGAGTAGTGATGCAAAAACGATTCAAGCAGTTGATGGTTCTGGCCGCTTTCGTGCCGACCCTGGCGATGGCGCAAGCGCTGCAAAACCAGCAGCCGGCTCCGGCTGCCCCGGCTGCCGCTGGCCCGGTCGACCCCGCGAAGCAAGCCGCCATCAAGGATCTGCTGGATGCAATCGACGCGCAGAAGCTGGTTGGCGCGATCGGCAACAGCGCGCAGATGCAGGCCAAGCAACTGGTTCCGGCAATCCTGTCGGACGCGCTGTCGGAAAACAAGACGATGACGGACAAGCAAAAGCAGGCTTCCGTCCCGTCGCTGCAGAAGAACGCCGTGCCGAAGCTGGTTGACTCGGCAGGCCAGGTCTTCGCAACGGACGCGTTCAAGCAGGACGCGATGCAAGCTCAGTACGACGCCTACGCGAAGTACTACAGCGTGCAGGAAATCAAGGACCTGACGACGTTCTACAAGAGCCCGACGGGCCGCAAGTTCATCCAGGTTCAAGACCAGGTTGGCCGCGACGTGGTGAACGGTCTGATGCAGAAGTACATGCCGCAATCGATCAAGGCGACGCGCGACCAGGCCGACAAGGAAGTCGCTTCCGTCAAGCCGGCGAAGTAAGCAGGTCGAACGAGGCTGAACGACGTTCGAAGCGCGTGACACAGGCGGCGGTTGAAGGAGTTTGTTGAATTCCCTTGAATCGCCGCGTTTGGCGGGTTTTGAGCGTCAATGCGATAATGGCCGTTTGCGCTTGCGCGCAGACGGCCATTTTCTTTCAGGCGCGGTTTCCGGTTCTTTTCTATGCCGTGCGCCTGCCTTTCGGGGTTCTCACGATGCGCGTGTTCAATTTCTCCGCCGGTCCGGCGGCCATGCCCGAAGACGTGCTGCACCAGGCAGCCGACGAAATGCTCGATTGGCGCGGCAGCGGCATGAGCGTGATGGAAATGAGCCATCGCGGCAAAGAGTTCATGACGATCCACGAAGAGGCGCTGACCGATCTGCGCGATTTGCTGCACGTGCCGTCCAGTCATCAGATTCTCTTCCTGCAAGGCGGCGGGCTCGGCGAAAACGCAATCGTGCCGATGAACCTGATGGGCCGCAAGGCGCGCGCCGACTTCGTCGTGACGGGTTCGTGGTCGCAGAAGTCGTTCAAGGAAGCGCAGAAATACGGCATGGCCAATCTGGCCGCCAGCGGCGAAACGCCCGAAGGCTTTACGCGCGTCCCGCCGCGCGCCGAGTGGAAACTATCCGATGATCCCGCCTACGTGCACCTCTGCACGAACGAGACGATTCACGGTGTCGAGACGTTCGAGATTCCCGATCTCGGCGACATTCCGCTTGTCGCGGACGCGTCGTCGCACATCCTGTCGCGCCCGATGGACATTGCCAAATACGGCGTGCTGTTCGGTGGCGCGCAGAAGAACATCGGCATGGCGGGCGTGACCGTCGTGATCGTGCGCGAAGACCTGCTGGACCGTTCGATGACCATCTGTCCGTCGGCGTTCGAGTGGAAGACGGTCGCGCTGAACAATTCGATGTACAACACGCCGCCCACGTACGCGATCTATATCGCTGGGCTCGTGTTCAAGTGGTTGAAGAAGCAGGGCGGTCTGAAGGCGATCGAGGCGCGCAACGTCGAAAAGGCGAAGCTGCTGTACGACACCATCGATTCGAGCCGCTTCTATCTGAACAAGGTCGAGCGCAACGCGCGGTCGCGGATGAACGTCCCGTTCTTCCTCGCCGACGAGTCGCGCAACGAAGATTTCCTGGCCGGCGCGAAAGCGCGCGGGCTGGTGCAGCTGAAGGGCCACAAGTCCGTCGGCGGCATGCGGGCGTCGATTTACAACGCGGTGCCGCTCGAAGGCGTCAAAGCGCTTGTCGAGTACATGAGGGAATTTGAACAGCGCAGCGCGTGATCCTTCGGGCACGGCGCGCGCATCCTTTCCGAACTGGCCCATACAGGACCCGAAGCGGCCCTTTAGAAGCATGGACGACGAACTCAACTCCCAACTCAAACCGCTGCGCGATCGGATCGACGCGATCGACGCGCAGCTCATTGCGCTGCTGAATCAGCGCGCTGCCATCGCGCTCGCAGTCGGCGAGGTGAAGAAGCATTTCAACGCGCCCGTGTTTCGTCCGGAGCGCGAGCAGCAGGTGATCGCGCGTCTGCAGGACATGAGTCAGGGCCCGCTTGCCGGCGAGCACATCGACGCGATCTGGCGCGAGATCATGGCCGCGAGCCGCGCGCTGGAAAAGAACCTCACGGCTGCATACCTCGGGCCGGCGGGCACCTACAGCGAACAGGCGATGCACGAATACTTCGGCCAGTCGATCGAAGGGCTGCCGTGCTCGTCGATCGATGAAGTGTTCCGCTCGGTCGAAGCGGGCGGCGCGGAATTCGGCGTCGTGCCCATCGAGAATTCGACGGAAGGCGCGGTGTCGCGCACGCTCGATCTGCTGCTGCAAACGCAGGTGCTGATCGGCGGCGAACTCGCGTTGCCGATCCACCACAATCTGCTGACGCTCGACGGCGCGCTGACGGGCGTGACCCGCGTATGCGCGCACGCGCAGGCGTTGGCGCAGTGCCAGCGGTGGCTGTCCACGCATGCGCCGCATGTCGAGCGCCAGGCGGTGTCGAGCAACGCGGAGGCCGCGCGGATGGCTGCGGAAGATCCAACCATCGCGGCCATCGCCGGCGACCGCGCCGCGACCCAGTATGGTCTGCAAGTCACGTACGCGCTGATCCAGGACGACCCGCACAACCGCACCCGCTTCGTGATGATCGGCAAGCAGCCGACGGGCGCGAGCGGCTACGACAAGACGTCGTTGATCGTGTCGGTGGCGAACGAACCCGGCGCGGTGTTCAAGCTGCTGGAGCCGCTCGCGCGGCACGGCGTGTCGATGACGCGTTTCGAGTCGCGTCCGGCGCGCGTCGGCACGTGGGAGTACTACTTCTACATCGACGTCGAAGGCCATCGCGACGATGCGCCCGTTGCGGCCGCGCTCGCCGAGCTGGGCCAGAAAGCGGCCTTCCTGAAGATTCTCGGCTCGTATCCGCGCGCCCGCTGACACGCCGCGTTCGATTCCGATCCAACCAACACACCTGGACAGAGCTATCCGGAGAGCCCTATGACAACGTCTTTCGGTCCTTCCTACGTTCGCGCGATCGCGCCTTATGTGGCTGGCAAGCCGATCTCGGAAGTCGCGCGCGAATTCGGGCTGGACGAAGCGCGCATCGTGAAGCTGGCGTCGAACGAGAATCCGCTCGGCATGCCGGAGTCCGCGAAGACGGCGATGGCGCAGGCCGCGAGCGAACTCGGCCGCTATCCGGACGCGAACGCGTTCGAACTGAAGGCGGCGCTCTCCGCGCACTACGACGTGCCCGCCGACTGGATCACGCTCGGCAACGGCAGCAACGACATTCTCGAACTGGCCGCACATGCGTTCGTCGAGAAGGACCAGTCGATCGTCTACTCGCAGTATTCGTTCGCCGTGTACGCGCTCGCGACGCAAGGCCTGGGCGCCCGCGCGATCGTCGTTCCCGCCGTGAAGTACGGCCACGATCTCGACGCGATGCTCGCCGCGATCACCGACGATACGCGGCTCGTTTTCGTCGCGAACCCGAACAATCCGACGGGCACGTTCATCGACGGTCCGACGATCGAAGCGTTCCTGTCGAAGGTGCCGCGCCACGTCGCCGTGGTGCTCGACGAGGCATACACGGAATACCTGAGCGCGGACAAGCGCTACGACTCGATCGCGTGGGTGCGCCGCTATCCGAAGCTGCTCGTGTCGCGCACGTTTTCGAAGGCGTTTGGTCTTGCCGGCTTGCGTGTCGGCTTCGCGATCGCGCAGCCGGAGCTGACCGATCTGATGAACCGTCTGCGTCAGCCGTTCAACGTGAATACGCTGGCGCAAGCGGCCGCGATCGCCGCGCTGAGCGACAAGCCTTTCCTGCAGAAGAGCGCGGAACTGAATGCGCAGGGCTATCGCCGGCTGACGGAAGCGTACGACAAGCTGGGTCTCGAATACGTGCCGTCGGACGGCAACTTCGTGCTGGTGCGCGTGGGCGACGACGACAGCGCGGGCAATCGCGTGAATCTCGAACTGCTGAAGCAGGGCGTGATCGTGCGGCCCGTGGGCAGCTACGGCTTGCCGCAGTGGCTGCGCGTGACGATCGGCTTGCCCGAAGAAAACGAGGCGTTCATCGCCGCGCTCGAAAAGACGCTGGCGACGGCCTGAGCGCTCAATGCAATCCACGCGCCTCATCGAGTGCGAGGCGCGTTTTTTCTGTGACTGATGTGGCAGCGTTCTCTTTCGACAAACTGGTGATTTTCGGCGTCGGGCTGATCGGCGGCTCGCTCGCTCGCGCGCTGCGCGAGCGCGCCGACGTGGGCGGCGAGCGCCGCGTGATCGGCGTGGGGCGCACGGCGGCATCGACGCAACGCGCGCTGGAGCTGGGCGTGATCGATGCGAGCTCAGCGCTTGCCGATGACGCCGCGCTGCGCGACGCGCTAAAGGGCGCCGATCTGGTTCTGCTCGCGGCGCCCGTCGCGCAGACGCAGCCTCTGCTCGAACGCATCGCGCCGTTTCTCGATCCGTCGACGATCGTCACCGACGCCGGCAGCACGAAGTCCGATGTCGTCGCTGCGGCGCGCGCGGCGCTGGGCGAGCGCATCGGCCAGTTCGTGCCCGGGCATCCAATCGCGGGCCGCGAATCGAGCGGCGTCGATGCGGCGCTGCCTGACCTGTACGTGAACCGCAACGTCGTGCTGTGCGCGTTGCCGGAGAATGCGCCGGCGTCGGTCGAGCGCGTAGTCGCCATGTGGCGCGCGACGGGGGCGAGTGTGCACGCGATGTCGCCTGCGCAGCACGACTGCGTGTTCGCGTCGGTCAGCCATTTGCCACACGTGTTGTCGTTCGCGCTCGTCGAGCAGATTCTCAACTCGCCCGACGCCGCGCTCAAGTTCTCGTTCGCGGCGGGCGGATTCCGCGACTTCACCCGGATTGCCGCGTCGAGCCCGGAAATGTGGCGCGACGTGTGCGTGGCGAACCGCGCGGCGCTGCTCGACGAACTCGACGCCTATACGGCCGTGCTGGCGCGTCTGCGCGCGGCGATCGAAGCCGGCGACGGCGCGACGCTCGAAGCCGTGTTCGCACGCTCGCGCTCGGCACGCAGCGAGTGGCAGGAACGCGCGGCGTCGTCGCAACAAGCGTCGCGGCAGCCGTCGCCCGCGCGCTCCGCAACCGACGACGCGTCGAAATAACTGGACACTGGAATTCATATGGAACATCTCGATCTCGGACCATTTTCCCGTGCGTCCGGCACGGTCCGTCTGCCCGGCTCGAAGAGCATTTCGAACCGTGTGCTGCTGCTCGCGGCGTTGGCCGAGGGCGAGACGACGATCACGAATCTGCTCGATTCCGACGACACGCGCGTGATGCTCGACGCGCTCGAAAAGCTCGGCGCGAAGCTCAAGCGCGACGGCGACACCTGCGTCGTCACGGGCACGCGCGGCGCGCTGCCGGCGGCGCGCGCCGATCTGTTCCTCGGCAACGCGGGCACGGCCGTGCGGCCGCTGACGGCGGCGCTCGCGGTAAACGGCGGCGATTACCGCATTCACGGCGTGCCGCGCATGCACGAGCGGCCGATCGGCGATCTGGTCGACGGGCTGCGTCAGATCGGCGCGAAGATCGATTATGAAGAGAACGAAGGCTTTCCGCCGCTGCGCATCCGACCGGGGCAAATCTCCGTCGACGCGCCGATCCGCGTGCGCGGCGACGTGTCGAGCCAGTTCCTGACGGCGCTGCTGATGGCGCTGCCGCTTGTCAGGACGGCAAGCGGCGAGACGATCGTCGAAGTGGCGGGCGAACTGATTTCGAAGCCCTATATCGAGATCACGATTGCACTGATGGCCCGCTTCGGCATCAAAGTCGAGCGGCTCGGCTGGGAACGCTTCACGATTCCGAACGGTGTGCGCTATCAGTCGCCGGGCAAGATCATGGTGGAGGGCGATGCGTCGTCGGCGTCGTACTTCCTCGCGGCGGGCGCGTTGGGCGGCGGGCCGCTGCGCGTCGAAGGCGTGGGCCGCGCGAGCATCCAGGGCGACGTCGGCTTCGCGACGGCGCTGACGAAGATGGGCGCGAACGTAACGATGGGCGACGACTGGATCGAGGTGCGCGGCGTCGGCAACGACCACGGCAAGCTCGATCCGATCGACATGGACTTCAACCTGATTCCTGACGCGGCCATGACGATCGCGGTGGCGGCGCTGTTTGCCGACGGCACGTCGACGCTGCGCAATATCGCGAGCTGGCGCGTGAAGGAAACCGACCGGATCGCCGCGATGGCGACGGAATTGCGCAAGGTCGGCGCGAAGGTGCAGGAGGGCGAGGATTTTCTCGTCGTCACGCCGCCCGAAAAACTGACGCCGAACGCCGCAATCGACACCTACGACGATCACCGGATGGCGATGTGCTTCTCGCTGGTGAGCCTGGGCGGCGTGCCGGTGCGGATCAACGACCCGAAGTGCGTCGGCAAGACGTTCCCCGATTATTTCGAGCGCTTCCTTGCGCTCGCTCAACCCTGACCCTCGCATTGACAACATCCGCCGCCCGTTTCGACGGGCGACTTTCTAGATGAAATCGACTCGTCCCTTTCACCAGACGCCCGTCATCACGATCGACGGCCCGACCGCATCCGGCAAAGGCACGGTGGCCGCGCTGGTAGCCGCCGAACTCGGCTTCCACCTGCTGGACAGCGGCGCGCTGTACCGGCTCGCGGCGCTCGCCAGCGTGCGCTACAACATCGCCGCCGCTGACGCCGAGGCGCTTGCAAAACTGGTCGGCGATCTCCATATCACGTTTCGCGAGGGCATCGCGCAACTGGACGGCGTCGACGTGTCGACGGAAATCCGCGCCGAGGAAATCGGCAACCGGGCGTCGGCGATTGCCGTCCACGCACCCGTCAGGGCCGCGCTGGTGGCCCGTCAACGGGCTTTTCGCAAGCAGCCCGGCCTGGTCGCGGATGGCCGCGACATGGGCACTGTGATCTTTCCTGACGGCTTGCTGAAGGTGTTTTTGACGGCCAGCGTCGAGGCGCGCGCGGCCCGTCGGCATAAGCAATTGATCCAAAAAGGTTTTTCTGCTAATATGGATGACTTGCTTCGGGATTTGCGTGAACGCGACGAGCGCGATAGCAAGCGCGAAGCCGCGCCGCTCAAGCCCGCAGCCGATGCGCAGTTGCTCGATACCTCGGCACTGTCGATCGACCAGGCGGTCGAACAGGTGGTGCAATGGTACCGGGCGCTGGCTCCGCAGAACTGAATGCGGAAGCTCGCATCGAAGTTGTTTTTGTTGTCGAGTAGGTGCTTTGCCGCTGAGTGTGAACGAAGCGCGAAGCGATTGTTTAACCCTTAACCCCGTATGGCTTTCGCTCCTTTGCCGTAGTGCTGAACCATGGTGGTTCACCTGACGCTGCGAAAACCATGCAAATTCAGATTTTTATGTCCGACCTGCAAACCTCTACCCCGAATACCGAATCTTTTGCGGCTCTGTTCGAAGAGTCGCTGACCAAGCAGGACATGCGCGCTGGCGAAGTGATCTCCGCCGAAGTCGTGCGCGTCGACCACAACTTCGTCGTTGTGAACGCTGGTCTCAAGTCCGAAGCCTACATCCCGCTCGAAGAGTTCCTGAATGACGCGGGCGAGGTAGAAGTGCAGGCGGGCGACTTCGTTTCCGTCGCGATCGATGCGCTGGAAAACGGCTATGGCGACACGATCCTGTCGCGTGACAAGGCGAAGCGTCTGGCTTCGTGGCTGTCGCTGGAAAAGGCCCTCGACAACAACGAACTCGTGACGGGCACGATCACGGGCAAGGTCAAGGGCGGCATGACCGTCATGGTCAACGGCATCCGTGCGTTCCTGCCGGGCTCGCTGGTCGACACGCGCCCCGTCAAGGACACGACGCCGTACGAAGGCAAGACGCTGGAATTCCGCGTCATCAAGCTGGACCGGAAGCGCAACAACGTCGTGCTGTCGCGCCGCGCCGTCATCGAGGCGACGCAAGGCGAAGAGCGCGCAAAGCTGCTCGAGACGCTGAAGGAAGGCGCGATCGTCGAAGGCGTGGTCAAGAACATCACCGACTACGGCGCGTTCGTGGACCTCGGCGGTATCGACGGCCTGCTGCACATCACCGACATCGCATGGCGTCGCGTGCGTCACCCGAGCGAAGTGCTGTCGGTTGGCCAGGAAGTCACCGCGAAGATCCTCAAGTTCGACCAGGAAAAGAACCGCGTTTCGCTCGGCATCAAGCAACTGGGCGACGATCCGTGGGAAGGCATCTCGCGCCGCTACCCGTCGGGCACGCGTCTGTTCGGCAAGGTCACGAACATCACCGACTACGGTGCGTTCGTTGAAGTCGAATCGGGCATCGAAGGCCTCGTCCACGTGTCGGAAATGGACTGGACCAACAAGAACGTTGCGCCGTCGAAGGTTGTCCAGCTGGGCGACGAAGTCGAAGTCATGGTTCTCGAGATCGACGAAGACCGCCGCCGTATCAGCCTCGGCATGAAGCAGTGCAAGCCGAATCCGTGGGACGACTTCAGTCGCAACTTCAAGAAGGGCGACAAGATCCAGGGCGCCATCAAGTCGATCACCGACTTCGGCGTGTTCATCGGTCTGCCTGGCGGCATCGATGGTCTGGTTCACCTGTCGGACCTGTCGTGGAGCGAAACGGGCGAAGAAGCTGTTCGCAAGTACAAGAAGGGCGACGAAGTGGAAGCGATCGTTCTCGGCATCGACGTCGAGAAGGAACGCATTTCGCTGGGCATCAAGCAGCTCGAAGGCGACCCGTTCAGCAACTTCGTTGCAATGAACGACAAGGGTTCGATCGTCGACGGCACGGTCAAGTCGGTTGACGCGAAGGGCGCTGTGGTTCAGCTGACGGCTGACGTCGAAGGCTACCTGCGCGCTTCGGAAATCGCGCAAGACCGCGTGGAAGACGCTCGCAACGTGCTGAAGGACGGCGACAAGGTCAATGCGATGATCATCAACATCGACCGCAAGTCGCGCGGCATCAACCTGTCGATCAAGGCGAAGGACTCGGCTGAGCAGCAGGAAGCCATGCGCGGCCTGCAAGCTGACAGCAGCTCGGCAGCAAGCGGCACGACGAACCTCGGCGCGCTGCTGAAGGCCAAGCTCGACGGCCAGAACCAGTAAGACTTAAGGGGTCTGCTGCAGTATGACCAAATCGGAATTGGTCGCCCAGCTGGCTACGCGATTTCCGCAACTTGTCCTCAAGGATGCGGATTTCGCGGTGAAGACGATGCTCGATGCGATGTCGGACGCTCTGGCCAACGGCCATCGCATCGAAATTCGCGGCTTCGGCAGCTTCGGCCTCAACCGTCGTCCATCCCGCGTCGGGCGCAACCCGAAGTCGGGCGAAAAGGTGTTGGTGCCTGAGAAGCACGTGCCACACTTCAAGCCTGGCAAAGAGTTGCGTGAACGCGTCGATCGTCGCGCGGGCGAGCCTCTGAAAGACGAAGCGCCGGATGACGACCTTTGAGCCGGCCGTATGCAAGTATGCAGCTCGCGTTGAAGTTCGCCGGTGGCCACGCCAGTCGGCATTGACCAGAAAAAGCGCCTTTGGGCGCTTTTTTTTCGCCCGTCGGTTTGAGGGTGCCGGGTCTGGAACGTGGACTGCATCCATTCCCTAAACGACAGCGAGGCATCACGATCCGCACGCTTGTGCCAGTCGCCATGGCGTTCATTTACAATACGGGTCACTTCGGCGCGGGCACACACCGTGGCGCGACGCGTCATCTGGCCGGCGTCCTCCCGCAACTGCCGTCAAGAGATCACTACATGAAATTTATCGTCTGGCTGATTCGCGTGCTGGTGTTCGTGCTGCTGCTGGTGCTTGCACTGTCCAATACGCAGAGCGCTACGCTGAATTTCCTCGCCGGATATTCGTGGCAGGCGCCCTTGATCCTGATCGGACTGGCGTTCTTCGTGGTGGGCCTGCTGGCCGGCCTGGTGTCGTCATTGCCGGCGATGTTCCGCTTGCGGATGGAAAACGGCCGGCTCAAGCGTGAACTGCGCGTGGCGCGCGAAACGCCCGTCGCCGTCGAAGAGCCGCCGATGCCGCCGCTCATCTAGCCCTTACACGCCGCGTGCACCACGCGGCCTCTTTCGCACTCCCGCACATTCGCATGGATCTAGACCTCTGGTGGCTGCTCGTCATACCCGTCGCGTTCGCGTTCGGTTGGGTAGCCGCGCGTTATGACCTCAAGGCGCTGCTTTCCGAAAGCGCCAATTTGCCGCGTTCCTATTTTCGCGGACTCAACTTTCTGTTGAACGAACAGCCGGACCAGGCGATCGACGCGTTCATCGAAGTCGTCAAGCTCGACCCGGAAACGGTCGAATTGCACTTCGCGCTGGGCAATCTGTTCCGCCGTCGCGGCGAAACCGACCGGGCGATCCGCGTGCATCAGAACCTGTTGAACCGGGCCGATCTGCCCGTCACCGAGCGCGATCATGCGTTGTACGAACTGGGCCAGGACTTCCTGAAGGCCGGCCTGCTGGATCGCGCGGAAGAGACGTTCAAGGCGCTGCAGTCGGGCGACTATGCGCTAGGCGCGCAACGTGCTCTGTTGACGATCTATCAGATCGAAAAGGACTGGATCAAATCGATCGACACGGCGCGCCGGCTCGAAACGATGGGCGCCGAGTCGCTCGACAAGGAAATCGGCCATTTTCACTGCGAGCTCGCGCAGGAAGCGCTGCAGCAGAAGAAGCCCGATGAAGCGCGGCGTCAGCTGGAACTCGCGTTGAAGGCGCATCCGCAGAACGTGCGCGCGACGATTCTGTTCGGCGACGTCGACGCGGCGGCCGGCCATCACGACAAGGCGATCGTCCAGTGGCGGCGCGTCGAGGAGCAGAATCCCGCGTATCTGCCGCTCGTCGCCGAGAAGGTCATGAAGGCCTACGAAACGCTCGGCCGGCAGGAAGAGGGCGCAGACCTGCTGACGACGTGGGTCGACGGCTATCCGTCGAACGATCTGCTCGACGTCGCGTACCAGTACGTGTCGGCGTTGCGCGGCCCGGAGGCGGCGCATGCGCTCGCGCGCACGCAGATGCAGAAGTCGCCGAATCTGGCGGGCATGACGCGCTTGCTCGAAGCGCAACAGGCGGTGGCCGAAGAGCCGCGCCGCAGCGAACTGGAACTGATGCGCACGCTGATCCGTCAGCGGACCAAGAATCTGCCACGGTACACGTGCCAGAATTGCGGCTTCCGGGCGCGGCTGTTCTATTGGCAGTGTCCGGGCTGCAGTGGTTGGGAAACCTATGCGCCGCGCCGCGTCGAGCCGATCACGGCGTCGAGCTGACATGCGTCGCGAGCGCGTCAGCGCGGACAGCGGCCATCGCGCAGCACTGAAGTTTCAAACTTTGAACCGGCATCACCTACCGGAAAGCGTATGAAAATCACCATTATCGGCACGGGTTACGTAGGTCTCGTCACGGGCGCATGTCTTGCCGAGGTCGGCAACGACGTTTTCTGTCTGGACGTGGACCCACGCAAGATCGAAATCCTGAATAACGGCGGCATGCCGATTCACGAGCCGGGTCTGCAAGAGATCATCGCGCGTTCGCGCGCGGCGGGACGCATCACGTTTTCGACGGATGTCGAGGCGAGCGTCGCGCACGGCGAGGTCCAGTTCATCGCGGTGGGCACGCCGCCCGACGAGGACGGTTCCGCCGACCTGCAATACGTGCTCGAAGCGGCGCGCAATATCGGCCGCACGATGAACAGCTTCAAGGTGATCGTCGACAAGTCGACGGTGCCCGTCGGCACCGCGCAGCGTGTGCGTGCCGTTATCGAAGAAGAGCTGCAGAAGCGCGGTCTCGCGGGCAGCGCGCAGCACCGCTTCTCGATCGTTTCGAACCCGGAATTCCTCAAAGAGGGCGCGGCCGTCGATGACTTCATGCGCCCCGACCGCATCGTGGTCGGCATCGACAACGATGCGGACGGCAACAAGGCGCGCGAAAAGATGCGCCGCCTCTACGCGCCGTTCAACCGCAACCACGACCGCACGCTGTACATGGACGTGCGCTCGGCGGAATTCACGAAATACGCGGCCAACGCGATGCTTGCCACGCGCATCTCGTTCATGAACGAGATGGCGAATCTGGCCGACACGGTCGGCGCGGACATCGAAGCCGTGCGCCACGGCATCGGCTCGGACCCGCGCATCGGCTATCACTTCCTGTATGCGGGCGTCGGCTACGGCGGCTCGTGCTTCCCGAAGGACGTGCAGGCGCTGATCCGCACGGGCAACGAGATGGGGCACAATCTGCGCATTCTGGAAGCCGTCGAGGAGGTGAACCACGAGCAGAAGGAAGTGCTCGTGCGCAAGATCACGGCCGCACTCGGCGACGATCTGAGCGGCCGCACGTTCGCCGTATGGGGCCTGTCGTTCAAGCCGAACACCGACGACATGCGCGAGGCGCCGAGCCGCCGCGTGATCGCGCAACTGCTCGCGCGCGGCGCGACGGTGCACGCGTACGACCCCGTCGCGACGACGGAAGCGAAGCGCGTCTTCGCGCTCGACCTCGCCGGAGTACCCGACCAGCAGGCGCGCCTGCACTTCACGAGCACGCAGGACGAGACGCTGGCGGGCGCCGATGCACTCGTCATCGTCACGGAATGGAAGGAATTCAAGAGCCCGGACTTCGTGCATATGAAGGCCGAACTGAAGACGCCGTTGATCTTCGACGGCCGCAATCTGTATGAACCTGACGCGATGGCCGAACTCGGCATCGACTATCACTCGATTGGACGTCCGTATGCACGACCCGCTGAATCTACATCCGACTCCGACCGTACCTGAAGGCGCGGCGCTCGCACCCGAGGTGGGCATCGTCGCGCGCGAGCGCCTCGCGGCGGCGCGCGTGCTGGTTGTCGGCGATGTGATGCTGGACCGTTACTGGTTCGGCGACGTCAATCGCATTTCACCGGAGGCGCCCGTTCCCGTGGTGCTCGTGCAGAAGCAGGAAGACCGTCTGGGCGGCGCGGCGAACGTCGCGCGCAACGCCGCGGCGCTTGGCGCGCAGGCAGGCTTGCTGTGCGTCGTCGGCCACGACGAGCCGGGCGAGCGCGTCGTGCAACTGCTCGGCGATAGCGGCGTCGCACCGCATCTGGAGCGCGACCCCGAGTTGCCGACGACGATCAAGCTGCGCGTGCTGTCGCGTCAGCAGCAGCTTCTGCGCGTCGACTTCGAAAGGGCGCCCGCGCACGAAGCGCTGCTCGCGGGCCTCGCGCGCTACGACGCGCTGCTGCCGACGCACGACGTGATCCTGATGTCGGACTACGCGAAGGGCGGTCTCACGCACGTCACGAAGATGATCGAGAAGGCGCGCGCGGCAGGCAAGCCGGTGCTGGTCGATCCGAAGGGCGACGACTGGGAGCGCTATCGCGGCGCGACGCTGATCACGCCGAACCGCGCAGAACTGCGCGAGGTGGTCGGGCAGTGGAAGTCGGAAGCCGATCTGCTCGCGCGCGTGACGAAGCTGCGCGCCGAACTGGAGCTGAAGGCGCTGCTGCTCACGCGCTCCGAAGAAGGCATGACGCTCTTCTCCGACGAAGGCATTCTGCACGCATCGGCTGTAGCTCGCGAAGTGTATGATGTGTCGGGCGCGGGCGATACCGTGATCGCGACGCTCGCCGTGATGATCGGCGCGGGCCTGCCGCTCGACGAAGCCGTCACACTCGCGAATCGAGCAGCGGGCATCGTGGTCGCCAAGCTCGGCACAGCCACCGTCGACTACGACGAACTCTTTCATTGATGTCGCCGCGCGCCGGCTCATGCAGCGCGGCGCGCAGCTCATCTCCGCATCCGTTGACTCTCATCTCATCAGGACGACCATGACCCTCATCGTCACCGGCGCGGCTGGATTTGTCGGCAGCAATATCGTCAAGGCGCTCAACGAGCGCGGTGAAGACAGCATAATCGCCGTCGACAACCTGACGCGCGCCGACAAGTTCAAGAATCTCGTCGACTGCGAAATCGTCGATTACATCGACAAGACGGAATTCGTCGAGCGTTTTGCGCGCGGCGACTTCGGCAAGGTGCGCGCGATTTTCCACGAAGGCGCCTGCTCGGACACGATGGAAACCGACGGCCGCTACATGATGGACAACAACTTTCGCTATAGCCGCGCGGTGCTCGACGCGTGCCTCGCGCAGGGCGTGCAGTTTCTGTATGCATCGTCGGCGGCGACGTATGGCGGCTCGTCGCGCTTCGTCGAGGAGCGCGAGTTCGAAGCGCCCCTCAACGTGTACGGCTATTCGAAGTTCCTGTTCGACCAGGTGATCCGCCGCGTGCTGCCCACCGCGAAGAGCCAGATCGTCGGCTTCCGCTACTTCAACGTGTATGGGCCGCGCGAGGCGCATAAGGGGCGCATGGCTTCCGTCGCGTTCCACAACTTCAACGAGTTCCGCGCCGAAGGCAAGGTCAAGCTGTTCGGCGAGTACAACGGCTACGCAGCAGGCGAGCAGACGCGCGATTTCGTTTCCGTCGAAGACGTCGCGAAGGTCAACCTGTATTTCCTCGATCATCCGGAGAAGTCGGGCATCTTCAATCTGGGCAGCGGCCGCGCGCAGCCGTTCAACGACATCGCCTCGACGGTCGTCAACACGCTGCGCGTGCTCGACGGCGAGCCGGCGCTGTCGCTCGCCGAGCTGGTGCAGCGCGGGCTGATCGAGTACATTCCGTTCCCCGATGCGCTGCGCGGCAAGTACCAGTGCTTCACTCAAGCCGATCAGACGAAGCTGCGCGCAGTGGGCTACGAGGCCCCGTTCCTGACAGTGCAGGAAGGCGTCGATCGCTACGTGCGTTGGCTGTTCGGCCAGGTGTAAATCGTTCGTACGCCTCTCTACACTGGAGTCTCCCGGTCGGTGATCGTCACCGGCCGGCGTTTCAGGGAGATTCCATATGTTCAAAAAAGTCATCGTCACGGCGGCCATGCTCGCCGCTTTCGGCCAGGCATTCGCTACGGTCGACGTCAATTCCGCTAACGAGGCCGGGCTGCGTGGCATCAAGGGCATCGGTCCCGCGAAGGCCAAAGCTATCCTCGACGAACGTGCGGCCCATGGCCCGTTCAAGGATGCGGCGGATCTCAGCAAGCGTGTCAAAGGTCTCGGCGGTCATACCGTCGAGCGTCTCCAGGCCGAGGGCCTCGCTGTCGGCACATCGGGCGCTGGTGCGGCGACTGTCGCTGCTGCTGGCGCACAGGCTGCGCCGGCTCACGCGAAAGCCGCGCCCGCTGCGAAGAACGACGCCGCCGTGGTGGTCAAGAAATAGCCGCATGAACTGAGCGCCTGACATGCGCGGCAACGCTCGCGCGCGGCGGGCGCTCGTCCAGTGCCATCCATCTTTCCTTCTGGCCGGAGTTGTGGCAACCGCTCCCTTCAGCCGTCATGCAAATGACTGGCTTCCGCGGCAGATCCAGCCTGCCGCGGCTTTTTGCGTTTGCGCGACCGGTCGTCGCAGGAGATCGCGTATTCCGTTTGCCGTCGAAAGAGCGGCGAATGCCTCCCTGTATGCAGCCACATCGCGGCCACATCGTAGTCACATGCGACAGGACAGGAACCCGGTGGCATCCATGCAGCCATTAGGGGCTGCGGGCGGCCATCCGGATGCTGGTTTAAAATCGACGGATTCAAGACTCCGCGCATCGTCACAGCACACAACGACATGGCTTACAAAACGATTGAAGACACGATCGGCAACACGCCTCTCATCCAGCTCGTCCGCCTTGTGGACGACGACATCCGCAGCCGCAACAACGTTGTGCTGGGCAAGCTCGAAGGCAACAATCCGGCGGGATCGGTGAAAGACCGCCCGGCGCTTTCGATGATCAAGAAAGCCGAACTGCGCGGGCGCATCAAGCCGGGCGACACGCTGATCGAAGCGACGAGCGGCAACACGGGCATCGCGCTCGCAATGGCGGCGGCGATCCGCGGCTACAAGATGATCCTGATCATGCCGGAAGACCTGTCGCTGGAGCGGCGTCAGAGCATGGCGGCATACGGCGCCGAAATCCTGCTGACGCCTGTGAAAGGCGGCATGGAATACGCGCGCGATCTCGCCGAGCAGATGCAGCGCGAAGGCAAAGGCATCATCCTCGACCAGTTCGGCAACCCCGACAATCCGATCGCGCACTACGAAGCGACGGGCCCCGAAATCTGGCGCGACACGGAAGGCCGCATCACGCATTTCGTGTCGGCGATGGGCACGACGGGCACGATCATGGGCGTGTCGCAGTATCTGAAGGAACAGAAGCCGTCCATTGAGATCATCGGCGCTCAGCCGGAAGAGGGCTCGCGCATTCCGGGCATCCGCAAATGGCCCGAGGCATATCTGCCGAAGATTTTCGACCGCAGCCGCGTCGATCGCGTCGAGAACGTGAGCCAGTCGGCATCTGAAGCGATGGCGCGCCGGATGGCGGCCGTCGAAGGCGTGTTCTGCGGCATCTCGTCAGCGGGCGCGTGCGAAGTGGCGCTGCGTATCGCGCGCCAGGTCGAGAACGCGACGATCGTGTTCATCGTGTGCGATCGCGGCGACCGCTATCTGTCGACGGGCGTGTTCCCTGCATAAACATGACATGCCAGATGTGGCATGCCATAGGAGAAAACGCCGGCAACTGCCGGCGTTTTTCATGAATCACATCGACAGTCAGTCGACTACTGAGACGCGGCAGGCACCGATGCATTGCCCACCGAACTCGCATCCAGTTGCGCCTTCACGCGCTCACCGAGTTCATACACGGCGAGCGCATAGAAGAAGCTGCGGTTGTAGCGCGTGAGCACGTAGAAGTTCTTCAGCCCCAGCACAAATTCCGTCGGCCGGCCCGGCGACGGCAGATCGACCACGGTGACGGGCGTACCCGCTTCCGTGCGCGTGTCGAGGCCCGGCTGGTTCATCAGCATGCCCGCCTTCAGCAGTTGCTGCAGCGACCAGCGCGGTTCCGGCGCGCCCGTCGCGGCCGCCTGCGCGATGCCGAGGCTGCCCGTATCTGTCGCGATGTTCCACACGACGGGCCGGCCCGTTTCCCAGCCGTTCTGCCTGAGATAGTTCGCGACGCTGCCGATCGCATCGGCCTGGCTCGTGCGCAGATCGATCTTCTTGTTGCCTTCGTAGTCAACCGCATACTGGACGATGCTGCTGGGCAGGAATTGCGGAATGCCGATCGCGCCCGTGTACGAGCCGAGTACTGTCGTCGGATCGATCTGCGCGTCGCGCGTCCACACCAGATAGTCTTCGAGATTCTTGCGGAACGTCGCCTGGCGTTCGTCGCGATTGGGCGTGCCCGGGTAATCGAACGAGAGCGTGGTGAGCGCGTCGAGCACACGGAAGTTGCCCATGTAGCGCCCATAAATCGTCTCGACGCCGATGATGCCGACGATCACTTCCGGCGGCACGCCGTACTGCTCGTACGCGCGCTGCAACGTTGCCTGATTCGCGCGCCAGAACTTCACGCCCGCGTTGATGCGGACGGGATCGAGGAAGCGCGCCTGATACACACGCCAGTTCTTGATCGACGGCGTCGGCGATGGCGTCACGAGTTTCACGGCCGTCGCCGAATAGCTCACGCGCGCGAAGAGGGCATGCAACGCGGTGGGATCGAAGTCATAGCGCGCGACCATGTCGTTGACGAATGCATCGACATTGCCGTTGTTCGCATAGCGCTGCGGAACGATCTCTTCTTCGAACGTCTGTCCTTGCGTCGGCTGTTCCGGCTGGCTTTGCGCAAGCAGCGCGCGCGGCCTGCTTTTGACGGTTTGCGCCGAGGCCGGGCCGGCTCCCGCGAACACGCACCACGCGACGGTCAGTGCGGCGGCTACAGTCGTTGCGCGTAGCCGATGTTGAGCGGACAGTGCAAGCTTGACGGTCATAGTGAACTGAGGGTGTGTGCGGGCAAAAAAGTTACGGGGGAGTATACCCGACGAGGTTCGCCAATCTGTGTAGAAGCGTTGCGCCAGCGCGGTCCTGGCGCATCGTGTGGTAAGTTCGTAGTATTCGCGCAACCCCTTGCGCTCATGGACGGAGACACGCGGTGCCCCTCGCACGCCTCGCGCGGCGCGCCGCCCGAAATAGACTCATGGCAACCGGCTTCTATACACACGCAGACTGTCTGCAACATGAGATGGGGCAATGGCATCCCGAATGCCCCGCGCGCCTGCAGGCAATCGAAGACCAACTGATCGCGAGCCGCATCGGCGAGTTGATCGAACGAGAGTCCGCACCGCTTGCCGACGAGTCCGCGTTGCTGCGCGTGCATACGAAGGCACATGTCGACTACATCCGCGAGCGCTCGCCGGGCTCCGGCTATGCGGAGATCGATCCCGACACGTCGATGAATCCGCATACGTGGACGGCCGCGATGCGCGCGGCGGGCGCGGCTGTTGCGGCCACCGACGCCGTCATCGAAGGACGTTACGACAACGCGTTTTGCAGCGTGCGTCCGCCGGGCCATCACGCGGAGCCTGCGCGCGCAATGGGCTTCTGCTTCTTCAACAACGTCGCGATCGCCGCGCGGCACGCGCTCGAAGTACATGGCCTCGAGCGCGTCGCGATCATCGATTTCGACGTGCACCACGGCAATGGTACGGAGGCCGCGTTCTCGAACGATTCGCGCGTGCTGATGTGCAGCATCTTCCAGCACCCGTTCTATCCGTTCACGGGCGCTGACAACCAGGCGCCGAACATGTGCAACGTGCCCATCGCGGCGCGTTCGAAGGGGATGGTCGTGCGCGAGGCAATCGACATGATCTGGCTGCCGCGTCTCGATGCATTCAAGCCGCAGATGCTGTTCGTGTCGGCGGGCTTCGACGCGCATCGCGAGGACGATCTCGGCAACATGGGGCTCGTCGAGGACGACTACGTGTGGATCACCGAGCAGATTCGCCATGTCGCGGACAAGTACGCGCAAGGGCGCATCGTCAGCTGTCTGGAAGGCGGCTACAACCTGTCGGCGCTCGGACGCAGCGTCGTCGCGCATGTGCGCACGCTCGCGGGCATCTGAACGCGAGCGCCGCGCACGGGAGGAAAGCTCATCATGAATAGCGATGCAACGGGCCCGCTGATCGATGTTACGCACGATGCCTATGATGTGCCCGGTGTCGTGCGTCTCACGCTGAACCGGCCGGACGCGTTCAATGCGCTGTCGGAGGCGCTGCTCGACGAACTGCAGACCAGGCTCGCCGACATCGCGAAGAGCGATGCGCGCGTGGTGGTGATCGCGGGCGCGGGCCGCGCGTTCTGCGCCGGTCACGACCTGAAGGAAATGCGCGCCGCACCGTCGCTCGATTATTACCAGGCGCTCTTCGCGCGCTGCACGAAAGTCATGCTCGCGATCCAGCGCATGCCGCAGCCGGTGATCGCGCGCGTGCACGGCGTCGCGACGGCAGCGGGCTGTCAGCTGGTGGCGATGTGCGATCTCGCCGTGGCCGCCGACATCGCGCGCTTCGCCGTGTCGGGCGTCAATCTCGGACTCTTCTGCGCGACGCCATCGGTGCCGCTGTCGCGCAACGTATCGCGCAAGGCCGCGCTCGAAATGCTGCTGACGGGCGATTTCATCGATGCAATGGCGGCGAAGCAGCAAGGCCTCGTGAATCGCGTGGTGCCGCTCGACATCCTCGATATCGAGGTGGCCGCGCTCGCGAAGAGCATTTGCGCGAAACCGCGCGAGGCCGTCGCAGCAGGCAAAGGCCTGTTCTACCGGCAGCTCGAAATGGGCATCGAGGCGGCGTATCAGCTGGCCGGGCAGACGATGGCCTGCAACATGATGGACGACTCGGCGCTCGAAGGCGTGCAGGCCTTCATCGACAAGCGGCCGCCCGACTGGAAGCACACGTCCGGCCGCTAGGCCGCGCGTCCGTCCGCTTCATTCCGAACGCTTCAATATCCAGTCGACGAGCGCATCGATCACGCGCTCGCGATCGAGGTCGTTCATCGTCTCGTGATAGCTGCCTTCGTAGAGCGTCAGCGTCTTGTCCGGTGAGCCGGCGTGCGCGCCGAAGTCGCGGCTGCCGTCGGGCTCGGTGAGCTTGTCCGCCGTGCCGTGCCAGGTCAGCAGCGGCATGCGCAGGCCCGCCCGGCCTTGCTCGATGCGCTGCATCGCGAGCAGCAGTTCGGCGCCCGTGCGCGCGGGAATCGGACCGTGATGCACGAGCGGATCGTTCCGGTTCGCCTCGACGACTGCGCGATCGCGCGATAACAGCGCGGCTTCGATTTTCATCGCCGGGAAGCGTGGCCACACGCGGCTGATCTTCTGGCTTAACGCGAGCATCCAGCGTGGCACGTTATGGCCTGGAGCGAGCGCGGGGCTCGACAGGATCAGGCCGTTCAACGGCCGTCCGTGATGGGCGTGCTTTTCGATCGCGTGCAAAGCCGCGATCGCGCCGCCCATGCTGTGGCCCATCAGGAACAGCGGTCCGTCGTTGCGCGTGGCCACTGTGACGAGCGCGTCGGCATCGAGCAGATATTCGTCGAAGCGCTCGATCCATGCGCGCGGACCGGGCGCATGGCCATGCCCGCGCAGATCGATCGCGATCAGTTCGATGCCGTTTGCGTTGAGCGCTTGCGCGAGCGCCGCGTAGCGTCCGGCGTGCTCCGCGAGCCCGTGGAGAAGGGCGACTGTCGCGCGCCGCATCCCCGCCGCGCGCCATCGGTAGACGGGCAGTTCGATGCCGTCGGCCGTGGTGGCGCGCGACCGTTCGGGATGGGGCATCGCGGGAGTCGCAGCGGCTCGGGTCGTCTCCATGGACATCTTCCGATTGTTGTCGTGGTGCGGCGATCATAGCGGCGCGCATCGCGCCCGTTGCGGCCGATCGAACCGGGCAGCCCTCTAATTCCCACCGGTTATGAAAGTCTCTTAATTGATTATTAAAGGATATGACGCGTCTGCGGTAAAATCGGCGGCTCAAATCCCAATAAAAGTCACGGCGGCCGGTGCCTGGAGCGTGCGACGCTTGCTGGCAAAGTCCGCCGTTTCGTTTTTCATGATCGAACTACGCAATCTTTCGCAGCGTTTTCCGGGGCCACGGGGCTGGGTCGAAGCGCTGCACAACGTCAATCTGTCGATTCCCCAAGGCGAGGTGTTCGGCATCATCGGACGCAGCGGCGCGGGCAAGAGCACGCTGGTCCGCACGATCAATCTGCTGACGCGCCCGACGGAAGGCAATGTCGTCGTCGACGGCCGCGACCTCACGACGATGCCCGCCGCGCAGTTGCGCGAGGCGCGCCGCGAGATCGGCATGATCTTCCAGCACTTCAATCTGCTGTCGTCGCGCACGGTGTTCGACAACGTCGCACTGCCGCTCGAACTGGCCGGCATGAAGCGCGCGGAGATCGAGGCGCATGTGCTGCCGCTGCTCGAACTCGTCGGGCTGTCGGCGCAGAAGGACCGCTATCCGGCGCAGATCAGCGGCGGGCAGAAGCAGCGCGTCGGCATTGCGCGCGCGCTCGCGAGCAAGCCGAAAGTGCTGCTCTCCGACGAAGCGACGTCCGCGCTCGATCCCGAAACGACGCGCGCGATTCTCGATCTGCTCAAGCGCATCAACCGCGAGCTGAAGCTGACCGTCGTGCTGATCACGCACCAGATGGAAGTGATCAAGCAGGTGTGCGACCGCGTCGCCGTGCTCGACAACGGACGCGTGGTCGAAGAGGGCAAGATCATCGACGTGTTCCTGCAACCGCATCACGAAGTCACGCGCGCGCTGATCGGCGACGTGATCGCGCAGGAATTGCCGCCGGCGCTGAAGGCGCGCGTCGCGGAGCGTCTGAAGTCGGGCAGCGGCCATCTGCTGCGGCTCGCGTTCACGGGTTCGGGCGTCGATCAGCCGATTCTTTCGGAGACGATTCGCCGCTACGAGCTGGACTTCAACATCCTGCACGGCCAGATCGACGAGATTCAGGGGCAGGCGTTCGGCTCGCTCGCGGTGCTCGCGGGCGGCGAGCCGTCGAAGGTGGCGCAGGCGCAAGCGTTTTTGCGCGAACAGGGCGTGGTTGTCGAGGAGTTGTCGCATGTTGAGTGAAATGTTCGATATGTTCGTGCAGTCGTTCTGGGAGACGCTGATCATGGTCGGCATCTCGGGACTGATCGGCGCGGCCGTCGGCCTGCCGCTCGGCGTGCTGCTCTATCTGACCGACCGCCAGGGCGTGCTGCAGAACCTCGGCGTCAATCGAGTGATGGGCGTGGTCGTCAATGCCGTGCGCTCGACGCCGTTCATCATTCTTCTCGTTGCCGTGATTCCTTTTACGCGCCTCGTCGTCGGCTCGTCGATCGGCACGGCCGCGGCCGTCGTGCCGCTGACGATCGCCGCCGCGCCGTTCATCGCGCGGCTTGTCGAGACGGCGCTGCGCGAAGTCGATCGCGGCCTGATCGAAGCGGCGCAGGCGATGGGCGCGACGACGTCGCAGATCGTGTTCAAGGTGCTTTTGCCGGAATCGCTGCCGGGCATCGTCGCGGGTCTGACGATCACGTTCGTGTCGCTGGTCGGCTATTCGGCGATGGCGGGCGCGATCGGCGGCGGCGGTCTGGGCGATCTCGGCATCCGCTATGGGTATCAGCGTTTTCTGCCGGAAGTGATGGTGACGGTCGTCGTGATCCTGATCGTCTTCGTGCAACTGGTGCAGTCGTTCGGGGATTGGCTCGTGCGCCGTTTGAGCCACAAATAACACTCTTAGAAAATAAAGGTTTGGTCATGCAACGTCGTTTCATTCTGAAGCTCGCGACCGCATTGGGCGCCGTGTCGCTGTTCGGCGCATCGTCGCTCGCGTTCGCCGACGAATCGATCAAGGTCGGCGTGACGGGCGGTCCGCACGCGCAACTGATGGATGTGGTGAAGACCGTCGCCGCGAAGAACGGCCTGAACATCAAGGTGATCGAGTTCTCCGATTACGTGCAGCCGAATGCGGCGCTCGCGAGCGGCGATCTCGACGCGAACAGCTACCAGCACGATCCGTATCTGCAGGCGCAGGTGAAGGACCGCGGCTACAAGCTGATCAAGATCGCCGATACCGTGACCTTCCCGATGGGCATCTATTCGAAGAAGGTGAAGTCGCTTGCCGAAATGCAGGCGGGCGCGAAGATCGCCGTGCCGAACGATCCGACCAACGGCGGACGCGCGCTGCTTCTGCTGCAAAAGCAGGGCTTGATCAAGCTGCGCGCCGGTGCGGGCCTGAAGGCGACGCCGCTCGACATCGCCGAGAACCCGAAGAAGCTGAAGATCGTCGAACTCGACGCGGCGCAGATTCCGCGCTCGCTCGGCGATGTCGACGCGGCCGCTATCAACACGAACTTCGCGATGGAAGCGGGCCTGAAGCCGAAGCAGGATGCGATCGCGATCGAGGACCCGAAGGGGCCGTACGTGAACATCATTGCGATCCGCGAGTCGGACCGAAACAAGCCGTGGGTGGCGAAGCTGATCGCGGCGTATCACTCGCCGGAAGTGAAGCAGTTCATCGATAGCAAGTTTGGCGGCGCGGTGATCGCGTCCTGGTGATCGATGCGGCGCGGTGGTGCGGGAGCGCGCCGCGCCGCTGCGTGTCGGAGCAGAGGATGATCGGCGCGGCGCCGTGCGCCGCATCCGGCCCCGCTATGCGGCCGTATCGGTAGGAACCCCGACTTGGCTTTTGGGCTTTTTCCGGTCTAGAATAGCACGACCGTTCGAAATTGCCGTCATCGCCATCGGGGAGCGATATCCTCGATATCAAGCAATCCCGGGCGGCTCCCGCGGAGGCTATCGCTATAATGTCCGTCGGGTTGACGTATTCGTAACTTTGGAGCGTGTGCATGAAAATCCTGGTGCCAGTCAAAAGAGTGGTTGACTACAACGTGAAGGTCCGCGTGAAGTCGGACAACACGGGAGTCGACATCGCGAACGTGAAGATGTCGATGAATCCGTTCGACGAGATTGCCGTCGAAGAGGCCGTGCGCCTGAAGGAAGCGGGTGTCGCTAGTGAGGTCATTGCTGTTTCATGCGGCGTCACGCAGTGCCAGGAAACGCTGCGTACGGCGCTGGCGATCGGCGCGGATCGCGCGGTCCTCATCGAATCGAATGAAGACCTGCAGCCGCTGGCGGTGGCCAAGCTGCTCAAGGCGCTGGTCGACAGGGAACAGCCTTCGCTGGTGATCCTCGGCAAGCAGGCCATCGACGACGACTCGAACCAGACGGGCCAGATGCTCGCCGCGCTGGCGGGTCTGCCGCAGGCGACGTTTGCATCGAAGGTCGTAGTGGCCGATGGCAAGGCGACGGTGTCGCGTGAAGTCGATGGCGGCGCGGAAACGCTGTCGCTGAAGCTGCCCGCTGTCGTGACGACGGATCTGCGCCTCAACGAGCCGCGCTATGTCACGCTGCCCAACATCATGAAGGCGAAGAAGAAGCCGCTTGAGACCGTGAAGCCCGAAGACCTGGGCGTCGATGTGACGCCGCGTCTGAAGACGCTGAAGGTCAGTGAGCCGCCCAAGCGCTCCGCCGGCGTGAAGGTGCCGGACGTGAAGACGCTGGTCGAGAAGCTCAAGACGGAAGCCAAGGTGCTTTGATCGACGCGAATTTACGGAAAGCGGAGACGAATGAAATGACGATTCTGGTAATTGCTGAACACGACAACGCGTCGATCAAGGCCGCGACGCTGAACACGGTCGCTGCCGCACAGAAGATCGGTGGCGACATTCATGTGCTGGTCGCGGGCCACAACGCACAGGCAGCCGCGGAAGCTGCATCGAAGATTGCAGGCGTCGCGAAAGTGCTGCTCGCCGACGCGCCGCAACTCGAAGCGGGCCTGGCGGAAAACGTCGAGGCGACGGTGCTGAACATCGCGAAGGACTACTCGCACATCCTTGCGCCCGCGACGGCCTACGGCAAGAACATCGCGCCGCGCATTGCCGCGAAACTCGACGTCGCGCAGATCAGCGACATCACGGCCGTCGATAGCGCCGACACGTTCGAACGCCCGATCTACGCGGGCAACGCGATCGCGATCGTGCAATCGGCCGACCCGGTCAAGGTCATCACGGTGCGCGCAACGGGCTTCGACCCGGTCGCGGCGGAAGGCGGCAGCGCGTCGGTCGAGAAGATCGAAGCCGCAGCCGATGCGGGCGTCTCGCAGTTCGTGAGCCGTGAAGTCACGAAGCTGGACCGTCCGGAACTGACCAGCGCAAACATCATCGTATCGGGTGGCCGTGGTCTGGGCAGCGGCGAGAACTACACGAAGGTGCTCGAGCCTTTGGCCGACAAGCTGGGTGCAGCAATGGGCGCCTCGCGCGCAGCCGTCGATGCGGGCTACGTGCCGAACGACTACCAGGTCGGCCAGACGGGCAAGATCGTCGCGCCGCAGCTGTACATCGCGGTGGGCATTTCGGGTGCGATCCAGCACCTGGCGGGCATGAAGGACTCGAAGGTGATCGTCGCGATCAACAAGGACGAAGAGGCGCCGATCTTCAGCGTCGCGGACTATGGTCTCGTCGGCGATCTGTTCACGCTCGTGCCGGAACTGGTGAACGCACTCGGCTGATAGAACACCGCGCCGCATGACGGCGCACGACAGTCAGGCACCAGACAAAGGGGCGCGAGGATGTTGAATCCAGCGCCCCTTTTTTATCGAAGTCGTGGAGGAGGCACAAATGAGCTACACGGCACCCATCAAGGACATGATGTTCGTGATGCGGGAACTGGCGGGGCTTGACGACGTCGCTGCATTGCCTGGCTTCGAAGAAGCCGGCCTTGAAACGGCTCAGGCCGTGATCGAAGAATCCGCGAAACTGTGCGGCGAAGTGCTGGCGCCGCTGAACGTAGAAGGCGACCGGAACCCGA
>NZ_CYGY02000041.1 GCF_900007165.1 Paraburkholderia piptadeniae
CAACGGCACCCCCAACGGCCCTAACAACAAGGGAGAACGACATGAGCGATCATCAGTCTTCGAATGCACCCGATCCCACGCGCCGCAAGATACTGGCTGCGCTCGCGGGCACCGTCGCGTTGTCGGCTTGTGGCGGAGGCGGGGGAGGCGGAGGCAGTGCGGGGGCGACGAGCGGCATTCCGCCCGATCGCGCCAATCTGCCGAGGCCCGCATTGCCCGACCCGGCCACGTCAGGCGTCGATCACATCGTGCTCGTCACGATGGAGAACCGCTCATTCGATCACATGCTCGGCTGGGTGCCGAATGCGGAACATCAGCAGAACCGCCAGTTCCCCGACGCATTCGGACAGACGCAGTCGTCGTTCGCATTGACGTCGAACGCGGCATACGGATTCCAGGCCTGCTCGTTCTCCGATCCGAACCATCAGTACAGCGCCGGCCGCACGCAACTCGCCAATGGCGCGATGAACGGCTTCCTGCTGACGCCCGGCACGAGCCTTTTGCACGGCGATCTGTTGCCCATCGGCTTTTTGGGCGCGGCCGATCTCGACTTCTATCGCGGCGCGGTCACGCAGTACACGGTTTGCGATTACTACATGACGGGGGCTCTGTCGGCCACTTTTCCGAACCGTCTCTATCTGCACAGCGGCGAAACCGACCGTCTCGACGACAGCACCGGCACCTCTTCGCTGCCGACCATCTGGGACCGGCTCGACGCGAAGAACGTCTCATCGACGTACTACTTCCACGATGTGCCGTTCACCGCTTTGTACGGCTCGCGCTTTGTCAGCCGCTCGAAGCTCTTCGCGAGTTTTCTCGCGGATGCGGCGTCGGGCAATCTGCCGTCGTTCTGCATGGTCGATCCGAGTTTCTCGGGAGAACCGCAGGGCACGTCCAACGACGATCACCCGCATGCGGACGTGCGCAACGGCCAGGTCCTGCTCGGCCAGATCTACGACGCGTTGCGCACCGGGCCGAAGTGGAGCACGACGCTGATGATCCTCGTCTATGACGAATGGGGCGGTTTCATGGAACATGCAGTGCCACCCATCAGGCCTGTATCGACGGCCGAACAGGGCGTGGGCAACGACGGCCGCCTGGGCTTTCGTGTGCCGTGCATGATGCTCGGACCGCGTACGCGCGCAAACATGGTGTCGCGCTATCCGTTCGATCCCAGCTCGATTCATCAACTGCTCGCATGGCGCTTCGGCATCGATCCGTTGGGCGTGCGCGCAACCGATCCCGCCACCTTCAACATGGCCTATGCACTGGACTTCAGCGATGCCGCGCGAACCGATGCGCCCGCCATTGCGGTGACGCAGGGAACCTTCGGCGTCGAATGCTCGGTGGCGGGCATCATACCGGGGCTCGGCGGCGTCGATCGCAGCCAGCAACTTCCGTCGAGCGCGGCGTCGGCGACAGCCGTCAATCCGCCGGCCGGCCGCTTTGCGGATTTGCGTGCGAAAGCGACTGCGCTAGGTTTTCCAGGCGGCATGTAATTTTTGCGAAGCCTTCGTGACGCATTTGCGCAATTCGATAAAAATACGGCTCTGCAACATGCGTATTGCAGAGCCGTGTTTCCTTTGGCACGAATTCAATCGAAGCGTACTCAGGCTGCTTCCTTGCGGCTCTTGTCCGGCAACGTTTCGACGGTGTTCTTGTCCGACTGCGGCACCGATCCGACGGGGCGGTGCACGTCGTGTGTGGCGAAACCCTGCTCACGGCTCGGCACATCGAACCATTCGCGATGCGAGAACGAATCGCGAATGTCGTCGAGGCCGCTTTGCCAGTGCTCGAGCATCGTATCCATGCTGAACTCGTAGTCCTTGTAGTGGCCTTCGTATGGCTTGTTCTTGTAGATCAGATGCACCACGTTGATCGCGCTGCCATCCGCGGCCGCTTCGGCAAGCCGGAATAGCGGGTCCGCTTTCAGCACCGACGTCGGCACATGCTCGAGCAACTCCTTGATGAAGCGTGCGTGCTTCTGCCGTTCCGCGAGCATGTTGGTGATCGCGCGAGTCCGGCTTGAGTACTGAATGTCTTTTGCACGCTCCGATATGTCAAGAAAATCGCCCGGCGCATTGCCTTTCGCACTCCACAAATCGACCTGAAAGACCAGCGTGTCCTTGTGATCCGAGTCTCGCAGAACTTCCGTGAGCGGCGTATTCGAAACGAGTCCGCCGTCCCAGTAGTATTCGCCATCGATTTCGACCGCAGGAAAGCCTGGCGGCAATGCGCCCGACGCCATGAAGTGCTCGGGCGCGAGACGCATTCTGGCGTTGTCGAAGTACGTGAGATTACCCGTGCGCACATTCACGGCGCCCACGGACACGCGAATCTTGCCGTCGTTGATGCGATCGAAATCGGCGTACTGCTGCAACGTTGCCTTGAGCGCGGCCGTGTCGTAGTAGCTGACGCGGCTCGGGTCCAGCTTTGCAAGTCCGGCAACGGGCAATGGAAAGCGCGGCGCGAAAAACCCCGGCTGGCCTTCCGTCAACGCGCGGCCAGCAGCCCACATGCTGGCCCACTTGCGCGACAGGTCCTGCAAGCCTAGACCGGGCAGCGTCCACGCACTGACGCTGCCGATCCAGTCGAGCGGATGGCAGATCGCGTTCCAGAATCCGCGCAACGCTTCCACGCGGTTTTCCGGCGCATTGCCCGCGATGATCGCCGTATTGAGCGCGCCAATTGACACGCCCGCGATCCAGTCCGGCTCGACGTTCGCCTCGGCCAGTCCTTCGACGACACCCGCCTGATACGAGCCGAGTGCTCCGCCGCCTTGCAGGACGAGCGCGATCTCGTCGTAGCGCGGCAACACAAAGGCATCCGGCCGCGCGCTTATTTTTTTCGTGTCGCTGCGCATGCAAGCTCCTTACTGCATCGACCAGCCATGGCTGACGATCACCGACTGTCCCGTCAGTGCCGCCGATTCAAAACCCGCGAGGAACGCAACCGTATTGGCGACGTCGTCGACCGTCGTGAATTCGCCGTCCACCGTTTCCTTCAGCATCACGTTCTTCACGACTTCTTCTTCGGTGATGCCGAGTTCCTTTGCCTGTTCGGGAATCTGCTTCTCGACGAGCGGCGTGCGGACGAAGCCCGGGCACACGACATTCGCGCGCACGCCACGCGGACCGCCTTCTTTCGCGACGACGCGAGCGAGGCCTAGCAGGCCGTGCTTGGCGGTCACGTAGGCCGACTTCAGCTTCGACGCTTCATGCGAGTGGACCGATCCCATATAGACGATCGAGCCGCCGCGCTTGCTGTCGTACATGTGCCTGATCGCCGCCTTCGTGGTCAGAAACGCTCCGTCCAGATGAATCGCGAGCATCTTCTTCCAGTCGGCGAACGAGTAGTCCTCGATGGGCGCGACGATCTGAATGCCCGCATTCGATACGAGCACATCAATACCGCCGAGTTGCTTCACCGCGCTATCGACGCCCGCATTGACGGCTTCTTCATTTGTCACGTCCATTGCAACGGCGAGTGCCTTGCCGCCCGAGGCGACGATGCTTTCCGCGACTTTCTGCGCGGCATCGAGGTTCAGATCGGCAATGACGACGGAAGCGCCAAGGCTCGCCAATTTGCGAGCGCATTGTTCGCCAATGCCGCTTGCTGCGCCCGTGACGAGCGCGACCTTGTTTTGCAATGACATGTTCTTTCCCTGATGAGTGGTTTAGAGAGCGAGTTCCAGTGCGTCGTCATTCGACTTCTTCGCTGTCTGCGCATTGGCTTGTGCGGGTGCGAGATAGTCGAACGCCACTTCACCGATATCGAGCGTGAGATTCGCAATCACGTGACGCGCGCCGATCACGCGCTTGACGGGCAGTTCCGCGATGGGTGCGAGCGCATGCGGATGCAGTTCGAGTGCGGCGGGGCCAGTCCATGCGCCGAGCACCGTCACGTCGCGCAGATAGAAGCGCACGAGCTCGCAAATGCGCGCGCTGCCATCGACATGCGGAATCACTTTGAGCAGATAGTTCGGCGTATCGGCGAGCTTGGCGCGCTCGGCTTCGATGTCGAGCATCCGATGCTTGTAGCCCATCGTGCCCGTCGCGATGCGTTGCGTGCCGTAGTCGAGCGTGCCGAGCAGCGTGTCGTTGCCGTCGACGCTCAGCTTCGGGCGCGCGAGTTTCTTCGGAAAGCCCCAGATTTCACGGCCGCCGGCAATCGGGCCTTCGTCGTCGAGATACATGGAGTGCGTGTAGTTCCCTAGACGTCCTTCCATATCGCGCACGGAAATCACCTGACCGCTTTCCGTGTAGTCGCCAAAGCCCGACGAATCCGGCATGCGAATGAATTCGTAATGGACCAGTGCGTTTTCCGGCTTGAGAGGTTCGGGCACAACCGCGCGCAGCGCATCCATTTCCGTTTCATACGAAATGATGAAGTACTCGCGATTGAGAAAACGGAATGGCGGGCGAGGGTAGGCGGGATTGTGAACGGGCATCGCAAAAGCAGATTGCCGGATTGACTTGATGTCCATACTTTTCCTTTGAGCGATAGGCGTTGTTGGAGCACGGCGAATCTTAGAGCAAAAGTATTTGCACGATCACATTAATTTTTCCAATACACCGTTGGTTCAAACGCAACAGTACTTGATGCTTTCAATTCGATTCGCTAAACGACCGATCATTGTGAAATCCGGCATGACATCTTTGCTCGATCGAAATGAACGCATCAGCACAAGTGAAATACTGCTGTCACGCAACTGGTGCAGTTCGTGATCCGCCACGTGCATGAATATATTGAGGTATCCAATCTATCTGATTGGCTTCGTTTCGGTGGTGCGCAACTGCTCGTTGTGAGCGCATTCGGTTTCAGCGAATGCAATTGAACCCGATAAACGTGTATATGCAGATGACGAAGGCCCGATGTAAGGTTGCTTCGCTCGCTGGCGAATGATCTATTGATTTGTTGCGTTGCGTCATGCGCACGGATATACTAGGGTAATTACCTAGGGTATTACCCGTAAAAGGAGTCCGCCATGCAACAAGCTACGACCGCCGCCGCCCCGTCCACGAACTGGCTCTCGCGTCTGCGCGAACTCGCCATCCGCGCTGTCGAGCTGCATCTGCAGCATTGCGCCGTGCTGGCCGAAGCCTATCGCCGCTAAGCATTTACCGCCGGGCATTCCGCATACGACAAGGGGGAGTACGAGCCGTACTCCCCCTTTGTCCATCACCGTTCTACGGCCGGCTGGCGCGGCCATTGTGCTTCTGCGGTCAGATTCCCGCCTTCTTCGCCGCGAAGATCAGCCGTAGCCCGAGCGCCGCGATCGCGCCCGCTGCAATCCGGTCGATCCACTTCTTCGCGCGCAAATAAACTTCGCGCGGATGCCGGCTCGAAAAGCACAGAGCGACGAACGTGTACCAGCCGGCCTCCACTGCAAAGACGAGCGGCGGCAGCACGAAATAGCACCACACGGGCGGATGCTGCGGCAGCAGTGCCGCAAAGATACTGCCGTACCAGATCGCCGTTTTCGGATTGCTGAGCTGCGTCGTCAAGCCGATCCAGAACGACTTCTTTGCGCTACGGCCATTCGCCGCGTCGGGACTATCCATCGCAATGGGCTGAGCCGCGCCGCGCCAGATCTTCGACGCGATGTACATCAGATACAGCCCGCCCGCAATTTTCAGCGCGATATAAAGCCATTCGACGGCAACCAGTAACGTATAGAGCCCGGCAAGCGCGATGCCGCCAAAGAAAATCCCGCCGACGCCCATGCCGAGTGCGGTCGAAAGTCCGTCGCTGCGAGACAGGCTGATCGAATTTCGCGCAACGAGAACGAAACTCGGCCCCGGAATCATCGCGCCCAGCAACAACGCGATGAGAATGGCAAACACAGTGGCGGATGCGGACATCGATTTGTCTCCTCGATAAGGTGGCCAACTGCTTGAATGACGGCCTCGCGAACCATGTGTCGGCTCGCGTCGCTATTGTCCAATACGCGAAGCGCGGCGTACAAGACGCTTTGTGTGCGAATTGCTAGAGTAGCGCGATGGACGAAAACGAACGTATCAAGCGCGCCGTGTCGTGGCTGTGCGAGGCCGATGGAATGCTGGTGACGGCAGGCGCCGGCATGGGCGTTGATTCGGGCTTGCCCGATTATCGCGGCGCCGATGGGTTCTGGCGCGCCTATCCCGCATTGAAACAGCAGCGCCTCACCTTTCAGGACATGGCGAATCCGCGCGTGATGGCGCTGCATCCGCGGCTATGCTGGGGATTTTATGGGCATCGTCTCGACCTGTACCGGCGCACGATTCCCCATGAGGGCTTCGACATGCTGCGCCGCTGGGCCGACTCCATGCCGCGCGGGCTGTGGGTGTTCACGAGCAACGTCGATGGACAGTTTCAGAAGGCCGGCGTCGACGATACAACCATAGCCGAGTGCCATGGTTCGATTCACGTTCTGCAATGCTCGGAGGTCTGCAACGACCGGCTATGGTCCGCCGATGACGTGCGTCCCATCGTCGACGAAACGACCTGCGAACTGACGAGCGATCTTCCGCGCTGCCCGGCATGCGGTGGAGTAGCGCGGCCCAATATCCTGATGTTCGGCGATTACGACTGGATTGCGCTGCGCACCGAGCAGCAGGAGGCGCGCTTGCATGCGTGGTTGTCGACGGTCGAGCGGCTTGTCGTGATCGAGATCGGCGCGGGCAAGGCCATACCGACTGTGCGTCTTTTTAGCGAGTACCACGGGTCACGCGTCATTCGCATCAATCCGCGCGATTTCGGCATCGATTCGCATCTGGGCATTGGGCTTGCCAGAGGCGGAGTCGAGGGCTTGAGGTTGCTCGATCGTGCAATGAACGCATAGCGCGCGAGCGCAACGGGCGACACCGCGCTCGCGGTGCCGCCGACCACGCAGCCATCAACCGCATTCGTGCTTAAACGGAATCAGGCTGAGCGGTCCATGCGGGCTCGCGCTGGCTGAAGCGTCGCGCGGCAACACGAGTCTGCTGTCTGCGCACGATGGAACGCGCCGCTCGATAGAGCGCCAGATCGAGCGCGCCGCGCCAGTCTCTCGCAATCGACTTCACGACGACGGGCGTCGCATCGGGTGTCTGCACCTGCACCTGGCAGCGCTTGTCGAGCCCGCCGCGCGGGCCGTTGATGTCCGAAAGACTGACCGTTGCCTTCGAAATCAGCCAGTCAAGACGTCGGAACACGAACCGGATACGCTGCCGCGCGAAGCTGCGCATGCGAACGGCTTCACGGTCGCGGGACTTGAACAGGACTTGCATGTGACACCTCCGTCGTGGGTACGGCTCAAGAGTACGGTGTCGAAGTGTTCGGAAAAAGCAGAAATAGCGGAACAGCAAGTTCGAAAAAACGAAGCCGTGCATAACGGCCATAACAGCTAGCCCAAAGCGGAAGCCAGTACCTTTTGCGTCAACGGATGATGGCGTCCGCGCCGCGACACGATCGCGTGTATCTCCTCTTTCACATCCGGTGACCGGCCTAGCCAGCGCAAGCCGCGATGCATCGGGTCGGTGCGCTCGGCGCCGAATGCCGCGAGCGGAAACACGCCTAGGCCCCGCGACGCGAATAGCGCCATCAACGCGCTGTCTTCGAACTCGCCCGCGATTCGCGGGCGTATGCCTTCCGTTTCGAACCAGCGATCGAGCCGCGAGCGCAGCGACGAGTGTCCTGTCGGCAGCAAAACGGGCAGGCTTGCGAGGCATTGCGGGAAGTGATCGACGGCGCTTTTGCGCACGGTGGCGGTGGGCCCGTACCAGTCGATCGGCGATGCGATCAGGCGTTCGCTCGACAGCCGCAAGTTCGCGTTATGTGGCGCCGCCTGACTGGACAGCACGAGATCCAGATGATGATGCGCGAGCTCGGCCAGCAACTGCTCGGATTCTCCCTCGTGACACAGAAGCCGCAGCGACGGCGTATCCAGCACGGGCGCGAGGATCGCATAGGCGGCCAGCTTCGAGATGCCGTCCGTCAGACCGACCGCGAAGCGCGCGACCGCTCCACTTGCGGCTTCGCGCACTTCGTCGTGCAGCGTGCTTCCGAGCTGAAAGATTTCTTCCGCGCGCGTGAAGGCCGCGTGGCCCGCCTCCGTCATCGCGACGCCGCGGCCAGCCGGCTTCAGCAACTGATGGCCGAGCGATTTTTCCAGTTCACGCACCTGCGCGCTGATGGTCTGCACGGCCATGTCGAGCCGTTCGGCTGCGCGCGCAAACCCGCCTTCTTTCACGACCACCCAGAAATAGTGCAAGTGGCGGTAGTTGAGCATTTTTGGCTCCTCGTCAAGTTCGAAAAATACGAACGAATCGTCTGATTATCGCTGGTTTTTTCGATGTCGCAGGTGACGGATCATTCGCTTTGCAGGCTGTGCCCCGGTAATCAGCCGCTTTTACTCAACCTCTGACAACAACGCGCGCAAATGGACTCCCTGTTGACTCTCGTCACCGATCCCGCTGCATGGGCGTCACTTGTGACACTCATCGTGATGGAAATCGTGCTCGGCATCGACAACCTGATCTTCATTTCCATTCTGAGCAACAAGCTGCCCGAAGCGCAGCGCGCACGGACGCAGCGCATCGGCATCATGCTCGCGCTCGTGATGCGTCTCGGCCTGCTTGGCACCGTCGCGTGGATTGCGCGCCTGACGGAGCCGGTGTTTTCCGTGCTCGATCATGCGTTCTCGTGGCGAGACCTGATTCTGCTCGCGGGCGGTCTGTTCCTCGTGTGGAAGGCGACGCGTGAAATGCACCATCACGTGAGCCGCGATGCCGATGTGTCGAATGCGGCCGCGCGTGTCGGTGGACTGACGGCGACGGCTGCGATCGGCGAGATCCTGCTGCTCGACCTCGTGTTCTCCGTCGACAGCATCATCACGGCCGTCGGCATGACGGATCGCCTGCCCATCATGTTCATTGCGGTAATCGCGGCCGTCACGGCGATGCTATTCGCGGCGGCTCCGTTGTCGAAGTTCATCGAAGGCAATCCGACCATCGTCACGCTGGCGCTCGCGTTCCTGCTGGTGATCGCGATGACGCTGATCGCCGAAGGTTTCGGTACGCACGTGCCGAAGGGCTACATCTACGCGGCGATGACTTTTGCCGGCTTCGTCGAAGGCATGAACATGCTGGCGCGTCGCAGGAGGACAAAGCGCGAGCGCGACGCGGAAGGCGGCGCAACAAACCCGAATCACCGGAATGCCGAACTGGCGAAATGACAAGGAGCAACGCAATGAAATGCCCCGTTTGCAAGACCCCCGATCTGCTGATGACCGAGCGGCAAAACATCGAAATCGATTACTGCCCGACGTGCCGCGGCGTTTGGCTCGATCGCGGCGAACTCGACAAGCTGATCGAGCAGATGCAGGACACGCCGGGGTCGCAGCGCGCGGACGCAGAGCATGAGCGTCAGACGCGCTATAGCGGCGATGCGCGGCATGAACAGGAGTGGGGCCGGCGTCACGACTCGCGCGACTACCATCACACGCATGACGATGCGCGCCGCAAGAAGAAGTCGCTGTTCGATATGTTCGATTTCGATTGAGCGTTGGCATCGCCCGGTTGCATTCGCGCCTTGCGCCGCACCGCGCCAGGCGCAATGCCGACGATGCGCTTGAACGCCCGGCTGAACGCCGTGTCCGAATCGTAGCCGAGCCGCATCGCGAGTTCCGTCAGCGATGCATCCGTTTGCTGCAACTGCGTGAGCGCGGCCTGCATCTTCCAGCGCACCGCGTAGTACATCGCCGGTTCGCCGACCAGTTGTGTGAAGCGCGCCGAAAACGCCGGGCGCGACATGCCGACGTGATCGGCGAGCGCCGCCACTGTCCAAAGGCGATGTGCGGATTCAACCGGTCGA
>NZ_CYGY02000133.1:0-365 GCF_900007165.1 Paraburkholderia piptadeniae
GGCCGCTTGACGATAGCAGCATCAACCGACGCCGCGCTTACAGATCGGCGGGCAACGCCGTGGCGAACCACTTCTTCGACATCGCGAGCGTGCTTGCGTGCTTGTACGCGTCGGCGGACATACGGCATCGCGCGGCGCCAATAGCAGCAAGGGCTATGCCATGTGAACTCCATGTATGGATGTCGCGCGGTTTGCCGCGCCTCGCGCATGACTCTGCACCACGCGAAAGCATATCGACGCCCGAAGATGGTGCGCCGGAGAGATTCGCTCAGGTCGTCCAGAGACGCAGCGGCACGGCATCGACGTGATGGACGATAGGGCGCAACTGCATCCAGCATTGAATCAGCGCATGCTGAAGCGTTTCC
>NZ_CYGY02000133.1:375-7627 GCF_900007165.1 Paraburkholderia piptadeniae
CTGCGGCAGCCAGTCGAGCTTTGCGTTCGCGCCGACGTGTATCGCGACGTGCTGTTGCGCGGCGCGTCCGTTGGACTTGTTCACTTGGTGGCGCCGGGCGTCGTGAGCACGGCGTGAGTGTCGGCGTCGAGTCGTATGTCGATATCGAGCCGGTCGCCGCCCGCGACGCCGCCAGGAGGATGCACGATCACGGCGTGGCAGACGGACGGCCCTTCGGGATAGAGCGGGCGTTGCAGACGCAGCGGCCCTTCGTGCCGACGATGGGCGAGCGTCGTGCGGCTGCCGTGTCTGACGAAGCCGAGTTCGAGCCGCGCGCGCCATTGGGCGTGCGTGGGATCGTCGATGGTGGCGAGCGTGCCGTGGTGTTCGTGCAGCGACATGCGGCGAGGATAGCAGCTAAGCGGTCTTTGCCGTTATACCGCGATCAGGCTGCGCACGCCGTCGCGATCCATGTCGACGCCTTCGCCGCCCGCGACGATTTCGCCTCGGCTCATGACCCAGTAGCGGTCGGCGATCGCTTTGGCGAAGTCGTAGTACTGCTCGACGAGCAGTACTGTCAGACCCATTTCCTCGACGAGTTGCCGCAATGTTCTTCCGATGTCCTGGATGATCGACGGTTGAATACCTTCTGTCGGTTCATCGAGGATCAGCAGTTCTGGTTCGCTCATCAAAGCCCGGCCGATGGCCAGTTGTTGTTGCTGGCCGCCGGACAGGTCGCCGCCTCGTCGTGCTCTCATGTCTTTGAGGACGGGGAAGAGGCTATAGATTCTGTCCGGAATCTTCTTTGGGGCTTTTCTGCTGGCTGCGCCGACCAGCAGATTTTCCTCGACGGTCAGTCGCGGGAAGATGTCTCTGCCTTGCGGGACGTAGGCGAGCCCTTGCGCGACGCGCGCGTGTGGGGCGAGCTTCGTGATCGACGCGCCGCGCCACGTGATTTCGCCCGTTTTTGTTGGGGCTACGCCCATCAGGCATCGTAGCAGCGTGGTTTTGCCGACGCCGTTTCGTCCCAGCAGGACGGTGAGCTTGCCTTCGGGTACGGTGAGCTTTACGTCTCTCAGGATGTGGCTGCCGCCGTAGTACTGGTTCAGGTTTTTTACTTCGAGCATTTGAAGTCCTTTGTTGCCGAAGGCGTGGGGTTGTGACTGCGATGGCCTTTGTTTTGGCTTTTATGGCTTGCTGCCGGCATCCGCGCCGCGAGGCGCGGATGCCATCGCAAAGGCACAAAACAGCGTCGCGGACAATTAACGCCCCAGATAACTCTCAACCACACCCGCATCCCGCTTGACCTCATCAAGCGTCCCATGCGCGAGGACGCGGCCTTCGGCCATCACCGTAACCTTGCCGGTTTCACCCGCCAAAGCAGCTACAAACTCCATGTCATGCTCGACGACCATCATCGAACACGTCCCGCGCAAATGATTGAGTAGCGCAGCCAGTTCCATCGTCTCGTCATCGGTCATTCCCGCCGCGGGCTCGTCGAGCAGCAACAGCGCCGGCTGCTGCATCAACAGCATGCCGATCTCCAGACGCTGCTGCTGCCCATGCGACAGCTCGCCCGCAGGCCGCAACGCTTCACCTTCCAGACGGATCAGCGACAACGTCTCCTCGATGCGCGCCTGGGCACTCCGATCCAGACGCGCCCGCAACGAAGCGAGCCAGCTCTTGTCGGTCTTCATCGCCAGTTCGAGGTTCTCCCACACGGGATGCTGCTCGAACACAGTCGGCTTCTGAAACTTCCGCCCAATGCCCGCGCGCGCAATCGACGGCTCGTTCATGCGCGTGAGGTCGATCGTCTGGCCCAGAAAGATCTTGCCCGAATCGGGCTCAGTCTTCCCCGTGATGACGTCCATCATCGTCGTCTTGCCCGCGCCGTTCGGGCCGATGATGCAGCGCAATTCGCCGACGTCGATCGCCAGCGACAGCTCATTCAATGCCCTGAAGCCGTCGAACGAAACAGTCACGTCTTCCAGATAGAGAATCGCGCCGTGCGATACGTCGATCTCGCCCGGCGTCACCGCGCGGCCCATCGACGCGACGCCGGACAACGCACGGCCGTCGTGCTCTTCGGGTAGCGACAGGTCGGGCACCATCGGGTTTTCGTTCATCGGCGGTTCCTCCTGCGCGTCGCGAGTTCGACCAGTCCCATGATCCCGTTCGGCAGCAGCAACGGCACCAGCACGAAAATCAGACCGAGAAAGAACAGCCAGTACTCCGCGAAATAAGCCGTGAAAAAGCTCTTCGCGCCATTCACCGCGAACGCGCCGACAATCGGTCCGATCAGCGTGCCGCGTCCGCCGACGGCGACCCAGATCGCCATTTCGATCGAATTGCCCGGCGACATCTCGCCGGGATTGATGATGCCGACCTGCGGCACGTACAGCGCGCCCGCGATCCCGCACAGCACGGCCGACACCGTCCACACGAACAGCTTGTACGCAAGCGGGCTGTAGCCGAGAAACATCAGCCGCGTTTCGCCGTCGCGCACGGCCGTCACGACACGTCCGAGCTTCGACGTGACGATCGCCCGCGCGCCGATGAACGACAGCACCAGCACTGCGAACGTCAGCAGGAAGAGGGCCGTGCGCGTGCCGGGATGCGTGATTGGGAAGCCCGCGATGCGCTTGAAATCGGTGAAGCCGTTGTTGCCGCCGAAGCCCGTTTCGTTGCGGTAGAACAGCAGCATTGCGGCGAACGTCATCGCCTGCGTGATGATCGACAGATAGACGCCCTTCACGCGCGAGCGGAACGTGAAGAAGCCGAACACCCACGCGAGCAGGGCGGGCACCAGCACGACCAGCAGCAGCGCGTACCAGAGATGCTGCGTGCCTTCCCAGTACCACGGCAGCCGATGCCAGTCGAGGAACACCATGAAGTCGGGCAGATCGCTGCCGTACTTGCCGTCGCGGCCGATCGCGCGCATCAGGTACATCCCCATCGCGTAGCCGCCGAGCGCGAAGAAGAGTCCGTGTCCGAGGCTCAGGATGCCGCAGTAGCCCCACACGAGATCGAGTGCGAGCGCGGCGATCGCATAGCACATCAGCTTGCCCGCGAGCGTCATCGCATACGCGGACAGATGGAACGCGCTCGTCTCGGGCAGCACGAGCGCGCTGAACGGCACGCCGAGTGCGATCGCGACGATCAACGCGATCAGCAGTTGCCACGCGTGCCGCGACAGTAGCGCAGGGCGCGGCGGCAAGCCGGGCGCGAAGCCTGGCAGACGTTCGCGTTCGCTCGGGTGAGCGCTGGTGCGTGAATCGACGGAAGTGGAAGCGGATGAAGTCGCGGATGTCATGTCATGCCTCCGCGCTGCGGCCCTTCAAGGCGAACATGCCCTGCGGACGCTTCTGGATGAACAGCACGATCAGCACGAGCACCGCGATCTTCGCGAGCACCGCGCCCCAGAACGGCTCGATCGCCTTGCTCACAAGCCCGAGCCCGAAGCCGCCGATCACCGTGCCCGCCAGCTGGCCGACACCGCCCAGCACGACGGCCATGAACGAATCGATGATGTAGCTCTGCCCGAGGTCCGGGCCGACATTGCCGATCTGCGACAGCGCGCAGCCGCCGAGTCCCGCGATGCCCGCGCCGAACGCGAACGCGCACGAATCGACATACGCGGTTTTCACGCCGACGCACGCGGCCATCCGGCGGTTCTGCGTGACGGCGCGCACGAAGAGACCGAGGCGCGTCTTCGTCAGCACGGCCCATGCAATAGCGACGACGATCAGCGAGAACGCGAGGATCGCGAGGCGGTTGTACGGCAGGATCAGGCTCTGCATCACCGTGACGCCGCCGCTCATCCACGATGGATTTTCCACCTGCACGTTCTGCGCGCCGAACAGCATGCGCGTCGCCTGGATGAGAATCAGGCTGATGCCGAAGGTGGTCAGCAGCGTTTCGAGCGGACGTCCGTACAGATGCTTCAGCACGAGACGTTCGAGCACGATGCCGACGAGCGCCGCGACGACGAACGAAGCGGGCACGGCGATCAGCGGATACCAGTCGAACGCGCCCGGCGCATAGCGCTGCACGAGATTCTGCACGACGTACGTCGCATACGCACCGATCATCAAGAACTCGCCGTGCGCCATGTTGATCACGCCGATCAGGCCATACGTGATCGCAAGCCCGAGCGCCGCGAGCAGCAGCACGCTGCCGAGCGACAGCCCTGCGAACAGCGTCCCCGCGATCTCGCTGCGGCGCTGGATCGAATCGAGTGCATCGATGCCTTGCTGCGCCGTTTCGCGCACACGCGCGTCGCTCTCGGCGAAGGTGCCGTCCCGCTTCTTCGCGACGAGCGGGCGCAGCAGCTCGTACATGTCCAGATCGTGCCGTGCGGCGACGAGCTTCACGGCTTCGAGACGCTTCGCGGCATCGCTGTCGTGCAGCGCCGTCATCGCCCATAGCGTGTCGAGGCGCTGTTTCAGCTTTGCGTCCGTTTCCTTCGCGCGTGCCGCGTCGATTTGCGGTTTCATCGACGGATCGGGATTTTGCAGAAGCGCGGCAATGCCGGCGGCGCGCTTCGCAGGATCCGTCGAATCGAGTTGCAGGCCGGACAGCGCGCTCGATACTTTCGAGCGCAACAGATTGTTCAGCGTGATCGATTGCGCGTCGCCTGCGGCCACGGTCTTGCCCGTGACAGCGCCGCGCGCGGTATCGCCGTCTTGAATCAGCACTTGGCCGGAACCAGTCGCGAGCACGCTGTCTTCGGAGAGCGCCTTGAGCAGCGCAAGCGAAGGTGCGTCGTGATTCGCGATCAGCTTGTCGATCGCGGCGGACTTCGCGTCGAAATCGTCGCCGGCCAGCGGCGCGACGTCGGCGGCCGTCAACGCATGGGCGCTCGCCGGCGCGAACGCGATGAGCGCTGCGCCCAGCGCACATGACGCGCCGAAGAGGCTCATGCGCTTGCGGGCGTTGCGCAGCCAATCAGCGCTGCGAGCGGCGAGCGTGGAAAGTGAATGCGCCATGATGGTCTTGAGAATGAAGCCAGCAATCAGGCCAGCGATCCGGCGCGCGATGCCGTCGCATGCGAAAAGCGGCAAGCGAGGCACCGCGCGATTATGCCGTGCATTTGCTTCGATACGTGCATCGAAAGACGGGCGTTGCGCGCGCCGATGCGTTCGTGAAGGCTGAACGCGCCGGCATGCCGCGTCACGCGACGCGCGAGCGGCGGCGCTGGAACCCGGGAATCGACGTGACGACATCCGGCTTGCCCTGATTGCCCGCGATATACGGGCTCCACGGCTGCGCGCGAACGGCCGTCTTCGTTTTCCACACGACGTTGAACTGGCCGTCCGCGCGCACTTCGCCGATCATCACCGGCTTGTGCAGATGATGATTGCCGTCCATCTCGAGCGTGAAGCCCGACGGCGCCGCGAACTTCTGGCCGATCATCGCGACGCGCACCTTGTCGACATCCGTGCTCTTCGCCTTTTCGACGGCCTGCTTCCACATGTGGATGCCGATATAGGTCGCTTCCATCGGATCGTTCGTCACGCGCTTCGAGCCGCCCGGCAGGTTTTGCGACTTGACCCATCCAGCCCATTGCTCCTTGAACTTCGAGTTGGACGGGCCTTTCACCGACATGAAGTAGTTCCATGCAGCGAGGTTGCCGACGAGCGGCTTCGTATCGATGCCGCGCAGTTCCTCTTCGCCGACCGAAAACGCGACAACGGGCACGTCGGTCGCCTTCAGCCCCTGGTTGCCGAGCTCTTTGTAGAACGGCACGTTCGAGTCGCCGTTGACGGTCGAGATCACGCACGTCTTGCCGCCCTGCGCGAACGTCTTGATGCTCGCGACGATCGTCTGATAGTCGCTGTGGCCAAAGGGCGTGTAGACCTCCTGGATGTCGGCCTCCTGAACGCCCTTCGACTTGAGGAAGGCGCGCAGGATCTTGTTCGTTGTGCGTGGATACACGTAGTCGGTGCCGAGCAGGAAGAAGCGCTTCGCGCCGCCGCCTTCGGCGCTCATCAGGTATTCGGTGGCGGGGATCGCCTGCTGGTTCGGCGCAGCGCCCGTATAGAACACGTTGCGCGACATCTCTTCGCCCTCGTATTGCACGGGGTAGAAGAGCAGGCCGTTCAGTTCCTCGAACACGGGCAGCACCGACTTGCGCGACACGGACGTCCAGCAGCCGAACACGCAGGCGACCTTGTCCTGCGTCAGCAGTTGACGGGCCTTTTCGGCAAAGAGTGGCCAGTTCGAAGCGGGATCGACGACGACGGGCTCGATCTTGCGACCCATCACGCCGCCACTCGCGTTGATCTCGGCGATCGTCATCAGCGCGGTGTCTTTCAGCGACGTCTCGGAGATCGCCATCGTGCCCGAGAGGGAGTGCAGGATGCCGACCTTGATCGGGCCGCTGCCCGACGACTGCGCGCGCGCGAAAGGTACCTTGCCCGCGAGCGCGAGCGCGCCCGACATGGAGCCGAGCTTCAGCAGACTGCGACGTTTCATATGCTTCCCCTTGCCATGAATGGTGGTGAGTGGCGGACGGGTGGTGTCCGATCCTTGTTTGCGTTATGCGTGCAGAGTCTTACCGGGCCGGCTAACGCAAGGCATATGCCAACTTGCTGTGTTGCGCTTCAACGGACGCAGAGCTTGCTGCAATGCGGCTCGCTGACGGCCCGGCATCGTGTGGCGCTATGCCCTTTGAGCGCGAAAGCGGTGCAATTCGAGGTGCTTCGCCTCGTTGAGGTGCGCGCCGCCGGTGCATTGGCGCTGTCCTGTTGTGCACGGCGGTGCACCTGCCTAAACTGAAAACCCAACTGACCTTCGATGAAGTGATTACGGGCTGGGGGCGTCTGGGCCCGCCGTTCGCCGCGCAGTACTTCAACGTGACGCCCGATCTGCTGACGATGGCCAAGGGCACGAACAATGCCGCCGCGCCGATGGGCGCCGTGGCCGCGAGCGCGCGGATTCACCATGCAATCGTCAACGGCGCGCCCGCGGGCATCGAGCTTTTCCATGGCTATACGATTGAGCCTGATTTCAGCCTGATCTCAGGTCGCACCGCATTCCGCTCAATGCCGTATAGACGCTGCGGAAGAAGAACGGCAAGCCGCTCCTGAAGACCTGATCAAAGCTGCACAAACATGCGCAAACATGATCAGGACGTCACCCGAGCAGTGCTGATAACGGATTCGCGCCGGGGAATCTCGCCCCGGATGTCAGGATGGCACCACTGGCCGCGTTGCCGGGGCCAGTGGTGCGGATCGGGCGCGTGAACGCGCCCGCTCCTGTCTCTTATACA
>NZ_CYGY02000275.1 GCF_900007165.1 Paraburkholderia piptadeniae
AACCTCGTCCTTACGACGGCGCAGCATGAACGGCCGGATCCGGCGCGCCAGCAGTGCGCGGCGCACGCCATCGCCGGCTTTTTCGATCGGATTGCGCCAACGCCGGGTGAAGTCCTTCTGGCTGCCGAGAAAACCCGGCAGCAGAAAATCGAACTGCGACCACAGCTCGCCGAGATGATTCTCCAGTGGCGTGCCGGTCAGGCACAGCCGATGCCGCGCACGCAAGCCGCGGATCGCCTGCGCCGCCTTGGTGCTGGCGTTCTTCACGTACTGCGCCTCGTCGAGAATCAGCAGATGATAGTCGTGCTGCGCGAGAACCTTCTGATCGCGCCACAGCAACGCGTAAGTCGTCAGGATCAGTTCGTGTTCGCCGATCCGCTCGAAGCGCTCCCTGCGCTGCGGACCGTTGAGCACCAGCACTTTGAGCTCGGGAGCGAAGCGGCGCGCTTCGTCGCGCCAGTTGTGCACGAGCGTGGTCGGCACGACGATCAGCGCCGGCTGGGTGAGTCGTCCCGCTTCCTTCTCCGCGAGAATGTGC
>NZ_CYGY02000030.1:0-67808 GCF_900007165.1 Paraburkholderia piptadeniae
GGCCGGCTTCTTCGAAGCCGGGCAACTTTGCAATGTCTTCGATGCCGCTCAGCTCGCTGAGCACGAAAAGCATGTCTTTGACGGGGGCGGTGTAGCTCATGGTGATTCGTCCAATCAAGCGGTCGATGGATAGCTGCCACGGCGCCCGAAAGGAAATGGCCAGGCGGTGACGATGCAAACGATCGTACCGCTATATGCCGTGCACAAGCTGTCCAAACCTGCCCACGCACTGACAAATCAGGCCACGACGAGCGGGCGCGCCCGTGCCCGCCCGAGGGTTTTCACCCAGCTTCGACGGGCCGTCGGTAGGTGCCGGGCGTGCTGCCCGTCCAGTGGCGGAACGCGCGATGAAAAGCGCTTGGATCGTCGAAGCCGATGTCGCCTGCAATGACGGCGATCGAGTCCTGTGTCTCCGTCAGCCGCTGGATCGCGATGTCGCGCCGCAGTTCGTCCTTGAGCATCTGAAAGGTCGTCTCTTCGGAGGAAAGGCGCCTGCACAGTGTGCGGACCGAGCAATGGAGATTTTTCGCGGCCTGCTCGATCGTCGGCAAGTCGGGCAGGTCGCCCGCCAGATATTGGCGAACGCGATGACTGACAAGTTGCTCGCTGAACGACTCGAAAATCCACTCGCCCGGAGAGCGCGCGAGAAACTTGCGCAAATTGCGTTTGCGCTGGCGGATCGGCATGTCGAGAAAGGCCGCGCTGAAGCGCATCAGCGTGGCATCACAGCCGAAGCGAATGGGACCTGAAAAGAAGTAGCGGTGATCGACGGCATGCGGTGGTTGCGGACACGCGAAATCGACTTGCAGCAGCGGTATTTTCTGGCCGACGAGCCACGACGAGACACCGTGCGCAAGCTTGAGCGTCAACTCCTGGCCGAGCGGTCCGATGTTCCCGTACGCGGGACTCGGGCGCAGTTCGACCTGAGCCATCAGTTCGCTGCGGCGCGATTCCAGACGAAAGTCGTCGAGCACGATATGAAAAAACTGGCCGAAGCGGTGCAGCGCCGTTTCGAGGTTTGGCGCATCCAGAAGGCTGAGGCAAAGAAACTTCAATGTGCCGCTGCGCAGCGGACGACTAAAGATGCCCGGCATTTCGTCGTCCAGTTCGATCGCGAGCATGCGATACAGCGTGGAGAACTGCTCCTCGGTCACGCGGGCGCCTCGCTTGCCGAGTAGTGCGGGCGTGATGCCCGCCTCGTGGAGATAGCGATGCGTGACGTCGACGCGCGCGCCGGCGGCCTCAAGAAAGCCGTTGACGAGCGAGATCGGGACAGTTGCACTGGGTGTTTGCATTCGTGATCCCGTCGAGTTGGGGACTTCATGCTTCACGGCACGCGTCACTGTTCTTTCACTGTGATCCGCGAGCCTTGGCGGATTGAGCTTTCGTGCATACGTGGCTCACGCATCATTGTGGATCAGCGACTTTGACAGCTTCGATTTTTTCTTTCGAGAAGCGATTTCGCAGTCGATCGCTGACCGGAAGAACGAAAGTTTTAATGCGAACAAGCTCGCCGTCGCAAGCGACACGACGAGCAAAGCCGGCGCTGCAATGGCGGAATGACTTTCGAGCAGGGACATAAAAGAAGCGGCGGCGGTCGAGCGAGAATTATATGACAGCAAGGGAGCGCGCCTTCCGTTCTTCTAGTCCCGTTCTTTGACGATTGACCAACGGGGCTTTATTGGCAATGCCGTAGGAAGCTGAAGGATGCGTGATCGGCCGGGAAGCGTTGAATGGCGGAAGGCAGCCAACGCCGATGAACGCGATCTTGCGTTTGCCGAGTTAGCGGGCGACATAGAGATGGTGCGGAAAGCCTTGGCCCAGACGCGTTTCTTGACGCCTCTGGGCCTGCAGGAAGCGACTAGTCCATCAGACGTCAGGGTTGCCGGCGACGAACGCAGTAAATGCGTTATAGGGCTGAGCCACCACGGCTCCGTCGATCATCAGGCCGTAAGTCGTATCTCCGCTGTCGAGCACGTAATACATCACGGACTGGATGTCCTTCGACTTTCGCGCGCGATAGTAGTTCGCGAACTGCGTGCTGATGTAGTTCGCGCGATACGCCTCCGTGCTTTCCGGCCCGGTGTTCCATTCCGTGATCAGGAATGGCACGCCGTAGCGAGCCTTGCAGTAGGTCGGCAGATCGAAACCCGGACCCGCTCCATCGGTGCCGAGGTTGAAGATGTCGCCGTAGACTTCGTAGTTGTGCCACGTCGTCATGTCCCAGCGCACTTGCGGATAGCCGCCCGTGCCGTCCGGCTGCATGCCGTCCCACAGTGCGTCGGACGCGCCGACGTCGGCCACGCAAAAGTTGACGCCGCATTTGGCCGTGGGCTGCACCGACTTCACGCCGTCGATCATGCCGCGCATCGCGCCGCGCATGATCGGCCAGTTCGCGTTGTTGAAGTCGACTGCTTTCGATCCCGCAGTGGTCGAGTCGAGGATGATCTCGCTTTCCCGCGTCAGCTCGTTGCCGCACTCGTACATCGTGACGCCCCATGGTGCGAGCGCGGCTGCGACAGTGGCCGCGCCAGCGCGTGTGCGGTTATAGGCAGCCGATTCGCTCGAGAACATGACGCCGGGGGATTCGTGGATGCCGAAATTGACGAGCACGAACAACGTCAGCCCCGCTGCCTGGAAGGCCTTGGCCAACTCGACGACTGCGCCTAGCGATACCGGGTCGTCAATGCAACCGACGCGGTACGTCGAGCATCCCATGCTCTTCATGATCGACACGATCTGGTCGGGCGTGTAGCGATAGTCGTAGTGTCCGTTGATGCCGTAGAACGTGCCAGCCGTCGCCGCCGACACGATGCGAGGATCGCTGCACGGCAACCAGGTGCTCGCGTCCGTAAGAACATAGAACTGTCCACCCGTGCCGCGATGCCAGATCTTGCTCCCGTACCACAGCAGCAGCGAAACGTTGTAGGTATTGCCGACAGTGTTGTTATTCCGATAGATGACGCCGTTCACGACGGTCCACACATTGCCGAGCTTGTCGATGATGTACGAGGCGGACGGAATCGTCGTGCCATCGGCAGAAGTACCGCCGAGCCGCGGATCGTTGCATGCGATCCACGTGGAGCCGTTCCATCCGTAGAACTGCCCGCCCGATCCCTGGTGATAGACGCCGCCGCCATACCACAGCACCAACGACACGTTGTAGTTGTTGTTGGCCTTGACCCCATTCTTGTAGACGGAACCGCCAACCAGCGTCCAGACGGCGCCCTGGTTGTCGATGATCGAGTTGGCGGGCGGAATCGTTGTCCCGTTGGTGGATGCCGCTGCCGCTCTGGCTGCTTTGGCCGCTTTGGCCGTAGCGGTGTCGCCCGTGCCGAAATCGGATGCGCCGCCGCATGCGCTGAGCACGTAGCTGCCACCAAGCGCCGCCACGCGGCCTAGAAATTTACGTCGATTAATCATGGAAATGGTCCCTGCCGAAAACGGCTAAAAAAGGAACGGTGGTTACAGCGGCACATGCGGACGAGTGACGACCGATGCATTTACTTCGGATACCGAACTATTTGCCCTTGACCCTCGTGCGAAATGCCGAGCGGGAGTCAATCGATTAATCGGTAATTACTGCCTTAGTGGTCGCAATACGTGCAATTAATTCCTGGTTTTCGGCAACGGAAAGGCCGCGCATTAGGGCGAAAATTTAAATAAGTCGAATCTTCTGATTAATCTGCGTAGAAGAGATTTTTTTCGTCTATTTGAGGATATGGAGGAATATTTCCGCGCAATGTAACTTGATGTTACGAAGAAAACGTTTATATATGACGTAAAAAAGGTTCTGTCGCCATCTATCGGAATTTTATTCTTTATCGGTCCCTTATTAATTGCCGTTTAATTAGGGATGGATATTGCATTTAATTAGGGAATGATTGTTAGAAATACCGGCTTCCTTTTCGAGAACGCCAGCGCAGCCAGGCACGCTGCTTGCTGAATCCCTCCCGGTGCCCATCACGGAGCACTTGAGTCCACAGCAATACAAGGGAAGCCAACAACCACACCTGAAATCCGCGGAACGTCGCCATGAGCGCGTTCCCTGTTCAACGAGCAGGCAGGCCATCGGCCTGATCGTATGCAGCGTCCGGTCGCCTCCGTGCCGCCGATGTTGCCGCCTTCGTCACCGGCCTGAGCCGTCACCACCCGAATGGACTGCGCGCTCTGCCGGATGCGTCCACAGCGGACACAGGTTCCGCTTCAGCCAGAAAAAAGGAGGCCATCTTGCCTACCCGACGTACTGTCCGTTTCGCGGGCAGCCTGATCTTCGTCGTGCTCATCGTCGTGTTTCTCACACGGGCGATCGAGCCCGACACTTATCGCCAGTACTCGGACGACCTCGCCTACTACGCGATCCGGCATCTGATACTGGTGGGTTATTCGATGGTGCTTGCGATCCTCGTCGGCGTGCCGATGGGCGTGCTGCTGAGCCGGCCGTCAATGGCGCGCCAGGCCGAAGCGTTCATGCAGATCTTCAACATCGGCAACACGGTGCCGTCGCTCGCCGTGCTGGCGATCGCGCTCGGCATCTTCGGCATCGGCGACGTGCCCGCCATCGTCGCGTTGTTCTTCGCGTCGCTCCTGCCGATCACACGAAACGCGTATGTGGGCATTAAAGGCGTCGCGCCCGCACTGCTCGAAGCGGCGCGCGGGCTCGGCATGACGAATACGCAATCATTGTTGCGAGTCGAGCTGCCCAACTCAATGCCGATCGTCGTCGGCGGCATTCGCACCGCGCTCGCGATCAATGTAGGCACAGCACCGCTTGCATATCTGATCGGCGCGGACAGCCTGGGCACGCTGATCTTTCCCGGCATCAACCTCAACAACAACCAGATGCTGCTTCTGGGCGCGGCCGCCACGGCCATTCTCGCGCTGCTGCTCGATGCGATCGTCTCGACACTCAGCCGCGTGTGGCTCACGCGCAAAGGGGTGGCGGCATGACGCGACTCATTGCTGATCGACTGAACCGCATCGTCACACTGCTCATCGCAGGTTGTGCCGCCGCGTGTCTGAGCATGCCCGTGTGGGGTGCGAAGATCGTCATCGGCGGCAAGAACTTCACCGAGCAATACGTGCTCGTCGAACTCACGGCGCAGTATCTGCGCTCGCGCGGCTACACGATAGAAACGCGCACGGGCCTCGGCAGCGTGCTGCTGCGCAGCGCGCAGGAGAACAACCAGATCGACCTGACGTGGGAGTACACCGGCACGGCGGCGCTCGTCTACGACAAGCTCACGGAAAAGATGACGCCCGATGAGATGTACCAGCGCGTGAAAGAGCTCGATGCGAAGCGCGGCCTCGTGTGGCTGAACAAGTCGCCGATGAACGACACGTATGCGCTCGCACTGCCCGCGGAAGCGGCCAGGAAAACCGGCATCCGCACGATCTCGCAACTGGCCGCGAAGATGAAGAGCGACCCGAAAGGCATGCGTCACGTGTTCGGCATGGACGCGGAATTCGCGAATCGTCCAGACGGCCTGAAGCCGCTCGAAGCCGCTTACGACATGCACTTCACACGCAAGGAAACGCGCCAGATGGACCCCGGCCTCGTCTACACGGCGCTCCACAACAACCAGATCGCGATCGGCCTCGTCTACACGACGGACGGCCGCGTGAAGGGCTTCGGCATCGTGCCGCTCGAGGACGACAAGCACTTCTTTCCGCCGTACAACGCGACCCCCGTGGTACGCGCGCCGATCCTTCAACAGAACCCGAAGCTCGCGGAACAACTGAACGCACTGTCGGCGCTATTGAACAACGATGTGGTCCTCGACATGGACAAGCAGGTCGATATAGACGGCAAGTCGGTGCAGGCGGTCGCGGCCGAATTCCTGCGCGCGCATCAACTGCCGTAACAACGGAGGAACGATGAACCTGTTCGACTATCTGTCGGCGAACTGGCCTGAACTGCTTCAACTCACGCTGCAGCATGCGTGGCTCGTGAGCCTCGCGGTCGGCTGCGCAATCATCGCCGGCGTGCCGCTCGGCATTCTGATGAGCCGCTGGGAATGGCTTGCCGCGCCGCTGCTGGGCATCGCGACGGTGATCCTCACGCTGCCGTCGATCGCGTTGTTCGGCCTGATGATCCCGGTCTTTTCGCGCTTCGGTGAGGGTATCGGCGCCGTGCCGGCGATCACCGCCGTATTTCTCTATTCGCTGCTGCCGATCATGCGCAATACCTATCTCGCGCTGCATAACGTCGAGGCGAGCATCAAGGAAGCGGGCATCGGCATCGGCATGACGCGCTGGCAGCGCCTGCGGCTCGTGGAGCTTCCGCTCGCCGTGCCGGTGATCCTGGGCGGCGTGCGCACCGCCGTCGTGATGAACATCGGCGTGATGACGATTGCCGCGGTGATCGGCGCGGGCGGCCTCGGCTCGCTGATTCTGCGCGCGATCAGCCAGAGCAGCATGATGAAGCTGCTGGTGGGCGCGGTGCTCGTGAGCATCCTGGCGATCGTCGCCGACTTGCTGCTGCAACTGTTGCAGCGCGTACTGACACCGAAGGGAGTACAGGAAACATGATCGAACTCGACCAGTTGACCAAGACTTTTACGCAGAAAAACGGCCAGCACGTGCACGCCGTCGATTCTGTCAGCCTCGAGGTGGACGAGGGCGAAATCTGCGTGTTTCTCGGACCGTCAGGCTGCGGCAAGACCACCACGCTCAAGATGATCAACCGGCTGATCGAGCCGACCTCGGGCCGCGTGCTGATCAACGGCGAGGACACCGGCGAGCTGAACGAAACTGACCTGCGCCGTCATATCGGCTACGTAATCCAGCAGATCGGTCTGTTCCCGAACATGACGATCGAGGAAAACATCACCGTCGTGCCACGCCTGCTCGGATGGGACAAGAAGCGCTGCGCGGAGCGCGCGACCGAACTGATGTCGATGGTCGCGCTCGATCCGAAGCAGTATCTGAAGCGCTATCCGCGCGAGTTGTCGGGCGGGCAGCAGCAGCGTATCGGCGTGATTCGCGCGCTCGCGGCGGACCCGCCCGTGCTTCTGATGGACGAGCCGTTCGGGGCAGTCGATCCGATCAACCGCGAGACGATTCAGAACGAGTTCTTTCAGATGCAGCGGCAACTGAAGAAGACCGTGATCATGGTGAGCCATGACATAGATGAGGCGATCAAGCTCGGCGATCGCGTGGCCGTTTTCCGGCGCGGCAAGCTCGTGCAGTACGACCATCCGGACACACTGCTCGCGCATCCGCGCGACGACTTCGTCGGTCAGTTCGTCGGCGCGGACAGCACGTTGAAACGCCTGTTACTGGTGAAGGCCGGCGATGCTGCGACGACGCCGGAGACCGCGCGTCCCGACACGCCGCTCTCAGAGGCGTTCACGACGATGGACGAACACGACTTCCGCTATCTGACCGTGGTGGACGAAACCTTCCATGCCCAAGGCTTCGTCACGCGCCGCGCCGCGCGCAATGCCGAAGGCGTGTGTGCGGACAAGCTGGCCGAATTCCCGGCCACCGTGTCCGACGGCGACAACCTGCGCATCGTGCTCTCGAAGATGTACCAGTTCCGCACGTCGTGGATGCCGGTACTCGATGCAGACGGCGTATACGTCGGCGAAGTCACGCAAGACTCGATTGCCGAGTATCTGAGTTCGGGCCGCTCGCGTCATCAGACCGGCAAGGCGCCCGTGTTCACGACAAGCGAGATGGCGGGTACCTGAGGCCCGAGATGCGCTCAATCACTATTGCTGGCGATGCGCGCAACGATCGCGACCGGCGCCTCGATCTTGACGGGCTTGACCAGGTGACTGTCGCAGCCGGCCATTATCGAGCGCCTGGTCCTCGGGCTGCCCATAACCCGACACGGCAATGATTTCGAGGCATTGACCCGCTGCCTGTCGTTCCCTCAACCGGCGCGCGACGTCGTAGCCGCTGATCCCCGGCAGACCAAGATCGAGAAACACGACCTGCGGTTCGAAGGCAACGGCGATCTGAAGCGCTTCTTCCCCGCTGTGCGCGGTGCGCACATCGTTTGTGTCGAAGAATCGATCAGCGTATTGCCGCTGTAGAGATTGCGCTTTGACTTTCCGCCGCAGATATCGCTTCAGGCACCAAACCGATTTGCGGCGCCCGTCGCATCGATATCCTTGCGAGCGTTTCTAAACCCGTTTGTTTTGGACGCAATCGTCAAGCGTCCGTCAAGACTGATCAGACTGGGCAACTTCTTCGTTCTTGCCCGCGGCCTCCAAAGCGCTCGCTTCCCGGGCCGAAGCGGCATCGCCGCGCGTGCGATTTAAAACGGCCAGCACTTCGCGAGCGGTATTCTCGGAATGCTCGCGCAATATTTGCGGCAGGTTCGCGTGATCGGGATCTTCCAGCGCGGCAAGAATCGCCTCGTGTTCTCCGAGCGACTCGGCCCAGCGCAACGTATCGGCGTTGGCCGCGCCGCGCGCGCGATGCACCTTCGACATCAACGACGCGTACACATTCGTCAGTACAGGATTGCCGGCTGCATCGACGATCATCTGGTGGATCTGCTGATTGAGCCGGAAATACTCGAGCCGCTTGCCGGCGTTGTGACAGTCGACCATGCGCCGATGCTTCGCCGCGATGGCTGCCACCTGTGCCAGGCTCACGCGCTGGCGCAAAAGCTCCCCCGCCATCGCTTCCAGTCCGTGAAGCATCTCGAACGTGCTGGCGAGGTCGTCGAGATCGATCGGCGCGACGCGATAGCCGATGTACTGCCGATGCGTCACCCGCCCTTCCGATACCAGCACCTTGAGCGCCTCGCGCAACGGCGTCTTCGACACGTCGAACGCCGTGCTCAGTTCCTTCTCGTCGATGCGCGCGCCGGGCGGCAATTCGCCCTCGTCGATCATCACGCGCAGACGCGCGGCGATCTCCGCAGCCATGCCGCGGGTGCGCAACAAAAGAGGGGTTCCGTTCGCCTGATTCATCGTAGCGCAAGCTTAACACGATCCTGGGACATACCCTGAATTTTTACATGAATCGTTTTATATCAATTACTTATCTCATTTGTAATTATAAATTCCTAATCCTATACTCTGCCCTACGTTGCGCGACGTCACGAAAACACCCGCCTATCTCAGGAGCCGCTCATGTCTTCAACATCCGGTGTAGCCGCAATGGCGGTGGGTAAGTCCACCGTCCGCTGGAAGATTTTCGTCGTCATGCTCAGCCTCATCGCGATCAACTACATCGACCGCGCGTCGCTGTCGGTTGCCATGCCGCTCATTTCGAAGGAGTTCGATATCGGTCCCGCGATGGAGGGACTCATCCTCAGCTCGTTCTTCTGGACCTATGCGGTCATGCAGATTCCGGGCGGCATGCTCGCCGACCGCTTCAAGCCGCGCATCGTCATCGCTTCGGCCACCGTCTTCTGGGGCTTCTTCCAGGCCATCGCCGCGATGTGCACGAACGCGCCGAGCCTGTTGCTGACGCGTCTCGGCCTCGGCGCATCTGAAGCGCCGATCTACCCCGCGGGCGGCAAGCTCAACGCCATCTGGATGACGCAGACGGAACGCGGCCGCGGCGCAACGCTGCTCGACGGCGGCGCGCCGCTCGGCGCAGCGTTAGGCGCGATCCTGATCACCGGGCTTATCGCAGTGCTTGGCTCGTGGCGGCTCGCGTTCGCGGTGGCAGGCGTCGGCACCGTGCTCGCCGGCATTCTCGCGTGGTTCTATGTGCGCAATACGCCGCGCGAACATCCGGGCGTGAACGAACAGGAGGCTGCGTACATCGACGAATCGCATGCGCGCGACGCGGCGCTCGAACCGCCGTCGCTCTCCGGACGCACGCGCGACTTCCTCAAGTACCGCTCGGTGTGGGGCATGTTTTTCGGCTGGATGTGCTTCAACAGCGTGTTCTACGGCCTGCTCACGTGGATGCCGAACTACCTGCACATGGTCCACGGCTTCGACATCAAGCAGATGGGCGGATCGAGCTTCATCATCTTTTTCAGCGGCTTCATCGGCGAGCTGATCGGCGGCTGGATCGCCGACAAGTGGAAGGCCGCGGGCGGCCGTCCCAACGTCGTGATGCGCACGTTGTTCGGCATCGCGGCGCTGGTTGCCACTGCATCGATCTTCTCGGTCGCTTACGTCACCAATCCGGTTGTCGTGGTCGCCCTGCTCTCGACAACGCTCTTCTTCCTGCGCTGGTGCGGACTCTACTGGTGCATTCCGTCGTCGCTCGGCACGCGCAACAAGATCGGCTTTCTCGGCGGCTTCATGAATCTCGGCGGCAATATCGGCGGCATCACGGTGCCGATCATCGTCGGCGCGATCGTGCAGTTCACTCACTCGTACTTCCTCGCGCTGATGTTCTTCGCAGCGGCCGGCATCGGTCTGCTGCTGTGCTCGAGCGCAATCGATTACGAAAAGAAGATTCCTGTCTGACGGGCCCTTGCGCTCGACGTATTGCTTCCGCCTTATTGCTTCGACTCACATTCATCACATCGGAGATACCACGATGAAAAAACGTACCTTGCTCGGCATGCTCACGCCTTCTTCCAACACGTCGCTCGAACCGCTGACGAGCGCGATGGTGTCCAGCCTGCCTGACGTCTCCGCGCACTTCGCCCGCTTTCCCGTCACGGAGATTTCGCTCGCCGATCACGCACTCGGCCAGTTCGACGATTCGAAGATCCTGCAAGCGGCGCAACTGCTCGCCGACGCGAAAGTCGACGTGATCGCCTGGAACGGCACGTCGTCCGGATGGCTTGGCTTCGAAGCCGACGAGCGGTTGTGCCGGCGCATCACGGAGGCGACGGGCATTCCCGCGACCACATCGGTGCTCGCCCTGAACGAGATCCTCAAGAAGACCCGTGCAAACGAATTCGGTCTCGTCACACCGTATCTCGACGACGTGCAGGAGAAGATCGTCGCCAATTACCGCGGCGAGAACTTGCACTGCATCGCCGAGCGGCATCTGAACCTGAAGGTGAACTTCTCGTTCTCCGAGGTGACGCCCGACGAAATCCGTCGCATGGTGCGCGAAGTGGCCGAATCGAAGCCGCGCGCGATCTCGATCTTTTGCACGAACCTGAAGGCCGCGCATCTCGTCCCCGAGCTCGAAGAAGAAACGGGCATTCCGATTTACGACACGATCTCGACAGTCGTATGGAAGTCGCTGCAACTCGCCGATTACGACACCCGCCGCGTGGCTGGCTGGGGGCGCCTGTTCAGCGAAGTGATCTAAGGAAACGGCCATGTCGAACGATCTCGATTTCGTGATCCGTCACGCCGACGTCGTCACTGCGTCGGACCGGTTTTCGTGCGACATCGGCATTCGCGACGGTCGCGTGGCGATGCTCGGGCAAGGTCTGCCGCGCGCGCCGCGCGAACTCGACGCGAGCGGAATGCTGGTGCTGCCGGGCGGCGTGGACGGGCACTGCCATCTCGATCAGCCGATGCCCGACGGCTTGCGCATGGCCGATGACTTTTTCACGGGCACGCGCTCGGCGGTCTGCGGCGGCACGACCACGGTGATCCCGTTCGCCGCGCAGCACAAGGGACAGACGTTGCAGGCCGCAGTGGACGACTATCACCGGCGCGCCGAAGGTCGTGCGCTGATCGATTACGGCTTTCATCTGATCGTCGCCGATCCGACGCCGCATGTACTCGCCGAAGAGCTGCCGCGCCTCATCGCCGACGGCTACACATCGTTCAAGGTCTACATGACCTACGACGATCTCAAGCTCAACGATCGCGAGATGCTCGACGTGCTCTCGGTCGCGAGGCAACACGGCGCGCTCGTGATGGTTCATGCGGAGAACTCGGACTGCATCGGCTGGCTGACCGAGCGGCTGCTCGGAAACGGGCATCAGGCGCCGCACTTTCACGCGCATGCGCGGCCCGCCGTCGTCGAACGCGAGGCCACGCATCGCGCGATCGCATTCGCGGAACTAGTCGACGTGCCGATTCTCATTGTGCATGTGTCGGGTGCCGACGCCATCGAGCAGATTCGCTGGGGCCAGTCGCGCGGCCTGCCGATTCTCGCCGAGACCTGTCCGCAGTACATGTACCTCACGGCTGCCGATCTGGGCTGCGGCGAGTACGAGGGCGCGAAGTGCGTGTGCAGTCCTCCGCCGCGCGATCCGGCGAACCAGCAGGCAGTGTGGAGAGCACTGCGCCAGGGCGTGTTCTCGATTGTGTCGTCGGATCACGCGCCCTTCTCCTACGACGATCCGCAAGGCAAGAAGCCCGGCGGCAAGCAGGTCTCGTTCGATCACATACCGAACGGCATTCCCGGACTCGAAACGCGTCTGCCGCTGCTATTCGACGGCGTGCGGCAAGGGCGGCTCTCGCTGCACCAGTTCGTCGAGCTGACCTCGCTGCGTCCGGCGAAGCTCTATGGTCTCTACCCGCGCAAGGGCACGATTGCAGTGGGCGCGGATGCCGATATCGTCGTATGGGACCCGGAAAAGCGCGTGAAGATCGGCAATGCATCGCTGCATCACGCTGTCGATTACACGCCCTATGAGGGCATCGAGGTGACGGGCTGGCCGCGCCATTGCCTCTCGCGCGGCGAGGTGCTCGTCGAGGACGGCAAGCTCGTGACAACGACTGCCGGACGCGGACGCTTCTTGCCCGCCGGCAAGCCCTGCCTGGATTGACTCTGCATTGACCTGACGCGGTGCGCTCGCGCGCCGCACGACGAAGGAGCAAGCGATGAAAATTCCTCACGCGTTGTGCACGATGGCGACAGCAACAGCATTCGTCGTCGGTTCGACGGGACATGCGCACGCGGCAGGCGCAGCGTCGCAGGACATGCCGACAGTCGCGCCCGAATCGGTTGGCGTCGATTCGCAGCCGCTCGTGCGCATGTCGGAATGGCTGCGCGGCGACCGGATGGATGTGAGAAGCCTCGTGGTCGTGAAGGACGGCAAGATCGTATTCGAGCGATACAGCGGCGGACTCACGCGCGACAACAACTACGAGCTGTATTCCGTCACGAAGACGATCACGTCGCTGCTCGCGGGCATCCTCGAAGGCGAAGGCAAGCTCAGCCCATCGACGAAAGTCGCGCCGCTGATCGCACAGGCACGGCCCGACCTCGCGAGTGAACTCGCGGACAAGCAGGATATCGAACTGCGCCATCTGATGTCGATGTCGAGCGGCCTCAGCTATCAGACGCGCGAAGGCACGGACCCGCTCTACTACAGCGCGCCGGACCGGCTGCGCGTCGCGGTGACGAGCCACGCTGCAACGACGCCCGGCACGCGCTTCGACTATATCGACGTGAATCCCGTGCTCGCGGGCACAGCCGTCGCGGTTGCGGCACACCAACGCGAAGACGAGTTCGCGCGCGACAAGCTGTTCGGACCGCTCGGCATGTCGCATTACCGCTGGACGGGCGCCGATCAGACAGGCGCCGTATCCGGCGGTTGGGGACTGCGGCTGCGCGCCGTCGACATGGCGAAGATCGGCATGCTGCTGCTCGACAACGGACGCTGGCGAGGCAGGCAGATCGTGCCGCAAGCATGGATCAAACAGATGACGACGCCCTCGCCCGCCGCCGACGACTACGGCTACTACTGCTGGATCCAGCACGTGGTCGAGAAGGGACAGCCAGAGTTCGGCGCGATGGGCTTCAAAGGACAGTTCATTACAGTGCTGCCCGCGCAGCATGCCGTCGTCGTGATGACGAGCCTGCTGCCGACGGATGGCGGACTGCGCGATGCGACCTATCTGAACCAGTATCGCCGGATGGTCAACGACTACATCCTTCCCGCCTTGACGCCTGCACGCAAACCCGTTGCGACGGCCGCAAAGACGCAGGCGCTGCGCGACGAACTGGCGCGCAGCCGGCAGACGCAAGGTATTCCCGGCACGGCTGCCGCGTTCAACGATGCACCCGAAAGCTGATGAAAAGAACTCGACAATGAAGGCGCGACGATGACATCTTCTCGAATCTGATTGTTCGATTCGCAGCGCGCCGCCTTGCGCGTATTGCACGCGCGTTCGGCCACATGCTGGCTGCTCGCGACGAGTGCCGTGGTCGCGCTGTGCTTGCTCGTCAAGCGTCACTACAGCGACACGCGCCCAGATCGCAAAACAGGATCGCCTGTTTGCAGGCGCTGCGCCTGAAGTCGATGCCGATGCGGCGCCGGCCAAACCCGACCCGTCCTTGCCCACCGCGATCCTGCTCGTCGGCAAGCATCGGGGCGCAAGCATGCATGCTTGCATTATTGTGGGTGAACCGGCTGTTTCCCGGACACTTCAGGAACATCATCTTTTTCGCCGTCGGCGAAGTGGATGCGCAAAACCACGGAGGTGCAGAGCATCTGGGGAAACTGCGGCAGACGATCACTTCGTCGCTCGACTATTACGCCGCGCATTGCAGGCGGCATGGCATCGCCTCCGACTACCGGATTGCCTTCGGCACGCATCTGATCGGCGAGTTCATGAAGCTGGCCGAAACCACGATGGATGAGTTTCCAAATAGCGTGCGCTTTGCCAGCAAGCTGATCTTCAAGCGCGTCAATTTCCTGACAGCATGGCTTCACAACCAGACACCCGTCGAAATACAGACATGCCTTCATTTGCAGGGCCGGCAAATGGTAGTGTTGCCGATGAATGTCGGCTAGAAGATCAATCATGGCTGCGCACTCACATATAGTGCATTAACAGCGCGAGCCTATGGTTTTACGAATTCCTTATACGGCATTTGGCAGAATCTCAACCTTGAAAAGCGAGGTTCCACGTGTTTCGGTTGAGGTTTCGCCAATACAAAAACGCAGCGGAGACTGTCGCTAAAGCGACTCCCGACAGAAGCATATTCACGGGCCGCCGGATTCAACACCGCTGGTGCTTCGGACTGGCAGTCGCCGCTAGTGTTCTCGCGTTGCTGGCGATCAGCCTGGGCTTTGCTACGTTCGGAATCTCGGTCTATGTCGCCGCGATCTTGCCGTTCGCGTTCTTTTCTTAGACGGCTGTTGCAAGCGCTTGTAGGAACACGTCAGATGGTTTGGGGGCGAAGACAGCACGTGGCGAATGGTTCGGACATACGCTGTGTGTGTTTCTACGAGCGCTTGCGTCAGCCAGGCGCTACTTGAGATGAGAGATCCGGATCGTGCTGGATCTACCGTACTCTTTGACATCGGACGGAAAGGTGCTTGCTAAAGATCAACCCGAGACCCAATTCACCGAAGCCATCATCACTGCGGACTCGTCCGTGTGGTTTTCAGCGTACCGTTTCGGATGGGGATACTGCGCGTTCGCGCTGCCCGCCGAAGTGGTTTGCGAAGGACTCGGTGCGGCGGATGAATCGCCAAAGCAGCTGGTGCTCGCGTTCGGGCTTGGCAAACACCGTATTCGGAAAGCAATCGCCGAGAAACGCTTGCCGGGTACGGGAGAGCGGATCACGCTTTGCGCCGCCGATCTCTGACTTTGCGAGTCCGACTCCGCGTTTCTTCGAAGCAACCGCTTCGGTACCGATGGAACGTGTAGCGGCGAGTTTCGCGCAAGTCTTTACGACATTTTTTCTTGTGGCACGTCGACGTCAACCCTAGACTTCGGATGACCGAAGAGGTCCGGAGGAATGTCATGTCGAAACACCGCGCCACAACCGCGAGCAAAACGCCCTTCGCCCACGCATGAACGACGAAGACAGACGCAAACGGTCCCGCGAGCAGGATGATTCAGCACACAAAGACCCGCAGGACAGCGCTCGCCTTAAGGCCGCGATGCGCAAGCGCGGCTGGCTGAAGCTCGTGCTCATGACCGTCGCGGCCAATCAGGTGTTGACCACCGCCTTTGTGTATGCCGCGCAGCAGGTCGATCCTGGTCTGGCGATGTTGCACACGTTGATCTTCAGCTGCGTGACGTACGTGCTTGTTGGCTACTGGCTGCAGGCCGATGCCCGGCGTGCGTGGTGCAACGCGAAGGACGAGGGCTACATCGGCACGCGGCATGCCAGATACGACGACGTGCTGAAGATTGCCGACAACTGTCCAAGGCGTTGGCTCGTCGTATTGCATATCGAGTTGAATCCCGAACTTGCAGGGCTCTCCTGAGATTGCGGACAGCGCCTCGTGAGCGCGCGTCAATTCAATTGCGTCACTTGGCCTCTCACGAAGCAATACAGCACTAGCCGCGATCTGCCAGACCAAAGTGTTGTTCATGATGATGCGCCCGTCATGCAGTGGGTCGCGACATTGGGGCGCCTCGTCTTGATGATCTCCTGCCGAATTCACCCAGTGTCGTGCCTGCGAACGGACCCTGTAGCAGGCACGATGATTGCTGCTCTCCCGCTGTGTCCAAATCTGGACGCTGTCCCTGTTTTGGCCTGTAGACGCTGTAGCCTTTAACTCCGTGAACATTCACTTCATCAAACACTGGCTGAAGAACCCCGCTGCCGTGGGCGCGATCGCTCCATCTTCCCCGTATCTGGCGCGCGCAATGGCGCAGCCGGCCGATCAGTTTGATACGATTATTGAACTTGGCGCCGGCACGGGCGTCATTACCGATGCGCTTATCGAGCGCAACCCTTCTGCAAGGCTGATAGCCTTCGAACTGGACCCGGCACTGGCTGGCAAGCTTGCCGCGCGACATCCCGGCATCGAAGTTGTCGCTGGCTCCTTTCACGAACAGGCGCAGATTCTGGATTCATTGCCGGAGCGCGCCCTGATCGTCTCGGCGCTGCCGTTTCGCTCGCTGCCGAAGGAAGTCATTCACCCGACGACGGTGATTCTGGCAAGGTTTCTCATGCAGAATGTCGCGCGCAGCCTCGTGCAGTTCACCTATCAGCCTAGAACGCCATTTGATGTCCCGACGAGCCTCACCTGGCGCTGGCGGCGTGTCATCTGGCGCAACACGCCGCCGGCCGGCGTTTGGGAACTCCGACAAGGCTAAGCCAAAGCTGTAGAGGAACTCGATTCGCCCCAATCGAGCCCGTGAAGATCGCCGTAGGCGGCCTCCTCGAAGAGCGTTTCCAATTCCCGTCAAAAACGTGGATTTGATGGCCGCGAAGGTCGAGGTCGCACCGTATGTCTTTACGGATTCAGACCCGGATGTACCGTCGGCGGCAGACGATACGAGGTATTGGGAATCGCGTAGCCATACGGATGCACGGCGCTCGGCACGGTCGGATAGCCATACAAGCGGTCCGGCGGTGTGCCCGGCGCGGGTCGCAGAATGGCGACAGCCTGTTTCGTTACCCCCGGCGGCGTGAACACATTGCTGACCGTCGTCATGCGATACGGTACGTTCGGTACAAACTCGCTCTCCGCTTCGCGCTTTCTCGCATTGGCGACCATGACAAACTCTGGCATTCCGGGTTTTGCCATTGCCGAGAATCCAATAAAGCTGCTGTCGTGAACATCATCCAGTACAACAGGTGGCCGCTCGTCTTCGACGCCATAAGAGAGTTTGACGTTGCGCATCTTCAAGCCGTGCACGTGACGAGCGTAAAGGCCATAGGCGGGAAGAATGCCGAACATGCTGGGCTCCGGATATTCACGGGGCGCCTCGGGGATGTTGTACGGATCGTCCACCCAGGCGCCTTTCCCGTCCTTCGCTTTCGGGTCCCAGCTGATACGCGGCAGCAACGCCTCATTGTGATCCGCTGACGAGCCGTTCACCATCCAGATGACCGAGCCGGTGTCGGGCTCTGCCTGGTAGGCGGTGTAGTCTCGCGGCTGGTTGACTTGCCGCTGTTCGACGGCGTCCTGCATTTTCAGCCCGCCCCTGAATTCGACACTCAGGTTCCTGATGCTCACGTTGCGGACGGGATGATTGACCAGACCGGCGATGATGATCGGATAGCGTGGGTCCGAATCGTTGATTTTTACATTATTGATCTCAACGTTTTCCAAAGTTGCGAACGGCGCGCCGACCGCATTGGCGTATAGAGGATCAAGAGGTCGAACCGATACAGCGTTCAATCGCGTTGGAGCAGTCTGATTCACAACCGCGAAATTGCTCCCGCCTCCAACGGAAACAATCTGGTCGCGATCGTATGACGGGATATAGCGAACGGCTGGATAGGTTCCGTAAGAAGGTCTATTCGGCAGAACCCAATTGCGATCGTCGAGGCGCACCGTGTCGGCAGGCGCTAGTGATTCATCGCTGCTGTCCCCGGTGACAGGACTGCGGCCGCGATCGCCGAGTACGATGAATATCGGCGCACCCATAACATGCTTCATCGTCACGTCTGTGAATATGACGTTCTTCAGCGCTGCTCCATCGACCGACTCCAGCGCGAAACCCCTTGAACGATCGAATGTGACATGACGGACAGTCACCGTATCGAACCCGGTTGTACTTTCCGTGCCCAGCTTGATTCGACCTGTTGGCCCGTCGTTCGGTCCGATTTGCTGGACGCTGTAGATCTTGTCCAGTACCGAGCCCGTGTCATAGCCGCTTACCGTGCAGTTTTCGATCAGCACGTTACGTGTCGGCGCATATCTGCCCAGCGCAAACGTGCCTTTGAGCACGATCGCGTCGTCATTGATGGTGTTGAACGTCGAATTTCTGATGGTGATGTCCTGCGATGCGTCGATGTCGATACCATCCCGATTGCTGTCGACAAGAATGTCGTCGATGGTCCAATTCCTGACTCCTGTCCCGAGAATGCCGAAATGACCGCCGTATTTGATCTTGAAGTCGCGGAAGATGACGTCCGCGGCATTCTTTAGCGCGATGGCTTTGTTGGCGCCGCCGGGTTTGCCGGCAGCGGTGCGCTCAGTCACTTCCGCAGAATCCGCGCTCGTCAGGACCTTCACGGTCTTGCCGCCTGGCCCGAGATAGCTGCCGTCGATCAGTCCCGGGCCTGAAATCATGATGTGCTTGACGTTATCGCCGACAATCAGGCTGTTCGCCCAGTGACTGTGGCCTTCGTCCTGAAGCCCGACATAGGGATTCGGCTCGGGCGCGTCATAGAAGCCGCCATCCTCGCCTGCTCCCGTCCCTGGCACGGCCGCGCGCAAAACGGAACGCTTCGATGCGAAGTGCAACCCGACGTTGCTGGCCAGATGGACCGTGTAGGTTTTGAACACGCCCGCGGGAATGACGACCGTGCCTCCGGCGCGAGCGGCCGTCGCAATGGCGTTATTGATCGCGGTCTGATTGGCGAGCGCGGGACCATTCGAAATCGCGCCGAATTTCGTGATGTCGAAGAAGGGACCTTTTGCAGCGAGCGTCACCTGTACGTTGCTTCCAGTGGCCAGAGGTATGTGGCGGCCCGACACGTTCTCATGCTGCCCGGAGGCTTCGCAATTCAGGGCACTGATGGCCAGCGTCACGCAAAGGGTGAAACAACCATATCTCATCACAGGGCAATGCCCCTTTTGCACGAGCTTTCGCTTGTCGATCCAAACGACAGGATGGCGCAATCCCGCCACCTGATCACGAAGTTCCCGTGAGCGCGCTGCAATGCGTTGGCTCTTCAGAAGCCGCGCTCGTCCCACCGTGCGTCGCGCACCTGCACGATGCCGGCCTCGACGCGGACAGGAAATACGGCCACGTCTTCATAGGCCGGCGGTGCAAGTACCCGGCCCGTCCTGATGCAGAAGCGCGCGCCATGCCGCGGACACACGACCACGTCGTCTTCTACCTCGCCGCCAGTCAGGATGCCGCCGTCGTGCGTGCAGACATCCTCGATCGCGTAACAGGTGCCATCCAGATTGAACACCGCCACTTGCGCGCCGTCTACATCGACACTGCGCACCGAACCCGGCGGGAAATCGGTCATCGCCGCGACATCGACCCAGTCCGACATGTCAAAGCATCCCCAGCTGCAAACGCGCGGCCTCGGACATCCGCTCTTTCGTCCACGGCGGTTCCCACACCAGTTCCACTCGTACGCTGTTCACGCCTGTCACCGAATACACGGCATCCTCGACCGTCGCGGGAAACGTCTGCGCGACGGGACAACCCGGCGCGGTCAGCGTCATGCGGATCGCCACCGTGCCTGCTTCGTCGTCAACGTCCATGTCATACACCAGCCCGAGATCATAGATGTTCACGGGAATCTCCGGATCGAACACCGTACGCAACGCTTCGATCACGCGCAAGCGCAGATCGCCGTCACCAGACTCCAGCGCGTCGGCCCGTTTGAACCAGTCGAACCCAGTCATGTCCTTTCGCCTCATTGCATCATTCCGTCGATATCGTGCCGTGCTCGTCGTGCAAAGCCGCGTGCAGCGTATGCCATGCGAGCGTCGCGCACTTCACGCGCGCCGGAAACTCGCGCACGCCCGAAAGCGCCGCGAGCTTGCCGAGACCTGCCTCGTTTGCAGCGGGTGTGTCCGCCGGTGTCGTCACCATGTCGTGGAACGAACCGAAGAGCGCCTCCACTTCCTGCTCGCTGCGGCCCTTCAGCGACTCCGTCATCAGCGAAGCCGATGCGATGGCGATCGCGCAGCCTGTCCCCTCGAACCCCGCGTCTTTCACGACACCGTTTTCGATGCGCAGATACAGCGTGATGCGATCTCCGCATAGCGGGTTGTATCCTTCCGCCCGGTGATTTGCATTGGCCAGCGCATGACAGTTTCTCGGCCGCCGGTAGTGGTCGAAAATGACTTCCTGATAGAGATCACGCAAACTGCTCATTGCCCAAACACCTCATGCACACGCGCTATTCCTTCGACGAGCGCATCGACTTCGGCCCGCGTGTTGTACAGCGCGAACGAAGCGCGCACGGTTGCCGGTACGCCATAGCGCTGCATTACCGGCATAGCGCAATGATGGCCCGCGCGCACCGCGACGCCTTGATGATCGAGGATCGTGCCGACGTCGTGCGCGTGCACGTGGTCGAGCACAAACGACACAATGGCCGCCTTTTCGTGCGCGGTGCCGATCAGCCGCAGATGCGGGACGGCACGCATTGCACCCGTCGCATACGCAAGCAGGTCGGCCTCGTGTGCGCCGATCGTATCGGCACCGATTGCGCTCACATAGTCGAGCGCCACTGCGAGAGCGATCGCACCGCAGATGTTCGGCGTGCCCGCCTCGAATTTCCATGGAATGGCGTTGTAATCGGTCTTCTCGAACGTCACCGAGCGAATCATGTCGCCACCGCCTTGCCAAGGCGGCATCGCTTCCAGCTTGTCCGCGCGCGCGTATAGCGCGCCGATTCCCGTCGGCCCATACACCTTGTGCCCCGAGAACGCATAGAAATCGCAATCGAGCGCCCGCACGTCGACGGGCAGGTGCGCAATGGCTTGCGCACCGTCGACCAGCACCGGCACGCCGCGCGCATGCGCGATTTCGATCAGCCGCGCGACCGGGTTGACGGTGCCTAGCGCATTCGATACATGCGCGATCGACACCATGCGCGTGCGCTCGCCGAGCATCCGCACGTATGCATCGACATCGAGCGTGCCGCTGTCATCGATCGGCACGACCTTCAGCACCGCGCTCGTCTGCTCGCACAGCAGTTGCCACGGCACGATGTTCGAGTGATGCTCCATCGCGCTGATCAGGATCTCGTCACCAGGTTTCGCGAGTGGACGCAGATAGCTTTGCGCGACGAGATTGATCGCCTCCGTCGTACCGCGGACGTACACGATTTCCTCTGCCCTGGCGGCATTGACGAAGCGGGCAATCCGGGCACGCGCGGCTTCGTAGGCGTCAGTGGCGCACTGCGACAGGTGATGCACGCCGCGATGCACGTTGGCGTTCATGTGCTCGTAATACGCGCGTTCCGCATCGATCACGGCCGAAGGCTTCTGGGTTGTCGCCCCATTGTCGAGATAGACCAGCGGCGCGCCGCGCACACGTTCGCGCAGAATCGGAAAATCGCTTCGCCAGCGCGCAACCGTATCGGAGTCCGGGACGCACACAGGTTCGAACGGCTTCATATCAGCCCCCGCATATACTCGCCTTCCGGCACACGCGCCAGCAGCAGTTTCTTGAGTCTGCTGCGCACCGCGCCGATATTCACCCGCTCCACGCTGTCGCGCGCAAACCCCCATACGAGCAAAGCCCGCGCAATGCGTTCGTCGATGCCACGCGAGCGCAGATAGAACAACTGGTTCTCGTCGAGCTGACCGACAGTTGCGCCATGCGTACATTTCACGTCGTCGGCGTGAATTTCAAGTTGCGGCTTCGTGTCGATTTGCGCGTCGCGCGATAGCAGGAGGTTGTAGTTCGCCTGATGCGTGTCGGTCCGCTGCGCGTCCTTACGCACGATCACGTTCCCGTTGAATACGCCATGCGATGCGCCGTCGAGCACGCCGCGATAGTATTCGCGGCTCGTGCCATCCGGCTTCTCGTGATCGATGCGCGTGTGATGATCGACATGCTGCCGCGCGCCCACGAAATACAGCCCGTTCAGTTCGGCGTATGTATCGAAAGCCCGGAGCGCCGTGTCGATCTCCGTGCGTGACAGCGCGCCGCCAAGCGCGAACGAATGTGACGTAAAGCGGCTCGCGCGCTGCTGCGTGACGTCGACGCGCGCGATGTGAAAGGCGCTACGCGCTTCCTGCTGGACGCGGCAATGCTGGATGTTCGCCTCCTCGCCGGCGACTATCTTCGTTACCGTGTTGAGGAGATACGCATCGTCTGCGATGCCTACGAACTGCTCAACAACCGAGCAGCGCGAGCGCGCGTCCGCCAGTATCGCGTTGAAAGGATGTATCGCGAGGCCGGCTTCGTCGGTCAGAAAAAGCATGACGAGCGGAGTCTCGATCGTACAATCCGGTGGCAACAGGAGTACATATCCGTCGCTCAGGAATGCCGTATTCAACGCCGCAAAACCGTCACGCGGCGCCTGCTGCCCGATGACTTCCCGAAGCCGCTCCGGCACCTCGCGGATCGCGCGTGTCAGACTGCCCACGAATGCCGCCTCCGGCAACGCCGGCATGCGCGACAGTCTCGGCATATGGCGGCCGTTGACGAACACGAGCCGGCCTACCTCCTTGTCGGGCACGAGATCGTCGACGATGCCGGAAACATCCATGTGGTCACTTTGAGGCGAAGCGAAATGCCACGACCGCTTCGCGATGGTGGCCACATTCGTGTACTTCCAGTCTTCGAGTTGCGTCGTAGGAAAGCCAAGCTCCTCGAACTGCTCGAACGCATGGCGCCGTGCGTTGCGCAACCAGCGGCGTTCCGCGCCTGGCAGTATGCTCGACAGGGTCTCGAATGCTTGATTGAGGTACTCGAGCGTCGCTTCATTCATTTGACGTCTGCTCCTCGCGATATCACGTGTGACCACCTTGCGTCAGCGGGCGCCAGACGGTTCGGAATGCGGCTCGGCCGACCCATCGGTATCAAGCCAGCCGTAACCCTTGCGTTCCAGTTCAAGTGCCAGCTCGCGCGTCCCGGATTTCGCAATGCGCCCGTGCGAAAGCACGTGCACGTAATCGGGCACGACGTACTCGAGCAGACGCTGATAATGCGTCACCACCACGATTGCGCGGTCCGCGCTGCGCATCTGGTTGATGCCCCGCGCCACCACCTGCAACGCGTCGATATCGAGGCCCGAATCGGTCTCGTCGAGAATCGCGAGGCGCGGCTCCAGTACCGCCATCTGCAGGATCTCGTTGCGCTTCTTCTCGCCCCCCGAAAATCCTTCGTTGACAGCGCGATACAGCAGGCTTTCCTCCATCTGCATGAGCGCCATCTTCTCCTTGACCGCCTCCAGAAACTCGATTGCGTCCATTTCGGGCTCACCGCGGTGCTTGCGCTGTTCATTCAACGCGGCCTTCAACAGGTACACGTTGCTCACGCCCGGTATTTCGACCGGGTACTGAAACGCGAGAAAAAGCCCTTCCCGTGCGCGATCTTCTGGCGCAAGCGCGAGCAGATCACGGCCCGCGTACTGCACGCTGCCGCCCGTCACGCGGTAATGTGAATGGCCCGCCAGCACGTGCGCAAGCGTGCTCTTGCCCGAACCGTTCGGGCCCATGATCGCGTGCACCTCGCCCGCCCTCACGCGCAGATCCACTCCGCACAAAATGGGCTTGCCTTCCACTTCAACGTTCAGATTGCTGATTTCAAGCATGATCGTTGCACCGTCAGCCTATGCTGCCTTCCAGACTCACACCGAGCAGCTTCTGTGCTTCCACTGCGAACTCCATCGGCAGCTCCTTGAATACTTCCTTGCAAAAGCCATTGACGATCATCGACACCGCGTCCTCCTCCGACAAACCGCGCTGCAGGCAGTAGAAGAGCTGGTCCTCGCCGATGCGCGACGTCGATGCCTCGTGTTCGACCTTCGCAGTCGGGTTCTTCACCTCGATATACGGAAACGTGAGCGCACTGCATCGATCGCCAAGCAGCAGCGAATCGCACTGCGTGTAGTTGCGGGCATCCTCCGCCGAGCGGGCGATTTTCACGAGCCCGCGATAAGCGTTACTGCCGTGGCCCGCAGAAATGCCTTTCGACAAAATCGTGCTGCGTGTGTTGCGGCCCAGATGCGTCATCTTTGTTCCCGTGTCGGCCTGCTGATAGTTGTTGGTGAGCGCCACCGAATAGAATTCGCCGACCGCGTTGTCGCCTTGCAGGATCACGCTTGGGTATTTCCACGTGATCGCGGAGCCGGTTTCGACCTGCGTCCATGAAATTTTCGAGTCCGCTTCGCGGCAATCGCCACGCTTGGTCACGAAGTTGTAGATCCCACCACGCCCATGCGCATCGCCCGGATACCAGTTCTGCACCGTCGAATAGCGGATCTGCGCACCCTCCAGCGCAACCAGTTCCACCACCGCGGCGTGCAGCTGGTTTTCATCGCGCATCGGTGCGGTACACCCCTCCAGATAACTGACGTATGCCCCCTTGTCCGCGATGATGAGCGTGCGCTCGAACTGCCCCGTGTTCTGGGCGTTGATGCGGAAATACGTGGAGAGTTCGACCGGGCAATGCACACCCGGCGGGATGTAGCAAAACGATCCGTCACTAAACACTGCGGAGTTCAGCGCAGCGAAGAAGTTGTCGGTGTGCGGCACCACCGAGCCGAGATATTGCCGCACGAGTTCAGGGTGTGTCTGCACCGCGTCCGAAAACGAACAGAACACGATGCCGAGCGCACCAAGTTTTTCGCGAAATGTGGTCGCTACCGACACGCTGTCGAACACGGCATCCACCGCGACACCCGCGAGAATCTCGCGCTCCTTCAGCGGCACGCCCAGTTTCTCGTACGTGCGAAGCAACTCCGGATCGACCTCTTCCAGGCTCTTCGGGCGATCCTTCGGTGTAACGGGCGCCGAATAATAGGCAATGTCCTGATAATCGATCGGCGGGTGCTCAACGGTGGCCCAGTGCGGCTCGGTCATCGTCAGCCAGTGCCGATAGGCAGCGAGCCGCCATTCGAGCATGAATTCGGGTTCGTTCTTCTTTTCTGAAATCAGCCGGATAACGTCCTCGGACACGCCACGTGGCAATGTGTCCGACAGCACATCGGTCACGAACCCATGCTTGTATTCGCGCCGGATCAGATCGTCGATTCTGGACGTGGTCGAACTCATGCATGTCCTCCTTCAACGTTGCTGGGGCCGGATGACGGTCCTATGTTGCGAGACTGAAACCGGCCGCGTGCGGTCGATTCCCGTATGCCGAAGCGGCAACAGGCTTCGCGCGCGAATCGCGCTGATATCGACTTCGCTCAGCGTCGGACCCGCCATATCGGCGAGCGACACCTGGTTCAGCGCTTCGAGTATCAGCCGGTTGACCTTCTGCCAGTTGGCGCGTGCGCTGCATACCGCTTCCTGCGTGCATAGCCCCGGAAACGCGCTGCACTCGGTCATCCCGAACGGACCGTCGACGATCACGATCAAATCGGACAGCGTGATCCGCTGCGGCGGCAGAGCGAGCTGATAGCCCCCGCTCACGCCTCGCACTGACGCCAGCACACCACCGCGCGCAAGCATCTTCATCACTTTCGACACGGTCGGGGCCGGGATGCCGGTGGCTTCCGCGAGGCAGCCGGCACTTTTCACAGTGTCCGGCTCCCGTGCCATCGTGATCATGATCACCGTGGCATAGTCGGCTAGCTTGCTCATCCGCAGCATGGCTGTCCCTCCCCCGATTCACCGCATCGAATCCGTACCAAATCAGTCCCGATTCGTAAACAAGGCTAGCACTCTGTTGTCCCTGGGAAAAGGAAAGACATCACTGTGCGTAGACGTTCTACGCATGCGGTTGGGTTACGGCTGCTCAGGATCAGGACGTAGATATTTCCGCTTTGCAATGTGTCGGCCAATGATGCTGGAGATGACGCTGCATGAGCGCGGCGACAGGCGGTCGTACGCGATTCCCACTCATCGCAGCAGCCCCTTGGCGAGCTCTAGCCGCAACTGTGTCGCGAATTCCAGACGGGACGCCGCGCTGATTTCCCGGCCTGTCTCGATGCGCTGATTTCTCTCGCACTACACTGCTCCTTCCCTGCTGCGCACGCCGCCGGATCACGCCGTGCGACGCGGCCTGCGATCGCAATTGCGCAATAACCATACCCCCAAATCCGTTCTTAATAACCTCGAGGAGCAGCCGGCTCCACCTCACCGCATCACTGCGAGGCACATCGCATGCGCGCGCGAGGCCCGGTGAACTGGGCCTGTTCGCGGGTAAAACGAACCTGCTGATCCCGATGCGCTAATGTGGGATCAGGGCTATCTCGACGGCCGGCAGATGGCACGTGCCTTTTAGCTGCTTCAATCGCGCAACCTGATCTGGTCGCGGATGATGCACGAGTATCCGCCCGGCGAACACATCGAGCCTGCGGATCTGATGGCATCGAACACGGATACGATGCCTGCCATACCGCCGCCTGCACAGGAAATGCTGCGACAACTGTACGGGCGCAATTCGGTGGCCGAGGGGCGGTATCACGTTCGCGGCCCCGCGGTGGCGCTCGCCAATCTCAAGGCGCCGGTGTTTGCGGCACCTTGTGAGCGACAAGAACGCCTGCACGGAGCATCAGGAGGAACGTATGCCGATCAATGACACAGCCGGCGTGCCGTCCTGTGACGGTGCGCTGCTAACCGACCTGTACGAGCTCACCATGCTGCAGACTTATTTCGAGCGTGGCATGAACGGGCTTGCGGTGTTCGAGCTGTTCGTCCGGACGCTACCGCCGCAGCGCAATTTTCTTGTCGCAGCGGGGCTGGAACAGGCCATTGAGTATCTGACCGCGCTGCGTCTGCGCGACGATGAACGCGACTGGCTGCATCGAAGCGGGCGATTTACCCCGGCATTCATCGCATCGCTTGCCGATCTGCACTTCACCGGCGACGTCCTGGCCATGCCCGAAGGTACAGTCTGCTTTCCGAACGAGCCGTTGCTCCAGATTGCTGCGCCGCTGCGCGAGGCTCAACTGGTGGAGAGCCGGCTGCTCAACCTGCTTCATTACCAGACGCTCGTTGCCAGCAAGGCTGCCCGTTGTGTGCAGGCTGCGGCGAACAAGCCCGTGATCGATTTCGGACTACGGCGGGCGCATGGAGCGGAAGCGGCCTTGCTCTCGGCACGCGCCAGCTATCTGGCAGGATTTGCCGGCACCGCAACCGTGCCGGCGAATGCCTGGTTCGGCATCCCATTGTTCGGCACCATGGCGCATTCGTTCATTCAGGTGCATGACGATGAACTGGATGCGTTCGAGGCATTCGCCCGTGCCCAGGCGAACAATACCCTGCTGATCGACACATACGACACCGAAGCGGCCGCCCGCAAGGTTGTCGCGCTCGCCCACCGGCTCAGGACCGATGGGATCGAAATCCGCGCGGTACGGATTGATAGTGGCGACCTTGGGGAACACGCGCGGCGCGTACGCGCCATTCTCGATGCGGGCGGGCTGCGGCAGACGCAGATATTTGCAAGCGGAAACCTGGATGAATACCGGCTCGAAGCACTGCAACGACAAGGCACACCTATCGATGGTTATGGCGTCGGCACGCATGTGGGCACGTCGGCTGACGCACCGTACCTGGACTGTGTTTACAAGCTGCAGGAATATGCCGGTCGGGCACGTCGCAAACGCTCGGAGCACAAAGCCACTTGGCCGGGCCGAAAGCAGGTATATCGATACGTCGATGAAAGCGGCCACCTGCTGCACGATGTGCTCACCCTCGCAACGGATCAACAGGATGGCATGGCGCTGCTCAGTCCCGTCATCAAGGCGGGGCAGCGCATCCAGCCACAGGTGCCGCTCGATCAGGCTCGCGTCTATTGCAAAGCGCAGATTGAAGCGCTGCCCGCGGCACTGCGCGCGATGAACGGCACAAGGCCATACGCCGTCACCATTGCCGAGCCGCTGCGCGCGCTGACACGTGAGGTGGACAGCTCGACGACGCCCTCGATTGCCCCAAATCGCTAACTGATGTGGAAAGGCAGCGAGCGGGACGTGGTACGGCGCTCCGTATCATCGCGGACTTCGCGCTGCCCTGGTCGTAAGTCGGTCAATCATTCGATCAAGGGCAGAACCATACGTCGAGCACCCACGGCAGCGCAGCAAGACGGTTTGCCATGGCGATCAGCGCGTCGTCCGGGACCCACGTGAGAATCAGGCTCATTTCTTCGTAGATCGCGCCGCTATTCGCCACTGCGCGGCAGCGCCGCACGTGCGACGCGTACTGACCGATGACCTGCCATAGCGTGATGACCTGCAACTGTCCAGGACGACAGCGAACGCCAAACGTGCGAGCGGTGGCGCAGACCAGGATGGGTTCTCGTGGCGATAGCACGTTACCGCCTCTGGCAGCTGTTGGAGGTGGATCGGGTGTCGTGGCTGAACGCGGCATTATTTTTCGACAGGGGCCGCCTTTATGCAGGCGACCCGGGATCTCGGCTCCGCTGGCCGCACCACGCGGCCAGCTGCGTAGACGATAGACCGCCTCGATTGACGCAGCATGTGTGCCCGATGATTTTCCTCAGTTCGTTCTCCGCGTCGATACATGCCGAGCGAGGGTTTTCGCCTGGTGCTCCCTTGTCGCTTCGCGCGTCGTCATGTCTGGGCCTGCTCCAAAGCCGTCGTAACATTCACCACCATAGGCCGGCCGTTCTTCAGGGTTCGGAGTAACCGGTACGCTCCCCAGCAGCTGCTCGCTGATCAAAGGCCGGGTAGATTCTGCCAACGGTCGGCAGTTTCTACCATCCGTGCATGATCGAGGCGGTCGAGATTCCTCTAACCGTTCAGACAGCGTTTTTGTCCCACCGCATATCGCGCACCTCCGGATGCCCGCCTCGACGCGCACGAGAAACACGAACCGCCCAAATCATACGAACGGGAATACCACTCTGCACGGGCAGCTGCGTTCAGGCTTTGACCGGCGCATATTGATCGCGCAACGCGCGAATGCGATCGTGATCCTGTGCCAGGCCCAGATAAAGCCGCTCGACAACGGCATTCACATCAGCAGGCAGATCCTGCTCAAGTGCATCGTGAAACCGCTTCTCTGCAGCATCTTCTTCCTTTTCGCAATCGGCAAGGATCGCATGATCGGTGAGGCCGCCGACTGCAGACTTCAAACCGAGCCAGCCGCGATGCAACATACCCGCCACGCTGCCGTCACTTTTAGGCCTGCCGCCAAGCTCCAACACGAGGTTATGCAGTTCGCGCGCATCACGCGAGCAGAGTTCGGCACTTTCGAGCAATGCATCGTTCACACTCGAGTGCCGCACCTCCTTGGCTGCTTTCATGAATTCGCGCTCGCCGTCTTTCGACGTTTCGATTAACGCGTTCAACAGGACAATGATATTGGTCGTCATAGGTACGCTCCCCTCGGGTAGTCTCGTGAGACGCCACCCCGCTTCAGCACGCGCCATGCCCGTCTGGCCCCGCACCATCCATGAAGCAAACGACAGCGGCGCACTGGAGAGCCGAGCGCGAAGCGGATGTCGAACTGCCACCCGAAGCGAACACGCACCTGCGTCCGCCGCTCGCCACCATGACCTACGGGCACTGTTCATAAGGGAAGACTTACGAACACCGCCCGTTCATTAAACTATATAGCCGTCTTGTCTAAATGCCACACGCGCTCCCAGTCGCAGACCGGCGTGCCGTTTAAAGGCAGACACGTGAATCTAGACAGCCGCCACGATCACGACTTCGATCAGCTTTTCGCGCTGTGCCAGAGTCGCCCCCACCGTCGCACGCGGCGGCGTGTGTCCCGACGGCACCCACGCGTCCCACACTTCATTCATCGCCGCAGCCTGTGACATATCGGACAGAAAAATCTGGCATGACAGAATGCGTGATTTGTCGGACCCATGTTCTGCAAGTAGTGCATCGATCGATGCCAACACCTGGCGTGTCTGACCCGCCATGTCCTGCGTAATGTCTTCAGGTACCTGACCGGCAAGGTAGATCGTTCCCTGATGGATGGCGACTTCGGACAGACGCTTCCCTACATGGCTACGCTTGATTTCGGGCATCTTCACTCCTCTTCGTGTCGTTGGCGATAGAAAACTAGCGTTCAGCACCGGCGAGCGCGGCCTGGTATTTGATCGACGAAACGACGCCTATGCGTCTGATCGGCTCCGGAGGTAGCCAGCTCGGGCCTTCCAGACTGAGCGCGTCAGACAGTTGCGAAGACTGGGCACCCATGGCCATCTCGCCCAATAACTTGCCGTATGTCGTTCCTTTCAGCACGCCGGCGCCATTGCATCCCAATGATGCGAACAGGCCGGGACGCAGCTCTCCAAAGAACGTGGCGCCGTTGCGTGTCAACGCCGTTGTCCCTCCCCACACATACTCGAAATCATGAGCTTTCATGTTCGGATAGCGGCGCTGATAGCAGCTCGTCAGCTGAGCCAGCGTATCGGAAGGTGACTGCTCCCGCTCATATGAATAGGCGCTGCGCACCATGAATCGTCCATCGTGGACACGGCGCAATGTCGTGCCCAGACGGTTGGCGGGTATGACGCCCCACTCTTGGGTATCGCCGAGTTTCTTCAGCTCCGACTCGGAGAGCCTGGGAGTGACCGCCGCATAGGTGAAGATCGTGATCAGCCTGTCACGCAGTATGCCTAACGCTTTGGCGAACCCGTTGTTGGCCAATATGACTCGATCAGCCATGTATTCCGCCTCGGATGTGGTGATCCGAAACGGAGAGGATTCGCTAAGCTGAATGACAGGCTCGTTCTCGATCAGAACGACGTTCGATGGCTGACTATCTGCCAGTCCCCGGATCAATGCGGCAGGCTGGACGAAAACATTATTGGGCGAATGAAATCCGTAACGGTAGTAGCCGGTGCCGAGCTTTTCCCGCAGCGCATCGCGATCATACTCTTCGAAGTTCACGCCCCATTCCCGGTATTGAGCCAATGATACGCTGAGATTCTCTACGCCCGAATCGCTCGCTGCGGCATGGAACTTTCCGGCCGGATTCCAGCTACAGTCAATCCGATGTTCGCGAACGACCTGCTCAAGCCAACGCAAACCAGCGTCATACAGGCGAATCTGCTTGCGAGCAATTTCCAGCGGGCTGGTGTGGCCGCCCATCTTGGTGTTGTGCGGCAGATTGATAACGAAACCCGAATTGCGCCCGGACGAACCTTCGCCTATGGTCGAGGCTTCAAGCACCAACACTGGCTGGTCGGGCTGCATCTCTGCGATGCGGCGCGCGGCAGCAAGACCCGTGTATCCACCACCGATCACAATCGTGCCGAACCGCCGGATACTCGTTCGAGAACACTTTGGACGCTCGGGCAGCATCGCATTCCAGCCCGAGCCAAGTTGATACGTGGGGTATTTCCCGGCGGTCACGTCGGAAGTAGGGAGACCTTGTCGGATATGCATGGAATCACCGCTACGATCGAAATATCATTGCGCTCGCGCCTCGAGCGCCTGCGAGCGAACAGCGGACCGTGTCAAAGCCCACGCCCCTTCGTACAAGGAAAGGAGATCGGCTTCCTCGATGGTTTAGTCTCTTCTCATAATGCCGAGGAAGCCATGACTTCCGGCTAATATCAGCAACCCAAATGATGAGCTTAACTGCGCTTTGATTTTCTGGCTCGCACTGCACGCCGAAAGAAGGCGCATTAATCACGTGCGTTGAACTGCCGTGCACACTGGGATCAGATGTCGTGATCGTTGAACGTCATACAGGAGTGTGCGATCCACGTCGACATGATCACGTGGACCATCATCGTCATGCCTCGCGTTGGGCATATCTGCCGGCTTCCGCAAGCAGCCAGTGCGCGAACGCCTGCAGTTGCGGTGAATTCTGCTTGGACTCGGGATAGACAAAGTAGTATCCCTTTTCGCTCCGTAGAGACATGCTGAACGGTAGCACCAGTTCTCCCGTCTCGACCTCGTGCGATACAAAGAACCGAGGAACAAGTGCAATGCCAAGTCCGGCACGCGCCGCTTCGACGAGCATCGAGAACAGTTCATAACGCTGCCCTCGCATGCAATCGATGTCATCAGCAATGCCAGCCTGCGCGAGCCATTGCCGCCATGCATCCGGTCTTGCTGACTGGTGAAGCAGCGTAAACTTAGGGACGTCCTGAGGCTCGAGCGAGTTTCTTCCCTGCAATAGTCGCGGACTGCAAACCGGCGTCATCTCCTCACCGAAGAGGTAGGTCGTTATGGACCCGGGCCATACGGGATCGCCGAAGTGAATAGCTGCGTCAAACGGCGTGTCTGTGAACAGGAATGGTTCTGCCCGTGTCGTCAGGTTGACCGTAACGTGTTCATGCTCCGCATAGAACTGTGGAAGCCGGGGAATCAGCCACCGGGTTGCGAACGTCGGAATGACGGCAAGCTCAAGAATCCCGCCGGCGTTCCGATGCGCCATTGCCGCCAGGGCATTCCGCTCTATCCGGTCAAGATCTTCGCGAACCTGCCTCGCATATACCTCACCTATCTCGGTCAGGCTGAGCCTCTTCTTCACACGGTTAAACAGCGGTACGCCCAGATAATCCTCCAGGCTCGCCACTTGACGGCCGACGGCGCTCTGTGTCAAAGCCAGCTCATCGGCGCTGCGGGTAAAGCTCAGATGGCGCGCTGCTGCCTCAAAAGCGATCAGCGCTTCGATACTCGGGATTCTTCGCCTCACGTTCATTCCTCAAACGCACAACGTTGCGAGTTTATATCGTTTGCTGCCCGTCGACCATGAAGTAACAATGACTTCCATGACATACGGGAAGTACCCGGTCCTATTGCCTTCACTAGCTCTCTGGTCATCCGGATGAGTGGGTCCGCGTTGTAGCGCTCGCTTCACAATATATCTGGCGCGCGCGAATATCATATTTTCTTTGCATTCCTATTTATACAACACTCCACTTTATAGAGGATGCTTCATGACTTCCGATTCACTTCCTGCCAAGTTCAAGCCTTATACCCGCCAGACGATCAGCCAGGCGCCTCAATGGCAGCTACTCCCGGAAGAACTTCGCGAAGCCGTACAGGTCGTCTCCCGTGTCATGCCGTTCCGAACCAACCAGTACGTGATGGACGAACTGATCGACTGGAACAATGTCCCCGACGATCCGATCTACCGTCTGACGTTTCCGCATCAGGACATGCTTTCTCCATCCGACTACTCGAACCTGAGAGACCTCGTACTGGTGAAGAAGGATGACGCCGCCATCGACGATGCCGTTCGTGGCATCCGGCTCGCGATGAATCCCCATCCCGCCGGTCAGATGACGCACAACGTGCCTTTTATGAACGGCCAGCCAGTGAATGGTCTGCAGCACAAATACAGGGAGACGGTCCTATTCTTTCCCAGTGCCGGGCAGACATGTCACGCGTACTGCACCTTCTGTTTCCGCTGGCCGCAGTTCGTCGGAATGGACGATCTGAAATTCGATGCGCGTGAATCGAGCGAACTGGTCGCCTATCTCAAGCTGCACCCCGAGGTTACCGACGTGCTGATCACCGGTGGCGATCCGCTCATCATGAACACTCGTTCGCTCGCGGGCTACATCGAGCCGCTGCTCGTCCCCGAGCTCGCGCATATCCAGAATATCCGTATTGGCACAAAGTCCGTAGCCTATTGGCCTCAGCGCTTCGTGACGGACAAGGATTCGGATGATCTGCTGCGGCTGTTCGAAAAGGTTGTGGCCGCCGGTAAAAACCTGGCGATCATGGGCCACTACAATCATCCGGCCGAGCTTCGAACCGCTATCGCGCAGCGGGCTGTGAAACGAATCGTATCGACGGGTGCGACGCTGCGCATGCAGGCCCCACTGATCCGCCATATCAACGAAGATCCGAAGGGCTGGGTAGAACTTTGGACGACGGGCGTACGGCTCGGCGCCATTCCCTACTACATGTTTGTCGAGCGGGATACGGGCCCGAGCCACTATTTCCAGTTGCCGCTCGCCCGCGCATACGAGATCTTCCAGTCCGCGTACAGTTCCGTATCGGGCCTGGCTCGCACGGTCCGTGGACCTTCGATGAGCGCATTTCCGGGCAAGGTCGTGATTGACGGCATCGTCGAGATCGCTGGAGAAAAGGTGTTCGCGCTGCAGTTCCTGCAAGCGCGCAAGCCCGAGTGGGTCCGTCGTCCGTTCTATGCGAAGTTCGATCCCAATGCGACGTGGCTCCATGATCTCGTGCCTGCATTCGGAGAAAAGAAGTTCTTCTTCGAAACCGAAACGGACGCACCGCACAAAACCCTGCAGCTTGTCACGAGACACACGGGCCGATATGTGCCGGGCGCGACATCAGAGACGCCGCAGCCACTCGCGATCGAAGCGTAACTTCGGCGCTGCGGCCCGCCTGCGCGGGTCACAGCCCGATTCAATCCACGCCCCGGAGGAGAAATGGCGTACGTTGTAACCGAGAGCTGCATCCAGTGCCGCTATACGGACTGTGTCGAAGTCTGTCCCACCGACTGCTTCCGCGAAGGGCCGAACTTTCTCGTCATCGACCCGGACGAATGCATCGATTGCGGCGTCTGCGCCCCCGAGTGCCCGGTCGATGCGATCGCCCCGGCCGAGGAGATCACGGGAGGCGAGCAGCACGCTTTCATCGAACTCAACGCCTCGCTCGCCAAAGAATGGCCAGCGATCACGACCCGGCAACCCCCGCTACCAGCCGCCGACGAGTGGAAGGACGTGCGATCCAAGTTGTCGCATCTCACACGCGACACGGTAATTTAACCGTCACGTTGCGTTTGCCGCGCCCGCGCCTTCGTCGTATCACGATGCCGACGAAGGCGCGAGCCGTCCTGATTCAAACGCATCTAGCTCAATTCACCCTGCAGAGCCGGCAACTCCCGTTTCGACGCCTGTAACGCAAACGTCGCTGCCTCCTGACAGGCACGGTCAGCGTCGCACGCCTTCGCCTGTTCATAGGATGGAAATTCGACAGCTACCACACTTGATTTTTTCTCGCCGCATTACTTCAGGTTATTGCAGTCGTGCCGTACTCGCGCGGTCGTCCAGTGCTATGTGTAGCCAGTCAGATCGGAGACGGATCTTCATTCAGCCATTCGATGAGTCCGGTGATGGATGATGTGATCGATCTGCCGTGCGGCACCACGACGTAATACCCGTCCCGCATCTTGCATGTAGCCGTCTCCAGTCTCACCAACTCGCCTGATACCAGGAGATCATGGACCAGCCGCCCCCAGCCGAGCGCAATGCCCTGGCCGTACCGGGCTGCCTGCACTGCGTCGGTGTAAATGCTGCACCGGAGCGCATAGTTGAGCTTTGGTGGGCGGTGTCCAACAGACGCGAACCACTCATCCCATCCCATCCATCCCTCGGATGTCGAGTCGGATTCGACCAGCGGAAGTTGCGCCAGCTCTTCAAGGGACCGAGGCGCCGCGTTTTCCCGCAGCCAGCGCGGCGAACATACGGGGAAGACCTCTTCATCGAAGAGCAACGTCGATGAACCGTCTCTCCACGTGCCATCACCAAACCTGACGGCTACATCCACCTCGTTATGCCGTAGATCAGCGGTGAACATCTGGGTCGTCAACCGGAGCTTCAACCGAGGCTGTAGCTTCTTCAGATTCGCCAGGCGCGGCAGAAGACGAAGCTGAGAGAAGGCGGCGGTGGACGCAAGAACCAGTTCCTGCTGCTCTATCCCTGTAGACAGGCGATCGAAGACACCCGCAATCTTCTGCATCGACTCGGCGACGACGAGGTAAAGCGATTCCCCTTCGACGGTGAGCGATATCGACCGATGCAACCGGTGAAAGAGCTTTACGTCGAGCGTCTCTTCAAGGAACCTGACCTGCCGGCTCACTGCGGCTTGACTCACCCCGAGTTCCGCTGCTGCATTTGTAAAGCTCGACAGACGCGCAACCGCCTCGAATTCGACGAGCGCCGTCATTGACGGAATGATCCGTCGATATCCCTTGGGGCCTCTTGTAATTTTCATCTCACTCTCTCTACCTGAGTAATGAAGTGCAATCAACCCTCGGACCCATTGCGAGAATGGCGGAGTTCTCCCCACAGCGAATCAGATGACCGGCGCCGGTGAAGCCGCCGCCAGTCGCAAGTGCCCGCAGCCTGGCGAACGCAAAGGTTCGCATAACATGGAGTAATACCGGCAGCACAATAAAGGCCGTTGACGCTCCAAATTTGCACTTCAATACTGGCATTGCGGCTTCACGCCTTCGCCCGCTGAAATACAACGTGACTGGAGCAAAAAAGTGTCTGTCATCCCCATCAAAACCCATCGTGAACTGCTCGACAGCCGGGTGCCCGGCTGCGGATTCCCCGGCGAAATTTTCAGCCGTCAGGACGTCTTCGAAAACGATCAGGATGTCTTCTTCAACAAGCTCTGGATTCTTGTCGGCGTCACGGCCGACGTACCCGAACCCGGTGACGTGTCGACCGTCGAGATCGGCAAAGCATCGATTATGATCGTTCGCGACGACGACGAAAACATCCGAACGTACCGGAACGTCTGCCGCCATCGCGGATCGCGCATCATGAAGGAGCCCGGAAAGACGAGCGTGGGCATGCTGGTCTGTCCTTATCATCAATGGACCTACGACCTCGATGGCAGCCTGAGGCACACGTCGCATATGGGCACGGATTTCGACGCGAAATGCCGGAGCCTGATCCCAGTTCAAACGAAAGTGGTCGGCGCGCATATCTTCGTTTGTCTGTCCGACGAACCCCCGGCCGACATCGCGAAGCTGGAAGAAGTCATGACACCCCGCTTCGCGCCGCATCAGATGCAGCGCACGAAGATCGCTTTCGAATCCGAGCTCATCGAGAACGGCAACTGGAAGCTGGTGATGGAAAACAATCGCGAGTGCTACCACTGCGAAGGAACTCACCCCGAGTTGACCAACTCGTTCCTCCCGGAAGATTTCGGCTTTTGTCCGGATGGTCTCGGAGAGGAAGCGATGGCTTCGTATCACGCCTACGTGGCGCGCAACGCGGCAAACAAGGAGAACTGGGAAAGCGAAGGCTACATCTGCTCGATCTTCGAGTCGCTCGACGAAAGCGTGCATACGAACTTCCGCACCCAGCGTCTCGTGATCGCGGGAAGCAACGAATCGCAAACCATGAGCACCAAGGTGGCGTGCACGAAGCTCATGGGAGACCTCACGCGCCGCGATCTCGGTGACGTTCATATGTGGGGGCACAATTCGTGGACCCATGTGATGAGTGACCATTCGATTGTCGCTTTCATTCTTCCGATCGCACCGGACAAGACGCTCGTTCGCACGAAATGGCTCGTTCACGAAGACGCCGTGGAGGGCGTCGATTACGACGTGAAGACTCTCACTGAAGTGTGGCTCGCAACCAACCAGCAGGATGCCGACCTTGTGCAAGGCACTCACAGTGGCACGCAAGATCCTGCTTACGTCCCCGGACCCTACTCGAAGTACACGGAGGCAGCACTCGACCAGTTCTGCCGGTGGTATGACGCGAAACTGAAGGAACAAGGCATCTGACCGCCTGCCGGCGTCAGGTCGGGCAGCACCTGACGCCGGCCGATCGCCCTGTGGCGCAACGGCTACCGGGCGCCCGTCATATCTACGTGGTGGCGCGCCCAAACGAACGCACCTTCTCCATGACGTCGTCGGCGACGTCGATCTCATGCACCTTGATGTGACTACCTGGAATGCGGACACCCGCTTGCGCCAGTCTGTCGATCTGCGCGGAGAGGCGAGCTTCGAAACCTTCCGCAAAGACGTCTGCCTTCAAGGCCACGAGGAAAAGCCCGACGCCAGGCGTCTCGCTTCCTTGCGCGTAATGAGGCGCGTCCATTGACCAGTTGGCCCCGGTCAAGCCAGCCGCAAGAATCTCCATCATCATCGCGATGTTGGCTCCCCGGGCGCCACCAAATGCCAGCAATAGGCCCTTGATGGCCGCTTTCGCGTCGGTGGTCGGCTCGCCATGCTCATCCACCGCCCAGCCCTCGGGTAGGGTCTCTCCGGCTTCGGCAGCCCTTCGGACATTGACGAACGCAGTGGCACTCGACGCCTGATCGATGACAAGAGGCCGACCGTTCGCCACTGGCGCAGCGAAAGAAACGGGATTGGTGCCGTAGACAGCCTTTCCACTTTCCAGCGTGGTCATCTGGGCTGTTGCATTGCAAGTTCCCACAGCAACAAGACCTGCTTCCGCGAGTCGCCGCGTGTAGTAGCCAAGCTCACCGACCGTGAAGCTGTTGGATACCGCGAGCACGACGACGCCGTATGTGTTCGCTCTTTCAACGACCTCATCAAAAACGCGATCGTATGCGAACTGTGCGATTCCGCGCTGCGCGTCGACCCGCACGGCCGCCTGGGCCGGAAACGTCACTTGCGGCTCGGCATTCACAGCAATTCTGCCCTTCACGAAGCCGTCCAGATAGTCCGGAAGGTGAGCAAAGCCAACCGCCTTGCTACCGGCAAGCTCTGCCGATATCACAGCCTCGGTGAGCGAATGAGCGATCGCCTCATTTGCTCCGGACGTCGTGATCGCCTCGTATGCTATCCGCCGCGCGACTTCACTGTCGTATTTCATAGTCTCATCACCCAAGTGCAAACAGTGGACGAGCCGAGCCGTCTCACTGCACTCGCATCGCCCACATGCATGCGGACGCCCACCAATAGACGGTCCATCATGACCGCCGTGCGTCAGGCCCAGATGTCGCCCATCGTGAAGCCGTTCACGAAGGGATCGTCAGGGTCAAGCACATACGTGTTGTAGCCATAGATCCACGAACGGCCGGAGATCGTTGGCACGACGGCCTCGAAGTCACCGATCTTCGCTTGCTCGACGAGGTTTCCCGTGAACACGGTTCCCAACACGCCCTCGTGCCGGAAAGGCTGGTTCAGATCCAGCTGGCCTTTCGCATGAAGCGTGGCCATCTTCGCAGATGTGCCCGTTCCGCATGGGCAGCGGTCGATAGCGCCCGTCCATGTTGCCGGGTTATCAAAGTCGATCTCCCCGCTTGCAACCGTGACAGCGTTCTTCCAGTCTGCATTCGGATTGCCGGTCGGACCAGACAGTTGCGCGATCGTGATGCCGTATCCAGGATAGTGCGGATGTGCGACGGGCAACTGCTCCTGGGCCGCCTTGAGGATCAGTGCAGAGACTCTGGTGATCTCACGACCGTGCTCCGGCTTGAGCTCGAGCCCCTTGAACTGGCGAACGTCGGCAATGACGTAGAACATGCCGCCCCAACCCACATCCACGGTGACCTTACCGAGATGCGGCACGTCGATGACCTTCTCGATGTGGGCCGCAAATGCGGGCACGTTCCGGAACGTAACCGACGTGACCTTTCCGTTGCTGCACTCGGCCCTGATACCGATCAAACCTGCCGGCGCTTCCAGTTGAAACTCAGTGACCGGCTCCTGCATCGGAATCATCCCGGTTTCCAGAAGCACGGTTGCAACCGAGATCGTGTTGCCGCCGCTCATCACCGGATACTCGACCTGCTCCATGATGATGTAGCCCGCTGCCGCATCCGGATGTTTCGCCGGCACCACCAGATTGCAGCACAGCGGCGGATAGCCGCGCGGTTCCCGCAGCATCAGCATGCGGATCTGGTCATCGTTTTCTTCGAGCCACTTCATCTGCTCATAGACGGTGTTGCCCGGAATATGGGGAACGCCGCCCGTAATCACGCGCATCGGCTCACCGGAGTGAGTCTCGACGGCGTGGAAAGTGCGTTTGAATGTCATGATCTTCTCGATTCGTACATCGTTGCCAATAGTGATGTTCCCCGGCGTCGCGCGAAGTGCCGCCGCGTGCAGTGGAAGCGCCGCCGCCCGTCAGTCGTGCCAGATACCCACCCGGCCCGTTCTGGTTATGCCCGGGCACTGCAGCGTTCCGCGGCACGTCCGATCGGGTTTCCCGGATCAGGTCTCCACCCACCAATCCGAGATTCAACATACTCCGATCAAACAGGCGCTCCGCCAGATTTGGCCCGTGTTGTATTGATCATAAGCGCGGCTTAGGTAACGGGCAGAACCGATGCCGCGGATCATCATCGGACTCGCCACATTTCGCCGTTGGCTATTGCACTGCCTTAAATCACGAGGTAATGATGACAACCCGCCCCGCCGTTGTGAACGAATTCATCCATGTCGCTCGACAGCACTTCGCGTCACAACTTCTTCCCGTCGAGGCCCGCAAGATGGCCGAAGCGGTATTCGCAAGACTGGAGGTCCCGTCGGACGACGGACAGAGGTTGGGTACACGCTATCCGGCCTGTGAATGGCTCGACGCATCGCTAATGACGCTTTCTGGAGATGCGAGATTCAGTGACATTGCAAAGGCACTCAAGTCGGTTGAGCCGCTTCTCGGGTGGCGCCGAAGAGCGTCCGGTGCCAACGGTAGTCAAGATTACGTCGAACGACACGCGAATGGCTTCGTTTGCGGGCCTGGCGGAGCCGAAAGCCGAAGTGATGTGCAGCTTGGCATCACGATCATGCTTCCCAATACCCGCTATCCGGATCACAGTCACCCGCCACAGGAGGCATACGTACTGCTGAGTCCTGGCGAGTTCCGGCAGGGCGATGGTGAATGGATCGATCCCGGTCCAGGCGGCGGCATCTACAACACGCCAAACTTGCTGCACGCGATGCGCTCCCGTACATCGCCATTTCTCGCGCTGTGGTGCCTTCTTGTCTGAACTGTCACACACGACGGAAGCATTGGCGCCGCTCGCGAAACTTGTGCAACGACAGTTGAACGCAAAGAGCGCCGCAGACTGCCTGCGACGCTCCCGCAACCGGGATCAGGAAAGCGCCACGCTCAACTGCACTCATCGCAAACGGGTGGGCGACCTCTCCGAAATGAGCGCGCCCTCCCGCGTGATCAGTTACTTGGTGCCGAGCCACACTGCGAACTTCTGATTCAGGTCGTCGGAATGGTCTGCCCAGAAGGCTACGTCGACGTCGACTGCTGTCTTCTCGTTTGCCGGGTTGGTCGGCAGATACGGGCTGACTGAGGGATCGACCATGGAGATCGACGATTTGCGCATCGGTCCCAATGCAGTTGCAGAACCGAGCTTCGCGAGCTGTTCCGTCGATGTTGAGAAGTTAAGAAAGTCCTGAGCGGCCTTCAGGTTCTTGGTGCCCTTCACGACCGCGAGGCCCTCGATGTTCTTCACTTCACCATCCCACACGAACCCGAACGGCTTCTTGTCCTGAGCAATGGCGGTCCAGATGCGGTTGCAGTAAGCGCTCGTCATCGAGACCTCGCGGTCGGCCAGGAGCTGGGGCGGCTGGGCGCCCGCCTCCCACCAGACGATCGAGGATTTGATCGTATCCAGTTTCTTGAACGCGCGGTTGACGCCCGCCGGTGTAGCCAGCACCTTGTACACGTCGGCCGGCTTTACGCCATCAGCGAGCAGCGCCCATTCAAGAGCCGCTTCGGGCGATTTCCGCAGGCCCCGCTTGCCGGGAAATTTCTTCAGGTCGAAGAAATCCGCAACGGTCTTCGGCTCGCCGTTCTTGAAGGCTTCCTTGTTATAGGTGATGACAGTCGACCACGCTACGTTGCCAACCATGCAGTCCGTGACGCCGCCGGGCAGGAAATCCGACTTCGCAGGCGTTCCGTTTTTGGCGGCAGGCAGCGCGGCGACATTGACTTTTTCCAGCAGCCCTTCATCGCACGCCCGGATAGCATCGGCCATCTGGATGTCGACTACGTCCCAGGTCACGTTGTTGGTTTGGACCTGGCTGCGAATCTGCGCGATGCCGCCGTTGTAGACGTCACTCTTCACGTTGGTGCCCACCTTCGCAGCAAATGGCTTCACTGCCGTTGCGATCTGGGCGTCCTGATATGAGCCGCCCCAACTCGCAAATACGAGATCAGCAGCGCTAGCAGTGACACTCACAGCCGCCGTCGCGACCAGCAACGCAACCTTCGCTGAATGCTTGATTTCCAGTTTCATGCTTTTGTCCTTCCTATTGACGTCTAGTGGCACGGTGAAGCCAATCGTCGCGGTTAAAAAAAGAAAAACACTCCTGATGTGGACTGCCAACTTCGAACTGTTACCTCGTCGTATCGCAAAGCAGAAAGAACCTGGCGTCACGACGACGGACATCCTTTGCCGCCGCCGTTTGTCTGAGCATCAGCTCAAGCTGGATTCTCATTTCTGCCCTCGCTTACTAATAAGGTCTACTACTTATTGCGTTGTGTCCCGTGGCACTAGCGCGTCGGCGGACTTTGCAACATCAGCGGCTCTCCGCCCGAAGCTGCAAACATTTTCACGTTAGGTGTCGGTGGGCTTCGACTACGCACCACGGGGATCAATGCCCGATCGCGGCGCCCGAAAGCTGAACTACCGATCAGCCCAAACCGCATTTAATCAACAGTATTAGTCAGCCTTAAGCTGAACATCCGTTCAATAACAACAACGTGAAGATCACTATATACGCGATTTTTCGATGTCAAAAATAATTTTTCAACGCAGTTCACCCAGAAATGATCGGTTTTCGATAGAAACGCGGGTATTCACCTACGCCACAGCCGTCAATACTATGAACAACCGTTCAACATCATCGCTTTCTCACACCAGCAAACAATGAACATTTGTTCAGTTAAATAGCCAGAAAAAAACAGTTCGCGAACGAGGCTGCCAACGCTTCGCGGCAGATTGAGCGAATCAGGTCCTAATGGACGTTCGGGGTAAACTGGCGCACTTACGCGGTTCGCCTGGACGGCGGATGCACAGAACAGACGAGGGAGCCATGCAAACAACGACGACGACGGCAGCCGCTGCGAAGGATGACCGGAAGCAAGATCCGGGTCCCTACGAGGGAATGCGGCTGAGGCTTATCGATGCGACGCTGGCGGTCGTCGGTGATGTCGGTCTCGAGAATTTGACAATCCGACGGGTCAGCGAACATGCAAACGTGTCGGTCGGCCTTGTTCACCATCACTTTGAAAACAAGAAGAGCCTCGTCTACAAAACGTTCGAACATATGATTCGCAGGGTGCGTGATCAGTTGACGAGTGGCCGGCGGGGCATCGAAGATCCCGTCGAGCGGATGAAGTTCACGGCAGACTTGTGCTTCAGTGATGAGGTGATGAGCCCAGGTGCAGCCAACGTTTGGCCGCACATGTGGAGTTCGTCGGCTCACGATCCGGAAGTGCAGCGACTTTGCGCCGCATTTTCGAAGCGCTTGCGATCCAACTTCATCTTCGATCTGCAGCAGGCTGGGTGCGATCACGCGATGGCAAGAATCCACGCCATTCAAGCGCTTGCGCTCGTTCACGGGCTCTGGATCGAGCATCGCGTCGCAGCGAGCGTGACACTCAGCGAGGTCATCGGCATCTTTCACGGAATGATCGACGACGCGACCAGACAGATCTGGAAGATGAACATGTCCAAAGCAGCGACGTCAACTCCCCTCAGTTGAATGCGTACAGTTCGCGCCGTCTACATGTTGGGGTAGTTGGGGCCGCCTCCTCCCTCTGGCGTGACCCACACGATGTTCTGCGTCGGATCTTTGATATCACAGGTTTTGCAATGCACGCAGTTCTGCGCATTGATCTGTAGGCGGGGCCCGTCATCGCCAGAAACAAATTCATAGACCCCAGTTGGACAGAAGCGTGCTTCGGGGCCCGCATAGGTTTGCAGGTTCACATCGACAGGCACTGACGGGTCTTTCAACGTCAGATGCGCGGGCTGGTTCTCTTCGTGATCGGTGTTCGAGATGAACACCGACGAGAGCCGGTCGAATGTGAGCTTGCCATCAGGTTTCGGATACTCGATCGGCTTGCACTGAGATGCGTGCTTCAGCGTCTCGTGATCCCAGTGCTGGTGACGAAGCGTCCACGGCACGTTGCCGCCCAGCAGCTTCTGTTCGATGCCCACCATCAGCGTGCCGAGGTACAGGCCCTTGCTCATCCACTGCTTGAAATTGCGCGCCCGGTACAGCTCGGTGTGCAGCCACGAGGTCTTGAACGACTCGGGATACGCGGCGAGTTCATCTGACTGACGGCCCGCCTGCACCGCATCGAACGCGGCATCGGCGGCCAGCATGCCCGTCTTGATCGCCGCGTGCGAGCCCTTGATACGCGAGGCGTTCAGGAAGCCCGCGTCGTCGCCGACCAAGGCGCCGCCCGGAAACACGAGTTTCGGCAGCGACATCAGCCCGCCGGCCGTGATCGCGCGTGCGCCATACGACACACGCTTGCCGCCTTCGAGGAACTTGCGGATTTCCGGATGCGTCTTGTAGCGCTGAAACTCTTCGAACGGTGACAGGTACGGGTTCGAATAGCCGAGACCGACCACAAAACCCACCATCACCTGATTGTTGTCAATGTGGTAGAGGAACGAGCCGCCGTAGGTCTGCGCATCGAGCGGCCAGCCGGCCGTGTGAATCACAAGGCCCGGCTTGTGCTTCGACGGATCGATTTCCCACAGTTCCTTGATGCCGATGCCATAGACCTGCGGATCGGCGCCGTCGCGCAGCCTGAACTTGTCCGACAGCTGACGGCCAAGATGCCCGCGCGCGCCTTCGCAGAACAGCGTGTACTTCGCGTGCAGTTCCATGCCAAGCTGGAAGTTTTCCGTCGGCTCGCCGTCCTTGCCGATCCCCAGGTTGCCGGTCGCCACGCCCTTCACGGAGCCGTCGTCGTTGTACAGCACTTCCGCCGCTGCGAAACCCGGGAAGATCTCGACGCCCAGCGCTTCGGCCTGCTGACCCAGCCAGCGCGTGACATTGGCCAGGCTGATCACGTAGTTGCCGTGATTCTTGAAATTGTCCGGCAGCGCCCAGTTCGGGACGGCTTTCGCGGCAGTTTCGGAAAGGAACAGGAAGCGGTCTTCCGTCACTTCGACGTCCAGAGGCGCGCCTTTTTCCTTCCAGTCCGGAATCAGTTCATTCAATGCGCGCGGGTCCATCACCGCGCCCGAGAGGATATGCGCCCCGATTTCCGAGCCCTTTTCGAGCACGCAGACACCAATATCGACGCCTTTTTCCGCCGCGCGCTGCTTCAGACGAATAGCCGCCGACAGACCCGCCGGTCCGCCGCCGACGATCACCACGTCATATTCCATTGCTTCTCGCGGACCGAATTGCTCGAGCAGACTTTGCGCGTCCATATTCAAAAAATACTTGTGAGCATAGGGAGACGGACATGACATCGCCCGCACCAAGGTTCTGATCGCCTATCGACGATCAACCGAGGCGGATCGTAGAACAGACGAATTTGCCAGACGGAACACATAACGGCCGCTTATGCTAGTTTCAAGAATTGTTTGGATTAGCTCGGCCCGGTCAGTCTCGCGGCACCATTCACCCAAGATGGAGGTGGATATGCGAACTGAGACCGTTGGAGTGGACCTCCATGCACTTCAGGCATTCGTGGCAGTCTGCGAAACGCGATCCATGACACAGGCCGCAAAGGTTCTGGGTGTCACGCAGAGCGCAGTCAGTCAATTGATCGCATCCCTGGAGCGAGAACAGGGGGTCGCGCTATTCGACAGGGAGTGTCGGCCAGTCAGGCCAAACGCTGCCGGCAAGATCCTGTTCTCGAGTGCGACGGGACTCCTTGAACACGCTCACGCAGTCGCATCGCATGTGCGGTCAACTGCAAGCAATCAAGCCCGAAGCCTGAGAATTGGTTGCGTCGAATCGTTCGCCGCGATCTTCGCGCCGCGCCTGGTCCAGTTGTTAGGTCCACAAGTCAGCGATCTGACGATTTCGTCGGGCTCCACTCAGACGCTCAGTGCCAGACTGTCTGCTGGTGAGCTGGAACTGGCTATATGCAGCGACGCGGTTGCGGACATAGAAAAGACTGAAGCACGGCCCCTGTTATCCGAGCAGTTCGTAGCAGTTGCCCCGAAGAAATTCGCGGATCATCGTGAGCTCGAACAGATCGTGCGCGAACTCCCTCTTCTACGCTACAGCGCCGGCTCGCGAGTGGGAGCGCAGATTGAGCGCTTCATGCGCCAGATAGGCCTGTTCGCGCCGAAGCGATATGAACTCGACAGCACGGAAGCACTCCTGAGTCTCGTCGACGCCGGGTTCGGCTGCGCGATCACCACTCCGCTATGCCTCTATCGGTATCGCGCACTACTCGGGAGCACAACGGTGATCCCATTGCCCAACATGCGGCCCGGTCATCGCGACATGTTCATTCTGACCCGGCGCTCCGAATGGTCGACCATAGCCGAAACCGTCTCGCGTGAAGCCCTTTCAATTGCCCGGGACACCATCACACCGACTCTTCAGCGAACATTCCCGGAAGCTGCGTCGTCGGTTTTCGAGTTCTTTTACTGCGCCAATCTGGATACCTTGGGAAGTCGAAACATCCAGGATTTTGCGTTGGGGTAAGTCATCCTGGTCGTCCGCAGATGCAACATTCCACTAAGTCCGCCCTCGCGACGCTTAAATTGAAAATAGAGCGTGCTTATATTCCCGCGCGGAATTATTTCTGGTCGCACACTTGACTCACACCTTGCTCAATGAAGGACGCAAACCGTGAACAATTTCGATGTGGTTGTGATTGGCGCCGGCGTTATCGGCAGCTCTGTGGCTTTCCAGCTTTCCACGCTAGGGGCGAAGAACGTTCTGGTACTGGATCGCGGATTGATCGGCGCCGGAACGACCTCACAGTCGTCAGGCATCCTGCGCACCCACTACTCCGTCAAGGAAAACGTCGAACTGGCGAGGAAATCGTGGGAAGTCTTCAACAACTTCCCGTCCTACCTGGGCGACGAGGAAGCGTCGTGCGGGCTGGTCAAGTGCGGCTACATGATCGTAGCGAGCGAGGGTGACAAGCTCGAACCTCTGCGCGCCTCGCTGAATCAGCAGAAAGAGCAAGGCGTTCCGCTCGAACTGCTGAACCAGCCACAAGCCAGGGAGTTGATGCCAATCGCCCGCTTCGATGACGCAGCGCTTATCGGCTACGAGCCGGAAGCCGGGTTCGCGGATGCATACCTCGTCGCAACAAGCTTTGCGCGCGCCGCACGCCGTGGCGGCGTGACGATCAAGGAAAACGTCAACGTCAACAAGATTCTGTTTGAGAACGACAAGGTCGTTGGCGTATCGACGAGCATCGGCGACTTCAGCACATCCACCGTGATCAGCACGCAGAACATCTGGACACCCGAGCTAGCGGGCTGGACTGACCGTGAGCTTCCGATCATGCCGGAGCGCCATGCCGTGCTCGCGCTCGAATGCGAAGCGGCAAAGTACACGTTCAAGATGCCCGTCTTCAAGGATCTGGCATCCCCGGGCATGCTCTACTACCGCAGTTACGGCGGCAGCCAGATGCTGGTCAGCGAAGGCGTCGTCGGCGAGAAGCTGAACACGGCCGACACCGAGCAGGGCGACATTCCGATGGACTACATCGTCGACGTCGGCGCCCAGGTCGCCGAGCGTTTCCCTGAGTACGAAACGGCGGGCATCGCTTCCTCGTGGACGGGCGTCTACGACGTCACGCCCGACTGGAACCCCGTTCTCGGCAAGCTGCCCGGAATCGAAGGTCTCATCGTCGGCTACGGCTTCTCGGGTCACGGCTTCAAGCTGTCGCCGACAGTGGGCCGCGTGCTCGCACAAGAGGCACTGGGCATGCCGACGGATGTATCGCTTAAGCCGTACTCGATCGAACGCTTCGCAACGGGCGAACTGTTGACAGGCAAGTATGGTCTGGGCGCCGTTTCCTGAAGAACAGCCGATGTCCCCGATGCAAGTGCGTGATATCGCTTCAGTACCTTCCGGGAAATGGCGCAACGGCAAGGGCGTGACGAGAACCCTGGCTGCGGAGGGAACCGACTGGCGCGTGAGCATTGCAGAGGTCGAACGCGACGGTCCCTATTCGATGTTCGACGGCATGACCCGGTTATCCGTCATTCTCCGGGGCAAGGGAGTCGTGCTACGCGCGGGCAGCCTGACAACGACTCTTACGCCGTTCGCAGTCGCGGAATATGACGGCGGGGTCGCATGGGATGCGTCGTTGCTCGACGGTCCGGTGACCGCGCTCAACGTCATCTGCAAAAGGCACATCTTCCGGCCGACCGTGCGGGCACTCACTGGCCACTTGAGCGTACCCGCGGGTGCCACAGCCATCGTGCTGGCGGCGGGTCGTGCATGTCATGCCATAGCGTCGCCGGAAGCACCGCCGCACCGGATCGCCGTAGACCAGTTTGCTGTCTTTCAACAACTGGAACATCCGGTTCGGATCAGCCCCGACCCGGTCGGCGGAAATGATGGAGGCTTTGGGCTCGTCCCACAGCTGGTGATCATCGAACCCGCGGCCGTCTGAACTTGAGGAACATGAAATGAAGGTACTGACTGCAGTAAAGCGCGTCGTTGACTACAACGTGAAGGTGCGCGTGAAGGCCGATCAAAGCGGTGTCGATATCGGCAACGTGAAAATGTCGATGAATCCGTTCGACGAGATTGCCACGGAAGCGGCTACGCGCCTTAAGGAAGCAGGGCAGGCAACCGAAGTGGTAGCCGTGTCGTGCGGCGTGCCGCAATGCCAGGAAACGCTTCGCACTGCTCTGGCTATCGGCGCGGACCGTGGTGTGCTCGTCGAGACCGATGCCGAACTGCAGCCCTTGGCGGTCGCCAAGCTACTCAAAGCCGTCATCGACAAGGAACAGCCGCAGCTCGTCATCCTCGGCAAACAGGCGATCGACGACGACGCCGGCCAGACCGGTCAGTTGCTCGCGGCGCTGCTCGACTGGCCTCAGGCAACGTTTGCCAGCAACATTGAGATTGGCGACGGTTCGGCCACCGTCACGCGCGAAGTGGACGGCGGGCTTGAAGTGATTACGATCCCTCTTCCGGCAATCGTCACGACGGATCTGCGTCTGAACGAGCCGCGGTACGTGACGCTGCCCAACATCATGAAGGCGAAGAAGAAGCCCATCGACACCCTGAAGCCTGCTGACCTCGGCGTAGATCCATCCCCTCGCCTCAAGACGCTCAAGGTGGTCGAGCCTGCGGCGCGCAAGGCAGGTGTGATCGTCCCCGACGTCGCAACGCTGGTCCAGAAACTCAAATCCGAAGCAAAGGTGATTTAAATGACGACGCTTGTTATTGCGGAACACGACAACGCTCACGTGAAAAGCTCGACGCTGCACACGGTGTCGGCAGCACAGAAGATCGCGGGCGGCGTACACGTACTGGTCGCCGGCAGCGATGCGCGTCCCGCAGCAGAAGCGGCAAGCCGGATCGCAGGTGTCGAGAAGGTCATCTTCATCGACGCTCCTCATCTCGCCGACGGACTCGCCGAGAACGTCGCCGCGCAGATCATCGGACTGGCCCGCGACTATACGCACGTCTTCTTTCCCGCGACCGCGGCCGGCAAAAACACGGCGCCGCGCGTCGCTGCAAAGCTCGACGCGTCTCAGATTTCGGATGTGATCGCGATCGATGCACCCGACACTTTCCAGCGACCCATCTATGCAGGCAACGCCATCGCGACGGTGCAGACGGGCGACCCTGTGAAGGTCGCGACGATCCGCACCACCGCGTTCGACGCAGCCCCAGCGGAAGGCGGAAGCGCCAGCATCATCGAAGTGACGGCGGCGACCGACACCGGCCTTTCGACATTCGTTCGACGCGAGATCGCGAAAAGCGACCGTCCGGATCTGACGGCTGCGCGCGTCGTGGTATCGGGCGGACGGGGCCTCGGCAGTGCCGGGAACTTCACGATACTCGACCCGCTCGCTGAGAAGCTGGGTGCCGCGATCGGCGCTTCGCGCGCCGCGGTGGATTCGGGCTATGCCGTGAACGATCTGCAGGTCGGTCAGACCGGGAAGATCGTGGCGCCGGAACTCTATGTGGCCGTCGGCATTTCCGGGGCCATCCAGCATCTGGCGGGCATGAAAGATTCGAAGATCATCGTCGCCATCAACAAGGACGCTGAAGCGCCGATCTTCGGCGTTGCCGACTACGGCCTCGTCGCCGATCTGTTCGACGCTGTTCCGCAGATCACGCAGTCGCTGTAACGCCGCAACGTCAACGACTCACGATTTCCCCATCTCCTTGGGTAGCCGGCCGGCACCGCATGAAACACGCGGTGCCGGCTTCTTTTTAAGCGGGAGTCGAGAGTATCGTATGGGTAGAGTCTGGAGGTAATGCTCTCAGGAATCGATAGCCGGCGGGCTCGAAGCTCTCAACCCTGACGGGCGCATAGTCTGGTTGCTTGTGCTCAGGAAGTTGCTGCACGGAGTTTCGATGTCGCGGCAGTGGCCGCGGACATCATGCGCTCGATCACAGGTTGAACCCGTTCAGCGAGATCCTGCCGATAACTGAACGGCGCATCTTCGTCCATATATGTCGACTGACACATCTCGAGCTGCACCGCGTGGATACCGCTCGACGGCTGACCGAATGCCCGCGTGATATAGCCACCCTTGAACCGGCCATTCGCGACCCATGTGAACGGCTGTCCCTTGACCAGTTCGGATGAAATGGCTTCCAGAATGCTCGCATCACAGCTGGCGCCGGCGTTAGTACCGATGTTCAGGTCAGGAAGCCTGCCCTGGAAAAGTCGCGGCAGAACACTGGCAATCGAGTGGGCTTCCCACAGCAGCACTTGCCCGAATTGCTGCTTCATCCTGTCCAGTTCAGCACGCAGCTTTTGATGATACGGCCGCCAGTATCGTTCGAGACGCCTTTGCACTTCGTCCTGCTCCGGCTCGTTCCCTTCCAGATACAGTGGTTCACCGCGAAATGTTTCCGCCGGACAAAGCCCTGTCGTCGTCTGCCCCGGGTACAGGCTTTCGCCACCGGGCGGCCTGTTGAGGTCAATGACATAGCGCGAGAACCGGGCGCCCAGGACCGAAGCGCCAGCAGATTTCGCAAAGCTGTAAAGACGATCGAGATGCCAGTCCGTATCGGCGACAGAAAGAGCCGCGTCCGTCATCTGCGCCGCGATCGCCGCCGGAATCTCCGTGCCCAGATGCGGAATGGAAACCAGGAGCGGAATTCGCCCTTGATGGAATGTGAACATCGCTTCTTGCACAGCAAAAAACTCCTGATACCAGGTCATTTGAACGTCGCGGCCGGTAGGCGGACCTGCTGACCTGTTCCTGTTCAACGCCCTCGCTGCCACGTTGATCGCCTCAGGTGCGAGACGCTCATTTCGCTTGTCCGTCGGCGCCGCCATCAGCGACGACGAACGACTGACGTGCCGCAAAAGCATGCAAAGCCTGGAACAGCCGGAACAAGCCATCCAGCCGCATGAGCTATCGACCGCGCATCTCGCGGGGCGTCTTGCAAGCGCCTCGCTTTCCTGCCTAAAAAACGTCCTCGCTCATCACCATCAGCTGCGTGTTGCCGCCCGCAGCGCTCGCATTGACCGTCGTGATGCGCTCGCGAACCAGTTGCGTCCAGTCGTAGGTGCCGTCGTCGTGTGTCACCGCGATGCTGATCATCCGCTGCGCCGCCATGCGACGCAGATTGCCTACGCCTCGCTGGTCAGCCGTCGCGAGGACCACGTCAGGGCGAACGCCGGGGACCTCGCCATCGAGCACACGAGCGGCATCCGCGGCGTCGATGACACGGCAACCGATACCGAGAGCGGCTGCAATTTCATCCGCAACCGACGATTTCAGCAGCAGCACATCATTGCCGAACGCACACGCAGCCGTTGCCTGAACCAGCAATGCCTCGACGGAGTCCGCAGCACAGAAGGCCTGTCCGCGAGGCAGGAGTTCGACGGTGTTCTCCTCGCCTGTCAGGGCAGGCAGGCTCAGGGGCCGGAAGCTATCTGCGAGGCGCAGGAGCTGCGCCCTGTACCGCACGAGTCGCGCCTGTGCGTCGGCATTGAGACGCCGTACGGCGGATGTATTGGCGATCGCCTCGACGCGTTGCGTGGCGCTGGCCCGGGCCTGAGCCTGAGCGATCGTGCGCGCAACGAAACGCCCCTCAGCCGAAGCGACAGGAAACTCGAAGTACTTGTCGCTCACGCCCGCCTGCGACGGGGCGAACGGTCCCACGTCCGCTGCGTACGCATTGGCGGTGGAACGGGTGAGGCTGGCCAGCGTCAACGGACCGGCAATCATCGGGCCCGTACCTGATGCTCCGTTACCGCCCATGGGTTGCATACCCGGGAAGGCACCCAACATCGCCCGATTGACGCAGATACTGCTCGCCTTCGACAACGACAGCAGCGCACCCGCTGCTTCGTTGATGCGGGTATGCAATCCCTGCACGCCGCTGCCCAATCCGTTCAACGCCTTGACGAGCGCTTCCATATTGCCGGTTTCATAGCGTACGACATGCAGGATGGGCCCCGTTATCGACGGGTCGATTGCGGCAAGCGATCCGATATCGCCGATATCCGCGATCGTGGGCGCAACGAAATTTCCATTGCCGGCGCCCGCGCCCAGTTTGCCCCGGCTAATCCGGAAGCCGCGACGCTTCAGCTGCTCGATATACGCCTCGGCGCCATCGCGCGCCTTGCGCGTGGCCATCGGCCCGATATCTGTCGCACCGCTCAGCGGGTCGCCCGTGTTGCGCTCGCTGAGCATGCCGTTGAGCATGCGCAGCACCTTGTCTGCCGTCGAGTCCTGCAGGCACAGGATTCGTAGCGACGATGCCGCTTGTCCCGCCGATCTGAACGCGGAGACGATAGCGTCCGAGATGACCTGCTCGGGCAGAGCCGAACTGTCAACGATCATCGAGTTGACCGAACTGTAGGTGGCAATGAACCTGGCCGGCCGGGCGGCAGCAGAGAGTTGCACGGCGATGGCGCGGGCCACCTGACGTGAACCCGCAAAAAGAACTGCGGCCACGCGTTGATCGGATACGAGCGCTTTGCCCACCGTCGCGCCATCACCCAAGGCGAGCTGAAGCACGTCCTGCGGAACGCCCGCGCCATGGAAGACCCTGGTGGCTTCGAACGCGATCAGCGAAGCGTCCGACGACGGCTTCGCAATAACAGCATTGCCCACCGCGAGGGCAGCCGATACGTGCCCCACGAACGCGCTCAGCGGACACGCCGAAGGCGTGAGACTGATGACGGTTCCCAGCGGCTGCACGTCTGCCATGGTCGTGTCGCTCGTCAACTGGAACGCGTATAACCGGCACAGGTTGACGGCGGTGCGGACCTCTTCCACAGCCTCCGAAAGCGTTGTTCCATTTTCGAGCGACAACAGTGCGCCAATTCGCGACGCGTTGGCTTCCAGATCGCTCGCAACCCGCTCCAGCACTTCGGCGCGGCTGGCCGCCGTTCTGAGGCCCCAGGTGGAAACGGCCCGACCTGCGGCGTCCAGCGCTGCTGCCACACTGCTCATCGTGCAACTGGCGAAACTTCCAATAGCCTCAGCGAGATTACCCGCGCTATAGACCACGGCAGTCGATCCGGATTTGGCATCTCCTGCTCCCGCGAGCAACGAATGCGCGTTCACGCGGTTCGACCGGATTTCCGCCAACGCTCGCTCGAACTCCGGCGCCCCGGAAAAATTCAGCGCCGCCGCGTTGACACGGCCCGGCAACAGATTGCGCGGCGACGCGATGCCGGCATGCGGCTTACCGCCCGTTCTTGCAGCCTTTGCGACGGGATCTTCGACGATGTCGGAAATGCTGACGGCCGGATCGACGATCTGGTTGACGAACGAAGAGTTCGCGCCATTCTCCAGCAGACGGCGGACAAGGTAAGCAAGCAAGGTCGCGTGCGGCCCCACGGGCGCGTAGATGCGGCATGGACGGTTCAGCCTGGCGGCGCCCACTACCTGGTCGTATACGGTCTCGCCCATGCCATGCAGACACTGGAACTCGTAGTCCTTGTCCCCGGCAAGCGTATGCACTGCCGCGACGGTGAACGCGTTATGGGAAGCAAATTGCGGGAAGATGGCATCCGGCGCATTGAGCAGAGCCTTCGCGCAAGCGATGTAGCTGACATCCGAATGCACCTTCCGCGTGAACACCGGGTAGCCCACCGCGCCCGCATCCTGCGCGAGCTTGATTTCGGTATCCCAGTATGCTCCCTTGACCAGGCGGATATTGATCCGTCGCCCGTTGGCTCGAGCGAGCGCGATGATCCAGTCCGCCACCGCCCTGCCGCGCTTCTGGTACGCCTGCAACGAAATACCGATACCATTCCAGCCTTTCAGGCTTGGCTCGGCGCACAGACGCTCCAGCATCTCCAGTGTCAGGTCGAATCGCGCTGACTCCTCCTGGTCGAGGTGGAAGCCAATGCCGTACTGCTTCGCGATCTGTGCGAGTTGCAGCAATCGCGGATACATCTCGTCCAATACCCTGTCGCGTTGCGCCAGCTCATATCGCGGATGCAGGCCCGAAATCTTGACTGAAACGCCTGGCCCGTCAATCGGTCCCCGGCCCTTCGCTTCCTTCCCGATCGCTTCAATGGCGTGGCGGTACGACTCGAAATACGCCTGCGCATCTTCATCCGTGAGCGCCGCTTCGCCAAGCATGTCGTAGGTGTACCGGTATCCGCCCGACTCGCGACCCTTGGCCACGCCGATCGCTTCTTCAATCGTCTGGCCCGTGACGAACTGCTTGCCAAGCATCCGCATCGCGTACGCGACGCCAGCGCGCACGACCGCCTCTCCACCCTTGCGAACGACGCGCGACAGCGCTTCCGCGAGCGCATTCTCGTCCGGCTGCTTCAAAAGCTTCCCGGTGAAAAGCAGACCCCAGGCCGTGGCGTTGACAAACAGCGACGGGGATTTGCCGATATGCGCGCGCCAGTCCGCGTCGACGATCTTGTCCCGAATAAGCTGGTTGCGGGTCTCCGTGTCGGGAATCCGAAGCATTGCCTCGGCGAGGCACATCAGCGCGATGCCCTCGCGACTGTCGAGCGAGAACTCCTGCGTCAGGAGATCGACTCCGCCCGCGTTGATACGCGCGTCACGCACGCCCTGGGCGAGCCGCGCGGCAAGAGCCTGGGCCTTTGCGAGCGTCGGCGCATCCATGCGCGCCTCTTCGATCAGCCCGCGCACAACGACATCCTCGGCAAGCGCCGAGGCGTCGCGAATGCGCTGACGCAGTGCTTGAAGCTCCGCCGTGCCGCTTTGCATCGATTGGATTTCCGACAGCATGATGAGGTTACCTGGTGAATGCTTGTTTGTTGACCGATTGATCAGAACTGGTTGGCCGTTCCACGCAGACGCTCGGTTCTGCGCCGCAATAATTCGAGTGTGATGAGCAGCAGCGTCGAGATGACGACGAGTACGCTTGCCACGGCGAGGATGGTGGGACTGAGCTGCTCGCGGATACCGGCCCACATTTGCCGCGGTACCGTTCGCTGGTCGGTGCCCGTCAGGAAGAGGGCAACGACAATCTCATCGAATGAGGTTGCAAACGCGAACAGCGCGCCCGAGATCACGCCAGGGGCAATGATGGGAAGCTTCACCTGCATGAAAACGCGCAGCGGCGAAGCACCCAGGCTGCGGCCTGCCCGGGACAGCGTTTCGTTAAAGCCGGCGAGCGTCGCGGTAACGGTGACGACGACAAACGGCACCCCAAGCGCGGCGTGCGCAAAGATCAGACCCGTCAGGCTGTTGACAAGGCCGAACGGACTGAAGGCAAAGTACACGCCCACTGCCGTAATGATCAACGGCACGATCATCGGCGAAACGAGAATGCCGGTAATGAGCGCCCTTCCCTTCAGGCGTGGATGAGTCAATCCGAGGGAAGCCATAACGCCCAGCGAGGTCGCGAGCAGCGTCGAGACAACGCCCACAATCAGCGTATTTTTCAGCGCCAGCATCCATTCCGGGCTATTGAGAAAGTCCTCGTACCAGCGCAGGCTGACGCCTGGCATCGGATAGGTGAAGTACGGCTGCGAGTTGAACGACAGCGGCATCACAACGAGGATCGGGGAAATCAGAAACACGAGTACTGCCACCGACAGGATCACATGCGCCCACCGTCCCAGACGTCCCCAGATCGTTACATATGCGGGAAAACTGAACATTTCGATCACCCCAACTTGACGCCGGCGCCGCCGGTCATGCGGACAAACACGCCATAAATCAGCAGAACCCCTGCGAGCAGAATTGACGCCAGTGCGCTTGCAAGGCCCCAGTTCAAAGTGTTGTTGACATGATTTGCGATGTAGTAGCTGGCCAGCTGATCATCCGGGCCGCCGACGATCGCCGGCGTGATGTAGTAGCCGACGGCGAGAATGAACGTCAGCATCCCTGCCGCTCCGACACCCGGAAGCGTCTGCGGGAAATACGCCTGGAAGAACGAGCGGATCGGACCCGCGCCAAGCGAACGTGCCGCTTTCATGTAGATGTTCGGAACACCTTTCATCACCGAATAGAGCGACAGGATCGCGTAGGGCAGAAGAATGTGCGTCATCGCAACGAGTACGCCGAAGCGGTTGTAGATCAGCGGTAATCCGTGATCCGTCAAGCCGAGGTGCTTGAGCACGTCATTGATCACGCCGTGAGCCTGGAGTACCACTACCCAGGCAGTCGTCCGCACCAGGATCGACGTCCAGAAGGGCAACAGAACCATGATCATGAAAAGATTGCTGTAGCGTGCCGGTATGTTGGCGAGGAAAAACGCCACCGGGTATCCGAACAGCAGACAGAGCGCACTGACCGCAATGCTCACCCAGGCTGTCCGGACGAAAACATCGACGTAGAGCCGCTCGCTCTCGCTCTGGCGCACGATCGCGCCATGACTGTCGCGTTTGAAGTCGAATGCCTTCAGGTAGTAGCCCAACGTCCACGGCGAAGAAGCGTATTTGAGCGTGGACCACGCGGCAATGTCATCCCAGCGCGCGTCGATCGCGGTGAGGCGCTGATGCCATGATCCCGTGCTTTCATCGCCCAGACGACGAGCCGTCTTCATTAGAAGGCTTCGCATGCCGGCTTCATCGTAGTTCAATCGCGACGCAATCCGGCTCACTCCCTCGCTTCCCTTTGCCGCAAGGAGATCATGGGCGAATGCGTCATACACCTGTTCCCCCGGCAGCTTGTCTCCGCTCGGGTCCCATTCGCGAAGCAGCGCGGATGCGTGCGGCATCTCCTGGGAGAGCGTCGGGTCCCTGAAGCTCTTCATCAGCAGGCTTCCGATGGGAACAAGGAAGGTGACAAGGAGGAAGACCAGCAGCGGAGCTACCATAAGGAAAGCCTTCACGCGCTCCGTGCGTTCCGCGCTGCGGAGCTTTGCCTTGAGACTTTTAGAGTCCTTCACAGTCATTTGAGGTGACTGGTCTGTGGGCACGGCCATATCGTGGGGAAGTATCATCGTCGTCCAGCGGCTAGCGCCGCGTCCTCCTCGTCAATTCAACACCAAACTTTCGTACCCGGATGGGCGTGCAATCACCATCCGATGCAATCAGGAAAAGCCGGCACCCTGCGGCACGTGGCTCTCCTTCGTCTCCACTAGTTCTACTAATTTTTCATTTTGGTTCCACTGCGTCGTGTCGATTCGCCGCGCGGTGTTCAGCCCGTTACTGCAACGCGCGGCAGCATTCCGCCATCCATCCGACGTGCACCGAGTCGCCAATACGCAGTTGACGCGCGACGCCGTTGTTCGGCAGCTTCACGATGAAGTCGTTTCTGCCGCACACCTGCATGACCACGCGAAGATGATCGCCGTAGTAAATGAGATCCTTGACGCCGCCCTGAAAGACGTTGTCACAGTTCTTTGCCAGATCGCCGACCGTCACCCGTTCCGGCCGCAAGGAGATGCTGGCGGAGCCAATCCCGCGAACACTCGGGCCAGCGAATGCCTGGATGTTCTGTCCGCTTTCCAGCTTGACCGTACAGCGCTCGCGATCCACGGACGCGACTGTTCCAAGCAGTTCATTGCTTTCGCCGATGAAGCGGGCGACAAATGCGTTCTCAGGGTTCTCATACAGTGCGGGCGGCGGTGCGAGCTGCTGGATGATGCCGTTGTTGAAGACAGCAATCCGGTCGGACATCGTCATCGCCTCGCCCTGATCGTGAGTGACATACACGACGGTCAAACCGCTCTGCTCATGTATCTGCTTGATCTCGTACTGCATCTGCTCGCGAAGCTGTTTGTCGAGCGCGCCAAGCGGCTCGTCCATCAGCACCAGCGCAGGTTCGAACACGAGCGCCCGCGCAACGGCGATCCGTTGCTGCTGCCCGCCCGAGAGCTGGGCCGGCATGCGATTGGCGAACTTTTCCATGTTCACCATGTTGAGCGCGCGCTTTACCTTTCGCGCGATCTCGTCCTTCGACACTTTCCGCACCTTCAATGGAAAGGCGAGGTTCTCCGCCACTGACTTGTGCGGAAAGAGCGCGTAGCTCTGGAACACCATGCCAATGTTGCGGCGCTCCGGCGGAATACGGTTGATCGGCTTCCCCTGAAGCAGGATTTCGCCATGTGTTGCGGTCTCAAAGCCCGCGAGCATCATGAGACACGTTGTCTTTCCAGAGCCCGACGGCCCGAGCATCGTCAAGAACTCACCCTCCTGGATTTCGAGGTTGAGATTTTTGACGACAAGCGTCTCGCCGTCGTACGTCTTCTGAACATTCTTGAAAGAGACAATGGTAGACATGACATTTCCTCAGGAGAAGCCGGAATCAAATTTAAGCGCCGAACTGCCAGTCGCGCGGGGGCAGATACGTTTCCTTGACCACGCGCGGGGATGCCCAACGCAGAAGGTTGAGGTAGGAGCCTGCCTTGTCGTTCGTTCCGCTGGCGCGACCGCCGCCGAACGGCTGCTGGCCGATCATCGCGCCCGTCGGCTTGTCGTTCAGATAGAGGTTGCCCGCGGCGTTGATCAGAACCTGCTCTGCGCGATGCAGGGCGAAGCGATCGGTGCAGAAGATCGAACCAGTCAATGCATATGGACTGGTCGAATCGATCAGTTGCAGCGTCTCTTCCCAGTTCGCATCGTCATAGACGAACACCGAAAGAACGGGACCGAAGAGTTCTTCTTTCATCAGTGCGTGCTTCGGGTCGCTCACTTCCACTACCGTCGGCTCGACGAAATAGCCCGGCTCCGACCACGTTTTCCCGCCAGAGACGATCTTGACGCTCGCGTCTTCCCTGGCCGCTGCCAGAACCCGGCTCAATTTCTGATGCGAGGCCTGGGAGATCACAGCGCCCATGAAGGTATCGAACTGCGCGACATCGCCGACTTTCAACTGCGCGAGACGGTCACGCATTTCCTGACTCACCGCCGCCCAAAGACTGCGCGGGATATAGGCGCGCGACGCAGCGCTGCACTTCTGGCCTTGATACTCGAACGCGCCGCGAATCAATGCGATCGCGATTTCCGATGCATTCGCCGATGGATGCGCGAGAACGAAGTCCTTCCCACCCGTCTCGCCCACGAGTCGCGGAATGGTGCGGAAGCTGTCCACTTTCGACGCAACGCCCTTCCAGAGCGACTGGAACACAGCCGACGATCCGGTAAAGTGAATGCCCGCCAGGTCCGGCGACGACAGAGCGACACGCGTGGTCAGCTCGGCATCGCCGGGGACGAAGTTGATCACACCCGGCGGCAGCCCGGCTTCCTCGAGCGCTTCGTAGAAGATCCAGTTCGCGAGCGCCGACTTCTCCGACGGCTTCCAGAGAACTGGATTGCCCATGATGGCGGGTGCCGTCGTGAGGTTCGCGCCGATCGCCGTGAAATTGAACGGCGAAACCGCGTAGACGAATCCTTCCAGCGGGCGCCAGTCCGCGCGATTGACCGCCGTGGGAACCGACATCGGCTGCTCCGCATACACGCGTTGAGCGTTATATGCGTTAAAGCGCAGGAAATCGATCAGTTCGCATGCGCTGTCAGGCTCGGCCTGATCGATCGTCTTGCTTTGACCGAGCATCGTGGCCGCATTGATGCGCATGCGCGAACGCGTCGCCACGATGTCTGCGGCCCGATGAAGGATCGTGGCGCGGCTCGCATGCGTCAGGCTTGCCCAGTCCTTCGCGACCGATGCCGAGCTCTTGATCGCTTCGGCGATCTGGCTTTCCGTCGGACGATGAATGCGCGCGAGTACGCGCTGCGTGTCGTGCGGTGCGCGCACCTCGACGGTATCGTTCGAGTAGCAGCGCTTACCACCGATCACCGTCGGAATGTCGACTACTTCTCGTTGCTCCAGCGCTTTGGAAAGCTCTGCCGCAGCGGCGGTGCCGGGACGGAAACTCACTTCTGTTTCGTTTGCCGGCAACGGGAATTGTGGGCCTGAGATCACGCTAACTCCTTTACAAAAAGCAATTGGGACGGACTACGGGGAAGCACAAGGCCTGCGGATATCGACTGAAAGCGACACCTCTTTTGGCCGTGTCACTCCTCAACGCTTTACCTCACTGCCCAGAGTAGTCTTTAAAGAAAATCCGGCTTACTGTTCAATCAAACGTTATGCTTTGGTTTCGACCGTCGTTATGAAAGACATCTCACCTCAGCGACCGCACGACACGCGCCGTCAGGTTCTGTACGCCGATGCGTGATTCACCCTGGTCGTTGACGGCATCTGACCTGAAGCGAATCCGCTCACTCGCTGCCCAAAGTCATGTGCGGGACAGCACCCTCGTCGAACGCGATCCTCACGTCGCTCTCCATGTCCCGGCCATTCAACGCGTTCAGCCGCGGCGCGAATGCCCCCGACCTTTGCGCGTGTTCGACCGATGTCCACTGCGTATTTCCGCGCAAACGGTCGCGGCGAATGCAGGCAGTTGGGTCTCGAATATGTTGAGCATCGGTTCAGCAAAACAAGCATCCAGCGTGCGGCGCATTCGTCGGCGGAGTACAGCACCTCCCGCCAACGCGCCTTTTATGTTGAACACATGTTCAGCTAAATGCCCCATGCGACCACTATATATCCGAACTCCCCTCAACCAAAAATCATTTTTGCGTCCATGACATAAGGGAAAACGCGATATCATCGATGCTTCTTAGGGTTTTCACCTGCTTGAATGCGCGTTATTTTCGTGAACAATTGTTCAACACGGACGAACGTATACCGACGACGACGCGCGTGGCAGGGAATGAACATTCGTTCAGGATTGGATCGATGTCTTACCTCCGCTGCCGCCCTGTCAGCTGGGCACGCCGCGAAGCGCTACTCAATCAACTGTGGAATCAGGAAATGCAAGAGCAGAAGTCGCGGGCCGCTGAAATTGAGATCCGGAAGGACGATCCCAGTCAGTACGAAGGGATGCGTTACCGACTGATCGACTCGACGCTTGAAGTAGTAGGCCACGTTGGGCTCGAACACCTTACGATCAGGAAGGTCAGCGAGCACGCCGGCGTTTCCGTCGGTCTCGTGCATCATCATTTCGAGAACAAGAGCAACCTCGTCTACAAGACGTTCGTCTATCTGATTCGAAGAGTGCGCGAACAGCTCACGGCGGGACGTCGCGGCATCGTCGATCCCGTCGAACGCATGAAATTCACGGCGGACATGTGCTTCAGTGACGAAGTGATGAGTCCTGGTGCCGCGAACGTATGGCCGCACATGTGGAGTTCGTCGGCATACGACAAGGACGTGCAACGACTCTGCACCGCCTTCTCGCGACGACTGCGGTCCAACTTCATATGGGACCTGCGTAAAGCCGGCTGCGATCAGACGATGGCGACAATCTACGCGATGCAGGCGATGGCGCTGGTGCATGGGCTATGGATCGAACACCGCGTCGCAGGAACGATGAGCATCACTGAAGTGCTCGGTGTCTTTCACGGTGTCATCGACCACGCGACAAATCGCGGATGGAAGACGAGCATGATGTGCTACGCCGGCACCAATCACTGATTTCATGGTGCACGCATGATCCGCGATGAACGCGCGTGCCACATCGGGACTTGTGCATCGGGATACGCTGAAACTGATGGGCGCAAGCCAGTCGGGCGAAGGACGAAAGATTTCTAGCAGGTGGATAACGTCATGGCGATCGTGAAAGAGAGTGCTCCCGAGCAGTTCCCGGATTGGGGGCTCCTCGCGAGTTGGGTAGCAGTGGTCGAAGCCGGATCTATCTCCGATGCTGCCAGTCGGCTTGCCATTTCCCAGGCGGGCGTCTCCCTTCGCATAAAAGCTCTGGAATCGATATTGGACACGAGCCTTCTTGACCGCACCACCAGGCCGGCAAGACCTACGGCCGCCGGGCAGCGTCTGTTCGAACACGCCACCGTTCTGCTGCAGGGCTCATATCAGATGGTCGAGAGCGTGCGGAACGTCACCCGCGCAAAGCGTGTCGTCGTCCGTCTTGGCTGCGTCGATTCGTTCGCTGCGACCATCGGCCCAATCATCATCAAGGCTCTGTCCGGCACATCGCATCAGATAAGATTGTGGTCCGGAATCACGCCGACTCTGGACGCACAACTCGAGGCCCGACAGGTCGATATGGCGGTGACGACGACAAGCTTCTCAAACGCCGCGGGCATCAGGCGCCAGAAGCTTTTCACGGAGCCATACGTCGCCGTGTTACCCAAGAGCTTTGAAATCGATCGGATCACAACTCTCGCGGAACTGAGCCGTCACCTTCAGTTCATCCGCTATAGCTCGCGCTCCGTCATTGGTCAACATGTCGACGCCTACCTCGCGTCACATGGCGAAGATATCGATCGTACGTGCGAGTTCGACGCGACAGATCCCATGCTGAGCCTGGTTGCCGCCGGACTCGGTTTCGCGCTCACGACGCCGCTGTGCCTATGGCAATCGCGACACTATCTGCCGGAAATTCGTGTCGTGCCGCTCACCATGTTCTCCCGGCAAGGACGGCCCTATCACCCGTTAAGCAGATCGTTCTTCCTTGCCCATCGCGAGAACGAACTGGGACATCTGCCCGCCGATCTCTATGACCTGCTCAAGCGCGCCTTCGAAAAGCAGGTCTCGCGAGACATCGCCAAGGCACTGGCGTTGCGACCGGAGGAAGTCTACATTCCGGACGAGCAGTAAATCGAAGGAGATTTTCTTCGAACCGCATCTCGGAGCCGTGTTCCCGCCGCCGATACCCGTTACGTTAATCCAGACACGCGTCGAGAAGGTCGCGAAACAGGTCGCCCGTAACACGTGGCGCAGCCATGCCGTCAAGCGCGCTTTCGGCGGCAGATAGAATCTTCGCGATAAGCGCATCGGATTCAGCGTCGCTGTGCGCATTGCGCTGCGCAAGCTCGAGTTCTCTGCGCCACCGACCTGCAACTTCCAGTTCGATGACGTGAACACCGCACTCCGGTCGACCATAGCGCTGCGCGGTGAACGCATCGGCTGCGCTCCCGTTGACGACCCATGAGTGTTCCAGGGCCTGCGCCGCCCGGGTCATGGCGCTGACGATCGCTCTGTTGCTGGACGCACCGTGGTTGGTGCTGAAGTTGCAGTCAACCGCGCCCAGCTGCGTGCGATATGGAGACAGCCACGCGCCAGCATGCGAGACCAGCATCAACACGTTATCGTGCGTTTCGCGAAGCCGGCTCAGCTCCGCCAGAATCGACGCATGAAACGGCTTCCAGTGCTCCTCGATCCGACGCTGCACATCCGCTTCGCTGGGCTCGGCCCCTGGAAGGTAGAGCGCTTCTCCTCGCGACGTGTGCGTACGGCAAAGGCCCAGCCGGTTCAATCGCTGGGACAAGGCGGTATTGTTCGCCGCAACGTTCAGGTCAATGACGCACGGGTGAAGTGCGGCGGATATGCATGTGATCCCGCGTTTCCGCGCAGCAGCACCAAGCGCCCTTCCTCCCGGGTCCGATAGTCGGCCATTGACGGCCTCCCAGGCAGGATGAACAAGCAGATCCGGGGGAACCAATGTCCCGGTGTGCGGTGTCACGACCACCACTGCTGACTGGCCGCGAACGATCGCGCTTTCCTTTTCCATCATTCCCTCTTCCCGATAGCGTTAGCGCTTCCAGACCCATATGCAAAGCCGTGATCAAAATAGCCCAGTTGAAGCGGGGCAAACGGTACTCCAAGCACTGCTTGCCCTATGTATAAGCGTCCCTGATGAGCTCGTATGCGGATCGTCATTCAAGCGAAAACCGATCCGCCCGTTGGATATCGTCGTACTGCATTCAGACCGGAAAGCGAGTCATCGTCTTTCGCTCTGGCGCGGACACTTCGATGGCGAGGTAAGGGGTCACGTTGCACACCCAGAAGACGGAAACAAAACGGTGGCTTTGATGTAGTCGTGACGATCCCGATGCAGCCCAGAATAAGACCATTCCCCACCGATACAGAGCAGCCGCTCTAGTGATCGCGGTATCGGTCAACCCGATGACCTGAGATGGCCGCGCACAGTCATCGACTTCGACCTGCTTCAAGCCGCTGTCATATCGGACACCGCTTCTGCGACTAAGCGTTCGAAGCCCATCAGTTCATTCATTCCGACGTGCGGCGGCCTCACTCACTTCTGCGCGCCGATGGTCGTCACCGGTTGCCATTTCATCGACTTGACCTGATAAAGCGTCGATGTCGGACTGTTCAGATCCCCGTATTTATCGAATGAGATATGCCCAGTGATGCCGTTGTATTGAATCGTGCGGAGCGTTTGCATAAACGCAGCAGGCTTCACGGAATTCGCCTGTTTCATGGCAGTGATGGCGAGCCACGCGCAGTCGTAAGCAAAGGGCGCATAGGTCAGCGTATCCGCGCCGAAACGCTTCTTGAACTTGTCCGCAAACGCGCGGCCTTCGGGCAATGAATCGACCGGGCGGCCGTATTCCCAGGCCATCGCACCTTCGGCCGCGCTTCCCGCCGACCCGATGAAGACGCTATCAGCGATGCCGCCGCTTCCGACGAATTGCGCGCGCAAGCCGAGTTGCTTCATGCGCTTGACGATCAGGCCCGCCTGACCATCGAGCCCGCCGAAGTATAGAAGGTCGGCGTTGGCCGCCTTGATGTTCGTCAGTTGCGCATTGAACTCGACGGCTTTGTCGTTGGTATATTCTTCGGCCACGATCTGGCCACCGGCTGCTCGCGCAGCCTTCTTGAATTCTTCGACCGCTCCTTGTCCGAAGGCTGTCCGGTCGTCCATCACCGCGATCCGCTTCGCTTTCGTGACCTTCACCGCATATGTGCCGGCGTTGCCGGAGTTCTGCGTGTCGGTCGCGATGATGCGGAAGACGTTGTTCAAGCCCTGGCGCGTGATCGCCGGATTCGTCGCCGCCGGATCGATCAGCGGGATGCCCGCGCGCGCGAAAATAGGCGAAGAAGGAAGCGCCACACCCGAGTTGTAGTAGCCGACCACGACCACGACGCCATCGTCGACGAGCTTCTGCGCCACCTGAACGCCGATGCGCGGATCGCCTTGGTCATCGACGGATGCGAGTTCAAACTGTACTTGCTGTCCGCCGATGTTGTTGTGTTGCGCGTTCGCTTCTTCAACTGCCAGACGCACGCCGTTTTCGATGTCCTTGCCATTGGCCGCGCCAAGCCCAGTGAGCGGCGCCGACACGCCGATTCGAACGGTTTGCTGTGCGCCGGCGATGAGCGGGGCAATACATAGCGCCGACGCCGCGATGATGGAAAGGAGCGTTTTCATGGCAAGGGAGTCGATCAGAGGAATGTCACAGGTTCGAGCCGACATCGCGAGTCATAAGATCAGGCATTTCTGAACATTCGTTCACAAGGCTCGCGATTCGGCCCACTATATCGCCAAGTCAATGAAGTCATTTTCCGTCGAATCCCGCACTTTTGTTTCTACGGACATACACTTACCCGTGGGGCCAAGAGTCTCGAGCACTTGTTTGGATTACGCGGTTCGTCACAGGCCCATGTTCTGCAGTCAATGACGTTCAGCTGACATGTCGTCCAGCACCATGCGACGGCAGGATCGAAACAACAGCGTCTCTCTCCTCGGCCTGCAATTCACAAGCCGCGTCGCGTTCATTGTTCTTGAGAAACCCAGAATCCTTGATACCTGCGTGAGGTTGCCCGACGATTCGGATTCGAACCCGTCGACCTTTCCGAAGATGCCTCGCTCGCCAACAGATTGCCAATCTGCCTGGCGAAGCAAAAGTGGACTGCGCCATCGACTGCATTGGATTTGAATGCATGTGGGCATGTGCTGCACATTCAACTGGTATCTAAACGATCTTGTAGTGCCGAAATACCAGATCTTCTTTGCATCCTTGGTTGTTATGCCGAACCGCAACGTCCGACCTTCTTGCGCACTTTTGCCGGCCGCATTTGATTCACCCACACCGACTCGTCAAGCAAACGGGCAAAAAGCCGGTTCATCATCGTATCCGGCAACGGCGAAAGCCCAGGCAGCGAATTGAACGCGAGGCCGTTGGCCGCGAAGAGACGATCACACTGTTGAGATAACTTTTCGTTTCTCAACAGCAGCGTTTTGCTGCATAACTTGACCATGCAACTACGGCTCAACATCCACCATTAGCGATCAGTGAGTAACTCACGCGCCTGCATTCTTTGACCAAGTAATCCCACCCGGGGATGTTTGACCCGTCGTCAATGGACTGGCGCTCATGGGCGTGCTCAGCGGCGTTGCGCGCTTCCGCATCATATTCCGGCGGTTTTCGCGTGCGACGATGAGCACGTCCAGCTCGCGCTCAAGATCCGCGTCTGGGGCGCCAGAATTCCACCGTGCGGCACCATGCTTTCTTCGAGTCACGCGCGCTAGCGCGAGCGCCAGCTTCGCGCACTCGAATGCCACGTCATCACAGACGTTAGGGACAGGCGCGTATTCCCGCATTGAGCCGACATACTCACGCGCGTAGTAACCTGTCGCCGGGAAACCGGGTGCGAAGAGGAAGAGAGAAGAAGCGCAGACAAAAGATTCAATGCGAAGAAGCCAGCTTTGATCAGTATTGGAAAATATGCCACGAGCTACGCCGAGAGGATATCTACCCGGATCGAGAAGAAGTTACCGAGCGGATGTTTCGGCATACAGGGACGCGCCTCGGCTTCGATGAAGTCACCTGCTTCCACAGGAGGGCGCGCAGCACAAAGGAGACGACGCCAGTGCAGACACTGCTCGACGCGTTCGAACCTTTTAACGGCGTTGGGACGCGGAGGTTGCCGCGATAGCCCGCGCCTTATCATGGCAAGTGAGTACCTGACTGGAAGGGTGAAAGAGGCGGAGAAGAAGCATGAGGCGTTTAATCGGGCAAAGCAGCAGCTGGCGCAACCATCCGTCATAGCGGCTGTAGTCAGCTTTGCTGACGTCGGGCCCGCGACTGATTAGTTCGAGTGGCAGTTTCGCTCCCGTTGGGAGGACAGTGAGCGCCCCATCGGCCGGTTACGTTGACTCGACGACGATGACGGCTTTTGGGGGCTTCCAACATCCACGGCGCTACTGACAACGATGCGACACCGATCTGGCGATGTGAATACGATGCTTCCCCTGATCGCGAGCCTTAAAGGGCTGCTGAACAAGTTGGCAGCCTGAAAGGCTCTTTTTGAAACCATCTCTTTAGTCTGAACGTCGCGCAGTCGACCCGCATGTCCGTGCCGTTGCACAATGCCGGCGGTTGCAATCCGTTATCAATTGCCTTTCGGACGGCGGTGGCTAGCTGGGTTGGAGCAGTGGTGTCTAGTGCGAACCATTTCCACCGTTGCCGCCGCCATGCCCCCCATTCGCTCCATTGCCATAACCACCGTGACCACCGGCGCCCTGGCCTCCGCTACCCGGCCCACCGTTGCCGTGTCCGCCGTTACCCGCGCCGCTGCTACCCTGGCCACCGCCGCCC
>NZ_CYGY02000030.1:67818-67941 GCF_900007165.1 Paraburkholderia piptadeniae
GGCCGCCACTACCCGAACCACCGTTACCCGAACCGCTGCTACCTTGGCCACCGCTGCCCGAACCGCCGCTGCCGTGGCCGCCATTGCCCGAACCGCCGTTACCTCCGCCGCTGCCACCCTGGC
>NZ_CYGY02000030.1:67951-291967 GCF_900007165.1 Paraburkholderia piptadeniae
GGCCACCGCCGCCCGAACCACCATTACCCGCGCCGCTGCCACCTTGGCCGCCGCTTCCGTGGCCAGCGCTCCCCTGGCCACCACCGCCGGGGCCACTGTTGCCCTGGCTGCCGCCACTACCTTGTCCGCCCGCGCCGCTACCGCCACTGCCTTGGCCACCCGCGCTTTGTCCGACGCTCCCCGTGCTTCCGGCACCAGCGCTCCCGCCTCCTGTACTCCCCGCAGCGGTGCCTCCCACGCCCGCATCGGCTGGTCCGGCGTCGCCCGATCCACTCTGTGCAGCTCCCGAGCTACCGACTCCCACGCCAGCCCCGCCAGCGCCTCCGATACCCGGACTTCCGACGCCCGTGCCCGTGCCGGTGCCGGCTGCACCGCTCGTCGCGACACCCGTATTTCCACCGCCGTCGGAACCTGCGCCGTTGCTCGCGCCCAGTCCCGTGCCGCCCGTTAATCCAGAGCCGCCTCCCGTGGCGCGCGTCCCACCTGTGAGCGGCGGGGCAACTCCGGTGAAAGTGTCGGTTGCGCTTGTAGGCGAATCAATTCCATCCAGGAACGCCAGATCTGCGCCATTTGATAAGGGATCTGGCGCGCGCCCGGCGACAGGCGCGTTCGCCATCACCGCTGCCGCGTGCAGACTGACTGCCAGCATCCCGAGAATTTTCAGCGGTGCCCGTTCTCCGCGTCCCCGATTATTTTTTCTCATTTTCTATTCCTGATTAATTTATTTGAATCGTTGTCGACCCGTTCTCAACTTTCAGGCAGCGTCGGTGATGCCTCACCGTTGGCCGCCTCCCCCTTTTTCGTGTAGTCAAGTTATCCGGGGCACGAGACATAGACCGTTCGGTACCCAACGCAACAGATAAAATCGGGGATATTTCGCATGAGCGACCCCAATGGCCGACCACCCGCGCGGGAATGTGAGCGCGCCCCGACTGTTCTGGCCTCGTTGACGCTAAAAACTATTAAATCGGAATACGAACAAATGAGAGATATTCAGCCGACGATGACCCCCAAGCTGGCCATCAAAACAGTTGTGTTAGTTGTGTTAGTTGCGGTCGCTGAATTTTGTACGGGACGAATTGACCACCTTGCCCGAATGAAGATAGCGCATTGAATCTGCCACAAAAATCGCCAGATAATTCACCATCCTAACAATATGCGATGTTCGTTTTATCGGTCGCTAGTCCGCGGTCGCGTTGAACAAGATGCCCTGATACGGCATCCGGCAGGTTTTAGCGTGGGATCACGCCGTTCGAACGACGACTTTTTGAAATGGATGAGCGGCAATAATTGGCCGAACCCGGTCCGACGTCGAACACGCGCCGTGGTCCGCCGTTGAGTGACCCACATCTGGCAGCAGTCGCGTGGACTAAGGGCGACGGCCGGATGAGTCGCCCGATGCGGAGGCGGCCGCCGCACTCGCGGCGCTCGAACAGGTCACCCTCACGTTCAGCTTCGACCCCGATGACCCGGCCAGCATCGAGCGCGGCGTCAGGCAAACTCGACGCGCGCATCGATGCCGTGGTCGCGCCGTTTCGCGAAGATGCCTTCGTTGAGGCGGTCGCCCGCCAGCTCAAGGACGAATGCCGCGCGCCCTGCAGCAGATCGCCACGGGGGCGGCGGCCGGTTCCGGTACGCCGCACTGATGCCGTCGTGGCGTGTCAGCAGCTCGCACTGCTGCAACCGCCGCGCGACTGACGAGGCCGGCGACGGTGAACATGATCAGACAGACGAAGCCGGCCATGGAACTTCAAACGGAACTCGTTGTGCATGACATCAACGACGGGGCTGTGCTCGCCGGTTTTAGCCGAAGAGAGCATGCCCGCCCGCGCACCGGATGAACATGCTCATGATCAAGGACGTTTTACGACCTATATCCGACGACTGCTTACATCACTTGCGCCCCTGAACGGTGATCGACACATACCGATCCTGTTGCAGGCGCGCGATCAGCGCGCGAGCGTCGCCATCCGGACAGTGCGTTCCCGGCTGGCTCGAGCCCACGCCTTCCGCATGAATGATGCTGCTGTCCAGTCCGTGCGCAACGAGATAGTCGCGCACTGTATTGGCCCGGGCAAGCGACAACGACCCGTTGAGCGATTCTGGACCGAGCCTGTCGGTATGGCCCACGACCGTGATTGCGCTGACCTGATGATGCTTGCGGATGCGCGCGGCTATTTCGTCAAGTTCGGCTTTCGCAGGCGGCAACATACTCTCGGGCGCCGACTTGCCGAACGGAAACAGCGCATCGCTTTCCACTGCGAAGTTCTCGAGCGTGGTCGCTTCGCCCGCGACCGCGCCGGTTCCGGCCGACGCGAGACTGCTGGCCTGCTGGCCGCAGCTGAACAACAGAACACGGGGATCATTGCGGTTGTCGTCGGCAGCGCCGGCCAACTGCCTGATCGTCACGGCACCATGTGCCTGCGTGCCATCGGCGACATTCGTCAACTGTCGATACGTGTTGGCGCTTGCGCTGCCGAAGGACACGGCGCCGCGCAGCGTCTGATCGGCCGTGTTGAACGGAATCGAGTGCGTGCCGTTGGCAATCGAGCCGATACCCGATAGCACCGCGCGGTCGGACACCGAACCCGAGCCGATCGCGATGCCGCCCACCACCGATGCACTCGACAGCGCGCCAAGCGCCATCGCGTTGTCCGCCAGCGCCGCAGCGCCGTTGCCGCAACGCCCGCCGCCAGCGCGTTGAGGCCGGTCGCACCGTTGTTGTTGTAGTTGCCGCCTTGCGTACCACCGTCGTTGACGCTGTAGTAGTGCGTCTTCTCGGCGGCGACGGTCGTCGCCAGACTGTCGATCGCCTGGTTGGTCTGGTAGAGCTGCGAGCCATTCACGGCGTCCGTGCTGCTCGCCTCAGGCTGCCCGCCGCCACATGCCGGATCTGCCGCTCCGCACCCGCCGCGCCCAGCTCACGACACTCGCCGGGTTGGTGCCAGCAAAGCTGTAGACCGCCCCGTTGATTGTCGCGCTCCCGGTGGGCGTTGCGGTGCGCGTCTGCGAACCGGAGCCCAGCGCGACATCGCCCGTGTTATTGGCGACCGCGTTCGGGCCTATCGCAACGCTGTCGGTCCCGAGCGCCTGGCTGTCCGTCGCCGTCGAGTTCGCGTGGAAGTACTTGCTGCGATCGCCTTCACCAGTGTGGCCGCGTTCGATGATCTTTCATGGTTTCGGTGCACAAGCTCGGACATCGCTGACGTTAGGGGAGCGGCGCGGTTGGGGCGGCTACCAGATTGGTTTTCCTACATTCGCGCCAGATCACGGTGAGCGTTCAGCGAAAGACGCAGCGACTCATAAGATTAGAACTGACCGACACGACCTGGTCTGCCATCGGTGCGCTACTGGAGGTCGCAGCGTGTAGGCCAGAGCAGTGAGCTTTCCCCAGCCGACTAGCCGTTAATGGTCTTGAAGCCGTCGAGATCCATGAACAGGACCGCAAACCCCGTATCGGGCTGACATGCAATCAGGATCGCATGCTCGATCCGCTCCATTAGCGTCCGCCGGTTCGGCAAATCCGTCAGCGTGCCGAACGTCGCCATCCGCACGATCTGCCCATTGAGTTGCGAAACCAGGCGTGCGAGGAACGAAGCCCGCGCATCAAATCGAGGGCGTCCATCGACTTGAGCCTGGGCCAGACGTACACACCGAAGCAAAGCAGCCTGGTGACATACCCCGGAACGAGATGCAACCGGAAGAGAAGTTCAGGTGACATGTCACCTCGCGTCAGCTGTTGTCTGGCGTATGGACGGAAAGGAAGGAGATCAGCCGGCACGTCGTCGGATCAGTTGGCGCAGCGACAGCGCGTGCAGCAGGATCGAGCCTGGCACCACGAAAGCAGGGGTCAGCACATACGGATAAGCGCCGGCGTTAATGCCCGGCACATTCGGAACGATCAACTGGAACCGGCCGGGCGAGGTGATCAGCCCCAAGGTAACTGCGACTGCGAAATCGGCGAGGCCGAAGATGTTCCAGGCGAACGCCGCCCTCCGCCCTTGGGCTGTACCGCTCGCCACGGCGATTGCCGCCAGCACGGCGGACAGGCCGGTCAGCACGTCGCCAATTCCCGCCGGCAACGCAAACACGCCGGGCAGCACCCCACGCAGCCACGCAGCAAGAGCCCAGCCGCCGAATACCCGGTAAAGCTGAAGAGCGATGAGCCAGCTCGCCGGCATAACGTCGAGCACCTGCCCCACCCGCTTCGACAACAGTAACAACGGCGCGCCGATCATCACCGGCATGAAGATCGCCAACGGCAGCCACGGCACAGACCGCGGTGAGGCGTCGAGGTGAAAGACGCCGTAGATCGCCGCGCTCCAGACTACCGCGAACCAGAGCGTGTCCGTGATCATGATCGCAAGCCAGGTCGCGCGGCGTTGGTCCGGCGTCAGGTCGGTGCTTTCCAGGCCGAGCCACAAGCCGACCGCGATAAACGCATGAGCCATCAGCTGGTGGGCCGTGGTCGGAACGCCGCTGTCCGGGATAACCGGCTGCCAGTAGATCAACGCAATCCACAAGGCTGTCAGCGGGACGATCCAAAGCATGATGCGCCAGGCGGGACGCGGCGGAACGATACCAGCGGGAACATGGGCGGTGCTCATCATTGGCGCTCCAGTTGAACGTGTGTCTTCGCGGATGCGGCCTCGAATACCCCGGTGAAGATGCCGAGTCGGCCTTCCATAAGACTTCGCGCGAGGTTCGCGGAAAGCTGTGCGAAGTCCGGCCCCATCACCACGCCGAGATTCGGCGAGGGCGGCGGCCCTGACGCACGCAGCTGGGTGAACCAGGCCTTGGCGGCCTCGGCGTCGTCTTGCCATACCAGCGTGCGAAAGCCCGCCTGTTCGATCGCCTCGCGCGTTGCATCGGCTGTCAGCAGAAAGCTTGTTGACGGCGTTCGTGCCCAGGGAACGGGGTAGTACGGTTCGCCACCGTTTGCGACGACGTCGAACGTCGCGAACCTGCCGCCTGGCTTCAGCACGCGCCCTATCTCCCGGTAAAGCCGGGCGCGCCCGGATATGTTCATCGCCACGTGCTGCAGCAATACGGCGTCGAAACGGCTGCCGTCGAAGGGAAGTTCCAGCGCGCTGGCAGCATGGAACGACACCTGTTCGCTCTGCCCTGTTCGCCGGGTGAGATAGCGTGCGGCATCCACGAACGCTTCGCTGAGATCGATACCCGTCACGCGGCAGCCACAGGTTGCAGCGATCAGACGGGCCGGGCCGCCAACGCCCGAGCCGACGTCCAGCACCGACATGTCGGCGGTGATGCCAGCCAGTTCGGCAAGCTCGGCGGTCGCAGCGAACCCACGGGTGTGAAACTGGTCGAGCGCGACCAGTTGCTGCGGTGTGAGCCGCTGATCCTCGGGTCCAAGAACCGTGAGCGCGGCCTTCAGCCGCCCGGTCAGGCCAGTCGCGCGATAGTGATCGCGCACACCATCAAGTGCATCAGTCATTGCAAGGCTCCTCTCTCCTGATTTGCACGTTAGATGTACCATCGTCTTGCGTGAACGACTATTCATCACAATGTTGATGGGCCATGAAGCAGAACTTCACAGTCAGACAGGGAGCGCTCGATGGTGTCGAGGCGTTCCTGAGCGTGGCCCAGCATCGGAGTTTTCGCAGGGCAGCCGCGGAACTCGGCGTGACGCCGTCGGCCATCAGTCAGGCGGTGCGTGTACTGGAAACACGCATTGGCGCAGCGCTCTTCATACGCACCACGCGTAGCGTTGGCCTCACGGAAGCAGGCGAACGGTTTCTCTCGCGCGCAAAGCCTGCCTTCGAGGAGCTTGTCGCCGCAAGCGAGGTTGCGCGTGGACTCGGCCAGCGGCCCGCCGGATTGTTGCGTCTTTCCGTGCCGCGCGCGGTGGTGCCAATCCTGCTGGAGCCACTGATCGCATCCTTCTGCAAGGCGTACCCCGAAGTCGAGGTGGAGATCGCCGCCGGCAAGGAGCTGATCGATCTTGCAGCGGAAGGATTCGACGCCGGCATCCGGCTGGGTCAGTTCATCGCCGCCGACATGATCGCGGTGCCGTTGACGCCACCGTTTCGTCTCATCGTCGTCGGGAGCCCAGCCTACTTCGAAGGGCGCAGCAGGCCCAGGCAAACGGACGATCTGCGCCGGCACGCATGCTTGCGATGGCGGCGATCCAGCGGCGCGCTCGCGCTATGGTCATTCAACGACAACGGCAACGCGATCGAGATCGCCGTATCCGGCCCGCTGATCGCCAGTGACTTTCCCACCATGCTCGGCGCCGCGATCGAAGGCATAGGCCTTGCCCAGCTACCTGAGCCGATAGCCGCCGAGGCATTGAAAGCGGGAAAACTCGTGCAAGTGCTGCAGCCGTTCGCGCCGGTGATACCGGGCGTGTTTCTCTACTATCCGGGTCGCCGGCAGATCTTGCCGAAGCTGCGCGCATTCATCGATCACGTGAAGAGCCGTCCGGCGGGCGATAGCAAGGCCCGGGTACAAGATGACTCCAGGCGTGCCGGGTCGGGCAAAAGAGGGTGAGGGCCTGCGCGAATTCCAGGCATGAGACGGCGCTCGGCTCATCCCCGAAACGTCGTCCTGTATCGGGCAAAGGGCAGTTTTCGGAGGCAGAAGGGACGCTCGAGCGTCCTCCATGCAAAAAAGCATAAATCGTGATTCGAAGCGAACCTTCAGATTTTCGGAAAGCGGTCGTTCTACCCGGCGCGATGTCGACGATCAGATCGCTCGATGCGAGCGTTCCCGCCGGCCGAGCCTGGATCCCCGTTCGTTGACGATTCGCTCCTGCTTTCCGTGCCGAACTTCCGTAGCATATCCAAAGTGTGCCTCCCGCTCAGCCGTGAGCAGAGGTTGCGCCTAGTATGAGCGCTCCTTTATCCCCCAACGGCCGTTATCTTCGGTCACGATCCAAAGGTTATCGTGCATGGTAATGATCGACTCGTCTGCACGATTTCGCGAGTAGCGGACCAGCAGATGAACCTTCCGTGGGCTCACGAGCACAACTCTTCTGTCATGGTAGATGGTCCGACTCCATCCGGTCGTCGCTTCCAGTTCTTCAAAAAATGACGCAGGTAGTTGCCCCGGTTGCTCCCACACTACCAGTTTCTCCCCGGACAAGATCACATGCCGAAAATGCAGGTGGGCGTCCATGCCTTCAAGATCGCGCCGGTTGAAGGCGTCAGTGAATGAGTCGATGCAAGCGATGGCACGCTCCACCATTACAACGTGGTCCGAGCCATCACTACGCGGCTGAAACAGAGATCCCGAGTTGTCCATGTTAGCCGATCGCGAAGGGTTGTATTTTCGATTGTCGACGTTCTACGCTGCTGTGTCGACCGACCGCTCATGGCCGCCCCTGAAGGGACATACAATCAAGCCAAAAGCGGCCGATCGAACATAAGCACTGAGCAAATACGTAACGACTGTTGAACTTTATCGCATCAATTGGACATCGAAATCCGTCAGGTCCAGACTCGGGAATTCCCGTTTTAGCTCGGATAACGCCCCATCCACATAATTGGCCGCATAGACTGGCAGCGTGTCCGGCGCACTATCTTCTTTCAAGCCCATCCAGAAACTGCAGGGACGCGAGTGATATAGCTTACGCGCCTCGATATACTTTGCGTCCGCTTCGCATGCATATTCCTTCGGCACACGGTTATAGATGGACCAGCCCTTGATAACAGTGCCTATATAAGCGACTTTCCCATCTTTTACCGTGAACCGGAACGGATCGCGGGACACCACACTGGCAGCATCCCCCCCGGCAGAAATCGACTCGATTGTGTACGTCCCCACTGGTAGCGTCAGCGCGAACACCGAGACCTCGCGCGGATACGAGCCGTAGTAAAGAATCCTTTCCCTTGTGTCTACATTTTCTACCGTGAAAGCCCCTCCTTCGCAACGTTTCCCAAATACGACACCTTTTCCAGCTTGCGGTCTGACGATGCCTGCTGCGGAATAGGTTTGGCCAACTGGACCAGGTGTCACGCACCCTACGATCGCGATCGAAACAACGAGCGCCAGCGGGATTGCGGTCCCGCGACATGACTTTGACGAAAGGTATAACTGGAAGAGGCGCGTCATGAGATGTTCGTTAGTGGTCGAAGTGATGTTACGCGTGAAATCTGCGCCAACGACGAGCGTAGGTAGATTAGGGCTTTGCGCAGGTGCAAAGTCCGACGGGCGAATTATTTAGCGCCATCCCCTGCCATCGCGCATTTTCTCTAAATCTCTGCAAGGAATATGGCTACTGGCATAGCGCCAATGACGCAGGGACGGACGCATATGTGTTATCGGCGAGGACGTCGATTGCTTCGGTTGCGCGCGGTGTCTATGAAATGGCGCCTTACAAGCAGCGACGCTCGTAGAGCATCGTTTTAATATTTGTGATGTCACTCGCATAGTCGTCTCGTGATCGTAAGCACTTCTCAAACAGCAATCCGTGTCACAGTGAACATTTCCCTCAGAATTGAGCCGTCAGCTGGAAACCCACGGTTACACGCGCGGTCGGAAACTCCACTGGCTTATAGATTGGCGTGCCTGCGAAAAGCTCGTACGCAAACCCCGTAATCCGTGTCGGTACGCTGCCGCGAATGCCAATAACCGCGCCCGCCAATTGCGTGCCCGCGAGAAACGCGCTATTCGGACCGTAGACATGGCCGTAATCCAGTCCGGCGTAAAGAGATTGCCCCGTCTGCCCGATTGACCATTGCAGTTCGTTGCGCCAGTAGAATCCCTTCTCCGCCGCGAGGAGCGTTTCGCCATCGAAGCCACGAACTGTGTAACGGCTACCGATAGTCAAGTCGTCAATGAAGAAGAGCGTGTCGTTCGTGAACTGACCATGCAACGTGGTCACGTAACGAAACTGCTGCTTTGCGATCGCAAACCGCACAGACACGTTTGCATCGAGCACAGCCATATGAAAGCGGTACGTCGGACCATCCGGATAGGGATCCGGAGTAGCACCAAGCCCGCCAACACCCTGCCGATATGCGAGTGTCCCGTCGAACTGGGACATCCCGAAGTAGTGGCGGTCGGTCAGCCCCGCTTCGATAAATGTGTTATTGCGCTTTTGCGTGGGGATGCTCGTATCGTCGATGAAGCTTTCGCCGAAGCGCTTCGATAATTGCAACTCGGCGCCGAACACGTCGTTCTGACTCCGCGAAAGCACACGCGCCAGCCTGAATGCGGCCGTTTGTGAATCGCCGCTTGACACGAATGTCTGGTTCACGGCCGCTATCTGCTGATAGTAGGTGTTCGTATTACCCGAAAGCGTAGCCGTCCAGTAGCCCCATGGGACAGAATACGATCCGCTGAAACCGTGCGAGCCCAAGCCTTTGTCGCCAAACTCCAGGTCCTGATTTGCACCCAACGCCAGTACGTCGTTGATGCCAAGCGGATTGGCGAGTCCGAAGCTCAGGTTGCCTTGCAGCTTTCCGGTTGCGCGCGTGCCCGAATTATCGATCGAAGCAACAACGCTCCACGGTTTCGTGCGCTTCACGTCGATAACGACATCGCTCTCTCCCGGCGATGTCGTCGGCTCGATTTTCATATCCACGTCCTGGCTCGAGACGCGCTTCATTTGTTCCAGCCCCTGCTCGAGGTCCCGAAGATTCAACATATCGCCATCTCGGGCTGGAAACGCGGATTTCCACGTGCCACGCATATCCGGATTGGCAAAACGCAGGTGGCGGACGACGCCTGGCACCAGTGCGACCGTCAGTGTGCCTGTCGATACATCCTGTTCGGGCAGCAGCACGCGCGTAGTGATATAGCCTCGACTCAGGATGACCTGTTGCAATCCTTTAGTGACCAAGGCGAATCCCTGTTTGCCGATGCATCGGCCAGTGTAGTGCTCGAGCCATTGGTGCGCAAACGCAAACCGATCGAGAGGCAATGACGATGCGCCTTGTTTGCGTATGGCGTCGGGCAATGTTTCGGGTACGTCGAGGGTGAATGAGTCAATGCGGAAGCACGGCGTTTCGGCGGGAAGTTCGGGGAAGCCTTCCGCCTTCGGCGCTGTTGAACGCACTGCCGGTGCATTCACGGTCTGTGCGCGCTGCTGCGCGTTCCTTTGCTGTTGCACCTGCTGGTTCTGTTGAGCGTTTGCGCGTGCGGCGGCTGCCGTGTCTGCAGGATTAGGTGCCTGCTGCGCCTGGCCTGTTAGTGATATCAGGGCTGTGAGCGGAAATACCGCCAGCCTCTTTATGCTACTCATTTTCTCTATTCCAAGATTCAATCCTGCGTTGCAGGCAATAGCCCCGTTACCACTGCACGCAAGCTCTTATTCTTTATTTACCCGACATTCGAGCGCCACATTCATGTGCACCGATTCATCGAGTCCCTGTCCATCAATTTGCCGGGCCTCGATTTCGCATTGGCGTCCCTGTCGCGTCAGAAACACGTCGTAGTCACGCCCAGCGTCCGGGGTCAGCACCATGGACGAGGCAACGCATCGACGCGTCGTGCCATACTGACCTGAATAAACGATCCATCCCATCGAATACGTAATCGGTTGCCCAGCCGGAACTACGTATTCGCGTATGAGCCTCTTACCCGTCAATCCCTCCACCCGCATCCATGGACGCGGACTTGGTGGCATGCCGATGACTACACTGCGTGTGGCGTAGCGAAAGCTGCCAACCATGCCATCGTCGACACGAATGCCGTCAAAGCCCGATAGCGCTTGATAGCAACCGCCGGAACGGAATACTGTGTAAGGCTGATTGTTTTCGGAAGAAAGCACGCGCACGCGCGCGAACATCGTTGGATCGTAGATGGGCGTTTCAGTCTCCACGTGGTGTGCCGGTTGCGGCAATAGCGAACACGCAGACAAAACAGCGACGCCGATCACGGTGGCGAATCGCACGCGCCACAAGGTTGTCATTTGGGAGCTCGCCTCTCAAAGCTGTTATCTATCGCGCACCTGAAACTTTCATCAGCGTGCCGGACTTAATCGAATAAGTAAGGTTGAAGTCCAAACCCTTGTCTGTCGAAAACACGACGATCACATTGTCTTCATTCTCGACGCTGACCCACATAAAGCGGCCCCCTGCAAGCGACTCGCGATTGCTAGCCTTTGCGTCTTTGTCCCACTTCACTTCGGAAGCCATACATATCCTGCCCCGTTAAGTCGTTCACCGCCTTCTGTTGCCCTCTTGCGTCGTGCTGTTTTCGGTGAACGTGTCCTTGCTGTGACTGCGGCCGAGCTTTGTAATGCACCGAGCACGGCAATCCGCCCTAGCTTCTGCGAAACTTTGCCCAAGCGAATACCATAAAAACAACTGATAACAGCGTTCCGCGCACAAGCACACTTTTCAAACTTATCAACCTCATTAAATCAACAATTCCGAACTTCCCATAACATCCTTCGACAAAGGCACAGCTAATTATCAGACCGATAGCCCACGCAACAGCCACGGTTGCCCAACAAACCACCAAGCTACATACAAAATATATGGGAAGTCTCTTCATTTTCCGCTCGGCACCTTCGATTTCACCGTGTCGTATGTCTTATTGAATACTTCTTGCCCAAGGCCACCGACCCCCGTTCCGAAAACCACAGGAAGATTGTTTGCATTAAGCAAGTTCCAGCCACTGCTGGACCATGTTCCCGTGGCGACCCAATTCTGACCGCTGCTTATGGTCGGCCTCGTGGCATTGTTAAGACTGGACTCACCTAGTTTCCCAACACCGTAGCCCAAACTAGACAGCAAGCCGCTGGTCAAGGCCGATCCCGTCACGCTGTCGCTCTTGCCATACATCGCATTGTTGAACACCGTCCCTGCAGCCCCACCAACAGCATTCACGCCCATATTCCACCACAGCCGGCCATACGAGCCCGCCATGCCAGTACCAAAGCTGGTCGCTACATCTACCGGATTGATCGTCCCAGTCTGAAGATACTGCGAACCCGCATTAATACCGGCACTGATGATACCCGTGCCGAACGGCGAGGCCCACACACCCGAGCCCAACAGACCACCCGAGCTGAAGATCGGTGCACCCGGCAATGCGGCCAGCACCGGCCCAGCCGCCAAGCCACCCGTGATCAACGCTGCAGCTCCAATGCCCACCGCCGGATTTGCTACCGCACCGGGCAACGCCCGCTGCTCCGGCGTCAACGAACCATCCTTGTTGCCATAGAGGAACGGGTTGTTGTAATCGGCGGTTGTCGCGGTGAACAAACTCCGCGCATTCTGGCTGATGAACGCCGTCGCGTATCTGTCGCCGCCCGGCCCCTTGCTCGCCGCGGCATCAACCAGGCGATAACCGCTTGCCAGCAACATGTTCTGCGCCTGGTCTTCGGTGATTGTCTGACCGGTCTGGTCTGCGTAGAACTGCGCGAACTTCTTCGCATTGGCCTTCGCCCATTCGCGCTCACTTGGGTGCAACTGCCGGTTGTAGGCATCAGCATTGGAAGCCGTGAACGCTCCCGCAGTTCCACCGACTGCCGCCCCTGCCGCTGTCGCAATCACATTCCCCAGCCCATTCCCGAACGCATGCTCGATCGTCCCGGGCGCCCCCATCGAATCAGCGAGGTCATTGAGATGACCGGAGAGCGACGACGACACCCCGGCTCCTGCTCCGCCGCCTATTGCGCCCGTCAGGCTTCCCGCACCCAATCCACCGAGCAAGGCGCCGCCAGCCACGTGCAGCAGTATTCGGTCGGTCCCACCCTCACTCCAATCCTTTGCATCCTGATGGAACTGCGCAGCCTGATCGTCCTCGCCAAGCAACAAAGCTGTCTTCTCCTCGCTCTCTGCCTGATGCTCCTTGTAATCACCATATGTGCCAATCGCTTGCGCAACTTGCGCGCCCGCCGCATTCGCAGCATTCATGACGTCCTGTTGCTGCGAGAGCAGATCGTTCACATCAGGCAGCTTTGAAACCGTACCGTTGAGATCCGTCGTGTCGCGATTCAGCGAAGCCACATCCTGCTTCTGGTTTGCGGCATCAGTGATGACAACGTTGCCGGCAGCAACGCCGCTTCGCGTTGTCGCGTGCTCGCTGCCACTATCCGACTGAGAGATCATCGGTGTGACGCCGAGTCCGCCACCGCCAAACGTCACCCCGCTGCTGGATGCGCTGTATTCAGAGTGATTCTGCATATCCGACCAGCTCAGCGTCCCTGTCGTCATGGTATTTTTCGACGCGTCCGCATCGCTCGCGATGTACGCGCCCTTCAGGTCAGTATTGCCTTTGACGTTGATATCGAATCCGCCCGCCCCAGCCTGAATGCCCGCCTGTTCATTTACAGCCGCGTAGCTGCCATTTGCGCTGCCGTGCTGGGTACTGAAGCTCCCGCTGGCCCCGCCGCCCTGGCTGATGCTGAATCCGCCGCCCGAACTCGACTGGTGCGCGGAACTGGTGGTCGTGTCCTGCACACTGGCAATGTTCAGGTTGCCGCCGATATCGGCGCTCACCTGCTTGCCGCTCACATTCGCACCTATGATGTTCGTGTCGCCGCCGGACACGATGGTCACGCTGTTCTTGCCTTGAACGTGTGTGTTGGTTTGCGTCACCGCATCGCTGTTCGCGTCGCCGTGTGCCTTCGACATCGACGCGGAAACGCCGAAACCATTCGTGCCGTACGAAACACCTATACTCGCGCTGCTCGATTCGTTCGTGCTACGTGTCGAGTCGGTACTCGTTGTATTCAGCAGATTGACCTGATTTGTAGCAGCCAACAGCACGTCATTCGCGTTCACATTCGAACCAGCGATCGTAAGGTTGCCGCTTCCGGGCGTGCCGTCGCCGGTGGCGGCAAATGCGGCCGTGCCCCCCGCCATCACGCTGGACCCCGTGCGGGTTGTCTGATCCTCGCTGGACGTGCTTTTGCTCTGACTTGATCCGAAGCTCAACTGCACGCTGATATCAGGCTTTTGCCCGGGGCTCAGCGCCTGGCCAGCTACTGCGTTGCCAATCGCACCAGCCGCTGCAATGGAATGCAACGCCTTGGCGCGCCCATTTTCACTCTGTGACGCGGCCTGGCTTTCGCTGATCGCAGTATTGATCGCATTGCCGATGCTGCCTCCCAGACCGAGCGTAAAGCCGCTGGATTTGACCTCATGTGTTTCGTCATGGTGCGTCGTACCCGCGGCCGCGTCGATAATCACGTTCGCGCCCGTGCCAACGATGTTCTGCGCCGCGATAAGGTCGCTGCCCGTAACATGCAAATCATTGCCCGCCGACAGATGCACACTGCCATCCGTACTGCCGATAAGGCTGGCGTTGTTCGTCATCGAGCTGTAGTGCGTCGTGTCCTTATGATCGTTGGAGCCATATGAAATCCCTGCACCACCCGAACCGCCGAGTCCCGTTTTCAGATCTTCGTGAAAATGGCTGCTCTCGCTCGTGTCCTGCGAAGTATTGATGGTCAGGTTGTAACCCGCCGCGAGCGTCACATCGTTCGTCGCGGCGACCGTGGAACCGGTGATGGTCATGTCATGTCCGGCCGAACCCGTCACCGTATCACCCGACACTGTCGATCCGTTCGCAATCACCTGATGCGAACTCGTCGAATCGGTTTCCTTTTCGTGCGAAAGGAAACCCGAGTGATTGTTTTCCGACCAGCTTTGTGCATCATGCGTCTCGCTGACGCTGCCAATCGTGACATCGCCCGTCGAAACGAGTTTGACACCACCGCCGCCCGCGTCCGTTGCGACCGACGACCCGAGAATCGACAGGTTGCCAGTGCCATTCTGGCCCGCCGCAAGCGTGACATTGCCACCGGCGCTCACACTCGAACCCTGTACTGTTTCGTCGTAACTGGAACTCGTGTGATGCGACTGCTCGCCGCCCATCGACTGTTCGCTTCGCGTACGCGTGTCCTTCGCAGCCGTCACGGTCAGACTGCCACCCGCTACCATTGCCGCGTCGCCGCCAGCCTTCACTGTCGCGTCGGTGAGCGTTGTGTCGCGACCTGACACAGTCGTGAGATTGCTGCCCGCCACGATCGCGCTGCCGAGGTTCTGTGCGACCTTGTCGTGGCCGCCGTTGAGCTCGTCCTTCGTCTGGACGTCCTGCGTGCTGGTCAGCGTCGTCGTACTCACATTCAGATCGCGCCCGGCAGCGACAGCCGCATTGCCGCCCGCCTGGATCGTCGCGCCCGCCAGGTTCACGTCGCGGCCCGCGATCACGGTTGCGCTGCCCGTCGCCGAAATCGTGCCGATCGCGTCGACGCCTGTCCCCGTTACGCTGCCCGTGAGCGTGTTCGAACCGAAGGTCTTCGATACGCTATACGTCTGCGTTTCGTTGATCACATCGCGGCCGGCTTGCACGACAACATCCGCGCCGCCGATGCGTCCGCTGGTATTGCGCACATCCTGCACGGCGGCGACAGTCGTCGTCCCCGCACTGCCGATCACCCCACTATTCGTGATGTTGTTGCCGATGATCGTCGTCGCGACATCGCTGACGATATGGCCGCTGTTGTTCACGTCGCCGCTCGCGTTCAGGCACACGCTGTTGCCCGCGACGAGCGCACCGCTGCCCGTCAGATCCACTGTGTCTGACTGCGCGAGATACACCTGCGGCACGAGCACGCTCTGATGCGAGCCGTCGGGCAACGTCACGTCCTGCGAGACAAGCCAGACCATATCGGTCGTCAGTTGCGACATCTGCTCGGGCGTGAGCGCGACACCCGGCGCGAGGCCGAACTCCTTCGCATACTTGACGCCGTTGTTCATCAGCGCCGTGTATTCGTCGAGATTGTCCGAGTAGCCGGTGAGGAACGTACGGCCCGTCAGCTGTGTGATCTGGTTTCGCACGAGCGTCTCTTCGTACATACCGTCGCCAACGCGCTTCTCGACCTTCGAAGGATCGAGGCCCAGCTGGTTGAGCATGTAATCGCTCGATACGAAATTCGTGTACTGCGTGAAGCGCGGATCAGTGGCGACGAGATAGGTCGCGTTGGGCGCGGTGTTGAATTTATAGAGGCCATTCGACGGCAGCTTGAGATTGGGAATCCCGCCTGTCGTTCCGCCAACCGTCTGCGGACGGTTCGGACCGCCGATGACGACGCCCTGCTGCGCGCCTCCCACGGACTGCGGTTGCGACGATTGTCCGCTGATGCTGCCCGTCTGCGTTCCGTCGGCACTGCCGCCCGTCACGCCAGAGCCAGTCACCGTCTGTCCCTGACGATTCACCGATCCAATTGAGATGTTCTGCGCCGTCGTCTGCACGCCCTGATTCGACGTGGCGATCGCAGGCAAAGACGCGACTGTCGTTACGGACTGCGTGACGCCGTCCTCGACGGTCTGCGTGTCGCTGCTGCCGCCCGTTTTCTGGTGCCAGTAGAACGTCGACGTCTCGTCCTGCGTGATGGTCTGTTGAAGGACGATGCCGGTATCGTTGACTGTGCCGCCAGTGGTGCGGCGCACGAGGCTGCCCCCCGCGCTCATCGTCGATGACTGGTTGTTGATCGCACCGCCGTCTGCATTGATGCGGATCGCGCCTTGCGCCTGGATCGTCGCTGCGTTGCCTGCGCTCAGCAACTGGTCGGTTGTCGTGGTCGTGTGGACCGTGCGCGTCGTTTCGCTATAGTCGTGCGAGTCGGGGCCGAGGTCGAAACGCGTCTTCACCTGGTCCGGGCGGATGTTCTTGTTCGGGTCGAAATCCGGCCAGAAGGTGATCGTGTACGAGTCGCCGTTGTCAGTGATGCTGTTGTACCACTGGGTGGGATTCGTTGCGACGTTGCGGGTCTGCGGTGCGGGATGTTCGCTGCAAAAATCATGGCTATTGCAGGTCTGCATCATCACGGTGTTGTCCGTGAAGGTCTCAGTGAGCGGCTGCGTCAGGGAAAAAGTCTGCGCACTCGTGTTCAAATTAGTGACCTGCGACTTCGGTACGGTCACACTGATCGGTGTCGCCAGTCTTCCAACTATTTCAGCTTTCAGCGGGGCCTCGTCGCCTGACCACGACCATTGCGCGAACGTACCGCTGAGATGGCTTCCCAACTGCTCACCGATGGGGATTCCCGCTGTCCACAGCGTCAGCGTCTGGTCACCCGTGTCCTGCGGTGTTCCCGCAACTGTCACGACGCCGGTGCGGATGTTGTTCGCCGTGTGCGCGGCAATGTCGATACTTCCATCCGCTTCGATACTCGCGGCGCTATTCGTCAGCACGTTGGTCTGATTGGCGAGCATGCCCGAGCCATCACGCGCACCGTTTCTTGCGATCTCGAGGTTACCCGCGCTGTAGATCAGCGCGCCATCCGCATTCGTGACAGAATTCGCCGCGTAGAGATGCACGCTGTTGACGCCAGCAATCACGGCAGCGGCGCCGGAGTTCTGCACGTCGTTCGCGGTGATCGTCACGTCGTTGCCGATCACCGCGCCTGTGTTCGCGAGCACCGCACTCGTCGCGTTCACCGTGTTGCCTTCAATACGCCCGGCATTCGATAACGTGCCCGCCGCATTGACAGTCGTCGATACCGAATCGACGTCGGCGCCAACTGCATTGACGACATTCACCCCGCTCACGGTCAACGCGCCGTTCGCCGCGAGCGTGCCCGCGTTGGTCAGTGTCCCGCTCGCATTGACGGTCATGTTGCCGTCCGCGTGCAGGTTGTTCGCCGCTGTGTTCGTGTAATCGCCCGCGACGTTCAGCGTCAGGTTACGCCCTGCAACGATATTGCCATTGCCGGACATCGCCCCGCCTGCTGCAATGTCGCGATTCGCCCGGATCGCTCCGCCCGCATTCGAAAGAAAGGCGACCGCAAGCGAGGCATCGACACCACCGAGTATCGAGCCACCGTTGTTGAGAACGGTCGCACCGGCCTGATTGAGCGTCAGGTCCGTGCCGCCGTATATCGTGCCGCCCGCATTGTTCAGGCTCTGCGTAACATTGAGCGTTGCCGAGGCGCTCGCAACGAGGTTCGCGCCCGCGTCATTGCTCAACGCTTGCGCATTCAGCGTGACATCGCCGTTTCCGCCAAGCGTGCCGCCCGTGTTCGTTATGCCCGTCGACGAGGTCACCGTCGTTGCGCCATCGCCCGCATTGGTCAGCTTGCCGCCGGTGTTGTCAATGCTCGCAGCGCTCGTGTTCAGCGCGCCGTGCGCGCCGTTTGCGGACAACGTGCCATGCGCATTAGAAAGCTGCCCGCCCGCGCTGACCGTGAGATCGCCGGCCGTTTGCGCAGAGCCGCCTGTATTGTCGATGCCGCCCTGCGATTCGAGCGTCAGCCCGTCGCCCCCATACAGCGCACCGCTGCGATTCGTGATGCCCGACGATGCGTTGACGAGCGCAGCCTTTTGCGCCGACAGCGTGCCCGCAGTGTTGTCGAGGCTCGCAGCCGTGACGGTCATCGTGCCGTTGGTAACGACCTGCCCGACACGTTCGTCATCGCGCCTGTCGCATTGGCGACCAGGGCGCCCGAGCCCGCATGCTGGATCGTGCCGCTGTCGTTGACGATGCGATTGGCGAAGACATTCAGGTTGTTCGCATTCGATGCAACCGTGCCGTTCGTATTGTCGAGCGTGCCGCCTGCGCGAATAGTCTGGTCTGTCGTGCCGTATTGCGTGAGCTTGCCGCCGCGATTCGTCAGGTCGCCCGTTGCGGAGACACTCAGCGCATCGCCATCGATGCTGCCACTCGTGTTGTCGATCGAAGCAGCCGCCACGCTTGTCGCCGAACCCGACAACGTACCGCCCGTGTTGTTCAGCGCACCTGTCGACGTTGCGTCGAGCGCACCGCCTGCTGTGACGCTGCCTGCCTGATTGTCGACAGACTCTGCGTGAACGGTCGCATCGCTCGCCGAACTGAGTTGCCCATGATTCGAGAACGTGCCTGCTGTGACGCTGAGTGCGCCGTTTGTACCGATGACGCCGCCCGCGTCGCCCGACGCCGACGTGCCCGCCGCGTTCACGAGCGCGCCCGTCGTCTTCAGGGTCATGCCGTCGCCGCTCAGCGACACGATGCGGCCCGAGCTGTTGTCGAGCGATGCGGCGTCGATCTTTGCGCCGCCCGCTGCCTGCACTGTGCCGCGAGTGTTGTTCAGCGCGCCGCCAGCCTGCACGTCGAGTGCGCCGTTCGTGACCAGTCCGCCCGCGACGTTCGACACGTCACCCGTCGTTGTGATGCCAAGTGTGTTCGTGCCCGCATGCTGGATCGAACCGCTGTCATTGACGATACTGCCTGCAGCGATGTTCAGCTTGTTCGCGTTCGACGCGGTGGTGCCATTCGAATTGTCGAATGTGCCGCCCGCACTGATGGTCTGATCCGTCGTGCCGTATTGCGTGAGCTTGCCGCCGCGATTCGTCAGGTTGCCGGAGGCCGAAACGCTCAGCGCGTCGCCGTCGATGCTGCCGCTCGTGTTATCGATCGATGCCGCAGAGACACTCGTCGATGCACTGGAAAGCGTGCCGCCCGTGTTGTTCAGTTCGCCGGTCGCCTTCGCGTCGAGCGCACCGCCTGCCGAGATGTTGCCGCCGTGATTGTCGACCGATTGAGTGCGAACCTGTGCGTCGCTGGCCGCGCTGAGTTGCCCCTGATTCGAAAGCGTACCCGCCGAAATTGTCAGTGCGCCGTTCGTGCCGATCACGCCGCCCGTTGCAGCCGATGCTGTCGTTCCCGGCGCGTTCACGAGCGCACCCGTCGTCGTCAGCGACATGCCGTCACTGTTCAGCGAAACGATGCGACCCGCCGTGTTGTCCAGCGAATCAGCGCTGACAGAAGCATGCGCAGCAGACTGGATCGTGCCTTGGCGGTTATCGAGCGCGTGCGATGCGCTCAGATCGAGCGTCGACTGCGAGACGATCTGACCACCGGTGTTGGCAACATTCGATGCGCTAACATGCATGGCATCGCCGCTCGACAGCTTGCCCTGCGACACGGAGAACGTGCCGGCTGCATTCGCGTTCAACGCGCCACCTGCAGTCGTGGTCGTGCCCGACAGGTTGATGTCCGAGGCGCTCGCCGCGAGTATCAGATCGCCGCTCTTCGCAATGGTGCCGTCACCATTGACTCCCGCGCCGAGCGTGCCGCTGGAAGCGATGCTCGAAGCGCTCACGGTTGCATTCTGCTGCGCGGCGAGTGTGCCGCTATTCGTCAGCGCACCCACCGTACTTGCGCTGATGTTCTGCTGTGCGTACGTCGTGCCGCTGTTGTCGATGCCATCGTGCGCGATCGCGCTGATGTTGCCGCTCGCATTTGTCTGTCCGGCGAGAACGAGCTTGCCCTGTGTGGTCAGAATCAGGTCGCCCGCCTGAGCAGCCAGCACGCCCTTGTTCGATACGCCGACACCATTCTCAGTGCCGACCAGCATGATGCGGTTCGCGTACATGCCGCCGAGATTGCTTACGTCGATCGACACGCCGGGCGCTGGGCCATCGCCAGCGATGGGCGTGGCGTTGAGCGTGTCGTGATCGACGTGGTTCGCGCCCGTCACGACGTTCAGGTTCTTCGCGTAGATCGCGGCATTGGCCTGCACGGCGCGCGAAATCAGGTCGACCTGGTCGACGTTCGACGCATTCAAACCCGCACCTTGAATGCTGATGTTGCCGCCCGTGACGTTGAACCCTGTGCGCGATCCATCGGGACCGAAGTTGGGCGTCCCCGTCGTCAGAATGGCGCGCGATGTATTGATGAACCCGCCGCCATTGACCGAAATGCCCGAGCCGTTCGCGATGACGACTTCGGCCCGGTTGCCCGCCACCTCGACATAGCCGTTTATCTGGCTGGCCGCACGGCTGTTGACCTGATTGACGATGACCTTCGCGGACTCGTTCGCCGCGAAGTTCGGATTGCCGTTGATGTAGCCAGCCTGTTGCGCGTTGACGATGGTCGGCGAGTTGTTCAGGATTACGCCGGCTTTCGGCACGTCGAACTGCGTGTAGCCGTTGATCGACACACCCGCTGCAGACGGACAGGAGACGTTGACCTGCTGGATGCCATTAGCGGTCTGAATGACCGTCGGGCGATGCGCGCCCCCGTTTGGATCGGCGACAACCTGTGCAGAGGCCGTTGTCATGCCGACAACGCCCAGGCCGATCGCTGCCGCGACTGAACGCAGCGAGACGCCGACAGCGCCATGCGTGGCTGTGGCGCCGTCAACCGTCGCTTCGCCTTGATTTTTCTTGCCCGTCGCCGCGGCGGTTTCCTCAACTGCGACAAGCATTCCCCGTATCCGGCTGAATACCAGCCGGTAAGCCCTCTTGTTCATTTTTTATGCGCTGAGCTAGTTCTGGAAAGCGCGCGTAATGTATCAGAAACATTTAGTAACAATTGTCAAACCATGCAAGCCGACGCGGCAATACAACAATTCATGCAATGCGCATGACAGGCTCGACGCTTTGCGGCGATTCGAAACGTCGCGCGATTTCGGCGCGCGCGTCTTTCCGGCTGTCCGCGCGGAGGCCGCTCCCGTTACTCCAAACGCGCCACCCGATCAGCTCACAAAGCCCGCACTCCCCAGCACGGCACCCGCCACGACGGGCCAGACCGGATTGAGCCGGGTCCGGTAGACGATCGCGACCGTGAGCACCGTCAGGATCACGCGCACCACGTTCACATCCGTTTCGCGCGCGAACACATACGCCGCTGATGCCAGCAGCCCGACCGTTACGGGTGCGAGTCCCCGGCGTATCGCCATCACGATGCGCGAATGATTGCGCTGCTCGACCCAGTCGCTGACGAAATAGGCCACGAGCGCCGAAGGCACGATCTTCGCGAGCGTGGTGACGAGCGCGCCCGCGAGCCCCGCCGCCTGAAAGCCGATCAGCGCGACGGCCATGCCGTTCGGCCCCGGCGCGGCCTGCGTGATCGAGAAGAACGTGACGAACTGCTGGTTCGTCACCCAATGGCGCGTATCGACGGCATAGCGCTGTATGTCCGCGAGCGTGGCGTTCATTCCGCCCACGGCAAGCAGCGACTGCTGCACCAAGCCGTTCAACGGGGCCTCAGCGTGACGGGCGGATCGGCGCGATAGCCGCCGCCAAGCGCCTTCGTCAATGTGATCTCCTGACTGATCGTCTGACCATCGAGCGTGAGCAGCGCAACCTGCTCCGCGATCACGGGCTGACGCGCTTCGAGCGCCGCGAGCCGGCTCGTCAGTCCCCGCTGATAATGCGCTTCGGCGCTGTCTCTCGCGAACGCGAGCGATTCGATCCGCTGCTTCTGCAATTCGCTCTCCGCGTCGAGGGCCTGAAGACGGCTGCCCGTCTGCGCGACATCGCGCACCGCGTTGAGAACGGCCTGGTTGTACTGCTCGATCAACAGGTTGCTGCCCTCGCGTGCGCCGCTCAGGTTCGCGTTGAGCCGGCCGCCGTCGAAGATCGGCAGATAGAGGCCTGGAATCAGGTTGATCTGCTGGCTTGCATGCGTGAAAAGGTCCGCAAGATGCAACGCGTCGAAGCCGAAAAACGCTTTGATGTCGAAGCTCGGATAGAACGCCGCCTTCGCTGCGTCGATACGGTCGAACGACGACTCGACATACCATCGCATCGCCTGCAAATCGGGCCGCCGCGCAAGCAGTTCGTATGAAAGCGTCGCCGGCAGCGCGGCTTTCGAACGAGGAAGCGCGACGGGCTCGATGGCGGCCAGGCCATCGGGGCCCGCGCCGATCAGCGCGCGCAACGACTCGCGAAACTGCTTGATCTGCGCTTGCGCCGGCACGATCTGCCGCTCGATCGCCAGTTGCTGCGCGCGTGCTTCTTCGAGCAACGTGCGGGCTTCGAGGCCGCGCGCCGCACGCGCTTCGTGCGCCTGCACCGCGAACGTCGCGACCTCGTGCGATTCGTTCAGCAGATCGATCAGCTGATAAGTCGTTTGAATGCCGTAGTAAAGCTGCGCGACATCCGTCGAGATTTCGAGTTCGACAGCGGACGTCTCGGCGAGGCGCGCATTGCTCACGCCGACGGACGCGGCGATCTGCGCGCGTTGCTTGCCCCAGATATCGACCTTCAGACTCGCGCCGAGCCCGACGATGCCCTCGGTGTACCACGGGCCTGTCAGCCCCAAAGCCGGTTCGTTCTGCGCGAACGGGCCGAGAAAGCCATGCGCGGAAACATGCTCGCGATCCAGCAATGCCAGCGCGACCACCTGAAGGCTCGATCCCGTCTTGACAAGCTCGACATCCGACTTCGCCTGCGCGACACGCGTGCGCGCGATCACCATCGTCGGCGCGTTGCTGAGCGCCTGATCGATCAGTGCATCGAGCTGCGCGTCGTGATAACGCGCCCACCAGCGTGCGGCGGGCCAGCCGTCGCGCGCGAGATGGATGTCGTCGGCGAGATTGATCTGCTCGGGCGCGATCTCCGCATAGGGCGCGCTGTCATGATGGAACAGCGCGCAGCCCGTCACTAACGACGACACCGAAGCGACGCACAAGATGCATCGACGCCACCGCCAGCCGTGCCAGCCCGATCGCGTATTCATGTTCGTATGGCCCGTGAAGCGGGCGCCGCGACTGGCGCCTCGACGCGCCAGTCCGGCAGTCCCGCTATCTGCCGAGACAGTTCGTCCGCTGCGGCGATGAGCGGCCCGTCGCCTGGTTCGATGGTCTGCGCGGCGACCTCGATGCGTCGCGGCGCGTGCGCGCGGGGCGGGCTGACGGCAAGCGCATCCGCGTACCGGCTGAGTTCGTCTGAGGCCTGTTCCTGAGCCGCGTGCGCCGCATCGACGGTTCGTGCACCCAATGATCCCGCTTGCGCCACCAGCGTGCTGCGCAGCGCATCGCCGGCCAGCATGATCTCGCGTCCTTGCGCGAGGACCGTTTGCGCACGCAGCGTCAGTTGCGTCTGCTCGCCTTCCTGCCAGGCAGGTTCGAGCGCGACGCGCGAGAGCGTCGCTTCGCAATCGGCGAGCACGGCCCACGCCTGCAACTGGCGCTGTGCATAGGGAAGCTCATCCTGTCGGCTGATGCCCGCCTCCGGCATGCGCAGCTGCGCGGCAATCGCGCGCAGCATCGTCGCGAGCTTCTGCCGTAGCACATCGCCCTCGCCCTCGCGCCAGAACGACATCTGCACGAACGTCGCCACGCCGACTCCAAGCAGAATACCCACCATCCGGTCGCGGATTTCAGTGAGGTTCGTGGTTGGGCCGAACTGTTCGAGCAACGCGAGCGAGAAGGTAAATACCAGTTGGACGCCCGCGTAGCCGATCCGCTCCGAGCCGGCCGCTATCCACGCTCCGATGGCAATGACGGGCAACGTCATCAGCAGCAGGCTGACGATGCTCTCGATATGCGGCACGACGAACACCACCATGAACAGCGCCAGCCCGCTGCCTATCACAGCCCCCGCGACCCGCAGTAACGCGCGCTGCGCCGATGCGCCGAGGCTCGGCAGCGCGACGATCACGCAGGTCAGCATGATCGTGTGAATGCCCTGCCAGTCGACCGCGTTGTAGAACACGTAGCAGGGCAGCACGGCCAGCAGCGTCTTCAGCGAAAAACGCATGTACGCGGGATTGGTCCACGCATCGGGCGCGACCATCGGCTCGCTCGCGGGCGGCTTGCCGGTTTCCACACCGCTTGCGACCAAATCGGCGAATGCATGCAGCGCCCGCTGCAATTCGCCCGCGGCGGGAATCGTGTCGGCCGTATTGCGTTCTTCCAGCGTTGCCGTGCCGACGTAGCCATACGACTCGCCCATCATCACCGATTCGTCGAACGCCCGAACGTTCGCCCGCAATTCGCGCAACATGGCAAGCTGCGCCACTGGCGCGCCCGGCCAGTTGGCCGGCAGATCACTCGCGCCACGATAAAGACGCGACACCGTCGCAATGCGCGCAAGCTGCAACGCCTGATGCTCGCGATAGTGGGCGTCGCGCATGGTCGTGAACCGCAGCAGCTTTTGCAGCGTCAGCGCGCCCTGCTGGACGGCTGTTAGTGTGATCGGCGCACTGTTCGTCGTGCCGTCGATCAGTTGCGTCAGGCGTATGTCCAGCGTCGTCAGTTGTCGATGAATTTCGGCCTTGAGCTGCAATTGCGGTTCGACGGGCAGCAGCAGTGTATTGACGAGAAGCGTCAGCGCGATCGGATAATTGATGGCGACCCACACCCATAGCACTGCGCGAATCAGCAGGTCCGCCTGATCGGTCCGGTCGACGAAGCTCTGCACATAGATCACGACAATCGCGACGATGAAGAACACCACGCCGATCTTCAAAACGCGTAGCAGATACACGCTGCCGAAAAACAGCAGACTCGCGATGACGATGCGCAGCAACGGGTAATCGAATGTGAACTTCAGCAGCAGGATCGACAGGCCAATCGCGAAAGTCGACCCGACCATGAACATCAGACCGACCAGCCGCGTGACAACCACGTTCGACTGCGTGACGTAAAACACGACCAGCAACGACAGCGCAAGCTCCGGCACTTCGAGCGCCATCGACGTGACGATCACGATCGCGCTCGTCAGCATGCAGCGCAGCATCACGTTGGCGCGGCCGGGGAAAGGCGCAAGCTCGCGCTTCAGGAATACGCCTGCATCGCGCAGCATGACGGGCATAGGGGGCAGGTAGTCGGCGGCGGCCATGGGCGCTCCTCAATGGCGCTCGCCGTCGTTGCTGCGTTCGGGGTGCAGCACGGCCACCGCCGATGTGCCGACGCGAAACAGATCCGGGTTCGGATTGTCGACCCGGATCTTGACCGGAAAGCGCTGCGATACATGCACCCAGTTAAGCGTGCGTTGAATGCGCGGCAAGCCGCCGGGCAATGCAAGACCGCCTTCATCGGGTGCGACACCGAAGCTGATCGAATCGACGGCACCCTGGAAGCGCTGTCCCGTATCGCTCATCAGGTACACCGTGGCGGGCGTGCCGGTCCGCACGCCCTTGAGTTCCGTCTCCCGAAAGTTCGCCACGACGTACCAGTGCCGCGTGTCGATCAGCGTGAAGACAGGTTTGAGCGCGGAGGCGAACTGCCCTGTCTGGGTCTTCAGCGCCACGACGCGTCCGTCGAACGGCGCACGCACCGTCGCATATTCCAGATTCAATTCCGCGATCGAGATCTCCGCCATCACGACTGCGCGTTGCGCGACCAGCGCGTCGACGCCGCTAACGGCCGCGGCCGCCTGCTGCGCCTGTAGTTGCGCGGCGCTGAGTTCGGCCTGCGTCGCGCGTTGCGCGGTGCGCGCACGATCGACGTCCTCCGCCGACACATAACCGTGCGACAGTAACGGCTCCATGCGGTGCAGCGTATCGGACGCCTGACTGGCTGCGGCGCGCGCGCGCTCGACGGCCGCATGCACCGACTGCGCGTTGTACTGCTGCGCATTGACGGTGCGCTGGGTCAACTCGATCTGACGATCGAGCGCCACGAGAGAGGCCTTGCCCCGTGTCAGCGCATCTTCATACGGACGCGGATCGATGCGAAACAGCAGATCGCCCTGCTTCACCGCCTGATTGTCATGCACGGCCAGTTCGACGATGCGCCCATTGACCTCGGGCACGACGTCGATCGTATCCGCGTAGACGTAGGCGTCGTCGGTGCGCGGCGCGCGGTCCCAAACGCGGATGACGTACAGCAACAGCAACAGCGTCACCACAACCAGGATGATGGCCGGCCATTTCTTCTTCGATGTTTTGCTGGCAGTCGTCGCCATTGCATCGGTCCTGAAGGAGATTCAATGCTGGAAGAGCAGCAACCAGACAGCGAGTGAAAGGAAAGTGACAAGCGTGGGATACACCACGGCGGACGGTCCCAGCAGATCGTCGACCTGCAACCGCTTGAGAATCAGATAGATGACGACGGTGAGCGCAACGCCCGCGACGATGCAGAACAGCCAGTCGGGAAAGTACGCGCCGAGCACGCCGATCGACGGCGAGTTCACGCACCCTGACATCAGAACCGTGGCAATCACGGCCACGCCGGCTGCACGGTTTGAACATCCGTTCCGACGAGTGGCCCCTTCTGTTACTCCAAGGTCGTCCGTGTTGCTGGGATCCATATCGCCGACAGCGTAGACTTCGTGTCGCGGATCTCGCTCTTTTTCCGGAAATAGAGGCAAGTTGTCAAAATTGGATTCGATGCGGACCAGGTTTTTCAGTGGCGTGTTTGTGTGCATAGGTCACAAATGAGCAATCCGAAACAGGAATGCGGCTTCGAAGAAACGCTAATTCACGAGTTCCAATGGGTTGACGTGCACATTGTGAGAAGAGCCGGACCAGAGTTGCGACAACCATTCCTGAACGGCCACATCAAGCTCGGTCTTTTGACCGTATTCCCCTAAAGCCCGAGACTCACTATTGGAACGGCATCGGCCCGACGGTGAGTGTGACGAACGTGAAGAACGTCGAGTCCGCCACTGTCGACGGTCCCAGCGGGTGATCATACTCCGAGCGCCTGACAATCAGATAGTGACGACCGTGAACGCGACGTCCGCGACGATACAGAATAGCCGTCCGTGAATGGCGCTCTAGCCTCATTCACGAATGACCTGGATGCGTCCCGCCTTGACAGCCGTTTTCAAAACTGTCCAGTCGGCTTCATTCTGTTCCGCATAAGCGAGCGCGAATCGCACGATGGCTTCGTCGAATGCATCCGACTTACCGACATACCCGCTGAGCAACGCGGGATCGCCTGCCTTCGCCATCGAATGGGCCAGCGCATGAGCGCACGAAACCGCATACTCGTCGAGATCTTCAACGTCGAAGGTGGTGAAGTCGAATGCGCCCTTCATGTCGCGCAACTGCCGAACATAAAAGTCATTGCCCGTGTGGCGCATCTTCGACCACCCGAGAAAAATGTCGCTGGCCGACTGCAGCAGACGCTGCCCATTCACGACACGCTGGCCGTGATTGGGATAGCGGCTCGGCGGCAGGTAACCCTCCAGCGCAGAAGTCCGCGCCTCCTTGAGTTGAAGGAACAGTGGGCACTGTCCGTCGGCCATGAAAAGCGCCTCGTAGCAACGCGTTCCCACCGACCCGATGCCCACGACGCGAATAGCGACATCCACCAGTTCATAGCGATCGAACAGTGCGCGCCTGTCATCGGGGAGCGTTAGCCGGTAGTCGGCGAAGAAGCTCCGGACCAGCGCATCGTACCGTTTATGATCGTGCGAGCTCTCCAGCGGGACGTGGTACACGAGCGGAGGTACGTCCTTGATGCGCAGCTTGCCGTTGACCATTTCGGTTGCATGAGTCATCACGGAACGCGACGACTGCTGCCTCGCCTTGTCGATCACGGCCAGTTCTTTCCTCCTTTCCACCACCGAATCGGCAATGGCCAGCATGCTCGCCGCCTTGAACTGGCAGTACCAGACGTCCAGCGTGTCCATGCGGCTGAACTCGGCGATCCGTTGCCGGAAGGTCTCGCATAGCCGGCGCACCACGCCGCGCTGGTCACGCAGCGCGAATCCGCGTTCGCGCGCAGCGATCACGAATGATGTGGCAAGCCTGCGCACATCCCAGTCGAATGGACCAGGCAGCGTTTCGTCGAAGTCGTTGGGACCGAAGAGAATGCGCCGCTCCGGGCTTGCGAACAGTCCGAAATTGGCGAGATGCGCGTCGCCCCCCAGTTGCACGATCACGTCCGAATGCGGCAGCTTCGACAGGTCGTGCGCCATCAACGGCGCAGCACCGCGATAGAACGCGAACGGACCCGCGACCATCCGCCCATAGCGGATGGGTATCAGTTCCGTCACCCGGCCCACATTGGAAGCGTCGAGCAGTGCGATCGGATCGCGATCTCCAATCTTGCAGTCCGCCAGCTTCGCGCGGGGCACTTTACTGCGCGCCGCCTTGCCCTGCTCGACGCGCGCAGCCAACGAGCCACGCCCCGCAAATAGCGTGGACGGATCTTCTTGCTTGCGATCAGCGCGATCCGTGGCGGGCTCGGCGCGCTTTGCGGCAGCGGAATCAGGCACGCATCACTCCTTTTTCGATTCAGGTCGAAGCGGACTTCCGTTATTTCGCTCTGGTTCATTCCGGTTTGGCGCCCGGCGAAGGTGCGGACGCAGGTGGCGAACTATCGCGGAGTGCGTCGATCGCGGCATCGACGGTCGCAAAGATCTCGCGATGCGCGCTGCCGGAGCGCAGTGCTTTATACCGTTCGATTTCACGCCGCACGCCCGTCGGAAGCGCAACCGCGGCGATGCCTATTCCACGCCTGTCAAGCTCCGCACCCAACTCGGTCAGTTTCTTGCCAGCCGTGTAGTCGATGTTGTTGATCTCCGATGCGTCGATCACCACCCAGCGCAACGGCACGCTCGCCTCGTTGACGAGTTTCAGCACTTCCTCCGTGAAGCGCCCCGTGTTCGCATAGAACAGATCCGCCTCGAACCGGTAGACAACGATGCCGGGCGCAGCGAGCAGGTTCGGCGCGACACGATGCGGGAACCAGTGGCCGGCGGGGCTGCGCGTCAACACGCGCGTGCGCAGGCGGTAGCTATGCCGCGCATGCGCGATCAGCGACAGCACGACGGCGGCGAGAATGCCGTGCATCACGTCGACGAACACCACCACGCATACCGTCAGCAACGCGACGACGAATTCGTCTTTCTGCATGCGATACAGTTCTGTCATGCCCTTCACGTCGATCAGCTTCACGCCGATCATGAAGACGATGGCCGACAATACGGCGGCAGGCAGAAGACTCAGCGGCTTCGTGAGGAATAGCAGCACCAGCAGCACGATGACGGCCGTCGTCAGATGGGCGACCTGGGTACGGCCGCCCGCGTCGTCGACCATCTCGGTCTTGGTCGGACTGCCGTTCACGACGAAGGTGCCCGTGAACGCCGCTGCCGCGTTCGCGGCAGCAAGCCCGATGATGTCGGCATTGTCGTCGCCCTTCTCGTTATAGCGGTTCGCGTACGCGCGCGCCGTCGCAGCGCTCTGAGCGATGATGACGATGAAGCACGAGGCGGCCGTCGCCAGCACCTGGTTGATCTCGCCCATATGCAACGGCGGCAGGAACAGCGACGGGAGGCCGCCCGGCACTTCACCCGTTACCGCGATGCCATGTCCGGCGAAATTGAACACGCCGCTTGCCACGATGGAACCGATCACGGCGATCAGCGCGCCCGGCGCGCGCGGCGCGATACGCTTGCAACCGATGATCACGACGAGGACGGCAATCGAAAGCACCGTTGTCGGATAGTTCGCCCCGGCGACGCGCTGCATCACGGACACGATCTGCATCAGCGGGCCATGTCCCTGCTTCGCGAGTCCGATCAGCCCGGCGAGCTCGCCCGCCGCGACCTGGATGCCCACGCCTGTCAGGAAGCCGATCAATGCGCTGCGAGAAAGAAAATCGGCCAGAAAACCCAGACGAAAGATGCGCGCAATCACCAGCATCACAGCAACCGTCAAGGCAACGGTACTTGTCAGGCCGACATATTCCCTGCTGCCCAACGCGGCGACGGCCGTCAGCGTACCCGCGAGAATAGCGGCCGTCGCGGAGTCCGCAGCGACGACCAGTTGACGCGACGCACCAAGGACCACGAACGCCACGAGCGGCAGCAGGATCGTATACAGGCCCGTGACCGTGGGCGTGCCGGCAATCTTCGTGTACCCCATCACCTCGGGAATACCGAGTGCCGCCAGCGTGATCCCGGCGATGATGTCGTGCGGCAGTTGCGCGGGATTGACGGGCAAGAGCCCCTGCAGGAACGGCATGTGATGCAGATGAGACGGCGTCGGAGCTGCGGGTTTCATGTCGCTGCCTCCACTGTTGTTGTGAGCTTGCTGACCAGCGCATTGGCGATGATCTCATCGGCAATGACCACATTGGATGCGCCGGCGCTCTCGAACAGCCCTTTTCTCAAGGGGTTTTCGCCGGGTACGGCAATCGCGAGCGAAGCGTTCAGCGTATGGGCCAGCAGTGTGATCGCGAGATTGTTATTGCTGTCGGGGGTTGTCACAACCATCGCCTTGGCGCTGTCCAGGCGCGCACCCTTGAGCACGTCGTCGAACGCGTCCGGCGAGCCGAGCACGACCAGGTGGCCGCTATCCGCCGCCCGGTCGGCCTGATCCTGATCGCCCACGAGAACGAGCACCGTCTCGCCCGCTTCATGCAGGCGATTTGAGACCAGTTCGCCGAGCGAATGGAATCCGACCACCACGACATGATCGGCGAGTTGTTCGAGCTTGCGTTCCATGATCCTGTTCTCCCGATAAGCCATCACGTCGTCGCCGGATAGCATCCCCGTGAGCCTCGAAACCGCGAATCCGCCGACCAGCAGTGTCGCGACCATGGCCAGCAGCATGAAGACCTTTTGAGGCTGATTGAACTCGCCAAAGGCACCGAGTGTCGTGACGAGGTTGACCCCATCCCACAAAGCCGCAAACATTTTGTTGGGGAAAGAGGTATTGGACTGATCGAGGATGACCAACCCAGTGGCGGCGCTGCCGAGCAGAAGGACGAGAAGGCCGATCGTGTGGCGCACGCGGCGGCGCCATTCTCGAACACGGATGACCCCAAGGCGAGGCTCATCGACACGGAAGATCCACATGGTTACCTCGTATAGTGAATCTGATCGAGACAACAGCGAACCCAACGTCAAGCAGACAAGTTCCCCATTTTTGGCTCAATAGTCAGGCAGCTCGAACGATTCACTTCGCCAGGGAAGCGTCTCGCCCTCGAGGTCCGGTAGTCTCAGCAAGCCATCGGACGCGGTTAGCGTTGCCATATAGGCTATACCGTATATACCGTTATTTCTAGCGTGACAACCGGTTGTCCGGCGTATTGCCTGTTTCCCCGGAAAAGCATCGCAGCCTCAGTCAGTCTTGCTTGCCTGTTCACTCGAGATCGCCCATCGAGCCCAACGGGGCATCGTCATCTCAATGACCGAACGCGCGCTAAAAGGGAGCGAACGTGAACACGATCGGCGGGTTGACTTCGGAACTTGCGACGTGGCTGACCCAGCGCACATAAGTCCGCGCACAGTGGTGCGCGCGTGTGACTGCATCCGCTGCGGGAAACTAAATAAGGACTTCATCGAAGAAGCTACGGAATGCCGTGTCGACCTACTGCAGCCGCTCGACTCGTTTCCGACTGGAGGGCAGTTGTCAAGGAACAACGGTCGTTCGCGCGGTCACGTGACGAAGTGACAACTCCGCCGATGCAAGCATTGGCGACGTCGCGCAAACGCCCGTCGTCGAGCGACAATCGGTACGTGCCGCACTTATAGTTGTGATTCGATCGGCAGCAGACCGAGGAACCAGACGCTTGCACGCCGCATGAACGAGACATCGGGCTCAGAGCCGAGTTCGGTCACCGTTCCGTTTTCGGCAGTGTCGATCCAGACGATCCGGCTCTTACCGGTCGCGTCAGTGCGGTGCACAACCCTCCAGGCAATCACGTCCAGGTGCGGCTCGACGTCATCGATCACCTGGCCGGCAATCGCCGGACTGTCGCAAAGCACGCCAATCTCCGTGTTGAGATTGCTTGAGCGAGGGTCGAGATTCATCGAGCCAATGAACACGCGTTGTCGATCGAACACATACGTTTTCGCATGCAACGAAGCCTTTGAAGAACCGAAAAACTTTCGTTGCGCTTTCACGTTGGCCGAGCCGACCGGCTTCAGCTCATAGAGGCGTACGCCCGCCGCAAGGAGATCCTCCCGGTAGTGTTGATATCCGGCATTCACCGCGACCACGTCGGTTGCAGCCAGCGAGTTGGTCAACACCGTGACGCGTACCCCGCGCGCGGTTAATTCACGTATCCATGCGACGCCTTCTTCCCCGGGCACGAAGTAAGGCGAGATGATGAGCATCTCGTGTTCGGGTTTGAGGTTCAGGGCCGTGAACCGCGTCATGAGGTGGCCCTGCGGGTCGTTCGGGTCGCGTGTGATCTTGGATGGGTCGTCGTACAGGAGCGTGGCTTGTCCCCATGAAAAGTCGGCGTTGCCCGCTTCAAGGATCTTGACCAGCCGCTGTCTGGCTTCCACAACGTAGGGCGAGTCATGCTCCGATTTGATGTATTCGTCCAGTTTCGCGCGGTAGGAGGCCAACGCGGACTGATCCGCCGGATGTCCCATCAGTTGTTCGATCGAATAAGTCGATTCAGAATTCCAGAACTCGTCGAAGGCGTTGGAGACTTTCCGGACAATTGGGCCGTGCACCAGAACATCAAGATCCCCGAAGGCAACCACGCTCGATGCGCCAAAGTATTCATCGCCGATATTGCGCCCGCCAAGAATAGCGGCTTCATTGTCCGCAATCAGCGCCTTGTTGTGCATGCGCCGATCGACCCGGGAAAATTCCAGTGCAGTAGCGAGCGACTTGAAGTGGCGGCTCGCGACCGGATTGAACAGCCGTATCTTCAGATTCGGGTGCGAACTGAGTGTGAGCAGAACCTGGTCGTCTGCGTTCGTGCCAAGGTCGTCGAGCAGGACACGAACGCGGACTCCCCGGTCTGCTGCCTTGAGCAACGCTGCTGCCAGTTCACGGCCCGTCAGATCGTCGTGCCAGATGTAGTATTCCAGATCGAGCGAGCGTTCGGCAGTTTCGGCGAGCGCGATGCGGGCCACAATTGCGTCGGTGGCGTCCGGAAGCAGGTGAAACGCACTGCTGCCTGGATGGATCTGCTCTTCGGGCACGAAGAGCGCGCCGAGTCGTGTGGACTCCGTGTTTTGAAGCGCAAAAGTTTGCGGCCGGTTGGTTTGCGGCGGCAGACTGGCGCACGCGGTCAATACAAAGGCAAGAACGCTTACGATGAGACGCCGAAGTTTTGCCATGTCCGCACCTCGCCAGAATCGTCGTCACCGATGTCTTAACAACAGCCAATCCGATGCAGGAGGCACAACATTTTTTTGCCCCGACGCTAATTCCCATCTCCAGTGATTTATAGAGGAGCGGCGGGAAAAATTCCAAAGAGTGCTATTCCTGATGTACGGTTGCGACTGGCTCGTGTGGCGACGCCCGCAACGAACATTTCCAGTACGGCCGATGTGACCGGGCGGCGCAGCGGCGGATGCGTCGAAGCTCAGCCATTGCGGTCATCCCCAACCCGTCTTGTTCCGCGTACAGCGAGTGACGGCTTGCGACTGATGCATGGGACCGGAGTTGGCCGCGAGCGGTCAAGGTGCTCAGGGCCGCATGCTTCTCCGGGTCGTCATCACCTCGCTCGTGACGCTGCCCGTCACGATCGCGTTATCGGGCACGCTGTTTTATCTGCTTGCCTGATTCAGGAGAACACCGTCCCTGCTTGATAACCATCTGCCGGGTCGCAGTCCCGTCGATCCGGTGTAGTGTGATAGGCGGTAGTTCATATCGGAGGCGGCATGGAACGGGAGCTAAAGCGCCGAGCGGCTGCGCAAAAAAATGCCCGCTCGTTCGCGGGCGAACCATATCGGGAGATATGGAGGAGACGTAAGTCGTCAATCTAGCCCGCCTGCTCGTGCCGCGCAACGAAGTGTCACGACGCTCATCGCACGGCGGCAACGTCCACCAGGTCTGACATAAATCCGTCAACCAACCGGCGATCTGCGATTGATCGTTTCAATTGGTCAGAAGCCCCCGCGCTCACCTCTAATGGACGCTCTGTTCGAGCACAGCGTGGGGTGGCCATGAAGACCCAGGACTCGCAGGAAGTAATTCACGAAATTGCTGTGCTAACCGCGACTTCGGAAGAGGTCGTATCACAGTTGTATGCTGAGACGTTGCAGGTCTTCCGGAAGGACGCTCAGATTCTCGACTACGTGCCATTACTCGCGGCGAAGCGCGTGCGCGACACCTTGCGAGCCGCTTCGAAGGTCAGTCATTAACGAATACCTGATAGGTGAGGTACGGTCTGCTGCTGCGGCAGTTGACCGCGTTCCCGACCGTCCGTTGACTATGACGGCTATTCCAGTTAGCTTAGGCGGTTTTGCTTACGGCACACGAAGAGTGACAAATACAAACGCAGATTACGAAAAAACGGCAGACATTCAAGTCGCGATTGATGGCGTAATGCACGAGGGTCGCTTTCGCGTCATGAGCGGCAGCGTAATCGTCTATTACGGCAGCGAAATCAAGTTTGCGCCTTGCGGGATGGATCGGCCAGAAACGGTCGCGCGGTGGCTGCTGAGCGACCTGTGTCGAAAGGTTGATGCGAAGACGAAGAAAAGGGGAACGCGGTAGGCGACTCTACCCCACGATTTCGTCCCGTTTGGTAACAGGACTGATATCGCGTCAAGCTCATCGGGGCAAAGAGATGGCTGACCACAAACGCCTCACCGTGGCAACCGACATCAAGGTCTACTTCTGCGATCCGCAGCATCCTTGGCAATGCGGCGCGAACGAAAACACGGAAGGCTCTTGAGGCAGTACGTCCCTAAGGGAACTGATCTTTCGACTTATTCGCACGCGAAACTCAATGTCGTAGCCAGGCGACTCAATGAGCGTCCGCGAAAAACACTAAACTTCGACACACCGGCAAAGCGATTCCACCAATCCGTCGCGTCGACCGGTTGAATCCGCGGCCGAGCGCAGTCGTTTACTGACCTGCGCAAAACAACCCGGTGACGCTGTTACGTTCAGCGCTTGAGATCGCCACAGGTTCAGCTACCGATGGCTCGCACCCGTCGTGATGCTGCACGCATTCTTCGGCACTTCTGCTCTTCTAACCATTGCAGTGATTCCTGCACGACTTCGGGCGGCACCTCGTTGAATGACGCGCTGCGAATCAGGGTCTCGCTTGCGGCAATGTCGTTGAACTGTCCCAGCTTGTTCTGCACGGACGTCAACTCCTTGATAGTGCGACCGTGCCCGCCTTTGATAACTGGTTGAAAAAACTCGAGCAGGTACCTCAGCTTTTTTCCCGCCTTTCGAACGTCGTGAAGATCTTCCTCATGGGCGGTCTCGCTACGTGCTGCCCGCCTGCTTCGCTTTCGAAGTGCACGCTGCGCCAGACGGACGCGCTTCTCGGCGAACGCTCGAATGGGAAGATCGTTGCAACTCGACTGCAGTGTGGTCTGCGCGCGAAGCAGGGCGTCGTTCAAGAACACCTCGACATGGTCGCTTTTGATCATCGTCTGGCTATGCACCACCGCCTGTGCGCGCTTCTCGCGCGCTGCGGCCACGAGCAGTTCAATCGATGCGCCTGAGTCCTGGGCGGCTCTCAGGAGATCGCCTGCGATATCCCAATCACGCGTTCCGCCTGCCACCGCAGCAAGACGCTTGAATTCTTCGTTGGCTTGCGCGGTGGCCTCCTCTCCGAGGTAGGGGGAGTACGCCCAGTACAAAGCACGAAGCTTTCTGAAGGCGACTCGAAGCTGATGAAACCCCTCGGCATCGCTCTCCGTGGATAGCTCTTTCGCCCTTTGCACTGCCTCGGCTACCACCGGCGTCGCCAGTGATGAGAAGGTACTGGCGATAGAACTCGTTTTTGACAGTGATGAACCGGCCGGCCGCCGGTCGAATTTGAAGAGAGTGTTTAGGCGCGGCAAGGGCCAGTCACCATCCATATCCATTTCAGCCTCGAGTCGGACAAAAAAATAGTTTTGCCCAGACCTTACCATGGTCATCTCCGAGCGCCGCGTTCTTGGTTGACGTTTTGATAAAAGGTTTTTTTAGGTGTTGCGCGTACGCCGCCCTCGCTTCGCGATATCACCAAGCTTCTGCTGTTCTGTATTAGGATACGCAGCTACGTCAAGCGCCCGATACGCTGGTGCATTGAGCGCGCCTCGAAAATGCCTGGAACACAAGTGGGAGATCGGTTTGAAGAAACGCGCCACCGTGATCTGTCGCAGAGGAAAGCGAATCCTCCTTGTCGCACGTAGTCAATCAAAGTGGGCTTTGCCGGGCGGGATACTCAGACGTGGAGAAGATCGCTCGGACGCCGCACTTCGGGAACTCAAGGAAGAAACCCGACTATCCGGGAAGTCAGCCAAGCACCTCTTCGACTTCCGTGGCAAGCAGAAGCACCATCACGTGTTTTCCTGCGAAATCTCGAATCGCGCCAAAGCTCGCCCGAGTAATGAAATATCCAGGTGTCGCTGGGTTCACCTTGACGACATCCCTCGCCTCATTACCAGCGAGCCGACGACTGATATCGTGAAGCTCATGAGTCAACGGCGCAGGAAGTAGCCCGGCTTTCCGGCTAGATACTTGACGTCCCGCGAACATCCCGCCATCGGGTAGCCTTCCTGTGCCGGCACTCGACCCGAGCGGTCTTCCCTGCTAACGTCGGGATGGCGGCCGTTTTCAGAGTGAAGCGTGATTCGACCCCTCGCTTCGGCTGGCAAATCCTCCTGCGGGATCCGCCACCGGGATAGTCGATAACATTCACGTCGCACGCAACTCACGGACCCCCTTACCGATCCGCCGCCTCAGCAGCGTGCGCAGCGTCACGCCGTCTGCGTAGCCGACCTGCTCGGCGATGCGATCCACGCTGAGCTTGCTCGTCTTCAGCAGATGGACGGCGCGCTCGACCCGCAGATCCTGAATGTACTCGACGGGCGTTTTACCGAGCACCTCGTTTAGACGTCGCGTCAACGTTCGCTTGCTGGTCGCCAATTCTTCGGCGGCGTCGTCGAGCGCGATGGCCGTGTCGAGGTGTTCGCGCACCCAGCGGTCGAAACGCTCGACGAGCGGGTCCGAATGGGCCAGGTGATCGGAGATCGCAAAGGCAGACTGCGACGGCCGCGAATCGAATACGAGGTACTTGCCTACAAGCGCCGCAAGCTCCGGGCTGTTATTGCGGATCAACCAGAGCGCCAGGTCGAGATGGCTCAGAGCGGCCCCCGCCGTCACCGTGCTGCCGCTGGGAACGACAATGCGATGCGCATCCAGGTGCACTTCAGGGTAACGCTGCCGGAACATCGGCGAGAGCCACCAGGTGGTGGTGGCTTCACGCCCATTGAGCAAGCCGCTTTCGGCCAGCACGAAAGTACCCGTACAGGCGGCTCCGATATGGGCGCCGGCACTGTGCCACGCGCGCAATGCAGCTAGCGCATCGATCACGTCAGCGCGGCCGAGCGAAGGCACGAGCAGGTCCGTCGTCGTCCTGTTGAGCGCCGGCACAACAACCCAATCCGGGGCAGGTCCGTCTGTCGTATCGCGGATGGGCACCTGCAGCCCAAGCGCCGTACGCACCTCTGGCCGCATCCCCGCAACGGTGATTTCGAAGCCCGGTGTGGCCATCCCCGTCGCGCGCGCCAGTTCATTGGCCGTCGTCAGGGCATCGAGCACGGTGGTGAGGCCGGTGTCGAACACCCCCTCGAGCGCCAGGACAAAAATCCGCATGGCCGAATCGATACCAAAATTGTCGATCGCGACAGTATTTCCCGGGGCGCGCCGTTTGTAAAGTGTCGCTCACCGGGTGAATGGATCACGCGGATACTGGAGAGCAAAGATGATCAAGCATGCACTATTCGTACGACTTGAAGCCAGGCCGGGAAAGGAGCAGGCCGTAGCGGACTTCCTTTCCGCCGGCCTTGAAATGACCAACCGGGAGGCGGCCACGCCGATCTGGTTCGCCCTCAGGCTGTCGCCGACGACGTTCGGCGTCTTCGACGCCTTCGCGCGTGAAGAGGATCGGCAGGCACACCTCGCCGGCGACATGGCCAACGCCCTGATGGCGCGGGTCGACGAGATGCTGGCAAGTCCGCCGTCGGTCGAGCTGATCGACGTTCTGGCCATGAAGAACGAACCGGCCTGATTCCCGGTTATCTATCGCCGATCAATCCTCGCCCGTCAAGCGCGATTGCGCGAAACGACGGGTAAACACAAAGAATCCTGGAGAGTAAAAATGTTTGCACTGCGAAATAAACTGGCTATTACCGTCCTGGTTGCCCTGGGCGCTACGATGGCTCACGCCGAGGCAAAGGCGGCTGCGAAAGATGTTGTCATTGTTCACGGCGCACTGGTGGATGGCTCCGGCTGGCGGGCCGTCCACGACATCCTGGTCAAGGATGGTTACCATGTGACGATCGTGCAAGAGCCGCTCACGGGCCTCGCCGAGGACGTCGATGCCGCCAGGCGCGTCATTGATCAGCAGCAGGGCCCGGTGGTGCTGGTCGGTCACAGCTACGGCGGCTCTGTGATCACGGAGGCAGGTGTGGACCCGAAGGTCGGTTCGCTCGTCTATGTGGCCGCACTGCAACCCGACGCCGGCGAAGCCAGCGGTCAGCTGTTGCAGAAGTTCGCCGCGCCCAACGATGCCATGCGAGCGACGCCGGACAAGTATTTCTTCCTCCCGCCGACGAAATTCCGTGAGAACTTTGCCGCGGACGTCTCGCCCTCGGACGCGCAATTCCTGGCGGACTCGCAGGATCAACTCGCCGAGAAAGCGTTGGGCGCACCGGTCTCTGTGGCGGCATGGCGAACCAAGCCCAGCTACGCCATCCTGACCACCCAGGATCATATGGTGAGCCCCCAGCTTCAGCGCTGGATGTATCAACGTTCGGGTGCCAGGGTGACCGAGGTGAGCGCAAGCCACGCTGTCTTTATCTCCCAGCCGGCCGCGGTTGCGCGAGTGATTGAAGTTGCCGCAAAGTCGACGAACTGACCGGCAATCGTCTCGATGGGGCACCTGTCGGCCTGGCGCCGACGGCCGACACCGTCGCCAGTCGGCCCGCCCCCATCGCGGATACGCACGTTGGTTGTCAAATCGCGGCAATCGCGGGTGGATGCCACTCAGCTCGGGACATAGCCATCACCCTTCACGGATGTCGCCACCATGCTCTTACTGATCCTTGCCTACCTCGGCGGTGCACTGACCATCCTCAGTCCTTGCATCCAGCCGGTGCTGCCTTTCGTATTTTCGCGAGCAGACCGCCCGTTCGCGCGCAATGGACTGCCGATGCTGGTGGGCATGGCGCCGACCTTCGCCGTGGTCGCCACGCTGACCGCCGTCGGCGGCAGTTGGGTCGTCCACGCTAACCAGTACGGCCGCTTCGTCGCCCTGGCCGTGCTCGCCGTGCTTGGCCTGACCTTGCTCTCGGAGCGCGTGGCCGAATGGATCACCACCGCTGTGGAATTCATCAGTTGATGTCGCGCATGGCCATCCAATTTCTGTCGTTTTTGACGTTCCGAACCGTCCTTTTCTACACCCGGCCGCTCCACGTCCCATCTTGCGGTAACGGCATTGCTTGAAACTCGCCTGCTCGCCGACGGCGTGTTTGGCTACGTGGAGACAGTTGCTCCAAGTACTCGCTCCCCTGACAAAGCTTTCGACACGCCACAACCGTGGGATGCGTTTTTTGAAAGAGCCGAAGCGATCCAAGAAAGACTCGGGTACCTAATGAAATGCAACTTTCCTGATACAGCCGCTGAATTGGGGAATAAACTAACCAGCTCGTGAGGTCAACAAGTGCAAGTCAGCGAATTTCATAGGGACCCGCTGCGTCCGTATCGGCTGCAGTAAGGCCGTATATACAGCCGCAGCCGATCCTGTCCATCAAAACAGGCGAAATTGCTTCGCAAACGGGAGGCCGTTCATATGTATGGACACGATTGGAGCGTGCTAGCAGTACTTCTTATATCGAACTCGCTTGACCCTTGATCCTTACCGCGACAAAGCTGTAAAACGCGAGCGCGCGCTGCGACTTCACGAATGACCTGACTGGACCGGTGACGGGGGTCGTCAACGGATTCAATCCTCGTCGTCATCGTCATGGCGATGTCTCCAGCCCCTGTACCCGCCGCGGTCCTGCCGGTAGTACGGACGCTCCCAGTATCCGCCCTCATACGGGTAACCGTAGACAGCTGGCGCAGGTGCGTAGACGACTGGCGGTGCCTCCTCATACACAACCGGCGGTGGCGCCTCGATAACTGGCCCGGGGAAACCAAAAAATACACCGATATCCGCGTGGGCGTAGGCGGTAACGGACATGCATGCGGCGGAAAATCCCACGGCGCACAACATTATGGTTCGTTTCATCACGGTTACACCTCCTGCTTCGCCGTCGCTTCCGGCACGCCTTGTTCATGCCATGACTGGAATGATATCGGGAGGCCAAAGCAGCGGTGAAACCGTGTTGTCGCTTGTGTAACAGCAGGTAACGCACGGCCTGTCCGCGCCGTCAGCCGACCCTGTTCTCGACGGCGGATGATGTCCCGAAAAGGCAGTGCTCATCCAGGCTCGTGTAGTGAACCGAACACCGAATGTTCAGGGTTTTCTGCTGGTGCGATTGCAAGGCGCATGCGCAGTCGCACACGATGTAACTCGATCTTCCGGATCTCAGTTACGCACGGCAACGTGGTGATGTGCGCCGACGTGCCTCCCGGGCCGCTACATCGCGTTGCATCTGCATCACTCCTTGTATGCGTCAGAAGTCCACCGTCGCCGACGCGAACAGCGTACGCGGCGCACCGAGCGAGATCGTGCCGAACGAGGCGACACCCGACCAGTACTTGCGATCGAACACGTTCAGCACCCCTGCGCGGAGGGTCGTGGACTTGCCATAGATGGGTGTGGTGTAGCGCGCGCCAATATCGAACGTCGTCCACGACGGCACAGACTGCGTATTCGTCTGGTCCACGTACTCCTGCCCCGTGAAATTGACGCCACCCGTGAGCGTCAGGCCTTGAACCCACGGCAGATCCCATTCCGTCCCGACGTTGGCCATCCACTTCGGCACTCCCACGGGACGATTGCCCACTGTCGACGCGCTGTTGGTCCTGGTCAGCTCGGCATCGAGCAAGGTCACGCCGCCCAGCACACGAACGCCCTTGAGCGGCTCGCCCGCGACGGTCAGCTCGAGCCCCTGATCGCACTGCTCGCTGTCGACGGTATAGACGGTGCCGTACAGTTGGCCGCTCGGCTTTGTGATCCTGAAGGCCGCCAGCGTCGCCATCACATTCCTGAAGTCGAACTTCACGCCAACTTCCTGCTGTTTCGACTTGTACGGCGCGAACACCTGTCCCGCATTCGAAGCCGCAGCCGGCGCGATATCGCCCTTGCTCAGCCCTTCGATGTAGTTCGCGTACAGCTACACGTTCTGTACCGGCTTGAAGACGATGCCCACCAAAGGCGTTACGGCGCTCTTGTCATACGACGATGTCTTCGCGCCCGTCGTCGTGTTGAAGTTGTCCGACTCGATCTGCTGCTGCCGTACGCCAGCCGTCAACTGCACACGATCGTTCAGCACGCTCAGCGTATCGGCAAGCGCCACGCCCACGAGTTGCGATGACGAAACCTTCGGCACGCGCGATGGCGATGCGATGTTTTGCGCTGGGCTCGCAATCGGCGAATAGATGTTCGACAGAACCGCCGTACCTGAATTGCTCGCCTGCGCCAGGCGATCCTGATAGATGCTCGCCTGCAGCGCGACGTTATGTTTGACGGGACCTATAGTGAAGTTTGCGCGCAAGCCGGTGTCGGCGCTCCAGCGGTTCACCTGGAATTTCCAGTTTTGCGGTGTTGAGCGCGTATCGCCTGCGGCGTTGAGGATCGTCGGCGTCTGATCCGACAGTCGCGCAACATCGGTCTTCGCGCCACCCGCATCGGCAAACACCGTCACGTTGCTGTTCACGTCGTACTCAGCGTGCAACAAGGTCGACTGATCGTAGGACTTCCACCAGCTCCACGGCTGCGTGACATTGCGTCGGCCATCCGCCGCGGACGGCACCTGAATGCCTGGGGCGACGAGGAACGGACGCGTCGGCGCATCGACCCATTGATACTGTTCGATCACATCGAGCGTTGCGCGGAATTTCTCGCCCTGATAGTCCAGCGACAACGCGCCGACATCGGCACGCGAAGACTGGTTGTCGAGCGGCGTGCCGCCCTGTCGATGCAGCCCGTTGAACCGGATACCGAACTGTCGGTCGCTGCCGAACCGTCGGCTGATATCGACATGTCCGCCCACCTGGGAATCTGAGGTGTAGTCGACGGTGAAGCGCGTCAGATCTTTCGAAAGCGGACGCTTCGGCACGACGTTGACCACGCCGCCGACGCCGCTGTTCGGTGACATACCGTAGAGCGACGCGGCTGGCCCCTTGAGCACCTCGACGCGCTCGACGTACTCGGGGAATACGTGATAGTTGGGCACAACACCGTATACGCCGTCGAATGCGAACTCGCTCAGATTCCCTTCGTTAATCGGAAAGCCGCGAATGTAAAACGAATCCGTCACGCCGCCCGTCTGCCCGGTGAAGCGGATCGACGGATCCTTGTTCAGCACGTCGGCGAGTGTGGTCGCTTGCTGATCTTCCATGCGCTGCGACGTGTAGTTGCTCACGCTGAACGGTGTGTCCATCACACTCTTGTTGCCCAGCAATCCCAAGCGGCCGCCCTTCGCGACCTGGCCGCTTGCGTACGCCTCGGGGAGCTCATCCGCCGCCGCGTCAGCCTTGACCACGACGGCGGGCAACTCTTTCTGCTTTTCGCTCGTTTCCTCCACGGAGTCGGTTTGCACCTGGGCGAACGCAGCGGCGCTCAAACCGGTGGTGAACGCGCCCGCGAAGGCGAGTTGCATCGCCAGCGCCAACGGGTTGAAAGCGAGCGGCGACAGTATGGTCACGGAGGAGGCCGACTGAATGGCAAGGCGACAAGGCCGGAGTAGCATGATTGTTAAATTGATGTTTTTGTTAAGGAAAATCTGTTCAGACCAACAGTCTTTCGATTCGCGAACAATAACGTTAATACGATTGGCACATTTAATGAGAGTAGTTCCCACACGCCGCTGCCAGACGGGCAGGCGGCGTTCAGCCTGTTGACCTACGCGTACCTCGGGTGGGTGCTTACCCGCCGACAATCTTCGCCCTGGCGCGTCAGAGTCTTCACGGCGGTCGTGCTCTGGATCGTGATGGGCGGACTGGCCGATCTGTATCCGGGCCGGACGTGGCTTTCCGGACTGCTTGGCGGCTGGGCGCTCGGCCTCGCGTGGCTCGCCGTATTTGCCGGCGCATACACCTGGTGGCACGTTTCCGATGATGTGCGACCCGGACCCCTGGCGCTGCTGGTCGTCGGAACATTCGCAGTTGCCGGAGCATGGCAGTTCTCCGGACACGCGCAGCCCGCCAGGGAGATTTCCCAGGTTTGGCGACCCACCACTTATTTGTCCACTGCCCAATGGCTCGACACCGGCTGACAACGATTGCCGGCACGGCGGACAGAAATCGGTGGCGACGAGGAAGAGCCGCTGCCGCTGCGGGGGGCGGCAAACGAAGAAGCCATCATGAGCGCCCTGAAGCGCGCCGGGTGGGAGCCCGCACCTGCATGGTAAGTGCACTCGGCGCCTGGCTGGCTGCTGCCACAGACCCAAAGTGACCGGTTACCGGTGCTGCCAAAATACTCGCACGGCGAACCCTCTCAGCTTCTCCCGGTGCGTACAGAGCCTGACATATCGGGAAGCCGTCTGGTGCTCCGCATGTGGCGTTCGCATGTCGCCGTGCGCGACGTAAGCGGCGACAAGCTACTTTGGTATGGTGCCGTGTATCGGGAGGAGTTCTATCGCCCGGCACACCTGGTCACGATCGCCAAAACGCAATACGTCGCGATCCCTTCGATGATCACCACGCTGCTGGGACTTCAGCAACAGACAGTGATCCGTTCAGCCAACATGCACGGCGCGCTCCGTTACGCGATACTTATATGGCCAGTGTCGGCGCAACAGCAAGGGCTTTCAGTACAGTGAGTGCCGGTAATCAGTCAGGCAATAGCCATTCGTTTTGGGCGTTCGCGTCGCATTTGCAGCATCGTCCACCGTTCAAGTCCCGGCCGATTCGGGCACTGATTTTCGGTCAATTGGCATCCGACTATCAATTTGCATCACCCTTGCGCTTCGCTGATCCTCCGTAGTCGGACGGACACCTGCGTGAGCACGTTTGTCGCGTCGAACCGACCGATACTGCTGCACTCCTTCACGAGGAATCCCGGGGACCCGTATTAGGTCTTCGGGCTAGCCGAATATAAATGGCCGCTTGCAGACGCGTCGAGGCGCGACGCGGAATACAGCGACGCACACCCAGGATATTCGATGACAACGACGTGATACTCTGCGCGCACGAAGACATCGGCAAGTGGCAGCCTGGCTTCCACCGACTCTTCGTTGCCTTGATAGACAATGAACGTCTCGCGCGGCTCGCGCCCTGCCGGCGTTAAAACGCATCGACGTGTGGAACGCGCATGGCGACTGCGCCGGCTACGAGTCGCACAAGTAAAGGACAATCGCACGCGATCGACGATCCGGAACCTTCAACGATCATATGCATCACCGTATTAAAGCTTCTCACCCAAACGCCGTTACAAGGTGAATGTCACATTTTTCGCGTCAAATACATGAAAGTCAGGAATTCTCGACGGTGGGCGCCGCGTGGCCGAAATCGGTGGATCATCGCCGTCGCGGCACTTTTTATCGCCGCCTTCATCCGTACGGTCCTTCACCCGCTGCTCGGCCCGATCATGCCGGGCACCGCCTTTCTCATCGCCGCTGTACTTGTGGAGTACTACTGCGGCCTCGCGCCCGCGCTCTGCGTGATGGTGACCGGGCTCTGTCTCGCCGATTATCTGTTCGTGCCGCCGTACGGCCGCATCGAGGTCATCGATGCTTCGGACATCCGGCTGCTGGTCTCGTATCCCCTGATAACCATCCTCGTCATCACGCTGGTCGAGCGGTTGAGACGCGCGCAATATCGCGCCGAATTGCTGGCGGCGGTGGCGCAGTCGCGCTACGAAATGCTCCTGCGACACGACAACGAGCGGCTCCTCGCCCGGCGCGCCACGGATGAAATGCATCGCATGCTGCATCACATCGCGCAGTACAACCGCTCGCTCATTATCATCAAGGCGCTCGATTCGGCGAACAGCGCGCCGCCGGGCAGCTTCGTCGCCGCGGCGGCGACCGCGACGCCCAGCGGCATTATCGACGACGCATCGTTTCGCGCGGGCATCGCATACGGCGCAAGGCATACGCAGGTGCACCAGGAAGACCTCGCCCGCCTGAGCGACCGTCTGTCGCCCGGTCATCACCGCATGCGTTTCCATTCGGGCGACCGGAACTGGCGGCCCCTCCAATGCGTTTGCGAACGATTCATCACGCCGTCCGGCGAATTTCTGATCCTGCGTGCGGAAGACTGACGATGAACACACCTCATTTTTCGAGTGCGCAAAACAGCGACCACGCTGTTCTGCTATTGCACGGCCTGTCGAGTTCGCCGCTCGAATTGCGTTTCCTCGCGCGCTTTCTTGCCGACGAAGGCTTCGCGGCCCACACACCGGAACTGCGCGGCTACAGCGCGGGCACAGCGCACTTGCCGATGGAGCAATGGGTCAGCGCTGCCGTCGCGGAGTTCGACGCGCTTGCTGCGCAATATCGACACGTCTCCGTCTGCGGTCTCTCGATGGGCGCGACGCTCGCGGCAGCGCTCGCGCACGAGCGGCCGGCCGCCCGTGCGTTGCTGCTTCTGTCGATCACGCTCAACTACGACGGCTGGGCAATCCCCTGGTACCGCTTTCTGCTCGACTATGTCTACTACACGCCGATGCGCTCGCGATACCGCTACCGCGAGCACGAGCCCTATGGCCTGCGCAACGAGGCATTGCGCTCGAAAATCGCCCGCGCGATGCAGAAGAATGAGATCAGCGAAGTCGGACCCGCATCCATCGCGATGCCCGCCCTGCACGAAGCGAGCCGTCTCGCAGGCTCGGTGCGCAGAAAGTTGAAGAACATCGAGAACGATTGCCTGATCATTCACGCAATCGACGACGAGACGTCGAGTCCGCATAACGCGCGTTTCGTCGGCGCAAACATCGGAGCGTCATTTCTTCGCACCATCTGGCTCGACGATTCGTTCCACATGATCACGACCGATAACGAACGCGAAGTCGTCGCGCGGGAATGCGCGCTTTTTCTGCGCGAGAGTGCCGCGGCGTTCGCGTCCAGCAACAATCCGACGCCCATCGTGTCGCGCGCGCTCGCTCGCCGCTTGCGGCAACTGGCGACGGTGGCGCGGAAAACATGAGTCAAAAGATGTTATCGATCAGAGGCCGTTGCATTGCGCTCGCCACGGCAGGCGCGTGTTGCATGACGGGGCTGGCAAACGCCGCCGAACCGCAGGCCGACAGCGACTGGAAGCTGTCGGTAGGTCCGGGCATGTATCTGTTTCCGAAGTTCCCAGGCTCGTCGCAACTCCAGGTTCTTCCGTTCCCCGTGCAGGACATTTCGTGGAAGGACCGTGTATTTTCGCAGGGTCCGGATGTGCTCGGCGTCAACGTGCTGCGCGGCGAGAACCATCACGTCGGCATGTCGGTGAGCTTCGACTTTCAGTCGAGATCCTCATCCGACGATCCGCGGCTCAAAGGGCTGCCCGACGTGCACTACGGGCCGAAGCTGCGCCTCTTCGCCGACTACACGTGGTGGGCGTTCACTGGGTCGGCTGCGATCTATCAGGACATCGCTGGAACAGGACAGGGCCTGACCGCGATGGCCGATTTGTTCGTATCCGCGCCGCTCGGAAAGCTTCTCGTCTCGATGGGCCCAGGCATTACGTGGGCGAATTCGACTTACACCAAAACGTTCTTCGGCGTGAATGCGCAAGAAAGCGCCGCCTCGGGATTGCCTCAATACAGCACGGGCTCTGGCTTGCGCGACGTCCACTTCAATCTGAACGCCGGCTATGAGTTCAACCGGCATTGGTCACTGAACCTTGCGGCTTTGGTCGGGCGCCTCGAAGGATCCGCCGCAGGTAGTCCAATCACCGAGCGCCGCCTCGACCTCAACGGGATGGCCTCCGTGCTCTATCGTTTCTAACGACATGCCATTTTTGCGCGTCCTGCCGATGCCGGAATGAACCCGGCCCGCGCATTCCGCTTCGGTTCGAGGCGAAGGTCTGTGAACCGCGCAGGTGGGTTGCTTGCCCCGCTGCCGCATTGTGATGAAAGCCTGTGGTGGAGCGCGTAACTGGGCTCGGCGGCTCTCCGCAATGGGACATCACGTGCAGATCATCGCCCTCGATTCGCCAAGCCCTTCGTCAAATCCCAGAAGAACGATCGAAACGATGCGGAGGCGATCGTTGAAGCCACGGGATCACCGGTCGAAAGCTGACGCCCGATGTCAGCCGGTCGTTTGGGCTAACCGAGGAACCTCACAATAGATTCCGACAGGGAGCGCGCGAGAAGTCTACGGTTGGCAATCAGGTAGGCTATCGTCGCACGCTGGTGACCCAACCGGGTCCGATAACGCGCCGTCGAGGCGAAGTGCTGAACCCAGCCCTTCGAGACCGTCACCCTGTCGAATACATGAGCGCCGCAGGAGAGTTCCGTCTGCCGGGATATTACCTCTTCGCGCCGGATTGATGACGAGGACGCACTGCTGATCGCCAAAGCCGCCGAACTGTGCCGTAGTGTGGAGCAGTTTTCCTGATCTCTCTGCGGGCGGCGAACCGTCCCCGTGCATGCGCGCTCCCACGCCGTCTCACACCCTCGCGGCGCTTCCAGTGCAGTCCCGGTCCACGCCTTGATTTTTTTAGCAAACGACGCCGGACGTCACGATGACTACAAGGCAGCCTAAAAGGCGGCGGCTTCAAAGTTCGAGTAAGTCATCTCCGGATATAGCCGTCGAAATCCATCTCTGCATATTCGAACTCCTCAAAGAACATCATGAGACCGCGGATGGAGGTGGGCCAAGTGTCTCGAAGCCATTGCGGATGCCCTCTTACGTGTCGCCCAGCCTCCAGCAAATTGCGGCAAGACAGCGATAGGTGTTTCAGGCGTTTTCGCTGCAGTTCTTTCCAAGGACGGCGATCACTTCGCTCCATCTGAAGGCCCGTAATTTGCCGCACCGGTCGGTCCGGCTCTACCAGTTGCCAACTGTTCAAGACTCCAAGCTTATCCAACCGCGCCGCCGCATCCTTAAGATGATCAAAATCACAGTCGGAGACTCGAATCCGTGAATAAGTGCATATCACGGAATACATCCGCGGTCGCTTGCTATGCGCGCGGTTGCACCTCTATTCCGTGACAACGAAGGGCATATGCGACGCACAATAAGGCTTAGCTACTACGACTTAACGATGCATGGGCTTTCGGAGACGGCAGCCGCTTGGGTCGACGCACTTGAGAGACTCACTATGCGCAACGACCTCGCCCTGAGGACTCTGCTTCCGTTATCGGCTGTTGTCTCTTCCTTCAAGCTGCTTTCGAAGATTGAACGCTTCTGCGCATGCTGTTATCGCGATGATGAGGTCGCTGGTCGCCCTAAATACAATCGATTGCTCTGGTCGATCGATTGCGTTGAGGCATGCCCAATTCATAATGTACTTCTTCAAACCGTCCCTTACGCTAGAGATAGAAAACAGTACAAGTTTTGGGTTCCGGGCTTATCACGTCTTGACGGCGCCAACCTCGCCAAGTACGCGGCCCGAGACGCCGACGAAGAGCAGGCACAGTCGGCGCGCCTCGTCGCAGATATGTTGGACGATATTTATCAGTATCCCGACGCCTTCGCCCATGGTTGTTCACCAGACAAATTTGTGCGTCATGCCGTCAGTACGCTATTTGGTGGACAGCCCATGCGTCTTGCAAATCATCTCGGTATCGCCCGCTCCGATGTGTGCGGTTGGTGCTCGGAGAAGATGAAGCCGAGCCTCCCTCGGATGGTACTTCTAGCGTACTGCTGCGGTTGCTGCGTGTCCGACGTGCTCCTTGGGAACAGAGTTATGTTGAGAAAAGTGTATCGAACCTCTGACGCTGATCCATTAAATTGTCGGTCAGATAAACCGTCTGAAACGCTGCTTGAGGAATTGGAGTTCGTTTTCCGATCGGGTTCGGCGCAAAACCTTCATCAGGCTGCTCAGCTTCTTGGTGTGACCGAAAGATATTTGCACAAGCTGGCGCCGGACATTGCTGCGAGTCTAGTGCAAGAAGGAATGCAGAAACGGCGTAGCGCCAAGGACCAACGGGCAGAAGCGCGCTTTCACGACTTCTGGCAATCGTTCCAAGATCTACGCTCTCAGGGCAGCTACCCAGTTCGAGAGAAAGTAGCGGCACGGATGCGCCGGCTGACCGGGACGCGCCTCAATTTCTATGAAGCTGCCCGCTTCCATGCACGAGCGTGCCGTCAAGCGGAGACGACACCTCACTCGGGTACTGCGCAGAGAGGCGACGCAGACTAGATTATGGATTAAGTCCAAGTTTGGACGAATCTTCGCCCAAGACAACCAATTCGCGTCGACATTAATTGATGAACTCTACAAACCACCTGTAGAGGAACTCGATTGGCTTCCGGAAATTCAACCAAATAACTTCCAATTTGGCTGATTTCACCCCATCGAAAGGCCTCCGTCGCCGCATTTGTTACTCAAATAACTTCCGAAGTTGACAGGTTTCAACCACATATCTTCCGTGATCATTCGGCGTTGCCACCGGCCAACTGAAGCGCCCCGTGGGCAACCGGACCATGAACGTACCAGATTAAGCGACTCAAGATCGGCCTAAGCCGACGGTCGCGCGTCGACGCTGATATGGCCGCACACTGCTGCTCACCGGTCGCTCGCCGAAGATTAGGGCGTCATGGTCGCAGTCAGGTGTGTGATCAACCCTGGCAGCAGGCGGCACAGGGCGATCCGGCTATCCAGTTCGGCGCGATAGAGAACCAGCTTTGCCTCATCGAATTCGCCGCCGAGATGAAATACACCAGGTGCCTCGATCGGGACACGGCAGGTTATGGTCGTTGTGCCGCAGTGGCTGTATGCGTTGTAGCGCGTTCTTGCGTAACGCATCTGCTCGACACCTTCGGCTCTCACGCCCAGCGCGGCGGCGTTCCACCCCAACTGGTCGACCGCCAGATATCCCTGCGTCTGCTTGTCTTCCTCCCACACCTTCTCCCAGTAGTGCGCCTTGACGGGCTTTCTGTTTTTCCATCCGATGATCAGCGGGTCGTCGGTCGAGCACAGGATTGACATGGCGATTCCCTCGACGACCTGGCGCATCACGTTGCCCGCAGGGGATAGCTTGCCGGTCAGCAGTAGCTTCGTCGATATCACTAGGTCATCGAGTACGCCGTACATGAATGCCGAGACGAGGCTGGTACGCTGGGTATTGATCTGTGCCGCCGCGTTTTTGAGCTTGTCCATCGAGCGGAAGCAGCCGGCGAGCGCTTCACTCAGCGCGAGGATCGGTTCGCTTAGGTGCTCGGCAAAGCGGTCCTTCGCCCATTGCTCGTTACTGAACAGTTCCTGCATCAGGGCTTTGGCGTCGGTAGGATCGACGATCGGCATCGGCATCGGAAATCTCCGGGTGTTCGGGCGAAGTGTAGCGCTACGGCTCGCCATTTCTTGGGCCGCGACCGGTCGAGCCTGTTACGCTTCCGGTTCCACAACCATTGACACCTGAACTCACACGATGAACACGGGATTCGTTATCCTGGGGCAAGTGGCGGCAAGCGCGACGCATATCGAGGTGGCCTGCACGCGTTGCGAGCGTCACGGGCGTTATCGGCTAGCGAAGCTGGTTGCGTCGCTGGGTGCAGATTTCCCGATGACCGATCACGGATCGGAGATAACCGATTGCACACGAAGGAACGCCACGTCTGCGCAGGTTCGTTGCGACGTGTACTTTCCCGATCTGCCGAAAAACATGAACGGCGGCGATCCGGTACGGCCACGGCCAGACGAAACGGACGACGACTGATCTAGCGCGAGCACCACGGGAATACCTGACAGACCAGAACAAGGACCAAGATGCTGATTGACCTAGATGAACTCGTCGCGGAATGCCCCGACCCGCGATCCCGAAAATATATCCGCGAGTCCGTCCAATGCTACAAGGCGGGTGCTTATAGGGCCTCGGTGGTCGCCTGCTGGATAGCTGTGGCCTTCGATCTGGTAGACAAGATCCGCGAACTAGCTGCATCCGGGGACGCTATGGCTGCTGAAACTATTGCAAAGTTCGACAAAGCGAGGCAAAACCACGACATTCCTGCTGCGCTGGCTTTCGAGAGGGACTTGTTATCGATTGCTCGTGACAAATTTCAATTCATTTCGCATATCGAGTTCGTCGATCTGGAACGCCTGGTAGAGGACCGCAATCGATGCGCGCATCCCTCGAAGGTCTCTGACACAGAAGTCTTCGAAGCAACCCCGGAGCTCGCCCGACTCCATATCGTCAATGCAACCCGCTACGTGCTGTCTCAACCAGCCGCACAAGGAAAGCAGGCGCTAGAACGGCTGGTCACAGAGCTGGATTCCAATTTCTTCCCATCGAAACGGGACGACACGCTTGTGTTTCTGCGGGCGAGTGCGCTGGCTAAACCGCGAGAATCCCTACTGCGAAGCTATCTCAGCATTCTCCTGAAGCGGCTGATGAAAGAGGTCGAACTCGGCTGGGAAGCGTCAGCCCGCACGTCCAACGCATTCTTCGCCCTCTCAGAGATCCACCCCGAACCATGGAAGCGGATGGTCCCTGAACTACTGTCGGCACTGGTTCCGAACCTTCAGCAGGATGACCAGCTGACTCGCACGGTGAAGTTCATCGGGAACGGCGAAGGCATGAAGCTTTGGCCAGTTATTGGGGAAGCGGACAGGCTGCGTCTGATCACTTTTGTAGAGAACCTGCCGTCCCCGAGTTTCGATGCAGTCGAAACCCTGCTCGAAGACGCGGCATCCCCGTTTTTCGAGTCTACGAACGCGCGTGTCAATCGGGCATCCTCCGAGGATCTTTTTAACGGTTTCTGGTTCGATACACCCGAAGCCGTGATCGATCGTATGCTGTCCTTCTATCGGCATTCTCAAAGCTTTGCGCAGGCGAACGATCTGGCAAAAAAGTTGCGATACGGGCTACACGACTCGAAAAAGCCTTACGAGCGTCTAGCCCGCCTGGCGAGCATCGCGGTACAAAATGAACAGGTAAAGCACAGCAATCAGTTCCCAACGTTAGTCAAGGAATTTGTCGCTGCGAAGATGAAGGATAAGGAGCGTGCAAAAAATATACTGCGCGAAGCGAAGCTTGATGACCTCGCCGATGAACTCTAAGCCTTTCAGCGACAAAAAAGCCCCCGGAAACCCGGGGCGTTTTTTTGTTTTCGGGGAGACCGGTTCGCCCGTTAGGTCGCGCCTGCGATCTTGTAGAAGTCCCGCAAGTCTCCGAAATGTCCGCGTGCCCTCGCGTAGAAGTGCAAGCAGAGGGGCGTCGGCTGGACTTCCACTGAGTCGTCCGCTGATCTTTCCGAGACATGTCCGCCATTTGGATGAATCAGTCCGATAGTCCGAAGGCGCTGCAGCGAAGAGGCGAGTTCCAGGACGCTCGTGCATCCAGAAATGTCGAGCCATTCGGAGGTCGATCGCTCAATAGTCTCGTCTGCCTGCACCTGATATTTCATGCCATCAACAATCGGCATGTCATCACACACATTTGCAATGATTCGGGCTTGCCCGGTCGTCATGTTTTTCAAGAGATCGAAAAACAGTAAGTTCTCGTCGGTTCCTCCCTCAGCCGTGCAGGAAGTTGCGAGAAGACCGGCCCAAAGAGACTGAAGCGTTGGGTCGTCGGTCCACGACCCATCTTCCAGAACGCGTGCCACGATGCGTGGCTGGGCCGACAGGACTGGCTCGATACTTTCAATTATTGCACCTGTCTCGTCCAGGATTTGGGCCGCGTTATTCGCACGCCATGCGCGCACTTGATCGGCAAAATATTGACCTAGTTCTTTCGCCGCCGGCCCACAAATCAGTGCCAACCCATTGAAGACGCGGTTCGTCGCGGTTTTTGCGACTTCCACCGCTACCTCTGTTACAAGCCGCTCGCCATCCACGATCGCATCTCCATCAAGGTTGCAGGTTTCGAGATTATCAGCAAATGCTTTATGCGCGACAAGAACGGCGACCGACACCCGGGGGCTGGTCAGGCGGCCAGCTTGAGGCGGCGCGCGCACAAAGAAAATCGCGCTCGTAACCCGAGGGTCCTCAATTCAAGCTTAGCTACGTAATGCGCAGCTTTCGGCGGGTTTGTTCAGAGTCCAAGAGGGCGAATGACCGAAACGGGTGACATCGTCCGATCGACCATTGGGGCTCATGTCATCCACAAAACATGAGCCCGCGCCGTTATCTTTGCTTTGAGAATACAATAGCCATTGAGCCGACAAAATCACCGCAAATATATGCTCAAACGTCGAGTACCTCCGACCCTCAGAAAAATTGGGTTCACAATCGTAAGCTCGGATCGACGCACGTTTTTTGAACGAGCGGACCCTATCGCCAGACACCCATTTGTGTTGACGATCATCGCTTTTATATTGTCTGGATTAATTGGAACGTGGCTTACTGTGCGTTACCAGCGAGAGCAGCATGAGCAGGAGGTGATCAGAAAGAATATGGATGATGTTCGTCTATCGATCGACACGACGAATCAGGCATTCGAAGATTTTCTTGACGCAGCTTCTGTATTGAATGATGACATTACCATAGGTGCAGAAAATAAGCGGTTAGAAGAGGATAAGGAGATTTTCTGGAAAGCTAGGCGCGACTTAGATAGCAAACTTGCGATCGAAACTCCCCGAATACGACAAGCAATGCCGCTCGGGGCCGGTGGCATGTTTCAGCTGAGCACGAGCCTTATCCGGGTCGGCGTGATGACGATTGCTGATTGCTTTAAATCTGGCGAAGTGATAGATATCCCGAATGCGGGATCAAATGGAAGAAAACTCGAGTGTAAACACAGTGATCAAATGTTTTCCATTAAGTATGCCGATGAGCGAATAGCCAAGGTTCAGCTTTGTGTCACTGATATTTATTTCGCAATTCGTCCAAGTCCATTTAATGACCTCAACACTGAGACGATTGTCGATAGTATCGGTCGCAGCGTTAAAAATTTGGGTGCCGTTTGCAACGGTGTGACGATGTTAGGGTTGCCGTATGATAAAACTTACGGAAAATACATAAATCAGAGCAACATGTTATATCCCGATAATTGATAATTAATAAAGGGATTCGAAAGCAAAAAGGCCGGCATGTCAACCTGTCAGCGCTGAATGTCCGCAATGGCCGATGCTCGCTTTCGTTGTGAGGCAGGGCTCGGCCATTGCGGCCATGCGCCATCGCGGGAATGCAGTCATCTCAGCGGCCACTCCGCATCGATTACCGGCCAATCGCCGAGCGATCTCGCAGCTGCGGGCAGACCCTACCGTATGGACCCGAGCGGTACAATTCGAGATTCCGAATGGCGCAAGCAATGTTTGGTCTAGAATTGGCGAACTAGCTAGAAATAAGGGCCCGAACATGACAGCTCAAGAATTGACAGCAGAACTCAAGGACGCCCGTCGACAGGTAATCGCCGACGGCTACGAAATGTCTTTTGGTGAAATCGCCACGATGTATAAGTCGGGCGAACTCGTCATTGACCCCAACTACCAGCGTCTTTACCGTTGGGAAGAATCCCAGCGCACACGCTTCATTGAGTCTCTGTTACTAGGCATCCCCATTCCGCCTATTTTTGTATTCCAACGTGAGAGCGGAGTTTGGGAATTGATTGACGGCTTGCAGCGCGTTTCTACGGTTCTTCAGCTGATGGGAGAGTTGCGCCACCCAGACCAGGGTTTATATCCGTCTTTGGTCTTAGGCGGCACGAACTTACTTCCTGGTCTGGCGGGGATGAAGTGGCGCTCGGATAACGGCGATGACGACGACGTCTTCAGCACGGCGTTGCAGCTTGAAATTAAACGAGCCCGCGTGCGCGTCGAAATCGTGCGTAAGGAGAGCGACGAAGATGCCAAATACGAGGTCTTCCAGCGTCTTAATACTGGCGGTACGAAGTTGAGCGAGCAGGAGGTGCGTAACAGCGTGCTCGTGATGCTTAATACGCAATTCTACAATTGGCTCGTGCATTTGACTGATCGGGCATCTTTCAGAGCTACTGTTCAGCTCACCAACACGCAACGTGATGAGCAACAAGCTGTGGAGATTGCCCTCCGGTTTATCGCGTACCGGCAGTTCCCGTATCAGCGAGGTCTAGACGTCAATGAATATTTGGATGTTGCAGCCCGACACCTAGTCAAACTAGACGGGCCGACGCTTGAGCAGGAGCGGAATCTGTTTGAATGGACTTTCGATACGTTGCAGCAGGTGGCAGGTGATGACGTTTTCAAACGCTGGAATGGCGACCGCCACCTTGGCGCTTTCTCCATTTCCGCATTTGATGCGATCACTTACGGCGTGTCGGTCAATCGTATCGCTATAACAGACTTGACTGATGAAGAGAGACAGGAGTGGCTATCTAGGCGTGTGCACGACCTCTGGTCCGACGACACGTTCCAAGCTAATTCGGGCTCTGGTGTGCGTGGAACTACGCGCCTAACGAACCTGCTCCCATATGCTGTTCAGTTTTTCCGACCATGAGACAGCTAAGGACTGTGGATCTGCTCTTGGAGCATTTGGACGAGGACATGGCTTGGCGTATCAAAGAGGTGCATCAATTCAAGACCGCCGTAGAAAAGGCAAGCGGCAAAAATGTTGATGCACATATTCGAGCAGGCATCGCCATGTTGTATGCGCATTGGGAGGGATTCGTAAAGGGCGCGGCCAACGCTTACGTGAACTATGTGTCGCACAGGGCGAACCAAAATAGAGACCTCAAACCATGTTTTGTGGCGTTGGGTATGAAGACCAAATTGGCGTCTGCCAACGCTTCATCGAAATCAGAAGTTGTCATCGACGCCGTAACGTATTTGCTAGATGAATTGAATCGACCGATCCGGCTTCCGCGATCTGAGGCAATCGGCGGAGAAAGTAATTTGAGTTCACTAGTTTTCCTTAATATCACCGGTTGGATCGGCATAGATTCGACCCCGTACTCGACGCGATTTCCGTTAATTGATGCTACCTTGCTCGATAATCGCAATCGTATTGCACACGGGGAGTACTTGAGCGTCAACGCGGAGAGATTCTACGAACTTACGGGCGAAGTGTTGGAGATGCTTCGCTGGTTCAAAACGGATATCGAAAATGCCGCGGTTCAAAACTCATTCTTAAAGGCCTGATCATTCGGTATCCGAGTGGTAGTCTCGATGTTCGATACCAACTGATGGCAATCACGCAAACGTCGTTTGCTAGCATATGCCGCTCAAAGCAAGGAGCGATTCCTTTAACGAGAGGCACCGATGGCCGTTTGGCTGTCGGAATCGGCCGTTGGGACGGCCCCGGCGCCAATGACAATTGTGGGTCGAGAGTTCGCGTTCGCTGAACGCCTCCTGAGTTTTTCGCGGTCGTGCACGTCCGAACGACAAGAAAGCAACCTGAAGCGGCCTTACAAATACAAACGGTGAGCCTGAATGTCAGCTGAGGCCGAATTGCCGAGCGCCGCCCTTCCCTCTCCCGCATGCGGCGCGCACCCAAGACTTTTGCCGTGATAAGGCACGGGTTATCACCGCCACTCCAAAATTCGCACTGCATATGCCTAACTTAGAAAAGTCGCATGTCGCAACCGCTAGCGAATTGACCGTTCACTACCGCACTGGAGGAGGCGACGCCGAACCTGGCGACCCTGCTCTTGCTAACTCCTCCTGTTTTGACTAATGCTTCTCAAATCGACAATGAGGCGGACGGAAAAGCGAAACCGGACTGATGCAGCTTGAGGTGAATTTGCGCTATGGCCGCAGCGCCTTGGCCCACGGCCGCCGCTACCCTTTTTGTCGAACCAGCCCTTACGTCACCAATAGCAAATACCCGGTCAACGCTGGTCTCCAGTGTCAAACGATCCGGCTGATCCGGAGTCGGGCCTGTGATGACGAACCGCTTGTCATCGAGACGCACGCCGCAATCTGCAAGCCATGCTGTATTGGGCACCGCACCAACGAACAGGAAAAGGTGACGAATTGCGTGCGACTCGGCAACTCCTGTCGTTCTCTCGCACCAGGTCAAACGGTCTATCTGGACCGAGTCGCCACCGATCGACGTCAGTTCAGTTCTAGTATGAACAGTGACGTTGGCAAGGGATCGAATGCGCGAAACAAGGTAATGCGACATGCTCGCGGACAAGTCCTCGCCGCGCAGCAGCACGTGGACATGCCGGACGTACTCGGCGAGGTAGACGATAGCCTGACCTGCCGAATTTCCCCCACCGACTACGGCGACCTCCTGTCCGGCGCACAGACTGGCCTCAATGGGCGAGACCCAATAGTGAACACCCGAGCCCTCGAATCGTTCAAGCTCAGGAATATCCGGTCGTCGATAGCGGGCGCCAGTGGCGATACAGATGGTTCGGCAGCGTATGTACTGCCCACCGTCAGTTTCCAGCCGGAGCAGGGGTTCGGAGCAATGCAGTCTGACGGCATGTACTGGGATTGCAATCGTTGCGCCAAACTTCTGTGCCTGGAGAAATGCGCGGGTCGTCAACTCTTGACCGGAAATTCCGGTTGGGAAGCCAAAAAAATTTTCTATCCTAGCGCTCTGACCTGCCTGTCCACCCGGTGCTTCCATGTCCACGACAACGACGTTGAGTCCCTCGGATGCAGCATAGACTGCCGCGGCCAAGCCGGCCGGACCTGCGCCAACGATGCCCAAATCGTAAATATCGGATTCCACAAGCGACGGGGTCAAGCCCAGATGCTGGCTAAGTTCAGCATCCGACGGTGAGCGCAGCACTTCGCCGTTCGGGCACAACACGAGAGCGGCATCGGTGTCGACAGTGCCAGCCCCAGGCACAATCGTCAGACTGCGGGCGTCAGTGTCCGCATTAAGCACGGTATGAGGATGCCCAAGCCTGCTGAGGAAACGGCTCAACCTCCCAAGGTCCGGATTTGTCGCAGAACCCACCAGTATGGGGCCGCCAATACCGCAACCTATTGCGCACGCCCGGCGCAGAATCATGGTGCGCATGATCAGTTCACCGAGTTTGGCTTCGGCGACGAGCAGTCCGCGCAACTCCGAAGGGCTCAACACCTGTGCCTCGACAGCCTCCGTCGCGCGGCACGAGCAGAGCGACGGTTGGCCAATCAGTTGCCCGGCCTCAGCTATGAATTCGCCGGGCCCGTGCTCTACAAGGAACTCCTCTTTCCCGTCGCGCCCCCGTGAGGTGAAACTGACCCTACCGGAAAGCAGCACGCACATTCCCGGCCTCGCCTCGCCCGCGCGGAACAGGAACTGATCGGATTCCCATCGCTGCACGCCGCCAAGGCGCCGGATAGACGCAATCTGGTCGGCCGTAAGAACCGGAAATAGCTGCGCCCATCGATTCATGAAGCCGTCCAGTAACTTCCCATGTGGACGCAAGGATGAGGCGGCCTCGATATTGGTTGACACACCAACTCCTCCGTCATGCCCGCATGCATGACGATCATTCAATCAGGCTACTCCACATGGCAACAATGCAAAATTTCGGTTGGATACGCCCCTTTTGGGACGCATCATGTGGCGGTCGCGGTCCGTCGAAGTGCCTCGGCGTTCGCGCCGGAGTAGTCCTTTCAGACGCGAAAAGAAGGTGCGGAATTGAGGCGGCAAGATCTGATAACACTGCCCGCCGCCGATCTGACCGATCTACCGTAATCGGCAAGGTCAGGATCCGCAAGACATTGAACAGTGAGCCAATCGTGTCTCGGTTCGTGGCATAGCAGATGCCCACGACGATGCGGAGCAAGTCGGCAAAGCGATGTTGCAACTGGGAGCGTTTCGGGGACACTCATTACCATCGAATACGTCGCGTTAACTCGTCGACTGCAAGGCCGGTTTCGTTGACCCGGTTCGACATTTCTCGTGAGGATGGCGGATGGCACGCATGCCTTCGACTCTGAGACGAAATGATCGGGCCGAAGGGAATGCCGGAAGGCGTGACCAGTAATACTACGGCGCGCACAAATTTTCAGCGTTCCGGAGGGACGTCAGTCATGCACCTCAAAACCTGAAGCGTGATCCATCCAATCGTATGTGGGCATAGTCACTGCCCACGGCCAATTGGATCGGTGACGCGGCGCTTCGACCGAACTACACATCCTCATCGATTGACAAGCATCCTCCTTCCCTGCCGAACCGACAGCTGCCTTGCCGTCGTGCTCCGCGCCCTTACATCTGCTGCGGTCATTCATTGCGATAGATTCCATATTGCCGTTGATGGAAGTAAGCGTCCCTCACGCGATAGATGACCGATATCCGGTCAATACGAAAGCGCTATACGGAGAAAGACCCCTTGCCGAAGGATGTGACGCTTACAGGATGAGACAAAGAACCGCCTGATTGATGCACGTCACCCGATCCTGGACGAACAGTCCCGAACGCGCATCTATGCGGGGGCTAGCAACGCACGCGCAAACAAAACTGGTTCGTTGTAGATCTCGCTAAGCCCTATCAGTCAAACTTGGCTCGATAGCAAGTTTTTTTCTGCAATCGTTACTTAGGCAATCGCGCAGAGGGAAAGTCCGCCTGGCGCTTGCCGCGAAGCGCTGCCAGCCCTTCTTTGACGTCCGGACCCAGGAAGCACAGCATCTCCATCGCGAGCGAATTATCGAAAACAGGACCGGCCATACGCATCCAGTTGTTGAGTGACTGCTTGGTCGCGCGGATCGCAGCCTGGCTGCCACGCGCCAGATTTGCGGCGATCGCCACCGATCTTGAAAGCACTTCTTCGCGTGGCGAACAGAAAGTAACCAGGCCGATTCGTTCCGCCTCCTTGCCATCGATGAATTCGGCGGTCATCAGGTAGTACTTGGCCTTGGCCATCCCGCACAGAATGGGCCAAACAATCGCCGCGTGATCGCCCGCCGAGACGCCGAGGCGAGCATGTCCATCGGTTAGCTTGGCGTCCTCCGCCATTACACTTACGTCTGCCAATAACGCGACCACCAGGCCTGCGCCGACGGCCGTTCCGTTGATAGCCGATATGATCGGCTTGTCGCAGGCCAGCATGTTGTAGACAAGGTCGGAGGCCTCCTTCATAACCCGTAGGGTTGCCTCCTGGCTATTTGACATCTCCTCGACAACGGAAAGATCTCCCCCTGCCGAGAAGGCGCGATCACCTGCGCCAGTGACCACCACCACCTTGACGAGGGGATCTTCGCTAACTACTCCCCAGACCTTGGTGAGTTCCCAATGCATTCTGTTGTTCGTTGCGTTCATGACCTCCGGACGGTTCAGCGTGACAACTAAAACTCCGTCGGGATGGCGATCGAACAGAACGAACTGAAAGTCTTCGTATTGCATGCGTGCCCCAAATTAATTCAAACAGCGACTGTTTGTATTGGGCCCGTCAATATCGACTGACGCAACGTACGAGTTGGTTACGTTCCGTACTTTGGCTGCTGCATGAGTCAGCTACTTAGTGAACGCACTCGACTCGAAGCTCGTTTCGTTGCGCTAAAGCGGAGAAAATGCCCCGATGGAAAGAACCATTCGCAGCCTGTGAGGACATTTAAAACACGCCAAGCGACAGGCCAGCCGCCATTCCTGCTCCAAGCTCAGCACAGATCGCGAGATCAGCGCTACCGATGATCTTACGCGCCAGAATGCGCTCTGGCGTTTGTGCATGCGTGCAGACGATGATGGCTGGGGCTACTGCCTTGAGACGCCATCCCGTGGCAATGCGATCGATCTGACGCAATGCACCTTGCCCGTCGCTGCCCGCGCAGATCATCGCCGCATAGGGACGGCCATTCAAGCCGTCAAGTGCCGGGTAATAGCACCGATCGAAGAAGTCTTTCATTAAGCCCGACATCGTTCCCAGATTTTCCGGCGTTGCAAACACGTAGCCATCGGCTGAGAGGACATCGTCTGGGCCTGTTTCGACGGCCTGCTTCAGTATGACTGCAATATCAGGGTGGTCACGTGCAGCGCTCGCCGCGGCTTCAGCCATTTGCCGGGTGCCACCCGTCATCGTGTGATAGACGATCAACAAGCTTTTCATAGCTCTTGCGTGCCACCACGCATGCGGTCTTTACTTAAAGATTTCGGGCGCTTGCGACGATCGCCTCGGCCGCGCGGATCACGGGCAAGTCCACCATCCGTCCGTCCAGACTGAACGCTCCGCCGCCGTGCCTGGCGGCCTCTTCAAGCACGCGGAGTGCCCAGACATGCTCGCTCTGAGTGTAACCCAACGCCTCGTTTACCCCGGCCGCCTGACCCGGATGTATGCAGAGCTTTCCGCCGAAGCCGAAGGCTCGCGCACGCCGGGCATCTGCTGCCAGACGCTCGGCATTGCCAATGTCGGTAGTTACGCCGTCGATGGGAGCGGGAAGCCTGGCGCGGCGTGATGCAGCCACCAGAATGTTTCGGGCGAATGCCAGCTCGGGCTCATCGAGCGAAGCACGCATGCTGAGGTCAAGTTGGAAGTCGAGATGTCCAAAGGCCAGGCGCACGACCTGAGGCACCTGTGCAAGCGAATCGGCTGCGTCGAGTCCTGTTAGCGATTCGATCAAGGCCACGATTTGCACATCCCCGCCGAGCTGATGCGCGACCCGGTGCAACGCGTCGGCATCTTCAGACTTGGGCAGCATCACAGTGACACCGCGTCCCGTCCAGGTGCGCAATAGCGCAATGTCGGATTTGTGCCAAGGCGTATCCACGGCGTTCACGCGTACCAAGGTGCGCTCCAGTTGCGCGGGGTTCAGGTGAGGCAGGTGCTGAGCGAGGTGTTCGCGCGCGCTATCCTTGCTGTCCCCGGCAACGGCGTCTTCCAGGTCGATAATAATGCAATCTGCACCCGAATCAAGCGCTCTGTTGAAGCGTTCGGGCTTGGTAGCAGGCACAAACAGCAGACTGCGCGCGTGCCGGACAGGAGATGCAATGTTTGTTGACACGATTCAGGGTCACTCCGTCTATTACTGTTTTCTGGATCGCGCTCCGAGCGACCTAATTCGCGTTGCTGAGTCGCTCAGTGCTCGCTGAGAGCGAGCACTGCGAGCATGCCGATCTCAGGACATCAGCGATGCCGCCGTCCGGAGCGGCCATAGGTCGAAAGGCGCAAACGCCCGCGTGCATGCGCTCTTGCGTGCTGTCGGAGCGTGATTGGGCTTCGTCGTCACGTCACTATTCGAGTTCCGCGCTGGCATGCATCGCCAGCTGTCCCTGCGGACCTCGCGCCCACAGCGATGCGGTGTTGCTGTCCAGCCTGCCATTAACCGAAAACGATGCGATATCGAACAGTGGGCTGACAGCCTTGAATTCGAAGCTGCGAATGATTTTCTCCGGATGCGCGCGGCGCAGTTCTTCCACGAGCAGTGTGGCGATCAGCGGCCCATGCACCACGAGGCCCGGATAGCCCTCTTCCTGCATGGCATAAGGACGGTCATAGTGGATACGGTGGCTGTTAAAGGTTAGTGCCGAATAGCGCATTAGCAGCACAGGATCTGGATTCATGACGCGGCCGAATTGCTCGTCGACAGGAGCGATCACAGGCTGGGGCGCAGGCGCTCCTGGCGCCGCCGCGGCGCGATAGACGATGTCCTGCTCCTCTCGAATCGCGACACCGCCAGCGTCGACCACCTCGTGTAGTACCGTCACGAATACGAGTTCGCCGCTGCGCCCGGACTTGCGTTGGATGCTCTTGATCGTCGAAAGACGCCGAACCGGTTCGCCCACGGCTAGAGGATGCAGAAACTGTAACCTCCCCCCGGCCCACATCCGCCGCGGTAGCGCGATGGGCGGCAGAAAGCCGCCACGCTTGGGATGCCCGTCCTGGCCGATGTTTGACTGGCGCTCGCTCGGCAAAAAGTAAAGCCAATGCCACAGGGGTGGAAGTTGAGACGGTAACGCCCCTGTATCGGACCCGTCCAGCGTTGCCTGCATCAGGCGGACAGGGGCCTCCGTGATCTGGTCTGCACTCTGGTCGGTGCGCCCCACCCAGGTATCGAGATACTCAGCGCTTTCGAGACTCATACGCTTCGCGCTCCATCATGAGGATTCAGTGTGCAAGCTGCCTCCAGTGCTGCGGCAACAGCGCTGGAAGTACTCGTCAAAACAGCGTCAGGGGTTATAAGGCCTGAACAATGTCTGGCACGATCGAGAAGAGATCGCCAACGAGGCCGTAATCGGCGACGCTGAAGATCGGTGCCTCCGCGTCCTTGTTGATTGCCACGATCACCTTCGACTCCTTCATCCCCGCAAGATGCTGGATCGCGCCCGAGATGCCCACCGCGATGTACAGCTGCGGCGCGACGATCTTGCCGGTCTGGCCGACCTGATAGTCATTGGGCACGTAGCCGGCATCCACGGCCGCTCGTGATGCGCCCAGCGCAGCGTTGAGCTTGTCGGCGAGCGGCTCCAGCACCTTCGTGTAGTTCTCGCCGCTGCCAAGGCCACGCCCACCCGAGACGATGATCTTTGCGCTGGTGAGTTCCGGACGATCGAGTTTCGTGACTTCGCGGCTCACGAACTGCGACAGGCCGCTATCCGCTGCTGCTGCGATGTTCTCGACCTGTGCGCTGCCGCCCTCGGCGCTGACTGCGTCAAACGCGGTTGTGCGAACGGTGATGACCTTGATGGGATCGCCCGACTGCACCGTCGCGATCGCGTTGCCCGCATAGATCGGACGCTCGAACGTGTCGGGGCTGATCACGGCCGTGATATCGCTGATCTGCGCGACATCCAGCTTCGCGGCGACACGCGGCGCCACGTTCTTACCTGCCGCTGTAGAGGGCGCCAGGATGTGTGAGTAGTCCCTCGCAATGTTCAGTAGCGTCGCTCCGACATTCTCCGCCAGGCCCTGCTCCAGCTGTGGCGCATCAGCCAGCAGCACCTTCGACACACCCATCATTTTCGCCGCGGCGCTGGCGGCGCCCTGTGCGTTGTGGCCGGCAACCAGCACGTGCACATCGCCGCCGATCTTCTGCGCGGCGGCCACGGTATTCAATGTCGCGGCCTTCACAGTCGCGTTGTCATGTTCGGCAATTACCAGAATCGTCATTTCTCTGCTCTCCCTGATCAGATGACCTTGGCTTCGGTCTTCAGCTTCTCGACCAACGTCTGCACGTCCGGAACCTTCACGCCAGCCGAACGCCTGGCAGGCTCGGCGACCTTCAGCGTCTTCAGGCGCGGTGTAACGTCCACACCGAGGTCCGCGGGTTTGATCGTATCGAGCGGCTTCTTCTTGGCCTTCATGATGTTCGGCAGCGTGACGTAGCGCGGCTCGTTCAGGCGAAGATCCGTTGTGACCACGGCGGGGAGTCTGATCGACAGCGTCTCCGAGCCGCCGTCTACCTCACGCGACACGGTCGCCGCGCCGTCCGCGACGACAATTTTTGAAGCAAACGTAGCCTGCGGGAGATCTGCGAGCGCTGCGAGCATCTGGCCGGTCTGGTTTGAATCGTCGTCGATGGCCTGCTTGCCCAGGATCACCAGCGAGGGCTGCTCCCTGTCCACCAGTGCCTTGAGGATCTTCGCGACACCGAGTGGCTCAGGAACCTCGCCGGACTCCACGAGGACCGCACGGTCCGCGCCGATCGCGAGTGCCGTACGCAGTGTCTCCTGCGCCTGGCTCACGCCGACCGACACCGCGATCACCTCGGTTGCCACACCCGCTTCCTTCAGGCGTACCGCTTCCTCGACAGCAATTTCGTCGAAGGGGTTCATGCTCATCTTCACGTTGCCAATATCCACGCCCGAGCCATCGGACTTGACGCCCACCTTCACGTTCGGATCGACCACGCGTTTGACAGAAACTAATACTTTCACGATTAAAGGTCCCTTTCGAAAATCAGTAAGAACGCGGGAGTTGCAGCACATGCTCGGCCACATGTCCCAGAATCATGTTCGTTGAGATGGGTGCAACCTGATAGAGACGCGTTTCACGAAACTTGCGCTCCACGTCGTATTCGCAGGCGAAGCCGAAGCCTCCATGGGTTTGCAGGCACGCGTTGGCGGCCTCCCAACTGGCCTTGGCGGCCAGGTATTTGGCCATATTGGCCTCTACCCCGGCGTTCTGGCGCGCGTCGATCTTCGCGCAGGCCCGCCAGCGCATCAGGTTTGCAGCCTCCAGTTCGATGAAGGACTCAGCAAGCGGAAACTGGATTCCCTGATTCTGTCCAATGGGCCGGCCGAATACCTTGCGTTCGCTTGCATAGTCGCGGGCCTTTTCCAGAAACCAGTAGCCGTCACCAATGCACTCAGCAGCGATCAGCGTGCGCTCGGCATTCAGACCGTCAAAGATCACCTTGAGACCCTTGCCCTCCGTACCCAGCAATGCGTCCTCGGGCAGTTCCAGATTGTCGAAGAACAGCTCGTTGGTCTCATGATTGACCATGTTGAGAATCGGTCGCACCGTGAGACCGTTACCAATGGCCTTGTCTAGTTCGACGATAAAGCACGAGAGACCGTCACTCTTCTTCTGCACCTGGTCAAGTGGAGTGGTTCGCGCGAGAAGGATCAGCGAATCGCTGTGTTGCACACGCGAAATCCAGACCTTCTGTCCGTTGATGACCCAGCGACCGTCTTTTTTTACGGCCGTGGTCTTGAGCTTGGTAGTGTCACTTCCAGTGGTGGGCTCGGTGACTCCCATCGACTGCACGCGCAGTTCGCCCGAAGCGATGCGTGGCAGGTAGTGCTGCTTTTGTGCCTCCGTACCGCTGAACACGATCGTGTTCATCACATACATCTGGCCGTGGCAAGCGCCCGAATTTCCTCCCGAGCGATTGATCTCTTCCATGATGACCGACGCCTCGGCCATCGACAGCCCGGGGCCGCCGTAGTCCTGCGGAATCAACGCGGCCAGCCATCCCGCCTTGGTGAGCGCGTTGACGAATTCCTCCGGATAGCCGCGAGTTTCGTCGATCTTGCGGTGATATTCAGCCGGAAACTGTTTGCACAGGTTGCCCACGGCGTCGCGGATTTCCTGGTATTGATCGGGAGTGGAAAAAATGGAGGTACTCATGAATCAAGTCCTGTAATTTGCTCGACGTTAAACAATTTTTCGCAACCTCAGATCGGCTATGGCCTGCGCATCGAGACCAATGCTTGTCAGGATTTCGTCGGTGTGCTCGCCTGTTAGCGGTGGCCGCGTCCGGATCTCGGGCGGGGTACGCGACAGCGACACGGGGGTTGCAAAAATAGGCACCTTTTTTGGCGCACCGGGGTAATCCATCCATTGAATTACGCCGGCAGCCTTGACGGTCTCGTCCTCTAGCGCCTGGCGTGGCGAATTGACGGGACTGGCCGGAATGCGAGCCGTTTCGAGTGCGGAAAGCGCCTCTGCTAGCGTCTTGTCAGCGCACCATGTTGTCATCAGGTCACTCAGGAACTCACCGTTATCGCCCCGCAACGCATCGTCGGCGAAGCGCGGATCATCGACCAGTTCGGGGTGGCCGACCAGTTGTGCCCAGCGCTTGAACATGACGTGGCCGATAACCTGAATGATGAACCAACCGTCTTTAGCCTTGAAGATATCCGAGGGCGCGTAACTGGACGCGCGATTGAGCGTGGCTTTCCGGTCCAGGCCCAGCAGGGCCTCCTCGATCAGCGTGCCGCTGGCGAGGTTCAAGCCCGTGCACAACAGCGACGCACTGACCTCCTGCCCCATTCCGCTGCGCTGACGCTCATAGAGCGCGAGCACGGTGCCCAACGCGCAAGAGAATGCTGTGGCGAAGTCGACAACAGGCACCATCGCCTTTTGTGGACGGTTAGGCGTTCCTGCAACGTGCACTGCACCGCTCAACGCCTGACCCACGCCGTCGAAGCCGACGCGGTCGCGCACGGCCTCGCTGTTACCGAAAGCACTCGAGGCCACGAGAATGATGTCCGGCTTGATGCTGGACAAGCTTTCGTAGTCCAAACCGAGGTTCTTAAGCGTACGCGGCGGCATGTTGGCAATCACAACATCGGTGTCCGCGAGCAGCTTCCGCACGATTTCGCGCCCCTCGGTGCTGTCCAGGTCCAGTGTCATGGATCGCTTGTTGCGATTGACCTGGAGAAAAAGCGCACCCTCGCCCTGCTCGGTCACGGGTACGATAAATCGGTCTTCGCCACCCCCAACGCGGTCGATACGAATGACTTCGGCACCATAGTCGGCAAGCAGCGCGGAACAGAAGGGTCCGGCGATGAAACGACCGAAATCAAGAACCTTTATGCCTTCCAGGACTTTCATTTTTGACTCGCCTGAAGATCGGAAATTTGCAGTGTCAAACCGATCAGGTTGAATTCCAGTTCCAGCGCTCAAACATGCGAAAAAGCGCGAACGGTGAATACAGATAAAGCGGCGGTATCGTTGCGGCGGATTGGCTAGTCCGGCCTCCAAACACAGCAGGACCTAGCCTGTCTCACGCTGACACCCGCGCGCTTTAATCAGGTCACGCAGCCGTCGCCGCAGCGCGTACTTCGTCTAGCGCGGAGGGATTGTCAAGCGACGACAGATCCCCGGGAGGTTGGCTGCAGTACACACTACGGATCACGCGGCGCATGATCTTTGAGCTGCGCGTCTTGGGAAGTTGCGCGACCACATGGACGCGCCCCGGCCGGAAAGGCCTGCCTAGTCGCTTGTCGACATGACCCGATACGATCGCCTCAAGATCGGCGCGCGGCACGCCAGTACCGGGCTTGGGAACAACGAAGACCACCAGCTTCTGGCTCTTCTCAGCATCGGATACGCCGATGGCGGCAGCTTCGGCCACATCAGCGAGCTCCAGCACCACTTCCTCGACCTCGGCCGGACCGAGGCGCTTGCCGGCGACCTTAAGGGTGTCGTCGGAGCGCCCCATCATGAAGTAATTGCCCTCGGGCGTGCGCAACGCCAGGTCACCATGCACCCAGAGCTCGGGGATTGTCTGCCAATAGGTTTCGAGGTAGCGCTCGTCGTCGCGCCAGAACGAGTGGGTCATTCCGACGAAAGGTGCACGGATAGCCAGCTCTCCGACCTCGCCAGTGACACTTCGGCCCGAAGGGTCGACCACGTCCGCTGCAACACCGGGAGAGATGGTGTTGAATCCGCTAGGTGGAATCGGACGGATTGGTACGCTTGCCAACAATGCGCCCGACGCCTCGGTACCGCCCGTATAGTTGATGACGGGTGCCGTGCCATCGCCGAAGCGCTGGAGGAACCAGTTAAAGTGCTCCGGCGCAATGCCTTCGCCGGCCGTAATCAGTAGACGCACGGTGGAGCGGTTACCACTGAGCGCCAGATCCTCGTGACTGGCCATGCCGCGGATAAGAGTCGGCGCCGAACCAAAGTGCGTCACCTGATGGCGCTCCACAAGGCGGGACATACGCGACCAATCGGGATAGTCGGGCGCGCCGTCGTAGCAGACCAGTGTCGCACCGCGCAGCAGTGCGCAGCCCAGCACAAGGGTGCCGGCAATCCAGCCCATGTCGGCAGGCCAGCAATACACGTCACCGGGATGCACGTCAAAGTGGATGAGAGAATCGTGCGCGATCTTGATGGGGAAGCTGCCGTGTGTGTGAACCACCCCCTTTGGCTTGCCCGTCGTGCCAGATGTGTAGATGACCATGAATGGCGTATCAGGCGTGACGGAGACAGGTGATGCACCCTGCCCCTGACCGATGGTGGCGGTCTCCTGCCAGTCCAGGTCGCGTTCGTCCTGGGCTGCTTCGCCCTCGGCGCGCTTCCAGATGACATGCTCAAGTAACGGCAACTGACGCCAGGCGTCTCGCAACGCAGCCTGCACGTCGACTCGTTTGGTTCGCCGTGAGAAACCCGTGGAAGCAATCACCATGCGTGCATCCGCTGCCGACAGGCGAGCAACGATCGCATCAACGCCGAACCCGCTGAACAACGGCACGACAAGCGCACCCAGATGTACGATGGCCAGGATCGAAATGGTGGCCTCGACGCCGTTTTCCATTAGCAACCCGATGCGGTCGCCTTGCTTGATGCCGCGCCGTGCCAAGCCCGCCGCGAAATCGCGCACGCGCTGTTCCAGCTCCGAGTAGGTCAACTCGCTCACACTACCGTCTTCTTTCTCGGCCACCACGGCTTTTAGCTGGGAGGTCGCGGGGTTTCTAGCCCATGCATAGATGGTGTTGACCCAGTTCAGCTTGCCCCCGGGGAACCAGCTCGGGAACTGCGGGCCACGCGAGAGGTCCGCATACCCTTTGGGCGGCTCGTCCCACGCAATAGCGCATTCGCGCATGACCGTAGTCCAGTAGCGCTCGGGCTCGGTAATCGACAAGCCCAACAGGTCTTCGTACGACGGCACGTCCAACGCGCGCATCAATTTCACGACGCCGGCGTTCTGCAACTCCCGCTGGCCGGGTTGCCACACATTGCTGGATTCTGGCTTGCTCATGATCGACTCCTGCGTTAAGCGCGTTCCAGAATCATCGCGATGCCCTGGCCGCCGCCAATACACATCGTTTCGAGGCCGTAGCGGGCGTTGCGACGCTGCATTTCGTAAAGCAGCGTACTCATGATGCGTACTCCCGTCGCGCCGACTGGGTGGCCAAGCGAGATTCCCGAGCCATTGACGTTGAGCCTGTCCTCGAGCGCTTCCATCGAACTACCCCAGCCTTTGACACAGGCCAGCGCCTGGCAGGCGAAGGCCTCGTTGAGTTCGATCAAGTCCATCTGATCGAACGTCAAGCCTGTGCGCGCCAGCAGCTTCTGCACGGCTGGCACAGGGCCGATACCCATGCGTGCAGGATCGCAGCCTGCGGCGGCCCAACCGACCAGCCAACCCATGGGGGTGAGACCAAGTTCGTCAAGCTTGTCTTCCGCTACGATCAGGCAGGCCGCAGCGGCATCGTTTTGCTGGCAAGCATTACCTGCCGTCACCACGCCCTCCTTCACGATCGACTTGAGCCTGGCAAGGCTATCGGCGGTGGTGTCGCCGCGCACACCTTCATCCTGCGTCACGATCAGAGCATCGCCTTTGCGTTGCGGTACGGCGATAGGGACAATCTCGGAATCGAAATGCCCCGCTTTCTGCGCAGCAGCGGCGCGCCGGTGGCTACGCGCGGCAAAGCGGTCGGATTCCTCCCGGGAGATGCTGTATTCGCGCGCAAGCGTCTCCGCGGTTTCAATCATGCCGCTGATGCGGCCGAAGCGCTCTTCGGGCTGCGAGCGTTCGCGGCCACGGTCCAGACGGTCGTGCATTTTCACGCTACCGGCTCGCTTACCCCAACGCATGTCGGTGGTGTAGTACTCGACGTTGCTCATGCTCTCCACACCGCCGGCCATCACCACATCGGCTGCACCCGTCTGCACCATCATGGCTGCCGTTGCGATCGCCTGCACACCCCCGCCGCAGCGCCGATCGAGCTGCATGCCAGCAACCTCGATTGGGAATCCCGCCTGCAGGGCCACCCATCGCCCCGTACAAGGTGTCTCCCCGCTCGCGTAGCTCTGCGCAAAGATCACGTCATCAATGCGGGCAGGGTCAAGCCCCGTGCGTTGCACGACGGCACGCGCCACTGTAGCGCCCAATTCCTCGACCGGAATTCCCTTCAATGCTCCGCCAAATGCGCCCACGGGCGTTCGCAGCGGGGAGACGATGGCTGCTCGTTTCATTTCGAATGCCTTTTTGAATTCATGAAAAATGACCGCCGTCGCTCACCTGTTACGCGCTGGCAGTTCTTAACGTTGAAGCAGGCTCAGATCAGCCGTAACGTCCGCCCGTCACATGTAGCACCTCGCCGCTAATGAACCCTGCGCGCTCGCTCGCCAGAAAGGCGACGGCGTCGGCGATGTCATCAGGACGCCCTGCCCGTTTGATAGGCTGCGCCGCGACGGCTCGCTCCTTGATCGTTTCGTAGGTCTCCAGCGCCTGCACCATCTCCGTGTCCATGAACCCCGGGGCTACGCAGTTCGCGGTGATGCCGTAGCGACCTTCTTCCATCGAAAGTGCCTTGGCCATGCCGATAAGACCCGCCTTGGCGGCGGAGTAGTTCGCCTGCGTCGGATTACCCAGATGAGCACGCGAGCTGACGTTGATCAGACGTCCCCAGCCCTGATTGATGAAATGTGGCATGACGGCCTTGGCCGCGAGGAAGGCACCCTTTAGCATGACATTCATCACGAAGTCCCAGTCTTCCTCACTCATCTTTACGAGGTACTTGTCGCGCGGCGCACCTGCGTTGTTCACAAGAACGTGCACCCCACCAAAATGAGCCAACGTTTCGTCGATGAGGTTTTGCACATCTTCGGCCCTGGTAATGTCACCCACCACACAATGCGCCGCTAGCCCCTCGTCCCGCAGCGTTCTGGTCGTGGCCTGCGCCAGCTCCGCATTGATGTCAGTGATGACAACCTTAGCGCCTTCTTGCGCAAGCCGGCGCGCTGTCGCGGCACCCAAGCCGCGCGCCGAGCCGGTAACGATAGCTACCTTGCCCGTCAGCCCCAAATCCATATGTGTCTCCTAGAAAAAAATGCTGTTCAGCGCAAATTGACCCAAGCATTGTTTAAAACCACTACGCCGCGCTCTACCGCGGTGACCCGCAGCGAGACCGTGTCGCCTCGGACCCACATATCAATGCGTAACGTGTCGCCAGGCAAAGCCGGTGCCGTGAAGCGCACTCGCATTCCGGCAAACCGCGTGTCGTCATATGCCAAAACTGTGCGCAGCACGGCGTGTGCAGCCACTCCCATCAGGGCCATGCCATGCATGATCGGGCGTTGAAATCCGGCAGCGGCGGCCACGGCGGGATCGGCATGCAGAGGATTCATGTCTCCGCTCAGGCGGTAGATCAGTGCCAATTGCGGGGGCGTGGGCAGCTCCGACACATAATCGGGTAATCCGTCGGCCATGGCATGTGGCGCAGGCGGTGCACCGACGCTGCCACCTTCACCAAAACCACCGTCGCCGCGCAGCAAGCTCAACTGCACTACGGTGGCCAGAAGTTGCCCTGTGTCGGCATCCATAATTTCGCGCGTCTGCTGCAAAAACGCACCCTTTCCTTCCCCTTTGTCCCAGAGACCAGTGATGCGGGTCGCGCCCTTCACGCGACCGCTGGCGGGCAGAGGTTCGTGGAGATGGATTTCCTGTTCGGCATGGAGAAGCTTCTGCCAGGTGATACCCGTATCGGCCTCGCGTGCCCAAAAGCCGGGGTAGGCAAGCACATTGGCCATCGTTGGCACGGCGCGCAATGAACGACCGTCCCGCCCCTCGTAGACAAAGCGCAATTGCCGCGCGTCGAGTGGGTCCGCACCGATACCTAGACCGAGAGCGTAGAGCTGGGTATCGCGCTGCGAGAACGCGTGTTCGATGACAGGAAACGGACGTGCCAGCAACTGTGCGGGATTGATCGGCATGACGGACATAGCAACTGAGATGACATGCCGCCACGATGAAACCAGCACTGCGCCAGGTCAATCGATATGCGTCGACTGTTCCGTACCTTGGCATGAGCGATTCTTGTATTCACCCGCGAGCCCCAATGCCATGCCGACCGGGCGATTTCCAACATCCGGAACGTCCGCCGCAGATCCATTGATTCGCATCTCTAGCTGTCGCTAGGATTGACCGATCCCATCTATTCATCAAGACGCTCACATGATTCGCGACCAGGAAACGCTCAACGGATTGCTCGACACTATCGCTCGCTTTGTGCGCGAACGCCTCGTGCCCAACGAGGAACGAGTGGCCGAAACCGACGAAATTCCCGAGGACATAGTGTCCGACATGAAGACCATGGGCTTATTCGGCCTCACGATCCCAGAGCGGTTCGGGGGACTGGAGCTAACCATGGAAGAAGAAGTACTAGTCGTACTCGAACTGTGTCGCGCCTCGCCGGTGTTCCGCTCCTTGTTGGGTACAACCGTCGGCATCGGTTCGCAGGGCATTCTGTTTGACGGAACGCCTGAGCAACAGGAGAAATACCTGCCGCGCCTCGCGACCGGCGAATTGATCGCTTCTTTCGCCCTGACAGAGCCCGAGTCCGGCTCCGATGCTGCGTCCTTGCGCACGACGGCCATCAAGGACGGGAACGACTATGTCGTGAATGGCACCAAGCGCTTCATCACGAACGCGCCGCATGCGGGAATTTTCACACTGATGGTCCGCACCAACCCAGAAGAAAAAGGCTCGGCGGGCATCTCAGCTTTCATCGTCGATGCCGGAACGCCCGGAATCAGTTTCGGAAAACGCGACAAAAAAATGGGACAAAAAGGTGCCCACACCTGCGACGTGATCTTTGAAAACGCCCGTGTACCAGCTGCAAACCTGATCGGCGGCAAGGAAGGCCAAGGATTCAAGACCGCGATGAAGGTGCTGGACAAAGGCCGCATCCACATCGCTGCCGTGTGTGTGGCCGTGGCTGAGCGAATGTTGTCCATGGCGCTTTCCTATGCCATGGAGCGCAAGCAGTTTAGTCAACCCGTCGCCGATTTCCAGCTTGTACAGGCAATGCTGGCCGACAGCAAAGCCGAGATCTACGCGGCTCGAAGTATGGTGCTGGACGCCGCGCGCCGGCGTGACGACAAGTTACCGGTGAGTACCGAGGCATCGTGCGCGAAACTGTTCGCATCCGAGATGTGCGGGCGTGTGGCCGATCGCGCGGTACAGATCTTTGGCGGTGCCGGTTACATGGCCGAGTATGCAATCGAGCGGTTCTATCGCGACGTTCGACTGTTCCGCATCTACGAAGGGACAACTCAGATCCAGCAACTGGTCATTGCCCGCAACATGATTCGCGAGGCGCAGTAGGCCACTACCTGGACCAGTCCTCTTCATTTGTTCGCGTTCGCGGCGAAAGCAGCCTCGCTACGGCGTGATACGAACCATTTCGCCCTTCGTCATCGACACGTTCGGAGACTACACGCCTTCACGGAAAGTTGCGTCGGATATGATCAGCTTTCCGTTTTTGAGGACGCGAAGAATTTGCTATAGGCAAGTCGTCGGTTCAATTTCCGGTAAAAGTGGGGTTGCGTTTTTCGAGGAATGCGAGCCGACCTTCGCGAAAATCCGCGCTAACGAGGCAACGTCTGCTGAACTCTTCGACCACGTCACATTCCGGCGAACCTGTCGCACTCAGTGCTTGCTGGACTGCCATTTTGCTCGCGAGAACAGAGAGTGGCGCGTTCTCCGCTATGGTGCGTGCCAGCTTCAACGTCTCCTCGACGGCATCGTGTGCAATCAGATCTACCAACCCCATCTCGAAGGCCTCCTGCCCCGAGAACCTGCGTGCTGTGTAGAGCAAAAGACGCGCGTGTGAAGGTCCGACGAGAGACACGAGTCGGCGTATCGAATGTGCGTTATAGGCGATTCCTAAGCGAGCGGCCGGTACGCCCAGCCACGCGTCGGCCGAGGCGACGCGAAGATCTGCCTCCATCGCGATTGCGAGGCCACCCCCAAGGCAATAGCCCTGCAAGCAGGCGATGCTTGGCTTGGCAAAGCTGGCGAGTTTAGTACGGGCCTCGGTTACGATGCGCGTGTATGGTTCACTGGGCGCACTGTCGACTCGATGCTGTTCGAACTCACTGATGTCCGCCCCGGATGCGAACGCTTTTCCGCCTTCGCCAGCATACACGGCCACCCGCACGGTGCGATCGCGCTCGAAATCGGTCAAGACCGACGCTATGGCTCTCCACATATCGAGGGTGACGGCATTGTGCTTCGCAGGATGATTGAAAAGCATGAGACCAATACTGCCCAGCTTGCCGGCCAACAACTTCCCATCGGCAAAGCGCCCAACGGTATCCATCTCGTCCAGAAATTGCATGTACTTGTCCGATAGGGCTAGATCCATACTTGGCGGGAAGCTTCGACGGAATACTCTGCGGTGTGCCGCTACTGCTTCCTCACATGTTTGGATAGTTGGGCCCGCCACCGCCCTCTGGCGGTACCCAAACGATATTCTGCGTCGGGTCTTTGATGTCGCACGTCTTGCAGTGGACACAGTTTTGCGCATTAACCTGTAGCCGGTCGAGACCGTCATCGGTCTTGACAAATTCATACACGCCCGCCGGGCAGAAGCGTCCTTCCGGGCCTGCATAGATATGCAGGTTGACATCAACAGGCACAGTTGGATCCTTCAGCGTTAAATGCGCCGGTTGATTCTCTTCATGATTAGTGTTTGAAATGAAGACCGACGACAGTCTGTCGAATGTGAGCTTGCCATCTGGCTTCGGGTATTCGATTGGCGTGAATTCGGACGCAGGCTTCGTCATCTCGTGGTCTCGATGCTTGTGGTGCAACGTCCAGGGCACACTACCACCGAGCAGCTTCTGCTCGACTCCTACCATTAATGTCCCAAGATAGAGCCCTTTCGCCATCCACTGTTTAAAGTTGCGCGCTTTGTGCAATTCCTCGTGCAGCCAGGAGTTTTTGAACGCCACGGGGTATGCGCTCAGTTCGTCGCCTTGACGACCGGCCCGCACCGCGTCGAAGACCGCTTCCGCGGCCAACATCCCGGTTTTGATCGCCGCGTGACTCCCCTTGATTCGAGACGCGTTAAGGAAGCCCGCGTCGTCGCCGATCAGCGCGCCACCTGGGAACACGGTTTTCGGCAAAGAGAGCAAACCGCCCGCCGTGAGCGCTCGCGCACCGTATGACAGGCGTTTGCCGCCCTCCAGGTGCTTGCGTATTTCCGGGTGCGTTTTGTAGCGTTGGAATTCCTCGAAAGGAGACAGGTACGGATTCTGGTACGCGAGCCCCACCACGAACCCAACCACTACCTGGTTATTGTCGAGATGATAGAGAAATGAGCCACCATATGTCTTCGTATCCAGGGGCCATCCGGCTGTGTGAATCACAAGGCCCGGCTGATGCTTCGATGGATCGACCTCCCACAATTCCTTGATCCCAATGCCATAGGTCTGTGGCTCGCTGTCAGCGTCAAGCTTGAACTTCGCAATAAGCTGCCGGCCCAAATTCCCGCGGCAGCCTTCTGCGAAAAGCGTGTACTTCGCTCGCAATTCCATTCCGAGCTGAAAGCTCTCAGTCGGCTTGCCGTCCTTGCCGACTCCCAGGTTGCCCGTTGCTACTCCGCAGACCGAGCCGTCGTCGCTATACAGCACATCAGCGGCGGCAAAGCCTGGGAAGATCTCTACACCCAATGCCTCTGCCTGCTCGCCGAGCCAGCGGGCCACATTCCCCAGACTGACCACGTAATTTCCGTGATTCTTGAAGTTCTTCGGCAATGCCCAATTTGGCGTTCGAGTCGAGCCTTTCTCCGACAGGAACAGGAAGCGATCTTCCTTCACGTCGACATTGAGCGGCGCGCCTCGTTCCTTCCAGTCGCGAAGGAGTTCGGTCAGCGCACGCGGATCCATTACTGCCCCCGACAAAATATGCGCACCGATCTCCGAGCCTTTCTCCAGCACACACACGGTAATTTCGCTGCTATTGGCCAAAGCAAGCTGCTTGAGTTGAATCGCCGCGGACAGACCCGCTGGTCCGCCGCCCACGATCACGACGTCGTATTCCATCGACTCACGCGGGCCAAACTGTTCAAGGAGATTGATAGAAGACATAAGCTAGTCATTGAAAATAGTTGTGTGGCACGCACGCCTTTACCACTTTTAGGCACAAGGCAGTCTTTCTAACGTGCCTTGTTGGTGCCGCTAATGTGCCCGGTCCTGCATCACGCGGCGTCATGTGAATTGCTTGTCGAGGCGACACCTTTGTGGAATGGTGTGCGGCGTGCGTCGCCAGGTCAATCGGCTTCCAGCGCTTGTTCCGTACTAAGAAAACAGTATCGAGTGCGTCACAGTTTGCCGAGTCGACGGCTATAGCCGCGCGAAGTTCAGCGCAGGCCTTCTCGAGAATGTCAGAGTACGGAACTGTGCAAGTAGCCGCGGATCGTGCCAGAAATCGTCGAAACAATTGTGTGAGCCGAATATGCCGTGCAGCAGACCCTTCATGGACACTAGCGTTGGCCAAACATGAAAAAAGGACGGTGCAACCGTCCTTTTTCACTAATCCTCTTACCGCGAGCGACCGTAGCAAAACGTGCTCACTAGCCCACCTGTCGAGCGAGTCGCAAAACAACTTTGGCACCGCCCCGCTCGCGGGAGCAATCCACCAATCACTACGCGTTGGTTAATGGCTTCTCGGACAACTCCGGTTGGGCAGCACCAGGAATTTGTATAACCACCAGTGCAGCTAAAAAGGCAGGAATCGCGTACGCATAGAAGTTCCATTCGTTCCCGAAGCTAGAACTTACCACCCAGCTGCCCAGCATGGGACCAATAACCGAACCGATGCGTCCCAACCCTTGTGCAACACCAATCGCGGAAGCTCTGCAGGCTGCGGGAAAATACTCGGCGATGTATCCGTAACCAAGCGTCGTCGATCCGATCGAACCTGCGCCAGCCCCGAACAGAGCGAGCATCAACCAGAACGGTTCAGGTTTCCGGCTTAGAACAAACAGTGACACGGCACAAAGCAGAAAGAACGGCACAATCACTCGCCTCGATCCAAGACGATCAGCGAGCCACGAGCCGCCAAGACCGCCCAACACGGCACCGCATTGCATTATCAGGAGAGACTGCAGAGCGGAGCCAATCGGAAAACCCTCCTTGCGCATCAACAAAGGCAGCCAGACGTTCAAACCATACACCACCATCTGCCCGAAAAACGCCATAAGCGAAAACATCGCCAAGGCTGCACGCATCCGCCCTGACAGGATCATCCGGAGGCTACTCTTGCTCTTTCTTTCATTATGGAGAGCCTGCTGAGCTTGCTCATCGCGAAGAACCTGTTCGAAATCAATTGAATACTTCAACGCGATCTTGCGCGCTTCGTCGAGACGACCTTTGCTTACCATATAGTTCACCGACTCAGGCAGAGTAAAGATCATCAGGGGGGCAAGCAGGATGCATATGCTGCCGACGAGATATAGAAATCGCCAGCCGTGACTTTGCATGAGAGCCACGGCGACCAGCGCGCTGACGACGCCCCCGACAGCATAACCGGTGAGCGCGATGGCATTGCCCATTTGTCGCCGATGACGCGGCGCAAACTCGACCGACAACGCGACTGATGACGGGACGACGGCCCCTAGACCGATGCCACAAATGAATCGCGCGACACCGAGCTCAAATGCTGACGAGACCTGGGAGCACAGGAAGGTACCGACGGAAAACCACAGCACGCCTATTATTAGCAACTTGCGACGGCCAATGCGGTCGGCTAGTGGGCCAGCACCCAGCAATCCAACCATGAGTCCGACCAAGGTCCAACTTCCGATGAGCCCTACACCTGTCGCGGTCAGGTGCCAGCCAGGCTCGGCCAATAGACGAGGAACGGTCGCACCGTAGACGATAAGATCGTAACCGTCCACGGCTATCGTCAGAAAACATAGCATGACGACAAATAAGGACTTGACATTCCATTTGCTTGAATTGCTCACGTTGTCTCCTTTTTACTCGCACTCATCGGCGTCGAGCGTTCTGAAAATCCACTTGAAGGGCTCGGTCGGCTCCATTCGAGTTGATTAGAACAACCGTAAAACTGAGGGTCAACGTGGCGTGTTGAGTCGTTCCGTACTTCGGCCAACCTAGCGAAATTGGGTGATAGATGTGGTTCAACTGGAGCGTCACATCGCCAGTCTTCGCTTCACTTCGGTTGATTGGGAAAGCGTTAGGCGCGATGCGGGTAGTATTGCGAGACGAGTGGCACCGCGATGGCCCGCACCCCACATCGGCGCACGGCCGAGTGTCGATCTTCCTGATCGACGATGTCGGGAATCCCGACGAAACTCAACCTGGATTCAATGAATTGTCAGCCCACCAGTCGGACTAAGCGTTGCGCCCGTCAGATAGGATGACTCGTCAGATGCGAGAAAGGCCACAACCTGACCAATATCCGGCGGAGCTGCAACGCCGAGTGGACATGCCTCGACGATTTTCTCATATTGTTTGCGGTGGTGCTCGGTGACTTTGCTGTCTTCGCCAAAGACTGCATCCCAAGACGGACTGTCACGTACTACCGTAACGCAAACGCAGTTCACCCGGATCTTGTCGCGAGCCAACTCTTTGGCAATGACCTTGCTCGCGCGAATCAGGCCGCCGGCAAACGTCGACACTGCCGTCTGACCCGGTGTCGGCACCCGCCCTCCTTCAGAGGTTACGAAAACCACGCTGCCGCCTCCGTGCGACTTCATGTAGGGCAATACGGCTTGCACCGGGAATAGTTTCGCCACGGTATTCTCTGCGACCACGCCAGCAACACGAGCCAGATCGATTTTGGCGAAGGGACCACGAACCTCTGGTGCGCGTGCCTCATCGTCGTTCCCGCCCGCGTTGGCCACAATGATGTCGACGCCTCCGAACAAACGGGCAGTTTCCGCCGCCAATGCGTCCATGTCGGACTTGGACCGGACATCGCCCGAAATGAAATGCCCGATTGCGCCGGATTTACGGATATCCTTCAGGACAGCCTCGGCTTTCGTTGCATTGCGCCCACTGATCACAACAGTAGCACCGCGCGCCGCGAGCTGGAGTGCAATACCCTTGCCGATCCCCCCGGTACCACCGGTGACGACGGCCACCTTACCCTTTAGATTGCTCATTGGCATCTACCCTTAGAACGTTATTAATCAGTTACCGTGGTCTCGCGGGATTGCGGAGCGCTTCGGACTGCGCTCCCGCCGCTACAGCGTGCTGCGCATGGAAATCCGAAGACATTGGCAGCGACACCCGCACAACGTATGAGACGGATGCACATACGTTGCCCACGCGCACACAATCCGCCCAAACAACCATCCTTCACGCCAAGTGGCTCAGACATGCAGCGACGGAGCGTTAGGCGAGCGCACCGCTCAGGTTTCGCTCGAAGCCGTCTGTTGTTCGGCCAAAGCACCACCGTGGCCTACCGCTGTTTCGATTTCACTCTCGCTTAGACCGTACTCGCGCATCAGTTCGATCGTGTGCTGCCCCAAACGTGGCGCCGGAAACCTCGATGCAGGCGGGCTATCACCCCATTCGAAAGGCGATCCGATTGTGCGGATCTTCCCTTCACTCGGATGCATCTCCTCCCCAAAAAACCCGACCGCCTGCATGTGTGGATCGCTCAGAACTGACTCAGGTGTGTGCACCGGAATCACCGGGATATCAGCTTCCGTTAGCAGCTTGTCCCATTCGGCGGTAGTACGGGTCGTAAATGTCGTCGATAGAAAGTCATACAGCTCGTCCATGTGCTGGGCGCGGGTATGAACGCTTACATAGCGCGGATCGTTCGACATTTCAGGTTTCCCGACCGCGCAAAATAGACGCTGCCAGTGGCGATCCGCATATACCTCCACGCTGATGTGCCCGTCCAGCGTGGGAAATGGTCGGCGTCCTGGCGCGGTCATGCGCGCATAGCCCCAGTCGCCGAGAGGCGGCACAAATGTGTGACTATATAAATGATCACCCAGTACGAAGTGCGCGAACGTCTCGAACATCGGTACCGACACAGCCTGGCCGCGTCCAGTTTGCGCGCGATGAAACAGCGCGCCTAGCACAGCCAGGCTGGTGGCCATGCCGACTTGCCGGTCTGCAATCGCGGTCGCGACGTAGCTCGGCTCCCCGCCTGTCTTGCGCGCCTGCGATGCCGGAATCCCGACACCCGCCTGAATGAGGTTGTCGTAGGCAGGACGCGCGGCATATGGTCCGCGTTGGCTGAATCCGAATGCGCCGCAATACACAATGCGCGGATTCAATGCACATACCTGCTCATAGCTCAGGCCCAGTCGCTCCATTGCTTGAGGGCGGAGGCTATAGAGCAGCACATCGGCCGAGCGAATCATCTGCTTGAGTGCATTCAATCCCGATTGCGTCTTGAGGTTAAGGACGATGCTGCGCTTGTTTCGATTCAGATGGAGGAAGATCGCCGCCATCCCCGCATTTCGGCCTGGTCCGACATTTCGTGTGGTATCGCCTTCGGGCGCCTCCACCTTGCATACGTCTGCTCCCATCTCCGCGAGCAGCAACGAAGCGTACGGCCCCATGAAATTAGAAGTCAGATCCAGGACTCGTACTCCTGCCAGCGGTCCGCCGTGAGACGAGGTTCCATTGGATTCAGAATGTTGTTTCATTGCGTTGCAACCAGGTTAAGAGAAATCAGGTCGGTATAAACCGCTGTTGATGGATGCGGGCTAACCGGAAAACTGCGGCTGGCGTCGGGCCAGGAAAGCCTCGATGCCCTCCTGCGGATCTGAGCCCCGCATGCTTTCCAGTACGGCTTCGCGTTCAATCCGCAAGCCTTGGCTCAGCGACGCCTGCACCCCACTTCTTACCAGTCGCTTCATGGCGGCGAGGCCAGGCCTGCTTCGCGCGGCGAGAGTCTGACAATATTTCATCGATTCTTCGCGTAACTGATCGGCAGCCACGACGTAGCTGACCAAATCCCACTCCAATGCGGTCGCAGCATCAATCCACCGTCCCGAGTACATCAAATCGAGAGACCGCATGATGCCGACGAGCCTCGGCAGGCGCTGGGTGGCTCCCCATGCAGGTACGAGGCCATACTGCACGTGTTGATCGCCGAATCGCGCGTCGCTTGCGGCAAAGACGATATCTGAGCAGAGGGTGAGTTCTAGTCCGCCCGCCAGGGTAAGCCCTTGGCATGCGGTTACGACAGGCAGTGGACTCCCTTCAATGCGTTCCAGTACTGCACCCACGTGTCGCAGGAAACCGTCAAGGCTCTCTGTGTCCTTCATCATCGTGCGCGCTTCGTCGAGATCGCCGCCAGTGCAGAAATTCTTACCCTGCGCCCGGATCAAGACTGCACGAACTCCCGAATCGCGGTGCTCAAATTCGTCCATTGCGGCAGCAATCGAGTCGAATGCAGCTCGACTCATCGCATTGAACTTCTCGGGACGACTCAATTCGATGATTCCCACCGCGCCACTACGGATCGCGATTACGTGACGGTCAGCGTTCTTCATAGACGCAGGCGTGTTCTTCATCTCGTCTCCCTGAGTTTGTACTCTTGCGTCGGCCGACTCACCATCCGCTGTAGCACAGCGCACCTTCTTCACTCTTTTCGGTTGCTCATGTCGAATACGATAGAAGTTAAAGCCGCCGTTCGACAATTGATTTGATACGAACCGGCGTTTCGCCGGACTCGAATCGAGCGCTTCACGATACGTATAGAACCGAAGCGGTCATCGGATATTGATGCAACGTGCACGCTGAGAGTATGAAAGATCGACCCTCTGGTGGAATGCAATGTCGCAGACTCACCGAGCCAAGCGGCTAGTGCCTCACTCACGCAAGCATGGTCCGCTTCGGAAGCTTCGATTGCTCACTTAGAATAGACAATACCAATCGTATTGAATCCACCTACGATGTCACACGTCGCAAATTCAACAGATGCTCGAGCGCGTCGTTGTCAGTGCCGATGTCACGCGCCGCATGCAGCGGTGGCGGCCGCTTCCCATCGAATGACAATGGCAACCCAACCATGCCAACCTCGTCGTCAGGCGGCGTCTCGATGATACCGAGCGCATGCGACTGCTGATGCGTGACAATTTCAGCCGTGGTCTGGATGGGTGCGACCGGAATTCCCGCAGCCTGCAGTCGCTCCTGCCAGACAGCACGCGGCTCGTCGTTCAAGCGCTCGCCTATTAACCGATCAAGCTCAGAGCGATTTTTCAGGCGTCCCGAGTTGGTTGCAAAGCGATCGTCTGCCGACCATTCGGGGTGATCCAGCGCAGCACACAATCGGGCAAACAGCGGGTCGTTCGCGGCACTCACAATAAGATAGCCGTCGGATGTAGCATAGGCACGGTGCGGTGCTATAAATGCGACGCCCGAGCCATGCCGACCGCCCGGCTCGCCATCCACGTTGTAATTTGCGATCCCGACCGTCATCCAGGCAATTGCCGTTTCCAGCAATGAGCAATTCACTGACGCACCGCAATGCTTGACCCGACGGCGGTACAACGCCGCCAGAATGCCGATTACGGCCCACATACCGGTCCCGAAATCGACAATCGACACGCCAGCGCGAGCCGGCGCCTGCCCTTCCTCGCCAGTGATGCTCATGATCCCCGAGAACGCCTGCATCAGCGGATCGTAGCCCGGCAATGTGTTCAGCGGACCCACGTGCCCAAATGCACCGACCTCGCAATAGACAAGCTCCGGTTTCGTCACCCGCAAACTGTCCCCGTCGAGGCCGTATTGACCACATGACCCGGGCCGCAGATTGTGAATGAATACGTCCGCATGCCTGGCAATCAACTGATGCAGGATCACAAGTTGATCGCGGTCTTTGATGTCGATTGAAATCGTGTTTTTTCCACGGTTCAGTGCGTGATACGCCGCGCCACTTCCTTTCCACTTGCTGGGTCCCCAGCCACGCGCTGAGTCGCCGCTCGGTCGTTCGATCTTCCACACCTCCGCACCCAGCGCAGCGAGGACTCTTCCGGCAAACGGTGCAGCGGCACTGTCACTCAACTCGACAACTACAACGCCCGACAGCGGCAAATCATGCAGCATGGTCTGTCTCCCTTGGGCGGAATCAGGTGGTCGCGTCCGAATGAATCGGTTCAGCGGCAACGGCACCGCCCGATTTGAGAATCTTGCTAACTTCTTCGTCACTGAATCCGTACTCGGTCAGCAGTTGACCAGAATGCTCTCCCAGCCGCGGTGCGGGGTAGCGAAGTTCGGGCGTGCTTTCACTCCACTGCTGCGGAATGCCGATGGTCCTGAGCTTTCCCTCCGACGGATGATCCTGCTCGGCAAAAAATCCCACCGCCTTCATATGCGGATCGTCCAGGAGTGTCTCGGGCGTGTTCATCTCGATGATCGGAATATCCGCCTCGCTGAGCAACTTGACCCAATACGCCGTGGTTTGTGTCTCGAAGACTTTCGCGAGCAACCCGTACAGGTAGCCGATATTCTCTGTGCGCCCGCCGATGTTGTTGAAGCGTGGATCTTCCGTCATCTCGGGATGACCGGACAGAATGAAGAATTTCTTCCAGTGATGATCCGCGTACACATTGACGCCAATGTAACCGTCAAGCGTGCGATACGGGCGACGGTCGGGATTCATCATGCGTGCGTACCCCCAGTCTCCGATCGGCGGGACAAATGTGTGTCCATAGAGATGATCGCCGAGGACGAAATGGGCGAAGGTCTCGAGCATCGGGACAAACACCTGCTGCCCGACTCCAGTCTTCTCACGCCGGTACAGTGCCATCGCCACCGCGTTACTGGTCGCCATACCAACGACGCGATCGGCGATCGCTGTCGCGACGTAGTTCGGTGGCCCACTCTTGCGGCTCTGAAGGACCGGCATGCCAACAGCTGCCTGGATAAGATCATCGTAGGCCGGGCGCGCGGCGTAGGGTCCGTTCTGTCCGAATCCGAACGCTCCGCAATAGATGATCCGTGGGTTGACTTTCTGGACGTCGGCGTATGCAATGCCGAGTTTCTCCATCGTATGCGGTCTCATGCTGTACAACAGCACGTCGGCACTCGTCATCATGCGCTTGAGCGCACCAATGCCGTCCGGGTGCTTCAGGTTCAGCACGAGACTGCGCTTGTTCCGGTTCAGATGAAGGAAGATCGGGCCCATGCCCGCATGGCGGCTAGGTCCGATGTTGCGGGTAGTATCACCGTCGCGCGATTCAATCTTGCAGACGTCGGCTCCCATGTCGGCCAGCAGCAACGATGCATAAGGGCCCATGAAATTCGAGGTCAAATCGAGGATGCGCACTCCGTCAAGCGGTCCGGCCATGATTCCCTCCGGCGAAGCATGTACAGTAGCAAGCGGAATTTGCGCGGCCGACTTCCGGTTGAAGGACGCGGCCATGCGGCGAATTATCAGGTTTCACAATGTCTCCTCCGGCTGTTTCAGTTCACCGGTTCACTATTTATCGATGGGCGCGAACACAGGGAGCTTTTGCTCGCCCCTCTGAACGAATTGGACCGAGACCTGCTGGCCAATGGCTAGCGCAGCGGGTTCGCCTTCGATCTGGGAGAACAAATGGTAGCCCTCTTCCATTTCAATGAATCCGACCGTATAAGGCACGATGGCTGCCCATACAGGGGTTGGGCCACGCATGATCGTGCTGTACGAGTACACCGTCCCGCGACCGCTTGAAAGCTTCCACCCGAGCGATCTCGAACCGCAATGCGTGCAGAAGGAATGAGGCGGCCATACCGACCTGGCGCAGTCGTCGCAGCGCTGATATGTCAGTCGCTCCTCTGATAGCGCGGCCCAGTAAGGAGCCGCATCCAGCAGACGATACGGCTGCGGCCACGAATTTAACGAATGAGTTTCTGTCATGAGATAGTCGCGATTCAATATCAAGTCGCCGAGGACAACACCAGGACCGCTCCGGCGGCTAGCATCCCCCCTGCGCCTTGTACCAACACAGTTTTCGGACGTGCCGCTGGCGCGAGGCCCAGCGGTTCGCCACGCAGCTGGCGCACGGCTTCCACGATGCTGTCCATGTTGCACGAGATCCCAGGCTGTCCGAATGAGAGCCATCCACCATTCGTATCAGTCGGCAGATCGCCGTTCACGCCCGTGCGGCCTTCGCGGTAAAGATCAATCCCGCGTCCCTTCTTCGCAAAGCCAAGATCCTCCATCACGATCGGGCCCATATGAGCAAAATTCACCGAAATCTGTGCCATGTCAATATCGGAGGGACTCAGCCCCGACATCGCATAAGCCTGACGCGCAGCCTCTGCCGTCGCCGTCGTGGTCAGATTCGGGAATGCACCAAGGCTTTCGAACCGGCACTCCCTCATGTTCATGCGATCGGTCAGGTATTCATGGGTCGTTGTCGACCCATATCCGAGCAGGTAGATCGGGTTTCGGGCGTTGCGCGCGTTCTCTGGCGAGGTCACGATGAGCGCACCGCCAGTGCCGCCACCCCACGTCGAACACATCCAGCGGCGCAGCGGCGTTGCAACGTACGGCGAGGACAACACCTTCTCTCGATCGATCTCGCCAAATCTGGCCTTGGCCGCGTGTGGATGATGACGTCCCCAGCGCTGATTCGCGACAGCGACATCGGCAAGGTCCTCCTCCGTGATCCCGAACTCGTGAAAGTATCGCTGTGCAGCCTGCGCGTACAACGCCGGAATGGTCGGCCCGTACGGAATCTCGAACTGCGGGTCAGCGTCGGCTTCCGCACCCATCGCCACAGCGTCGACGAAAAGCTCGGTCGCGTCGCTCTGCAGGCACAGAACGTACTCCGCGCGACCGGCCGCGATCATCTGAGACGCGATGGCGAGCGTAGACGTCAGCCCTGCACCGTGCATCGTTAGCTCGCTCGTCATCACTACCGGCATCTGCATATGCGAGATAAAGATGTTGCTCCATTGCGAGCGCTTGTCGGCCCAGGGCGAGCGGCCCGTAAACACCGCGTCCACCTGATTCTTGCTGATGCCGGCGTCGGCGAGCGCCATGAGCGTCGCCTCGGCGGCCAACTGCAACGGATCTTTCCTGTTCACGAGTGACGCGTATGCGTCGCCCATTCCGATGATCGCCGCAACCGGTTGAGGACTCATGCCGGAACTCCTCAGATCTTGAATTCAGGCTGTGCTTCGGCGATCAGCGCTTCGAGATCCGCGCGCTTACGCAACATCAGCAGACTCCATTCGCTGCGCTGCACGACTTCGCCGCGCTGGTTGTACGCCTGAATCAGCATGGTGCCCACGCCAAACTTGTCATCCTTTTCCTTCTTTGCGATCACTTCCGCACTCGCGTAGACGGTGTCGCCGATCTTCACGGGATTCAGGAAACGCATCTTGTCAACGCCGTAGTTAGCCTGAATGGCAGGGCCAAACTGGAGCAATCCAGAGATCAGCGAAAACGTCAGCATGCCCTGCACGATACGCTCGCCCCAGCGTGTCTTCTCTGCGTATTCCTTGTTCGAATGGATTTCGATCCAGTTGCCCGTGAACATACAAAACATCACAACGTCGCTCTCTGTCACTGTGCGTCCCGGCGAGCGAAATTTCTGACCTACCTCCAGTTCGTCAAGCGGAATATTGACGCTGTTGTTAACTACGCTCATTGCAAAGTCTCCAGATAAATCAGTTGGGCAGGCGCGCCGCCTGCCTTCAATAGTGTGAACGTCTGCTGGCTGGCGCCTTACTGTCGCATCGACTTCGCGATGATCGTGCGCTGGATCTGGGAGGTGCCTCCACCGATCGTCGACTGGATGCTCTCGCGCAGATAACGCTCCATGTCGGCTTCAGGCAGGTTCGCGTAACCGCCGAGAATCTGCATGCCAGCAAGCGCAGATTTCTTCAACGTCTCGGACCCATACAACTTCGCCATCGAGACTTCGCGACTGCACGGCACGTGGGCGGCGGCCATCTTCGCCGCGCGGTAGCAGAGCAAACGTGCAGCGTCGACTTCAGTTTGGCAATCCGCCAACATATGGCGAATCACCTGGAAGTCGTACAGCTGATGGTCGAACTGGATGCGGTCATGTGCGTATCGGGTAGCTGTCGTGACTGCTTGCTGGGCATTACCCGTGTACGCATGAGCGACAGCGCAGCGCTCGAGTTCGAGGTGCTCGGTGATGATGCGCCAGCCTTGACCTTCCTCTCCAAGAAGCGCGTCACCTGGCACGCGTACCTCGTCCAGGAAGATTTCGGTTGTGCCCGTGGCGTGGCGCGAAAGCGTAGGCAGCTTGTTGATCACAACGCCCGGCGTATCGTTCGGAATCAGCAGTACCGACAGGCCCTTGTGCTTGTCGTCCGTGCTCGTGCGAACCAGCATTGCGATCACAGTATCCTTTGCCGCTGCACCGCTGCACCAAAGCTTCTGACCCGAGACAATCCAGTCACCATTACTATCGCGGCGTGCGCGCGTCTTGGTGTTCGCAGCATCCGAACCGGCATCGGGCTCCGATATCGATACCGAGAAGCGAATCTTCCCCTCGATAAACGGCTTGACGTATTTTGCCTTCTGTTCTGGAGTACCAAACTTCGTGATATTCATCGCAGTGAAGGTCGGAACAAGTACCGAACAGGCAAAATCAAACCCAAATTTTCCGAGGCCTTCGGCCATCAAGGAGTAGTCGAAGATGTCGCCGCCTGAGCCATCTTCTTCTTCCGGAATCAGGATGCCCAACCAGCCCTGCTGGGCGATCTTCTCATAGGCTTCGTATGGGTAATCGCGATTCATGTCGCACTTGCGTACATACTCAACCGTGATTTCGTTGTCCATGAACCGGTTCACGGTGTCGAGCCACATCGTTTGCGACTCGTCCAGAAAATTGGCTTGCATTTGTCTTCGCTCCAGTTAATGTGTTTGCCCAATGTCTTGTTGGACGCCACTGTCATTAGATTAGGTGGATGCTTCCACCGATCCAACTGGTCAATTGCGAATCACCGATTCGAAAAAACCGAAGATCATGGATAGGCTGAAAGATTTAGTTGCTGCAATGCACGAATTGCGCAGCAAGCCGAGCGCGCGATCGACAACTGGCGACGCGGAGTCAGGCGCACATTGCGTGCGCCCGATTTGCATTTCGTGTGATCAGCGGATGGCGCGCGACTCCCGCAGCGCGCTTATTTCTGAATCTGAGAATCCCCAGTCAGTCAGGAGCTCGTCCGTGTGCTCGCCGGGTTGCGCCGGCCCCCGCTGTATTGCGCCAGGCGTGCGACTGAAGCGCGGCGCAGGCGCGGGCTGCGTAATCCCCTCAAATTCGACAAACGTCCCTCGCGCGCGGAGATGTGGATGCGAGGGCGCCTCCGACATGGAAAGGACAGGGACAATACACGTCTCACGGCCTTCGGCAAGCACGCACCATTCGTCGCGGGTACGCGTGCGGAAGATTTTGGTGAATTTCTCGCGCATCGCTGGCCAGTGAGCCGTGTCGTGTTGATCGGGCATCTCACTTTCGGGCAAACCCAACAACTGCAGCAGATTGCGCCAGAAGCGTGTCTCGTTCGATGCCACACTGATCCAACCGCCATCCCTGGTTTGGTATACGTTGTACCAGGGTGCGCCGGAATCCAGTCGGTTACTGGCGCGTTGGTCCTTCCAGTAGCCGCTTGCCAACAGGCCGTAACATAGTGTCATCAGCGATGCTGCGCCATCGACCATGGCGGTATCAACTACCTGGCCCATTCCCGAGCGCTTGCTCTCCAGGATCGCCGAAACAATGCCCAACGCGAGATAGAGCGAACCGCCGCCGAAGTCACCGACAAGATTGAGCGGGATAGCGGGCGGACCATCGCCCGTACCGATCGAGTGCAGCACTCCCGTCAGGGCGATGTAGTTAATATCGTGTCCCGGCTCGGCAGCGAGGGGGCCACTTTGGCCCCAACCTGTCATTCGGCCATAAACCAACGCGGGATTCGCGGCGAGGCAAGTCTCAGGGCCCAGCCCAAGCCTTTCAGCCACGCCAGGCCGAAATCCTTCGACAAGCGCGTCGGCTCGCCCGACGAGTTTGAGAACCGCGCCGACTGCGCCGGCTTGCTTCAGATCTAGCGCCGCGCTGCGCCGGCCGCGATTGAGCAGATTGAAGCGCGGGTCGCCATGCGTCCCGCCATCGTAGCCAGGTGGCCGGTCTATCCGAATCACGTCCGCTCCGAGATCGGACAGCAGCATGCAACAGAACGGTACGGGCCCGACCCCTCCCAATTCAACGATCCGGATACCTGATAGCGGTCCGTGGGTTGTGCGCATAACAGTCATCTCCAATTTTATCGTTTGAAGATTACTGCGTTCGCTTGCTCCATCCAACACCGAAAAAGCGAATCGAGACTTCGACGCCATCGAATCGGAACGTTCGATACGGAATATTCGAGAGCAGGATTTTCAACAGGTTGACCAGGCGCACGGGCCCACGTGTCCACGGACTCAGCGTGGTGTCTCAAGCGGGCAAAAATGCGCAAAAGCGGGCCGCCCTAGCGGAACCTGCCTGCGTCCCGTTCGAGACGTTCCCGGTACTCGGGATGGGCAATGGCAATCATGCGTGGAATGCGCTGTGCGAGTGAAAGACCGCGAAGATCTGCGATTCCGTACTCCGTGACGATTACGCACCCGTCGCTGCGCGGCACTGTGACTGGCCCCGACAATCGCGACACGATCCGGCTGTGCGCACCCGCTGTTGAGGGCAACGCGACGATCGGCATGCCACCATGGCTCGCATGCGCGGCCCGCAGAAAATCGGCGACGCCACCCACGGCCCCCACGTACGTATCGGCAACCATTTCGGCATTGATCTGCCCGGTCAAGTCAACTTCGACCGCCGAGTTAATCGCGGCGAAGCCGTCGATTCGGCCCAGCACCGCAGGGCTGTGCGTATATTCGGTCCCGCGCAGCTCCAGCGCGCGATTACGATGTGCCCAGTGCCTCACGCGCTCCGAACCGATGATGACACCACCGACGGTTACCCCGGCGTCGATTTTCTTCCGGGAATTGGTTACGACTCCCGCCTCACAAAGCGCCGCGAATCCGTCACCGATGCTACCGCTATGCACGCCGAGATCGCGCTTGTCGTGAAGATGTGACAGGACAGCATCTGGAATCGCACCTATGCCGGTTTGTAATGTCATGCCGTCGTTCACCAGACTTGCAACGTGCTTTCCGATTGAAGACTCTACCGCCCCCGGCGGCGCAGCGGGTGCATCCTCAAAGGTCTGGTCGGAGTGCACCAGCAGATCGATCGCAGACTCGAGCAGGTACGGTCCGCCATACGTCCACGGCACGTTGGGATTCACTTCCACAATGATGACGCGAGCATGAGCGACCGCCTCCACAAGGTATTCGCGAGCGAGGCCAAGACTGTAACGCCCATGCTCATCGGGAGGTGACACCTGCAACATGACGACGTCGATCCGCAAAGCTTCGGTAGCGATAAGCGCCGGTAGTTGGGAATAATGTATCGGCAGAATATCGAGCACCCCTGCGCGGGCGAGCTTACGATTGGAGCCGCTGCCGCAGTATGCGAGAAACTCAAACTCACTCGCATGCTCAGGTTCTAAAACCTCCGTTCGACCGATACCGAGAAAAATGCGGATCCGCTGAAAGCGGTGGCGCTGTTCCACAAGCGCGCGCATGAGTTTGACCGGCTCGGCGTGCGACTGCCCCCACATGACCGTATCGCCCGGGCGGATTAAAGCAGAAAGGTCAGGCACGCGGCAATCCGGCTCACTGATTCCGGATTGCCTCGCCGAGTCGATGGCAATGTGCTTCATTTGAATGGGAAAATCAAAAAACTAATCTGAAATGTCGCGAAATGCGTTTCGATCCGACAACCGAATCAGACCTCCGCGTACGACGCGTCACAATGCCCCGCTTTCGGAATGAACGTCACCACAACCGCGGCGATAACCGCGGGAATCGCGAACGCGTAGAAATTCCAATGATGTCCAAGGTTCGAGGCAAGCACCCATCCTCCAATCATCGGCCCGAGTATGGAGCCGATGCGTCCGATCCCTTGTGCAGCTCCAATCGCGGAGCCGCGACATGAAGCCGGAAAGAAAGCCGCGATATACCCGTACCCAAGCGTCGTGGATCCGATGGACCCGAGTCCAGCTCCGAAAACGGCGAACATCAGCCAAACGAAATCGGGTTTCTGGCTCAGAACAAGCAAAGAGGCCGTGCAGATCAGGAAGAATGGCGCCAATACCCGTTTCGAGCCGTACCGATCTGCGAGCCACGAGCCACACAGATTCCCCGCAACTGCGCCGAATTGCATCACCAGAAGAAACTGAAGCGATGAGCCTAGCGGGTAGCCTGACTTTCTCATCAATTGAGGCAACCACGCATTAAGGCCATAAACGACGAGTTGCCCGCAGAAGCACATCAGCGCAAAGAGCAATATTGCCGAGCGAAATTCTGACGACATCAACAAACGATAGCCACGAACACCAGCAGCACCGATACGCGATCGACGATGCTCCTGTTCGTCGCTCACAACCTGGTCGAAATCGATTCCGTAGCGCATGGCAAGCGCTCGTGCCTCTTGCACGCGACCACGATCCAGCAGATGGCTAACAGACTCCGGCAAGAAGAAAAACATAACCGGGAGAATCACAATGTAGAGCGCACCGAATCCGTAGAGAATCCGCCAGCCGTGACTCTCAAGCATAGCGATGGCTAACAAGGCACAGATGACACCTCCCACGGGGTAGCCGGTCAGTGCCAACGCGCTGTACAGTTGCCGGCGGCTTCTAGGCGCGTATTCGATCGTCAATGCCACCGAGGACGGCACCACACCGCCCAAACCGATGCCGGTAATAAAGCGGGCGACGCCGAGCGCGTGCGGCGAGTGTGCAATTGCGCAGAGCAATGACCCCACCGAAAACCATAACACACCCGCCATAATGAGCTTGCGCCGTCCGATCCGATCTGCCATCGGACCCGCGCCCAGGAGGCCAACCATCAAGCCGGCCAACGTCCAGCTACCGATCAATCCCGCGCCGGCCGGACCGAGCTGCCACCCAGGCTCCTCCAAAAGACGCGGAATGGTCGCGCCGTAGATGATGAGATCGTAGCCATCTACGGCTATCGTCAGGAAGCACAGCGCCACCACGAATAGACTGCTTCGTGTCTTTTTCGATGAAGAATCCACGTCGTCTCCTGAATGGATTTTTTAGTATCCGAGCGTTGGCTGAGCGATCATTCACCGCGGCTACCCGGTGGGTCCAATATATGTGCGTGAAATTCGTCGACCTAGTGAGATATTTCGAAGCGGCGTTTCGACGCTTTCGAACTTCCTCGCAACAACGATTACCTCAGTTGCGCGATGTCCTCTTCGAGTCGCTGAGGCACCGCATCCCGAATAAAGTCGACAAATGTCTTGACCTTCGCATCGAGGTACTGCCGCGAGGCATACATGGCGTAAAGTTTTAGACCTTGGAGCCGATATTCCGGTAAAACTCGTACAAGTGAACGGTCCCGGAATGCCGGAGCGGCCGTTGACATAGGTAAGGCCCCGATACCGATCCCCTCTCGGAGAGCGACCCCTAGCGCCTCGGCAACGTTAATGGTCAAACTCGGTTCTGCCAGTGAGAGTTTTTCGACGCCGTCTGGTCCTTCTAGCAGCCATCGGTCACGAGGAAATGCGCTCGATAGAGGCTGAAAGCACGAATGTGTCTGCAACTCTGATGGGGACGTTGGAGATCCATTCACCTGCAGATACTCTGGAGCAGCGCAAAGCACGCTGTATACCGTTCCAAGTTTATGTGCAACCAAGCTGGAGTCCGGCAGTTCAAGCACGCTAGCCTGAATCGTAACGTCATAACCGTCCTCAATTAGATCGGGCGTGTGCTGGGAAAGAGTCAGTCCCACAGCAACTGTGGGAAAGGCGCGCTGATACTGCACTATTGCCGGAACAATGTAACTCTGCCCCAAGCTTGCGGACGAATGAACGCGCAGATGGCCCATCGGCCGCAATTGTGCATCTGCCGCCTGTCCCTCCGCGTCATCAACAAGAGCCAATATCTGCGCACAACGTGCCAGATACTGCTTGCCAGTCTCCGTGAGAACCACGCGTCGCGTACTGCGGTTGAAAAGCCTGGCGCGCAGATGTGATTCGAGCGCCGCGATCGCACGCGAGACGCCCGGGGGCGACGTATTCAGAATCTCCGCAGCGGCAGTGAAGCTGCCTTCTTGGGCTACGCGGACGAAAGTCCGCATGTTGGTAAGCGTGTCCACCGTTTCGCACGATGCCGTTTAAGCAGAACAGTCAGTTTTCGCGACGGACGACCCCGCGTCAACCCGAAGCCATTTCCTGTTCCGTGCGATGGAATTGACGCCACGTCGATCTTCGAAACATTGCTTCGTCAAGACGACCAGGAGCAGCAGCACGCAGCGAGAAAGCTGTTCCGATTTCCAAGCGAGAGTTCGCAAGTGCGCCGTGTATCGGCGTACAACAAGACACTTCATCGCATACGTTGCCTCAATATCGGCTGGTTCCCATCGAACGACACGTTACGCTCTGACGTGCAAAACATCAAAGTACGGAACACCATCTCCGCCATCCTTGACCGGCGCACTTCTTTTACCGAGATTAAAGGTTCAGTGATCAACAGGCGTAGCGTCAACCGTGAGAAGCAACGCAACGATTAGGTCAGATTCGATGAGTGTCTCAACTCAAATTCCACGGACTACTCATTGGTGGAAAGGCCACGACGGTGTTCGCCTGGCAGGCGACACGCTGGGCGATCCAAACGGTACACCAATTATCCTGCTGCACGGGGCGGGACAAACGCGGCACTCCTGGCGTCGCATGGCGCACCTGCTCGGCGATGCAGGGTTCTATGTCATCTCTTTTGATGCACGCGGTCATGGGAATTCGGACTGGCCGGCTGATAGCAATTACAGCCCGTCCGCAATGGTACGAGACCTCGAGCACATCGCACTTTCGCTGGGCGTAAAACGGCCCGTACTTGTTGGCGCCGCGACCGGCGGTGCCACCAGCCTGCTCGCAGTTGGTGAACACTACGTGGATGCAAGCGGGTTAATCCTTATCAACTTTGCGCCTCAGACGGAACCAGGTGGCGTCGCTCGCGTACAGTCGAATATGCGTCAACAGTCCGCCGCGCTCGGTAGAGCTGAGAGTTGTGATCCACACTTTGCGTCATGGCCGCGCGATATGACGCGGAGACATCAGCGACTCAGCGCTGCCGCGCGTAGGCTCACGTGTCCCACGTTACTTATACGTGGCGAGCGATCGGACGTCATAAGCCAGGAAGGTGTCGAAGAGTTTCGTGTGCTTTGTCCACAAACAGAGTACATTGGCATACAAGATGTGGGACATCAGCCCAGCGAATATGATCAAGATTTCGGTGAAAAGGCGCTCCATTTCATCAAAAGTCGGATAGGCAACAATCGCCCCCGCACAAGACGTCTCTACGAACAAACATGAAAAGGAGGAGCAGTGATGGTAAAGCTGGAAAGTAGTGGTTGTTTGCTCACTTAGATGGACGCGCGCCCTATTCCGTGGTACCTGTCCGCGTTGCTTTCCCTACCATTTTCGTTCACGCAGGTTGATCTGCGTGCATTCGATTACTTGACCGCGCCGTTCGAGCATATGCTGCGCGAAAGCCCCAAGAGGAATGTGAGTTCGTCGGACCGAACCACGCACGGTTAGCGCAAAAAATACGATCGGCGATTGGCCAACTGCACTGAGATTGGCAGAAAAAAATAATTCAACGGACTCGCCATATTCTTCCCGTACTACGGAATTTTTCAAAAACACTAAAGATACAATCCGGCATCAAGTGTCTCACGGCAGTGAGACGTAAAACTCCACGCCTTTCAATTCTCAAAGTACGGATCGCGGATCGTCGTACATATTTGATCAGGGGTTTCACGCATAGCGCTCGAATTCCTTGCCTATGACACTGCTAAAAACTTACTTAAAAACATCAGCACTACTGTTCGTTTGCGAATGTGGTTTTTAATCCGAGGAGTGGGTATGAATAGTGAAACTAGCATAGGCAATGCTTCGCTCGATGCTGCCCGGTCGTGGATCAATGCGGGACCGAAGCAGCTTCTAATCGACGGGCGTTGGATCAATTCAGCATCGCAAAAGACGTTCGAAGTATTGAATCCGACAACGGAGCAAATACTTTGTCATGTCGCGGAGGCAGACCAAACTGATGTTACTGACGGGTGCATCAAATAGTGCGTAGTTGCCTACGCTGCATACCGAACGTGCTTTTCCTTGAACAGGTTGCGGATCACGTGAGGCTCCTTTTGTCGACGATGCAGATGACGACGCACGCCGTCGATCATTTCCGCCTTGCTGGTAGGTCGAGTCTTGCCGAGCGCATTGGTCTTTACGTCCTGGTTGAGCAGCTCGTCAGGATTGAGCTCAGGACAATATCCCGGCAGTTGAATCAGACGCAGACGTTGAGCATGATCGGCGACGAATCGCCTGACTGCCCGGGACCGATGCACGGGATGGCCGTCGACAATCAGGTAGATCTTGTGCGAGGCCTGTTTGAGCATGCGCTTCAGGAATTCGATGAACGTGGCGTTCCTGAACTTGCCCTCGAAGACCATGAAGTTCAATGCCCCGCGGTTGGTGATCGCCGAGATCATGTTGCAGCCGAAGCGTTGTCCCGTCGCGCGCACCACTGGCGTTTGCCCTTTGAGTGCGAAGCTCGTGCCGCTGATGTGATCACTGCGCAATCCCATTTCGTCGCCCCAGTAAATCGTCGCCTTCTCCCGCTTCGCCTCTTTGGCGATCTGCGGATAGTCTTCGTTCAACCAGCGCGCGATGCTCGCATCGGTTCTCTCATATGCTCGCCGTACCGGCTTCTGGGCACTCATGCCCCATGCCTTCAGGTATCGACCGACCGTCCACGCCGACACCTTGATCCCATACTCCCGCTCGATGAGCTGCGCCACAGATTCGCGGGTCCACAGGTAGAACGGCAACGCCAGCTGATCCGGCATCCGTTCGATGATCAGCTTGCGGATCCTCACGGCCTGCGGGTGATCCAGCCGGCCACTTCCCGGCCGACGGCCACGCTTGCCTTGCCTGAGCGATCGCAGGCCACCTTCTCGCGAGCGCTTCATCCAGTTGCTTATCGCCCGCAGACTCACCCCGAATGTGTGAGCCGCCGCGGTCTGTGTCATTCCACCAACCACCGCCTGCACCACCATTTTCCTCAGGTGCGCCTGCGTGGCTCCGTCCAGCTGTCGGGCATCAGTTTTCGTCTTCATACCCGTTTAACGCACTACGCACTATTTGGTGCACCGGTCAGTAATGCCGCGGTGATTGCCGCTCGCCGTGCTTTCGAAGCGTCATCATGGGCACATCTTTCGCCGCATGCGCGAACACGCACACTGCTGCGCATCGCCGACAAGATCGAGCTGCATGCCGGCGAGCTTGCCGCAATCGAAACCCTGGACAACGGCATGCCGCTGTGGTTCAGCACTGCAATCGCAAACGCGGCGAGCGATATCTTTAGATACTACGCGGGATGGTGCTCGAAGATTAACGGAACCACCGAGCCGTCGGATTCGAGACTTTCATTTACACATTGCGCGAACCAATTGGCGTGTGCGCGCAGGTCATCCCGTGGAATGCGCCGATCTTGATGGCCGCGATCAAGTTCGCCAATGCCCTATGTTGCGGCAACACGTTGATATTGAAACCTGCTGAACTTGCCTGCTTAAGTTCCCTGCGAATGGCCGAACTCTTACAGGAGACAGATCTGCCGCCCGGTGTGGTCAACGTGCTACCCGGCTTTGGCACAACGGCGGGCGCTGCGCTAGCTCTCCACCCCGACGTCGATAAGATCGCTTTTACGGGATCGACAATCACCGGAAAGTCTATCGTGCAAGCGGCCACTTCGAACCTGAAGAAGGTGACGCTTGAACTCGGAGGAAAGTCGCCGAATGTGATCTTTCCTGACGCCGATCTTGATCGGGCAATCGAGGCTGCCGTTAGAACCTTTTGCCTGAATTCCGGCCAGGTCTGCTCCGCTGGTACCCGTCTGTTCGTGCATGAAAGCATACACGATGAAGTGGCCGAGCGCTTAACGCGCATTGCGGCGACCTACAAAGTAGGCGACCCGCTTGAGGCAGACACGAAGCTTGGCCCACTGATCTCCGCAAAGCAACGTGATCGTGTGATGTCATATATCGATTCGGGCCAAGCCGCTGGGGCGACGTTGCGAATGGGCGCGACGCCGTGGACACGAGGGGGCTATTTCGTCGAGCCAACGGTTTTCGATTGCGTCACGAATGACATGCGTATCGCTCGCGAAGAAATCTTTGGACCGGTCTTATCCATCATCCCTTTCAAAGATGAAGACGATGCGGTCTTCAAGGGCAACGATTCCACATACGGGCTGTCGGCAGCCGTCTGGACGCGCGACGTCGCGCGTGCACATAAGGTCGCCCGCGCACTTAAGGCAGGTCGCGTGTGGATCAACACTTACGGCGAAACCGATCCAGTGATGCCGTTCGGCGGATTCAAACAATCGGGCTGGGGTCGTGAACTCGGCCAGGCATCCATCGACGCCTACACTCAGGTGAAGGCAGTCATGCTTCGTATGTAGTCAAGGAGGCAACTATGCGTGGTGTCGTATTCAAAGGTGATCGCAAGGTAGAAATCATGAACTTCGCCGATCCGGTTCCCGGGCCTGGCGAAGCAGTGATAGAAATCAAGGCTTCAGGCATGTGCGGGAGTGACCTGCATTTCTTCAGGCATGGCCCTGCCGAAGTGATCCGCGCACTTGGGTTCAAGGATCTGGCGGCGCGCGGAATCGATGAGCACGCTCCGATCATCGGTGGACACGAACCCAGCGGCGTTGTCGCGGCCTTGGGTCACGACGTGGACGCGGGTGCGTTCAAGATCGGTGATCGCGTGATGGTATTCCACTATGACGGCTGCAAATACTGCGACTCGTGTCGCACTGGCTGGACGCAACTGTGCGATCAGGGTGCCACCGTGTATGGAGTGATCGCGCATGGCGCGCACGCCGACTACATGAAGGTTCCCGTCTCGTCGCTTTTGCATCTGCCGCAGGAGGTATCGTTTGCGGGAGGCGCTGCCGTGTCATGCGGCACTGGTACCGCCTACGGCGCCCTGCTGAGGCTCGATATTAGTGCGCGGGACACGTTGGCCGTCTTCGGGCTAGGCCCCGTCGGACTTTCGGCCGCTCAACTCGCCGCCGCGATGGGTGTGGAGGTCATTGGCGTCGATATCAGCGCCGAGCGCGTCGAGCGCGCCAAGGCGTTCGGTGTAGCGCATGCAATCGATGGCAGCAAACTGGACGCGGTGAGCGAGATTCACAAACTAACCGGGGGCAAAGGCGTTAGTTGCGCGATGGACTGCGCTGGAGGCGAGGTTCCGCGGCTTCAGGCGGTGCGGGCAACGAGGCCGTGGGGAAAGATCGCGCTTGTTGCGATCGGCGGCAACTTCACAGCGGATGCGATGAAAGACCTCATCGGAAAGCAACGAACTATCGTAGGCTCTTATACGTTCTCTTCGACTGGGATGAAAGCCTGCGCGCATTTCATCGCGAATCATGGCGTTGATGTCGACGCAATCTTCACGGATCGTTGGCGCCTGGACGAAGCTAGCGCCGCGTATCGTGCGTTTGATGCACAGGCCGGCGGCAAAGGTGTGTTCGCGTTTTGACGCCGTCCGCATCAGATGATCCCGCCCCCTTCATCAATGGTTTTTCGGGTTGGCGGGGAACGGGATCGGCGATGGTGTTGAGCGCGCCATGCGTGCTTGAAAATACGTAGGCGCTCAACATGCGCAAACTCAAGATCGCGAGCGAATAAATAGCCATCCGCAACGGCGGTTTCCCTCGTCATTTAGCTACACTGCTCCAAGCCCTTCCAAACTACGAAACGATCCCGCCGCCTACGTAGACACTATCCCAACATCGCGCATACCGTAAGTGGAGCCAGTACGCTCTGTCAATCCCGCGAGTCCACCTGACATGACACTTCAACACGATGACATTACGCGCGAAGAGATTCATCATCGTCGCATTGACATGCACGGCTGCCGTCGCAGCGACGGACTGTTTGAAGCAACTGCTTTCCTAACCGACCGCAAGACGCATGATTTCCAGCCACCTGCCGCACGCCATGTCTCCGCTTCTGAGCCGATTCACGACATTCGCCTCACGATCGTTTTTGACTCAGACATGATAGTGCGCGATGTCAGCGCGTCCCTTTATGCGCATCCATACGAGCAGTGTCTCGGTGGCGGCGACGCGCTCTCTGCTTTACTCGGCTTGCGCATAGGTGCGGGGTGGAACAGCGAAGTCCGTAAGCGTCTGCCGTCCTCCGATATCTGCACCCATATTAAGGAGCTGCTCGGGCCCCTCGCGACTACGGCGCTGCAGACGATCTATGGCTTACGCAAGTCTCGACTGGATCAGCGCGACGGAGAAGGCAAACCGATCAAGCTCGATAGCTGCCATGCGTTTAGCTCGGAGCGGGAACTGGTCAGGCGGCTGTGGCCTGAATACCATCGCCCCTTGTCATCCGAGGACCGAACATGATGCAAGACGAGCCGATATAAGCGCAGATCTCTCCCGGGTTCTATCGCGACATGCTCGAAGAAGCGTGGCTCGCCAGCGTGCGTGGGACACAGAGTCGGAAGCCGGGTCCGTCCGGCTCCTCTGGGTACCAACCTTGAAGGCAAGTGGACCTCGGCCCGTTGCGAGTATCCGGTCATGCGCATTTTGGGGAAGCTGATATCCCAGAACCATGATTGGAGCACTCTACTCGGCTGACTCGTCAGCAGGTTGGTCGAGCAGTTGGTGTACCAATGCGCGCGCGATGGGGTTCTGCTCGCGCCCCCGCGGCATCGCTATGTGGATCCGGCGCACGGCCCAAGGCTCCGCCAATTCCACCACGGAAACGCGGCTGAACAGTTCGTGGCTGACCAGGCACTCGGGCTGGATGGTCACGCCGAATCCTGCCTCAACGAGGCTGACAGCAACGCCGGCGCTGCTTACGTTGTGGCGCGGTTCGAATTCAATGCCAAGACGACGCGACGCAACGCGGACTGCGCCCCGCATAGCGTGAACCACAATGAGATTCTCATTGAGCAAGTCGGCGAATGAAACACTGGATTGTTTGCTTAATTGATGCCCCTGTGGCACGACCGCCACCAAGCGGTCAGTGCGATAAGGCGTGACATCCACTCCGCTCAAATCAAGTTCATGCGTCACTGCGAAAACACCGATGTCGGCCTCCCCACGCGCGACCGCTTGCACAATTCCGGCATTCTCGACTTCGCGCACGACGAACTCAACGAGCGGATATTCACGCTTAAACTCTCCGAGTTCACGCGCGATGAATGGCACGATAATCGAGCGCGCCGAGGCAACGGTGAGCTCTCCGCGTATTCCCTCAGTAAAGGAGGCGATCTCGGCGCGCATATCATCAAGATTATCGAAAATCCGTCTGACATAACGCAAAAGCACGGTGCCGGCCTGGCTCGGCGCGACACCTTTCGGACCCCGCTCCAGCAACTTGACGCCCGCAATGTCTTCCAGGTCCTGAATCCGCTTGGTCGCTGTAGACGCCGCGATGTTCTCGCGAATCGCAGCAAGACCGATCTGTTGTTCCTCGACAGCTGAAACGAACAATTTAAGCGTAAGCAGATCAACCTGCCGTATCAGATGAAGGCGATTGAAAGTGCCCATGTCTGCGCTCCCTTTGTCTTTCTGATATTGCCCGTGCCTGACCGATGGGCATACATTTACCCCATGAGGCAACGCAGAGCCACGGGACTGCCACCCTGGCGACTATAGGCCTGCAGCGCGCGACACGCGGGCCCCATCGTAAATCGTACACTATCCGCTCCGGGCACGGCTGAAAGCCAGGCAAGTAACTCGTCAGTCAACAGGTGCTCGCGTTGCTAGGTGCAAGTACCCATCTCGCGTCGGCGTCAAATCACACGAATGATTGCACCGCTCAAATAGCTGGAACGAGAAAGACGTTCCGGTTCATTGCACGGAACACTCGTCCCGACGACATTGACCCGTTGGTGGTATGCAGCAAAATTCGAACATGGCGCGGGGACTTCTGTGCCGGCGAGAAACCGCAGCAGATTCGCGAATCCGTGTGTTCTTTGCGGCCGCAGGATCTATAAAATGCCCCTATGGTCTCGCGACGCATACCGGGTAAATTCAAGGAGACACACATGCGACGCAACATGCTTAAATCCAAGATTCACCGTGCCGTAGTGACGCATTGCGAGTTGCACTACGAAGGCTCCTGCGCGATCGACGAAAACCTCCTTGAAGCAGCAAATATTTTCGAAAATGAACGCATTGAGGTTTGGAACATAAACAACGGCGAGCGGTTTTCAACATACGCTATTCGGGGACAACGCGGCAGCGGCATGATCTCACTGAACGGTTCAGCCGCACGTCGTGCACAATTGGGAGATCTCGTCATTATCGCGACATTTTCAAGTGTCGACGAGGCGGAACTCGTCTCTGGCTGGGAGCCGAAGCTTGTTTTTGTCGATGAAAACAACGAGATAAAGGCGAAGCGGACTCACGTTCCGGTACAGCAATGGGACTAAGATCGACTTATTCGACGGTGTACGTCTCAGATGCTCATCACCTTCACCGCCCTCCTCGAATCTCAATTCAGAGCACTAGCTCTCCGTCTTTATCGGAGACGTGCTGAGCACAAGCATTGACAAGCGCGCCTCCAATGAGGAGTGTGTAGTCGAACGACCAACACACGTGAGGATGACGATGAATGCAGGAACCCGTTTGCCAGGAACGCCCGAGCCAAAGCATATCTGGACAAATGCCGACGGCATTCCGCTCGCAGCGGACAGTTGGGGCCACCCGGGAAATCCTGTCGTTGTCCTACTGCACGGGGGCGGACAGACTCGTCATGCGTGGGGTTCGACCGGCGCGCTACTGGGCAAGGTCGGATATCACGCGGTGGCTTTCGATGCACGCGGACACGGTGATTCAGGCTGGAGCCCTGATGGCGAATACAGTCTTGATGCGCTGGCACGTGACCTTCGATGCATCGTTGATGCCGTCGGTGCGGAACGGCCGGTACTTGTGGGCGCATCGCTCGGAGGCAGCACAAGTCTCGTTGCGATCGGCGATGGCCATGTCGAATCGAGCGCGCTCATCCTCGTCGATATAGTTCCATATACAGAGCCAGCGGGCGTCGCTCGAATTCATGCGTTCATGCGACAGAGGCCTGATGGATTCGACACCCTCGAAGAAGTCGCGGATGCGATCAGCCAGTATCGACCAACGCAATCTCGCCAACACAATCTGAACGGTCTATCGAAAAACGTGCGGGTCGGCGAAGACGGGCGATTCCGATGGCACTGGGATCCGCGCTTTATTTCCAAACCCATGGACATTCAACATCGTCACGAACGTCTCTCTGCGTGCGCCCGTCGGCTGACTATGCCAACTCTGCTCGTGCGCGGCGCAAGCTCGGATGTTGTCAGCGAAACGGGGGTGCGCGAATTCCTTGAGCTTTGCCCGCATGCGCATTACGTGAATGTCGCTAAGGCCGGACATATGGTTGCGGGTGACCGTAACGACACGTTCGGCAAAGTCGCAGCTGACTTTCTTTTTCGCTACCTACCGGTTGCTGGTACCCAACCGTAGCCTCTTCGATGCGGTGTAAGTCGGATCCCGAACGACACCCGCGCGTGTCTCCTTCTCGATTTCTTGTCAGTCCGCGACGACGTAGGATTCCAATCCTCTTCGAATCGTCGTCATTGAACGCCCCACGTCGACCAAACAATACTTTTGACAGATCGAAGTACGGAAATATATTTCGACCAGCGTTGACGCCCGTTCCCTCCCACGCGCATTGTAAAGGCATGTGATATTCGCTCAGCACGCCTCCGATATCTTGAGCACGTATCCAACATAAAAAAGGAGACTTCGTGAGACGATCAGACATTGCCTCGCATCCAGGCCCACTGGAAGACTGCAACAGGACATTAGAAGCGCGGCCAAGCCGTCACGCAAGCAAGGACGCTTCAGTCGAATGCACGTGTAGCGTCTTCACGCGAATGGAAGCTAACAAATCCGGATTCAATCCCATATCTAGCCGCTCCGGCCGAGCGACGAAACTACACACAAGAGCACAAGCGGTTGTGCGCCGCTCCACCAGGCCGATGCCGACTCATTGAATTAAGCGCATCGGATCGGAAAAGTTAGCGGCGCCAGGGTTAGCCCATTGGGCGAGTATATCGGTACAACTCGCTTGATGTCCGTATTATCTACTTAGGAATCCATATTTATAAAAATCACTTTCGTATATTTTTATTATTGCGCTGAATTATAACGACGACCGACGATAAGGATTAACCTCTATCAAATCCGATTCTGTTTCGCATTGTCTCCGCTAACTCGGAGAATCGATTTCCTCGCTGTTATCGCCAGAACATTTGGCGACTACCGCGTCAAGCAGGCCGGCAACCTGAGATGTCGTACATAACAAAAAAGAAGCTGTCGTTTTCGCCAAAGCTTTTATCAACCGTTGGATCAGGAGACATGTCAGTGAAAAAGAGATTTCTGTCGATTGCAGTCCTTGGTGCATGCGCAGGCACCGCATCCGCACAAAGCAGCGTGACGTTGTACGGCCTAATCGATGCCGGCGTGAATTACATCAATAACGACAACGGAAAGTCGAACGTAACGATGACTACAGGTGTGATCCAGGGCAACCGTTTCGGACTCAGGGGCACTGAAGATCTCGGCGGAGGGACCAAGGCCATTTTTGTGCTGGAAAACGGCTTCACTGGCGGCGGCGCATTGGCGCAAGGCGGTCGTCTCTTCGGACGGCAGGGGTACGTTGGAATCCAGAACGAGCGCTTCGGCACGATCACAATGGGGCGTCAGTATGATTCGGTGGTCGACTACGTTCAACCATTGAGCGGCATTGTCTATACTGGCCTCGCACATCCATTCGACAACGATAACCTCGATAACTCGTTCCGCGTCAACAACTCAATCAAGTTCACAAGCTCCAACTACGGCGGCTTAAAATTTGGCGGCATGTATGCATTCAGTAATACCGCCACGACCGACACCGGCTCCGGGTTCGCCACCAACCGTCTGTGGAGCGTAGGCGCCGGTTATTCGCTTGGCCAGCTTTCGTTAGGCGCGGCCTACATGCATCTTAATGCGCCAAACGCGAACACGACGGGCGCCATTTCTGGCGACTATATCAACGTCACGAGCACTTCGCCGCTGCACGCAGCCGGGCTGGCGTCGGCCGTGATCCGTGAAGATGTTGCGGCAGCCGGGGCCACCTATCAGGTCGCGGCGGTAAAACTCGGCTTCGTGTATAGCCACTCCAAGTTCACCTCCGTCAACGATACCCTGAGGTTTGACAACTACGCAGCGTCAGCTAGCTGGCAGATATCCCCTGTGCTCTTCCTGTCGAGCAACTACACGTTTACCGACGGAAAACTGAGTTCAAAGAATCTGAGCCCCAAGTATCACCAGATCGAGCTCATCGGAGACTACTTCCTGTCCAAGCGCACCGACGTCTACCTACTCGGCGCTTATCAGCGCGCAGTCGGTGACGCCACCGTCGCGTCGATCGCACCCGATACCTATGGCGCCGGCGGAACTTCAGCGCCAGACGCATCGACAACAAAAAATCAGGTGCTCGTCCGGCTCGCCATGCGCCATAAATTCTGATCGACAGCCTAAACGGAAAGCGTGCCGATCTGAGGTGTGTGTTGTCCTCAGGTCGGTGACGCCGTCATCTATCGAGATATCGAGAAAAAGAGCTAACTATCGCATGACGGCGCGGCGACAAAGCCCTTATAAGACCCGTTGCCGCGCTGTTGCACCGGCGGGGGCCTGCCCTCGCAATCTACAACAACTAGTCCGTGTGCACGCGAACGATCGACGACCGAAACCGCATCCGAATTGATGCCCGCGCACCGCTTGATTGGAGAAGGTAACGGTGCGTTGGAAGAGTCTTATAGACGAGGTGATGATAATTTACGAGCGCATACTCTCGCCGGGAATTCCGGTCCGATACCGTTTAGGCTACTTTATATGCCGCTGGGTCAGAGCAATTACGCCACCTAGCAGAGATATTGCCAAGACTACATAAAAGCAATCCAACACACTCATGAAAGCTGCCTGATGGACAGCCAAACGTGCGATCTCTCCAAATGCCATGCTTCCCGCCTGTGTTGCCGTATATCCTTGCGCAGTGAACGTTTGGATCATCGTCTGAAGTGTGTTCTCGAAGACTGGGTTGTACGGCGTAGCAAATTCAAATAGCCTCGTTTGATGAACCGCGATTCGATGCTGTTCAAAGATGATAATGGAAGCAGTCGAAAACGAATAAGCTAACTGCTTGACAATATTCTTAAGGCGATAACCGTGCGTGAACTCCTGATCCGAGAATATCTGCCACGCAGCACCTCCGCTCGGCAGAGCAATGAACATCAGGAGAAAGCCTCGCACGATCAGCGGCGCAATCAGCCATGACGTACTGACATCCGGCGGTAGGTTCTCAAACCACGCTGCAATGAACGTTGCCATCAGGAAGCCAGGTACAATCAGCCACTTTTTTTCACGAACGTATTTTGCATAGCGAAAGTAAATGATCGCCATACCGACAGAGGAAAGTGAGGTCAGTCCAACCAGCGTTCCAGCATTTTCCACTGGATATCCGAGACCACTTTCCAGCAACCGCGAGATCAGGTACCCGATTGCGTTCGTTACGTAATAATAGAACGCATACAGAATGATCGCAGCTCTGAACGTCCCTTCTTTCAACGCATTTATTCTGATAAGTGGCTTTGGATGATGCCATTGCTGCCGTGCAACCCATCCAAGGGCGAACAATCCGACGACCGTGCAGGCAAGCAAGACTGGCGAACTACTGAACAGCTCGAAGCGAACTTGCTGAACGACGATTTGCAGCGCACCTAGCGAGATTGCAAACACCAGACATGGCAAAAGATGCGTATCGCTGCGCAACGTCGCCTGTCGCTTGCCGACATGCGGCACGACGAGAAAAGAGAATACCGAGAGCACGACACCAGCGATTGTCGTGCAAGTGAATAGCGCATGCCAACCAAATTGCGCAATCAGCAAGCCACCAATCAACGGAGCAGAGGCGCTCGCCAGGAGGATGGTTATCAGAAAAAGGCGCGTGGCCGATGGGCGACTGCTGGGAGAAAAGCCAACTTGCAGAAGAATACGGCAGGTGCCCAGCATCGGCCCGATAAAATAGGCCTGAAGGCCACGCGCCATCGCAAGCTGGAGAGATGTCGAACAGAGCGAGGCCGCCAGAGAACCTATAGAGAACATCAGCAGACACGCGCTCAGATAGCGACGAAAGCCCATCCGCTCTATCAACCATTGTTGCTGAACGATACCTAGGACCGATGCCACGGCATAGGCGGATGAAGACCAAACCAGTTCGTCCGGCGGAACGTTGATCCCACCGGCGATGTAGCCGTTGAAGAACGGGAACATCGTGTTATCAAAGTAATCAAGCCCGACCGATAGCGCTACGGCCCATGGAAACAGGTCGTTGCGCAAACGGCCAAGCGTGAGCAAGCGTGCGCGTGACAGCTCCATTCTCACGATTCGCCATCCATGTCACGCCGCGACACCGAGTGACGCGGATGCATCGCCATCTCTTCGCCGAGAGTCGCAAAGTGGAATGTTGCGCTCGCGTGCCTCTTCATGCCATGACAACAGTCTTGGATTCCATAAATGCGGTCAGTCCTTCAGTGCCGCCTTCCCGGCCGATACCTGATTGCTTGAATCCGCCAAATCCGATGGAAAAATCGGTGCGCGGACCGTTATGTCCGACTGTCCCTGAGCGAATCTGTCGGGCCACAGCTAGCGCGCGATCGCGATCGTTCGTGAACACCGCAGCATTCAAACCAAAGGGCGTGTCGTTTGCCATTCGGATCGCGCTGGCCTCGTCATCAGCCGGGATGACACTCAAAACCGGCCCGAAGATTTCCTGTTGGGCGATCGTGGACCGGTTGTCGACGTTACCGAATACGGTCGGCTCATAAAAAAAGCCACGCGCCTGGCCTGGAGGGCGCTTGCCGCCGGTTGCAAGCGTCGCACCTTCGGCAACGCCGGTTGCCACAAAACGCTCAACCGTTTCACGTTGTCGCCCACTAGCGAGCGGTCCGGAGGTGGTCTCGGGTGCAAACGGATCCCCTACGACGATCTGCTTCGCGATGTTGGCCAGTGCTTCCACCATGGAATCATGCTTGGCCCGCGGCACGATTACCCGTGTCAAGCTATGGCAAATCTGCCCCGTGTTGTAGCCGAAATAGGAGGACCCGAGGGTCTGAGCCGCTGTCTCAATGTCGTAGTCGTCAAGAATGATAGCCGGGGATTTTCCACCCAGTTCCAGTGTGACGCGGGCAATCCGATCACCGGCTATAGACGCGATTTTTCGCCCGGCGCCGGTCGAGCCCGTAAACGTGATTTTGTCCACATCGGGATTACGGACCAGTTCCTCGGAAACATCTCGGTCTGCCGTAACCACGTTGACGACACCCGGCGGCAGCCCGATTTCTTCGCAGATTTCGGCAAACATATAGGCTGAACAAGGCGCTTCCGGCGACGACTTGATGACCAGCGTGCAACCTGCCAGCAATGCGGGCGCTGTCTTATACGCCATGAGGCCAGCGGGACCGTTCCACGGAATAATTTCTCCAACGACGCCAACGGGCTCATAAATGCGGTAGGCAAGATTTCCTGACACGGAGCGGAGTTCCTCCGTGAATGGAAATGTTGATGCCATTGCTGCGTATTGGCGAAAGGCACCGCTGATGAACAGCCCGATGCGCGGTTGTGCGACCTTATAGACGATACCAGTCTCGATCGCCCAGACGCGCGCAAATTCGTCGTTTAACGCCTCCAAGCGCTCAGCGAATCTTTCGAGATAGACGGCGCGTTCCTGTGGTGTCATCCGGGGCCACGGTCCATGATCGAATGCTTCACGCGCGGCGGCGACCGCGCGTTGCATATCGCTGGATGCAGCCGTCGCCACGGTAGCTACGACTTCCTCCGTCGAACAATTGATAACGTTGAATGTTTCAGATGTCGAAGGCTCAGTCCACTTTCCACCAATGAAGAACTGCCCAGGGTGCTTCAAATCAATAGTTTTCGTCGTCATTACAACCTCGTTTGCCCCTTTCTCAGGGCGAGTTCTGTGTTTCCGAATCGATTCAGCCGCCGGACCTCAAAATACGATGACGCCCTTACCGCCCGCTTGCCGATTGAAGTGTGCGTAGGCCTCTTCGGCCTGCTCCAACCTCCATTCGTCGGTGAAGAGATGGTCGACCTCGACACCGTGGTCCGCGATGAAATGAGCACAGTCTTTCATTCCGACCTCGGAAAAGGTGAACGAGCCAATTAGCGTCCGCTGTTTGCCGATCACGTCTTTCATCGCGTCGAGCGTTAAATTTCCACCGACGGCCACGAGCGCCACACGACCCCATGTCGCAGTGCTCAGCACGGCCTGCTTGCGCGGCAACTCACCACCTGCACACTCGACGGCGCATGTCGCGCCTTTTCCTCGCGTCAGCTTGTGGACTTCGTCCACGGGGTCGACTTTGCTTGCATCAATCGCGTGTGTGACGCCAAATTCTTTCGCGCGAGCAACACGATCGGCGTTGATATCGACGCCGATCACCTCGACGCCCATCGATGCTGCCAATTGCGCAGTGGAAAGACCTACTGGCCCTAGTCCAAAAACGGCGAGTGTGTCTCGAGCGCTGATATCGAGGCGCAGCAGTGCACCAAAAGCAGTACCCGTGCCGCATGACACCGCGGCACCGCCTTTGAACGAGACTTCGTCCGGCAGGTGGACGAGCGATGAGGCAGGGACCTTCATGTAGTTAGCATGCCCGCCGTGGCTTAACACGCCATAGATCCGGGCACCCCTGTCACAAAGTTGAGTCCAACCCGTTCGACAGTGGTCGCAGAACGCACATCCGGCGTAATGAAATACCATCACTCGATCGCCGACTTTGAACGAGCGCTTATCTACGCTGGCGCCCACAGCTGCTACGACGCCACAAGGTTCATGACCTCCGATAACGTTGTCCGATTCCATTCGGTCGCGCATTCCAAGCATCGCTAGTGAATTCGCCATGCCGTGCCGGTAATAGTGCAAGTCGGTGCCGCACATTCCCGATGCTTTCATTTCGACAATGACTTCATCGGGACCGGGAGTCGGATCGTCAAAGTCGAGCAGTTCGACCTTGCAATTTCCTTGAAACACCATCCCTCTCATGAATTCCTCTACATTCAGTGTCCGACGTCCTCTCGGACATTTATCAGGTCAAATGCCCGACGTCCGCCCAACTGTGAACAGACCAAATCGATTCGTTGCTTACTTGATCGCCGCATCCAAGAGCACGTTCTGGATAGGCGTTATGCACCGAATACTTGTGCCTCAAGCCGATTTATCGAGTGGCGCTTGTGATCTTGATTGTGATATGAAGCTTCGCTTGAGAGATCTGCAGCGATCTGAGAGCGTGGTCTGCCACGAGAAAATTCGTGGCGTCGAATCCAAGGCTCGCTTTTGGCATGCTAAGTTTCGACCGTCCGCGATTCAATTGAAAATTGCTGAATCGTGAATTCGGCTGTACCGAATACGGTCGCTTCGACAATCATGGCCTCGGCGAACCTTCACCGGAGTAAATCGCGACGATCCTCTCCTACGGTCTTCGAGTTGCAAGCAACTGCAATCGACGTCATGGCACAAGAACCTCAAAGAAAGACGGGCTTGTCGGCATCCGTACCTGGCTTATTGACACCGACATTGGCTCTCAACATGAGACTTGGATTACTTATCAACTCAACAATCAAAGCCGCCACGCTCTTGCGCGAGACCTCCGTCCCCCTGAACGGTTCGTTCCGATCTGTTGTTTCGTAGCTCACCTCGTCGACGTCGGTAAGCCAGGCCGCCCGCAATATCGTGTAGTCCAGGCCGGATCCCTCAATCAGATCAGCCGATGCTCGATAGGGAGGAAGAAACTGACCAATTTCCTTGCGATTCCACTCACCAAACTTTCCCGGCACCTCGTCGTAAATACCCAATGAGTTGACAGAAATCAGTCGCTTGACACCCGTCTCCTTCATCGCCGACAGGATGTTTTTAGTCTGCTTGTCTACCTCGCCCGCGAGGTTGGCGTAAACCACGTCGTGGCCCGCCACAACTCTCGGCAGCAAGTCTTTGTCCAATACATCCCCGATCACGACCGTTGCGTTTTTTGGTTCATTGCCGGCGAGTTTTTTTGGATTACGCACGAGCAACGTCTGGGTCAGTCCTGGCTTATCGCCATTCATCTGGACAACCCAGCGCGCAATCTGCCCGCTAGCGCCAAGTATCAAAACCTTCGTATTCATTTTGGCATCCTTAATGAATGACTTGATCAAAAAGCTATAAAACGATTGATCGCTGCCATCTCAAGCCGTAGAAACCAGCAACGCAATGCCTCTGGGGGCGACGCAGCAAGACACTTCACCTGAAGTGTCTTTGCGAAAAACTTCTCTTATACAGCGGAGATCAGAGGTTTTCCTTGTAGAAAGGCACCAGCTTCGCCAGCGCTTTTGCAACCGGCTCGGGCTTGTCGTACAAGTCATAGTGCGACCAACCTTCAATGACCACCAATTCCTTATTCTTCGAAGCAGCGCGACCGATAACTTCACAGCCGTCGCGATACGCGCCAAACGCACCCACCTTATCGCCCACCACGACCATCAGCGGCTGTGTGAGCAACGTTTCACACAGATGAAACGCGTCCCAGCCGACGGCGACCGCTTGATGGGAGAACATCGAACGATTGACCCCGTTGGGCGCGCGACCTCTATCTGACCGGTAGTATTCAGTGGCGCCATACAGATCCACTTCCGTCAACCCGGCTTCACGCGCCGCTTCTGGAGAGGGCGGGAGCAAATCGTCCACACGCGCAGCAGCGCCTCGCGCCTCCGCGGTGCGTTGTGCCGCCATTGCCTCCAATGCAGCGATCGGGTTGTAGCCGCTGAAGCCTTCCCGCATCAGGCGTCCGTAGTTTGCGCCCGTTACGGTACCCACCGCCTTGATACGACGCTCGGTCATTGCGGCATTGATGGAATAGCCGCCACCGCCGCATATCCCGAGGACGCCAATCCGACCTTCATCAACGTAAGGCAGCGTCACCAGATAATCACAGACGACGCGAAAATCTTCGACTCGACGTGTCGGATCTTCGATGTAGCGCGGTTCGCCACCACTGTCGGCCTGAAAGCTGGCGTCGAAAGCAATGACGACGAAGCCTTCTTTCGCCAAAGCCTCTCCATAGACGTTCCCCGAAGTTTGCTCCTTGCAACTGCCGATCGGGTGCGCACTGATGATAGCGGGATACTTTTTCTTCTCGTCGAAGCCCGGAGGAAAGTACAGGTTCGCAGCGATGTCCCAATAGGTATGGTCGATCTTAACGTTCTTCATGAGGCTCTCCACTCAGAGTCATAGGTGTACAAACCGCTCGTTATGTCCGCTGGATGCTGGTATAGCCGAGCACGAATGATTGAACTATACGGACGCGATTAGCTTCGCGGAAGCTCATAATATCGAGCACAGTTGTAAGCCCAGGTTGACAATGTCCACGACACGGATCCCGCGCTGCTTCGCTCCCTCGCCGCTTTCGCACACGTCACACACCATCGAAATCTATGGTTTCCAGCAGTCGCGCGGGCGGTCCATCAAATCCACGATCCACGCGACGAACCTTCATGGCCCGTGCGTGTGAACATCTCGCGCGCGGCGCTGTACACCCGTGGAAGTTCGCGTCAACCAGAGCAGACGGTCGCTTCTTCACGATGGAACCGAAAGGCACTATCACGACTAGCGTCGACCGGCATGATTCTCGCTGCCTTGGCGTCAACCCCACGCCGGGAAGCGCATCATGGTTCGCAGTCGACGTCTACGAGTTCCTCAGTCAGCTTGCGCGCTGTCGCCTTGAGTTCTGGCATCACTCGGTTCCGTATGGCTGTCATATCCGGGTCGAGTTCGATCGCACCGCAATTGAGCGACATGATCGTGCGCGAGCGGCCAACCACGACCGGCAGCGCGATTCCGTACGCATTGCGTTGATACTCGCCCACCGACATGCATACGCCCGACTCGCTCAGATCCGCGAACGCGACTTCAAGGTTCCTACGAACAATCGCGGCATGCTCGCCCGCGGCCTCGAGCAGCGCCCCGACGAGCGGCTCGCGCTCTGCTGGCGACAGCGCATACAGATAAGCACGTCCTACCGAAGTCGACTCCATCGGCAGTAAGGAGCCGACCCCAAGGCGAAGTGTCGCTATCCTCGCACTCGCGCGCCACGCGATATAGATCATGTCAAGCCGATGCGGGACGGCCAGTGCGACCGACAATTCGAGCTTGTCGGCCAGTTTCTGGATAAACGGATTAACGATATTGATGACTGGGTTCGCTTCGAGGTACGCATGCCCCATGCTCAACGCTCCCGCGCTGAGTTCGAACTGTCTTCCGCCGCCCACCCTGCGCAGATAGCCAATGGCGATCAGTGTGGTCGTCAGTCGCGATACCGTCGCCTTTGGGAAACCCGTGCGTCTCACGAGCTCCGCGTTGGACAGCGGCGCACGCGCAGCACGAAACGCGCGCAGCACTTCGAGTCCGCGCTCGACAGTGAGCGTCACGTTTGTTTGAGTATCGGTCCCGTTCATGGTCCGCTAGTCCGTGAACAATACCTGCTCTTGCAGGGTTTGCGCGACAGCAACAAGCCGGGGGCCTAGTTCACGCTCGACCCGCGCGCGGCCGAGCCGCGCGCTTCGGCCTACGCAAGCCAGCACGAGCGGCGTATGGTCCTGGATGACGAGCGGCGTGGCGAGAATCGTCAGATCAGGCTCCCATTCCCCCAGCGACATGCAGTAGCCCGCGTTATGCACCTGTGAAATACCTTCACCGATGCGCCGCCGCAGGCGCGGCCAGTCGCGCCCAGTCTTACGCTCCACGCTGCTGAGCAGGTAAAACCGTTCGAGCTCCGGCAGAGCCGCCAGCATTGCCCATCCCATCGGCGACGAGGCGATGCGCAAGCGCGCGCCCGCATGGAGCTTCAGATCCACTGATTGTGTGGGACTCGAGCAGGTATCGAGCACAGTGACGTCAAGACGGTCCCGCGTACCTAGCACAACGTAGGTATCGTTCGCGTTCGCAAATGACTGCATTTCAAGACGTGCGAGCTGCTGCACGCTGGAATGCGCAATCGCGGCGTAGCCAAGCGAGAGAACGGGTGCGGCCAGACGATACTTGCGACGCGCGGGGGAATAGTGCAGATAACCGAGCGCGACGAGCGAGCGCACCATGCGTGAGACAGTCGGAGCGGGAATTCCCGTCTCGAGCATCAAATCCTGATTGCCGAGCCACGGTTCGTTTGGCGAAAAAGCGGCAAGAATCGCGAGGCTCCGCGCCAGTGGGACAACCATCGCGCGGCCGACACGCGTGCGCTTTGTGCCGCCATCGCCCTCCTCCGCGACGATATCCCAGTTCGGGTCCGCCATCCCACTCTGGGATCGGGCTGTCTGATTTGCGTGCAACGACATCGATCGCTCCGTGTGTCACGATTGGGCCCGGAAAGCGGACATTCGGCGTGTCGGTCACAGTTGGAGCTAAACGATTACCTGCTCCCACTTGCCGGCTGTTGGCTGCATTACAGGAGACAGGCGAGAGCGCGTCAACAACACGGCCGAGATGTTCCGTACTTTGGACGAATTGATTTGCGCCCGGGTTCCGGTGATAGTGGAAAACCCTCTGTTTTCGTAGGTCCACGTGTGGCGCCGCACGGGATCCAACACACAATCATTGTACGGAACGCTGGGGTTATCGCTTCAGCGCGTGGTCGTCAGGCTACGCGCATTGTCGGACGGCGTGGCACGGGTGGGAAGACTCGCCAAACGCCATCATCGTGTCGGAAAAAGCAGATCATCACCTCGCCACACGACGCTCGCGCGTCGATCCTCACGCAGCGCACCCTTGCGGCGTGCCGCAACGACCGGACCCGGAATGGCACAGCCCGGTTCGCCATAAACCATCGATCCACGATATCGCGCAACGACGTTCGCACCGTTTCCATCTGAAACCCCTTCCTATTGCTTAACCACCAGACAAGCTAAACACATCGATGACGACTTGGCGCGACCGTTTCGTCCTTCCGAAGATACGGACCCGCCGAGCATCGTAATAGCCCCCCCCCCCGATCCGCTACTCCCCCTGCGTTTCTCGCGCGCCATCAATATCGCGAATCGCGGCGACTTGTCTCTGCTCCAACTCTCTCGTGTACTCATGTTGCGATCCGGTTCTGGTAGCGTCAACGCTACCGACGCGCCTGTTCCGTACATCGAATCAATATCGACTTAAGATTTAAAGGCGAGACGTGAGCGCTCTGCCGTCAGAGTCGGACACGCTGATGCCTCTCGAAGTACGGAAATTTTGCAAACGTACCGCTCGATTCGATCTATTACAGCTGTCTTGCGCTATGGGACTTCAAACGAAACAGGGCCGCTCCACGTCTTACGCCCACTCACCTCGTCGGCGAAGACCGGAAAACGCATCACGAGACGGATCGACATGGTGTCCACCGATGCGGCTGGCTGAGATAACCGCCTCCTTCGCGGGACCGGTCACCCGCTCCAAAACGTCAGCGTTTCTGACGTTTCAACCTAACCGATGGTCGTTTTCCTGTCCTTTTTGTTGTTGCAATAACATCCCGTTTTTCAATGAGGAAATCGGTAAACGCACGAACTTTCGGCGGCATCCTGTCCCGCGACGGCACATAGAGATAGAACCCGGCGAACGGCTTGCACCAATCCCTCAATACACGAACGAGCGACCCATCGTCCAGTTGTTGCCTCACCGCGATATCGACGTGCTGAACAAGGCCCGCGCCTTGGAGCGCAGCGCGAATCATGCTGTCATCGTCGTTGGTGATCAGGGTGCCCTGAGGTTCGACGACGAAAGCGTGCCCGTCGGCTTCTGGCGAAGTGAACTCCCAACGAAACACGGCGCCACTGGAGCTATGCCGGTACGCCACGCAATCATGCTTCGTGAGATCGGCCGGTGTTTCCGGCACGCCGCGCGTTCTGAAATACTCAGGCGAAGCGACAACTGCCATTTCTAGCATCGGTGAGATTGGCACTGCCACCACGTGCGCGGCCAGGCTTTCGCCCATCCGTATGCCTGCATCGCACCCATCCGCGATGATGTTGGAGAAACCGTCATCCATCACGAGTTCCAGTTTCAACTCTGGGTAGCGCGCAAACAACTCGGCCAGATGAGGTTCTATTAGACTCCTTGCCGCAATTCTTGATGTATTGACCCGAAGCAAGCCGGCCGGTGCCGAGTTCGCTTCGCCAACGCCCCGTACCGCCTGCTCGATAGCGCCAAGAGCCGGTTGCAACTGATCGAAAAGGCGCTGCCCCTCTTCGGTTAGCGACATTTCACGCGTGGTGCGATAGATCAGCTTGACGTTGAGTTGGTCTTCGAGCGTTTTCAGGTTTTGCGATAACGCTGCACGAGACACGCCCATCTCGGCCGCTGCCTTGGTGAAGCTGCCGTGACGAGCAATCTGGGCGAACCAGGCGAAGAGGGGAAGTTTGGAAGGATCCATGCACACTCTATTGGTAAGACGCGCTTTCCACTGTGGTCGGGATATTGGTCTTGCGGCATAACAATCTGCCTTCTACCATTTCTGCATGTCGAGCGCAAACGGCTTTGCCCGCGCGGCCCTAACCTTGGAGAGCATGATCATGCACAAAGTCAACTTCAAAAGCAGAAACGGCGAAGACATCATCATCGCCGCAGTGTCGAATTTTCCCGCCAGCTTCGACGAGGGTCGGAAGTATCCAGCCATCGTAGTCGCGCATCCGGGCGGCGGTGTGAAAGAACAAACGGCGGGACTCTATGCACGCAAGCTTTCGGAGCAAGGGTTTGTCACCATCGCGTTCGATGCGTCCTACCAGGGAGAAAGCACGGGTGAACCGCGCCAATTGGAGAATCCATACATCCGAACGGAGGATATCAGCGCAGTCATCGACTATTTGACTACCCTTTCGTACGTCGATCCCGATCACATCGGTGCGATGGGCATCTGTGCTGGTGGTGGCTACGCTGCCAACGCCGCAATCAATGATCGCCGCATCAAGGCAGTGGGAACTGTTAGCGCCGTCAATATCGGCTCCATGTTCCGCAACGGCTGGGACAATAACATCAAGTCCGCAGATGCAATCCCGGTACTGGAAGCCGGTTCGAATGCGCGGAGTGCCGAGGCTGGCGGCGCAACAACAGTGACCATCCCTCTTGCGCCGTTGCGCAAGGAAGATGCCCCGAACAAGGAACTGGAAGAAGCGTGGGAGTATTACCACACGGCTCGCTGCGAAAATCCGAATGCACCGGGATTTGCTACAGCTCGCAGCCTGAATCAGATCGTTACGTATGACGCCTTCAACATGGCAGAAGTGTTTCTGACCCAACCACTTCAGATCGTTGCAGGTGACCAAGCCGGCAGCAAGTGGATGAGCGATGACCTGTTCAAGCGCGCCGCTTGCAAGGACAAAAATTTTCATGTGGTGGAAGGCTCCAATCACATGCAGCTTTACGACGTACCTGAGTTTGTAGACGAAGCAGTGTCGGCATTGGCACCGTTTTTTTTGCGCACGCTCACGTAAGCACCTCTGGCGCGTCGTGAGTTCGGTGCCGATCCGGCGTCGAATTACCCTCGCGCGGCCAGCACCAGTCTTCTGGTGATTATCTGCTGAGCGGGCGAACGGATGAAAGCGGACGAAGGGCTCGCTTATCGCCAAGGCTGCGCTAGAAGAGCGATGTTTGGCTTAGATCGCATGCGGAAGAGCGCGACACATCGGCCGCCCCTTACCGCGTGTAAGTGTGCGGCGCTTCGCGACGCGTCGCAGGGCGATCTCTCCAAGTTGCGCGAGCACCCGAGCTTTGAAAGCTGGAGAACGTATTTCGAATGGCTGATGTTTTCGAACTGGTGGCAAGGTGGATAACTATGCGGCCAGTCATGATCAGTGACGCGGCCTTAAGAACCGAAGCCGTCAGTCCGCGATAACTGCCTCATTATCACGGCAATTCCCGTGTCCGTACGGTGACAGACCGGAGTCGACCTGTTTCTGCCTCTCAGTTCATTGCGCTATGAACAGCTGTTTCCAAAGGCATAACGGCCATTGGTTATCACCAGCGGTCAGGCGGTTCATCGGTCGGAGCAGTCAGTGCCGCTACCTCGTCTGCAACAGTTGGGTAATGATCGCTTCGTACGTAGTCAAAACGCAAACTCTCTCGCGCTCTATCGTGCCCGTGTCGAATCGATCAGTTCGTCCGCCTCGCGACTCAATTCGTTGGCTTCAGCCGAACGTTGCGTGTGACCAAGCAGCACGCCGAGATTCCGCAAGGTGCGGGCTTCATCCTGCCGCCAGGTCAACGGATCGTCGTGTGCGAGTTTGCGGTACAGATCCAGCGCACGGCGCCACGCGTCTTCGGCTTCGCGCGGCCTGCCCGTGCGGCTGTAGAGCACGCCCAGATTGTTCAGTATCCGCGCCTCGTCAGGCTTGTATGCGGCAGGCGTAACGAGCGAGAGGGCGTGAACGATCTGCAGCGCCTGCTGATACGCCTGCAGCGCCCTCGCCGGCTGCCGTTCGAGGCGGTACAGCACGCCCAGATTTGCCAACGTACGCGCGAGGTCCGGCTGGTAAAGCGCGGGGCTTTCGCGGGCGAGCTGTTGACGGATCTTCAGAGCTTCCCGGTACGCGTGCTCTGCTTCTGGCAGCCGCCCGCCTGTGCTGTAAAAGTTGCCGAGGTTGTTCAGCGTGCGTGCAAGCGCCGGACGCCAGGCAGCGGGATTGTCGTGTGCGAGTGCGCGCTGGATGCCGAGCGCTTCGAGATAGGCGAGTTCCGCGTCGCGCGTGCGGTGTGTCGCACTGTAGAGGATGCCGAGATCATTGAGCGTCGACGCGACCGCGGGCAGGTACATGGCCGGGTCCTGTCGGGCCAGCGCGCGGTCGAGGACGAGGGCTTCGCGCCACGCGTCCGTCGCTTCCTGCAGACGGTGCGTGTCGCGATACAACGTCGCGAGGCTGTCCATGGTGCTAGCCGCCGCGGGACTGTAGGCCGAGGGGTTCACACGCGCTAGCGCCCAGTAGATTTCGAGCGCGTGTAGCCATGCAGCTTCGGCTTCGTTCTGCTGTTGCCGCATCACATACAGACTGCCGAGCTTGCCGAGCGTACGCGCGATGGACGGCTGCCACGCGGCGGGCTTCTGTTGCGCGAGCGTCCGGTACTGGATCAGCAGTGCCCGGTACACCGGCTCCGCGCGCTCAGGCTCGTGCTGCGCGAGCAGCGTGTCGGCGAATGCGGTGGCGATGTCCATATCGTCGGGTTGCAGCGCATGGGCCTTCTCCAGGTACGGCAGCGCGTTCCATGGCATCAAGCGAAGCAGTTCGATGCTCGCCGCTTCGTAGTTGCGCTCCGCGGATAGCTGAGCTGTACCGGGTGCTTTAGCTATGAGCCGCATGAGTAGCGCAGATGCGCTATCCAGATCGAGGCGCCTCGCGGCTTCGTCGAGCTGCTGTTCGGTGGGATCCGCGCTGCGTGTGATCGACAATCTGCGCAGCAGATCTTCATAACGTGCGTTCCATTTCGACGCTTCGGCTGTAGGGCCGATATCGGTGCGCGTCCTGATCTGCGATGCGAGGCTTTCGAGGATCGGTTCGAAGTTGGCGAACGTGGCGTCGTTTGTGAGTTCGCCATGGTCTGCCGGCAAGAAGACGGCTTGCAGCATCACGTTGGCCGCTGCCGCCAGCGCAACACGTTGCGCGGCGGAGAGACCGTCGCTCTTCACCGCGCTGTTCAGGCGTTCGGTGGCGCGCGCGAGCGCGGTCACGGAGACAGCGCAGCGGGTCCGCACTTCGAGTCCGTTCTTGACGTCGACCTCGGAGAACGACGGCACACATGCACCGGCCGCCCCGGCAGCGGCGCATGTGGCGGACAGCGCGGCCATCGCGATGCCGGACAGAACCTTGCCCGCACTCATTTCCAGTCAGGTCTGCAGAGTTACCGGTACAGCGTTGCGCGGCGCATCGCTTCGCCTGGAATTCCGCAATGTCACCGCATGTACTTATTCTATCGAATACAGTTGAGCGATTTCGGTGTGAGGCCGGCGCCGCCGGGACCCGAAAAAATTCGCAAGCCCGAACAACTGCGCGAGCGGATGACGCATTGCGGCCGATCTTGGTCCGACGCAGTTCGTCCTGCCACGACAGGCGCAAACCGACCCGACACGGCCGTTCAACAACGAAAGGCCATCGACGGCTTCCAACCCGCTCCGAACGTTCAACCCGGCGGCACCTCTACGGTGCAATTGTCATTCGCGCCTCTGCGGCGGTCGGCACGGTCATGAACCATACCGTGCGCGGACGTCTCGCCTATAATTCCTGCCGCAACTGCATTGCGCAACTGACAGTGGGTGAGAAACCCCATTGGGATCCGACGGGCAGCGGAGGTGCAAATGATCTCTTACCTCGATGAGCCCCGCATTCGCGCGGCGCTCAATTGGGACGAACTGATACTGGCCATGGAAACCGCGCTGGCCAGTTTCTCCTCTGGCCGCGTGATTCAACCCGTGCGCAACGTGCTGACCATCGAGGAAGGCAAGCGCTACCTAGGCATCATGCCTGCAGTTGCCGAAAACGCGATGGGCGCCAAGGTCGTCAGCTTTTTTCCCGGTAATGCCGGCACCGAAATTCCCACCCATCTCGCCATGATCCTGCTCTTGCGGCCAGACACCGGTGAACCACTAGCGGTAATGGATGGCCGCCTCGTCACCGAAATGCGCACAGCGGCCGTCTCTGCGGCGGTGACCCGGCGCCTCATGTCAGCCAACGGTGGAATTCTCGCCATACTGGGAAGCGGTGTCCAGGCAAGGGCCCATCTGACAGCTCTGTCGCATATTCGCCGCTTCGATGAGATTCGCGTATGGAGCCGCACGCCAGAACACGCCCGACGCTTTGCCGAAGAACATCAGGCCATAGCGACGGGCGATGCTGAGTCGGCTGTGCGAGACGCGGATGTGATCGTCACCGCCACCGCAGCTCAGGAACCGATCCTGAAGGGGGCGTGGCTCAAACCCGGTGCACATATTAACGCGATAGGCGCACCACGCCCGAGCTGGCGGGAGCTGGATGACGACGCCATGACCTCGAGCGCGCTGCTTGTCGACTCGCGCGAGGCCGTGCTCAAGGAGTCGGGCGACGTGATCCTCTCGAAGGCGCAGATCTACGCGGAGGTAGGCGAGATTTTCGCGGGCACGAAGTACCCACCCGCGTCGGGAACATCGGTGTTCAAATCTGTCGGACTCGCGGTGGAAGACCTCGCTGCGGCGAAACTCGTATACGATGCGACGTCGGGCGTCACCGGACCAGTCACTTGATACCAATGCGGGATGGATGCGTGTGAGTGCTTTGGCTCGGGCCGGATTCGAGCCATTTCTGCGGCCCGAATTGTAGGTTGCTGCATGATGCTCGCACTTGGCCAAGCCACGCTTCTCCGAAGCGGACATTGCTGCAAGACATGACGACCCGCCATGCGAATGGACGTAATCAAACCACGCGACGGTCGTGGTCGGCGAACGACGGTCCATTGTCCAGTGCGGAGCCGCCGTTTGAATGTCCCGTCCAGTTGCGCTGGCGAACGGCAGGAACTGGCCGCCCCCCGCCGTCCATCCGCAAGGAAGCGATGCGCGACGTTAAATGCAACGCTTACCGTGCTATCCATGCGTCGATCCTTTTACATGATCCCGGGCAGCATCGACTACGGCCGACGGATCTGCTGCCAGGCTCTCACGAGGACGTTTGCCCTGGAGCATGCTGTTCGTCGACTCGAACCATGAGGCAATCCGGAGCGGCATGTAATCGTGGAAAACCTTCAGGATTTCTGCGACTTCGGGGATCGGATTGCCGAGCTCGTCGAAAATGTATGTTGGATATAAGGTCTGTCCGGCCCGCTCGATGGAAAAGACCTTGCCCTCCTGCTCCCAACGGCTCGTCACCGCCTGCAGATTCGTAGCATCCGGATTCTGGCGCCTGCCCACTGTCTGAGCGGTCAACCATGTCGTTCCGCTGAGCACGGCGGCAACCGCCTTCGCCTCCATCCTGGCGCGCGAAAGGGGCAACCGCCTGACCGGCGAAGCGTCGACGAGTCCTTGCAGGGCGCTATGCTCCTGCTCGTTGATGTGTTGCCGCACCTGGCGCGTCAGCTCTGCCCTGGCTTCCTGCGTGATTGCACTCCCGAGATTTTCCAGCCCGTTGAGAATCACCGACGCCGCGGTACGCGTCGCATCCAGTGCGATCACGATCCGGCTGATATCAGCGACGGCCGTCGGGCCGGTATCGGGCGACGGATCACCTGTCCCGGAGGCCGTCGCGCCGGCCGCGACTGCGGCGTTCATCGCCTCGACAGACACGGCATCGTCGGCGCCATGCCGGACGATGCCCCGCAAGGCGCTCAACGCAAGCGAGTTTGAAGACAGGTCATTGTCGTCGATGGTCGTTGATGAGATCCGCAACCACGCACCCAGCGTGTCCCGGACACAGCGCTGGCACAGGTCGACACTGATCGCGCAGCCATCGCCGAAAATGGAATGGAATCCCCCGTGACAGGCGATCGAAACCCGCTCATGCCACTCCCCGTCGGCATCATCCGGGGTCATGCGCCGTCCGCAGCGATCGCACGTGCACGCTGAGACCTCGTACGCCGATTTCTCCCGGAATTCGAGCATGCCCTACTCCTTCAATCGCGACGCATCCCTTGTCCACTCTTGTGGAACCAGCCCCAGCTGCCGCGCCGTGGCCGTCGGCAGACGCAGCACGACCGTGCCGGGGGGATGCCCCCAGAGACTGCCGATCATGATCACATCGGCCTGCACGCCCTCGAGCTCCAGATAGACGGTGTCGTCCTGCTCGAACATTTCGGTATAGAGCGTCCAGCCTGGCAGTTCGCCTGTCTTCTCCTGAAACCGGATCGTGTCTTTGGTGCTCATGGTGGTTTTCCTTTGCGAAATCCGTCGACATGTCCAGAGGGACATTGCCGCGGTGAGAAGATGATCACGTCACCGGGCCGTTACGCCGCGAATGTTCCGCGGAACCGGCGTGCGGCATCGAGGACCGCGGTGGCGCAGTCGAGCGCATCTTTCGGCGCGACCGGACCGGAACACCCTTCCTTCACAATCCAGCCGTTGGGAAAGTGAAACCAGGCGGCAATTGTCCACGGGTCTGCAGCGGGTCCGAGTTCCGCCAGAATCTCCCGGATGATCGGCCGCGGTTCATCGTGGTCATCGAACTGGTATCGGGCAAAGTACAGCCTGCCGCCAGCTTCGACGCCAAAGATCCAGCCGCGTTGCTGCCATCCGGCTACGTCCCCGGGAGCGGCGTCTGCGCCGATCCACTCTCCTTCGGCCAGTATTTTCTGGATCGTTTCCTCCCGCTGCGTCTGATGCCTGTAGAGGTCTGCAGCCATCACCGTTCCTGTTTTACGCGTAGCGAGCGCGAACGCCTTCAGGCACGCCCGCAATTGCTCGCTGCTTTCATAGGGCGGCAATGATTGTCGCCGTCTCTTTCGCCGGTTCGCCCTGGTCACGCGCGCTCCCTATCAGGTGGCTTCCCGATATCTGTAGTTTTTTGGGTCAGCCAGAACGTTGCCGGCGGCTCTTCCTGTGAACGTAGTCTTGTCGCAAACGGGTCCGACTCCCGAAGCCCCGGCAAGGAAGTTCACGGCAGCGTCAGGCTCTGTACCCGTCACGTACGCGATGCACCCGGACCTGACACGACCATCCGTCCCAGGTCAGGCCGCTCCTCGTGACCGGCAACGTGCGGCCTGGTCGGTTCGCACCCGGCTCCTCCTTCGCGATACATGCCGGCGAGCTTTTCGCGGAGCTCGGCAAAAACCTCAGGCGCGCTGATGCCAAGCACTGCGTGCGTGCGGACCAGGTGTTCCCGCCATGAAGGTGCCCAGCCTTCGGCATCGTCGTCGAGCGCAAGCCATGCCGCCGGCCGCCGGCGGCTCACGTCCGCGAGGACCTGAACGCCACGCGGCATTTCCTGGAACACGGCGGCATCCATCCTGCTGTGATACGTCGCACCGATCACGCGCGCGCGCAAGCCGGCGGGCAGCCGCCGGGCGGCCTGCGTGAAGCTGAGCACGCGCACCCAGTTCGTTGCCAGCACAATCTGGAGGTCCGGATAGGGCTCAAGCGCCTGGTCGAGCAGCGGCGCCAGCTCGAACACGCGATGCCCCGGCGGTGTCGCGACATAGGGCCCGATGCCCGGGCGCTGCCAGACGTTTTCCGGATGCAGCACGCCGTCAAAATCCAGATAGAGCACCCGGCCTCCGGTGCGGGCCGGTCCAGGCCAGGCAGCCGGGGCCGGAACCGCAGCGGGATGCGTCATGCGGGTTCCTGCCAGACCGCCGCTGAAGGCCTCCGGCATCGTCATGCACACAGGCCGTAACGGAGGTGATTGAGGACCTGCATGACCCGCTCGCGCTCCCCCTGCGCCAGCAGCTCAAGCGCGCTGGATCCGCCGAAACCGATTGTGCGGCCCACGAGCCAGGCGGCCGCCTCGTCGTGGGATTCGAATGTCGCCAGGAGCGCGTCGACCAGTTCCGGGTCAGTGGCGCGGAGCACGCCGATCGCCCGGCAACCGGTCTGCCTGAGGCCCGCGTACAGCCCGGACGTCTCTTGCGCCAGTGTTTCGATCCCGGTCATGCTCTTCCTCCTCATGGGGTCCGTGACGGGCAGGTCGCACTGGCCCACCCGGTTTGACTACTGCCGGGCACCGGCATCACCGGTGCGCCCATATTCCGTTGTCGCCACCGGGCCGCGCGCGTCGCCGCCCGCTACTCACGGCGCCGCAGCACCGGCGATCAGACCTCAATCACCAGCGCCGGATCAAACGCCGGGTTTTCCCATTTCAGGTCGGCCGGCGCACCCGCCATCAGACGGTTCGTCGCATAGCCGCGCGGATTGGCAATCACGCGCGTCTCGCCGACGCGATAGTCGAACGAATCATGCACGTGGCCGTGAATCCACACGTCGGCCATCTGGAGCAGCGGTCGCAGGTCACTCACGAACGCCGCGCTGAGCAGGTCATCCGCATAGCGCCGATGCACCGACGGCGGCGCGACGCCGTGATGGGTCACCACGACCGTGCGCCCGTCGAAGGGTTTCGCCAGTTCGTGCCGCAGCCAGTCCCGCGCCTTTTCGTGCTCGGCCAGCGCCATGCTCTGGTCGCGCGTGCCATTGAGCGCGTAGTCCGTCCACAGGCAACAGCCAAGAAACCGCACGTCACCGACGACAAGCGCGTCGCGCTCCAGGTAGTGAACCGCGGTGCCGGCCGCGCGCACGCGGATGGTGTTGGCGAGCGTGCCGTACCCCACGCCATACGCTTCATGATTGCCATGCACGTAGATCACCGGCACCGGCCAGCGCGCAAACTGTTCGATGGCGTCCGCACCCCTCGCAATGTCCCCCGCGAGCACCAGCACGTCTGCATCGGACAGCGTGACGGGATTGTGGCCCGGAAAACTCTGGTGCACGATTTCCAGATGCAGGTCGGAGGCGATCTGGATACGCATACGTCAGTCTGTACCTTCTACATCGGCCGGTTTCCGGCGGCCAGCCTTCGACGAACGCGCCGGGGTGCTCGGGTAAATGCGCTTGCCACGGGAGTGCTTGGCGGCGAGACCGATCGGCATCGAGAATTCCTCACCCGCGGCAGTCGTGAAGCGCGCAAACGACACCAGCGGATGCTCGTCATCGAATGCTGCGGTTGCGCCGATGTGAATTTCGCTCAGCGGCTCCAGACGCCATTGTGCGGACTCCTTGTGCGGCTTCGCGCTGAGCACTGCGGCCCCCCGCACTATCTGGCCGTCTGACGCCAGTTGCAGCAACATCTTCGCAGCGCCCGAAGCGAATTCCACCATTGCAACCCGGGGGAGGTCGCGTTTTGTAGCGGCGAACTGGAGGATGAGCACATCTCCACAACCCGCCATCTCGGCAACGGCCCACAACGCCATGCCCGAAGTCACTCCAAGCCCCGCCGGCAGACGGTTCTGGTCACAGGTCAAAAACATACGATCACTCTTGGGGCAGGCACCCAATCCAACGCTATATGTGATGGGTTGGCAGGCGCGAGGTGGCATCGTATCCGGCCCTGGTGCTACGGAAGAGTCGGCATTCCAAACACAGCGATGACGTTATTGGTCAACACGCCATGTTGACATTCAACATATCATGTTGTTACGCAAACTGCCAGGTCCGGCGAGCATTCGTGTTGACCAACAACACGTCATGTTGACCCGGCCCCTTGTCCGCAGAACAGAAACTCGCCGAACAGCTCGGCAAAACGCTCGCCCGCGCCCGCCTCGCAGCCGGTTACGCTCAGGAACTGGTCGCCGAACACATCGGCGTCAACGCGGAAACGATCAGCCGCTTCGAACGGGGCGCCGTCCTGCCTACCCTGCCGCGGCTTGTCGAACTGGCCGAGCTCTATCAGGTACCCGTCAGCACGTTACTGCGCCGGAGTTCCCCTCGCGCTATCGATCTCGCTGAAGAGCTCGCCGACAAGCTCAGCCACCTGAATGACGCCGACCGCCTCTGGGTCAGCCAGTGGCTGACCGAACTGTGTGAGCGTTTGCGCCAAAGCGCTGCGGGGGGACGCACTGCTAAAAAGCCCCACCGCTAGCCTGCCGTAGAGCCCGTCCAGCCATCGGATCGCATGGGTTTGGCTCAACTTTGGCGAGCAACCAGAGTCAGTCCGGCGATCACACCGCGCCACCCAGCCCGAGCGAGACGAAGAGCGAAAGCCATGCTGCGTGCGAGTCCAGTCCTGAAGGAAACAAGTATCGAACAAGTTGCCGCGACAGGCTGAAACGCGGATGAGTGCGAGAAGGTTCGATGTCGCGCGGCTGTCCCGCAGAGGGAACGGCGCCGTAATAAGAAGGGTGCGCGTTTCGCCGGATCCTGCCGGAGACCGCGGCGTGGGGCGTTTTCCGGTGATAAGCGCATTTATCACGGGAACCGCCTCCGTTTGTCCGCGAAGATGGCTTGTCTAACGTTCGGGCCGTGCGTGAACCCGCCGGTGAACTAGACTGGAACGAGCGCCCGTCTCCCTCCCACGGGCGCCGGAGTTCCGCCATGGCCCGTCCCGCCGCCGTCACCCCCGACCAGATCCGCGCGACCGTCCTCGCGATGCTCGCCGAGGCGGGCGATCATGAAACTGCCGGAGCAGCCACCACAACTCCGTCTGCCGCGCCGGTGACGCATGACCGCTTCCGTCGCGCGGTGTCGGTGCGGCGCCTGCGCGCGCGGCTGGGTGCCGGCGACCCCGCCGTGCTGTCGCGGGCGCTGAACGCGATCGAGGCCGAACTGGTGCAGGCGGGGCTCGCTGAGGTCGCGCTGCCCGGCCTGCCGGACGCGATCGCCGAGCAGATGCGCGCGCTGTGGGCGGCGGCCGTCAGCGTGCAGCTCGACGACGTGGTCCGGCTGCGCCAGCACGCTCAGCAGGTGGCGACCGACGCAGACACCGCCCGACACGACGCCGACGTGCGCTGCGAGATGCTGCGCGTCGAACTGGGTGAACTGCGCGAGCGGCTCATGGCCCGCGACGCCGAACTGACGGAGTTGCGCGCCAGCAGCCGCCACGCGGCGGAGCGCGCAGAAATCCTGACGGCCGCCTCTGCGGCGCTCCAGGCGCAGCTCGAGGCCGCCCGCACCGCGCTGGACGGGGCACGGCACGCGCATGCGGCGGAGCTCACCGACGTGCACGCCCGCTATGACGGCCTGTCGAAACGGCTGCTGCAGGAGACGGAGCACCAGCGTCACGCGCTCGCCGCCGAGCGCGAACGGCTCACCGCGGCGCTTAACGATGCGCAGACCCGGATCGCGGCGCTCGAGGGACTACGAGAACGGTTGCTGGAAGAGCTCGCCAGCGGACGCGACGCGCACCGGCAGGCGGCGGCCGAAGCGTCGGCACTGGCAACGGTGGTCGCCGAACAGCGACATGCGCTGCAGGCACTGCAGACCGCCCATACCACGGAGCTAATGCAGCCCGCCGCGCAGCCACGACCTGCTCGCCGCCAGCCGGCTCGCAACGTGAGTCCCGGCCACGCGGCCGCGGTCGCCGCTGCGCCGCGCCCGCGGTCCCGCTCATCCCGTTCGCGCAAGAGCCCGTCACCATGACACCCGCCGACTGGATCGACACGGGCGCCCTGCCCGTGCAACGGCTGCCGTCCCGCAGCGATGCCGCGCTCGCCTACGTCGCCGAGGTGCTGGGCCATCCGGTTTACCGGCGCTGGACCCTCGCCGACCTGAAACGCGTCGCACCGTCGCTCGCCGACGCGAAACGCGCGCATCCCGCCGTCTTTGCGCTGCTGCTCGGGCACGACGCGGCGATCGAGTACTGGGCCCACGGGCGCCTGCATCTCGTCGCCGACGACGCTGCGCCCGCCGCCGAAGGGGTGCTCGTGCGGCTCCTGCGCGCGCATCGGCGCCGGTTCCGCTACCTGCCAGAAGGATCCGAGGCCGCCGCGCACGGTTCGACCGCGATCCATCGCGACGCGAACCGACCACCCGGCGACGCAGCTGGGGGGGCGGTGATCGTGGAAACCGCCGACACGCTCGCCCTGGTCGCCTCCGGTAACACGGACCCCGCCGCGTTGCGCACATGGCTCACCCGCGCCGGCCGGTTCATGAATGCGTCGACCACCAATTCACTGGGCGTCGCCGACGACGCGCAGGCGCTCGCGCTGTTTCTGCGCGACCGCGCGCAGCGTTCGCCGCATACGTTGCGCGCGTACCGGACCGAACTGCGCCGCCTGATCGGCTGGTGCGACGCGCACCGGCGCGGGCCCCTGTCCGACCTGACGCGCGACGACCTGCTGGCGTTCCGGCGCTCACTGGATCAACCCGGCCACGCCACCGGCGCCGCGTGTGCGGTCGCGTCCGGCGGCGCATCGACTGTTCACGCGCCCCGCAGCGACGCGGGCCGCCGGCGCGCGCTCGCGGTCGTCTCGAGCCTGTTCCGCTACTGGCAGAAGACCGGCTACCTGGTGGTCAACCCCGCCGTGGAACTGTCGGGCGACGGTGCCGCGCGCATGACGTGGACACCGGCGCGGATCCTGCCGGCCCGGCTGCTGATGCTGTGTGATGCGGTGACGGCCGGCGAACGGCCACCCGAGGTATCACCGCTCGTCTGGGCACGCCGCTGCGCGATCTGGGCGCTGTACCGCTTCGCCGGCGTGCGCCTGGCCGAACTCGAATGGTCCGCCGAACAGGGGCTGCCGCGCCTGAGCGTCGACGAAGCCGCCAGGAAAGACTTCGACACTACGGCCGGCGTTGCAAGCGTTTTGCCGGATCCTGTCGGACTCGCCTGGACGCTGCACGTGCGGGGCAAGGGCGGGAAACGCCGGGCGATCCCGCTGCCGTCGCGCTGCGCGCCGGTGCTGCGTGCATATCGCGTGTTACGGAGCCTCCCCGCCGAACCCGCGCCGTTCGAGTCGGTGCCGCTGATTCACAGCGAGAAGCGCGACGCGCTCGGCCACAGTGGTCTCTACGATGAAGTGAAGGCGGTGCTGCAGGCCGCGGAAGCAAGGGTGCCGTCCGGTGACGCCGCGACCCGCGCGCTGCTGCACGCGGCATCCACGCACTGGTTGCGGCACGGCTATGCGCGCACGCTGGTAGTCGATCACGCGGTGCCGCTCCCCGTCGCGCAGACGTTACTGGGGCACGCGTCGGTGCAGACCACGGCCGCCTACGCGCGCACCGATCTCACGCAGCTGCGGGACTTTGTCGAGGGGAGTTTTGGTGCCCCGAGCGACCTGTGCCCCTGACATCGCGACGATTTTGCTTCGGCTCCGCGCCTCGCGGATCCTAGCGAACGCCGGAGTCGCGCCGCTCAGCGCACTCGTGACTTGATTTTGTTGCCATCCATTGCTTCGATTTTTACGGTCGAAATCAGGGGGAAGTCGGACCAGCGAAACGCGACGCCACGATTGGTCAACTCAGCTTCAATATCCCTCCTTGTAAGCGAGCAATTCAATGCGATGAGATCATTTACCACCTGCCTCACCTGCTCGACGAGCGCCCGGTTTCGTGCGATTCGACGGACAGTACTCATTCGCGAACGATGAGCGCGTGCCTTCTTCACGATTCGATTCGCAATATCGGGAAACCGGCCCCGCAGAAAAGACGGATCGATTTCAAACCGTGCAGCCGTCTTCTCCCAGCTCAGATGGTATTCGACACAATCAATCGACTGTCGGAGTTCCTTTTCGATCATCGGCCAATCGCGAGCCTTCGATCGCGCATCGCGGATTGAAATACGAACTGGATGTTCGTGCTTAGCCGAGACATTCTCCCACGCGCTAGTGTCTCCGGTCAGCCACCTGTCCAAAGAAATTCCGAATGTTGCACACATATTCAGGATTGACGATATCGACGGAAATACATGACCCGACCTCCATTCGGCAACGCTTGAAGCCGATCGTCTGGATGCCTCCGCAAATCTATCAGCGTTGCCATCGCCGATCCGAGCCACCCCGCCTTCGAGCATTTGGATCACACTTTGTTTCGAAACATGTTTCAACGAGTTTTCGGGGATTGCTAGCAGCGCTGCAAACTGGTCTGCTAAGAAATCTTCGCGCAATAACGCGTCCCGAGCAGCACGCCCTAAATGGTGATAATCATGGCGTGTCATACCCAGCCATTGATGACACCGAGCACAAAACCCCGAAAGCGAGCGCCGGCTAATCTCCGCACGATGACTGTGATCACAATTCGGACATGTACCCGCAAGCGGAACGTGGTGCAATGGGCACCAACTGACTAATCGAATTGACCATATCAGACGCTCATAAATCTGTGCCCCATTTGACAAGTCCTCCTGCAAACACACAGGACACCATTGACGGCCACGCCTGACCAGCCCGCGCGGATCGCATAACACATCGGCAAAGGGCAGGAGCGTGAGAGCATCAAGATCATTACGGCCGGTAAGCTCATTGAGGTGGCGAACCCAGCAACTTGCCGTCTGACCGTGCGCGTTGACGAGCGCGAGATTTTGCCCGGAAGCGAATGGGCGACGTGAGTATTGCAGGCTATCATCACCTGTTGGCCACGGCACCAATGCCTTTACCATAATATCCACGGGGAGAAGGGCATTAGATGCGACTTGCACGACGTAATCTGTTAATTTTTGGCGGTTTGCACCTATTCGCTGCACCGGCTCAACATGGAACTTCGCTCTATCAGGAATCCGATGATCTTTCATAGCCAGCCCGCCTCAAGCTAGTCCAATAACTATATTTCCACTATCTCAGGCCTTGTTCTTGGCGCGTACTACTGCGGCACGTTCCATCGCCTTAGCGCTAAGCGGCTGTCCAACCAGGCTCGGGAGTTCCTCCCAATAGATTGCCTCTCCTTTCGGAAATAAGCCTCTACCAAGGCGCGTCGCGACTCTTGTGCGCGTCGGAGTTATACCATCCCTGACAAGTTCTTCGATGGATGCACGGATTCTCTCCCTAAGCCGGACAAGATTTTCCTCACCCGCCTCCTTACGCTTCGACGCTGCCGCGTCGCGTACCAGCTTATACACGTCAGGGAGCCGGTTCCTTAAGGTCTCAACCGTCATATTCTCCAGCCTCGCGGCATCCGTCACTCCGAGCAGCGGCTGGCTACTCGCCATCCGACCAAGCAGTCGACTACGTGCAGCTTCCCAGTCATACCAATGGGAGCGAGCTCTGAAATCAGCATCTCGGTGAATCTCCCGCGGCAATTCACGACAGCAATGCCTGTCCCATGCGTCGACCTCTCCGAGCAGCCACGCGCGCATCGGTACACCGTAAATCCAGGACAGTGAACTGATGACAGTAAGCGAAATTCGTCTGCCGCCCGCCATCCAGTTCATGACGGTACCTCGCGCAAAGCGCAAATTTTCGGCGAAATCCCGTGGCCTGCCATCACATGCCTTCGTTATCGCCTTGAGGATCATGATCCGCACATTTTCGTGCGATGCTCGCGTGACCTCATCCTTACTCAAATTCAAAAGATTCCCGAAATCCCTAGCTACCCAAAGTTCATACTCTGTCGGTTCGCTCCCGGAAACGCGAGTGTTCGATAAAACACCGTCTCCAAGAAAATGTTGACAAAATCCGCAATGTCCAGGTAAGCAGTCACGAGAAAGCTCAATCGATTGTGAGCGGCCACAGTGTGGGCATTCACTGACCAACGGAATCTCATGTAGCGGGCAAACAACAACCTGTTTGATCGACCATAGCAAGCGTTCGTATGGTAGGTTCCCTGTAGCGACGTCATTTTCAAGGCATCGACTGCACCACATACGACGCAAATGTAAATGCGCACCGCCTCCAAGCCTGACAAATTCCGCGAACGGCAGAAGCGTCAGCGTTTCGAGATCCTCTCTCCCTGTGAGTTCATTAAAGGCGGCGCTCCAACTTCGCGCGCACTCTCCAGCGCCATTGATATTTGGTGCCTTGGTGGGACCAGAGGACTTGCCCCGGAGACGCGAGCCGTAAGGCCACTGTCCATAGTGATCGCGCAACGCATGCGGACTGATCTGTGACGATATAGCGAGATGTTGAACGTAACTTGTCAGCCGCTGGCGGTCCCACGCACCTACAGCACGTGGCTCCAAGTGGAACAATGCGCGACGAGGAATCGCACGATAGTGATGGGCCTCAGGCATGTTTGTCACCCCTTACGCCCCTCGAAGGCTTGGTCCTGCCAACGCGTCGCGTGTTACTTGTTTTCGGCTTCGCCTTATCAGCATCGGATGCCTCCTCCTCGCCCTCATCGGGAACCAGCTTCCGCTTGTCCTCCGGATGCTGAACACCCTCAACCTTCAGGTACCCGTCAAACATGTCCGTTTGCAACTTTTTCCACTGTGCGGGCTTGAAGTAACACTGGCTCAGGATCTCTTCGTCGATCGGCCGATTAAGCTTCGACGACAGCACGATGCCCCTTGTCATGATCTTCTTCATGAGACCTGTTGTCCGCAGTGCTTGGTGCACAATCTGATCGGCAAACCGTTCGAGTTTGCAACCACCCTTCACAGGCATGATTTCCTGCAATGCGTAGAAAACTTTCGCTACCGATTCAACCTGGTGCGGCAAATACGGTCGGACATGAATCACATCACCGCGGCGGGCGAGTTGACCGGTTTGCAGCGCCAGATCATATAAATCATAAGCACCTGATACGATCATCGTTGTGTTCGAACTATTCACCATCGATCTCAATGTGTTCGACTTGATCCGCACCCGTTCTACGCTACTCGACTGTATGATTCCGGATGCTTCATCGAAGAATAGAACGAGAGGTTTTCGCTCACGTATCGAGCGTCGTAGCCGAGCTCGATAAGCTGAGATGGTCGGTGCTCGACGTTGGGTGACATCAGGCAGGAAGAACTCGCGACCCGCAATTACTCGCCGGACTTCCGGCAATGTATTGGAGATCAGCGGAGCCTGGAGCGCTTCGAGAATCTGTTCGTAAAAATCCTTCCAGTCAAAGCGACCATCCTCGCCCGACCATGCCTCAATGCAGACAGACGGGATCGTGTACTTGTCATCGGGATTTGACTCGAAAAACTCTTCACTCACTCTCACATGTAACTCGTCTCCCAGCGAGGATTTCCCCACGCCGGCAGGACCGACCAAGACCAGCATTGTTCCCGGCAGACCACAAGCAATCGCCGTTTCCATTTTTTCAAGCGCTTCATCAAAGGCATCATGCTTGACAATCGCATCCTTGAAGAATTTCACTCGCACACCTAGCGGCGCGTCTAAAATTTCGTCTGGACACTTCTCCACCCTACGGCTTTCGGTACCTTTGCGCATGGTAACCTCCTTCTCTCAACGCCCGAAGCTGTTGCTCGAGCGATGTGTGCTTCGAATCCGATTCGATCCCTTCATTAGATTCAAGCGTTTTATTACTCGCATCACTTGGCTCGTCGGCTTCAGACTCATTGCTCTGCCCGCTCACTCGCTCTGCACACTTACCATCCATATCCTCCACGATTTCCGCAACCTCCATATTGGCCTCGCTCTGGGATGCCAACGTTCTGCTGTGAAGAATGAAATTTTCCTCAAACTCTGCGAGTGATAACGGATCGGTCGACGATGCATCGGCGTCGCTTTTTTCGCGTCGCAGCGGGTACCACTCACGCTCGACAAATGCATATGCGACATTCGGATCAATGGGATGCATTTTTACCGGCACGGAGAGCCCATGGTACGGCGGACTCTCAAGACGAGGATTCCGAAATCGCGAAAGATTTGTGCGGATACCACGTTGATAGTCAATCTTCCGTGTCGAGCCACGCACGGAGGGAAACGCAAGCGGAATGCAACCCTTGAGGCGCCGGAGGCGTCCAAGGCGCTCCCCGGAGCGGTCCAGCCCAATTTCAAATTTCTGCCTCGGAGACATACATAATGTCCCGTGGCGCCGCTTGTCATAGGTATCGAAGAAGTATCGCTCAAGCCCGTCATAGAGTTCCTCCAATGTGTGTCTTGCCAGATTTGTTGGATCCGTTTCATCTGTTAAGCCCCTAGGATTCCTTCTAAGCTTCGTGTTACCGAAAAGGTTGTGAATAAAGGCCTCCTGAGATACTCCAAAGATTCGCTCAATGACATCGCCTTCTCGACACGCAGACGTCTTCCTCGGCTTTTCTCCTGTTCCAAGAAAGCGCAAAAGCCATTTGAAATCGGCCGCGCCAAACTCTGATCCCCCGTCAAATATCACAAACTCTGGCGCTCGGCCAAATCGGCGGATCATATCCAGAAAAGCTGCCATACACGACAGGTATCTTGGTTTTCTGAGCGATAGATAAAACCCTAAAATTCTTCGACTGTACGCGCAAATAATTAAAGTCAAGATAGGTCGACCGAGTGACTCACCCGTTCTTTTCGACACCACCTCGATCTCTAGTTCGGTGTGGTCGATATGAACATACTGCATCGGATAATCGCCATGAATCGGAGTGTCATGACGCAAAATCCATACGAAACCCGACGCTTGGTATGCTGCTTTTTCTCCTGCGCGCTGCCTTATCGTGTTAACGTCCGTCTCTTTGGTTGCGCGACGGAGGAATGTAACTTTTGATATTGATTCGCCGATACTTTTCAAGCGTTTCGAGAGTCTGCCGTAGACGAACCACTTATTTGGTCCGCGAAGAGATTCGAAGTCCGCGTCGAATACTTCTTTTATTATCTTCTCAACTTCGTCACTCAGCCTCTGACGGCGATTGCCCCTATCTGGCCACTTAGGCAGGAATGTAGCGAGAACATCCTCTCCTGCATGCAGAGCATCGTATTTTAATTTCCGTAAAGTTCTGTACGTTCGATCTGAATAGGCCTCGGTCACGGCGATAGATCGGTCTCCATTCTCCCACCTTCCAAGCAAATCAAGCCTTTTGACCGCATTTTGTATTGCTTCAGTTGTCGCATAGCGCCATGGTGCGTCCAGATATAGAGCGTCACCATCCGATCTCGGAAGACTAACAATTGTTATTTCATCGTTCTGCCAATACTCTGCAAGCTTGGCAGTCTTCAGGACGATGGGCTCCCCACCGTCATCCGGCGTCAGCAATGCTTCGAGGTTTCCGGAAACCGCAACGGTGAATGCATGCGAACACAGGATTAGCCTCGTTCCGGCTGCGAAATCTGGCGGCAGGTCACTCAATCCAAGAACGGTCAGCCGGCGCTCGCATTGGTAGGCTTCTTTGTATACGTTGCTGGTTTCGATGTCGCGGAACACCATAAAGCGGTGATTTTCACGGACAAAGGCGCTTGAATAATCTGCAACAATTGCTCCGGTCGCTATAGCAATATAAAAGTCGTCCACGCCATACTCAGGCAGCGCTGTTCGAAGTTCTTCCAATGTGGCGAAAGAGACATGTTCAAAGAACTGATGCGCCTTCCTGATGAAGCCCGGAGATGCTGTCTGCCCATCAACCAGATATGACCGGAGGAAATTCATATTTCGGTCTGAGATAGCGTCGATCTCCTCCGCAATACGTAGCCTGTAGGTAAGCTTTAGTTTACTGGCCGCCTCCTCGAGCGGGGGGCAGCGGATGATCGTGTCCTCTCTCTTGAAGCGCGCCGGATTGTTCTTGCACTTCGAATTAATGGAATCCAGTGTGAACCACTCATCCAGGTAGATTGCGGAGGCCGTCCATACAAGAAATCCCTGTGCCCAGTTGAAACAAACCGGCTTACCCCCGCGACCTTTGTATTTGACGTTAAGCTCGAACGGACTATCGAGATAGCCGAGCACTTCATCGTCGAACAAGTACGCATTCGCGGCTTTCCTCTCTATGCCATTCGCGACATGAATCGTCAATCCCATCTTCGGACATGGCATATCCAAAGGTGCGTGGTACCGGTTGGGCTGCAAGTCCCGCGCAGGCCGTCGAAAACTATCAAGAATACGCTTCCTTGTTGCAGAAGGTATCTCCAACTCATCAAACAACAAATACAAACGATCTTCAGAAAACACATTCATTCGCACTCCTTATTACATATCTGATGCGGTAATAATTGCGCGGTTAACAGTGCAAACAAAATGGATCATCGCGTCATAGATGTTTCTGGACTCTTTAATGTAGAGACCAGAACTTGCAGGAGGTTTTAACAACCTATAAACTCACATCGTGCTGGTCAAGCACGGCCGGAGTGTGACCTGCGCGATTGGGATGTTTGTTGCCCTGGCTTTCGCTAAATGCGATCATTGAAGCACCGTCGCATAAGACGCAGCCGCCACGTACGCTGATGGCGGGCAGACCAATCGACAATGTGTAACAATATGTAATTATCTGCCGGAATTATTAAACCAATTAACTTCCAAGCGGAAATTTTATGGTTACCTGTACACCACCGCCAAACGCCAAGATTCGTGAAATCAGCGGCGGAAGGCAGCCGGAGTCGAACCGACCGAGGAGCGGCTGACGCCCCCCACTGGGTTTGAAGCCCAGCCGCACCACCAGATACGAATGCCTTCCATGTCCAACTTCGACCAGCCGTGCAACGAGAAAAGAGATCGACGCATCATGTGACGCACCGCGCTTTCCGCAACCGATTATAGCGGCCGCTTATCGTCACAGTCAGCCCGTTGCGCCTGCATCGACCATCGGCATCACACAGCTGGTTCGCACGCCAGCGCTTCATGCAGTTGCGAATCCGGCCTCAGCCAGTGAACGTCTCGCTGAAAGCGTGTGTAGCCGATGCGGTCGAAGAACTCGAGAATCTGGATCGCGCGCTTGCGTCCCAAACCCGTAGCGTCGCGAAACGCCGACGCGCCCAGCGCGCCGCCACCATCCCCGGCGATAGCGGCGACGAGCCGCGCCAGTTCATGCACGACCTCGCGGTGATAGAACAGATCGCGCACGATCTGATACACGTCGCCCTGCCGGGCGAGCTTGCGCAGCACCTGGCGCACGGCATCCTCGTCGCGCGCTGTCGTCTTCGCGAGTTCGCGCACCCACGGAGGATCGTATCGGCCTTGCGCAATCAACGGCAACAGCGCGCTCGCGAGAACCCGCTCGCGCGCATCGAGCGAAACCGTATGCGCCGGCAGATGCAGCCACGGCCCGCTTCTCGCGACTGCGCCCTCGTCGACGAGCGAATCGATCAACGCGCGCCACATCGCATCCGGCACCAGCGGCGCCGCGATGCGCCGCAAGCGCGCCGCGTGGGGTCCCAGTTCGTCCGGCGAGCGCGCGTGATACTGATCGAGCGCCGCCATCACCTGCGAACGCAGACGCGCCCAATGCGAGCGCAACACGATCACGGCATCGCCGGCATCCTTGCCGTGCAGCGCAATTTCAGCGGCATCGGCGGGAAGGGGCAATGCTTCGGCGGGCAAGCCCGTCAGTTGCATCAGCATCGAACGCGATACGCCGCGCGGCGCTTCTTCGAGCAGCGGACCGATGCGCCTCTCATCGAGCCACGCGCGCAACGCATCGAGCCACGCGCGCCGTTCCGCCGTTCTGCGTTTGCGCGGCGGACCGAACGGATCGAGCACGCGACCGCCGCCGACCGTGCGCGTCGCCTGTGCATTGCGCACGATGAAGCGATCGCCCGGCAGTGCGCACACGGGCGCATCGAACACGAGCTGCACACGCGCCGAGCATCCCGCGACCAGCGTGTCGTCATCGAGCAGCGCGACATGCGCGACGCGATGCAGCGTGCCGATATGCACATGCAGCGGCGCCCAGTGTTGCAGCGTGATGCCCGCATCGTCGAGCAGCGTCAGTTCGACGTCGAGCCGCTCGCCTGGCTTCGCAAGCCGCGCATCGACGATCCAGTCGCCGCGCGCAATCGCGTCCTTGTCGACGCCCGCGAGATTCAGCGCGCAGCGCTGCCCCGCGCGGCCCGCATCGGACGCGCGGTTTTGCGCGTGGATGCTGCGCACGCGCACGGCTTGATGCGAAGGTTCGAGCATCAGCGTGTCGCCTGTCGCGACGCGTCCCGCGAACACGGTGCCCGTTACGATCGTGCCCTGTCCCGCGAGCGTGAATACGCGATCGATCGCAAGCCGGAACAGGCCGTCGTCGCGCCGGCCTTGCCATGCGACAGCCGCTTCACGCAGATGAAGCGAAAGCGCGCGCACGCCGCTATCGTCCGGGCCGGTCGCGTTGGTCTCGAAGAACGGTGCGCCGCTGAATGGCGTCGATGCAAGCCACGCACGTATTTCGTTTCGCACCTGCGCGAGACGCACTGCGTCGACGCGATCGGTCTTCGTCAGCGCAATCGCGCCGCGCGAGACGCCGAGCAATCGCAGGATCGCAAGATGCTCGCGCGTCTGCGGCATGATGCCGTCATCGGCGGCGATCACGAGCAGTGCATAGTCGATGCCACATGCGCCCGCCGCCATCGTGTGCACGAGCTTTTCGTGGCCCGGCACGTCGATCATGCCGAGCACGTCGTCGTTATCGAGCGGCGTGTACGCGTAGCCGAGTTCGATCGAAATGCCGCGCGCTTTCTCTTCTTTCAGACGGTCGGTATCGACGCCCGTCAATGCGCGCACGAGCGTTGTCTTGCCATGATCGATATGACCCGCCGTGCCGACGATCATGGGCGCAGCTCCGCACACTGCGCGGCGAACGCCGCTTCGTCGGCGGCTTCGAGGCACCGCAGATCGAGCCGCAACGCCTCGTCGGCAATGCGTCCGACTACGGGGCGAGGCAACGCGCGCAGCGCTTCTTCGAGCTTCATCAGCATGCGGCCGCCGCGCTTGCCGTGTGCGTTGCGCACCACCAGCCCATAGCTCGGCAACTGATCGACGGGCAACGCGCCGCTGCCGATCTGGCTCGCCATCGGCTCGGCCGTCACTGCATACGCCGATCCGAGCACACGTTGCAGCTCGTCTTTCAAGCGCTCCGCCTGTGCCTGCATGTCAGAAGCGGGACGCGTCAACAGGCGCAGCGTGGTCAACCGCTCGCCCAACAGTTCAGGCGCGCGATAAAGCTGCAACACAGGTTCGAGCGCCGCAAGCGTGAGCTTGCCGACACGAAGCGCGCGCTTCAACGGATGCTTCCTGATCTTGCGGATCAACTCCGCGCGTCCGACGATCAGCCCCGCTTGCGGGCCGCCCAGCAGCTTGTCGCCGCTGAACGTGACGACATCGGCGCCCGCATCGACGGTCTCGCGCACGGTCGGCTCGCCCGGCAAGCCGTATTGCGCAAGATCGACGAGCGTGCCGCTGCCCAGATCGACGGCCATCGGCAAGCCGCGCGCATGCGCAAGCTGCGCCACGTCATCGACGGACACGCTTTTCGTGAAGCCCTCGATTGCGTAGTTGCTGCAATGGACTTTCATCAGCAAGGCCGTGCGCGCGTTGATCGCTTCCTCATAGTCCTTCAGATGCGTGCGGTTTGTCGTGCCGATTTCGCGCAGCTTCGCGCCCGCACGCGACATGATGTCGGGAATGCGGAACGCTCCTCCAATCTCGACGAGTTCTCCGCGCGATACCACCACTTCCTTCTTCGATGCCAGCGCCGACAGCGTCAGCAGCACGGCCGCCGCGTTGTTGTTGACGACGGTGGCGGCCTCGGCACCCGTCAGTTCGCACACGAGTCCCTCAATCAGATCGTCGCGATCGCCGCGCCCGCCCGTCGCGAGATCGAATTCGAGGTTCATCGGCCGCGTGAGCGCAACGACCACCGCGCGCACCGCTTCGTCGGGCAGCAGCGCGCGGCCAAGATTCGTATGCAGCACCGTGCCCGTCAGATTGAACACGGAACGCAGATGAGGCTGCGCGCGCGCAACGAGCGCACGCTGCGCATCGTCGACGAGCTTCGCTTCGAAGCTGAACGACGCATCGAATCGGGCACCCGCAAGCAGTTCGCGCCTGAGCGTGTCGGTCGCGGCGCGTATCGCATCGACGACCTGCGTGTGGCCATATTCATCGATCAAACGCTGCGCCATCGGCGTCGACAGCACGCGCTCGACGGCGGGCACGCGCGCAAGCAGCGCGCGCGGGTTATCACCCAACTCGTTGCCCGACACTTCGCTCACGCTCGCACTCCCCGTGCATGTATATGAGCTTCACTCGTCCGACGGCGCCTCGGGCCACAGCAGCGGATTCGGACTGCTGCGCCGGTAGCCCGCGTCGTTCATCAGCAGATCGAGCGTGAGGCTCGCGAGATCGTCGGCGAGCGGCTCGAAGTCGTAGTCCTTCTCCTGATAGCCGATCTTGCGGTACGTGTGGCATTCGTCGCACGATTCGGCCTTCAGCGCTTCGCTGCCGCCGTCGATGCCGTGATACGCGATGCCCTTCGTCGAATCGCAATTCGAGCACTTGACGCGCACGACGTGCCACTCCGTCGAGCACAGCCCGCATTGCAGATAGCGCAACCCCTGAAACTGCCCGCCGACGCGCACGATGCTCGCCACCGGCTGCGCGCCGCATACGGGGCATGTGCCCGGCGTGTCGAGATACGGCACGTCGCGTTCGTCGATGCGGCTCGCGATGTCCGTCCACACCACTTGCAGCGCCGCCATCACGAACGGCGCGGACGCGGGATCGACTTCGTTGAAGCGCAGCGCGAGGACCGCATCGGCGAGCGCGTCGAGTTCCTTCGCGCTCTTCATGCGCAAGCCGTCGATCACTCGCGCGAGCGCCGGCGTCACGAGGCCGGCCGATTCGACGCGATCGAGCAGACGTTGCAGCACGTCGCGCCACACCGGATCGCGCCCGGGCGTCGACGACGGCGCAATCGGCATCGAGTGCTGCTGTGCGAGAGAAACGGATTCGGCGGAAGGCATCGACGCGCTCACTTGCGCGAGCGCCTGCTGCTGCGCGTCGACGAGCGATGCCATCAGACGGATATAGCCGCCGATCGGGCTCGCACCCGCAAGCTCGCGAAGTCGCGCGGCGCGCGTCGGGAACAGCGTCGCGCGCTCAGGCCGGCGGATGCGCGGAAGGGCCGAGTGATCGATCGATTCGATCTGGCCGGGCTCCAGGATGCGTTGCACCAATTCAGGTTCCTGCCGTTAAGGTCTGGATGGCGTCAACAGTAGCAGATATGCGGATGCAGCGCGCGCTTCCCGGCGCGCGCGCCGCCCGTCACTTGATGCTTTCGCGGAACCACTTCGGATGATGCTTGCGCGCCCAGCCGAGCGTCACCGTGCCCCGCACCATCGCGCTCACGGAGCCCTTGACCCACAGCGCAGCATAGATGTGAACGATGATTCCGCAGATCAGCACGAACGCCGCGATCGCGTGAATCACGGACGCGATGCGCAGGACCTCGATGGAAAAATAGAACGAGAAATACGCCCGCCAGATCACGATGCCGCTCAGCAGCAACAGCACGAGGCACACCACCATCAAGAAGAACAGCAGCTTCTGTCCGGCGTTGTAGCGCCCGACTTCTGGCAACCGGTCCTCGCGCGCGGCGAGCACATCCTTGTACTGACGCAGCCATTGCCGGTCGTCGTCGTTCAGATAGTTGTGATGCCAGAAGCGCAGCGCAAGAATCAGGAACGACACGAACATCACGATGCCGATGAACGGATGCAGAATGCGCGCCCATTGCCCGCCGCCGAACAGCACGGTGAGCCAGAACATCGACGGGTGGAAGAACGCGAGACCCGACAGCGCGAGCAGGACGAACGTGATGGCCGTGATCCAGTGATTCGTGCGCTCGTTCGCCGTGTAGCGCACGATCAGATCCGGATTCTCTTGCCGATGCTGGTTCATTTGACGGGCTCCTGGGGCTTGCTTGCACGCCGCGCGCGGATATCGCGCGCTTCGTTGCGGGCGGCATCTTCGTCTTCGTCCGAGACCTCGTTCGGCCCGACGCGCGTGTAGTGGAAGAAGCCCGCCAGCGCGGCGAGCGCCATCGCGGCGACGGTGAGCGGTTTCGCGACGCCCTTCCACAATTGCACGAAGGGGCTGATGTGCGGATCGTCGGGCAGGCCGTTGTAGAGCGACGGCTTGTCCGCATGATGCAGCACGTACATCACGTGCGTGCCGCCCACGCCCTGCGGATCGTACAGCCCCGCCTTTTCGAAGCCGCGCTCCTTCAGGTCCGCGATGCGCTCCGCAGCGTGCGCCTTCATGTCCTCTTTCGTGCCGAACACGATCGCGCCCGTCGGACACGTCTTCACGCACGCGGGCTCCTGGCCGACGCCGACGCGATCCGAGCAGAGCGTGCATTTATAGACGCGATGATCCGCCTTCGAAAGCCGTGGAATGTTGAACGGGCAGCCCGAAATGCAATAGCCGCAGCCGATGCAGTTTTCCTCGTGAAAATCGACGATGCCGTTCGTGTACTGCACGATCGCGCCCGGCGACGGGCATGCCTTCAGACAGCCCGGATCTTCGCAGTGCATGCAGCCGTCCTTGCGGATCAACCATTCGAGGTCGCCTTTCGGGTTCTCGTATTCGGTGAAGCGCATCACGGTCCACGAATGCTCGCTGAGATCGTGCGGGTTGTCGTAGACGCCTGTGTTGACGCCGATCGTGTCGCGCAGATCGTTCCATTCCATGCACGCCGTCTGACACGCCTTGCAACCGATGCACTTGGTCACGTCGATCAGCTTCGCGACGCTGCCCGATGCCGGCTCGCGCACGGAAGTGGGCTGCACGGTCGTGGCGGAGATGCGCCTGATATCGAGCGATTGATATGCCATGACGCCTCCCTATGCCTTCTCGACCTTCACGAGGAACGACTTGAATTCCGGTGTCTGCGAATTCGCGTCGGCCACGACAGGCGTCAATGTGTTGGTGATATAGCCCGGTTTGGTGAGCCCCGTGAAGCCCCAGTGCAGCGGAATGCCGACCGTCTGCACCTTCTTGCCGTCGATCGTCAAAGGCTTGATGCGTTTGGTCACGACGGCCACGGCGACGATATGCCCGCGATTGCTCGTCACTTTCACGCGGTCGCCCGCCACCACGCCGATCTGCTTCGCGTGCTCCTCGCCGATCTCGACGAACTGCTGCGGCTGAATGATCGCGTTTAGGCGCGCGTGCTTGGTCCAGAAGTGGAAGTGTTCCGTCAGACGATAGGTGGTCGCCACATTCGGGAAATCGGCTGCCTTGCCGAACGCCGCCTGGTCGTCCGGGAACACGCGCGCGGCGGGATTGCTGGTCGCTTGCGGATTGTTCGGATGGAACGTGTTATAGCCGAGCGGATTCTCGAACGGCTCGTAATGCTCGGGGAACGGACCTTCGTTCATCGCGTCGCGCGCGAAGAAACGCGCGACGCCTTCGGGGTTCATGATGAACGGACCCATGCCGTTTTCCGGCGGCTCGTCGAGCTTGAAGTCGGGGGTGTCGGTGCCGCTCCAGCTCGTGCCGTTCCACGCGATCAGCTTGCGTTTCGGGTCGAACGGCTTGCCGTTCACATCGCACGATGCACGGTTGTACAGCACGCGCCGGTTCGCGGGCCATGCCCATGCCCAGTTCAGCGTCTGGCCGATGCCCGTGGGATCGGAGTTGTCGCGCCGGCCCATCTGGTTGCCCGCCTGGGTCCACGCGCCGCAGAAAATCCAGCAGCCGCTCGCCGTGGTGCCGTCGTCCTTCAGTTGCGCGAAACTGGCCAGTTGCTCGCCCTTCTTCACCAGCACCTTGCTCGGGTCTTTCGGATCGGGCAGATCGGCGAGCGCGCGGCCGTTGTACTCCATCGCCATTTCTGCGGGCGTCGGGCTTTCGGGGTTCGCGTACGGCCAGCTCAGATTGACGATCGGATCGGGATACTTGCCGCCCTTTTCCTTGTACGCCTTGCGCATGCGCACGAAGATGCCCGACATGATCTCGAGATCGCTGCGCGCCTCGCCCGGCGGCTCCACGCCCTTCCAGTGCCATTGCAGCACGCGGCTCGAACTCACGAGCGAACCGTTTTCCTCGGCGAAGCACGAAGTCGGCAGACGGTACACTTCTGTCTGGATCTTCGACGAATCGACATCGTTGAATTCGCCGTGGTTCTTCCAGAACTCGGACGTTTCCGTCGCGAGCGGGTCCATGATGACGAGCCACTTCAGCTTCGCGAGGCTCGCCGACGATTTGCCCTTGTTCGGCGCGGATGCGAGCGGATTGAAGCCCTGACAGATGTAGCCGTTCATCTTCCCCTGGTTCATCAGCTCCAGGCCTTGCAGCAGATCGTACGGCTTGTCGAGCTTCGGCAGATAGTCGAAGCCCCAGTTGTTGTCGGCCGTCACGGCGTCGCCCCACCACGACTTCATCATGCTGACGTAAAACGCGCGGTAGTTCTTCCAGTAGCTCAGCTGATTGGGCCGCAGCGGCTGCGACGCGCGCTTCTTGATGTAGCCCTCGTAGTCCTGCTCGGGCTCGTTCGGCAGCGTCATGTAGCCCGTCAGCAGATTCGACATCAGGCCGAGATCGGTGAGACCCTGGATGTTCGAGTGTCCGCGCAGCGCGTTCATCCCGCCGCCCGCGACGCCGATATTGCCGAGCAGCAACTGCACCATCGCGCCCGTGCGGATCATCTGCGAGCCGACCGAGTGATGCGTCCAGCCGAGCGCGTACATAATGGTGCCCGCGCGGTCCGGGGTCGCCGTCGTCGCGAGCGTCTCGCACACGTGCAGGAACTTGTCCTTCGGCGTGCCGCAGGTCTTCTCGACCATTTCCGGCGTATAGCGCGAGTAGTGCTTCTTGAGCAGGTTGTACACGCAACGCGGATGCTGCAACGACATGTCCACTTTCACGAAGCCGTCGTCGCCGCGTTCGTAGTCCCACGTCGACTTGTCCGGGTACTTGCGGGCCTTCGCGTCGTAGCCTGAATAAATGCCGTCGTTGAACGCAAAGTCTTCACGGACGATGAATGGAAAGTCCGTGTAGTTCTTGACGTAGTCGTGCTGGATCTTGTCGTTCGTCAGCAGATAGTTGATCACGCCGCCAAGGAACGCGATGTCGGTGCCCGTGCGGATCGGCGCATAGAAGTCCGCGACGGACGCCGTGCGCGTAAAGCGCGGATCGACGACCATCAGCTTCGCCTTGTTGTGCGCCTTCGCCTCCGTCACCCACTTGAAACCGCATGGGTGCGCTTCGGCCGCATTGCCGCCCATCACGAGAATCACGTCCGCGTTCTTGATGTCGACCCAATGGTTCGTCATCGCTCCACGGCCAAACGTCGGGGCAAGACCTGCCACCGTCGGGCCGTGTCAGACACGCGCCTGGTTGTCGAACGCGAGCATCCCCATGCTGCGCACGGTCTTGTGCGTCAGATAGCCGACCTCGTTGCTGCTCGCCGACGCCGCGAGCATGCCCGTGGTCAGCCAGCGGTTGACCTTCTTGCCGTCGGGCGTGCTCTCGACGAAGTTCGCATCGCGGTCTTCCTTCATCAGCTTCGCGATGCGATCGAGCGCGTCGTTCCACGAGATGCGTTGCCAGTGATCCGAACCGGCAGCACGATACTCGGGATATTTGAGGCGGCTCTCGCTATGGATGAAGTCGAGCAGGCTCGCGCCTTTCGGGCACAGCGTGCCGCGATTGACGGGGTGATCCGAGTCGCCTTCAATATGAATGATGCTCGTCGTCGCGTTCTTTGCGCCGTCGCCGAGGCCATACATCAGAATGCCGCAGCCGACTGAGCAGTAAGGACACGTGTTGCGTGTTTCGGTAGTACGAGCCAGTTTGTACTGACGGACTTCGGCGAGCGCGGGTTCAGGCGAGAAGCCCAGCAGGGCCAAACTCGATCCCGTTAGCGTGCTCGCCGTCACCTTCAGGAACTGACGGCGGGACATTTGCAGCATGATCGCCTCTCGTTCTATTTGTGGGGAGGTGAGAAAAAGTATAAGTCGTTTCTTGCACGTCGTAAGCACAACAGAGCAGAACAACAGCACGTCATATGCCTGTTGGTTCGCAGTTGTTGTATCGACATAGATAGATGGGCACGACGCTTGCGTCATACCATTGACACTCGCGGCGTGTACGAGCACTGCGATGCACGGCGAATCCGCGAGCACGTGCCTTGCTGCCTGCATGAAGTCTCATTGATATCCGCGTCAACAAGGACCTCATGGAACTCGATTCGCTCTCCGCCGAGAAGTTGCAGTCAGTTGCGAAAAAGCAGGCGTCGTGGGCTGTCGGCGCGCTGCGGCAGTTCGCCGATAACCGCTGCGCCGCGATGGCAGCGAGCATCGCGTTCTATGCGGCCTTCTCGCTCGCGCCGACTCTCGTCATGGTGATCGCGGTATCCGGCTGGTTCTTCGGCGCGGAGGCCGCGCGCGGCGAACTCTTTCGACAGGTGCACGGCGTGCTCGGCAACGACGCCGCGGCCGCCGTCACGACGATCGTGCAGAACGCGCATCGCAGCGGCGGAGCAGGCGGCATCGCCGCTGTCATTTCGTTCACGATGCTCGCGGTCGGCGCGTCGGCGACGTTCTCATCGCTGAACAGCGCGCTCAATGTCGTCTGGCCATCCGAAACGCCACGCGCGTCGAGCGTGATGGCGCTCGTGCGCGTGCGGCTGACTTCGTTCGGTCTCGTGCTCGGCGTCGCGTTCCTGCTGATCGTGTCGCTGGTGCTCGATACGGCGATCACGTTCATCGGCAACATGCTGTGGGGCGATTCGCCATATGTAGTGATCGGCAACCTGCTGCAACTGCTGGTCGGCTGGCTGGTGCTCGCCTTCGCCTTTGCCGGGCTGCTCAAGTTCCTGCCCGACGCGCTCGTGCGCTGGCGCGATGCGCTCGTCGGCGGGACGGTAGCGGCCGCGCTGTTCTCGGCGGGCAAGAAGCTCTTCGCGCTCTACCTCGCGCACGCGGGCATGGCGAATTCGTTCGGCGCGGCGGGCTCGCTCGCGGTGCTCCTGATGTGGCTGTACTTTTCGGCCGTCGTGCTGCTGCTCGGCGCCGAGTTCGCCGCCGCGCGCGGGCGCATGCACGATCCGCGCGGCGCGTGGGGTTTCGCTCCCGCCACGCCGCCCGGCAGCCGCGCGATGCTGGCGTCGGTGCTGGCCGCGTCGACAGTGGCGGCAGGCGCTGCGAAGCGCGGCTCTGTACGGGGCGCGCCGCCGCACGCAGCCGGCGTGACGGCGGGTGCAGCCGGCCTGCCGACGGGCGCAAAGCCACGGCAATCGGCGATGGCTAAGCTCGTCGCGACGCACGACGCTGGCATCAGTAAAGCCGTGACCATCGGCAAAACGGTCGTGAAGGCGGAAACGCACGCGACGCGCGCCGCCGCGAACACGTTGGTGCGCGCGGGCCGCACGGCAGTTGCCGCGGACCGCTACGTCCGGCGCCACCCGTGGAGCTCGGTGCTGGTCGCAGCAGGGACGGCGCTCCTTGTCGCCGCAGTGGCCGGCCGCCGCAACGGCGCCGACGATGCCGAAGCGCCGCCCGCCGCCAGCGACACCCGTTAAGCGTTCGCTTCAACGGAAGCGCGCGTGCGCGATCACAACGGCACGCGGATGTCCACCCGTAACTTCGAGTTTTGCGCCGCCCCCGCCGACGACTTCTTTATTTGGAAGCGGAAGTTGCCGCATTTGATTAGACAACTTTCTTACGAGGCACTTGCACAAGAACGCGCAATGGATACCGACTTGCACGATCACTGTCATAAAAACAACAATAATGCATAGTCAATGATTAAATATTGCCGAAAGAGCAACAATCGGTCACAAGCCTGCAATACAAGGCGCCCAACGAGCTGTCACATTTTCGATACACCTTAATTTTTTTCAGTTCTTACACTTGGAGACACTGCGCTATTCTCCGATTCGCAACAACGAAACCAATCATCTGCGTGGAGAAATGGATGAAACGAATCGCACTGTCTACCCTCTCGCTGGCACTGCTCGGCGCTGCAGGCGCGGCGCATGCGCAAAGCAGCGTGACGCTGTACGGCTTGATCGATGAATCGATCCAATACGTGAATCATGCGAACCCGGCCAACAACCACCTGTTCACGATGTTCGCGGGCAACCTGCAGGGTGACCGCTGGGGCGTGAAGGGTACGGAAGACCTGGGCGGCGGCCTGAAGGCGATCTTCCAGCTGGAAAGCGGCTTCGACGTGAACTCGGGCAAGATGAGCCAGGGTGGCCGTCTGTTCGGCCGTCAGGCATACGTCGGTCTGACGCACGATGCGTACGGTACGCTGACCCTCGGTCGCCAGTACGACCCGGTCGTCGACATGGTTCAGCCGCTGACGGCTGACAACTACTTCGGCAGCACGTTCACCACGCCGGGCGACGTCGACAACAACGACAACAGCTCGCGTACGAACAACGCAGTCAAGTACGTGTCGCCGGTCTGGGGTGGCCTCCAGGTTGAAGGCATGTACGCTCTGGGCGGCGTCGCAGGCGCGACGGGCGCAGGCCAGACGTGGTCGGGCGCGGCAACGTACGGCTTCGGTCCGTTCAGCGTCGCAGCAGGCTACCTCCACATGACCAACGGCAACACGGCAGCAGGTCGTGGCGTGAGCGCAACGAGCCCGACGCCGGGCTGGGGTCCGGGCGCAACGTCGGACGGCACGTTCGACGGCTCGACGATCAACGGCGCATACGCGTCGGCGAAGTCGATCGGCATCGCGTCGGCTGCTGGTCAGTATGTCGCGGGTCCGTTCACGTTCGGCATCCGCTACAGCTTCGCGCAGTACAAGCCGGACGGCCTGTCGGCGTTCACGCAGCAAGAGAAGTACAACGTTGCAGGCGGCTATGTTGGGTACCAGATGACGCCGGCCATGCTGCTGGGTCTGGGCTACATCTACACGCACGGCTCGGGCGACACGTCGGCAAGCTACAACCAGGTTTCGCTGGGTGGCGATTACTCGCTGTCGAAGCGCACGGACCTGTACCTGATCGGCGCATACCAGCACGCGAACGGTCACCAGCGCGCGAGCCGCACGTCGGTCGTGACGGCGGACGCTTCGGTCGGTTCGTACGGCTACCAGTCGGGCTCGTCGTCGCAAACGATCGTCAGCCTGGGTATCCGTCACAAGTTCTAATTCGAAGAACGAATGGCGTACTGCTCGAGACGTCGAGCCGTATTTCAGAAGCCAGCCGGAGGCGCAAGCCGAAGGCTGGTTTTTTTATTGGTGCTGGCTTAAATCGAGCACCCCCGCGACCGGATCAACCGCGCGCTTTGGGCTTGTCGGCTTGCGCAAGGGTCTGCGCCGGACGCGCGACGGCGTCCACAGGGGCCTCATCGGCATCGGCGTGCAGCGCGCCAGGCGCGCGATACAGCACCATCTCTCCGATATGCCCGTCGCGCGGCACATCGCCCGCGCTCCGCCAGTCCGGCTCGGGAATCTCGCTGAACACCTGCCGCAGCCGCTCGCCCCACGTGCGGTGAATCATCTGGTAATACGTGTTGTCCTGGTCGATCGAGACGAAGCGCGTCACGCGCAGCGCATCCTTTTCGTAGACGAGCAGATCGAGCGGCAGCCCGACCGAGAGGTTCGAGCGCAGCGTCGAATCCATCGAGATCAACGCGCACTTGGCGGCTTCGTCGAGCGGTGTCGACGGCACGAGCACGCGGTCGATGATTGGCTTGCCATACTTCGACTCGCCGATCTGAAAGTACGGATTCACGCGTGACGACTCGATGAAATTGCCCGCCGCGTAGATCATGAAGAGGCGCGGACGCGGCTGCGCCACACCATTGCCGCTGGCGCTGCCATCGTGGATCTGGCCGCCGAGAATGAAGCTGCAATTGAAGTCGACGCCGAACTCTTGCAGCGCCTTCGCTTCACGCTGATGGACGTCGCGCACCGCCTGGCCGACGACGCGCGCGGCATCCGCCATCGTCGAGACGGTCCACAGCGTGGGCCGCGCCGGCTCGGCGGGTTCCGACAGCTCATGCAGCACGGCCTGCGTGAGCGACAGGTTGCCCGCGCTGAGCAGCACCAGCACGCGGTGTCCCGGCTCTTCGAACACCGACATCTTGCGCGCGGTGCTGATGTGATCGACACCGGCGTTGGTCCGCGTGTCAGAGAGGAACACGAGGCCTTCGTCGACGCACATCGCCACACAGTAGGTCATTTCGGTACTCCTGCGTCTCTCGATGTCTCGACATTAGACGACGTGCAGATCGGCCGCCGGATCGCCCAGAAAAAACCCGTCGCCAAAGCCGATGGCGACGGGCTCACTCTTACGCTCTCTGCGCATGGTACTGCATGCCGGCTGCTCCGCTACAGCAGAAACAGAGTGCAAAGCGCCATCTCGCGAAAACGCCGGCCGCAATAAAAAGTCTCTCTCTTCAGATAATTGCCCGCCAATGCGCTGGCCATATCGGGCTTTTTATTCTTTTCAGACGAATGACTTTTCTCGCTAACGGCAGATGGCACTAACCCGCAGCCCCCACATCCGGCAGATCAGCGCCATCCACATTCCTTTCGTCGGGAAGCAACCCGTTATTGCGCAGACCCGAGATCACCTCTTCCACGCGCGCGTCGTCGAGCAGACGACGACCCTCGATTCTGCGTCGGGCATTCGTTGCATCAATCCCGCGCTGCAGATCAGCAGCCTTTGCGGCGATCAATACGGCGATGCCGTAGCCGTAGCGTTCGGCGAGCTTGTTATCGAAAAAGTTCTTCACGATTCAATCTTTGGCGTTCCGTCTGACGTGCATTGCCGGTCCGGACGGGACGGTCGCCGTCCGGACCATGCATTTTACGGACTTGCGAAGCGTCCTGGCGTTGCATTGTCTTCATTCCCCGTGACGGCAATTGCGCAAAAAACTTGAGGATCAGGCGAGCCAGCAGTGTCCCGTCGATCTGCCGAATCCGCCATCCAGACGCCGCCGTGCGTCCCTGCGCCAGGCGACGGCGTGACCTCTCATCGCCCTTCGAGCTTCATCAGCCGCGCGAGCAACGGCCAGCGCACGAGCGCGTCCTCGTACGCGCCGCGCGCCTGTTCGTCGACGTAGCGCGCGGCGTCGACTTCGGGTACGTGACGCGCGAGGCCGTCAATGTCGTGTCCGGGCTCGCCCCCGTTTTCAGCGTGTTCTCTCATCGCGCATCCACCCACACGCCGTCCGGGGTTCTGACCACGTAGCCGTCTGCGGTCGCCATCGTCACGGTGCCCTCGTTCTCGCCGATCATCTGCGTCTGCGGCAGATTCGCCGCGTATTGCGAGAGCGCGACGCCGGGCTTGAAAGGGCTGTTCGATACGAGGTTCGACAGCAACTGCGCGACAGCGAGGAAACTCGTCGGACGATCGATCACGGTAGTCGGACCGTGATTGCCGTCGAAGCCCACCAGCCGCACGCCGACCGGCCCGTGTACGACACGCGGCGTCGGAATCTCCCGAAGCCCCGCCACCTGGTTGCTGTCACCACGCAACGCAGCGCCATGCTCCGGCACGAACACGATAACCGCGCGTCTGCCAGAAGACGCAATCAGGTCCGCAAAGCGGTCAAAGTCGCTCATCAGCGTGTTCACGCGCTGCGGATAGGACTCGAGACTCGACAAGCTGCTGTTGGGCAACCGGTTGCCGTCGTGCAGGCTGATCGTGTTGTAGTACAGCGCGACCGGGCCGGGAATTTGCGCGCGTTGCGCGTACCACTTTGCGAGCGTGCCATAGTCGTCGTGAATCGCCGAACCGTCGAACGCATGCATCGCAACGGGCACGTCGGTGTTCGAAATCATCGGTGCGTTGGGCACGCCGATGTTGTCGTGAATGATCTGCAGGAAATTGTCGAAATGCCCGTCGTGGTTGAGCAGCGTCTGCGCGGTATAGCCTGCCGCCGCGAGTTGCCCGAACAGACGACACTGCGGCGGTGCGTCCTTGTACAGATCCGCATGCGACTCCTGTCCGCAGGTTGCACGCAGCACGCGGATCGCCGCCGGTCCGCTGTAGCTTGCAGCCGTGCTGAAGTTCGTGAACAGATAATCGAAGTGACTCAGCATGGGGTGATTGCGCGCCTTCGCGACGTCCAGGTCATCCCACGAAAGCGAACAGATGTGCAATACGATCACGTCGAACTGGCGCGCGGGGTCGTCGCCGGGTTTGCCGAAATTGACCTGTCTCTGCGACTCGGCCTTTCGGAACGCCGCAAGCACCGCGTCGTGATCGGCAGGCTGCGCCACTGCCTGACCGGCGGCCGCTGCCGCCGTGGATGTCTGCGAAGTGCGTACAAGCAACGCGGCGCCTGCCTGCCAGACGGGAATCGCGACAAGCGCCACGAACACGAACGTCGCGACGCGCAACCAGCGATTGACGAGCAGGTAGCCGAGCACTGCGCCGAGCACCGCGAGCAGCAACATCGGCGGCAGGAAGCGTCCTGCCAGTTCAAGCCAGTAGCCGCCGCTGAACGTGGTGAGGTTGCCGAATTCCTCGACCACGCGTGAGAAGGGCGGGACGTTCGCCTCGCGATACATCAGCGGAAGTCCGATCGCGAGCCCGATCAGGTTGCGCACGACGCGCAACCAGCGGCGCCGGAACATCGAGGTCGCCGCGAGGACTGCTGCGAAAACGATATTCGCGATCCACAGCGGCGTCAGATGGCCAGACTCAAACAAATACAGCTTGGCGATGAAATACAGGTTCCACAAAGTCATGATCGAGGTCAGTGAGTCGACAAGGGTTGCGAGCGCCGCCGTCAGTATCGTGTGCGATCGAGTGCAAGCAGTGATTGCACGGCGCGCCGCCCGCTCGCCAGCACGCGCGAATAGCCTTCTACGCCCATCAGCAACACTTCCTTCAGGCCGCGCAATGGCGCGTCGTGGTTGTCCGTGCCGCTCCATCCGAGCCAGGCATCGGCCCGGCCGAACGTGCACTGCACGAGCTGCCGCTCCTGCTCGAGCGTGAGCGCGTCGAACTGCGCGCCGAGCTGCCGGCCAACGTAGCGGCACGCACGGGCCGGAAAGTGGAACAGACGATCGCCGCGGCTGACGCACACGTCGAGCGTGTCGCCCGCCCGGATTCCGAGCCCCGGCTCGACATCGAATCCGAAGCCACCCGTCGAGTAGTCGGTCGTCGTGCAACTGACGGTCGTGCCATCGGAGAGAATGAGGGTGGCGGGTATGTGCATCGCGATTCGGTGAGTCACACGTACCTGCTTCACCTCACGCGCGACGCCAAGCGCAGCGCCCAGCATCACGAGGTTATAGAGTGTCCAGGCCATGTTCATGACGATCGTGGGGCCTTCGGCGCCCTGCTCGAATGCGAGGCGCGACGCACCAACCGCCAATGCGCATGCGTTGAGTGCAAGCAGCACGAGATAGGGTCGCGATATGGTCCAGTCGAAGAATCCCTCGGCGATCCGGCCACCCTTGCTGGTCACGTTGAACTTGCCGTGCCGGGGACTGAAGAACGCGACAGTCGTGGGCAGTGCGATGTACCACGCAAGCACGGACTCGTACACTTCGGCCCAGAACGAGTGCCGATAACGTCCTTGCATCCGCGAGTTCGCGATATTCGCGAGCACGATGTACGGCAATACGTAGCTCGCGATTCGCGTGGCGGCGGCATTGATGAAGTACATCTGAAAGAACAGGTACGCCATCGGCATGGTCAGGAAAATCAGACGCGGAATGCCGTAGAAGAAATGCAGCATCGCGTTGCTGTAGCACAGCCGTTGAAAGAAGCTGAGTCCGCGCCCAAGGAATGGGTTGTCGATCCGAAATATTTGCGCCATGCCGCGTGCCCAGCGCGTGCGCTGCGCGATGTGGCTGGCGAGCGTTTCGGTTGCGAGCCCCCCTGCCTGCACGGTAGGCAGGTACGCGCTCGTGTAGCCGCGCCGGTGCAGCTTGAGCGCGGTGTGTGCGTCCTCGGTCACGGTCTCGACGGCAATACCGCCGATTTCATCGAGCGCGCTTCGCCGGAGCACCGCGCAAGAGCCGCAAAAGAACGCCGCATTCCACAGGTCGTTGCCGGCCTGAACGAGCCCGTAGAACAGATTGCCTTCGTTGGGCACGCGGCGGAACGTCCCGAGGTTGCGCTCGAACGGGTCCGGAGAGAAAAAATGATGCGGCGTCTGCACGAGCGCGCAGCGCTTGTCGCGCAGAAACGTGCCCATCGTCATCTGCAGAAACGAACGCGTCGGCACGTGATCGCAGTCGAAGATCGCGACGTACTCGCCGTGTGTACGCGCAAGTGCGCGGTTGATATTGCCCGCCTTCGCATGCTGGTTGTCATCTCGCGTCAGATAGCCGATCCCCGCCTCGCGGGCAAAGTCCGCGAAATCAGGGCGATTGCCATCGTCGAGCAAGTACACGCGCAGGCGATCGGCGGGCCAATCGATACCCTGTGCGGCAAACACCGTCGGCTTCACGACGGCGAGCGGCTCATTGTAGGTCGGAATGAAGATGTCGACGCTCGGCCAGTCGCGCGGATCGGCTGGCAGCGCCTCGACCTTGCGCTCGAGCGGCCACGCGGTCTGCAGCAGCCCGAGCACGAGGATCAACCATGTGTAGGCTTCCGCGCCGAACAGCATATAGCCGGCGACGGCTTCACCCGGCGACGCGAACACGAGCGTCTCCGTGGCGCGCCACCACGCATAGCGTGTCATCGCGAAGAGCGCGAGAAGCGCAAGGACCAGCAGCGGCGCGCGTCCGGGCACGCGGCGCAAGACGAGCGCGACGAGCACGGTGACGGCAAAAAACTCGAACTGGCCGACGGGCGTCAGCGGCGATGTGCCCACGAGCAGCCAGATCGCCGCGCCAACTGCCGCGAACACAGGCAGCAGCCAACGCACCTTTCCAAGTGCGCCCACGCCGCGTTCCACGCGTTCGCCCCAGCGCATCCACGGCAAATCCGGCAGGCGCGCCTGCACGGCTCGCCAGCAGGCCGTGATCCAAAGGTAAGCGGGCACGATCCACGTGTCGATCCATTCGAACGACAGCGCGCGACGCGGTCTGACGAAGGCGCGCCACAACCATTCGCGCGGACTGCGGATATCCAGCACGCCCCAATGCGCGGCGAGCGCAATGAGCGCCGCACGCGCAGCATCGCGAACGCGATCGGGCCGCCCCGCTGATGGCGGATGGAAAAAGAGGCGGACGCACCAGTCGAGCGCCGTTCGCTCGGCTGGCAAACCGAGCCCGCGTGCGAGCCAGTCCAGCACGCGCGTGCGCCAGCCGACGTCGGCCGCATCGGCAGACTGGCTGTTGTCGTCCATGCGTGGCGTGCTCATCGGTCCTTGCCCTTGTCGGCACGTTCGCCGAGCCAGGCGTCGAGCCAGTTCGCGAGACCCTGGAGATCGTGCGCAGTCTGCGAGTACGGTGCGTCGTCGAAGAGCCAGCAGCCGCGTGCGAACGACTCCGGCAGCGCGGCATCGAAATGCACTCGCTGATCGACGAGGATATCCGGGCCCAGCGCGGCACGGAGCATCGTCAGCACATCGCGCTGCATGTCGCGCGCAGGATTCAGCCGGTTCACGACCACCCTGAACCGCGAGCTTGCGGCCTGCAAATCGGGCAGATTGGAAACCAGCGTCGCACAGGCAACCGGTTCGGGCGGCGTGACGCATAAGACGAGATCGGCCGCGCGAATCGCCTGGTCCGCCTGCTGCGACGGATAGCGCGGCGTGTCGATCAGCACGGCTGCGTCATCGTCCAGATCGAGCAGCGCGAGCGAGCGTCCAAGCCACTGCGGCGCCTGTGCAAGCCGCGTCTCGCATCGCGTGTTTTCGAAGAGCGGTCGCCGGCCGTAGGGAACGAACAGCACGCCCTCTTCGTTGCGCCACGTCCATTCCTGCCACGGGTCTGCGCCGTCTGCCGCCTCGACTTTGATCGCATCGCCGATACCCGGCCCATCCACCGAATCGAGGCCCAGATACGCGCCCAGAACATTCTGCGGATCGAAATCGAGCGCGACGATCTGGCGCCCACGGCGCGCAAGCAGCACGGCAAGCGCGGCGCTCAATGTGGTACGCCCCGTGCCGCCTGCCGTCGATACCACCGCGATGGTTTTCATCGGCGGGCCTCGTCACGACGCGCAACGTCGCGCACAAGCTGTGCGCTCAGTGCGACGGGCTCGAGCGTACACGGCACGGCCTCGCGAGGATCGAAGCGCTTCACGCCATCGAGACCGCGCCGGGTGCCGAAGCGTTGCCAGAGCATCCAGACGGGAACGGCCGCGACCATGCCCGTCACCAGACAGATGAGCAGAAACTGCATCACGCTTTCTCCCGCATGAGCACAGGCATCGCCGCGCGAACGGCGCGGCGTGGGCGCGGTGGGACGAGCGCCCCGTCGCCGGACTTTGACGTCGCTGAAGCCGAGGTCTCCGCACGCCCGTTCGCCGTGTCCGGCTGATCGACAGCCGTATGGCTTTCCGCACCCGCTTGCCGTGGCCTGTCGACTGCTTCGGCCGTCAACGGCGATGGGAGAGGAGAACGCGGCACCGCGGGATATAGATCGCTATAGTCCGCAAACCGCGTGCGCCGGTTCGCTGCTTCGAGATCGCGTAGCTCGGCGTCGATCGCATCCTCGGTGAAACGATCCACACGTTCAGCGAGCAGGTCCACGGGCACATCGACGATGTTCGCGAGCGCGCGATCCACGTCGGCTGGCCGGCACGCGAACAGAAACAGATAGAGATGACTGGCATCGAGCGTCAGCACGTCACCCGAGCGCCGGGGCATGCAATGGCGCAGCGCCTCGCCGTGGGCCCGACCCGGCGCGAGCCTGAGCTTCACGAGGACATGAGGCAACTTGAGCGGCGCGCCACGCGCAACGGTCGTGCGAAGCCGCTCGCAGAATTCTCCAACGGGCAGATAGCCCGATCCCGAATCGCTAAGGGCGGCCGCGAGCGCGGCGCGATAGTCGACGGCGACGGGGCGCGTATGCAGTTGCCCCTGAAGCGACTGAAGCAACGACTGGACGCGCGAGAACGGCAGCTCACGACCTAGCACCAGGTTCGCGCCCAGATTCAGCACCAGCAGTTCGTACTGATGCCGCAAGACCTCGCCCCGCTCCACCACCGCGATCTTGAGCGCGCGTCCGCATCGACGGCGCAACGCATGAATCGTCGAGCAGAGCGGCTCGAGATCCGCGCTGCCTCGATAGTCCAGCAAAACGGTCGCAGCCTGGGCGCCGCTGCACGCGGCGAGAAGCGACATCTGATCTTCGACGATCTCCCAGTGCGGCGGCAGCCAGCGCTCCTCACCGTGAACGGCGACACGCGTCACCACCACGCGTGCGTCGTCACGGGCGAGCAACACGTCGCCGTCGACTTCCCACGCGTCTGCCGTCCCAGGAGCCACCGTCAGCCGGCCCGCCTCGGAAAAGCGCAGTCCGAGACGCTCGCCCGTCACCAGCGTTTCGCCACTGCGCCAGAAGTCTCCGTGCCACAGCAGCTCGCCATGCGTGTGCTGCACTCGTGCGACGCCCGCGCACGCGGCATGGAATTCGGGACGTCCAGCGAGAGCCGCCAACCCGTCGGGCGTATCGTCCGTTGCGTCGGGCTGCGCGAGGTCGTGAGACGCGGCATTGCTCGATTGCGACGCAGCTCGCGCGCCTTCGGCGTCCAGCAGCAGCACCATCGCGACGCGTCGTGCCGCGCACCAGCCGGCGAGCGCGCGGCCTTCGCGCGCGAGGGCCACGGGATCGCTCCAGCTGAACCAGCGCTCGCCTCCCTCGATGATGTAAAGCGCCCGCCGGCGCACGCCGAATCTGCGAAGCGCATGCAGCGCGCCAATCAGACGCGCGAATGCGACGGGGCGCGCGCCGCGTTCGGCGTGCGCTGCCTCGGGAGGCATCGCGAGCACGTTCAGGCCACGGGGCCAGCCACGCGCGGGACGATCGTCGGCGAAGCCGAGTTCGCGCAGCCGCGCGGTGACGGCGTCACGTTCTCGCGCCAGCACCACGGTCACGTGGCGCGATTGCGCGGTCCGCACGCTCGCCCAGATCAGCGCGTCCGCGGCCGGCGTGCCTCCCGTCGCGTACACCGCGTAGAGCTTGCCGTTCTCGATCCACGCCCAGTCGTCGGGCAGGCCGTCGACTCCAAGCCGACCGGTCCTCGCAGAGGGCGGGCGCAGCATGCTCTTCGCGGCTGCCAGCCAGCGCCAGAGCGGTAGAGCGCCCGTCGTCGCGAGGGAGGAGGAAGCGGTGTCCATGAAAGTGTCCGTTCGTTGATCGATGCGCCGTTCAAAAGCTCGAATACAGGCGAACCGGTGTCGGCGACAGGCTGCGGTCCTTTTTGCGCGCGTCGAAGGAATAGCGCACATACACCATGCCTGCGCTCGGCGCGTAGTCGTGCGCGTGATCGATCTCGACGCGCACACCCGCTACCAGGTGCGCATTGAAGCGATATTGCGCAATGGCCGAAATCCCATACGAAAAACTCACGCCCTGCGTCGAGCTGCCTCCGTAGACCAGGTTGCTGCCGGAGACGAGTGCCGGAAAGCCGGGGCCGTAGAACGACGGCAATCCGTTCGGGTAATAGGGCGAGTCCTTTTCGTAGGCGTTCGACAATCCGACAGTCGCCGTGATGTCCCAGGTGAGCGCATCGTGCCGCCCCTCCCATTCGAGCGGCACGCCGAGCGACAGATAACGCTGCGGACTGTAGTAGCCGCCCTGCCCGTAGCTGTAAAAGCGCAGATTGTCGGTGTAATGCCAGGCATTGCCGATGAGGCCGGTGTTCACGCGCATGGTGGCGCGCTGCCAGACGGGAGTGATGAAGCCTGTGCGCAGCGTGACCTCCTGGTTCGACGCAACGTTGCGCCCGGTCAGCTCGGCGACACCCAGGTCGGCGAACACGCTGACGCGGCCGACGTCGATCGCCGAATGCAGATCGATGCCGTCACGCCGCACGCCTCCCCAGACGGCTCCCGTCACCGGATCGTGCATGCCGGCGTAGGCAAGCACGCTGCCCGTCTCCGGGCGCCGGGACACACTCGCGCTGAAGCTCGCCGGACCGGCATCGAAGCGGTAGCGTATGCCGCCCACCAGGTAATGGACAGGAAAGCCGAGCGGGGTCGTGCCGATGTCGACGCGCCACGCGTCCGATACATAGCCCGTACCCAGTGCCACGCCCGTCGCTCGCTGGCTCGCATAGCGCTGCACGTTCGCGTTGACTGCGTCGGCCAGCGCCGGGTTGTTGGCTCTCCATTGGGTGAGTTGCGCCAGGTCCGCGTTATCGACCCTCGCAAACGTGCCGAACGTGTCGCGCGTAAAGGTGTTGGCGCCGCCGATATCGTTGGGCCAGTCGCCCAGCGACAGCTTGCCGGCATCGAGTGTCACGGCGTCGATATGCGCGAAGAAGTGTCCGTCATAGCGATACGGGATCTGCACGTACACGGGCGCCTGCCACGCGTGATACTCGGAGATGCCTGCGTCACCCGATTTGTACGCGGGCAGCACGCCGGCTTCGATCATCGGATCGCGGCGCTGCTGCAACCCGGCTAGCGCGGCCTGCGCGGGCGTGCCGTCGGCGGCGCCCGAAGTCACGCCCGCCAGCTTCTCTTCATGCGCCGACAGCCGGTACAACGATTCGGCTTCCTGATAATGACCGAGATCCTGTGCAATGCGGCCAGCCTGCACCGTAACGTCCGCTCGCCCCGGGTAAGCGACGCGCAAGGCGTCCGTGATCTGTCCGGCTTCCGCGTACTGGCCCAGCACGGACAGCCTTCGGGCCGCAGAAAGGCGCGTGTCGACATCGTCGTCGGGTGCCGCGTCGACGACGCGCCGCACGACGGCAAGGGCAGCGCGTCGTTCGCCGTCTTCCGCGTCGATGCGCGCAAGCGCAAGCTGGGCGTCCACGTTCTCCGGCGTAGCGGCGAGCAATGGCTCGAGCGCGGCGCGGGCCGCGTCGTAGTGCCCCTGCGCGCGTTGCACATCGGCGACCTCGAGCGCATAGCGCGGGTCCCGCTGGCCCGCCGCGCTGACGCGAGCGAGCAACCGCTGCGCGCGCGCGTAGTCGTCGCTGTCCAGTGCATCGTCGATCTCGCGCAACGCAAGACGCAGCGCCTGATCTTCGAGCCGCGAGCGTTCGCTTTCGTCAAGTCCATCTACCGTTCGAATCTGCGCAAGCCAGCCATCGAGCTCGGCGTCCCGACGCGCATGCCCGAGCAGATCGCCGTATCGCAGACGCACGCCTGCATCCGCGCGCTCGCGGTTCACGCGAATCCAGTCCCGCAGCAAAGCGAGGCCGCGATCTGCGTCGCCTGCATCGATCCACATCGTGCCCACGCCCGCCAGCATATCGGGGTCGTCGGCCGCCAGCGTCTGGGCGTGTTCGAGCATGCGCGTCGCGCCAGCCCGGTCGCCGGATGCGAGCGCGGCACGCGCGTCGGCCAGCGCAAGTTGCGCATCGAGCTTGCGCGCGAGCGCTCGCATGCTATCGCTGCGCCCGGCGTCGTCGACACGCGCGAGTGCCTGCTTCGCACCCGCCACATCGTCGATGGAATTCAGATAGAGCGCGCTGGCATAGAACATTTCCGGCGACCCGTATTGCTTCACGCCATCGTTCATCACGTCGCGTCCGAGTTGCGGCAACCCGATGTCGCGATAGAGCCGCGCGAGCGCGAAGCGTGTCCACGGCGCGTCGGGTGAGAGCCGCAGCGAAGCCTCGTAACGCTGCGCGGCCGGGCCCAGACTGCCCTGCGCGGCCTCGCGCGCGGCCTCGTCCGCGAACACGCCGCCGCGCATCGCATCGAGGCTGCGCCTGTCCGCCGGGTCGCTGAAGCGGCCGCGTAGCGCCTCGATCAGCGGTCCGAACCGCTCGCCGCGTCCTGTTGCATCGAGCAGCGTCTGCATGCTGCGCACGGCGCCGAGGCCCGGCTCGCGCGCCGACAAAAGGCTGCGCAGCAACGGCTCCGCGCCCTGCCAGTCTTGCCCGGCAAGCAACGCGTCGGCAAGCAGCAACTTGGCATCGGGACTGTCCGGTTGCATCGCGAGTGCGCTGCGCGCCGCGTTCGCCGCGTCCTGCGCGCGACCCGCTGCCGCTGCTGCGCGGCCATCGGCGAGCGTCGCCCAGAACGCCGCCGTGCGCGCGAGACCTTCCCATTTGCCGCGATTGTCCGCGTCGAGCGTGGCCGCGCGCAGGAACAACACGCGCGCCTCGTCGCGCCGTCCCTCGCGCATCCGCACGAGCCCGAGGCCGCCGACCGCGTCCGCGTCGTCTGCCCGTGCACGGGCCGCCTGGACGAGAAGCGGCTCCGCGCCGACGAGATCGCCGCGTGCAAGCGCCTTGAGCCCGCGCTGCTCCGCGATATAGTCCGGGTCTCGCTCCAGCCGGCGCTGTGCGTCGAGCCGGGCGTCGATCGCCGCCACGCGGTCCCGGAACTCCGTGTCGTCCGGCACCAGCGCAAGCCAGGCGCGCAGCGCGTCGAGATAGGCCGGATCTGCGCCCGCCGATTGCAGCACGTGGCGCCAGACGTTCATGGCCGCGGCGTGATCGGCGTCCGGTCGCAAGGCGAGCCGCCATGCGAGGCGATTCGCCTCCGCGCGCGTGTCGTTGCCGCCGTTTAGCAGCCCGGCGAGAACGAGCATCGCGTCGACGTCGTCAGGGTTCGCGGCAATGCGCCGGCGCAGCCCATCGATGGCGAGCACCCTGCCCTCCTTCGTGCCGGACAGAATCTGGTAATACTCGACACCGAGCGGGCCGGGCGGCGCGCCATGCGGAAACAGCGCGACGAGCCGGCGCGTGGCCTCGGCCGACTGGCCGCTGCGTGCGAGCAGACGGACGGTGGCGAACTCTTCGCGGCCGCTCGTCGCGACGCGCAACTCGTCGGCGAGCGCCTCCGTCTGCGCGCTGGCAGGAGCCAACCGCCGCAGACCCGCAAGCGCTTCCTGCGCTTCGCGAGTGCGTCCGAGCCTCAATTGAATGCGCGCCCGCTCGGCCAGCAAGTCGGGCGTGTCGGGCGCGATCAGCAGCGCCTTGTTGATCGCCTGCGAAGCCAGATCGTCGCGATGCTTGCTTGACCACATGCGCGCAGCGGCGAGCAGGCGCTGAGCGTCGGCGGGCAATCGCTGCGCGGCATCGCTTGCGGGCGCGGGCAGCATCGAGGCACCGGACGCGGGCCGTACCCGCCCCGCCGATCCTGTCGTCGCGGTCGACGCCTGCGCGTCGGCGGACGCGAATCCCGCGCACATGACCAGGCTGGCGATAGCCGCTTGCACGCCTCTCGCTCGCGATCGGCGGAATGCGGCAGCGCATGCGACGCGATGCACGTTCAACGCGCGCCTCCGTGACATGCCGCGCTCCAGCGCACATCGAGCGTGCCATCGTCAGCGAAGCGATAGCGGCCTTCGCGCCAGCCGAGTCCGAACAGAGTCAACACACTCGAGTAGTAGCCGGGCGGCGTTTGTGCGTCGAGCGTATCGATCCGCGCGACCTGCGCGTCGGCGAGCGGCGCGCGGCCAAGCGCATCGAGGAATGGCACCGACGCCGCGGAAAACCCCGCATTGCCCATGTTCTGGCCGGGCTTGCCGCTCACGGCATCGATCGTTTCGGGCGGGGCGCCGTGAGCGGCAATAAAGTCCGCGTAGGGTTTGAAGTGCTCGGCAAGCCGGTTCGACAGCGGATCGCGCGCGTTCATGGTGCCCGTCCACAGGTACACGCGAATTGCGTTGTATGCGCTGACAGCATGCGTTTCGGTGTCGGGCTGAAAGCCGTTTCCACGACGGTAGAGCGCCCAATCCGGCGCGTAGCCGAGAGGCGCCGTATCCAGCAGCACATGCGAGCCGCTTTCGACGACGCGAGCCCAGCGAGCGTCGGACGGCAAGCGCGTACCGATGCCCCGCAACACCTGTGGGGGCGAATAAGACGGATTCACACGCCAGAGGTCCGGCTCCGGATGGAAGCCCACAGGCCCGGGCAGCAGCGTGAGACCCAGACCGGGAACGTAAGCAGTCTCCGCATCGAGCACGTGCCTCGCGAGCAGCGCACCACGCGCAAAGTAGCTGCGTTCGCCCCACAGCGCGCCGGCTTCGAGCAGTGCGTAGGCGATCCACAGGTCCGCATCGGACGCCGCGTTTGCATCGAGCACAGCGAATTCGCCATCCGTGCGGCGCCCCCATAGCCATGCCGGCAGATGCGTCGCCAGATCGCCCTCGGCGAGGTTGACTTCCGTCCAGCGCAAAAGTCTGTCGAAGCTCGCGCGGTCGTTGGCGACCAGCGCGAAGAACAGCGCGTAGGCCTGTCCCTCGGAGACGGTACGCTCATCGGCCGAGCCCACGTCGATCACACGACCGTCCGCGGAGACGAATTGCTGGAGAAACCCTTGCCAACGCGGCCAGACCTGGGGCGCGCCGCATGATTGCGTCGCGACGGCTTGCGCTGGATTGTCCCGTCCCGCCGCGTCCGTGAGGTCGACGGTTGCAGCATGCGCAAGCACCCATCCGAACAACGTCAGCGCGCCAGCAAGCGCCCTCACGCACGCCCCTCGCGCGCGGACTCGTGGTCTGCGCAAACACGCTGAACGCGCGCCCGGCGTGCGCTGCTGCTTTTCACGGCACATCGGCATCGCTCAGATTCCCCGCCGCCGCTCTGCGAGCGCCTGCAAACCTGCGAATGCGCCGATCGCCAGCAGAAGACCCGCAATCACGCCGAGAACACCAAGCAGCAACGGATGCTCGACGGCATAGCGCCAGAGCGGCGCGTACCACGGCAATTCACCGACCAGATAGGTCGGCCCGACCCGCATGCTTTCCACCGAATCTGCACGGATCAGCGCGACGTCGCCCTGCACCTTGCCCACGCTATCGGCCTTGTCGAATGCGTCGAGCAGCGCCAGGAGATGCGCTTCGTCGGTCGCCGTCAACGCGACGACGCTGCGATGAAGGCTGCCGGGCACTTCGAATCCGATCAGCGCCGCGAGCGCACCATCGCGGTCGAGGTGCGCGCCGCCTTTCGGCAACAGCGAGCCATCCCGCCAGTGCTCGCGGACGGAGAAAGACACCGGATGGATGCCGCCCTTTGCCCCGTCGATCGCGAGCGGCAAGCTCGTGCGCCAACGCGCGAAGAGCGGCATCGAACCGCCCGTGCCGATCACGAGCAGATCCTTGTCGGGCACCGCCGGGACTTCCGACGGGCGCCTGATCTGCACGCGCAACGACGGCAGCCCCGTCCACTGCCCCATATGTCCGAGCATCGTCAACATGGATTCGAGTTCTTCGCGCGACGGATGCTCAGGAATCACGACGGCAGTCTGCGCAAGATCCGCATACCGCGTGAACGGAAAACCACTGTTCGAGAAGTACGCGAGATTGGGCATCTCCGCGTAATGGATGAAGCGGGAAAAGTCGATTGTCGAGTCGGGGTCGATCGCGGCCTGCACGGGATTGGCCGCGACGCTCTGGCACAGTCCCGTCTTCTGCGAGTCCAGACGGAAGCGCAGCTGCAGCTGGTTCGCGCTGCCGACGCGAAAAGCAGGAATCTCCAGCGCGCTCGCCGCGCCTCCGCCTGCAGCCGACAGCAGCGGCAACTGCAGATGGCCCTGGGCATCTTCAGCTTTCGCGGGTGGAAGCCGGTAGGACTTCACAAGCTGATCGTTGATTTCGATCGCGAGCGCGGAATTGTTCTGCACCGTTGGCGCGGTGTAGCGATACTTGAGTTCGAGCGGCACGCCCGCTCCGCTCCACGAGAAAATGTCGGCGGGCACGCGCAGGTTGAGCCGGATCGCGTCCGGCGTGCTGCCCGTCACCTGCAACTGCTGCGAGTTGTCGACGAGTTCGTGGAACGCCACCTTCCGGTCCACAGGCAGCCAGCGAGGCGCGTCATAAGGCTTGCGCGGCGCGCCGATATCGACCTGCGAGACGCGCACGGCCGGCCCCGACATGGCGTTCTTGCCGAGGACGAGCGCGTAGGCAGCCTCATCGACTTCGCTCGCGTCGCGCCCCGTGACGACGAGCAGCTTCTGCGCGGGAGCGCTCGGGTTGTCCGCGACGATCAGCATCGGCCCGTCGACATCCGGCAACGGGAGTGCGGCCGGCAACTGCGCGCGCGTGCCGATCACGACGGCGTGACTGTTGGCTGGCAACGCGTCGAGCGCCGGAAAGCGCGCGCCGCGGTAGTCGGCGAGCGCGCCGAACCATGACGCGACGATCGCCGCGCTGCGCAGCGTCGCGTTGTCAGGCGACGGCGGCAGCACGAACGGAAGGTCGAGCCGGCCGACGTCGCGCCGGTCGAAGAACGGCGCAGGCAGCAACGCCAGATCGTTGGGCAGACGGATCGGCGAGGTCTGCAGAATCACCTCGCTCGTGGGGCTGATCTGGGCCCATAACGCGGAACTATCCGGGTCCTCGCAATGGTCGAGCGTGTAATGCGCGACGAGGTTGAGGCCGATCTGCGTGTAGTCGGTCAGAAAACGTGGATCGAGCGGAATGTCCTGGGTCACCATCTGACCCGCGTGCTCGCGGTCGAACGGCACGGTCGCGAACGCCTCGCCGTTGAGCGTCACCTTCATGTGCGAGATCGGAAAAACGAGCGCGGGCGAGTACGTGAACCGCAGACGCAGCCATGCAGCGCTCACGGCATGATCGAGCCGCACGCCGAGATTCACGGTGCGCGTGTCGTCGAGACCATGCAGATCGAGCGGCTGCCAGGCACCCAATGCAGCGAAAGAAACATGCTGCGCAGAGGCGTCCGATGAGGGCGCGATGCGAGCATCGGCGCCTCCCGGCACGCTGGCGGCAACATGCGCCGCCGGCGTACGCACAGCAGACTCAGCGCTGGTTTGTGCATGCGCGGGGAGACCGGCAAACACGAGAGACGCACCCGCAAGCGATGCGGCGAGACAAGCCGACACGAATGTTTTCATGAGCGCGTCGACTCGCTGGAAAGCATGCGCGTGGCGCGCGGCACTATCAGATGGTCATTTCGTGGACCCGTCAACGAGTCGGAGAGGGCTGGTTGCAATTCCAGCGAGATCAATGGCGGCAGCACTATGTAATAACTTCCGGCAATCAATTTATTGTCCCATCATGCGTCGATCGACTGGTTCGACGTCACTCGCAAAAACGTGCAAACGCAACGGTCCGATGCGAGGGCTTTTCGCACTGCGCCACTCGTATCGGGTGTTCGTCGCAACCGTGCCCCACGAAAGCGCTTTCCGTCAGGAACTGATCGCCGCTATGGTGGTGATTCCATCGGCTGCGATAGTGCCGCTGCCCACTGTCGAGCGTGCGATGCCTGTCGCAACCACGCTGCTGGTCCTGCTTGTCGAACTTGCCAATTCGGGCATCGAGGCGACGATCGATCGCATCTCGCCTGACGGGCATGACCTGTCCGGCCGAGCAAAAGACTGCGGCAGCACGGCCGTCACTGTCGCCGTGCCGATCTGCGCAATCGCGTGGATCACGCTGTGCGGCCCATTGGCCTCGGGTTGAATAAGGTCGCTGTTCTGAGCGCGCGGCCGGCACGAAGTCCGGCGTGAACCCGGTCACCAGAAGGTCGCAAGGTAGTGCGCCCGTCGAACCGACCGTATCGCAGGAAGAAGGTGGTCCGCCCTCCGCACGTGCAACGCGATATGCTGCCTGCCGCGCGCAGGCGCCAGCACGCGTTGCCCAATGTTCTGCAACCCCAACCCCGTAGACAGCTGAAACAGCCGCGTCGTCGTTATTTCTGCAACTCGTCAACTGCGAACAAACGCCAACCAACCCATTTCCTGATGCGAGCCCGGCGCTCATTATCTCAAAACTCCAGTGGACATTTCGGGCAAGCACAGCGCTGAGCACGCGAATTGGAGCGGCAAAATGCCGAGAAAGGCACCCTTGCGCAGAGCAAGGTCCTCAGATGGTTAATCGCCCGTATTGGAACCCGGTCCTGCTCGCATTGCCGAGCGACCGCGATGTCCCGATTTGCCCGTACTACTGTTAACGGACAGTTGGCCGCCAGCTTGAGCTATCGGAACACGCTACAAACGTTTGCCCCATAAATTCCGCACAAATCATTCGAAATACGGCTGAATTGAGCACGATGCAGTGACCTCGACTGCATCGGCCGGCAGGCTTGCACTGCATTCATCGATTTGAAAAACGCCGCGCCGCGTCTCTTTCAATTTATTAAGGGACGGCAAATGGACCGGCCATTGTTAAATCGCGCAATGCGATCGGCCTATAGACTTATATGAAAATCCGGGCACGATGTTTCTATTGGAATGACATCGGCCAGCTATGCGCTAGCGAGGCCGTGCCATTTCGATTGACCGCAACGCAGCCGATTGCGCGACTAAAGGCACGCGCTGCGGACTGGAAACGCCTTACTGTTCCGTCTGCTCCTGCGCCTTCACCGCAACCGACACATCGAGTGTCTCCTCCAGCCCGCCGATACGCCGTCCGCGCACGGGCGACGCCGCTTCGTAGTCGCGCGCCGCCGCGAGCCGGCAATACATCTCGCTTGCGAACGCCGCGTGCGTGACGTCGACGGAAACCCAGCCCAGGCCCGCGAGCCACACATCGACCCACGCGTGACTCGCTGCGTGCTCGACCTCGCCGGGTTCGATATAGCCGCTCACGTAGCGCGCCGGCAGGCCGCGCGCGCGGCAGCACGCGAGCATCAGATGCGCGTGATCCTGGCAAACGCCCTTGCCGAGCGCGAGCGCCTGTGACGCCGTGCTCGCCACGCCCGTGACGCCCGGCTCGAACGTCACGCGGTCGACGATTTTCTCCGCGAGCGCGATCAGCGCCGCCGGCCTGTCGAGGGGCGGCGCCGACGCGGCCAGATCGCGAATAGCGGGATCGCACTCGGTCAGACGCGTCGCGCACGTGAAATGCTCGAGCGGAATCGCGCCCGCGGCGTCGCCGAGCCGCCCGTCGATCAGCGGAAAAGTGTCGATTTCGCCCGATACGTGCACGCGAATCTCGTCGTGCGGCTTGTTGAGCACGAGCGTGTGCAGCACGTTGCCGTAGGCGTCGAAGGTCGAATCGAGCTTGCCGGGCGCTTCGAGCGTCCAGCGCCGCACGACTTGCGAAGCACCGCTCGACGGCGTGAGGCGCAGCTGCTGGATCGAATAGTGGACCGTCGATTCGTAGCGGTAGGACGTGTCGTGGCGGATCGAGAGAAACATTGAGGGGACTCCGTCATGCAACAGGCAGCATCAGATAGGTCCGCGCGACCATGTTGCCGAGTTCGAACACGCGGGCAAGGAACTGCGTGAGCCACGCGTGCAGGCCGGCTTCGAAAATCTGCCGGATATCCGCGTAAAGCAGCTCGGCGCGCAGCTTGCCGGCGAAGCGCTCGCACTGGTTCGAGCCTTGCGTGCGCAGCATCGCGAGGTTCTCGCAGACGCCGTCGAGCGACGCCAGCAGCGAGCGCGGCATCTGCGAGTTGAGGATCATCAGCTCGACCACGCGTGCGGGCGTCACGACATCGCGATACACCTTGCGGTAGATCTCCAGCGCCGACACCGAACTCAGGATCGACGTCCAGTAATAGAAGTCTTCGAGTTGACGGGCGGCCTCGCGCGAATTCGGCACGGCGTCGGCGAAACGCACGTCGAGAATGCGCGCCGTGTTGTCCGCGCGTTCGAGGAACGTGCCAAGCTGCGTGAAAAAGAACGCGTCGTCCTGCAACGCCGTGCCGATCGTCACGCCACGCGACAGATGCGAGCGGAACTTCACCCATTCGAACAGCGCGGCGGGATTGCTCGCCACCTGGCCGTGGCGCGTGCGCTCGTTGAATTCGAGCCACGTGTCGTTGATCGTTTCCCACCACTCTGTCGTCAGTGTGCCGCGCACCGCGCGCGCGTTCTCGCGCGCCGCCTGCAGGCACGCATGAATGCTCGACGGATTCGCCGGATCGGCGACCATAAAGTCGAGCACGTTTTCGCGCGTCGGCTCCGCATGGCGCTGCGCGAACGCGTCTTCGAGCTCGGAGATGCGCAGCACCGAACGCTGCGCGCGCTCTTCCTGCTCCGGCGTCTGCGGCAGCAGTTGCGCTTTCAGGTTGATGTCGAGCATGCGCGCGGTGTTCTCGGCGCGCTCCATGTAACGGGCCATCCAGAACAGATGATCGGCGGTGCGGCTCAGCATGTCGGCTTTCCGAGTTGATGGCGCGCGCTTGCGTCAGCATGTGACGGCGAGCGCGCCGGGTTGCCCGTTTTTCGCGCGGCGTCCGTCGCGATCGGCGGACGCCCGGCTCTTCAAAGCATCGGTCGAATGCAGTTCAGTCGACCATCCAGGTGTCTTTCGTGCCGCCCCCCTGCGATGAGTTGACGACGAGCGAGCCCTCCTGCAACGCGACGCGCGTGAGTCCGCCCGCGCACATCGTCACGGTCTTGCCCGACAGCACGAACGGGCGCAGATCGATATGACGCGGCGCTATCCCCGCTTCGACGAAGGTCGGACACGCGGACAGCGCGAGCGTCGGCTGCGCGATGTAGCCCGCCGGCTTTCCGATCAGCCGCTGGCGGAACGCCTCGATTTCCGCCGACGTCGACGCCGGCCCGACCAGCATCCCGTAGCCGCCCGCGCCGTGCACTTCCTTGACGACGAGCTCGGGCAGATGCGCGAGCGTATACGCGAGATCGTCCGGCTTGCGGCACTGGTAGGTCGGCACGTTGTTCAGGATCGGCTTCTCCCCCAGATAGAACTCGATCATCTCGGGCACGTACGGGTAGATCGACTTGTCGTCGGCGATGCCCGTGCCCATCGCGTTCGCGAGCGCCACGCGGCCCGCGCGATACGACGTCAACAGACCCGGCACGCCCAGCGCCGAGTCCGGACGGAACGCGAGCGGATCGAGAAAGTCGTCGTCGACGCGCCGGTAGATCACGTCGACGCGCCGCGGCCCTTGCGTCGTGCGCATGAACACGTAGTTGTCGTCGACGAACAGATCCTTGCCTTCCACGAGTTCCACGCCCATCTGTTGCGCGAGGAACGTGTGCTCGAAGTAAGCGGAGTTGTACATGCCGGGCGTCAGCACGACGACGACGGGATCGTCGACGCCCGCGGGCGCCACCGAGCGCAGCGTATCGAGCAGCAGGTCGGGATAGTGCGCGACGGGCGCGATGCGGTTCTGCACGAAGAGTTCGGGGAAGAGCCGCATCATCATCTTGCGGTTCTCCAGCATGTACGAGACACCCGACGGCACACGCAGATTGTCTTCGAGCACGTAGAAGTCGCCGTTCTCGCCGGCGCGCACGACATCGACGCCCGCGATGTGCGCATAGGCGCCGAGCGGCACGTCGACGCCCTGCATCTCCGGCCGGTACTGCGCGTTCGTGTAGACCTGATCGGCGGGCACGACGCCCGCGCGCACGATGTTGCGCTCGTGATAGACGTCGTGGATGAAGAGATTGAGCGCCTGCACGCGCTGCCTCAGTCCCGCTTCGAGCGTCTGCCACTCGCCGCGCGGGATGATGCGCGGAATCAGATCGAACGGGATGAGGCGCTCCGTGCCGGACAGATCGCCGTTGACCGCGAACGTGATGCCGACCCGGCGAAACAGAAGATCGGCCTCAGCCCGCTTTCTTGCGATCGCTTCGTTGCCCTGCTGCACGAGCCAGCGCTCGAACCGCTGATAATGCGGCCGCACGGCGTCATCGTGATGACGCATCTCGTCATAGCATCGCATGTCACGCCCCACTCTTTTTGTCGGATCGAAGGCGAATGCGCTGCGCATTCGGTTGTCGATCACGTTCAAGCAAGCGTTATGCCATTTGCTTTACACGCGCGGCGCGCAGCGGATGCACTCGAAGCGCGCACGCGGATGGGCAGACGACTCGGTGCCATCGTAGCGCGGCGGTACGCGATGCGCCACTAAAGTGCGTGGCGTCGCGCGTGCGGCTCGCTTCGATGCAGACGCGAACCGTCTTTGGGAATATGACGCGATGCAGGGGCAAACACGTGCAGACAAAAAAATCCCCGCACGCTTGCGCGTTGCGGGGATTCGGATGAACGCGGCAGCGGGTTGCGCCGCTGCCGTCGACATCGATTACGCTGCTGCTGCGTCCTTCAGCTTCTTCAGCGCACGTGCCTTGATGCGCACGCTTGCCGGCTTGGCCGGGAACCAGCGCTCTTCACCCGTGAACGGGTCCTTGCCGAAGCGCTTCTTCTTCGCCGGAACAGCCTGGACGACGATCTTCAGAAGACCCGACAGCGTGAATTCACCAGCGCCCTTCTTGTGAACCGAACCGAGGATCGTGTCTTCGAGAGCAGCCAGAACTGCCTTCGCCGACTTCGGCTCGACGCCCGCGCGCTCCGCAACGTGTGCAGCCAGCGAGGCCTTCGTGAAGGTGTCCTTGATCGGCGACGGAGCGCCAGACGCCTTCACGGCGACCTTCTTAGCCGTGACTTTCTTTGCGGGAGCAGCAGCTTTCTTTGCAGCAACCTTCTTGGTCGGTACCGTAGCAGCCTTCTTGGCTACCTTTTTTGCGGAAGTCGCCATGTTTCTCCTACCTCTAGGGTTCAGTAAAAGCGAGAAGCGCACGCGATATGCACACGCTTCAAGGCCGGATTCTACAAGCGCTTTTGGTTTCTGAGCGAATCTTTTGTGTGTAACGGTTACGGTTTGTTGCGCGGCGCAGACTATCTCGCTCATTTCACGCCTGTTTTTAAGGGGTAAACGTGAACGGCAAGCGATTTCGGCACACCTGTCCAGCGCGAATCGTCGAGACTCAAGTCCTTGATTCGACACGCGGCATCAGCTTCGCGAGCTTCGTGAGCGCCGCGTCGATATGCTCCGCCTCGATGCCGCCATAGCCGAACACCAGCCCCGGCCGCTGTTTCGCGCGGACGAAGAAAGGCGCGAGACCGTGCAGCGCGATCGACTCGTCGCGCGCCGCTTCGATCACGGCGGCTTCCGTGAGCGGCGCCTTGAGCAGCGCGGCCAGGTGAATACCCGCCGTCGGCACGATCGGTTCGAACCATCGCGCGAGGCCGCCTTGAAGATGCGCGAGCAGGCACGCGCGGCGCGCGGCGTACAGCTTGTGCATGCGCTTGACGTGCTTGGCGAAGTCGCCGTTCAGCATGAAGCTGCCGAGCGCCGTCTGGGTCAGCGAGCAGCCGTGCCAGTCGCCGATCTGCCTCGCCTTCTTCAGCGTGTCGAACAGCGACGCGGGCGGCACCGTGTAACCGACGCGCAGCTCGGGAAAGATGGTCTTCGAAAACGTTCCCACGTAGGCGACGAGGCCCGCGCGATCGAGGCTTTTCAAAGGCTCCATCGGGCGTCCTTCGAAGCGGTATTCGCAGTCGTAGTCGTCTTCGATGATGACGGCATCGCGTTGCTGCGCCCATTCGAGCAGCTCGACGCGCCGTGCGAGACTCATCGGCATGCCGAGCGGAAACTGATGCGACGGTGTGACATAGACGAGGCGCGCGTTCTTCGGCAGCTTGCCGACGACCAGGCCGTCGGCATCGACGGGCACGGGCACGACCTTCGCGCCGACAGCCGTCAGACACGCGCGCGCGGGCGGATAGCCGGGATCTTCGACAACGGCGACGTCGCCGGGGCGCAGCGTGACGCGCGCGATCAGATCGAGCGCGTGCTGCGCGCCCTGCGTCACGATGACGTCTTCCCAGTTGCTCGCGACCGCGCGGCTGAACGCGAGATAGCGCGAAATCGCAAGCCGCAGCTCCTGTTCGCCTGCGGCATCGCGATACGTGCCGCGTCCACGCGATTGCACGCGCAGCGCGTGATTCACGCAGCGGCGCCAGACGTCGAACGGGAAATGGGACTTGTCGGTGATGCCGCCGACAAAGTCGAATGACGTGCCGAGCGTCGGCTGCGGACCGAGCACTTCGGGCACGGCGGACCACACCGGCTGCGCGCGGGCGCTGGACTGCACAGCCGATCTTGCGCCATGCAAGCCGTGCGCTCCCAGCGTGCCGAACGCGTCATGCGCGGCGCGCGCGTGCGACGAGCGTTCGGCGGGGAGGCGCTGCAATCCTTCGGCGACGAACGTGCCCGAGCCCGCGCGCGCATTCAGGAAGCCTTCGGCGAGCAGGCGCTCGAACACATCGAGCGTCGTCTTGCGGGACACGCCGAGTTGCGTCGCGAGATCGCGCGTCGACGGCAGTTGCGTGCCGCCCGCAAGGCGGCCTTCGATAATCCCTGCCCGCAGTTGCCGATAGATCTGCCCGGCGAGATCGTGGCGGCCCTCGACGGCGATGTGAATGTCCATGTGGTCCCGTTGCTTCGCTTGCTGTGTTTTTGCAAGCTTACCGTGGGAATCGGCGGCCGGGTCCGCGACGGGTATCGCCTGATTCGTCGGCGAGCGCAGCGCGTAAAAACGAAGCGCAAAAACAAAAGGCGCGCCCAACGGCGCGCCTTCCGGGATCCACTGAAACTGAACGGCCCCGCAGGGCCGCGGCGTCATTGCGCCGACGCAGCCATCGCCCCGGCCTTGCGCGAATCCTCACGCGCTTCCTCGGCGCAGCGATGATGCGCGCGCGACAGCTTGCCCATCAGCGGCAACAGCAGGATCGCGACCACGGCGCCGAAGGCCGCGAGCCAGCCGAGTTCGGTAAAGAGCTTCGTATACAGCGGCAGCGAAGTCATCGGATCGAGATCGCCGGCCGGCATCTTCGCCAGATTCGCGACGACGCTGCCCAGATACTGCGAGACACCCGTGGCCACGAAATAAGCGCCCATCATGAAGCCGCTCATGCGGGCGGGCACGTAGCGCGCGATCATCGCGAGGCCGAGGCCGCTCACCAGCAACTCGCCCAGCGAGTACAGCCCGTAGCCGCCGACCATCCACCACGACGACACGCGGCCGTTCACCGCGAAGCTGCCACTCCATGCATAGACGAAAAAGCCTGCCGCGACCACTGCGAAACCGAACGCGTACTTCGCCGCGACAGGCACGTCCTTGCCGTTTTTCGCGAGCTTCGTATACAGCGTCGCGAGAATCGGGCTCAGCAGCATGATCCATATCGGGTTCAGCGCCTGGAACTGCGCGGCGCTCCACGTGAACAGATGCGAGCCGAACAGCGAGAACGTCGGATCGACGTTGCGCAGCGCGAAGAGCGTCAGCGACGTCGACATCTGCTGATAGAACACGAAGAACAGGATGACCTGCAATACGAGAATCAGCGCGGCGAGCAGGCCCGAACGTTCCGAGCGCTCGCACTTGAGCAGCATGTATGCAAAGATCGCCAGAATCGCGACGCCCGCCGTATAGACGCATGCGACGGCAATCGCCTTGTGCTGCAACACGAACATCGTCGCCGTGCCGAGCGCGATGCCGCCGAGCGCGACGGCCAGCACGCGCATCCAGCGCACGGGTTCGGCATCCGGTGCGGAACCGACATGCGACAGCGTGCGGAACATCAGGAAGTAGTTGATCACGCCGATCAGCATGCCGCCGCAGCAGACCGCGAACGCCGTGTGCCAGCCCCAGTGATCCTTGATCCACGGCGTCGCGAGCATCGATACCGTCGAGCCGATATTCACCGCCATGTAGTAGATCGTGAACGCGCTGTCGATGCGCGCGTCGTCGCCTTCGTAGATGCGGCGCACGAGATTCGCCGCGTTCGACTTGAACAGGCCGTTGCCGACCACGATCACGCCGAGCGACGCATACATGTAGTCAAGGCTGTCGTTCGGCAGCGCGAGCATCAGATAGCCGGCCGCGAGCACGAGCGCGCCGAAGATCATCGAGCGGCGCGCGCCGAGAACCTTGTCGCCGATCCAGCCGCCGATCGACGGCGATGCATACACGAGCGCCGCGAACGCGCCCCATGTGAGATTCGCGTGGCTGTCGTCGAAACCGAACTTGTCGATCATGAACAGCACGACCAGTGCCGCCATGCCGTAGTAGCCGAAGCGCTCCCACATCTCGATGAGAAAGACGGTCGAAAACGACCGGGTCTGGGATACGGGTGAGTTCATGTGTTCCTCGAATTCATGCAAAAGCAGCCGCGCGCGCACGCGTCGATTCGACGCCATGCCACGTGGCGAAGCTGGAAAAACCGGAGATCGTCGATGACTTGCCGTGGCCGATGCGCGCCATGCGGCATTCGACGACGGTTCAGTGCGATACGAGCGACGGACGATGCGGTCCGCGTCGAAAACGGAACAACCAGGACTTCAGCGGGAGGCCGTCAACGCGAAAAGCCGCGTGACGATGGCTCAATGATAAAGCATCGCGTATCCGGACCGGAGTTGCGGCCCGTTCGGGACACTCGTGCACGGCAGGCGGGATGACGGAAGAAGGACGGCAGGAAAGACTGTGGATTGGATCGACATGCGTGTTCACCTTCGGTTATCGGTGGCAGCCCGGTCAGGACGTACCGATCAAGAGACCGCCGCAGGATCGCTGCAAACGGGAGTGCAGGCGGATCGGCCCTGCAAGGCCGATCCGCGCGAGGTAGCGATTTTGCGCATCAAGAAGCGTCTTGTCGCTTCGGGAATTCACTGAGGCCCGCACTCAAGCTTCCATCGACATTCAGGCGCCGTCCTTATCTGGATCGAGTCGTCTAATGCGAATCCGATAAGCGCTTCTTGCGATCTGGCAACATAGAGTGCTTTCTCGAAATTAACTGACGCACATGAGCGGCGTCGATGCGTGGTCAACGTCTTCAATGCGGGACACGCGAGCGGCACGTCATCTAACAAGATTTGCTTATATCAAACTAATTTTGACGGACTAATTTGGTTTTGTTATGGTCACGACACTTGAGAAGGACACGGCACTTGCACTGGGGAACAAGATCCGCGCGCTGCGGCAAAGGCTGAAGCGCACACTCGATGAAACGGCGACGGCAGCAGGCATTTCGAAGCCGTTTTTGTCACAGGTCGAGCGCGGTCTCGCATCGCCGTCCATCACGTCGCTGGCAGGAATTGCGCATGCGTTGGGTGTCAAGGTGCAGTACTTCGTCGATACGCCGAGCGAAGAGCGTTCGGTGTGTCGCGCAAACGAACTGAAGTTTTTTGGTTTCGCAGACTCGGCGAATCTGTTTGCCCGGATGACCAATCTGTCGGGGGGCCGTCAGTTGGAAGCCATCCTTGTGAGGATGCCACCCGGGCAAAAGCGTTCCGAAGTCACGACGCATGCCGGTGAAGAGTTTATCTACGTCATCGAAGGGCAAGTGTCGTTGACGCTGGAAGGCAAGACCTTCGTGCTGCGCGCGGGAGACAGCGCGCATTACGAATCGACGCTGCCGCATAGCTGGGCGAATACGGCCCGGAAAGAGTCGGTGGTCGTCTGGGTAGGTACGCCGAGGCTGTTTTAGAAGGCAGGCATTCAATCCTGGTTGGAAGCGCTTCCGCAGGTCGGGGAGCGCGATGAATCGGCGGTGGAGGATGCCTGTAATAATAATTGTAAGGAATCCTCTATGCCGTACACCGAGCAAGGACCACCCCGGTCCACATCACGCGGATAACCGTTAGCGGCATCCGTGCCGCTTGCGTTCCTCTCCCGACTCTTCCTGCGACTTCAACCATGAAAACAACGTTCGTCTACACGACGGCGCTGACCGCGCTCGTCCTTACACTTCAGCAAAACGCATCGGCCGTCGTGATTCCGTCCGGCGCGACGCTCGCCGCCAGCCAGGAGCTGACACGCCAGGTCCCGGCCGAAACCGAATCGCTCGATCCCGCGCACATCGAATCGTGGACGGGCAACACGATCGGCCTCGACCTGTTCGAAGGCCTCACGCGCATCGACGCGGCGGGCGCGATCGTCCCCGGCGTCGCGCAGTCGTGGGCGCGCACCGCGCCCGATACGTGGGTCTTCAAGCTGCGTCACGATGCGAAGTGGAGCAATGGCCAGCCCGTCACGGCAGCGGACTTCGTATATTCGTGGCAGCGCGTCGTCGACCCGAAGACGGGCTCGAAGTACACGGTGCTCGTCGAGTTCGTGAAGAACGCGAAGCAGATCATCGCGGGCAAGGCGCCCGTGACGAGCCTCGGCGTGCGCGCCGTCGATCCGTACACGCTCGAAGTGAAGACGGAAGTGCCCGCTGCGTTCTTCCCGCAACTGGCGGCGATGGCGACCATGGCGCCCGTCGACAAGGCCGTCGTCACGAAGTTCGGCAACGACTGGACGCGTCCCGCGAACTTCGTCGGCAACGGCGCGTTCGCGCTTTCGGACTGGCAGCCGAACAACCGTCTCGTCATCGCGAAGAACGGCAACTACTGGAACGCGCCGAAGGTCGCGATCACGAAGGTCACGTATCTGCCCATCGAAAGCGATGAGACGGCGATGCGCATGTATCAGGCCGGGCAGTTCGACTACACGTACACGATTCCGTCGGGCATCTACAACCAGGTCGGCAAGCAGTTCGGCGCGCAGCTGAAGGCAGGCCTGCAGATCGCCACGTACTACTACAGCCTCAACAACGATGACCCCGTGTTCAAGGACAAGCGCGTGCGCGAGGCGCTGTCGATGGTGGTGGACCGCGACCTGCTGACGTCGAAGCTCACGGCGGGCGGTGAATTGCCGATGTACGGCCTGATCTCGAAGGGCACGGAAGGCGCAGCCGTCTACAAACCGGAATGGGCGTCGTGGCCGATGGCGAAGCGCGTCGACTACGCGCGCAACCTGCTGAAGGAAGCGGGCTATTCGGATGCGAAGCCGCTCACTTTCACGTTCACGTACAACACGAACGATCTGCACAAGAAAGTCGCGCTCTTCGTCACGTCCGAATGGCGCACGAAGCTCGGCGTGAACGCGAAGCTGGAGAACGTCGAATACAAGGTGCTGCTCAAGCAGCGTCACGACGGCAAGGTGCAGGCGTCGCGTGACGGCTGGTTCGTCGACTACAACGACGCGATGTCGTACTTCGACCTGATCCGCTGCGGCAGCGTGCAGAACGACCAGCACTACTGCAACCCGAAGGTCGACGCACTGATCGACCAGGCGAACCAGCAGACCGACGACAAGCAGCGCACCGCGCTGCTCACGCAGGCGCATGAGTTCGCGATGAACGACTATCCGATGATTCCGCTGTTCCAGTACTCGGCGGCGCGTCTCGTGAAGCCGTACGTCGGCGGCTATACGGCGACGAACTACGTCGACCAGCGTGCTTCGCAAGACATGTTCGTGCTCAAGCACTAAACGGCAGGAACCGCACCCATGCTTGCATACACGTTGCGCCGCACGCTGTGGGCGATCCCGACGATCCTCGCCGTGATCACCGCGTGCTATCTGCTGCTGCACCTCACGCCGGGCGGCCCGTTCGATACCGAGAAGCAGTTGTCGGCGGCCACGATCACGAACCTGAACGCGCGCTATCACCTCGACGAGCCGCTGTGGCAGCAATATCTGCACTATCTGTGTGGACTGCTGCACGGCGACCTGGGCCTGTCGTTCCGCTACACCGACTGGTCCGTCACCGATCTCGTGCTGAAGGCGCTGCCCGTGAGTCTCGGCGTCGGCGGCATCTCGGTGCCGATCGCGGTCGTGATCGGCGTCGCGCTCGGCACGATTGCGGCCGTGCGCCGCGACAGCGTGACCGATCTCGCGGTGATGGTGCTCGGCAATATCGGCAACGTCGTGCCGCCGTTCGTGCTCGGCCCGCTGCTCGTATGGGTGTTCGCGATTCTGCTGAAGACTGCGGACGGCCACGGCTGGCTGCCTGCGGGCGGCTGGGGCGAAGGCGAGTGGCGTTATCGCGTGCTGCCCATCGTGCTGCTGACGTTCATCAACGTCGCGCTGATCGCGCGCGTGATGCGCGGCAGCATGATCGAAGTGCTGTCGGGCAACTTCATTCGCACCGCGCGTGCGAAGGGCCTGCCCGCGCGCACGATCGTCCTGCGCCACGCGATGAAGCCCGCGCTGATGCCCGTCGTCTCGCTGCTCGGCTCGGTGTGCATCTCATCGATCACGGCGGCCGTCGTTACGGAATCGGTGTTCGCGCTGCCGGGGCTCGGGCAGCTCGTCGTCAACGGCGCAATCAACCGCGACTACACGCTCGTGCTCGGCCTCGTCGTGCTGACCACGGCCGTCGCCGTCCTCTTCAACCTGCTCGTCGACCTCGCGTATGCATGGCTCGATCCGCGTATCCGCTACTGATACCGATGAGAATGCCACCTGTCACCTTGACCGTCGCCGACGCGCCGCCTTCGCGCAGCCCGCTCGCGACTGCCGCGCGTCGTTTCGCGCGCAACCGCGCGGCCTTCATCGCGCTGCTGTTGCTGGTCCTCATCGTGCTCGCGTGCTTCGCCGGGCCGCTGCTGTCGCCGAACAATGCGATCGACAGCGACTGGTCCGCGATCAGCCTCGCGCCGACCTTCGACAACATGCACTGGTTCGGCACCGACGAACTCGGCCGCGATCTGCTCGTGCGCACGCTCGTGGGCGGGCGCGTGTCGCTCGAAGTCGGCTTGCTCGGCACGCTCGTGTCGGGACTGATCGGCGTCGCGTGGGGCGCGACGGCCGGCTATCTCGGCGGGCGCGTCGATGCCGTGATGATGCGCGTCGTCGACATGATGTATGCGATCCCGTACATGCTGATCGCGATCCTGATGATGACGCTCTTCGGCCGCGCGTTCTATCTGGTCGTGCTGACGATCAGCGCGTTTTCGTGGCTCGACATGGCGCGCGTCGTGCGCGGTCAAACGTTGTCGTTGCGCTCGCGAGAGTTCATCGACGCGGCGAAGGCGATCGGCGTCAACTCGCGTTCGATCATCGCGCGTCATATCGTGCCGAATCTGATCGGCGTGGTGGTCGTCTATGCGACCGTCACGGTGCCGACCATCGTGCTGACGGAATCCGTGCTGTCGTTTCTCGGACTCGGCGTGCAGGAACCGATGACGAGCTGGGGCGTGCTGATCCAGGACGGCGCGCAGAAGCTCGAATCGACGCCGTGGCTGCTGCTGTGTCCCGCGCTCATGCTGTGCGCGACGCTCTATTGCGTGAGCTTCGTCGGCGACGGCCTGCGCGATGCACTCGATCCGAAGGACCGCTGACATGCCATTACTCGAAGTAAAAAACCTGAGCGTGCGCTTCTCGCGCCGCGACGGCGCGCCCGTAGACGCCGTGCAGCGCGTGTCGTTCTCGCTCGACAAAGGCAGGACGCTCGGCATCGTCGGCGAATCGGGCTCGGGCAAGAGCCAGACGGTGATGGGGCTGCTCGGGTTGCTCGCGAAGAACGGCAAGGTCAGCGGCGAAGCGCTGCACAACGGCGCAAACCTGCTGACGATGAATGAAGCCGCGCTCAACCGCATTCGCGGCGACCGCATCGGCATGATCTTCCAGGATCCGATGACGTCGCTCAATCCGTTCCTCACGATCGAGCGGCAGATGACGGAAACGCTGCAGCTGCATCGCAAGCTGCCGCGCCGCGAAGCGAAAGCGCGCGCAATCGAAGCGCTCGAGCGCGTGCGCATCCCCGATGCCGCACGCCGCATCGGCATGTACCCGCACGAGTTCTCGGGCGGCATGCGTCAGCGCGTGATGATCGCGATGGCGTTGTTGTCCGAGCCCGAAATCCTGATCGCCGACGAACCGACGACGGCCCTCGACGTCACCGTGCAGGCGCAGATCATCGAGCTGCTGCGCGAGCTGAACCGCGAGCGCGGCACCGCGATCATCCTGATCACGCACGACATGGGCGTGGTGGCCGGCCTGTGCGACGACGTGATGGTGATGTACGCCGGTCAGACGGTCGAGCAGGCGCCCGCGCAACAGTTGTTCGCCGCGCCGACGCATCCGTACACGATCGGCTTGCTGAGCGCACTGCCGCGCCTCACCGACGCAGACGACCAGCCGTTGCAGACCATTGCGGGCAATCCGCCGCTGCCGGGCGAGGCGTCGCAGGGTTGCGCGTTTGCGCCGCGCTGCGCGTTCGCCGGGGATGCGTGCCGCGCGACGCGCCCCGCGCTCGAATCGATCGGCGATGAAGCGCGTGCGTTGCGCGCGTGCCATCGTCCCGTCCAGACCATCGCGGAGGTGCTATGAGCGCTCATGAATCGCTACTCGAGGTCGACAAGCTCAGCGTGCATTTCCAGATCGCGCGGGGCGGCCTTCCGTGGTCGAAGAAGGCGACGCTGCGCGCCGTCGACGGCGTGTCGTTCGACGTGCGCCGCGGCGAAACGGTTGGACTCGTCGGCGAATCGGGCTGCGGAAAGTCGACGCTCGCGCGCGCGATCATCGGGCTTGCGCCCGTCACATCAGGCAGCGTGCAGTGGAAGGGCCGCGAAACTGTTGCCGCCGATGCCAGGCGAGATACCACGCAGATTCGCCGCGACGTGCAGATGATTTTCCAGGACCCGCTTGCATCGCTCGATCCGCGCATGACGATCGAACAGATCGTCGCGGAGCCGCTGAAGACGCATCAGCCGCAACTCGGCCGCGAAGAAATGCGCGTGCGAGTGCGGACGATGCTCGAACGCGTCGGCCTGAACAACCATCATCTACGCCGCTATCCGCATGAGTTTTCTGGCGGGCAGTGCCAGCGCGTGGGCATTGCGCGTGCATTGATCGGCGAGCCGCAACTCGTGATCTGCGACGAGCCCGTGTCGGCGCTCGACGTGTCGATCCAGGCACAGATCGTCAACCTGCTGCGCGACCTGCAACGCGAACTGTCGCTGTCGCTGCTGTTCGTCGCGCACGATCTCGCCGTCGTGAAAGCCATCAGCCAGCGCGTGCTCGTGATGTACCTGGGCCGCGTGATGGAGTTCGGCGACAAGCGCGACGTGTATCGCGAACCGCAGCATCCGTATACGCGGGCGCTGCTGTCGGCCGTTCCGCTGCCCGATCCGGCCGCGGAACGCGCGCGCGAACACGTGCTGTTGCGCGGCGAGATTCCGTCGCCGCTCAAGCCGCCTTCCGGCTGCGCGTTTCGCACGCGCTGCCCGGATGCAATCGACGCGTGCGCGCACGAGCGGCCCGTCGCGACATCAGCACGCATCGGCCACACGCAGGTTGCGTGCATTCGCGCCGCGATGACCTGACGAGCGCTCATATCGACGAGACCCCATTCCACGACGCAGCCAGCCGCTGCGTCAAGGGAGGCGTTCGTTTCCGCGACGGTGGAAACGGGCGGAAAGCGTGGTTCGGCCGACCGCCGCGCCACTGTTCAATCAACTAGAAAAAAGCTGGAGTTTCAATGACAACCCAACGAACCACATCAGGAGCCTCGACACTCGCGCTGCTGGCAATCGGCCTGCCCGCGTTGACGATGGCGACGAGCGCGCTCGCCGACGACGCGGCCGCACCCGCCGCTGCAAGCGCAGCCGTGGCCCAGGCCGCACCGCAAACCGCACCTCAGGCCGCGCCCGCGCCGCAAGCGAAAGCCAAACCGGCAACCACGACGCTCGCGCAAGCGACGCCCGAAACGAACAACGCTGTCATTAACGCCGAAGCCACCCAGGCCGTCACGCCGCCCGAGCAGCTGTCGAGCCAGGCGAAGAGCAAGGGCCTCGTCGACGATAGCCATCTGAATCTGTTGTTCCGCAACTATGCCGACCATTTCGACAACGAAGGCGGGCCGCACCGTCACGCGTGGGTTCAAGGCATGCAGGCCAACTTCGAATCGGGCTACACCAAAGGGCCGGTGGGCTTCGGCGTCGATGCGTCGCTGTTCGCCGCGCTGAAGCTCGACGGCGGCAAAGGCGCGGGCAACATGGTGCACGTGGCCAAGGGCGGTGGCGGCTCCGATCAGCTCGCGTGGGCATATCCGGGCATGTACGACATCAAGGGACGCATCTCCGAGACGGTCGTCAAGTACGGCTTGCAGATCGTCGACAACAATCCGTTCCTGGAACCGCACGACAACCGCGCGTTGCCGCCGACGTTCCTCGGCGTGTCGGCCGTGAGCAATGACATCCACAACGTCACATTGCAAGCGGGCAGCTTCACGAAGGTCGACGCGCGCGGCCATACGAACCTGACCGACATGAACACGTCGTACGGCGGCACGACGTTCAAGCGACTCAGCTACTTCGGCGGCAACTGGGACTACTCCCCGAACGGCACGGTCACGCTGTATGCCGACCAGGCTGAAGACGTGTGGAATCAGTTCTACGCGTCGATCTCGCATTCGATCGGCGACGTGAATACCGTCAAGTGGGCGGGCCTCGCGAACATCTACTCGACGCACCAGACGGGTTCCGCGCTGCAAGGGCATATCAACAACAATGCGTACAGCCTGTCGCTGTCGGCGCAGCATGGCCCGCATCAGATACTGCTCGGTTATCAGCAGATTCTCGGCGACCAGTTCTTCGACTATGTGAACGAGACCAACGGCATCTATCTCGTGAACTCGATGGACGTGGACTACAACGCGCCGCACGAAAAGTCCTTTCAGTTGCGCTATACGTTCGATGGCAAGTATGCGGGTCTGCCCGGCTTCAAGGCGATGCTGTGGGGTGTGACGGGTTGGGGCGCCGATGCTTCGGCGGGCGCGGCTTCCAATGCGATCGGCCCGTACACGCGTAATGGCGAGTTTGTGCACGGCACGCACCATGAAATCGGCTTTATTCCGAGCTATACGCTGCAAAGCGGCAGCTTCAAGGATACGAAGATCACGTTCATCGCGATGTACCACAAGTCGACCGCGCACTACTCGGACCCGGACAACATGGAGTACCGGCTTGTCGTGAATGTGCCCGTGAAGGTGTTTTAAGCAGGGCTTTGATGATGTTCATGCTTGCGGGCATCGGCATTCGATGGCCGCAAGCGCAAGATCAGCCCGTATAAATGTTCAGAAGATAACGGACACCACAATCGCCATCCACACCGCGATCACGCCCAACAGAAACATCATGCGCGCGATGCGAACCTTCGCATCGCTCGTTTCCGGTTCGACGGGACTCGTCGCCACCCACGGCACCAGCCCGAGAAACGCAAAGCCGATTATCGCCAGCCCCGCGACGAACTTGTCGGCGAGCGTCCAGACGCCTGCTTCCTGCAAGCCCCAGTAGCCGAGAAAGATGATCCCGATCGAGAACATCGTCGCGGAAGCCGTGCAGAGAGCGGGCACCGATCCCTGAGGAGTGGGCATGATCCACCTCGCGTGAGTCAGTGCCGTCGATTCTACTTCAGCTTCCGCACGCTCCGCCCTGCGTTCGCGGCCTAAGCCGATTGCCGCTCCCGCCGTGCCTCGTATGCTTTCAGATGACTGTACGCGACGCGCAGCGACGACAGCGCGCCTTGTTGCGCCCCACCGCCGCGCGCGATCAGATCGCCGACGATATGATCGGCCTCGATGCGCGACTGCCCTTCGATATCGCGCAGCATCGATGCCGTCAACGGCGAGCCCTCGGCAAAGAGAATCGTCTGTGCGCGCGCATTGGACGCCTCGCCGAGCGGGTATCCGTTCGCCGTCGCGACGGCCTTGCATTCGCCCAGCACGCCTTCGATCACGCGCCGCCCATCCGGCGTCTTCAGAATGTCGCCGATCGCGGCACGATGCAGACAGGTGGTGGCCGCGAGCGTCGCGAGGAACACCCACTTCTCCCACATCTGCTGAAGGATGTTGTCGGCCGCCGTCGAATCGAAGCCCGCGCCTTCGAACGTCGACGCTATCCCGCGCACGCGCTCGCTGATGCCGCCGCCTAGTTCGCCGAAGCCGATCGAATGCATGTCGTTCAGGTGCACGATTTCGCGCTCGCGATTGAGCGTCGCGGCGATCACGCACTGGCCGCCCAATACCTTCGATACGCCGAACTTCTCTTTCAGCACATCGACGTGATGCATGCCGTTCAGCACGGGCAAGATCATCGTCGCGTCGCCGACGGCGGGCGCGAACGATTCGATTGCATCGTCAAGGCTGTAGGCTTTGCAGCTCAGCAGCACGAGATCATAAGGCTCGCTGATCTGGTCCGCGAGCACGGTCTTCACGTCGCGCAGCGTGACATCCCCGCGCGGGCTTTTGATGACGAGCCCCGCGCGTTGCAGTTCTTCGGCGCGCTTCGCACGCACGAGAAACGTGACGTCGCGGCCCGCCTGTGCAAGACGGCCGCCAAAATATCCACCTGTAGCACCTGCGCCGACTACGAGAATTCGCATTGCTTCTCCTTGGGTCATCTTCCGTCCGTTGGCATCGCGCGGCTTTGTGCGGTCGCGCGCGATGTATGTGCATATGCAGTATGTCGTAAATCTTTGCGGACCGCAGCGGGCTTGCACGGCCCGCCGCGAGTCCTTACGCGCCGATCAAATGCGTATCAGACGATTTCAAGCGCAAGCGCAATGCCCTGCCCACCGCCGATGCACAGCGTAACGATGCCGCGCTTCAATCCATCGCGGCGCATCGAATGGATGAGGCGCGTCGTGAGAACGGCGCCCGTTGCGCCGATCGGATGGCCATGCGCGATCGCGCCGCCTTCGACGTTGATGATGTCATGCGCGAGCCCGAGCTTTTGCGCGACCGCGAGGGGCACGGCCGCGAACGCCTCATTGATCTCGACGCGCTCGACATCGCCGAGCTTCCAGCCCGCGCGCTCCAGCGCGATCTGCACGGCGGGCACGGGGCCGAGTCCGAACAGGCCGGGCTCGACCGCCGCGATGCCGAACGCAACGAGGCGCGCCGACGCTTCGATGCCATGCGCGTCCGCATAGTCGCGCCCCGCGACGATCATCGCCGCCGCGCCGCTATTGAGGCCGGGCGCATTGCCCGCCGTAATCGTGCCGTCGGGACGAAACGCAGGCCGCAATTTCGCGAGCGTTTGGGCCGTCGTGTCGGCGCGCGGCTGCTCGTCGCGCGCGAACTGCACGGTGCCCTTGCGTCCTTCGATTTCGACGGCAATGAGTTCCGCGTCGAATGCGCCGCGTTCCTGTGCGGCCACGAAGCGCTGCTGCGAGCGCGCCGCCCATTCGTCCTGCGCGGCGCGCGTGAGTTCGGCTTTCGTCACGAGGTCTTCTGTGTGCCAGCCCGAGTGCTCATTCGAGAACGCATCGACGAGCCCGTCACGCAGCATGCTGTCATGCACCTGCGCGTTGCCCATGCGGCTGCCCCAGCGGCCGCTTTCGAGCAGATACGGCGCGCGGTCCATGTTCTCCATGCCGCCCGCAACGGCCACGTCGCCGAGCCCGAGCGCGATCTCCTGCGCGGCCGACACGATCGCCTGCGCCCCCGATCCGCACACACGGTTCACGGTCAGCGCCGGCACCGACACGGGCACGCCGCCGCCGATCGACGACTGCCGCGCGGGGTTCATCTTGTTGCCTGCCTGGATCACGTTGCCCATCACCACGGACGACAACGTTTTCGCGTCGATCCCGCCACGCCGCAGCGTCTCGCGCACGGCAACCGCGCCGAGCTGCGTCGCGGGGACTTCTTTCAGCGATCCGCCGAACGCGCCGATCGGCGTGCGGACAGGATGGGCAATCACTACATCGCGTGCATTCATCGCTATTCCTCAAGTTGAACTACTGCACTTCGATGCCTCGCGTGAACGAGGCGCTTCGTTGAAGGCTTCAGTTGGCGGCCACGTCCGTCGAAGGCTGCGTCTTCGCGACGTCGCCATCGGCGGGCGCATCCCAGCCGCCGCCCAGCGACCGGTACAGCGCGACGGCCGCCTGCGCATGCTCGCGCTTCGCCTGATTCAACGATTCGGCGTCGCGCAGATACGCCTCCTGCGCCGCGAGCACATCGAGGAAGCTCGACGCGCCGCCCTTGTACAGTTCGTTCGACAGGCGCAGCGCATGGCCCGATGCATCGAGCGCGCCGGCGAGCTTCGCGACCTGCGCATCGCCGTTGACGAGATCGCTGCGCGTGTCCTCGATGTCCTTCAGCGCGTTCAGCATCGTCTGTTGCAAGCCGAGCTGCGATTCGCGCATGCGGCTTTCGTTCTCGTCGATGTGCGCGGTGATGCGGCCCGCGTTGAAGATCGGGCTCGTCGCGCTCAATGCGACGCTGAAGAGGTTGTCGGTCAGCGTCGGCATGCCGAGATACGACGAAGCGAGAATGCCGTCGCTCAGGCTCAAGCGGAACTTCGGATAGCGGTCCGCTCTCGCGACGCCCACTTCGGCCGCGCGTTGCTCGACGGTTGCATAAGCGGTGCGCACATCGGGACGGCGCAGCAGCGCTTCGGAAGGCAGCGTCTGCGGCACGCTTTGCGCGGGCACGGGAATCGGCCGCGCTTCGTCGATCAGCAAACTGCCGACGCTCTCCGGCGTGCGTCCCGAGTACACCGCGATCAGGCTCATGTCGTGCTGAATGTCCGACCTGATCTTCGGAATCTGCGCCTGCAAATCCTGCAACTGATTCTGCGCACGCGCAACGTCGAGTTGCGTAGAAAGCCCGTATTGCAGGCGCTCCTGTGTGAGCTTCAGCGCGCGGCTGCGAATCTGCTCGTTGTCGTTGATGATCTGCAATTGCGCCTGTGCCCAGCGCAAGTCGATATACGCAGCCGCCGTGTTGGCGGCCAGCGCAAGCCGCAATTCATCGAGCGCCGACTGGCGCCCCGTCACCTGCGCCTGCGCGGCGAGCACCGCGAGCCGCTCGCCGCCGAATACGTCGGGCTGCCACGAAGCCGTCAAGCCCACGCCCGCCTGCTTCACATAGCCTAGCGGCGGCGGCGTGTTCTGGCGCTGGTACGCGGCCGTCGCGCCAGCGTCGAGTTGCGGCGCGAGCGCCGCGCGCTGCTGCTTCGTGATGTCCTGTGCCTGCTTCACGCGCTCGACGGCCGCTTTCACGTCGAGGTTGTCGCCGAGCACGATATCGACGAGCCGATGCATCGTCGGGTCGCCGAATTGCGACCACCATGCGTCGGCACCGACGGTGTCTTTGGGCGCATCGACGCTCCACGCGTCGGGTGCGACCGTCTTCACGGTCTGCGGCAGATCGGCGTGCGTCGCGGGCTGCACGGCGCACGCCGCAAGCGTCATCGCGGCAGCAACGGCAAGCACTTTGGCTACGATCGATTTCATGTCTGGTTTTCCAGTCGAATTCGTTGAATGGGCGGCGTGTGTTCAGTGCGCATCGGGCGGCGGCGCGGTATTGCCGAAAGGCCGCGAGAACAGCACGCTCGCGAGACCGACGACGAAGCACAGCGAGACGGCAAGGAACGTATCGGAGAACGTGAGCACGAGCGCTTCGCGCAGCAACAGCGCGTGCAGCGCACCGAGTCCCGCTGCCGCCCCGTTCAGCACATCGCCGCCGACCGCCGCGAAATGCGCGGCCTGATCGCGCAGCAGCGCTTCGATCGCGGGGCGTCCCGCGCTCACGTGTTCGTCGAGCCGTTCGTAATGCAGATTCAGGCGGTCGTTGAGCATCGTGCTGCATACGGCGATGCCGATTGCACCGCCCAGGTTGCGCATCAGATTGAAGAGTCCGCTCGCCGACTTGAGCCGCGACGGCGGCAGCGAACCGAGCGCCATCGTCACGATGGGCGGCACGCAGAACTGTTGGCCGATGCCGCGCAGCGCCTGCGGAATCAGCAGTTCGTGCCAGCCCCATTGATTCGTCAGCGGCACATACAGATAGCAGCCGACGCCGAAACAGATCAGCCCGAACACCATCAACAGACGCATGTCGACGAAGCGGGCGAGAAACGAATACGCGGCCAGCGCGATCAACTGGAAGCAGCCGACCGACAGCAGCGCGACACCGATCTGCAGCGAATCGAAACCGCGAACACGCGACAGGAACACGGGCGTGAGAAACACTGCGCAGAAAAGCCCGATGCCCGTGATGAACGACAACAGACTGCCGATGCCGAAGTTGCGGATCGCGAGCGCGCGCAGATCGACGATCGGTTCCTTCGCGGTGAACGCATGCACGAGGAACAGAAAGCCGCAGATAACGGAAATCCACGTGCAGAACAGAATCGCGTGATCGCCGAACCAGTTCTTGCGCGGGCCTTCTTCGAGCACGTATTCGAGGCAGCCGAGAAAGCCCGACATCAACAGGATGCCGGGATAGTCGCCGCGCTTGAGCAGCGACAGATCGGCATGATCGACGTTGACGAAGCGCGGCACCAGCACCGTCACCAGCGCGCCCGGCACGAGGTTCAGATAGAAGAGCCAGTGCCACGACCATTGATCGGTGATCCAGCCGCCGATCACCGGGCCGATCGTCGGCGCGAGCGACGCGAGTGCGCCGATCGTCGTCGATGCGATCAGCCGCTGCTTGCCCGGAAACAGCACAAATGCCGTCGTGAACACGGTGGGAATCATCGCGGCGCCGAGCGCGCCTTGCAGCGCGCGAAACAGGATCATCGAATTGATGTCCCATGCGAGTCCGCACAGCATGCTTGTCAACGTGAAGCCGAATGCGGAGAACGCGAACACCCAGCGCGTCGAGAACACGCGCGTGAGCCAGCCCGACATCGGAATCACCAGAATCTCGGCGATCAGATACGAGGTCTGCACCCAGGAGAGTTCGTCCTGGCTCGCGGACAGCCCGCCGCCGATGTCCTTCAGCGACGACGCCACGATCTGGATATCGAGCGTCGCCATGAAGAAGCCGAGGCACAGCAGCGAGAACGCGAAAACTTTGGTGCCCGTCGGCAGATCGGCGGGATTCGTCGGCACGGATGTGGTCTTGCTCATAATGGGCGTTGCATCCGTCGAGTTACGAAGCCGTGCGGGCGGAGTCGCGCGTCGTCTCGCCGTCGCCGCGCAGATGCACTTTCACCGTCGCGGAGAGACCCGGGCGCAGCACGCCTTGCATCTCCTTCGGCACCGACAGGCGCACGCGCACGGGCACGCGCTGCACGATCTTCGTGAAGTTGCCGGTGGCGTTCTCGGCGGGCAACACGCTGAACGTTGCGCCCGTCGCAGGCGCCAGGCTCTCGACGGTGCCTTCGATGCGACGGCTCGATGCATCGAGATCGACGTCGACGGTGTCGCCGATCTTCATCTTCTTCAGCTGGTCTTCCTTGAAGTTCGCATCGATCCACAGGCCGCTCGCAGGCACCACCGTCAGCAGCGACACGCCGACATTCGCGAGCACGCCGACGCGCGCCGTGCGATTGCCGATATAGCCGTCGATGGGGGAACGGATCGTCGTGTACTCGACGTTCAGCGCGGCCACGCGCTGCGCCGCTTCCGCCGTCGCGACGCGGGCATGTGCATCGTTGATCTGCGCGTCGAGCACGCTCAGCTGACGTTGCGCCGCTGTCAACGCCGCGCCGCTGCGATCCACTGCGGCGCGTGCTTTCGCGAGATCCGCGTCAGCGCGCTCGACGACCTGGTTCGATACGGCATCGTCCTTCACCAGTTGCCGATAGCGCGTCGAGTCCGAGGCGCTGCGCGTAAGCTCGGCGCTCGATGCGCGCACCTCGGCAGATTGCTCGTTGATCGTCGCGAGTTGCAGCGACTTCTTCGCTTCGAGTTCCGTCACGGCCGCTTGCGCGCTCGCGACTTCGGCATAGGCCTGCGCGAGACGCGCATCGTAGTCGCGCGCGTCGAGGCGGATCAGCACCTGCCCCGCTTTCACATACTGGTTGTCCTGCACCAGCACATCGGTGACGAAGCCGTTGACCTTCGGCGCAAGCACGGTGACATCGCCGCCCACGTACGCATCGTCAGTCGTTTCGATAAACCGGCCGACAAAGAACCAGTACGATCCCGCCGCTGCGATCACGGTTATCACGGCGATCACCGCTAACATCATCCACGGAATGCTGCGGGTCTGTTTCGCAGCGCCAGCGACGCTCGGCGGTGCAACGGAAGGTGAAGTTGACATGTTTAGATGTGCGTATGCACTGAAAAGCGTTGAAAAAAAGCGCGTGAAAGCGCCGCTGCATGTCCTGCTGGGTGCTACCGCTTCGTCATATCGAACAGTTCGCCTCGCAGCGACGCGGCACGCTTCGTGCCGAAGCGCTCCTCGAATTCCTGCTGCGCCGCACGCCAATGCTCGCGAGCCTGCTTTAAACGTTCTTCGCCCGCCGACGTCAGCATCACGGTGAGCACGCGTCGGTTGCTGCGCGACGCTTCCGTGAACACGAGCCCGTCGCGTTGCAGCGGCTGGATCGCGCGAACCAGCGACGTGCGCTCCATCACCATCGAATCCGCGAGTTCCTTCATCGTCATCCACATGCGATACCGCAGCCGGCACATGATCGAAAACTGCGTCGTCTTCAGGCCGACGCGCGCGAGATGCCGGTCGTAAACCTGCGTCACGAAACGCGCCGCCTGCCGGATCGCGAAGCAATCGTCGTCGGGCGAGAACAGCACTTCAGATACTTCGGCCTCTAAGTGCATATGCACACCAATGAATCGATTTAGATCGAACGCGTCTTTCGACGCACCAAAAAACACAACGGGATTACGACGACGTGAGGTTGAACAGTTCCGCCCGCAACGCCTTGGCGCGACCGCGGCCGAACTTGCCTTCGAACTCGTCCTGCGCGGCACGCCACGCGATAGCGGCCTGCTCGAACGTCTTTTTGCCCGCATCCGACAGGCTGAACTGATACGTGCGCCCGTCATGCGCCGACGATTCGCTGACCACCAGACCATCGCGCTGCAATGGCTTCAGCGCGCGCACGAGCGTGGTGCGCTCCATCACCATCGTGTCGGCGAGTTCCACCATCGTCAGGCCGCGCTTGCGCGCGAGCTTGGCGAGAATTGTGAACTGCGCCGCCGTCAGGCCGACCTGCCCCAGATGGCGCTCGTAGATCTGCGTCACGTAGCGCGCCGCCTGGCGCAGCGCGAAACAGTTGCAATCGTCGTGGGAAATGGGCTTGCTCATGAAATGCAGTCTATATGTGCGTATGCACGCTGTCAAATCGCGCAGCGGCGTGCGGGTGAAATTCATTGTTGCAGCCGCTGCTCAGAGCGCGAGCACGCTGACGGCAACCTCGACGCGATGCGCGCCGCCGCCGAGTATCATGCCGCGCAGCAGCGACACGTCGCTGTAATCGCGGCCGATCGCGAGCGTCACGTGGTCCATGTCGGCGAGCACGTCGTTGGTCGGGTCGAGGTCGATCCAGCCGCTCTCGGGACAATGCACCGACACCCACGCATGCGACGCGTCCGCGCCGATCAGACGCGGCTGTCCCGGCGGAGGATCGTTGCGCAAGTAGCCGCTCACGTAGCGCGCCGGCAGGCCGAGCGCGCGCAGGCAGCCGATCATCACCTGCGCGAAGTCCTGGCAGACGCCGCTTTTCATATCGAACGCGCGTTCGGCGGGCGTATCGAACATCGTCGCCGATGGCCCGTAGTCGAAGTCCGCGTGAATGCGGTGCATCAGATCGATCGCGCCCGTAACGATGGGCGTGCCCGGCTTGAAACTGCGCAGCGCATAGTCGCGCAACGACGGCCGCAGCGCGATATTCGGCGACGCAAAGCAAAACTCCACCTGCGGATGGCACACGCCGCCCGCGCGAAAGCGCAGCGAATCCGCGACCGCTTCCCATGCGGGTGTCGCGTCGGGATCGAGATGCGTCCAGCGCGGCGCGAGTTCGACCGTCGTTTCGCTGATCATTTGCAAACGTTCGTGCGGAGCGTCGAGCGCGAAATACAGCACGTCGTTGCCGTACGCGTCGATCCGGCTATGCAGATACGAAGGCGCCGGCTCGATGCGCTCCGTGTGCGCGACCACGCGTTGCCATGCGCACGCGAGCGGTCGGATCGTCGCGAGATGCTGGGCCGTTTCGACGAGCGTCGAATAGTGATAGGTCGTGCGATGCGACACGGACAGCAAGGTCCCTTCACCCTTCACGCCCTTCATGACGACACCTGCGCGGCGAACGTATTCGCGTGACTGAAATAACGCGCGCTGATTTCATTGGCGGCCGCTGTGACGCTCATCGCGAGACGGTCGCACAGCGAAACCAGTTCCGCGTGCATGCCGTTGGCGTCCGTCGCGCACAGTCGTTCGAGCGACGGCAGCATGTTCGTGTGCGGCAGCAAATCGCTGAACGGCCGGTGACGCCCGCCGCCCGCGGCATTCGAAATATCGTCGAGCTTTGCGCACAGTCGCGCATACACGCCATACAGGCCGCGCGGATTGGTCGGCTCGATCACGAGCAGATCGAGCAACGCGGGCACGTCGAAACGCCCCGGATACAACGAGCGAAACGTCAGCGTGCTGTCGAACAGTTGCAGCAGCAGATCGAAGCCGGCGGGCGTCGCGATCTGACGCTGCATCGCGACGACGCGCAGGATCGACGTCATCGCCCACACGCGCTCGATATGGCGGCCCGCGAACATCAGGCGCCACGCTTCGTCGCGCGTCATGCGGTCGCCTTGCGAGCCGCTGATCGCGGCGAGCTGCGTCGCGAGATGTTCGAGCGCGTCCATCAGCGTGACGCGGTTGTAGCGCGCCTTGCCGCGCGACGACGCATTCGACGACACCGCCGCGGCAGGCGTCAGCTCGTGCAGCGCGTCTCGGAAATCGTTGCGCGCAGCGAGCGTGATGCGCCAGTGATCGTTCGACAGCCGCCCGCGAATCTCGCCGCTCGCGCGCGCCTGGCTCGCGAGGTTTTGCCCGATGCTGTTAGCGCCCGCGCTCTCATGCAGATTCGCAACCAGCGTGCGCTCGAACGCCTGCAACGATTGTCCCGCGACCATGTCGCCCGATTGCACGAGGCCGAAATGCAGCGCGAGCTCGACGAGCGTCGAGAACATCGTGTCCGCGCCATTGCTTTCGAGCGAGCCGAGTATCAGCCGCAGCAGACGCACATTGTTTTCCGCGCGTTCGCCGTAACGGCCGCTCCAGAACAGATTCTCCGCCGCGCGGCTCGATACCGTGCGATGCTTGCGCGCGAGATCGGCGGGCTTGAGCGGCGAAGGCAGCAGCGTGAACGTCGAACCGGGATCGCTCGACAGCACCCACGTATCGACGCTGCTGCCGCCGAACTGCATCGACACCGACGACTGCCGCTCCGCCGCGAGACGCGTGAAGCCGCCGGGCAGCACATGCCAGCCGCCGTTCGCATCGGCGACGGCGACCGCGCGCAACACGCACGGACGGTTGCCGAGCGCGCCGTCCTCGTAGCGCGGCGTGCACGAATACGGCAGCGGCTGCTGGATCGTGAACGCATCGGGCGAACGCTCGATGCGGCCTCGCCATTCTTCGAGCCGCTGCACGCCGCGCGCAATCCCAGGCGGTCCATCGGGCGATATCGGCGTGCGCGCGGGCCACGTCGGCTGAAGAAACGCTTCGTCCATGTTCGCGAACGCGTGCTCGCGCGCGGCGTCCTCGCCGCACCACCAGGTCGGCACGCCGTTGAGCAGCAACGGCTCGTCGAGCAGCGTCTGCGCGATACCGGGCAGGAAGCCGTGCATTGCGGGCGATTCGAGAAAGCCCGAGCCCGGCACATTCGACACGATCACATTGCCCGCGCGCATCACCTGCAAGAGGCCGGGCACGCCGATCGTCGAATCGGCGCGCAGCTCGACGGGATCGCAGAATGCGTCGTCGAGGCGGCGCAGCAGGACGTGCACGCGCTCGAGGCCCGTGAGCGTCTTCAGGTACAGCATGTCGTTGCGCACCGTCAGGTCCTTGCCCTCGACGAGCGTCACGCCCAGATAGCGCGCGAGAAACGCATGCTCGAAATAGGTCTCGGCGAACGGCCCCGGCGTGAGCAGCGCGATATGCGCGGCGCTGTCGGTCTTGTCCGGGTTGGTGTCCTTCGGCATCGTCGCGCGCGCCCATTCGGCGAGCGTCGCGATCAGCGTCGAGAAGGTCGGCGCGAGCCGGCTCACGCGCAACTCGCGGAACGCATCGGCGAAGACGTTGGATACGATCAGTCGGTTTTCCAGCGCGTAGCCGAGACCCGACGGCACTTCAGTGCGATGCGACACCACCGTCCATTCGCCGCTCGGCGCGCGCGCCAGATCGACGCCGATCACTTGCAGGAACTGGCCACCCAGCGGCACGAAGCCCTTCACGGCGCGCAGATAGCCCGGATGTCCGTAGACGAGCGCTGGCGGCAGCTTGCTCTCGCGCAGAAGCGTCTGCGGGCCATACACATCGGCGACGATCGCATTGAGCAGTTGCGCGCGCTGCTTCACGCCACGCTCGATCTGCGCCCATTCGCTTTCGTCGATGATGAACGGCAGCAGATCGAGCGCCCACGGACGCGGCTCGCCCTTGTCCGCATAGACGTTGTACGTGATGTCGTTGTCGCGCACCTGCTGCGCGACCGATGCGCGCCCCGGCGCGAGACCCGCGATGCCTTCCTCGCCGAGCAGTTCGAAAAAGCGCCGCCACGGCTCGCGCAGCGCGCCCGATGCATCGCGCAGCTCGTCCCAGTGGCCCTCGCGCACATCGAGCAGCGGCAACGCGCGCAGCAACGCCAGCGCATCGGGATGGCCCGCTGCCGCTTCGAACGGAAAGGTCGATTGAAAAGCCAAGGTCGTATCGCGAATCTGTTGTTGTGGGTTCGACCCGTTGTTTACCCGTGCCGCAAATCGAGCGTGAACGGAAATTCCAGGCTGCGCGGCGGCGCTTCCACGACGAGCGGACCGGGCGTATGGCCCATCGTGAAGAAGCGCGCGCGACGCCTGCTTTCCGCTTCGTATGCATTCACCGGGAACGTCTGGTAATTGCGCCCGCCCGGATGAGCGACATGATACTGACATCCGCCGATCGAACGCCCCGTCCACGTATCGACGATATCGAATGTCAGCGGTGCGTGCACGCCTATCGTAGGATGCAGCGACGATGGCTGCTGCCATGCGCGAAAGCGCACGCCCGCGACGAATTCGCTGACGCGCCCCGTCGGCTGCAGCGGCAGCGGCACGCCGTTTACGGCCACCCGATGACGGTTGTCGTTCAGGCCCAGCACCTTCACTTCGAGCCGCTCCACCGACGAATCCACATAGCGCACCGTCGCGCCCGCCGAGCCCTCCTCGCCCATCACGTGCCACGGTTCCAGCGCGCCGCTGATCGTCAGCGCGATACCGTTCGCGTGCATCTCGCCGATGGCCGGAAAGCGGAACGCGAAGTGCGGCGCGAACCATTCGCTGTCGAACGCATAGCCCGCGTCACGCAGATCGTCTAGCACGTCGTCGAAATCCATCTGAACGAATGTGCCGAGCAGGAAGCGGTCGTGCAGCTCGGTGCCCCAGCGCGTGAGCCGCGCCGTGTACGGCGTTTTCCAGAACCTCGCGACGAGCGCGCGCAACAGCAGTTGCTGCACGAGGCTCATGCGCGCATGCGGCGGCATTTCGAAGCCGCGCAGTTCGAGCAGGCCGAGACGCCCCGTCGGGCCATCGGGCGAATAGAGCTTGTCGATGCAGAACTCGGCGCGGTGCGTGTTGCCCGTCACGTCGATCAGGATGTTGCGCAGCGCGCGGTCGATCATCCACGGAGGCAGCCGATCGCTTCCGGCGTTGTCCCCACTGCCGCCGAGCCGGTCGACCTGTCGTTGCAGTTCGTCGAACGCGAGTTCGAGCTCGTAGACCTGATCGTTGCGCGCTTCGTCGACGCGCGGCGCCTGGCTCGTCGGTCCGATGAAAAGCCCTGAAAACAGATACGACAGCGACGGATGGTTGTGCCAGTACGCGACGAGGCTCGCGAGCAGTTCGGGGCGGCGCAGGAACGGACTGTCGGCGGGCGTCGCGCCGCCGAGCACGAAGTGATTGCCACCGCCCGTGCCCGCGTGGCGGCCGTCTAGCATGAACTTCTCGGTGCTCAGATACGACTCGTGCGCGGCCTTGTACAGGAACTCGGTGTGATCGACGAGTTCGCCCCAGTTCTTCGCCGGATGGATGTTCACTTCGATCACGCCCGGATCGGGCGTCACCTGCAGCACGGACAGACGCGGATCGCGCGGCGGCGGATAACCTTCGATGACCACTTGCATCTTCAATTCGGCGGCCGTGGCTTCGACGGCGGCCAGCAGATCGAGATAATCGTCGAGCGCCGTGAGCGGCGGCATGAAGACGTGCAGCAGCGCGTGACCGTCGCCGGCGGCATCGGCTTCCGCTTTCGGTCCCGCCGCGCGCGCGGGATGGCGGGCCTCGACGCACAGCGCGGTGCGAATCACCGACGACGCCGATTCGCCGCGCTCGGGCACGCGGTCCTCTCGCGCGGCACCTGGCCCGAAGCCGCCCGTGCCCGTTGCACCAACGCTTGCGCCTGCATCACCGCTACGCGCCTGCGCATACGACACGCCCGCATACTGCAACCTCAATTCCGCCGACGTGCGCAGCGGCGCAGCCTCGGCAAACGGATCACGTGCATGCTGATACGGATAGTCCGCCTTCGTGACCCACGGCAGCGAATCGAGCGGCAATCTGAGACCCATCGGCGAATCGCCGGGAATCAGGTACATGCGCTCGTCGCGGAAGAACCATGCGCCGCTCGTCCAGCCGCGCGCGCCTGTGCCGCCATCGGCGCGCGCGAGCGGCAGCACATAGCCCGTCACGCTCGACAGCCCCGCATCGAACACGCGCCGCAGACGCGCGCGCTCCAGTTCGTCGTCGAGACGCGAATCGAACGGATCGACATTGACGGGCAAGCGCCGCTCGCGCCACAGGTAGTACCACGTGTCCTCATGGCCCGCGTGAACGTGCTGGCTGTCGACGCCGAGCTTGTCGGCCAGCAGCGTGATGAAGCGGCGCGCATCGTCCGATGTGTAGCGGCCGGGGCTGCGCTCGTCGGCGAAGAGCGAGGGGTCGTGCCAGCACGGCTCGCCGTCCGCGCGCCAGTACAGCGACAGCGCCCAGCGCGGCAACTGCTCGCCCGGATACCATTTCCCCTGCCCGATATGCAGAAAGCCGTTCGCGCCGTAGTACGCGCGCAGCTTGTCCATTAGCGCGACGGCATAGCCGCGCTTGGTCGGGCCGAGCGCATCGGTGTTCCATTCGGCGGCATCGCGGTCGCGCACCGCGACGAAGGTCGGCTCGCCGCCCATCGTCAGGCGCACGTCCATAGCGTCGAGCCGGCTGTCGACGTGCGCGCCCATCGTCAGCACGTCGTCCCACGCGGCTTCCGTATAGGGCCTCGTCACGCGCGGCGTTTCGAGCACGCGCGTGATCGACATCGCATGCGCGAACTCGACTTCGGACTCGTCGACGGAACCGGAGATCGGCGCGGCGCTGCCCGGCTCCGGCGTGCACGCGACGGGGATGTGGCCCTCGCCCGCGAGCAGCCCCGAAGTCGGATCGAAACCGATCCAGCCCGCGCCCGGCAGGAAGACTTCGCACCACGCGTGCAGATCGGTGAAGTCGTATTCAGTGCCGCTCGGGCCATCGAGCGACTTCACATCGGGCGCGAGCTGCAGCAGATAACCCGATACGAAACGCGCGGCGAGCCCCAGCTGACGCAGCGTCTCGACCAGCAGCCAGCCGGAATCTCGGCACGAGCCTGACGCGTTGACGAGCGTTTCCTCGGGCGTCTGCACGCCCGGCTCCATCCGGATCAGATAGCGTATCTCGCGTTGCAGCCGCTGGTTCAGATCGACGAGAAAGTCGCTCGTGCGGCGCGGCGAGCGATCGATGCTCGCGACGAACTCCGCGAAGCGCGGCGTCATCTCGCGCTTGACGCGATAGGGCGCAAGCTCCGCGGCCAGCTCGGGCTCATACTCGAAGGGGAATTGCTCGGCGGCAGGTTCGAGAAAGAAATCGAACGGGTTGTAGACGGCCATCTCCGCGACGAGATCGACCGTGATCTTGAACTCCGGCGTGCGCTCGGGAAAGACGAGCCGCGCCTGATAGTTCGCGAACGCATCCTGCTGCCAGTTGATGAAGTGCTCTTCGGGCTCGACGCGCATCGAATATGACAGGATCGGCGTGCGGCAATGCGGCGCCGGGCGCAGCCGCACGACTTGCGGCGACAGTCCGACGAGCCGGTCATAGCGGTAGTGCGTGACATGGTTCAACGCGACACGTATGGACACTCCGGACTCCTGGCGAGAAGGGGCAGCCGCGAAAAGCAAGCTTCATGCCGTTGGTCGGCCGAAGCGTCGCCGCGAAGTGACGCTGGTACTGCGCTTGCATCGAACGCGTCGTCACATCATCGCTGCATGCCTCGACAAACGACACGGCCGCGTTGCATGCCCGTTCATGCGCACCATGGCGGCGCATGAGCGAAGCGAACGCGCACGCAATGTGCGCAAGCTCATCGACGTTATAGCGAAGCGGCATGAACATTGCGGGACCGCTCGCGCGCCGCCGCATGCCGCGCGTTGCACAGCGGTAGGTCATCACTTTCACATCAAAGGTCGAGGCGATGAAAGCGTTTCACTGCAATCGATGCGACCAGCGCGTGTTCTTCGAGAACGTGCTGTGCGAGCGTTGCGAGGCGCTACTCGGCTACGTGCCCGAACTCGGCGAAATCAGCGCATTCGAAGACGCGGGCGTTGGCCAGTGGCGCAGCCTGCACCCCGACGCGAAAGGCGCGCTGTACCGCCAGTGCCACAACTACGCGGTCGAGAACGTCTGCAACTGGATGATGCCCGCCGACGACCCCGACACGCTATGCCGCTCATGCCGCCTCACGCGCACGATTCCGAATCTCGCCGAGCCGAACAACCGGCTCTACTGGTATCGGCTGGAGACGGCGAAGCGGCGGCTGCTCTACACGCTCGCCGCGCTTGGCCTCGCGATCGAATCGCGCCAGGCCGACCCGGAGAACGGACTCGAATTCGATTTCCTCGAAAACATCGACGAAGCTGCGCCCGTGATGACGGGTCACGACAACGGCCGCATTACATTGAATGTCGCCGAAGCCGACGACGCGCACCGCGAAAAAGTCCGCACCGACATGCGCGAGCCGTATCGGACGCTGCTCGGGCACTTTCGTCACGAGTCGGGGCATTACTACTTCGAAAAGCTGATTGCGGGCACGCGCTGGCTCAAGCCGTTTCGCGAGCGATTCGGCGACGAGCAGGCCGACTACGGCGAGGCGCTCGACGCGTACTATCGCGACGGCCCGCCCGCCGAATGGGAGACGCGCTGCATCAGCGCGTACGCGACGATGCACCCGTGGGAAGACTGGGCAGAGACGTGGGCGCACTACCTGCTGATCGTCGATGTGCTCGACACGTCGACGGCATACGGGCTCGCGCTCTTGCCGCCCGCGTCGAACGAGCCGCGGCTCACTGACCAGACGCCCGTCGAGGAAGCCAGCTTCGATAATCTGATGAAGCGCTGGTTTCCTTTGACGGATGCGCTGAACAGCCTGAACCGCAGCCTCGGCATGCCCGACGGGTATCCGTTCACGCTCGCGCCGCCCGTCGTCGACAAGCTGCGTTTCGTGCATCGCGTGATCGCGCAGGCGTCCGCGCGCAAGTAGCCGCGCCGACGTCCGAACGATCGTGCGCCGGCGCGCGAGCACCGTCACTCGCCGTCACTTCTTCTGCAACAGCGCCTTCAGCTCCTCGACGTTTTCTTCGACCCGCTTCGCGATCACCGTGTACGAGTCGGCCTGCGTGCGATACGCGGCTTGCGTCAACTGCTGCATGTCGGCCAGCGCCTTGTGCAGCGCCTGCTGAACGAGCTCCGCCGTTTGCGCCGACGGCATGCCGCCCGTGGCCGCCTGCTTCTGCACGACCTCCTGGAGTTCCGTCAGCGTCGAGCGCAGCATTTCGGCCTGCTTTTGCGCGAGCGACTGCATGCCTTGCACGGCCGTCTGATTCGCGGCGATCAGCGCCTCGACGTCCTTACGGCGCGCTTCCATCACGGCGGGCACGTCGAATCCGGGCAGCTTGAACTGTTCGAATAACTTGTTGAATTCGGCGAACGGATTGGCGGCGTCAAAGGGTTCCATGCTCGATCTCCTTGGGGCGCGTCGATGGGGGAAATATGCCGCTCGCGCTCGAGCGTGCACACGGCTCGATCATGCCCGTTAATGCCGCGACCTGCCAGCGAACGGCAGGTTTATCCGTCTCTGGCCGCAAGACGGATGGATGCGTGTGCGCCGCGCGCTGCTGCGATGCAGAACGCCGGGGCCATTTTCTGCCCCGTCCCTGCGTGATCGACGCATGCTCCGCCCCCGATTCGTATCACGTTGTGATGCAGTCCGACCAGGCGCTCGATGCGGGTTTTCCCTGCATTCGCGGGCCCCGCCGAGGCCCGCCAGTACGGCGAAAGCGCGGATTTATATCACATTGGCATATATCCATGACCACAAGTTGTTTCCTTTCTGAGGGGTTTTCCCTTAACGTACGCCTGCCTCGCTCCCAACCAACAACCACAGAACAACACCTTGACCAGTTCCCCTTTTTTCCGCTGGCTGGCGCGTTTTTATCCGGCCGCGATGAACGTCAAATGGCCAGAGCGCATGCGCTCGGCGCTCGGCGCGCTGATCGGCATCGCCTTCACGGGCGGCAGCATGCATCTGCTGCTCGGCCCGAACGCGAGCATTCCGATGCTGGTCGCGCCGATGGGCGCGTCCGCCGTGCTGTTGTTCGGCGTGCCGGCTAGTCCGCTTGCGCAGCCGTGGTCGATCATCGGCGGGAACCTCGTGTCGGCGACGGTGGGCGTCGCGTGCGCGACGTTCATCTCCGATCCCGTCGCAGCGGCGGCATTGGCCGTGGCCATGGCAATCGCGGCGATGTTCGCGCTGCGCTGCGTGCACCCGCCGTCAGGCGCCGTTGCGCTGACGGCCGTGCTCGGCGGCCCCGCGATTCACGCGCTCGGCTTTCGTTTCGTGCTCGAGCCGATCCTGATCCAGTCGGCGGCGCTGCTCGGCGCGGCGCTCGTCTATCACGCCGTAACGGGCCACCGCTATCCGCACGCGGCGTCGCGCGCGACGCCCGCCACGCCGCAAGCGCCCGTCTCGGGCAACAACATCACGCGCGCCGACCTCGAAGCCGTGCTGAACCGGCGCGGCGAGCTGCTCGACATCGATCCCGACGACCTCGAAACGCTGTTCCGCGAAACGCAGTTGCAGGCCTACACCCGCACGTTCAGCGAACTGGCGTGCCGCGACGTGATGTCGACGCCCGTCGTCAGCATCACGCCCGACACGACGCTGCGCGCGGCAGCCGATCTGTTGCAGCGCCATTCGATCAAGGCGCTGCCCGTTATCGACAAACGCCAGCACGTGGTCGGCATCGTCACGCGCGCGGATCTCGCGAACAAGCCCAAAACGGCCGATCTGCGCCTGATGGACACGATTGCGGCGCGCTTCTTCAAGCGCGACGCGACGCGCGCGCAGCTCGTGAGCACCGTGATGACGACGCACGTGCGCACGGTCGCGACGGGCACGCCCATCGTCGAACTGGTGCCGCTCTTCGCCGACGACGATCATCACCACATTCCCGTCATCGACACGCATGACAGGCTGGTCGGCATCATTACCCAATCCGATCTGATCGCGGGTCTCTATCGGCAGACCCAGATGCAGGCCGAGGCGCAACAGCGCCCCGCCGCCGCGTGATGCAGTTCGCGTAGCGCTTTAAAGCAGCAGCAATATATCTTTTAGTCCGGCGATGCACAGGCATCGCCGGGTATATCATTTTGTGATAGATTTTCCGATTCCCCCTGGCGCGAGCAAGATGAAAGTTCTCACACGCACATTGAACAAAGCGGACTACAAACAGCTATCGGAGTTTCGCTATCAGATGCGGCGCTTCGAGCGCTTCTCCGAACAGGCCGCGCAGGGCGAGGGCATCACGCCGCTGCAATATCTGTTGCTGCTGCATATCAAGGGCTATCCCGATCGCGAATGGGCGACCATCGGCGAACTGGCCGAACGACTGCAGGCGCAGCACCACGGCGTCGTCGCGCTGGTGTCGCGCTGCGAGGCGCTCGATCTCGTTAAGCGCAAGATCAGCGAAACCGACCGGCGGCAGGTGGAAGTGCATCTTCTGAAAGCTGGAGAAAGGGTGCTCGCGCGCCTCGCCGAACTGCATCGCGCGGAACTGCGCTCGCTCAACGGCGCGTTCAGCATTCCGCAAATCGACCTTTGAAAATCGATCTTTAATCCAGCTGAACGCGGCAGTAGACACATGAGCGACAACTCTCACAAGCGGGACTTTTCCAGCAACGCACGATTGCCCGGCATTTCCGCGCTGGCGGCGGGCATCGGCTTTCTCAGCACGCTTGCGGCCTTCGTGCTGCTGAGCCTGATTCATCTGTTCACCAACCTCTTTTTCTTCGGCAGCTTTTCGTTCGCCGATCGCTCGCCCGCGACGAATACGCTCGGCGTGTGGGTGATCGCGATTCCCGTCGTCGGCGGATTGATCGTCGGCATGATGGCGCGCTTCGGTTCCGAGAAGATTCGTGGCCACGGCATTCCCGAAGCGATCGAAGCGATTCTGTTCGGCAAGAGCCGCATGTCGCCGAAGGTCGCGGTGCTGAAGCCGTTGTCGTCGGGCATCGTGATCGGCAGCGGCGGTCCGTTCGGCGCGGAAGGCCCGATCATCATGACGGGCGGCGCGCTCGGCTCGCTGATCGCGCAGTGCGTGCGGCTGACCTCGGCGGAACGCAAGACGCTGCTCGTCGCGGGCGCCGCGGCGGGCATGACGGCCGTGTTCGGCACGCCCGTTGCCGCCGTGCTGCTCGCCGTCGAACTGCTGCTTTTCGAATGGCGGCCGCGCAGCTTCCTGCCCGTCGCGCTGGCCTGCGCGGTCGCGGGCTTCGCGCGCGCAATCTTCTTCGGCACCGGTCCGCTGTTTCCGCTCGAAACGGCTGCGCCCACGGCCATTTCGCTGGTGTCGTGCGTGATCGCGGGATTGTTGTCGGGCGCGCTCGCGTCCGGTCTGTCGGCGGCGCTCTACAAGACGGAAGACCTGTTTCACAAGCTGCCCTTGCACTGGATGTGGTGGCCCGCGATCGGCGGCCTCGTCGTCGGCATCGGCGGCTTCATCGAGCCGCGCGCGCTCGGCGTCGGCTATGACGTGATCGGCGATCTGCTGCATCAACACATCGTCATCCAGGTCGCGATTGCGATTCTCGTCGTAAAAGCGGTGATCTGGGTGGTCGCGCTCGGCTCGGGCACGTCGGGCGGCGTGCTCGCGCCGTTGCTGATGCTGGGCGCGGGACTCGGCACCGTGCTCGCCCATGTGCTGCCGGGCAACGAGCCCGCGCTGTGGCCGCTCGTCTGCATGGCCGCGACGCTCGGCGCGACGCTGGGGGCGCCGCTCACCGCCATCGTGTTCGCGTTCGGCCTCACGCACGACGCCAATGCGCTGCTGCCGCTGCTCGCCGCGACGCTGGTCGCGCACGGCTTCGCGACCGTCGTGATGAAGCGCTCGATCATGACGGAAAAGATCGCGCGTCGCGGTTATCACATCTATCGCGAGTACGGCGTCGATCCGCTCGAACGGCATTACGTCGATGAAGTGATGACGCAAAAGGTCGACGCGATCGACGGCGCGGTTACTGTGGGCGACGCGCTTACGCAGTACTTCGGCGCGACGCAGAAGCGCCGCGCGTATCCCGTCGTGCGCGGCAACGGCATCGTGCTCGGCGTCGTCGATCGCGCGATGCTCGACGTCGTTCGCGAAGGCACGACGCGTCACACGCTAGATACGCCGCTTGCCGACATGCTGCAAGACCACTCGCTCGTCGTCGCGCTGCCCGACGAAACCTGCCGTCTCGTCGCCACGCGTCTTGCCGTGCACGATCTCGAACGGCTGCCCGTCGTCGCCGATCGCGATTCGATGCATCTGCTCGGCGTCGTGTCGCGCAGCGATCTCGTGAAGACTTCGTTCGCGCACTTCGAGGAAGAGCACAAGCGCGAGCGTTTTCGGCGCCTGACGTTCTCGTCCGGCAAGAAGCATTTCCCGCCCGTGCGCAAGACGCCGACGCATACGCACAGCTGACGCTCCCCTTTCTGCCGTCGATATTGCACGGCAAGTCGCGCGGCGCATCACACATACATCGCAAAAGAGCCGCGCGCCGGAACAGCCTTCCGGCACGTGACATCTAACTCCTCGAATCGCATTCAAACGCCTGCCCTTCATGACGATGGGCAGGCAACTTACCTTATCGAGGAGGCCTCAGATGAAATCCACACGCTGGTTACTCTCCGCGCTTGCGCTGACAAGCGCTTGCGCCTGGGCTCAAGGCTCGGGCCCGACCGATCCGCAGATCGCCGCGATCGTGGTCGCCGCGAATCAGGCCGACATCGACGCCGGCAAGCTCGCCGAGTCGAAGACGAATTCGAAAGACGTAAAGGCATTCGCGCAGCAGATGGTCAAGGACCATACGGGCGTCAACAAGGCCGCCGTCGATCTCGTGCAGAAGCTCGGCGTCAAGCCCGAAGCGAATCCCACCAGCGACAGCCTCAAACAGGGAGGCGAAACGAACATCGCGAACCTGAAGACGCTGCAAGGCGCGAAGTTCGACCGTGCGTATATCGATCACGAAGTGACCTATCACCAGGACGTAATCGACGCGCTCGACAAGACGCTGATTCCGAGCGCACAGAACGCCGAGCTCAAAGCACTGCTGGTGAAAGTCAGGCCCGCGTTCGTCGCGCATCTGGAGCACGCGAAGATGGTGCGGTCGTCGCTGCCGCAGGCGCAATGAACCGCGTGCGCAATGCCGTGCGCTGCGCGTGCACGCTGGCGTTGTTCGCCGCCGCAACGCCGGCGCTGGCGGGCACCTATGTCGTGACGATCGAGCAGATGCGCTTCAATCCGCCGACACTGACCGTGCATCGCGGCGACGAGGTCGTATGGGTCAACAAGGACCTCGTCGCCCACACCGCGAGCACCGACGCGAAGGGCTTCGATTCGAAGAGCATTGCGCCCGATGCGTCATGGCGCTACAAGGTAGGGAAGCCCGGCCGCTATGCGTACCGCTGCATCTTTCATCCGACGATGCATGGGACACTGATCGTCGAGCCGGCGCCATGACGACATGTGAATACGTGAGGAACGACACGATGGACGGCACGATTGCCGATATCCGGACGAAACCGCGGACGAATCCGCTATCCGATGACGACGCGGACATTGTGCGCCGCATCGTAGCGGGTGAGCGCGCCGCGTTCGAACTGCTGATGCGCCGCTACAACCGGCGTCTCTATCGGCTCGCGCGCGCGACGCTGCGCAACGATGCGGAAGCGGAAGACGCGTTGCAGGACGCGTATCTGAACGCATACCGCGCGATCACGCAGTTTCGCGGCGATGCGCAACTCTTCACGTGGCTATCGCGTCTCGTGCTGAACGAATGCTTCGCGAGGATGCGCCGCGATGCACGCCGCCAGAACCTGCTACCGATGCTGCACGATTGTCCCGACGACGAGCAGATGTCCACCGCCATGCACACCATGAACGCCCATCACGACAGCGCCCCTGATCATGCGGCCGCCCGCGCGGAAATCCGCGCGCTGCTGGAGCGCAAACTCGACGCACTGCCTGCAAGCTTTCGCACCGTGTTCATGCTGAGATCGGTCGAAGAGTTGAGCGTCGAAGAAACGGCGCAGTGCCTCGACATTCCCGAAGCCACCGTGCGAAGCCGTCATTTCAGGGCTAAAGTGTTATTGCGTGAATCGCTTGCCGAGGAAGTCGAGAAGATCGGTCCGGAGATTTTCGAGTTCGGCGGCGCGCATTGCGATCGCATCGTCGCAACGGTGCTGGAGCGCTTGCGCGAGTTGTAGCGATCGTGGTGCTTGGGATCAGCGTAAGCGCTAAAGCGCTAACCCTGATCGACTGCTCTGCTTGGGACCCGAGTAAGCGCTAAAGCGCTAACTCGGGTCGACCGCTCTGCGTGGGACCAGCGTAAGCGCTGAAGCGCTAACGCTGGTCGACAGGAGAAAGATCATGGCGCGAAGAAGTGGCTTGTTCGTGTGGGTCGTCATCGCCAGTGCGCTCGCCAGCGTGAGCGTACAAGCGCAGCAACAGATACGCATCCAATCGGGCACCTACGGCGCGAATTGCGGCGCGGCGCCCGGCAACGTCACGCGCGACCTGGCGAGCCGTTGCGATTCACACGCGACGTGCCGCTACATCGTGAACGCGAAGCTCGATCTCAAGCCGCATCCGTCATGTGCCGCCGACTTCGTCGCCGAATGGTCGTGCGACCATCGCGAGTTTCATCGCGCGATGCTGAGCGCCGGAGCAGGCAACGGCAGTTCGTTGATGATCACGTGCGTGCCTTCGACGGGCGCAGGCAAGTAACACACAAACGAGCCCACAAGCGCTTCAGAGATCGAGCGTCAGGCTGGCGTTCTCCCCTTCGACGACGGGATGCGCCATGCAGATCAATGCGTAGCCGTTCTCGACCTCCGCTTCCACCGCGCCGTCATACGCGAACTCGCCCGACAACACCTTCGTCGAGCACGCGCCGCACATGCCCGAGCGGCAGCTCGACTGCGCTTCGATGCCGTTCTTCTCCGCGAATTCGAGCAGGCTGCCGTGCTTCGGCAGCCATTGGACCGTGCGTCGCGAGCGCGCGAATGTCACCTGCGCGCCGCCCTTTTCGTCTTCCGTTGCCGCATGCTCCGCCGTTTGAACGGCAGTGATTGTGCGCTTTACGCTCGCGGGTCCAAACGCTTCGAAGCGAATGCGTTCGTCGGCGACATTCAATGCGCGCAGCCCTTCGTACAGATCGCGCATGAACTGCTCGGGGCCGCAGAGATAGAAGTCGTAGTCGTCGAAAGGCAGTGCGCGTTTCAGTTCGGCAATGCTCACGCGGCCTTGCGTCACGCCATCGGCAGACGCGCTCGCCGCGCTGTCGAACAGATGCATCGACACGGACGGATTGCGCGCCGCGATCTCCTTCAGATGCGCACTGAACGGCCGCTCGCGATCGCTGCGCGCGCCATGAAAGAAGAACACGGGCTTCGCATGCGCTGCGTCGCCCGCGCGCGCTTGCAGGTCGTGATGCAGCATCGCGATCATCGGCGTGATGCCGATGCCGGCGGAAATGAACACGGCCGGGCGCGGGCTGGCCGCGTCGTAGACGAACGCGCCGCGCGGCGCCATCGCTTCGATCTCCATGCCCGTCGCGAGATGCTCGTGCAACCAGTTCGACGCCACGCCCTCGCGCTTCACGCTGATCCGGTAACGACGCGCATCGTGCGCATCGGAGAGCGTGTAGGTGCGCGTCAACGGCGCGTCATGACCATCGGTGGGAATGCGGATCGGCAGATACTGTCCCGGCTGATACGCGGCCAACGGCGCGCCGTCCGTCGATTCGAAATAGAACGAGCGAATGGACGGCGTTTCTTCGACGACGGCCGCAACCTTCAGCTTGTGCCACGGCGACGCGGCCACCTGCTTGCTCTCCTTGCTGATGGTGTTGAAGGCCGCCGCGAATTGCGGCGCGTATTCGACTTCGGACCAGCGAAACGGCAACACGCCCTTGCTGCGCCGCACCTCTTGCACATGAAATCGCACGAGCCGCTCCGCACCTTCGAACGCCGTCAGTTCGGGGCCTTGCCAGATGATTTCGGCGAGCACGGCGAGATACAGCAGATCGCCCGTCGCGAAGTCGATGAAGAGCAGTCCTGCGCGCGGATCGTGCAGCAGATTACCGATCGTATTGAAGAACTTGTTGCCGCTGAAATCGGGCGTGGTCAGTGTCGCAGCATCGTCGATGCGCACGAAGCCCGGCGCGCCGCCGCGATGCGAGACGTCGACGCCACGCGCGAAACCGGCGTCGTCGGCCGTGTTCGCGCTCGCGATATAGAACGTGTCGGCGCGCGAGAGCAGCGCCCGGTCCGCGTCGCTCAGTTGCGTCGCGATCTCTTGCGGAGCGTATGCCGCATTCGCAGCCCGTTCGATGAACGTCGGCTTGCGGCCCTGGATGTACTTCGCGCAATTGCCGAAGCTCTGGCTCACTTCAAGCGTGACGGTGCCGCCATCGACCGCCGTCACCACGCCGTTGATCCTGTTGCGCCGCCGCGTATGCGGCTGAATGCCGAGCCCACCGATCAGCGCGCCCGTCTGCCAGCGTCCGTCGAGCGGATCGCCGGGCAATGCGCCGCCGTCGATGCGCAGCGTGCGCGCATCCGGCGACGACACGAAGCCCGGCTCGCCCACGCGCACGGTCGCCCACGGCTGCCCGCTCGCATCGACGCCGCCGAAGATCATGAACGGCTGCTGCGCGTAAAACTCGCGATGCTGATCGGGCATGTAGCGGCGAATGCCGCGGCGGCCCGAGGAATCCGCCTGGCTGTCCACGCCTGCGAGCCGCTGCGCGGCCAGTTCGTCGGCATGAAACGGCGAGGCTTCGATGCCCCAGCCGATCAGAGGAATGAAATCGGACATGATGCAGCTCCCGCGTCGCGGTACGTGAGGACGATGTGAATCAGACGTGCGGTGGAATCCTCACGCGGCAAGCAACCCCGCCTTCGTAACCGGCATCGCGACGAAACGCGGCAGCGCCTCGACGCGGCGCAGCCACGCGCGGATGTGCGGATACGGTTCGAGCGACACGCCGCCTTCCGGCGCATGCGCGATGTACGTGTGCGCGGCGATGTCGGCAATCGTCACGTGCTCGCCGGCGGCGAACGGCTTCGTCGCCAGCTCGCGGTCGATCACGTCGAACAGCTTCGCCGCGATGCCCTTCGCCGTTTCGTGATCGAGCGGCGCGCCGAACACGGTGACGAGACGCGCCGCGCACGGACCATACGCAATCTGTCCCGCCGCCAGCGACAGCCAGCGCTGCACGGCGGCCGCACCGAGCGGATCGTCGGGCAGCCACGACGGGTCGCCATAGCGCTTCGCCAGATACACGAGAATCGCGTTCGAATCGAACAGCGTCACGTCGCCGTCCTGGATGGTCGGCACCTGGCCGAACGGGTTGAGCGCCAGATACTCGGGCTTGCGGTTGTCGCCCGCGCGCATGTCGAGTTCGATCACTTCGAACGGCAGATCGAGCAAAGTCAGGAACAGCTTCACGCGATGGCCGTGACCCGAAAGCAGGGTCGTGTACAGGCGGATCGGCTGGGCGGGCTTGGCAGCGGGCATCGATAGCTCCAGGTTCGGTGGCGATGGACAGTGAATGGACAATGAAACGACAGCCTCAGGTTAGCGTGCGCTGCCCGCGCGCAGAAGACTGATAACCTTGGAAACATAATCCCTCGAAAGTGGACAATCGATCATGACGGACGTGCGCGACGTAAACCTGAACCGGCTGGCCGTCTTCGTCGCCGTCGTCGAGGCGGGCTCGCTGACGGCGGCCGCCGCGCGCCTCGGGCTCGCGAAGACGATGGTCAGCACGCACATGCAGCGGCTCGAAGCGGAGGTCGGCGCGAGCCTGCTCGCGCGCACGACGCGGCGGCTCCGCGTCACCGAGTCGGGACGCGCGTTCTACGACGCAAGCGTCAAGATCCTGCGCACCGCCGAGGAAGCGCTCGCCGAAATCGGCGGCGAAGAAGCGCCCGTGCGCGGCACGCTACGCGTCAGTTCGCCGATCGACTACGGCACGCTCGCCGTCGCGCCCGTGCTGGTCGAGCTGCGCCGAGCGCATCCGCAACTCGATATCGAACTGCTCTGCAGCGATCATCTCGTCGATCTGATCGCGGATGGCATCGACGTCGCGATTCGTCTCGGACGGCTCGCCGACTCCAACTATCGCGCGGTGAGGCTGGGCAGCTTCGAGAAGTGGGTCGTGGCGAGCCCGCAGTTCATCGAGACCTGGGGCGAGCCGCGCACGCCCGCCGAGCTGCCCGCGTTGCCGTTCGTCGCGCTCACCGTGTTGCCGCGTCCGCAGACGCTCGATTTGCGCCATACGGATGGCGGCACGCAGAGCGTGCGGTGCGAGAACGCGTTCCTCGTCAACACGGCCGAGGCCGCGCGCGCCGCGACGCTCGCGGGCGGCGGCATTGGACTGCTGACGGATTTTTCGATTGCCGCGGATGTCGCCGCGGGACGGCTCGTGCGACTGTTGCACGAGTGGTCGACGGAGCCCGCCGGCATTCAGGCCGTCTTCCCGCCGACACAGCACACGCCGCCGAAAGTGCGCGCGCTGATCGACACGTTCAGGATGCATCTCGCGCGCAACGGGTGATGATTGCGCGCCGTTCGAACGATGAACGGCGTGCGCCGCTGCCGTTGGGCTTCGCGCTTTGTTCCCAGGCGATCCAGCAAAAGTCGAACGACTGATTGTGGCGCCTCTTGCGCGGGCCCGCAGTTCTTCCCATTCGGCTCGCAACGCGTTTTCGTCGGTGACGATCTCGTACTGCGAATGCGTGTGCTTCATCGATGCCTCACGACAAACAGCCGCACGCGCGTCGCGCAAGGGACGCCGCGTGCGCAGTGGCGCCGCGTGTTGGCAAGTGTGTGCGTGGTGTGTGCGTGGCCGTACGGTTGCACGCGTTTCGAAAGTGGCGCGCCCGGATTCTCTTCCGCGAGCCTCGGGCAATCGTCCAGCCTCCGCTTTTCCGTACCGGAAATCATCTAGCAATCTGTACAGGTACTGTATCGGTCTGCGTCGCTACACTGTCGCAAACCGAAACTCTCGCGGAGCCATCCGATGTCCTTCGAAACCTTGAGCGCCCTGCCCGCCGGCATCCTGTTCGCGCTCGTCACGACCATCACGCCAGGACCGAACAACACGATGCTTCTCGCGTCGGGCGTCAACTTCGGTTTCCGCCGCACGCTGCCGCATATTCTCGGCATCAGTGCGGGTGTCGCGCTGCTGATGCTGTCGGTGGGTTTCGGTCTCGGCGAAGCGTTCCGGCGCTTCGAGGTGCTGTACACGGTGCTCGAAGTGCTGAGCGTCGCGTATCTGCTGTATCTCGCGTGGAAGATCGCGACCTCCGGCGAGGTGCAGGTGAAGAAAGGCGAGCGGCGGCCGATGCGCTTTCACGAAGCAATCGCCTTCCAGTGGGTCAATCCGAAAGCGTGGATGATGGTGCTGACGGCCGCGACCACGATTCATCTGAGCGCCGACTTCGGCATGAATGCGCTGCTGATGGCCGTGCTGTTCTACGTGATCGGCTTGCCGTGCATCTGCCTATGGGCCGCGTTCGGCACGGCCATGCGGCGCGCGCTGTCGAAGCCCGCTTATCTGCGCGCGTTCAACGTCGCGATGGCGCTGCTGCTGGTGGCCTCGCTGTATCCGATCGTGCTGCGCTTTTTCGCGTGACGCGCCGCGCCTCCGCACAATCGCCGGTGTTCGCCACGCTAGGACACCGTGCAACTTCTTCCAGCTTTGTGTCGTTTTTTGCCTGACTGTCGCGCGGCTCACACGTCCCTGTTTCGCGACTGGCATCTTCGTGAATTGACAGTAGAATACCCACGTCATAACCCCTGACGTCACGAGCGCGGGCCGCGCCATCCGAACCGATCCATTCAATGCGCATCGGCGTTCATCGGGCTCGCAAATTGCTCGAAGACGCAGGTTATCCGCAAGGCAAATTTTCCGGCGCTCGTGAGCGACACGCAGCGCCGGATTCGCCATTGACGAACGCAGACCGCACAGGTCGGAGGCGTTGCACATGGACGCAAATGATTCGCCAGACCGCGAGAGCGGCGCTCGGCAACCGCAAGACACGAGCTTTTTTCCATATGACAGCGAAGACCCGCAAGCCCCGCATTACAACTGGGTGCAGATCTGCCTGATTTCGGCGATGGGTCTCGCCGTCGGCGTGATGGGCACGGCCGCCTATGTGATCTGGTTCAGCCACGATCAGCAGACCTATAGCGAGGCCGTGCAGGCGGCGAGACGTCCGCCGCCGTCGGCTGTCGCCGTGATACCTGACGACGAATCGGCCGTCCCCGCGCGCGCCGCGCTGCCGACCAGCGCCGTGACGGGCCGCGTGATACCCGCAACGCCGACATCGCAGCCGCGCGACGCCGAGGCCGGTCAGGCCAATGACGCCAATCGCACGCTGGCTTCGGCGCAAGCCCCCGACGATGCAGTCGATCCCGCCGACACAGCCGACGCCACTGATCCCGCCGATGCCACCGACGATTCGCAGCCGGCCGCGCGTTCCGCACAGGCTGCGGCGGCCGGTTCCGCTGCTCGCGCCGACCGCGGCAAGCAGGCGTCCGTCGCGAGCCACCATGCGCAGCAACGCGCGAAGCCCAAGCAAACGTTCGTCTCCCGGCTGACGGCGATGTTCCGCAAGGTCGCCTACCATCGCGGCCGCGACCGGAACAACAACGCCGATCCGTATTCCCATCCCTGACCGGGCGGCGTGGAGGAGACCATCACGCCGTATCACCCTCCTCGCCCGCGCTGGCGTCCGCAGCCCATCGCAGTCGGCATGGCCGCACTGGTGTGCCTCGTGATCGGGCTGGTCTTTATCGCGATTCAGGTCAGGGCGCTCTACTCCGATCACTTTCAGCAGCAATACGCTGCGCTCGTGCTCGAAGCCGTCGAACGCGCGGAGAGCGCGCGCAACGCCGCGAGCCTGCTGAAACGGACCGCTCCTGCAAACGCGGCGCCGGCCGTCAATCAACCCGACTATCAGCAGGCGCTGAACGAGCTGCACGCGCGCGTCGCCGCGCTCGACGCGCTGATCGCGTCCAGTCCGATCCCCGCACCGCGCCTTTGGCAACCGCCTGATACAGCGAACGGCATCGACGACATGCAGCGCGCGCTCGCCGCCACCGAGGACTATTGGCGCGCTCGCCGCAACGACATCAACGCAGACGTCCGCGCGCGCACGCTGCGCGTGGCCAGCGTGCTCGCCGTGCTGATGGTCGTGGTGGGCGGCGCGCTGCTGGCGGCGCTCGTCGTGTTTGCGCGGCGTCACCGGCATCTTGCGGGGCTGACGCATCGGTTCCGGCATGCGGCGCAGCACGACGCGATGACGGGCCTGCCGAACCGCCAGCAATTCCTCGCGCGGCTCGAGCAGCTCGCGGCCGACCGAACGCCCGGAAAATGCGCGGTGCTCTTCATCGACCTCGACGGCTTCAAGCAGGTCAACGACACGCTGGGACACGGCGTCGGCGACGCTTTTTTGATCGCGGTCGCGCAGCGCTTTCGGCAGTCGCTGCGGCCCGGCGATCTCGTCGCGCGAATCGGCGGCGACGAATTCGCGGCGCTCGTGTCGGGTTTCGGCAGCGATAGCGAACTCGCGGGCATCGCCACGCGTCTGATGAATTGCGTCGGCGATACCGACACGCAGATGGGCTTGGCCCTCGTGCGCGCGAGTGTCGGCATCGCGACGTTTCCGGATCGCGTCGCCGATCACCGCCTGCTCGTCGCGGCCGCCGACAGCGCGATGTACGAAGTCAAGCGCAGCGGCAAGAACGGCTACGCATTCGCCACCCGTTCGATTCCGGGCGCGTGATCCGCGCGCAGGCCCGCCATGCAACGCCTGGCGCTGCACGCGCATGCGCGATCGTCAGAATTTGCAAATCCCGATCAACTTCCGTGCGGCGCTGCCGTTATATGGAAGCAATAGGGCGACGCGGTGCGCGGCGACTTTTGCGAACGGATCGGCGGTGGCGGCAGCAACGCGCCACATGCGCGTTCGTTCCGCTGAAGCACGAACGCACGATTTGGGCGAAATCGGCTCAAGCTTTTCAATTGGCTGTCGATAGCGCAGGGTATGGAAAAGAAACTCGCACAACGAATCGTCAGCTCCGCGCACCGCGCGGCCGAAGCGATCGCAAACGCCCGCATGGATCTTCCCGAGGTCCAGCAGGACCAGCTGTACAGCCGTGTCTTTATCGGGCTGCTGGAAGACAACGTTGGCGCGGAGAACATCGTCGAGCTGATCGACGCGCTCGCGAGGCCCTGACGCCGCGCGCGCCTTTCATCGAAGCGCGACGCGAAACCTTTCGCACGGTCTCACGCCGCAACGTCGCGGCCGATCCGTTCGATGAAGCGCCACAACGCGTCGTCGGTGGAATGCGGGACGTTGAAGCGGAACCACGCGCTCGGCGCGTCGTCGGGACGGAAATAGGAGCCGGGCGCGAGCCAGATTCCGTCCGATAGAGCCGCCGTCGCGATCTCGCCGGCGCGTTCGGGCTCGATTGGCAGGCGCGCGAACAAAAAGAGCCCGGCGCGCGGCCGGTGAAACACGTCGAGACCCAACGCGTCGAGCCGCTCTTCGACAATCGCATGCGCGGCGCGCAGCCTGTCGTTGACCTGCTCGACGTGGCGCGCGTAACGGCCTTCGTGCAGCACCTTGTCGACGATCCGCTCGATCGCCTCCGACGACGTCAGCCCCACCGCCATCTTCGTGCGCGCCAGTTCGCGCAGCACGTCGCGCTCGGCGACGACGTAGCCGCAGCGCAGCGCGGGCGTCACCGTTTTCGAAAAGCCGCTGATGTACAGCACGCGCCGCAAGCCTTCCATCGCCGCGAAAACGGGCGCGCCGGGCGCGCAGAGCTCGCGGCTCACGTCGTCCTCGATCACCCACATGCGATTGCGCTCGGCGATCTGCAGCAGCCGGAACGCGGACGCCATGCCATACGTCGCGCCCGTCGGGTTCTGCAACGTCGTGTTCACGAAGATCGCTTTCGGACGATGCTGGTCGACGATTTTTTCGAGCGCGTCCGTATCGATGCCCGCCGGCGTGCGCGGCACGCCGATCACGGTCAGGCCCGCGAGCTTGAGGATCTGCAGCAGGTTGCAGTAACCGGGATCTTCGACCACGACGGCGTCGCCCGCGCGCAGCAGCGTGCGCACGACCAGATCGAGCGCCTGCGTCGCGCCTTGAGCGAGCAGCACGTTCGACACGTCGACGGGCAGGCCGCGCCGGTCCATCTGCTCGGCGATCTTCGCGCGCAGCGGCGCAAAGCCGTACGGATGCCCGTAGTCGCCGAGACGCGCGGCGGGCACGCGGCTCATCGCGCGAAACGCGTGCTGCATGCCCGTTTCGTTGATCCACTCGTTCGGCAGCCAGCCGCCGCCCGCCTTGATCGGCACGGAATGATCGGCGAACACGTCGGACAGCAGCCAGGTCGCGGTGAGGCTCGGCGGCTGCCAGTCGACGGTGTTCGCATGCTCAGCCCGCGAATGCGGCGCAACGCGATAGCCGGAGCCGCGCCGCGCGATTACCAGCCCCATCGACACGAGCCGGTTGTACGCCTCCGTCACCGTGAACGTGCTCAGCGAATGCGACTGCGCAAGCTGCCGCACCGACGGCAGCAGCGCGCCCGCGCGCAGCCCCTGCGTGTCGATCGCGTGGGCGAAGCCTTGCACGACCTGCTCGACGAGCGTCGGCGCGGAACGGCGGTCACGGTCCAGTTCGAGTTCGATCATCTTCAGCGTCAAGACAGGGCGGCGGCTCGTTGTCGCACGCGGCCGCTAACAGCACAGTCGATGCGATTCGGCCAGCACAGTTAGCAGCGCAGTGAGTCAACTGTTTATGTCCGCCATTTAACCTCGGACGCTACAGTTTCGCTACCCATTCGAGGAGAAACCCATGACTTCGCGCCCCGTCATCGACGACCTGTCGAGCTTCTGGATGCCGTTCACCGCCAACCGCCAGTTCAAGGCCGCACCGCGCCTGCTGGAATCGGCGAAAGGGATGTACTACCGCTCGAGCGACGGGCGCGACGTGCTCGACGCGTGCGCGGGCCTGTGGTGCGTGAACGCGGGCCATAGCCGCGACGAGATCGTCGCCGCCGTGCAGAAGCAGGCCGCCACGCTCGACTTCGCGCCGACGTTCCAGATGGGCCATCCGCTCGCATTCGAAGCGGCGTCGAAGGTCGCGGAACTGATGCCCGAAGGGCTCGACCGCATCTTCTTCACGAACTCGGGCTCGGAGTCCGTGGATACCGCGCTGAAAATCGCGCTCGCCTACCACCGCGCGCGCGGCGAAGGGCAGCGCACGCGCCTGATCGGCCGCGAGCGCGGCTATCACGGCGTGGGCTTCGGCGGCATTTCCGTCGGCGGGATCGCGCCGAACCGCAAGACGTTCTCGGGCGCGCTGCTGCCGTCCGTCGATCATCTGCCGCATACGCACAACCTCGAACACAACGCGTTCTCGAAAGGCCAGCCCGCGTGGGGCGCGCATCTCGCCGACGAACTGGAGCGCATCGTCGCGCTGCACGATCCGTCGACGATCGCCGCCGTGATCGTCGAACCCGTCGCGGGCTCGACGGGCGTGCTGATTCCGCCGCAAGGCTACCTGCAAAAGCTGCGCGACATCTGCACGAAGCACGGCATCCTGCTGATCTTCGACGAGGTGATCACCGGCTTCGGCCGTCTGGGCGCGGCGACGGCGAGCGAATATTTCGGCGTGAAGCCCGACCTGCTGACGATGGCGAAGGCGATCAACAACGCGGCCGTGCCGATGGGCGCTGTCGCGGCGAGCCGCACGGTGCACGACACGATCGTCAACAGCGGCGCGCAAGGCGCGATCGAGCTGTTCCACGGCTACACGTATTCGGCGCACCCGCTCGCAGCCGCCGCGTGTGTCGCGACGCTCGACCTGTATCGCACGGAAGGCCTGTTCGAGCGCGCGGCGTCGCTGGCGCCGAAGTTCGAAGCCGCCGCCCACGCGCTGCGCGACGCGAAGCACGTGAAGGACGTCCGCAATCTCGGGATGGTCGCGGGCATCGAACTGGAGCCGCGCGACGGCGCGCCGGGCGCGCGCGCGTACGAGGCGTTCGTCAAGTGCTTCGAAGCGGGCGTGCTGATCCGCTTCACGGGCGACATTCTGGCGTTCTCGCCGCCGCTGATCATCGACGAAGCGCAGATCGAGCGGGTCTTCCAGACTGTGCGCGACACGCTGGCTTCCGTGCAGTAAGCGTTATTCGATCCGCGCCGCCGCGTTCGTCCCTTTCATGACGAACGCGGCGGCGTTTCGATACACACCGCTAGTGATGCGCGCGCGTAGCCCGCGTACGCGCGGCCTTCTTCGCGGCGGCTGAACGGCCCGCCGCGCCCTTCGTCGCAGCAGCCTTCTTCGCCGCGGCCGAACGGCTTGCGGCCGGACGCTTTGCCGCCGCCGTCTTCGTCTGCTTCGACAGCGCTTCCTTCGATGCACCGCGTCCGCTTTCGCGTTTCAGCACGGACTCGGAGACGCGCGAGCGCTTGGCCGTCGATTCGCTGCTCGGGCGGCGTGCCGCCGTCTTCTTGCCCGTCGTCCTGGCAACAGCCTTCTTGGCCGCCGTTCTCTTCGCCGCAGGCGACTTCTTCTGGCCCGCTGCCGTATCGGCGGCGACCTTCTTGTGGGTGGTTTCGCTCGTCGTCCCCGCCGTTGGCTGCTTCAGCGGGACGCCCGCGCGGCGCGCCTTCGACAGGCCGATCGCGACCGCCTGCTTCGCCGATTTCACGCCGTGTTTGCCTTCGCGCACGTGGTCGATTTCTTCCTTCACGAACTCGCCGGCCTGAGTGCTCGACGACTTGCCGGCGCGCTTGTCGGCGGCGGCACGCTTCATGGTTGCTTTTTCAGGCATGACAGTGCTCCCGTTTGACTGGTGGCCCATGCATTCCAGCAACGGATGTGCCTTGCCGATCCGACGCGGCGCATCGCCGCGAATCCCCGCGTTTTTCGCTATTCCAGCGAATCTGCTTGAGAAATTCATGCGCAAATTGCAGGCTGCGTTGAAGCAAGCACAGCGCAACCGATGCGGATTCGATGCGCAACATAGGCTGCGCGATGCGCGCCGAGCGTCTATGGTTTACGTGAAGGCACGCGATGGCAGGTGAAGGTACGTGAAGGGCCGGCACGATGACCCGGCTCGCCGGGAGACGCCTCATGAATACACCGACAGTCAGGGCAGGCACCCACATCGAAGGCATTCACTGGATCGCGGAGTATGTGGAGGACGTGCACGAGATCCGCATCTTCCGCGAGGGGCAGGAAGTGGACGTGCACGACGCGCCGTCGACGCTCTTCGGCGATGAAGAAAACGCCGGCTCGAAGAGCTGCGCGGACCATCGCGCGGCGGAAGCAGCCGTGCTCGCGTATCTGCGGCACTTCGTGGCCGAGCACGACGCGGAGGAGTGACGCTGCGTCGTGACATCGAGTCGTGATGTCCTGCGCGCGCAAAGAAAAAGGCCAGCTGCGCAATGCGCGTAGCCGGCCTTCGGGGCGCGCCTTCCGCAGCGCCTTTTATCCGGGTTATCCGGCGCTATTCGGCGTCATTCGGCGGGGCGCAGCTTCTTCACTTCCGCATCCGACGGCTGCACGCTCGCACCGTCGATATAGCGATACGACGTCATCACGCCCTTGCCGTCCTTCAATGCGGTCACGCCGACGAATGCGCCCATCGTCGACTGATTGTCTTGCGGCCGATAGGTGATCGGCCCAAACGGCGTATCGACATTCAAGCCCTTGAACGCGGCCGCGAGCTTGTCGGGATCGGTCGAGCCGGCCTTCTTGATGCCGTTTGCGATCGACATCAGCGCCGCGTAGCCGACCACCGAGCCAAGACGCGGATAGTCGTGATACTTCGCCTGATAATCGGCGACGAACTTCTTGTTCGCGGCCGTATCGATCGAGTACCACGGGTAGCCCGTCACGATCCAGCCGGCGGGCGCTTCGGCACCGAGCGGATCGAGATAGTCCGGCTCGCCCGTCAGCAGCGACACGACACTGCGATCCTTGAAGAGCCCGCGCGTATTGCCTTCGCGGACGAACTTGCCGAGGTCCGCGCTGAACAACACGTTGAAGATCGCGTCGGGCTTCGCATCTGCGAGCGCCTGCACGGTCGCGCCCGCGTCGAGATTGCCCAGCGGCGTCGCCTGTTCGGTGACGAACTCGACGTCGGGCTGCGCGGCCTTCAGCAGCTTCTTGAACGTCGCGACGGCCGACTGGCCGTATTCATAGTTCGGGTACACGAGCGCCCAGCGCTTCTTCTTCAGCTTCGCCGCTTCGGGCACGAGCATCGCGACTTGCATGTAGGTCGACGGACGCAGACGGTACGTGTATTTGTTGCCGTCGGCCCAAACGATCTTGTCCGTCAGCGGCTCGGCGGCAAGGAAGAAAATGCGCTTCTGCTTCGCGAAGTCCGTGAGCGCGAGACCCGTATTCGACAGATAGCCGCCGAACAGCAATTGCACCTGCTCACGCGCGATCAGCTCCTGCGCGACGCGTATGGTGTCGCCGGGATTTGCGTTGTCGTCGCGCGAAACCACTTCGAGCTTCTTGCCTACCACGCCGCCCGCCGCGTTCACCTGATCGAGCGCGAGATTCCAGCCGTTCCTGTACGGCAAGAGGAATGCGGGCTGCGCCTTGTAGCTGTTGATTTCGCCGATCTTGATCGTCTGCTGCGCCGACGCGCCCGTCGCCGTCAGCGACAGTGTCAGCGAGACGGTCAGTGAAGCGGTCATGCGAGAGATCCAGGCTGCGCGCGAGGTCATGCGTAACTCCGTTTATTGTCAGTTGAGTGATGCGGCGCGACGAGACGAACCCAGGCCGCCGGACGGTGCATCGTACCGGAGTTTTGCGGACGCGCTTTCAACGCGCATCGCTCGATACGAGGCCGTCAACACATCAAACGCTCAAGTACGCGCGCCGGACGACATCGTTTTGCGCCAGTTCACGCATCGTGCCGCTGAAGCGTATCTGGCCTTTTTCCAGCACATAGGCGCGATCGCTGACGAGTTCCGCGAAATGCAGGTTCTGCTCGGACAGCAGGATCGACAGCCCTTCGCGCTTCAGCTCGAGAATCATGTTCGCCATCTGTTCGACGATCACGGGCGCGACGCCTTCGGACGGCTCGTCGAGCAGCACCAGCCACGGATTGCCCATCAGCGTGCGCGAGACCGTCAGCATCTGCTGCTCGCCGCCGCTCATCTGGCCGCCGAGGCGCTTCGGCATTTCGCCGAGATTCGGAAAGAGCCTGAAGAGCTTGTCGGGCGACCATGTGGGCGCGCCTACGCGCGGCTGCTGACGTCCCGTGTCGAGGTTCTCCATCACCGTCAGGTCAGAGAACACGCGGCGGTCTTCCGGCACGTAGCCGAGTCCCATGCGCGCGATCCTGTGCGACGAGAGCGCCGAGATAGACGCGCCGTCGAATTGAATGAGGCCTTCGCGCCGCGGCACGAGGCCCATGATGGCTTTCATCGTCGTCGATTTGCCCGCGCCGTTGCGGCCCATCAGCGCGACGACTTCGCCACGTCCCACTTCGAGGCTCACGTCGAAGAGGATATGCGCGCGCCCGTAGTACGCGTTCAACTTCTCGACTTTCAGCATCGGTGCGTTCATGCGCGCGGCTCCGTTTGCGTCGCGCCGTCGGGCGACAGCGATGCGCGCGGCCGGAACGTCTTGCCCGTGCCGAAGTACACGGCCTGCACGCTCGCGTCATTGCGTATCGTGTCCGCGTCGCCTTGTGCGATCAGCTTGCCGCGCGCGAGCACGATCACGCGATCCGCGTACGAGAACACCACGTCCATGCTGTGCTCGGTGAACAGCACGCCAATCCCGCGCCCGGAGACGAGACGCTTCGTCAGCGCCATCAGATCGTTGCGTTCTTTCGGCGCCATGCCTGCCGTCGGTTCGTCCATCAGCAGCAGCTTCGGACGATTGGCGAGCGCGATGGCGAGATCGACGCGCTTCACGTCGCCATACGCGAGTACGCTGCACGCGCGCCGCGCATGCGCGGCCATGCCGACCTGATCGAGCAGCGCCATCGCTTCGTCTTCGAAGCACGATGCGGCCGGCTTCCATAAACCGTATAGACGCTTTTCGCGCGACACGAGCGCCATCTGCACGTTCTCGAGCAGGGTCATCGAATTGAAGGTCGCGGCGACCTGAAACGTGCGGCCGACGCCGCGCCGCCAGATGTCGCGCGGCCGCATGCCGATGAGTTCGTGGCCGTCGAGCCGTACCGAGCCATGCGAAGGACGCAGTTGTCCGTTGACGATGTTGAAGCACGTCGATTTGCCAGCGCCGTTCGGGCCGATCAGCGCGAGCAACTCGCCGGGCTGAACATCGAACGACACATCATCGACGGCTTTCACGCCGCCAAATGACATCGACAGATTCGATACGCGCAGAAGGCTCATCGTCCGCCTCCTGTTGCTTGCCGATGCCCGGCTTCGTTTGAATCATCGCGCTCGAAGCGCTCGCGCACGAAGCCCACGATGCCTTGCGGAAACGCGATCACGAGCAGCAGGATCGCGACACCGAGCAGCGCCTGCCAATAGTCCGTCTGCCGCGCGACGGCATCCTGCAGCCACGTGAACAACGCCGCGCCCGCGACGGGCCCTGTCAACGTCTGAATGCCGCCGAGCAGCACCATCACGAGTCCATCGACGGAGCGGCTCACGCTGATCACTTCCGGCGAAATCGTGCCCTTGGAAAATGCGTAAAGCGAGCCCGCCAGACCGCAAAACAGCGATGCGATCACGAACGCGGCCCATTGCACGCGCTTCGTATCGATGCCGATCGCTTCGGCGCGCAACGCCGAATCGCGCGACGCGCGCATCGCGTAGCCGAACGGCGAAAACAGCATGCGGCGCAAGAGCCACACGCCGAGCGCAGCGCACGCGAGCGTCAGGTAGTAGTACGCGACGGGCGACGACAGCCAGTTCGACGGCCACAAGCCGAGGATGCCGTTGCTGCCGCCCGTCACGTCATCCCATTGATAGACGACCGACCACACGATCTGCGCGAACGCGAGTGTGAGCATCGCCAGATACACGCCCGACAGCCGCACGCAGAACCAGCCGAACACGAGTGCGCCGAGCACGGCCAGCGACGGACCGAGGACGAGCGCCGCTTCCATCGGCAGATCGAGCACTTTCAGAAATAGCGCGGCGCCATACGCGCCCAGGCCGAAATACGCGGCATGGCCGAACGAGTGCATGCCGCCCGGACCCATGATGAAGTGCAGGCTCGCGGCGAACAGAACGGCGATCAGGATTTCGACGAGCAACACGGGCATGTACGGAAACGCGTTGGCCGCGAGCGGCGCGAGCACGAGCACTGCGAGCACGCACACGGCCAGCCACTTCAGATGCTTGCCCGCAGGCTTCAGCGGCGCTTCGGCAACGGACATCGCACGCATGGCGGACGTGGCGCGCCCGAGCAATCCCCAGGGCCGCACGACGAGCACGACGGCCATCACGACGAACTCCGCGACCAGCGTGAAGCGGCTCAACGAAAGATCGACGCCGAACAGCGACAGATGTCCGATGCCGATGCACAGCGCCTTGATTTCAGCAATCAACAGCGCCGCGATGAACGCACCAGGAATCGAGCCCATTCCGCCGACCACCACGACGACGAATGCATTGCCGATGGTCTCGAGATCGAGCGAGAGATTCGCGGACATGCGTGGCCCTTGCAACGCGCCGCCCAGCCCCGCGAGAAACGCGCCGACGAAGAACACGCCCGTGAAGAGCCACGCCTGATCGATGCCAAGCGCGCCGAGCATTTCGCGATCGTGCGTCGCGGCGCGCACGAGCGTGCCCCATCGCGTGTGTGTCAATGCGTACCACAGCAGCAGAAGCACGAGCGGCCCGATGACGATCAGCGCAATGTCATACGTCGGCAGCCGATGGCCTAGCAGTTCGACAGCGCCCGCGAGATGCGGCGCGCGCGGGCCGAACAGATCTTGCGGTCCCCAGATCGCAAGCGCGGCATCGCGAATGATCAGCACGAGCGCGAACGTCGCGAGCAGATGGAACAGCTCGGGCGCCTGATAGATGCGCCTCAGCACGAACAGCTCGACGAGTGCGCCCAATATGCCCGTCACGACGGCGGCCGCGAGCATCGACAGCCAGAAGCCCGCCGTGCTCGCGCCGAAGCGGCTCGCGAAGCTGTACGCGACATAAATGCCGAGCATGTAGAACGAGCCGTGCGCGAAGTTGACGATCCGCGTGACGCCGAAGATCAGCGACAGGCCCGCCGCGACGAGAAAGAGCGCGGAGGCGTCGGCGAGTCCGTTGACGAGTTGGACCAGCAGGTTGGGGAGCATCGTGCCCGTCGGCGTTGAGTTGCGATGGGCTGCATCATATACAGGAAATGGAAGGCGATTGCAGCAAGTGAAAAACCTCTAGTGTTCTGTCCCAGAAATAACTTTGCATAAACGCCCGATTTTTTCGAGGATGGAATCGGCGGTGGCCGTCCACATGAACGGGCGTTTATGGAGGTTGTACTGATCGACGTAACGCTGGA
>NZ_CYGY02000150.1:0-4021 GCF_900007165.1 Paraburkholderia piptadeniae
ATCGCTCAGCTACTGCCTCATCGCTGGGCGCCGGTTACCGCCTGATCGCCAGCGGGCACTCCCCGGGGTGCCATTGCCGCGCGCTTACATTAAGACGTGCGCACAGCAGGGAACACCTAGTCGCCGTAGGAATGACAGTCGCCGATCACCCCGTCCACACATCCGTACGGGCGGAATTGCCGTATACGGCTCCTGCCCTTGGGTCGCGACGATCAGACGCTGGTTCGGGTAGGGATGGCAATGTGGGCGCGGGGCAGCCAGAGTGCGTTGAGACGGCTCATAGGCTGCCGGGTCATGCGGTGCTTCTGACTTCGGCGGCGCAGCGTGCGGAACCACAGCCGACCGACGGCTTGACGAAACTGGCCGATACGTGTGCCGTGCTGATACGGGCACCCCAAAGATGAACCGGACAGTACCATTGAAGTCTCGCCTTTGCGCGAGCAATCGCGCCGCTCACAAGATCATCGACATGTGTCCGTCGTGTCCGCATGCACGCATTTTCCGGCAGTTCGTGAAGCATGCTCCCGCTCGTGCGCCTGCTCCGCGATATTTGGCGCATCCATATCGGCGTGGTCCGGTCGCTCGTTTGCCGTCGCCGACCGTCAGATTGGCAACCAGTCCGGTTCCCGCCAATGCCGCGATGAACCTCCAGTCCAAGCGTCTCTCGACGATGTTCGCCACGTAGTCGGAGGTATTCACCTCCTAGCCGGTTTGCGGGTGTTGATGCAGATATCGGCGCCAGCTTTTCAACTGGCCCTGCAGAGTGCTTTCCATTCTCGGACGTCCTTGCGGTGTAAATGCTCTGGAGCGTTGGGCTCGGCGTCGGTTCGTTGCGGCTACGCCCACACCAGTGAAGTCAGTAGCGGAATTCTATTTCGGAACATGGGCAACAAATGCATCTCTTGGTGGCCACTTATGCAAAGATATCTCATTCTGTCCGTCTACTTCGACACGGTGTACTCTCGACCAATTCGATCGGAATCTACTTATGGAGGTGCAACGCGACGCGCAGCTTCCACAGAACGAACTTGGCGCGCGCGTGAACCTGTCGACTGCCGCCGTCAACCGGCGGCTGCGACGCCTCGCGGACGAAGGCGTCATCCAGAACTACACCGCTGTCGTCGCACCGGACAAGGTCGGCTATCCGTTGACGATCATCGCTTCCGTCGAGGTCGAGAGCAAGCAGATCGATTTGCTCGATGCGATGAAGCGCACCTTCGCGCAATGTCCGCAAATCCAGCAGTGCTACTACGTCGCGGGCGAATGGGACTTCGTGCTGGTGATGACAGTGCGCGACATGGACGAGTACACCGCCCTCACGCGGCAGCTCTTCTTCTCGAACAACAACGTCAAGCGCTTCAAGACGCTGGTGAAATCCGGCTGTTCCGATCAATGTCAACCTGCGGCAATATGCGGGGCCCCGAAAGCCGCTATTGCCCGGCTAGCGTCTATGAGTTCGTCGAGACCGGAGATGGTCATGAGCGGCTGGTTATCAATGCGCAGAACTGTGTGAATTGCAAGACATGCGACATCAAGGATTCGACTCAGAACACGGTCTGGGTGCCTCCTGAGGGCGGCGGCGGACCCAACTACACGGATATGTAGCAGCGCGCGTGTTCTATAAACGGCGACCTCCGTTGCAGTCCTGTCCATGCGGTGGATGGTTGGCTGGCTCGACTATGCTCGCCCGCCGCTAAAATAAAAGGCACATGAGGCAATCAGCATCGCCAGGCCGATCACCTCGGAAACCACCGCCGCGCGCGGCGGTGGCAGGAAAAGCCGCAGCAAACAGCGCGCGGTCAGGCAACTTAACAATGCGATCGCGATTGCAGCCATCGCCACCAAAGCACCTCTTGCAATCTCTTGCATCTGATTTTTTCACCCGCCCGGGCACATGGTAAAGCTCCATAGTGCCACGCATCGGACTGCTTCTGTCGCATCGCTCGCGCCTGATCTTCATCTTATGGGCGATTAACAGAATTGCTTATGCAGACGTAGGCCTTCACATTGGAGCGCAGACTGAGCACATCAATTTGACAAAGGGCTCGTCCGTGAACAAGTACGATATGGTTGTGATAGGCGCGGGCGTGATCGGGACGTCTGTTGCCTTTCACCTGTCAAAGCTCGGTGCAAAGCGTGTGCTGTTGCTTGATCGGGCGACAGTCGGCGCCGGCACAACGGCTCAGTCGTCCGGGATCCTGCGTACGCACTATTCGGTAAAGGAAAACGTCGAACTGGCGCGCAAGTCCTGGTCGGTGTTTAACGACTTCCCCAACTATCTCGGAGACGACGAAGCGTCGTGCGGCCTCGTCAAATGCGGCTACATGATCGTCGCAGCCGAGGGTGACAAGCTCAAACCGCTGCGCGCATCGCTCGATCAGCAGAAACAGCAGGGCATTCCGCTCGAACTGCTCGACGCGCGCCAGGCGCAAGAACTGATGCCGATCGCAACCTTCGACGACGCTGCGCTCATCGGCTACGAGCCAGAAGCCGGTTTCGCCGACGCCTATCTCACCGCGACCGGTTTTGCACGCGCCGCGCGTCGCGGCGGCGTGACAATCCGCGAAAACGTCGCCGTCAACAAGTTGCTCATCGAAAATGGAAAGGTAGTTGGCGTATCGACCAGCGCCGGAGATTTCGCGGCCGGCATCGTCATCAGCACGCAAAACATCTGGACGCCGGAACTCGCCGGCTGGACCGGCAAGACACTGCCGATCGCCCCCGAGCGTCACGCGGTACTTGCGCTCGAATGTGCGGAAGCGCCCTACACATTCACGATGCCCGTGTTTAAGGATCTCGCGTCGGAAGGCATGCTCTATTATCGCAGCTACGGCGGCAACCAGATGCTGGTCAGCGAAGGCGTTGTCGGGGAAAAACTGAATACTGCCGACACCGAACAGGGCGACATTCCGATGGACTACATCGTCGACGTTGGCGCGCAGGTCGCGGAGCGGTTCCCCGCCTACGAGACCGCGGGCATTGCGTCGTCGTGGACGGGCGTGTACGACGTGACGCCGGACTGGAATCCGGTGCTCGGCCCGCTGCCAGGCATCGAAGGTCTGGTGGTCGGCTACGGCTTTTCGGGCCACGGCTTCAAGCTCTCGCCGACGGTCGGCAAGATCCTCGCGCAATGCGCGCTCGGTTTGCCGACGGATGTATCGCTCAAACCGTATTCGATCGAACGCTTCACAACCGGCAAGCTCCTGACCGGCAAGTATGGGCTCGGCGCCGTCTCCTGACGTGAAGGCACCTGCCGGCCTTGCGATCCGGCCGCTCACGTCGTTCGCATCGCAACCTTGGCGCAACGGCGGCGGCACCATGCGGATGCTCGCGGAAGAAGTCGACGGCGGCTGGCGCATCAGCCTCGCGGATGTCGAACGCGACGGTCCGTACTCGCGGTTCGCCGGCATGACGCGCGTGTCGCTCGTCATGCAAGGCGCAGGTGTCACGCTAGACGATGGCGCGACGCGCGTCGAACTGCAACCCGGTCGCCCATCCGAATACGACGGCGGCGCCACCTGGCAGGCCACGTTGCGCGACGGCCCTGTCGTCAAGCTCAACGCGATGGCCGCGCGCGGGCGCTACCGCGCGCACATCACGCCGCTGTACTAAGCGGCGTATGTGCAGGCCGGCTGCTTCGTAGTTATTGTGACGCTGTGCGGCAGTTGCATCGTTAGCGCGACAGACGGCGAAGATGCTATTGCGCTCGACGCTGCGCACGTCGCGACGCGGCTCTCCGACGGCCCTGCGCTCGATCTTGCGCCGTCGCGCGACGAAGACGACGGCAAAGTGTCAACCGAAGCACCAACAGATGCCCGCGCGCCATACGGTGCGCTTGTCATCATCGAACCCGTGTCACGCGGCTCGCACGCCGCGCACGCCGACTCTCTCCCGAGCAAAGGAAAGCATGCGTGAAGGTTATGGCAGCAGTGAAGCGTGTTGTCGATTACAACGTGAAGGTTCGCGTGAAGGCGGACCAGACGGGCGTCGATATCGGCAATGTAAAGATGTCGATGAATCC
>NZ_CYGY02000150.1:4031-12946 GCF_900007165.1 Paraburkholderia piptadeniae
CGCCGCGCTGCTCGACTGGCCGCAGGCGACGTTTGCTAGCGCCATCGAGATTCAGGGCAACACGGCAACCGTCACGCGTGAAGTGGACGGCGGATTCGAAGTGATTGAGCTAGACCTGCCGGCTGTCGTGACAACCGATCTGCGCCTGAACGAGCCACGCTACGTGACGCTGCCCAGCATCATGAAGGCGAAGAAAAAGCCGCTAGATATCCTCACACCGGTCGAACTCGGGGTCGATCCGGCGCCGCGTCTGAAGACATTGAAAGTCGTCGAGCCGGCAGCGCGCAAGGCCGGCGTGCGCGTTCCTGACGTCGCCACGCTGATTGACAAACTCAGAAACGAAGCGAAGGTAATCTGAATGACCACTCTCGTCATTGCCGACCATGACGCCTCTGTACTCAAGCCCGCCACGCTGCACACGGTGAACGCCGCGCGCCAGTTGAATAACCGTGTGCACGTGCTCGTCGTCGGGCACGATGTAGGCGCCGCCGCGAAAGCGGCCGCCGCGATACAAGGCGTCGACAAGGTGATCCTGATTGACGCGCCGCAGCTCGCCGACGGTCTCGCCGAGAACGTCGCCACGCAGGTGCTGATGCTCGCGCCGTCGTACACGCACGTGCTGTTCTGCGCGACCGCCTCCGGCAAGAACGTCGCACCGCGTGTCGCCGCGAAGCTTGACGCCTCGCAAATTTCCGATGTCACCGCGATTCATTCGGCCGATACCTTCGATCGCCCGATCTACGCGGGCAACGCGATCGCCACGGTCCAATGCAACGACCCGATCAAGGTCACCACGATTCGCACGACCGCGTTCGATGCCGCGCCCTCGGGTGGTGGCGGTGCGCCTATCGAAACGCACGACGCCGGCGAAGGCACGCGCCGCGCACGCTTCGTTCGTCGCGAGGTCGCAAAGAACGAGCGGCCGGAACTGACGTCGGCACCCATCGTCGTGTCGGGCGGGCGCGGCATGGGCAGCGCGGACAACTTCGCGCTACTCGATCCGCTGGCGCAGAAGCTCGACGCGGCAGTAGGTGCATCGCGCGCCGCGGTGGATTCAGGCTTCGTGCCAAACGACTGGCAGGTCGGACAGACCGGCAAGATTGTCGCACCGCAACTTTACATCGCGGTCGGCATTTCCGGCGCGATCCAGCATCTTGCCGGGATGAAGGACTCAAAGGTGATCGTCGCCATCAATAAAGATGCGGAAGCGCCGATTTTTAGCGTTGCCGACTACGGCCTTGTGGATGACCTTTTTACCGTCTTGCCAGAACTAACGAGCCGGATTTGACGGAGAGTGTTTGCAGGACGACCCTCCTGGCGCAAGCTCAGGAGGCGTCCCTGCTCCCCGAGAAACATGTATCTATGGTGCCCGAAGCGTGGGCTTTCAGGACCGCTGTTCCCGCGCCGCGCCAGCTCGGCGCACCGCATTCACATGAACCGTAAAAGTGCAATGCGATCGTCGTCGCATGCGGCAATGACCAGCCGCACGCTCTCCGTAACGCGCTTCACGCCACCTGGTACGCTTGTCGCGCGCAGTACGACGTATGACCGGAAGCTGGGAGTTGAAGGCGCTGAGCACGTTCCCGAGAACCGGAGCTCCTGAGTGACGGTGTCGTGGAAAGGTCGCGAGTATTGGCCGACCTTTGCGTGTACCGCCCGTTCGTACCCGACGTCGCCATCATAGAACGCTTCGCCTTCGACCGTGTGGGACGGGCAGACCCTCAGCCGATTGAAATGCGGCGTAAAGTCCAGATCGTCCGCGTCGACATTTCAGATCGATCACGCATGGATGATACGGTCCGCCAATCAAGGATGCGTTGAGGGCTCGCGCCACCCTCCGGACGGTTTCGCCAGCGGGTCCACAATGTCGCCCCGCATCGCCCCCCCCAAGGTTGCAGCTGAATGAGATCTTGCGGGATCTGTCTACCGGCATGGGGAGTCAGAACAAGCAGCGGTGAATTACCGCGTTCGACGATTGCGCGACCGAGATCAGACACGGGGCGCACTCCTACGATGGCCGTCGCACAAGTGCCGCTCTCTTGCGAAGTGCGCCGACCAGCCACATCATGACCAATGAGAGCAATATCCAGAGTGTCGGCGCAGCCAGAATCGCAGGACTGATTTGCTCACGAAGACCGGACCACATCTGCCTGGGCAATGTGAAGTACTGCGGACTTGGCAACAGAAACAGCGCGAAAACAACCTCGTCGAAAGACGTGATGAAGGCCAGGACTGCGCCCGCCGTTACGCCCGGCATGATGAGTGGTAGCGTGACCTTGCGAAAAACCATCCACGGTGGCGCCCCCATGATCGCGCCCGCTCTTTCAAATGAGCGATCCAGGCCGCTGACAGAAGCAAGGACGGTGACTACGACGAATGGGATCCCGAGCGCAGTATGCGCGGCAATCAGCCCCCAGAGATTATCGACCAGGCCAACTTTTGCGAAAACGAAATAGGTTCCGGCGCCTGTAACGATTGTCGGCACCACCATCGGTGCAAGGATAAAGCTCATCATGAGCGACCTGCCAGGCAGAAGGCGCTGCCTTAAACCTAACGCAGCCGCGGTCCCGATTGACGCCGCGAGAATGGTAGTCACGACGCCGACGACGAGGCTATTCCTCACCGAAAGCAACCAGCGAGGGTTGCTAAAGAATGAGTCATACCAACGAAGGGACCACGCATCGGTATGCAAGTGCAACATTGCCCGTGTGAATGTGAAATAGGGCTCGGCGTTGAAAGACAAAGGAATGATTACCAGGATCGGCGCAACAAGGAAAAGGAAGATCGTCGTGCAGATCAATACAAAAATAACGTTCCATCCTTTCTCGACGGGCGAGCGAAACGGCGGAGTGTGAATGTTCATGCTTATCCCATCCTCAGGTTTTCAGCACCGATCAGACGGTTGTAGACGAAATAAAGGGCCAGCACCACAACCAGTAGCACGATGCTCAGTGCAGCCGCCAGACCCCAGTTGAGCGACGTCTGAATATTGAAAGCAATCATATTGGAGATCATCTGTCCCGACTGTCCACCGACAAGAGCCGGTGTAATGTAGTACCCAAGGGCCAAGATCAACACCAGCAGCGCGCCAGCCCCGACGCCTGGGAGCGTGATAGGGAAATAGACCTTCCAGAAGGCGCTAAACCGTCCGGCACCGAGCGATTGCGCGGCCCGCATATAACTGGGAGGTACCGCGACCATCACGCTGTAAAGCGGAAGTATGAAGAACGGCAACAGGATGTGTGTCATCGCAATCAAGGTGCCAGTAAGGTTGTAGATCAGCATTACGCGATTGTTCTCATTTACCACGCCAGCGAGCACGAGAAGATCGTTCACGACGCCTTGGGACTGCAGCAGCACCATCCATGCGGTAACCCGAACCAGCATGGATGTCCAGAATGGAACCAGCACCAGGATCATCAGTCTGTTCGCGGTTGCCTTGGAACTCGTTGCCATCAGGTAAGCGATCGGATAGCCCATTACACCGCACAGAACCGTTACGGCGATAGCCACCCCAAAGGTCTTTAAATATAACGACCGGTAAATCCGCTCATCCTGCGGTTGGGAGGCAATACTTCCTTTTTCATCGCGGCGGAAGTCTAACGCCGATAGATAGTTGTCGAATGTGAATGCACGTGTGGCACGCGCCAGCATGGGCATTATTTCGGGTTCACTCCAGGTCGGGTCGACATTTGCGAACCACTGGGCGGTAGGCGCATCGTCAGTAGCCGCTGCGCGCCGGGCAGTACGTTCTACGACGGATCGCAGCCCTGGGCGCTCAGCGTTCAGTCGGCTCGCGACAATGCCCAGCTTGCCCTGATCTCTGGCCAAAACGAGATCGCGGGCCAGGCTCTGCCAGACCTGGTCCCCCGTTGTCACCTTCGACCCGCCATCGAGCGTACGAGCTGTATTTGGCAGAAGATCGCGCAATGTCGGATCATAGATACTGACCTGAAACATCTTGGCAATTGGCACGAGGAAGGTCAGCATGAGGAACAGAATCACTGGCGCGACCAGCAACAACGACTTCCGCGTCTGGCGCCGCCGTGCTTTTTGAACGCGCGTTTTCAATGCGGCGCCCCACTGTTCCTGAAATGAAGCGTCCGGGTTGTGCGTCTCGACCATAATTGTCGGGCTCATCGCTATCCTCCTACTGCCAGTAGCGCACGGCTGTCAGCCGAACGCCAGCCGATAGGCAACGTCTGCCCGGCCTGGAGGGAACCAAGGCTCGACGTATTCGCCAGTTTCACGGTGATATCGTTGCCGCTGGGGATTCGGCACGTAAGGCGAACGTGATCGCCGAAATACGTCGACTCTACGATCTGAGAACTCACCTGATTCTCGAGAGCTCCGTCCTGGCCCGCAAGCGATACCCTTTCCGGCCGCAAGACAAGGGTGACACGCGTACCCGCCATCAATGGCTTGCTCGCCAACGCTTCAAATCGGCAAGCGCCGTGCGTGATCTTTGCGCGATAGCTCCCGCTGTCCGACGCATAACACTCGTCTACAACGCCTTCCAGAAGGTTGTTGTCGCCGACGAACCGCGACACAAACTCCGTGTTTGGTGACTCATAAATCTCAGTCGGCGGCCCAATCTGTTCGATCACTCCATTGTTGAAAATGGCGACCCGATCGGACATTGCCAGGGCTTCGTCCTGATCGTGGGTCACATACACGACCGTAACGCCGAGCATCTTGTGCAGGTGCTTGATTTCGGTCTGCATGTGTTCGCGAAGCTGTTTGTCAAGCGCGCCAAGCGGCTCGTCCATCAAGACAAGAGTTGGCTCGAATACAAGCGCTCGAGCCAGCGCAATGCGCTGCTGCTGTCCCCCTGAAAGCTGCGCGGGCCGGCGGGACGCATAATCCTGCATCTTGACCATCTCCAAGGCCCGGGTTACGCGCTCGCCGACCTCGCTCCTTGACATTTTCCTTGCGACCAAAGGAAACGCCACGTTGTCTGCAATCGACATATGGGGAAACAGGGCATAGTTTTGGAACACCATGCCGATGCCTCGTTTATGTGGTGGCGTGGTGGTCAGGTCCACGCCACCCCCCGCAGTGGGTGCCTCAAAGCCTGCAAGCATCATCAGCGTCGTCGTTTTTCCTGAGCCCGACGGGCCCAGTAACGTGAGAAACTCGCCACGCCTGACTGATAGCGAGAGTGACTTGACGACGTGCGTACTGCCGTCGTAGCTCTTCTCGACCTGCGAGAAGACAACGTGGTCACTATCGACTCGTTCAGCATTCCCTAGTTCTCGCTGGTGGAAGACGTTTAGCATGTTCATAACGTTCCTCTCAGCGGGCCATCCACGCAGCCCAACGGCGATTGATTTCGTCCTGTTCGTCGTTCCAGAACGCCGTGTCGCTCGCGAGACCAACCTTCAGATTCGCAGGTGATGTCGGCAGATTCTCTCTCAGAGATGCGTCCACCAATGGCAATGCGGAACGACGCGCGGGGGCATAGCTGATGTATTTCGTCTGCGCAGCAAGCTGAGGCGCCGAAGTTGCAAAGCGAATAAAATCGAGCGCAGCCGCTTTATTCTTACTGGCCTTCGATACAGCAAACACATCACCGTTGATGATCTGGCCTTGCCAGAGAATACCGAAAGGCTTCTTGTCCTTGGTGATGGCGTCTGTGAATCTGCCATTGCCGCCTTCTGTCATCACGACCTCTCCATCGGCGAGAAGCTGGACAGACTGTGCCTGCGCCCCCCAGAAGATCGCGTTGGCCTTGATAGTGTCGAGTTTCTTGAGCGCGCGCTCGAGGCCGGCCGGCGTACGCAGGGTTGCATAAACCTTGTCTCGCGGTACGCCATCAGCCAGGAGCGCCCATTCCAGGTTTCCGTTCGGTTTGTTGCTTAGCCCGCGCTTGCCCGGGAACCGCTTCAAATCAAAGAAGTCAGCAATTGTTGTAGGCTGCGCCCCGGTAAACTTTCGCTTGTCATACGCAATCACGTTCGACCAGAGGATCGTTCCAACGCCGCAGTCCATCAGGGAACTCTGCACGAAGTCGGAAGACGCCGGCTTGCCATCCTGACCGTTTGGAAGCGAACTCGGCTTTATCGGGTCGATCAATCCTTCGTCGCATGCGCGAGCTGCATCCTGGAATTCAAGATCGATCACGTCCCACGCACCGGACCCCGCCTGCACCTGCGAACGAAGCTCTGCCAACCCGCCGTTGTAGTCAGCAGGAAGGACTTTGGTCCCGGTTTTTGCGGCGTACGGCTCAAAGAAGGCCTTCGATTGGCTCGCGGTATATGCCCCACCGAACGAGGCGACGACCAGTTGTTGTGCACTGGCAGGCGTGACAGGAAGAATCGCGCTCAGCAACACGAAGAGACAGGTCCGAGCGTGCTTCGATGTTTTGTGGATTTGCATACTAACCCCTTTACATTGCGTTGAAGTGGAATTCGCTACGGAGCTGCCACGTTTAAGTTCGCGCCAGTTCCTGTTCAAGATGTCGTGCAAGTTCAAGAATCGCTACGTCCATGCCTGGTGCGCCGATGAGCTGCACACTGACTGGCAATCCTTTGTCATCGGTGCCGGCAGGCAGTGCTACGGCCGGTGCGCCGACCAGATTGAAGAAGGACGTAAAAAGCGTCAGCGCGTTACCGATCGGGAGAAGTTGATCGCCGACTGGTATTCGACTACTGCCTGTTTCGGGCGCGACAATCGGGCATGTGGGAGTCAGGATCGCATCAATAGTCTCAAAGTGCCGAATGAACGACGCCCGGTACGCGCTCAGCAGCCGTTGGCATTGCACATAGCTTTCGGCGGATAACTGTTGACCCAGGACGAAGCCGCTGCGGATATCGTGCCCATACTTCTCATCTGACAACGCTATCAATGGCGAGTGATACGCCAAAGCTTCGGCGAGTTGAATCGTGAGAGATACGGTCCGAGATTCAGCATGTTCCGGCAGCTCAATCTCGTGGAAAGTAGCGCCGGACGACTTTAGAGCTGCAACTGCCAGTTCATATCCGGCTCGAACGCCAGGTTCCAGAACAGAGGTCCATCCCTTCGGAATCCCTATACGAAGGGAGTCCAGCGAGCCGTTAGTACCGAAGACATCCAGGTCAGTCAGCGAGTCGATCACCACGGAAACGTCATCCGCATTCCCTGCGATAATGCCCACATGGTCAAGCGTCCAGCAGAACGGAATGACGCCAGTGGAGTCCAACAGTCCGAACGTAGGTTTGAAGCCGGTTACTCCGCACAGCGCTGCCGGTACACGCACTGATCCCCCTGTATCGGTGCCCAACGCAAAGGGAACGATCCCGGCTGCAACCGCAGCAGCCGAGCCGCCACTGGAGCCCCCTGCCAAGCGCCGTTGGTCCCACGGGTTCACTGTCGTGCCGGTGAACTGATTCTCCCCGGTAGCACCATATGCGAACTCGTGCATGTTCGCTTTACCAACGAGGGCTGCCCCCGCTTCTGCCAGCTTCCGCACAACAACGGCATCTTCTTGCGGATAGTGTTCAGCCAAAACCTTGCTTCCCGCCGTGGTCCGGATCCCTTCAGTTTTGAAGACGTCTTTCGCCACGTACGGGATACCGTCGAGTATTCCCCGCCGTTTACCAAGTTGGCGGCGCTCATCGGCCGACCTTGCCTGAGCGCGACCGCGGTCACCGGTCACCGTAATCAGGCTCCTGAGCAACGCATTGGTCGCTTCCGCGAGCGCGAGGCTGTGATCAACAACCTCAAAGGCTGTGACAGGTAGTGTCGCAGTAAGGCGCTGCGGTAAGATTCGCCACCCCAACATGGTTGGTGGCCACACAATGGCGAAAACGAAGAAGACGCTGCCTCCAGGCATCGGCANNGATGAGGGTAGGCCCCTCGGAGTCGGCGTTCAGGCGCGGGCTCCAAACCACCCCAAGCTGCTGCGGTAAAGAGCCGTGGTGGTGAGCATTGGGGACAAAGCCCGAGGCCATACCTCGGGTAGGTATGGATCAGAGAGACGAACGAAAGTGAACCTTCCGATAACGCGTCGTAATCCAGAGACTTGTCGTCAAAACCAGGGGCAGCTTGATCTCCTGCGACAAGCCTGCCGGAAACCTGATTACTGGGCAGGCGGCGACCGGCGTAAAGGGGGCGTGAAGCTGATCCAGGCTCTTGTGTGGAACTGCGGGAACCAGTCGTTCCGATGTGAAGGGAGAAGCACAAGTGGTAGAAGCCACGAGGCGAGAGTACCGATGCGGAGCACTGGGACGGACCAACCCGTACGAGCGATGAAGGCTGGTAATGCGGCTGGAGCAAAGGGGTTGGGTCAGGCGGTCGAGCTTGGGGTTCAACTGGAAACAGGAGGAAACCCATGAGCACGACAAAACCGTTTGTCATTGACAAGTGGCTGGTGTACGAGGCTTTCAAGGCGGTTAAAGCCAATGCGGGATCGGCCGGGGTGGACCAACAGTCGCTCGCGGACTTCGAAGCGGACCTGAAAGGCAATCTGTACAAGGTCTGGAATCGGATGTCCTCGGGCAGCTACTTCCCCGATCCGGTGAAAGCGGTCGCCATTCCGAAGAAGAATGGCGGGGAGAGAATTTTGGGAGTGCCAACTGTATCGGATCGTGTCGCCCAGATGGTGGTCAAACAGGCCATTGAACCTGAGATCGAGTCGATCTTCCTGCAGGACTCGTACGGCTACCGGCCCGGGAAATCGGCGCTGGATGCTGTTGGGGTAACCCGGGAGCGGTGCTGGAAATACGACTGGGTTCTTGAGTTTGATATTAAAGGCCTGTTTGACAACATCGACCATGATCTGTTACAGCGCGCGCTCAGAAGGCATATCAAGAGCGACTGGGCCATGCTGTACATTGACCGGTGGCTGAAGGCACCGCTGCAACTGTCGGACGGAACCCGGGTGGAACGCACCCGGGGGACACCGCAGGGCGGTGTCGTAGCTCCGGCAACAACAT
>NZ_CYGY02000008.1:0-315 GCF_900007165.1 Paraburkholderia piptadeniae
TGGTCGGCATGGCGATCGCGATTCTGACGACCGTCGCGCTGATCGCGAAGCAGGCTGCCGTGCTCGGTTCGAATCTGTCGCTTGGATTGTCGCTTGTGTTCGTCGCGCTGATCGTCGGTGGTGCGATCGGTGCGTTCGTCGCCGCGCGCGTCGAGATGACGAAGATGCCGGAACTGGTCGCGGCGATGCACTCGCTGATCGGTATGGCGGCCGTGTGTATCGCGTATGCGGTGGTGTCGGAGCCGGCCGCGTTCGGCCTCGGCGCCGAGGAAGGCATTGCGGGCTTCCTGCCGTACGGCAACCGGATCGAACTCT
>NZ_CYGY02000008.1:325-572 GCF_900007165.1 Paraburkholderia piptadeniae
GTTCGCTGGTCGGCTCGTCGGGTGCGATCCTGTCGTACATCATGTGCAAGGCGATGAACCGCTCGTTCTTCAACGTGATTCTCGGCGGCTTCGGTGCCGAGCCGGGCGCGGCGGCAGCAGGCGGTTCCACCGAACAGAAGCCGGTGAAGTCGGGCTCGGCGGAAGATGCGTCGTTCATGCTCGGCAACGCCGAGACTGTCGTGATCGTGCCGGGCTATGGTCTCGCCGTTGCGCGCGCGCAGCACGC
>NZ_CYGY02000008.1:582-3630 GCF_900007165.1 Paraburkholderia piptadeniae
TCGACAACGATCTCTTCTATATGGACAAGACCATGATGGTCTTCGGCGATGCGAAGAAGGTGATCGAAGACATGGTGAAGTCCGTCGAGTGATGAAGTGCGTTGCGGGGCGCTTTCAAAGGCGCCTCGCACGCTTCATCAAGTGTCACGATCCAGTATCACGACAATTCGCTCAGCGCGGCTTCACACCGATGCTGCGCATGAAATCCGCGAGCCGTCTTCCCTCTACATCGGGAAACGGCTCGTGCACTTTCAGGTCATCGATATTCGCGAGCGCGAAGTGTCGAAAGTCTCCGCGCAGCTCGCACCACGCGCCGAGCGTGAAGCGCGCGCCCCAGTACGCGAGCGCGAGCGGCCACACGCGCCGCTGTGTCGCCGCGCCGTTCTTGTCCTGATACGCGAAGCTGACCACGTGCCGCGTGTCGATCGCGCGATGCAGCGTATCGACGATCGCCGAGACATTCCCGTCGATATGAAACGACGGCGCGAAGAACGCGAGGCGGTCGATGGTCGCGCGCTTGTCGGCGGGCATCGCCGACGCGATCTTCGCGAGCGCGCCGCGTGCGCCCGCCGCCATGCTTTCGCCGCCCCACGATTCGAGCATCCGCGCGCCGGCGGCGAGCGCCGTGAGCTCCTCGGCCGTGAAGGTGAGCGGCGGCAGGCTCGCGCTGCGGCTCAGCCGATAGCCGATGCCAGGCTCCCCTTCGATAGGCACGCCCGACAGTTGCAGGTCCTGCACGTCGCGATAGACGGTGCGCAGCGACACGTGCAGCCAATCCGCCAGTTGCTGCGCGGTGGTCAGACGTCGGCCGCGCAGCAGTTCGGCGATCTGGAACAGGCGGTCGGCGCGACGTGTCATCGTGGGTGTCTCGCGGAAATAGACGGGGAATCTCCCGCGATGATAGCGCCGCACGACGCGCTCCTGTCGACGGGAGTTGGCGGCTAAGCGCCTGCTCCCGTCCCACGCAAGATGATGGCGGTCACGTCTGCCGACGCATCACTCGTTGGTCTTCGAATGAAGTCCGACGCGGTTGCCTTCCGTATCGGTGAAAAAGCCGATCCAGCCGATGTCGTTCGGCAACTGCACGGCAGGCCCTTCGACCTTGCCGCCCGCGCGCTTCACGCGTTCGAGCGTCGCGTTGACGGTCGGGCGCGCGTTCAGGTAGACGAGCGAGCCCGTCGACGACGGCTCCATGGTCGGGCTCTGGACGATGCAGCCGCCCGTCGACGGCTCGTCGTAACTGAAGACGGCCATCGGCATGCCGAAGTCTTCGCGGCGCAGCGTCGTATCGAGCGCGGCCTCGTAGAAGCGGACAGCACGCTCGAAGTTGACGGCCGGGATCTCGAACCAGGCGATGGCGCGATTGGGTTGTGCTGACATGACGTTCTCCTGTGAATGGGTCGCCGGATGGCGCAGGAGAAGTGTGCGGGTGGGCTGCTGACACCGTTCTGTCAGTAGCGTTGCGCGACGCCGCGTGTGATGGGCGATAAAAAAGCGGGCGTTGTGCCCGCTTTCTCTTTCACTCGAATGAGCTGCTGCAGTAAGCCGCCTAAGCGAAAAAACCGCTTACGCCTTCGGCTCGTCGGCAGCTGGCCGCTGCCTCACGCTTCCCGCGATCAGATCGAAGCGGAACAGCCTGCATTCGAGCGCGCCGTTATACAGCGGCGTCTTCGCCGACTCGCGCAGGCGCAACTGCCCCGGCAGCTTGCGATCCGACGTCAGCACGAACGCGTGCCAGCCGGTGAAGCGCTTCTTGAGCGCATCGCCGAACGACTGGAAGAATTCGGCGATATCGCCCGTATCCGCTTCCGCACGCCGGAAGCCGCCTTCTTCACGTCCCGTATTGCGTATCTCGCCGCGCGGGCCGCGTCCGCGCACCTCGATCCGCTCGCCATACGGCGGGTTCGCGACGAGAATGCCCGCCTCGCTGACGGGCGGCGTCATGTTGCGCGCGTCGAGCTGCTTGAGCGGCAGCGCCGGAAAACCGGCACGCTCGAAATTCGCGCGCGCCTTCTCCAGCATGTTGTCGGAGATGTCGCTGCCGAAGATCAGCAGATCGCCGCGGCCCGCGCGCGCCGCGCGCTTCGCGTCTTGCGCGGCGACCTTCAGCGCTTGCCACGCCGATACGTCGTATTGCCTGAACTTCTCGAACCCGAAGCGGCGATCGACGCCCGGCGCGATGTTCATCGCGACCTGCGCGGCCTCCGCGAGGAACGTGCCGCTGCCGCACATCGGATCGTACAGCGGTGTGCCCGGCGTCCAGCCCGTCAGGCGCAGAATGCCCGCCGCGAGGTTTTCGCGCAGCGGAGCCGCGCCCTTGTCGAGGCGCCAGCCGCGCTTGAAGAGCGGCTCGCCCGATGTGTCGAGATACAGCGTGCAGTCGGTTGCCGTCACGAACGCGAATACGCGCACATCGGGCGAGCCCGTATCGATGCTCGGACGCGCGCCCGTCTTGTCGCGCAGACGGTCGCAGATCGCGTCCTTCACACGCAGCGTCGCGAATTCGAGGCTGCGCAGCGGCGACTTGATCGCGGTGACGTCGACGCGCAGCGTTTCGTTCGCCGAGAACCATTGTTCCCAGTGCTGTTCGAGCGCGAGCGCATAAATGTCCTGCTCGTTGCGATACGGACGATGCGCGATCTTCAGCAGCACACGGCTCGCGATGCGCGAATGCAGATTGGCGGCCATGCCGGCTGCCCAGCCGCCCTTGAAGTGCACGCCGCCGGGCACCTGCTCGCCGGCGGTGAACGGCGCACCGTTCAGATGACGCGAGGCGATCTCGGCGAGTTCGGCGGCAAGCGCGGCTTCGAGGCCGCGCGGGCAGGGGATGAAAAATTCGAAGGACATGGAGGTTGCCGCAAGGCGTGGGTCAAGGCGACATTGTACGCGGTCGCCTCGCTGTGCCTCGGGGTTGGGGCGTGCGTCGGCGCTCGCGTGTGCGCGGCGCGCGTCACCGTCACGTCACGTCACGCGCGTGAGCGTGCTCAGCCCTTCGTCCCCGCGTTCGGTGCAGAAGGTGCAGAAGGTGCAGAAGGTGCGGAAGGTGCG
>NZ_CYGY02000008.1:3640-156081 GCF_900007165.1 Paraburkholderia piptadeniae
TGCGGAAGGTGCGGAAGGCGCCGAAGGTGCCGCTGATGCAGCAGCCGGCCCGGCCGCCGACGCCGGACACGTCACGCTCGCACCGCGCGCCGGTGCCGCCGCGAGATTGCGCACGGCGGCCGCGATTTCCGTCGAGAGCTGCTGAACCGCGCGCCGATGGCCTTCGGCGAGCGCATCATAGCCGCCGGACACCGGTTCGCCGATCACGCTGCGGCACGTCAGCACCGCCTGCGTGCGCACCGCGCGCACGCTCCACACGGCGTCGATCAGTGCGTGCGAGCCGGGCCACGACTCGAAGCGCTGCACGTTCACGCTGATGCGGTACACGGGCACGCGATCGGGATACGGCGTGCCGTACACGTCGATCGTACCCAGTTGCTGCGTCAGCGAGCCGGACAGAGCGCGGCGGATCTCGTCGCCGGGCAGCGACGCCCAGCGCTCCTGTTCGAGCACCTGCACCTGGGTTGGCCCCGTCTGCACGACGAGCTGGTTCTTCGCCACTTGCGACGGCACGTCGACGGGCGGCACTTCGATCAGAAACGCAGGGTTGCTCGCGGTGCGCACGGCGTCCTGCGACGTATCGCCGGCGGAAAGCGTATAGAAGCGGCTCGCAGGCGACGAGCACGCGGCGAGCGCCGCAAGCAGCGCGGTGGACAGCGCCAGCGCGGCGACGCGCATCGTTCGGTGGACGCGGGCAAACGTCATGGCTTGTCTCCTGATTTACCGCGCAGCAGCGATTCGGGATGGCGTTCGAGATAGTCGGACAACGCATTCAGCGACTGCAGCGTGCGCGTCAGCTCCTGCAGCGCCTGATGCACGTCGGATTGCAGCGGCGAGTCCTGCTGCAATGTCGCCTCCGCCGAGCCGAACGTCTGCTTTGCGGCCGCAAGCGTGTCGCGCGCCTGCGGCACGACTTCCTTGTCAAGCCGCGTGAAGAGCTGGTCGGCGTTCTTCAGCGCGGTGTTCAGGTTGTTGCCGATCTGGTCGAACGGCACCTGATCGAGCTTCTTCGCGATGTCGGCGACTTGCAGCTGCAGTTCGTCGAGCGTGTTCGGGATCGTCGGCAGCTCGATCGGATCGCGCGAAACGTCGGACGTCGCGGGCGGCGCCTTCGGGAACAGATCAAGCGCGACATACAGCTGGCCCGTCAGCAGGTTGCCGGTGCGAAGCTGGCCGCGCAGGCCGTGCTTGACGAGCGCCTGCAGCATCTTGCGGCTCGCTTCCGTGCCCGTATCGGGCACGGGCTGGCCCTTGGTGCGGCGGCGCAGACGGTCGGGATACAGATCCATCGTGACGGGCATCGTGAAGTTCTTCGTCTGCGGATCGTATTCGACGCCGATGTTCGTCACCTGGCCGAGCACGATGCCGCGGAAATCGACGGCCGCGCCGGGCGACAGCCCGCGCAGCGACTGGTTGAAGTTCATCACGACGTGCACGGGCACGCCGTCGGGCTCGCGCATCGCATCCCCTTCATCCGAGCCGAGGCGGAACGCCATATTGTTCGGCGCCTGCGCGCCGACGGCTTGGCCCGGCGGCGACTGGAACGCGAGCCCGCCGACGATCACCGTCGCGAGCGACTGCGTGTTCAGCTTGAAGCCGCTCGAATCGAGCCGCACATCGACGCCGCTCGCGTGCCACCAGCGCGAGTTCGTGCCGACGTACTGATCGAACGGCGCGCTCACGAACACCTGCACGGTTACGCCCGTGCCGTCCTTGTCGAGCGAAAAGCCCGTCACCTGGCCGACCTGCACGCGCCGGTAGAACACGGGCGAGCCGATGTCGATCGAGCCGAGCGATTCGCCGCGCAGCGTGAACTGGCGGCCTTTCTGGTCGACGGTGACGGCGGGCGGCGATTCGAGGCCGACGAACTGTGTCTGCGTCTCGGTCGAGCGGCCGCCGTCCACGCCGATATACGCGCCCGACAGCAGCGTGCCGAGCCCCGACACGCCGCTTGCGCCGATGCGCGGACGCACGACCCAGAAGCGGCTGTCCTTCACCGCAAAGTCTTCGGCTTCCTTCGTCAGCTGGACCTCGACGTTGACGCGCGAATGGTTCTTCGCGAGCCTGATCGACTTCACGAAGCCGATGTCGACGTCCTTGTACTTGACCTTCGTCTTGCCGGGCTCGAGCCCTTCCGCGCTGACGAAGGTGATCGTGATGGTCGGCCCCTTTTCGAGCACCGACTTCACCACGAGCCCGACGCCGATCAGCGCCGCGATCAGCGGAATCACCCAGACGAGCGAAGGCAGCCAGCCGCGTTTCGTGACGATCTCGGGTTCGGGGACGGGCGGCTCGCTGCGCGGCGCGCCGCCCGGTGGCGTCGGCTCTTGAGGGCTATTCATGTGGTGGGTCCTGAAGTATTGCGGTTCGCGCGGGCTGCGTCGCCTGTGCCTTTGTCCACGTCGTCCCAGATGAGGCGCGGATCGAACTGCATCGACGCGATCATCGTGAGGATCACGACCGATCCGAACGCGAGCGCGCCCGGCCCCGCCGTGATGACGGCGAGCGACTTGAAGCGCACGAGCGCGACCGTCAGCGTGATGACGAAGATGTCGAGCATCGACCAGCGGCCGATGCGCTCGACGATCCGGTAGAGCTTCGTGCGCTCGAGCGGACGCCACGTCGAATGGCGCTGCGCGGTGATGGTCAGAAGCGCGAGCACCGTGAGCTTGAGCATCGGCACGAGAATGCTCGCGACGAACACAATGACGGCAAGCGGCCAGTCGCCCGACGTCCAGAAGTAGACGACGCCGCTCATGATGGTGTCGTCCTCCGCGCCGAGCAGCGATGCCGTATGCATCACGGGCAGCAGGTTCGCGGGAATGTAGAGCACCGCGGCGGCGATCAGCAGCGCCCAGGTGCGCATCAGGCTGTCGGGGTTACGCCGGTGCAGGAGCGCGCCGCAGCGATTGCAGCGTTGCGGCTCTTTCGAGCGCACACGCATCTGCACGCGCGAGCACGCGTGACAGCCGACGAGACCGGCGCGCGAGGCCGTCGTGTATTTCATCGGCCGGTCATCCCTGGTGCGGCGCGGCCGGTCCATCGACGCCGGGTTTGCCTGTGTCGCGTCCGGCCTGATCGGCATCGCCGTCATCCCCTTCGCCTTCGCGCGCATGGCGCTCGCGCCGCGCCTCCAGCACGCCGAGACTTTCGGCGACGTCCCACAGCGTGCGCGGATCGAAGGTGACGACCACGACGAACATCAGCGTGAGCGCGCCGAACGCGAACATCGCCGCCTCGGGGATCACGCGCGCGAGACTCACCATTTTCACGATCGTCACGAGCACGCCGAGCATGAACACTTCGATCATGCCCCACGGGCGCACGAACTGGATCGCGCGCAGCACCTGGTTGAAGCCGGGCGGCACGATGCCGGCGCGAATGGGGATCAGCAGATAGAGCAGCGCCGTCAGTTCGGTGAGCGGGAAAAGAAACGTCGAGCAGAGCACCATTACCGCGACGATCTGCATGTCTTCGTTCCACAGCGCGACGATGGCGCCGATCAGGCTGGTCTGCGACGTGATGCCGTTGGTTTCAAGCTCAACGATCGGAAAGCCCTGCGCGATCAGGAACGTGATCAGCGCGGCCATTGTCATCGCGGTGATGCCTTCCAGCCGTCCCGACGCGCTCCCGTACAGGATCGCGCCGCATCGCGGGCAGCGCGCCGTCCGCCTGCGTCCGAGGCGGGGTTTCTGGAACAGCGCGTCGCATTCGTGACAGGCAATCAGATGGTCATGTTCCATGCAGGCGATCGGAAAACAGGAAGCGATGTGTCGTCGTGTCTGTGGTTGGACCTTACGGCCGGTTACGGCGCGTTGCATGCGGCGTGAAAGGGCATGCGGGAGGCGCGCGGCACGGCTTGGGGGCAATAGTATCAAAGCTCGCATGGATGACGTCCGTCGGTGTGCACTGACGGATGCCCGGCGAATGGACTGACGTTCGTCGGCTTGCCGCGGGCTTTGTCCGACAGATGCAGCGCTCATGGGTTCAAACCGCGACAGCAAATTTCGCGCCGCGTGCAAAGCCGCCAGCCAGCCGAAGCGGCTTGCGGTACGATTAGCGCCGCGAGCCGTTGGTGCGCCGAAGTCGGACGCGGCGGAATAACGGCATCGACTGCGTCGTTTTACTTACAGATTGGCGTCGTTTCTGTCATGGCACACACTTCTTCGCTTCGTTCGTTCTCCGCACGGGCTTCGTCGTACACGTCGACGGCCATTGCGCTGCATTGGCTGATCGCGCTGCTGATTGTCTGCGGCTTCGCGCTCGGATGGGTGATGACGGACATCCCCGGCTTCACGCCGACCAAGCTCAAGTACTTCTCGTGGCACAAATGGATCGGCGTGACCGTGTTCGCGCTCGTCGTGCTGCGCCTCATCTGGCGCGCGACGCATGCCGTGCCGCCGATGCCCTCTCATATGGCCGCTTGGCAGCGCGGCATCGCGCATCTCACGCATTTCCTGCTGTATGTGCTGATGGTGGCGATTCCCGTGTCGGGCTATCTGTTCAGCTCGGCGGCGAACGTGCCCGTCGTCTATCTCGGGCTCGTGCCGCTGCCGCGTCTGATCGCCCCCGATCCGCACCTGAAGGAAGTGCTGAAGTCGGTCCACATCGTGCTCAATTACACGCTTCTCGGGCTGGTCGTGCTGCACATGCTGGCGGCCGTCAAACATCAATGGTTCGATCGCGACGGTTTGCTGTCGCGGATGATCCCTTTCCTCAAATAAGGATAAACATGAAGGTTTCGTTCTATCGCTACATGCTCGCTGCGTTTGCTGCCGCATCGATGGCCGCGTCGGGTGTTGCGTTCGCGCAGGTCGACATGGGCAAGAGCACGGTCACGGTGACGTCGAAGCAGATGAACGTGCCCGTCGAAGGCAAGTTCGGCAAGTTCACCGCGCAAGTCTCGTTCGATTCTTCGAAGCCGACGTCGGGTAGTGCGCAGGTCACGATCGATACGTCGAGCTACGATCTCGGCGACGAAAGCTACAACGAGCAGGTGCGCGGCAAGGATTGGTTCGATTCGAAGACGTATCCGACGGCGACCTTTGTATCCAGCGCGATCGCGCCCGCAGGCACCAACCAGTTCAAGGTCACGGGCAAGCTGACGATGAAGGGCAAGTCGCAGACGGTCGTCGTGCCCGTCACGGTGACGAAGCAGGGCGCCGCGCAAGTTTACGACGGCTCGCTGTCCGTCAAGCGTTCGCAGTTCGATATCGGCACGGGCGAATGGAAGGATACGTCGGTGGTCGCGGACGATGTGACGATCAAGTTCCACATCGTCGCCGCGAGCAAGTGATTCATCGCATGCACACAGAAAGGAGAATGAAGTGAAACCGATGCTTTTGATTGTTGCCGGCGCAGTGGCGTCGTCGATTGCGGCAGGTGCGTTTGCTGCCGATACGTATCAGCTCGATCCGACGCACACCTATCCGAGCTTCGAAGCCGATCATATGGGCGGCGTGTCCACGTGGCGCGGCAAGTTCACGAAAAGCTCGGGCATGGTGACGCTCGATCGCGGAGCGAAGACGGGCACGGTGGACGTCTCGGTGGATACATCATCGATCCAGATCGGCAACACGAAGCTCGAGGAGCATCTGCGTTCGCCCGATTTCTTCGACGTCGCCAAGTATCCGACTGCAACGTACAAAGGCACGGCGGTCAGGTTCGATGGCGATACGCCCGTCGCCGTGGACGGCCAGTTCACGATGAGGGGTGTCACGAAGCCGCTGAGCCTGAAGATCGAATCGTTCAAATGCATCCAGCATCCCGTGCTGAAGCGCGAAGTGTGCGGTGTGGAAGCGGAGGGCGAGTTCAACCGCGCGGACTATGGAATGGACTTCGGCACCAAATATGGTTTCAGCATGAAGACGGTGCTGCATATCCAGGCGGAAGGCATCAAGCAGTAAGCGCTTTCGCCTGAACCGGCGTGCAAGCCGCTTCGTCCGCATTCGCGGCGAAGCGGTTTTTTTTATTGGTTTTTTTCTTCATGATGACAGGCGAGACGGTGAGCACCCTGGCGCTTTCACGTCTCGTGCAGATTGCTTTTTTGCGGTACATAGTGACGGCAGACGCCGGACCGGTTGTGCGCGCATCGAGTCCGGCAAACATGACAGAAGCGGGCAATCTCCGCTGATTGCCACGACAACGACTACCTCGCGCGCACCTGGAGATCCGCAATGAGTTCAACGATAGCCGCGAGCGCGGCGCAAAGTCGTCCCGATACGTGGCGCACCGTGATTGCCGCATCGATCGGCAATGCGCTGGAATGGTTCGATCTCGTCGTCTATGGGTTTTTCGCCGTCGTCATTTCGAAGCTGTTCTTTCCGGCGGGCAACGATACGGTGTCGCTGCTGCTGACGCTCGGCACGTTCGGCGTGTCGTTCTTCATGCGGCCGCTGGGCGCGATCGTGCTCGGCGCCTATGCGGACCGGGCAGGGCGCAAGGCCGCGCTCACGCTGTCGATCGCGCTGATGATGATGGGCACGCTGATCATCGCCGTGCTGCCGACCTGGCAGTCGATCGGAATCGCCGCGCCGCTGATTCTTGTCGTCGCGCGGCTGATGCAGGGCTTCTCGGCGGGCGGCGAGTTCGGCAGCGCCACAGCGTTTCTCGCCGAGCACGTGCCGGGCCGGCGCGGTTATTTCGCGAGCTGGCAGATCGCGAGCCAGGGTTTGACGACGCTGCTGGCCGCACTGTTCGGTGTCGTGCTGACGGGCGAGCTGTCGCCGGAACAGCTGAGCGCATGGGGCTGGCGCGTGCCGTTCTTCTTCGGCCTGCTGATCGGGCCTGTCGCGTGGTATATCCGCACGAAGCTCGATGAAACGCCCGAATTCCTCGCCGCCGAAACCACGCAGACGCCGATCCGCGATACGTTCGCGAGCCAGAAGGCGAGGCTCTTCATCGGCATGGGCATCGTCGTGCTCGGAACGGTGTCGACGTATCTCGTGCTGTTCATGCCGACTTATGCGATCAAGCAACTGGGCCTCGCGCCTTCCGTTGCATTCGCGGCCATCTCGCTCGTGGGCGTGATCCAGCTGGTGTTCTCGCCGATCGTCGGCCATCTGTCGGACCGCTACGGGCGCGTGCGGATCATGCTCGTGCCCGCCGTGCTGCTGTTCCTGCTGATCCTGCCGGCGTTCACGTATCTCGTCGCGCATCCGACCTTCGGCACGTTGATGCTGATGCAGATCGTGTTCGGCTTCCTGATGACGGGCTATTTCGGCTCGCTGCCGGGCCTGCTGTCGGAGATCTTCCCGGTGCAGACGCGCACGACGGGCATGTCGCTCGCCTATAACATCGCCGTGACGATCTTCGGCGGTTTCGGCCCGTTCATCATCGCGTGGCTGATTCGCGCGACGGATTCGAAGGTCGCGCCGAGCTTTTATCTGATGTTCGCGGCCGTCGTGAGCGTGATCGCGCTGGTGGCGGCGCGGCGCAAGCTCGGGTTCAGATGATCGCTTTGACCGCTACGCCGCAGCCGTAAACGACAAAGGCCGGTTCAGTTTCGAACCGGCCTTTTGTTTATGCTTCGGAACGTCTCAAACGCTACCGATCAAACCTGCGCGCCTGCGTTCGGATCGTTCGGATCGTGGCGTTCCTTCTTTTCCTTCAGCAGGTCTTCACGCTTCACGCCGAACCACATCGCCAGCGCCGCCGCGACGAACACCGACGAGTAGATGCCGAACAGAATGCCGACCGTCAGCGCGAGCGCGAAATAGTGCAGCGTCGGGCCGCCGAACAGGAACATCGACAGCACCATCATCTGCGTACAGCCGTGCGTGATGATCGTACGCGACATCGTGCTCGTGATTGCGTGGTTGATCACTTCCATCACGCTCATCTTGCGTTCGCGGCGGAAGGTCTCGCGAATCCGGTCGAAGATAACCACCGATTCGTTCACCGAGTAGCCGAGCACCGCGAGCACGGCGGCCAGCACCGACAGTGAGAACTCCCACTGGAAGAATGCGAAGAAGCCGAGAATGATCACGACGTCGTGCAGGTTTGCGATCACGCCCGCGATCGCGTACTTCCACTCGAAGCGGAACGACAGATAGATCACGATGCCGGCGACCACGCACGCGAGCGCGAGCAGGCCGTCGGTCGCGAGCTCCTTGCCGACCTGCGGACCGACGAACTCGACGCGTTGCAGCTTCGCGTTAGCGTCCTGGCCCTTCAGCGCGGACATCACCTGATCGCTTTGCTGCGCCGAGGTCAGCCCCTGCTTCAGCGGCAGACGGATCAGCACGTCGCGCGAGGTGCCGAAGTTCTGCACCTGCGCGTCGCCGTAGCCGATTTTCGTCAGCGTGTCGCGCACGGGTTCGAGCGGCACCGCGCCCGGATACTGCACTTCGATGACCGTGCCGCCCGTGAACTCCACGGAAAGATGCAGCCCGCGATGCAGCAGGAAAAACACAGCGGCGATGAACGTCAGCAGCGAGATCGCGTTGAAGATCAACGCGCGCTGCATGAACGGAATGTCTTTACGGATGCGGAAAAATTCCATGTTCTCTGTCTCCGGGACTCAGCGGGATGAACCCGGTTTCTTCGTGCCACCCGGCGCGTTGCGGTTGCGCAGCGTTGGCTTGCCGGTGCGGGCTTGCGCGCCGGCGGGCGCCTTCGCCTTGGCCTTCGGCGCCGTTGTTGCCGCCATCGCGCGCGCCGTGTCGGTGTCCGTGTCGGCGTTGTCGAGGTAAGCCGTTGCGCCGTCGGCGGCAGCGGGCTTCCACACCTGGCCGACAGCCAGCGACTTCAGCTTCTTCTTGCCGCCGTACCACATGTTCACGAGACCGCGCGAGAAGAACACGGCTGAGAACATCGACGTCAGAATGCCGATACAGTGCACGACGGCAAAGCCGCGCACCGGGCCCGAGCCGAACGCAAGCAACGCGAGACCGGCGATCAGCGTCGTCACGTTCGAGTCGAGAATCGTCGCCCATGCGTGCGCGTAGCCGTTCTGGATCGCCAGTTGCGGCGGCGCGCCGTTGCGCAGCTCTTCGCGCACGCGCTCGTTGATCAGCACGTTCGCGTCGATCGCCATACCGAGCGCGAGCGCGATAGCGGCGATGCCCGGCAGCGTCAGCGTGGCCTGCAGCATCGACAGGATCGCGATCAGCAGCAGCAGGTTCACCGACAGCCCGATCATCGAGATCAGGCCGAACAGCATGTAGTACGCGATCATGAACGCCGCGATCGCGATGAAGCCGTAGACGACGGAATCGAAGCCCTTCTTGATGTTGTCCGCGCCAAGGCTCGGGCCGATCGTGCGTTCTTCGATGATGTCCATCGGCGCCGCGAGCGAGCCGGCGCGCAGCAGCAGCGCGAGGTCCGTTGCCGCTTGCGGCGTCGGCTGGCCCGTGATCTGGAAGCGGTCGCCCAGTTCCGACTGGATCGTCGCAACCGTCAGCACTTCGCCCTTGCCCTTTTCGAACAGCACCATCGCCATCGGCTTGCCGATGTTGTCGCGCGACACGCTGCGCACCGCGCGGCCGCCCGCCGAATCGAGACGGATGTTGACGGAAGGACGCTGGTGCTCGTCGAAGCCCGCCGACGCGTCGATGATGCGGTCGCCCGTGAAGATCACGGCCTTGCGCAGCAGCACGGGTGCCTGGTTGCCCTGCGTGAACAGTTCGTCGCCGGCCGGCACGGGATCGCTCGGGTTCGGATGCAGGCCGTTCGGATCGGCGAGACGCGCTTCGAGCGTCGCCGTCCGGCCGATGATGTCCTTCGCCTTCGCCGTGTCCTGCACGCCCGGCAGCTCGACGACGATGCGATCGGGGCCTTGCTGCTGGATCACCGGCTCGGCCACGCCGAGTTCGTTGACGCGGTTATGCAGCGTCGTGATGTTCTGCTTGAGCGCCGCGTCCTGCACCGTCTTCTGCACGGCCGGCGTGAACGTGCCCACCACCTGGAAGCCACCGCTCGGGTTCGGCTGCGTGGCCCACTGCAGTTCGTTCACGCCCGCTTGCAGTTGCGTGAGCGCGTTTTCCGCGGCACTCTGGTCCGCGAAATTGACGACGACCGACTGGCCGACGCGATTCACGCCGCCGTCGCGGATGTTCTTGTCGCGCAACAGCGTGCGCGCATCCGAGGCGTCCGAATCCAGCTTCTTGTTCAGCGCGCCCGCCATGTCGACCTGCAGCAGGAAGTGCACGCCGCCGCGCAGGTCCAGACCGAGATACATCGGCAGCGCGTGCAGGGCCGTTAGCCAGTGCGGCGATGCGCTCTGCAGGTTCAGCGCGACGATGTACTGCGGATCGGTCGGGTCGCTATTGAGCGACTTTTGCAGCAGGTCCTTGACGCGCAACTGCGTGTCGGTGTCCTTCACGCGCACGCGAATGTTCGCGTTCAACGTGGAGTTGTCGAACGTGACGTCGTCCGGCTTGATCTGGCTCGATGCGAGCGACGCTTCGACCAGCGACAGCGTGGCCGAATCGAGCTTCACCGTGGCCTTGCCGCTCGACACCTGCACCGCCGGCGCTTCGCCGAAGAAATTGGGCAGCGTGTACACGAGGCCGATGACGAGCGCCACCAGCATCACGACATATTTCCAGAGGGGATAACGATTCATGGAGTGGTCCAACGGGAGGTTGGCTTGAGTGCGATGCGTCCGGCGATGAGCGCGGCGAGCGGAAGCGCCTGGGCGGGCTTCGACCGGCGCGAGGCCGCGCCGGACGCGAGAGAGCAGGCCTTACAGCGACTTCAGGGTGCCCTTCGGCAGAATGGTCGTGACCGACGCCTTCTGCACGGTGATTTCAGTGCCTTCCGCGATTTCGACGCCAACATAGGCTTCGCCGACCTTGGTCACCTTGCCGACGATGCCGCCGTTCGTCACCACTTCGTCGCCTTTCGCCATCGCGGCAAGCATGTTGCGGTGTTCCTTCTGGCGCTTCATTTGCGGGCGAATCATGATGAAGTAGAGCACCGCGAACATCAGAATCAACGGCAGGAAGCTCATCAGGCTCGATTCGGCGCCACCTGCTGCACTGCCTTGCGCGAAGGCATTGGAAATGAACGACACGTTGGTCTCTCCGTTATAACAATCAAAAAAATCAGCCGGTTATTCTACCACCGGCCATTTACGGGACGGCACCCGGAACAGGTTTTCCTGACAGGCTGTCAAGGGGTTTCGGGCGTTTCTCCGAAAGTAAATTGTAATGTCTGCTGCGCTATGTGGGAGGATGCTTTTCGCGCGGCGCCCGACGTGCTTCCGTCGCGCCTCGTTTAACTTTAGTCCGTCCCGCGCGCCCGGTTTTCATGAAATAGCTTCTTGAACGTGTCGAACATCTGCGCGCCGATGGCATCGCGCATTTCCTGCATCAGTTCGAGGTAGTAGTGCAGGTTGTGGATCGTGTTCAACTGCGCGCCGAGAATTTCACCGACGCGATGCAGATGGTGCAGGTAGCCGCGCGTGAAGTTGCGGCACGTGTAGCAGCCGCATTGCTCGTCGAGCGGGCGCAGCGAGTTCTTGTGCGTCGCGTTGCGGATCTTGATGTCGCCGTAGCGCGTGAAGAGCCAGCCGTTGCGCGCGTTGCGGGTCGGCATCACGCAGTCGAACATGTCGACGCCCGCCGCGACGCCCGCGACGAGGTCTTCCGGCGTTCCGACGCCCATCAGGTAGTGCGGCTTGTCGGCGGGCAGCTTCGGGCCGATGTGGTTCAGCACGCGCATCATGTCTTCCTTCGGCTCGCCGACGGACAGCCCGCCGATCGCGAAGCCATGAAAGCCGATCTCCGACAGCCCCGCGAGCGACTCGTCGCGCAGGTCTTCGAACATGCCGCCCTGGACGATGCCGAAGAGCGCGTTCGGATTGCCGAGCCGGTTGAATTCGTCGATCGAGCGCTTCGCCCAGCGCATCGACATGCGCATCGAGTCGGCGGCGTCCTCGTGCGACGTCGGCACGTCGTTGGTCGCATAGGGCGTGCATTCGTCGAACTGCATCACGATGTCCGAGTTCAACACCTTCTGGATCTGCATCGACACTTCCGGCGACAGGAACAGCTTGTCGCCGTTGATCGGCGACGCGAACGTCACGCCGTCTTCGGTGATCTTGCGCAGATCGCCGAGCGAGAAGACCTGAAAGCCGCCCGAATCGGTGAGAATCGGCCGCTTCCAGCCCATGAAGCCGTGCAGGCCGCCGTGCGCCGCGATCGTTTCGAGACCGGGGCGCAGCCACAGGTGAAACGTGTTGCCGAGGATGATCTGCGCGCGGATTTCTTCGAGCTCGCGCGGCTGGATCGCCTTCACGGTGCCGTACGTGCCGACGGGCATGAAGATCGGCGTTTCGATCACGCCGTGATTGAGCGTCAGACGTCCGCGGCGCGCCTGGCCGTCGGTTTTCAGCAGCTCGAACTTCAGGCCGTTGTCGGGGCGAACGTGGTCGCCAAGGTAGGCGACGTGGTCCGCGCGTGCAGCGTTGTTGTGACCGTCGGTCATTGAATACTCCTTTGCTACCGTGTCGAGCCGGAGTTAGCGCTTTAGCGCTTACTCCGGTCCCATGCAAAGCTAAACAGTCCGGCGCAGATGATAAACGCCGCCAGAAGATTGCCGGCGGCGGTGATGGATTATGCGTTCAGCGCGTCGTCGCTGCGCGTGAGCAGCATCGCGTCGCCGTAGCTGAAAAAGCGGTAGCGCTCCTCGATTGCATGCCGATACGCCGCGCGTATCGTCTCGATGCCCGCGAACGCGGACACGAGCATCAGCAGCGTCGACTTTGGCAAATGGAAATTCGTCACCAGCCGGTCGACCACGCGAAACCTGTAGCCCGGCGTGATGAAAATATCCGTGTCGGCGCTCGTCGCGGCAAGCGGGCGGCCCGCGGCTTCGGCGTCGCGCGCGGCGGCTTCGAGCGCGCGCATCGACGTCGTGCCCACCGCGATCACGCGATTGCCACGCGCCTTCGTCGCCGTGATCCTGTCGACCAGCGACTGCGGCAACTGATACCACTCGCTATGCATCTTGTGCTCGGCGATGTTGTCGACGCGTACCGGCTGGAACGTGCCCGCGCCGACGTGCAGCGTGAGCGTCGCGCGCTCGACGCCTTTTTCGTCGAGCCGCGCGAAGATCGAGTCGTCGAAATGCAGGCCGGCCGTGGGCGCGGCGACGGCGCCCGGGTTTTGCGCGTACACCGTCTGATAGCGCGTTTCGTCGAAAGCGTCGGGGTCGTGCTCGATATACGGTGGCAGCGGCAGACGGCCGTATTGCTCGATGAGCGTCAGGCAGTCGCCCGGGAAGTGCAGCGTGTAGAACGGCTCGACGCGCTCGCCCACCGTGACCTCGAACGCGTCGGCGAGACGCAGCGTCGTGCCCGGCCCCGGGCTCTTGCTCGCGCGGATCTGCGCGAGCGCGGTGCGCTCGCCCGTCAGACGCTCGACGAGGACTTCGATCTTGCCGCCACTGGCCTTCTGGCCGAGGAACCGCGCCTTCAGCACTTTGGTATCGTTGAATACGAGCAGATCGCCGGCGTCGACGAGCTCGGGCAGCTCGGCGAAATGGCGGTCCGCGAACGTCGCGGGCTTCGTCTGCCCATTCACTTCGAGCAGACGGCTCGCGCTGCGCTCGGGCAAGGCGACTTGCGCGATCAACTCGGGCGGCAGGTCGAAATCGAAATCGGAAAGCGTGAACATGCGGACTGATGTGATGCGCTGATGCGATATGAAACTGGATTGCCGTCTCGGACGGAACAGGGCTGAAACGAAGCCGGCCGGGCGACGGGATCGACGACTCGATCCATAGCGGGTACGCCGGCGGCCGTCGAGCGGCTATGATTGCGGGACATTGCCGCAGCGGTCATGCATGCGTGCCCGACTGGCGCGCGCTGGCCGCCAAACTTCTGAAGCCGTTATTGTACTTGCGAAGCGACTCATGCCTTTGTCCGATAGCCGTTCACCCCTCGACACCGACGACGCAGACGCTCCGAAGAAGCGCCGCGCCGCGCGGAGCAAGGCGGGCGCGGACGCGGCTCAGGACCCCGCTGTGCCCGACGCTCAAGACGCGAAGAAGCCCGCCGCGAAAAAGCCCACGCTCGCCAAGACAGCCGACAAGCTCGCGAAGCTCGGCCTCACGCGCGACATCGACCTCGTGCTGCATCTGCCTATGCGCTACGAGGACGAAACCTCGCTGACGCCGGTCGGCGAACTGCTGCCCGGCGGAGTCGCGCAAACGGAAGGCGTCGTGTTCGACAACGAGATCGCGTACCGGCCGCGCCGCCAGTTGCTGGTGAAGATGCGCGACGACGCGGGCGACGAGCTGATCCTGCGCTTCCTCAATTTCTACGGCTCGCAGGTCAAGCAGATGTCGGTCGGCGTGCGGCTGCGTGTGCGCGGCGACGTGCGCGGCGGCTTCTTCGGGATGGAGATGGTGCATCCCGCGGTGCGCGTCGTCGATGAAGACACGCCGCTGCCGCGAGCGCTCACGCCCGTCTATCCGAGCACGGCGGGCGTTTCGCAGGCGTATCTGCGCAAGGCGATCGACAACGCGCTGTCGCGCACGTCGTTGCCGGAGCTGTTGCCCGAGCCCGTCGCGCGGCAATATTTGCAGCCGCTCGACGTGCCGCAGCTGATGGACGCCGTGCGCACGCTGCACCATCCCACTTCACATGCCGACGAAACGGCGCTGATCGACGGCACGCATCCCGCGTGGACGCGCATCAAGTTCGAGGAACTGCTCGCGCAACAGATGTCGCTCAAGCGCGCGCACGAAGAGCGCCGCACGCGCGCCGCGCCCGCGATGCCGCGCCGTTCGCCTGCCGACGACGCATCGCTTGTCGCGCGTCTGTTGAAGGCGCTGCCGTTTGCGCTGACGGGCGCGCAGCAGCGCGTGAGCGCGGAGATCGCACACGATCTGACGCAGCCGCATCCGATGCAACGTCTGTTGCAGGGCGACGTCGGCAGCGGCAAGACGATCGTCGCGGCGCTCGCGGCCGCTCAGGCCATCGACGCCGGTTATCAGGCCGCAATGATGGCGCCCACGGAGATCCTCGCCGAACAGCACGCGCGCAAGCTGCGCGGCTGGCTGGAGCCGCTCGGCGTGACCGTTGCGTGGCTCGCGGGCAGCCTCAAGACGAAGGAAAAGCGCAGTGCGCTCGAAGCGGCGGCGCTCGGCACCGCGCAACTCGTGATTGGAACGCACGCGATCATTCAGGACGCGGTCGAATTCGCGCGGCTCGGCCTCGTGATCGTCGACGAACAGCATCGCTTCGGCGTCGAGCAGCGGCTTGCGCTGCGCGCGAAAGCCCAGAACGCCGCCGACGGCGCGCGCGACTTCCAGCCGCATCAGCTGATGATGTCCGCGACGCCGATCCCGCGCACGCTCGCGATGACGTACTACGCGGACCTCGACGTATCGACGATCGACGAACTGCCGCCGGGCCGCACGCCGATCCTGACCAAGCTGGTGTCCGACGGACGCCGCGACGAAGTGATCGGCCGCGTGCGCGAAGCAGCGTTGACGGGGCGCCAGGTGTACTGGGTCTGTCCGTTGATCGAGGAAAGCGAAACGCTGCAATTGCAGACGGCCGTCGAAACGTACGAAACGCTTGTCGCCGCACTGCCGGAGCTGAAGGTCGGCCTCGTGCACGGACGCCTGACGCCCGTCGAGAAAGCGGCCGTGATGGACGCGTTCACCCGCAACGAAGTGCAGTTGCTCGTCGCGACGACGGTGATTGAAGTGGGCGTCGACGTGCCGAATGCGTCGCTGATGGTGATCGAGCACGCGGAACGCTTCGGGCTCGCGCAGTTGCACCAACTGCGCGGACGGGTCGGGCGCGGCAGCGCGGCGTCGGTGTGCGTGCTGATGTATTCGGGGCCGCTGTCGATGACGGCGCGCGCGCGGCTGCAGACGATGCGCGAAACCACCGATGGCTTCGAAATCGCCCGTCGCGACCTGGAAATTCGCGGCCCCGGAGAATTTCTCGGCGCGCGCCAGTCGGGCGCCGCGATGCTGCGTTTCGCGGATCTCGAAAACGACGGCTGGCTGATCGAACCGGCGCGCGAAGCGGCCGCGACGCTGCTTGCGCAGTATCCGAACGTCGTCACGCAGCATCTTTTGCGCTGGCTGAATACGCGCGAGCAGTATCTGAAGGCGTGACGGGGAAGCGCTTGCGCGCCGCAGCACAAGTGAAGGCGGCTTGAAGGTTGGCGAATTGGCCCCATAGGTGTATAACAGAAACCTATCGAATCTATCGCCCTGATTGGTCCCCAATGACCCTCACAGAACTGAAATATATCGTCGCCGTTGCCCGCGAGCGCCATTTCGGCCGAGCGGCGGAAGCGTGTTTCGTGAGCCAGCCGACGTTGTCGGTCGCGATCAAGAAGCTCGAAGACGAACTGAACGTGCAGATCTTCGAACGCGGCACGAGCGAAGTCAGCGTTACGCCGATTGGCGAGCAGATCGTCACGCAGGCGCAGCGCGTGCTCGAGCAGACGCTCGCGATCAAGGAAATCGCGAAGCAGGGCAAGGACCCGCTCGTCGGGCCGCTGCGCCTCGGCGTCATCTACACGATCGGACCGTACCTGCTGCCCACGCTCGTCAAGCAGATGATCAAGCGCGTCCCGCAGATGCCGCTGATGCTGCAGGAAAATTACACGCTCAAGCTGATCGAACTGCTCAAGCAGGGTGAGATCGATGTCGCGATCATGGCGCTGCCGTTTCCGGAAACGGGTCTGATGCTGCGTCCGCTGTACGACGAGCCGTTCGTCGTCGCGCTGCCGTCGGGACACGCGTGGGAGTCGCGCCACAAGATCGATCCGACCGACCTGAAGCAGGAAACGATGCTGCTGCTCGGCAGCGGGCACTGCTTCCGCGATCACGTGCTTGGCGTGTGTCCGGAATTGATGCGCTTCTCGCAGAACGCGGACGGCATCCAGAAGACGTTCGAAGGCTCGTCGCTGGAAACGATCCGGCATATGGTCGCGAGCGGCGTCGGCATTACCGTGCTGCCGCGCATGTCGGTGCATGAAGTGAAGGCGCACGCGGGCGGCGTCGATTCGGGGCTGCTCAGCTACGTGCCGTTCGACGACCCGGTGCCGGATCGCCGCGTCGTGCTCGCATGGCGCAAGAGCTTCACGCGGATGCCCGCCATCGACGCGATCTGCGACGCCGTCGCCGCGTGCGATCTGCCGGGCGTGAAGAAGCTCGATCTGCCCGCAGCCGTCAACTAAGAGTCTTTGCTGACGCATCCCGTTCGTCGGGATGCGCCGCCCGCCAGCCGCCGCCTTCTGCATGAGGCGGAGACTATTGAATACATAAAATTAATCAAATCGTCGTATTCGATAGTTTTTAATAAGATTCCTCCATGGGTCGCCGAGATCCGTCACAACAAATGGGAGGAATCATGCAGTCATCTACGTCGTCGTTGATCCCGTCTGTTTCCCCGTCGCCGCAGCAAGCGGCCCCTGCGGTGAATGCCGCGTCCAGCTTCAGGATCGTCGCGTTTGCACTGCTCGTCGATCGCGCGCTGGCTGCCTGACACGCTTTTCCTCTTATTCGAATTCCCCAAGACGGCATTCGCCAGAACTAGCAAGGAGAACAGATATGTCTGAACGCAATCTCACGAGCGCCTCGGGCGCACCCGTCGCCGACAACCAGAACTCGCTGACGGCAGGCCCGCGCGGCCCCGTCGCGTTGCAGGACGTGTGGCTGATCGAAAAGCTCGCGCACTTCGACCGCGAAGTGATTCCCGAGCGCCGCGTTCACGCGAAGGGTTCGGGCGCGTTCGGCACGTTGACGGTGACGCACGACATCTCGCGCTACACGAAGGCCAAGGTGTTCTCGGAAGTCGGCAAGGAAACGCCGCTTTTCATGCGCTTTTCGACGGTCGCGGGCGAGCGTGGCGCCGCGGACGCCGAGCGCGACGTGCGCGGCTTCTCGATCAAGTTCTACACGGAAGAGGGAAACTGGGACGTCGTCGGCAACAACACGCCCGTGTTCTTCATCCGCGATCCGCTGAAGTTTCCGGACTTCATTCACACGCAAAAGCGCGATCCGTACACGAACATGCGCAGCGCGACGAACGCGTGGGACTTCTTCTCGCGTCATCCCGAGTCGCTGCATCAGGTGACGATCGTGATGAGCGATCGCGGTATTCCGAAGAACTATCGGCAGATGCACGGCTTCGGCTCGCACACGTTCTCGTTCATCAACGCGAACGACGAGCGCTTCTGGGTGAAGTTCCACTTCAAGTCGATGCAGGGCATCGAGAACTACACCGACGAAGAAGCCGCACAGGTTGTCGCGAGCGACCGCGAGAGCGCGCAGCGCGATCTGATCGGGTCGATCGACAGCGGCAACTTCCCGAAGTGGCGCTTCCAGATTCAGGTGATGCCCGAAGCGGACGCGGCGGCGTATCGCTACAACCCGTTCGACATCACGAAAGTGTGGCCGTACAAGGACTATCCGCTGATCGACGTCGGCGTGATCGAGTTGAACCGCAACGCGCAGAACTACTTCGCGGACGTCGAGCAGGCTGCGTTCACGCCGGCCAACGTGGTGCCGGGCATCGGCTTCTCGCCGGACCGTCTGTTGCAGGGCCGCCTGTTCTCGTACGGCGACACGCAGCGCTATCGCCTTGGCGTGAATCACCATCTGATTCCCGTGAACGCGTCGCGTGCGCCGAATGTGCGTTCGTTCCATCGCGACGGCGGCATGCGCACGGACGGCAACCTCGGCGGCAACGTGAACTACGAGCCGAACCGCTTCGGCGACTTCGCGCAGGACCGCAACGCGATCGAGCCGCCGCTCGCAGCGGTCAACGTCGATCGCTACAACCATCGTGAGGACGAGGACTACTACAGCCAGCCGGCAGCCCTCTTCAGGATCTTTGATGCGGGCCAGCGCGAGCGTCTTTTCGCCAATATCGCGCGGGCGATCGAGGGCGTGCCGGCGGACATCGTCGCGCGCCAGGTCGAGCACTTCCGCAAGATCGATCCGGCGTATGCGGACGGCGTGGTCGCGGCCATCGAGGCGCTCGCGAAGGCGAAGTGAGGCGTTGGGCGAGCGGTGATTGAGCCGCTCGCGTCAAGGCAACGATGTTGTATGGGACCAGAATGAGTGCTCTGCATGAGGCTGGAGTGGGTGCTGAAGCACTAACTCCAACCGACGGCTAAAGCGCCAACTCTGGTCGACAGCTTTGCATGGGACCAGAGTAAGTGCTCTGCATGGGGCTGGAGTAAGTGCTGAAGCATTAACTCCAACCGACAGCTAAAGCGCCAACTCTGGTCGACAGGACAGGAGAAAGATCATGGTTCAGATGGTGATGAACGCAGTCGGCCACGGCGCCGGCAACGTAGCGCAACAGGTTCGCGGCCCCATGCTTTTTCAGAAGCTCGCAGGGCTCGCGATCGTCAGCAGCGGGTACGCGGTGATCGTCGCGAATCTGCTGCACGCAATCAGCCGATGACGAACCGCGCGCATGGCCATCCGCGGTCCGAGCGGGCGCATCGGCGAGGTATTGCGTCGCGCGAACGCATGCCATTTCTAAGATAAACTGGCGGACGTTCGAGCGTTGACGGACTGCACACACGCAACTCCGGGCATGCAGACAGGTTCGTATCACTCTTAGAAGGAGTCATCATGGCCAAGAAAGAAGCCGTACCGCACGTCAACATTGGTATCAGCGACAAGGATCGCAAGAAGATCGCAGAAGGTCTGTCGCGCCTTCTCGCCGATACGTACACGCTTTATCTGAAGACCCACAATTTTCACTGGAACGTGACGGGTCCGATGTTCAACACGCTGCATCTGATGTTCGAGACGCAGTACACGGAACTGGCCGCCGCCGTCGATCTGATCGCCGAGCGCATTCGCGCTCTGGGCGTCGCGGCGCCGGGCAGCTACAAGGAATTCGCGAAGCTGTCGTCGATCGCGGAAGCGGATGGCGTGCCCGCCGCCGAAGACATGATCCGCCAGCTGGTGGAAGGCCAGGAAGCCGTCGTGCGCACCGCGCGCGCGATCTTCCCGGTGACGGACGCCGCCAACGACGAGCCGACAGCCGACCTGCTGACGCAACGCATGCAGACGCACGAAAAGAACGCGTGGATGCTGCGTTCGATGCTGGCTTGATTCGCTTTGGCGGGCCATCTGGCGCGGGTCGAAGCGTCGGTGGTCCGGGCAGCCGAACGTGAAGCCCGATGGGTGCAAGCCCGTCGGGCTTTTTTGTCGCCTTTCCCGTGCCTGCACGGCTGATCGGGTTTCTCTCACGCGCTGCTCTAGAATACGGGGATCTGTATTTCTGCGCACCGCCATGTTCGCCCGACTCCCGCTCTATCTGCGCCTTGTCCGCATGGACAAGCCGATCGGCAGCCTGCTGCTGCTGTGGCCGACGCTCAACGCGCTGTGGATTGCGTCCGACGGCCATCCGTCGTTGTCGCTGCTGGCGATCTTCGCGATCGGCACGGTGCTGATGCGCTCGGCAGGCTGTGCGATCAACGACTACGCCGACCGCGACTTCGACCGCTACGTGAAGCGCACCGAAAACCGGCCGATCACGTCGGGCAAGGTCAAGGCGTGGGAAGCTGTGGCGCTGGCGGTGGGGCTGTCGCTGCTCGCGTTCCTGCTGATCCTGCCGCTCAATACGCTGACGAAGGAGTTGTCGGTGGCGGCGCTCTTCGTCGCGGGCACGTATCCGTTCACGAAGCGCTTCTTCGCGATTCCGCAAGCGTATCTGGGCATTGCGTTCGGCTTCGGCATTCCGATGGCGTTCGCCGCGATACAGAATCAGGTGCCGCTGCTCGCGTGGGTGATGCTGCTCGCGAACGTGTTCTGGTCGGTCGCGTACGACACCGAATATGCGATGGTCGATCGCGACGACGACATCAAGATCGGCATACGCACGTCCGCGCTGACATTCGGCCGCTTCGACGTGCTCGCGATCATGATCTGCTACGCGGTCACACTCGGCATTTACGTGGGCATCGGCGTCGTGCTGGGCTTCGGCGTGCTGTACTGGATCGGTCTTGCCGCCGCTGTCGGCTGCGCGGTGTATCACTACACGTTGATCAAGGACCGCGAGCGCATGCCGTGCTTCGCGGCGTTCCGGCATAACAACTGGCTGGGCGGCGCGTTGTTTGCCGGCATTGCCGCGCATTACGCGGCGCAGGCGTTCTGAACGCTTTTCGATAAGGCGCTGCGGCGGTGCCGATTGCCTTGTCTGTATCGTGCCGCAGCGTCTGTCTATGTCAAACGTCAAGCGCCTTCACTGCTTGCCGAATTCCTCTCCCATTTCCCGGGCACGCGCATCGGCGGCGAGCGCGCCGCGCACGATTGCGTCCTTCACGCCTTGCGCTTCGAACGATGCCAGCGCGGCTGCCGTCGTGCCGCCCTTCGACGTGACGCGTTCGCGCAGCACACTCGCCGGCTCACCCGACTGCGCGGCGAGTTGCGCGGCGCCCGTGAACGTCGCGACGGCGAGCGCGCGGCCTTGCTCTTCGTCCATGCCTAGCTGGCGCGCGGCTTCCTGCATGGCTTCGATGAAATAGAACACGTAGGCGGGGCCGCTGCCCGAGATGGCCGTTACGGCATCGATCTTCGCTTCGTCATCGAACCATACCGTCTGTCCGACCGCGCCGAGAACCTGCGACGCCAGCGCGCGTCCCGCTTCGTCGACGCCGCCGAGCGCGACCAGCCCCGTCACGCCCATGCCGATCAGCGCGGGCGTGTTCGGCATCGTGCGCACGAGGCGCGCGTGACCGCCGAGCCAACGCGTGAGGTCCGCGCCGCGAATGCCCGCGACGATGCTGATGACCAGTTGCGACGGCGACAGATGCGGCGCGAGCGCGGCCGCGACGTCCTTGACGATCTGCGGCTTCACTGCGAGCACGACGGCATCGAACGATTTCAGCGATGCATCCGCCGAAGCGCTCGTGCCGACGCCGAACTGCTGTTCGTTGCGCTTGCGCGCGTCTTCGTTGGGATCGATGGCTCGAATGTCCGACGGCGCGACGCCGCGCTTGATCAGACCGCCGATGAGTGCGGCGGCCATATTGCCGCCGCCGATGAAGGCAATTTTCATCCAAATGCGCGGGAAACCTCGGCCTTCAGGCCGGGGAGGGATAGCGCGGCGTGCGAAGCACGCCCTGTACCCGCTACTCCTGTATCGAAGCTATCCTTGGGTTGGAAGAAATAACCATATCCATCGCTACGCTGGACGAGGCGGCAATATTTGTGACTGATGCCCTGAACAACGCCATGCGGCGTCTGGATATTGAACGAACCGGTGGCGCGAATAGCGACGCGGCCGACATGCGTTCCGGCCTTCTTGCCAGCGGGCACCACGGCTCGAACCTGGTCACCGGTCTGGAACCCATGAACCTGCTTCTGGCGCATCAGGTAGCCGCGAGGAAATCCTTGCGCCGTCAGGCGGGTGCGCTGGTAGCTACCTCGACCGGTCGCCTTGATCGTGAGCGTCGGGCGGCACCAACCACGGATCGCATCGACCTGGCCCGCGCACGCCGCGTCCAGTGCGTGCGACTTGGGAATGCCGTGGGTGATGCGGTTGAACTTGGTTCGCCCGCCCGAGGCGAGTTCCAAGGGCAAGCCCGTCGAACGCAAGGCATTAGCCAGCGCCCAGCGCGTCGCATTAATCGCAGCAGCATCTTTCAGCGGGCGTGAAGCGGTCGCCATGATCCGGGCTCGGCGCTTCGGCTCCCTAACATATTTCGCGCACATCGAGCGAACCCTTCTCCTGATTGCAGTCCGGGCAGGCCAGACCGAGATTGCCGATCCGGTTGGTGCCGCCGCGAGCGCGGGCCATTACGTGCTCGATCTGCAGAGGCCGGTTCGTGGCATCGCAGTAGATGCACTGTCGTCCCCACTTCTCCAGCAGGTACTCACGGACTTCGTACCCGGCCAGCGTGCCTTGCTGATACTCGACACCGGAAATATCCGGGTTCTCCATCGCCTGCATGTCGAAGCGTACGAGTTCGGAGGAGATCGCGACGATCGGCGCCCAGCGTCGGATACGTTTGACCCACACCATCGTCGTATCGAGGCGGTGCCGGAGCGATGGCGCCAGCCAGCCTTTTCTCTTTGCGCGGTTCAGAAAGCGGGGTGCGCGATAGCGCAAATTGCCCCGCCGCCGACGACGCATAGCCCGGCGGGCCGTCAGCGCCTCGCTGATCTGGCGACCACGGTGCACGAGTTCGAACAGGTTCAGCACCGCAATGCCCGAACCCAATTCACGCACCAGCGCGATCCCGGTGACCTTGCTGCCGGGATCGAGCTTGATGCGCAGCGGCTGGGTGGCGCAATCCGCCATCTTGCGGTCGACAACGCGGATCACGAACGGCACGACGCGATGCACGCGCGCACGGCCACGGGCGAGCAACAGCCTCGCGCGCTTCTCGCTGCACGGCATGAGCGGCGTGCCGCTTCGATCCAGAACAAACACCGACATGTCGGTTCCTTTAAAAATATTGCCCTTACGGGCCTGGTGACGCATCCCTTGCGGGATATCTCCCCTCGACAATGTTGTGCAGCAGGTGAAGCTTTCGCTTCGGTCGCAGCCCGTTTCGTACCTACCCGGGGCTTGTCTGCTGCTGCGACTTCCAGAGCGGCGAACTGAGTGAAGCATTCGCCGGTGGGTCTGCTGTCTTCTGCAAAACGTAGCGCCATAAGGCGCTCGGTCTGGTCAATCTCAGACTTGTGAGATGCTCCTCAGCAAGCCTCGGCCTTCAGGCAGCCTTCAGGCCGGGGTTATTGACGATGTACGGGGAGTTAGTGAGAGTAGTCACGGGCGCCGAAGATAGCCGTGCCGATGCGCACGATTGTCGCGCCTTCGAGCACGGCTGCTTCCAGGTCGCCCGACATGCCCATCGACAGCGTGTCGAGTTCGAGACCCTCCGCGCGCAGTTTTTCAAACAGTTCGCGCAACGCGCGATGCGGCGCGCGCTGCTGTTCGACGTCGCCTGCCGGTTCGGGAATCGCCATCAGGCCGCGCAGCCGCAACTTCGGCAGCGACGCGACTTCGCGCGCGACACGCAACGCTTCTTCAGGCGTGACGCCGCTCTTCGATGCCTCACCGCTGATGTTGACCTGCAGGCACACATTGAGCGGCGGCAAGTTGTCGGGCCGCTGTTCGGACAGCCGCTGCGCGATCTTCAGGCGATCGACGGAATGCACCCAGTCGAAATGTTCGGCAACGGGGCGCGTCTTGTTCGACTGCAGCGGGCCGATGAAATGCCATTCGATCGACGCGCGCAGATCGGACAGCGCTTCGATTTTCGTCAGGCTTTCCTGCACGTAGTTTTCACCGAACGCGCGCTGGCCCTCTGCATGGGCGGCGCGAATGTCTTCGGCGGGAAACGTCTTCGAGACGGCGAGCAGCGCAATCGAGCGCGGATCGCGGCCCGCGACCTGCGCGGCGAGAGCGATGCGCTGATGCACTGCGTCGAGATTGTGAGCGAGATCGGGCATGAAACCTTGATTACCGATGCGAGGGGCGACGTTTCGAATTATACGGACCCCTCTCATGCGTCACGACCTGGCCGAATGGCCAGGTTGCGCGTGCATCGCCCGCAAGCGATGCTGTCGATCAGGACACAAGCACAGGACGCAAGCTCAGGCTGCGAGCATGTGCTCGACGAGTTCGATCCAATGCACGACAGGAGTGGAGGTTCCGCTTTGCAGATGCGCGATGCAGCCCACGTTCGCAGAGACGATGATCTGCGGTTCCTGCGCCTTCAGCTTTTCGAGCTTCTGGTTGCGCAGCGCATACGACAGCGCGGGTTGCGTGAGCGAATAGGTGCCGGCCGAACCACAGCACAGGTGGCTGTCGGCGGGCAGCCTGACGTCGATGCCGAGCGCCGTCAGCAGCTGTTCGACCTTGCCGCGAATCTGCTGGCCATGTTGGAGCGTGCACGGCGGGTGAAACGCGACGGTGTGAATCGCGCGGCGGCGCGTGAGCGGCGTCAGCGCTTCTTCGAAGTCGGGCAGGATTTCGCTGATGTCGCGCGTCAGTTCGACGATGCGCTTCGCTTTCTCCGCGTAAGCAGGATCGTTGCGCATCAGGTGCGCGTATTCCTTCACGGTCGCGCCGCAGCCGGATGCGTTCATCACGATCGCTTCGGCGCCCTGTTCGACATGCGGCCACCACGCGTCGATGTTCTGCCGCACGTCGTCCAGCGCTTCGTCGTTGTAGCCGAGATGCAGACGGATCGCGCCGCAGCAGCCCGCTTCCGGCGCGATGACGGTCTGGATGCCGAGCGCGTCCAGCACGCGTGCCGTCGCGATATTGACGTTCGGCATCATCGACGGCTGCACGCAGCCCGCGAGCATCAGCATCTTGCGCGGATGCGTGGCCGTCGGCCATTCGAGCTGACGTTGCCGTTGCGGAACCTTGTCGCGCAGCTTCTTCGGCAGCAGCGGACGGAAGTGCTGGCCGATACGCATCGCGGGCGTGAAGAGCGTGCTGTTCGGCACGAAGCTCGCGAGCACGCGGCGCATCAGCCGCTGGCCGAAAGGCCGTGGCACTTTTTCTTCTGTGAGCTTGCGGCCGATCTCGACGAGCCTGCCGTATTGCACGCCGGACGGGCAGGTCGATTCGCAATTGCGGCACGTGAGGCAGCGGTCCAGATGCAGTTGCGTGCTGCGCGTGACGGGCGCGCCTTCCACCATCTGCTTGATCAGATAGATGCGGCCGCGCGGCCCGTCGAGTTCGTCGCCCAGCAGTTGATACGTCGGGCAGGTGGCGGTGCAAAAGCCGCAATGCACGCATTTGCGCAGGATGGCGTCGGCTTCGTCGCCGTCGGGCGTGTTGCGAATGAAGTCGGCGAGATTGGTTTGCATCGCGCGCTCAGAAGTCGGGGTACAGCCGGCCGCGATTGAAGATGCGGGCCGGGTCGAATGCAGCCTTCAGGCCGCGATGAATTTTCATCAGCGGGGCGGGCAGCGGCGTAAAGACGCCCGCGCCACGATCGTAGCCGTGGCCCGTGCGGAAGATCGTCGCGTGGCCGCCCGCCTGTTTCGCGCTGATGCGCACGGTCTGCGCGTCGGCGTCGGTGATCCACCAGCGTTGCGCGCCGCCCCATTCCATCAGCTGCGCGCCGGGCAGTTGCAGCGGCTCGGTGATGGTCGGCAGCGCGAGACGCCAGAGCGCGGACTTCGGCGCAATGGCCGCGAAAAACGGATCGGTCTGCTCGCGCAGGCCGGCCCAGAAGCGTTCGGCTTCCACAGCGTCGACGACTTCGCCGCCCAGCGACGTGCGCGCCGACTTGACGGCTGCTTCCGCGCCGCCCAGCCGCACGGCCAGCGTGCCGTCGCGCCACGCGCTGCCCGTGATCGGCAGCGGGCGGCCGCCCCATTCGTTGAGCTTGCGCACGGCATCGGTGCCGTTCATGTCGAACTTGAGCGTCGCCTCGGCCTTCGGTCGTGGGAGCACTTTGACCGACAACTCGAGAATCAGCCCAAGCGTTCCGAGCGATCCGGCCATCAGGCGGGAAACGTCGTAACCGGCGACATTCTTCACCACTTGTCCGCCGAAGGTGAGCACCTGCCCCTGGCCGTTCATGACGACGGTGCCGAGGACGAAATCGCGTGGCGCGCCTGCCGAATGGCGGCGCGGACCGGCGATGCCCGCCGCGATGCAGCCACCGAGCGTCGCCTGCGGGCCGAAGTGGGGCGGCTCGAAAGCCAGCATCTGGTCGTGCTCGGCGAGCGCCGCTTCGATTTCGAGGAGCGGCGTGCCCGCGCGCGCGGTGATGACCAGCTCGGCCGGGTCGTACGCAATGATGCCGCGATGCGCGCGCGTGTCGAGGATCTCACCCTGCAATGACTGGCCGTACCAGTCCTTCGTGCCACCGCCTCGGATGCGGAGCGGCTGCTCGGCGGCCGTGGCCGCGCGAACCCGTTCCGACCACGCGGCGACGATGTCGTCCTCTTTCATGGTGCGTTGTTTCGTTGTAGTGCTTTCGATTGTACCGAGGCAAGCCGTGCTGGCAACCCGGTTCCGACCCGTATCACGAACCCGATGGCGTTCGATATGCCTTATGGGCGTTCAAGTGCAACGCGTACGCGCCGCCTGCTGCGAGCCGAAACATCGACAGGCTGAGCATCGGCCGGACTCAGGCGAAATGCCGGCGGTGCGCGGAGTGATCCCGGCAACCGCCGGTCAGGCGCTCAAAAACGCGGCAGTTCGGGATGAGGCAGCAGCCCGCCGCGTACATGCAACTTGCCGTACTCGGCGCAGCGGGCGCGCGTCGGAATGCCCTTGTCGGGGTTGAGCAGTGCCGCGGGATCGAAGGCGCGCTTGACGGCGTGGAACGCATCGCGCTCTTCGGGCGAAAACTGGACGCACATCGAGTTGATCTTCTCGATGCCGACGCCGTGTTCACCCGTCACCGTGCCACCCAGTTCGACACACGTCTCGAGGATGTCGCAACCGAAGGCCTCCGCGCGGTGCCACTCGTCGAGGTCGTTGCCGTTGAACAGGATCAGCGGATGCATGTTGCCGTCGCCCGCATGGAACACGTTGATGCAACGCAGGTTGTACTTCTTCTCCATCTCCTCGATACGCGCGAGCAGCGGTCCGATGCTGCGACGCGGCACCGTGCCGTCCATGCAGTAGTAATCGGGCGAGATGCGGCCGGCGGCCGGAAACGCGTTCTTGCGGCCCGACCAGAAGCGCAGCCGTTCGGCTTCCGTGCGCGAGATCTGGATGCGCGTCGCGCCGTGTTCGCGCAGTACGGCCGTCATGCGCACGATTTCCTCGCTGACCTCTTCAGGCGTACCGTCCGACTCGCAGAGCAGGATCGCGGCCGCATCGAGATCGTAGCCGGCGTTGACGAACTCCTCGACGGCGCGCGTGGCCGGCTTGTCCATCATTTCGAGGCCGGCGGGGATGATGCCCGAGGCAATGATGCCCGCGACGGCATCGCCGCCTTTCACGACATCGTCGAAGCTCGCCATGATGACCTGCGCGGCCTGCGGCTTCGGTATCAGCTTGACGGTGACTTCCGTGACGATCGCGAACATGCCTTCGCTGCCGATCATGACGGCCAGCAGATCGAGGCCGGGCGCGTCCGGGCTCAGCGAGCCGAACTCGACGATCTCGCCGTCCATCGTGACGGCACGTACGCGCATTACGTTATGCACCGTCAAGCCATACTTGAGGCAGTGCACGCCGCCGGAATTCTCCGCGACGTTCCCGCCAATCGTGCAGGCGATCTGCGATGACGGATCGGGTGCGTAGTAAAGGCCGTAAGGCGCAGCCGCTTCCGATATCGACAGATTGCGCACGCCGGGCTGCACGGTTGCCGTGCGCGCATACGGATCGACTTCGATGATCTTGCGAAAGCGCGCGAGCGAGACGACAACGCCGTTCCGGATCGGCATTGCGCCGCCTGACAGGCTCGTGCCCGCGCCACGCGGCACGATGGGCACATTGAGCCGCTGACAGATCTGCGCGATGCGCTGCACCTGCGACTCGGTTTCCGGCAGCGCGACGGCAAGCGGCAAGCGTCGGTACGCGGCAAGTCCGTCGCATTCGTATGCGACCGTGTCTTCTTCGCGAAAGAGCAGGCAATGTGTGGGCAGTACGGCCATCAACGCCTGCACGACCTCGCGCTGACGTTGCGCAAGCATCTCGGGCGACAGCTCGGGGGACAGCTCGCCGGGTGCGTTCATGGAATGTCTCCTCGTTGGATGGCCGCGCGCCTCTTTGTGCTGCGCGGCCGGACATGCGGTTACGCTATGCCGCCCACGTAAAGATTTTGCCTGGATTCATCAGGTTGCGCGGATCGAGCGAGTGCTTTATCGAGCGCATCACATCGACTGCGACGGGACCGTGTTCTTCGAGCAGAAAGTTCATCTTGTGCAGGCCGACGCCATGTTCGCCCGTGCAGGTACCGTCCATGCGCAGCGCGCGCTGCACGATGCGGTGATTCAGACGCTCCGCTTCCTCCATCTCTTCCGGCTTGTTCGGATCGATCAGAATGCAGACGTGGAAGTTGCCGTCGCCGACGTGTCCGACGATCGGGCAGGGCAGCGGCGACCCCTTGAGGTCCGCTTCCGTTTCGACCACGCATTCGGCGAGGCGCGAAATCGGCACGCAGACATCGGTGGAGACCGCGCGGCTGCCGGGCTTCAGTTGCAGCATCGCGAAGTAAGCGCTGTGACGCGCATTCCACAGGCGGCTGCGGTCTTCAGGGCGCGTCGCCCATTCGAAGTCTTCGCCGCTGTTTTGCGCGGCGATTTCCTGCACGAGTTCAGCCTGCTCCTTCACGCCGGCTTCCGTGCCATGGAACTCGAAGAACAGCGTGGGGGCTTCGCGCAGCGTCAGATTCGAGTGACGATTGATCGAGCGGATCGCGAGCGAATCGACGAACTCGACGCGCGCGATCGGCACGCCGATCTGGATCGTCTCGATCACGGCGCGCACGGCGTCGCCCATTGACGGAAACGCGCAGACAGCCGCGGACACGGCTTCCGGCTGCGGATAGAGGCGCAAGGTGATTTCGGTGATCACGCCGAGCGTGCCCTCGGAGCCGACGAACAGTCGCGTGAGGTCATAGCCCGCGGACGACTTGCGCGCGCGCGTGCCCGTGTGGATTACGCGACCATCGGCGAGCACGACCGTCAGGCCCAGCACGTTCTCGCGCATCGTGCCGTAACGCACGGCGTTCGTGCCCGACGCGCGCGTCGCCGACATGCCGCCGATGCTCGCGTCCGCGCCCGGATCGATCGGGAAGAACAGGCCCGTGTCGCGCAGCGCTTCGTTCAACTGCTTGCGCGAGATGCCGGGCTCGACGGTGACGGTCAGATCTTCCGCGTTGATCGACAGCACGCGGTTCATTTCGGAAAGATCGATCGACACGCCGCCTTGTACGGCCAGCAGATGGCCTTCCAGCGAGGAGCCGTTGCCATATGGAATGATGGGGACGCCATATTGACCGCACAGCGTGACGACGGTTTGAATGTCTTCGGTGTTGCGTGCGAAGACGACGGCGTCGGGCAGTTGCGGATCGAAGGGCGATTCGTCGCGGCCATGATGGGCACGAACGGCGTCGGATGTCGATACGCGTTCACCGAATGCCGATTTGAGCGCGGTGAGCAGTTCTGCAGGAAAAGGGCGGCGCACGGGGGTGGGCGGCACGGGATGATTCACCTGCGTCTCCTGTTGGCGAATGTTCTGATGGTTGATGCCCATTTTACGCCCTTCGACCGCGGCCGGGCGTCGGACTCGCAAGCTCGATGTGCAGCCTTTGACGCAGCGTTTGGCCCAGCGGCGTGCGCGTTCGCGAGCGGGGAACGCGGCAACTTTAAACGCGGCAACTTTATAATGAAGCGCGATGGCATATCACGATGTATCCGAGTGGACGCATCGTCAATCGACACGAGGAAACGCACATCATGGGCAACCGCTTGAGCAAGATCGCGACGCGCACGGGCGACGATGGCACTACGGGTCTCGGCGACGGCCGCCGCGTGCGCAAGGATGACGCGCGCATTGCCGCGATCGGCGACGTCGATGAACTGAACTCGAATATCGGCGTGCTGCTGTGCGAGACCTTGCCCGACAGCGTGCGTGCCGCGCTGACAGCGATCCAGCACGATCTGTTCGATCTGGGCGGCGAGCTATGCATTCCGGGCCATTCGATGATCGCCGATACACATCTCGCGCAACTGGATGCCTGGCTCGCCGAATACAACGCTACCTTGCCGCCGCTCAAGGAGTTCATCCTGCCAGCGGGCACGCGCGCCGCTTCGCTCGCGCATGTGTGCCGGACGGTTTGCCGGCGCGCGGAGCGTTCGATCGTCGCGCTTGGTGCCGTCGATACGATCAACGCAGCGCCGCGTCGATATGTGAACCGGCTGTCCGATCTGCTGTTCGTGCTGGCTCGCGTACTCAACCGCGTGGATGGCGGCAGCGACGTGCTGTGGCAACACGACCGCGGCTCGAAAAGCAACAAAGGCGGCTAGCTCAGTGGGCAAGGGCACGGCCGGCCGCGCATGAAACGCGGGAAAAAGCCTGACAAAGAGCGAAACAAAAAGCGAGACAAAAAGCGAATCGACGGGCCGCCCGTCCAACCGCTTAGCCGACCGCGAGCGTGACCGGCTTGCCGATACGGCTCATCATTTCGACGAGCGTGTCGATCGTGAATTTCGAAGTCTTCTTGTTGACGACATCCGACACGCGCGGCCGCGACACCATCAGGATTTCCGCAGCCTCGGACTGCTTCAGATGATGCTGTTCGATCCACGTGGACAGTTCGGTCATCAACTGCTCCTTGAGCAGGCGCGTGTCGTTGATCTGCTTCTGCGATGCGGCGTGCAGCCGTTTTGCTTCGTCTGCGGGGAAGCCGAGTTCGAGAAACAGATTCGCGCCCGGTTTCGTGACATGACGGATCGTGGTGTCGGTGGTCTTCATACTTTCCTCACAGTGGCCGCGGCGCGATAGCGCGCTTCGGCGATTTCCCTGTCATGCCGGCTGGTTGACTGCGTCTTCTTCCGGAAGCAGTGCAGTACATATACGGCTTCGACAAACTTGGCGACATACATCACGCGAAAAGCGCCTTCCTGTTCGCTGATGCGAATTTCACGCGTGCCCGCGCCGACGATATCGAACGGCTTCCAGTTGTCCGGATCGAGGCCAGCCTGAACCTTGGCGAGCTGGAAGCCGGCCTGGCGGCGAGGTTCATCCGGAAACGAAAGCAGATCGTCATAGCTGGAGCCGATCCAGCGAATCTCTTTTTCGAGCTCCATGTGCTCCCTTCATGTACAAAATTTTATACCCAAATTCCCCAGTGTTCAACGACTTTTCGCAAACACCGGCACGAGATTCGAAGGTACAGAAGCAGCACATGAAGCGCGATTCGGCCGAATGGCCAAAAAAATGCCCGGCTGCATGAGCCGGGCAAAAGTCTGCGTGAAGCAAGGATGGGTGATGGTCAGTTGCCGCTGCCGCGCGCGACGCGCCGTTGCTTGACGGCATCCGCGAGACCTTCGAGCACGGCGACGCTGTCGTCCCAGCCGATGCATGCATCGGTGATGCTCTGGCCGTACGTCAGCGCACAGCCATCTTGCAGGTCCTGGCGGCCTGCGACGAGATGCGATTCCACCATCACGCCGACGATCCGCTCGTCGCCCGCTGCGATCTGGCGGCCGATATCCGCGCATACGGGAATCTGGTTTTCGTGCTTCTTCGAGCTGTTCGCGTGGCTTGCGTCGATCATCAGGCGCGCGGCGAGGCCCGCCTTGCCGATGTCGGTGCACGCTGCGTTCACGCTGTCGGCGTCGTAGTTCGGCACCTTGCCGCCGCGCAGAATGATGTGGCAGTCCTCATTGCCCGCCGTCGATACGATGGCCGAGTGGCCACCCTTCGTCACCGACAGGAAATGGTGCGGCTGCGACGCAGCCTTGATCGCATCGACGGCGATCTTCACGTTGCCGTCCGTGCCGTTCTTGAAGCCGACGGGACACGACAGCCCCGACGCGAGTTCGCGATGCACCTGCGATTCCGTCGTGCGCGCGCCGATCGCGCCCCACGAGATCAGATCGGCGATGTACTGCGGGCTGATCATGTCGAGATATTCGGTGCCGGCGGGCAGGCCCAGCTCGTTGATCTTCATCAGCAGCTCGCGCGCGGTGCGCAGGCCGTCGTTGATCTTGAAGCTGTTGTCCATGTACGGATCGTTGATGAGACCCTTCCAGCCCACCGTCGTGCGCGGCTTCTCGAAGTACACGCGCATCACGATCTCGAGTTCGCTCGCGAAGCGCTTGCGCTGTTCGATCAGTCGGCCTGCATATTCCATCGCGGCCTTCGTGTCGTGAATCGAGCAGGGTCCGACGATGACGATCAGACGGTCGTCCATGCCGTGCAGGATCCGATGCATCGACGAGCGCGCGTTGAAGATCAGGTCGGACACCTTTTCGTCGCAGGGGAATTCGCGGATCAGGTGAGCGGGCGGCGTCAGTTCCTTCAGTTCGCGGATGCGGACATCGTCGGTATTGTGCGGGGGCATGGTTTTCTCCTCGATTCGGTTCGTAGCGCGGTTCGCGCGGCCTTCGATTCAACGACGGCGCTGCAGCGAACGGGTCAACAAGCTAAAACGGTCAAAGTCAAAGTCGTTAGGGGCGAAAAAAAAACCGCCAGACTCGCTGGCGGTTTTTTCGGGAATTTCAGGTGCCTATGTACGTTCACACCCCTCTCGATCCGCCAGCGGTCTGAGATGCCCAAAAGAAATAAAAATAAAACTTGGCGGACATGGCGAAAAAGGATGGCTCGTCAAAAAGGTTGAATCGCTTTATAACCCGGAGATTGCTCGGCTGGCAAGCTGTATGCCCGGAAAATGCGGAAAATCCGCATGATTCGCGCTGAGGATGCGCGAATCATGCGGCAAACACGAAATCAGACAGTCCCGCCGACCGTCATCTTCTCGATGCGCAGCGTCGGCTGGCCCACGCCGACGGGCACGCTCTGGCCTTCCTTGCCGCACACGCCGACGCCCGTATCCAGCGACATGTCGTTGCCGATCATGCTCACGTACTTGAGCGATTCCGGGCCGCTGCCGATCAGCGTCGCGCCCTTGACGGGATACGTGATCTTGCCGTCTTCGATCATGTACGCCTCGGACGCCGAGAACACGAACTTGCCGTTCGTGATGTCGACCTGGCCGCCGCCGAAGTTCACCGCATAGAGCCCGTTCTTCACGGAAGCGATGATTTCCCGCGGGTCCTTGTCGCCGTTGAGCATGTACGTGTTCGTCATGCGCGGCATCGGCAGCGCGGCGTACGATTCGCGGCGCGCGTTGCCCGTCACGGGCATTTTCATCAGGCGCGCGTTTAGCGTGTCCTGGATGTAGCCCTTCAGGATGCCGTCTTCGATCAGCGTCGTGCACTGCGTCGGGTTGCCTTCGTCGTCGATGTTGAGCGATCCACGGCGGTTCGGCAGCGTGCCGTCGTCGACGACCGTGACGCCCTTGGCCGCCACCTGCTCGCCGATGCGGCCCGCGAACGCGGACGACCCCTTGCGGTTGAAGTCGCCTTCGAGGCCATGGCCGATCGCTTCATGCAGGAGCACACCGGGCCAGCCCGGTCCGAGCACGACCGTCATCGCGCCGGCGGGCGCCGGACGCGCGTCGAGATTGACGAGCGCCGCGTGAACCGCGTCATCCACGTACTTCGACAGGATCTCGTCGGTGAAATAGCCATAGTCGTAGCGGCCGCCGCCGCCGCCGCTGCCGATTTCGCGGCGGCCGTTCTGCTCCGCGATCACCGTCACCGACACTCGCACGAGCGGGCGGATGTCCGCCGCCAGCGCGCCGTCGCTGCGTGCGACCAGCACCACGTCGTATTCGCCCGCGAGACCCGCCATCACCTGCGTGATGCGCGGATCGCGGCCGCGCGCCATCTGCTCGATGCGTTCCAGCAGCTTGACCTTGGCCGTTGCATCGAGCGAATGCAGCGGATCGGACGGCAGATAGAGATCGCGCCCGGACACGCCCGTCAGCGTCGACGCCGCCTTGATTTTCTGCTTGCCGCCGCCTGCCTTGGCGATCGCCCGCGTGGCGATCGCGGCCTGGCGGATCGCTTCGGGCGACAGGTCGTCCGAATATGCGAAGGCCGTGCGGTCGCCGGACACGGCGCGCACGCCGACGCCCTGGTCGATGCTGAAGCTGCCCGATTTGACGATGCCTTCCTCCAGGCTCCAGGCCTCGCTGCGCGTCGCCTGGAAATAGAGGTCGGCGTAATCGACGCGATGCGTGAAGATCTCGGCTAGCGTGCGGGTCAGCACGGCTTCGTCGAGGCCGTAGGGCGTGAGGAGCACGTCTTTGGCCGTCGCGAGATTACGGATGCTGGGTTCGATGATGTTCATGCGAAGTTCGCTCGATTCAGGGTATTCGGTTGCGTGCACACCCGTCAGATGGGTGACGGCTGCGGCACTTTCAATGCATGCGGTTCAAATCAAAGGTAGTCAGCTGAGCACGCGGTGACGCCAGGCCGGCAGGCTTTGCCGGACTTCGTCGATGCGTGAGCGCTCGATATTGCCCTCGACGACGCCCGCGCCTTCGTCGCGCACGTCGATGATTTCGCCCCACGGGTCGATCAGCATGCTGTGGCCCCACGTGCGCCGGCCATTCTCGTGCTTGCCGCCCTGCGCGGCGGCGAGCACGTAGCACTGGTTCTCGACGGCACGCGCGCGCAGCAGCGTTTCCCAGTGCGCGCGGCCCGTCGTGTACGTGAACGCGGACGGCACGACGATCAGCGCGCAGTCGCCCATGCGCCGGTACAGCTCGGGAAAGCGTAGATCGTAGCAGACCGACAGGCCCACGCGCCCGAACGGCGCGTCGAACGTGCGGACGGTGTCGCCGGGACGGATCGTGCGCGCTTCGTCGAACGATTCCTCGCCCTTCTCGAAGTTGAACAGGTGGATCTTGTCGTAGCGCGCGGCCTCGTTGCCTTGCGGATCGAACACGAGCGTCGTGTTCAGCACGCGCGTCGCTTCGGGCGCCGTCAAAGGCAGCGTGCCGCCGATCACCCACACCTTGTGCCGGCGCGCAGCGTCGGCGAGAAAGCGCTGAATGGGGCCGTCGCCGTAGGGTTCGCGCACGGTGAGCTTGTCGGTGTCCTTGTAGCCCATGAAGCAGAAGTACTCGGGCAGGAGGACGAGTTGCGCGCCATCGGCGGCGGCTTGCGCGATCAGGCGTTCGGCATCGGCGAGATTGCGGTCGCGCTCCGGCGTGCTCACCATCTGCAGCGCGGCGACGCGGAAGGGGCAAGCGTGAGGAGATGACTTCGCGGACTGCGTGTTCAGGTCGCTCATAGGCGTTCGAAAGACTCCTGCCAAAAGGCTCCGGCCAAATGGATCGGCGCAAAGGCACGGCACCGGGGCACTGCGGATAAGGGATGCCAGCAGCGGCTCTGCACTTCCGGGTGGCCGACACGGGCACGTGCCATGCAGTGCCCGAGCGGCTCAGGCGTGTGATTCGCTCAGTTGGGCGCCGCGACGGCGGCCGGCGCGTTCATATTACCGCGATCGGTGTGGACCCGCTCGACGTGCGGCTTGGCCCACGAACCCGTGATCGCGTAGTCGACCGCGAACGCATGCTCGATCGAATGCGACAGCGCGATATCGGCGACCAGCGCGCCCAGTCCGAGCAGCGGATTGATCACGGCTGCCGCGACCACGCCCGCGCCCGCGCTGACGGTCGGCACAATATGCACCTTCAGGTCCTGCGTTTCGTGCGGCAGGTCGACGGAGCCCTTCATTTGGGCGCGCGCGGGCGCCGTCACCATCTCGAAGTCGTTCGTCGTGCCGATGCCGTTCTCGACGCGTGCCGTGCCCGTCACGTGCTCGAACGGCAGCCCTTCGCCGATCACGTCGCGGAAATCCATCGTCGCGTAGCGCGCGAGGCTTTGCAGGCTCAGCACGCCGAGCAGCTTCGCGACGCCCGGATCGACCTTGAGAATCTGCCCGTGCCGCAGATCGGCGGCGAGGTTGCCGTTGAGCGTCGGATAGTCGGGTTTCGTCGGACCGCCGCGCCAGGCGAGCTTGCCCGACACCGATCCTTCGCCCGCCTTCAGCGTGCGCGGCAGTCCCGCGCGCTCGAGCAGGGCGCCCGCATCCTTGATGTCGAGGCTGAAATCGAGTTCGGTGCTGCGTTCGGCCTCGTCGTCCTGGTTCGCGCCGTAGTTGCGGCCCGTGCGCCAGTTCGCTGTCGCCTTGAGCGTCGCGGCCGGGTTGCTGATATCGAGCGAATCGAGTTGCCAGACGGGCGTGCCGTTGTCCTCGAAGTTGTGCGCGTTGACTTCGAGCTTGCCTAGATTGCGCCCGCGCACGATCAGCTCGTTGACGACGAGATCTATCGACGGAATGTTCTGCGCCGGCTGGTTGATGGCCGGGCCGAGCAGATCGTTTTCAGCCACGGATGGAATCACGAGCCGCGCGAGGCGCGCCTGCAGCGTGCCCGGCGAACCCGGCGAACCCGGCGTCGCGCCCGGCAGCCACGACACGTGCCCCGACACCTGATTCGATGCGATGTTCGCCTGCCACTGCTTGTCGTAGTGCGACGCGCCGACCACCACGCTTTCCCAGCGGCGCTTGAGCAGCGTCAGCGTGCCGATGTGCACGGCGAAGCGGTTCGGCATGAACTGCACGGCCGTCGCGCTGGGCGGCATCGGCGCGACGCCTTCGTTCGCCTTGCGCATCTGCACGAAGAGGGCGCGCCAGGCGTCGGCGTCGAGCGCGTCGATGTCGACGGCGGCCGTCACGCCCTCCGACGGCAGATCGGCCGGCCGGTTCACGCCGACGGCGCCGCGCACGACTTCGGGCGGCTGGCCGGGCGCGTGCCGGAGCAGATAGGTCGCCGCGATCGGGCCGAAGGTGAGATCGGCGCGCTGCAAGGTATTGCCGTTGCCTTCCGCGACGGCGCTGCCGCCTTCGTTTGCAACAGTCGGCCGGAACGTGAAATCGAGCGGCATCGGCGTGCCGACCGGCTTGTTGAACGGCGCGGGGAAATCGAGCGCGAGCCCCGTCAGGTCCGAATGAACGGCGACATCCGGCAAGCGGCCTTTGGCGCCGCGCACGCTCATGTCATACGGCGCGCTGCCGTTCATCCGCGTCAGCACTTGCGCGGGCAGGCCGCGCAGATTCAATCCGCGAGCGGCATCGACGGCGACCTGCCCGGACACGTCGAGTGCATACGCGCCGCTTGCGTTCAGTCCGCCTTTCGCGCGCACGTCGCCACCCATGAACTGCCCCGTGAGCCCGTCGACCTGCGCCGTGTGCTCGGTGAAGCGCACCTTGCCGCGCAGTTGCGACAGCGGCGGGACGTTATCCATCGAGAGCCTGTCGTTCTCGAACGCAAGCGCACCTTCCACGGCGACGCGCGGCTTCGGCGGCGCGCCGGGCGGGGGCAACGTGCGCGGCACCGTCAGTTTGAGCGCGAGCGCGGCGGGGCCGTCGGCATGGAGCTTTTCCGTCTGATGTTTCGCCATGCCGCCGAGCGCGCTGTTGTTCACGTAGTCGAGCATGTCGGCGAGCGGCCCGTGCGCGTCGCCCGTGATGACGAGGCTCGATGCGCGCGTGCCCAGGTCGTCGATCTTGCCCGTCACGTTGTTCATCGCGATGCGCTTGTAATGGGCGCGCTCGGCGTCGAAGCGCAGCAGGTTCTCTTTCAGCTGGAACTCGCCGTCGATGCCGTCGAGCGCGGGCCATACGTTCGGCGCGCCGTTCTTCAGCGTGCGCGGCGGGTACGGCGACGGATCGAAGCGGCCGCCCTTGAACGGTGCGACGATACGGAAGACGCCCGCCTTCGGATCGCGCGAGTAGGGGAATTTGTCGAGATTGCCGTGAATCTCGATGGTCGCGCCGCGCGACATGCCCGCCTGCAAGCCGTGGCCCAGATAGATGCGCAGCTTTTCGCTGATGCTGGTCGGCAGATAGCGCGTGATGCGCGCGACCTGCGCGCGCTCGAACTCGGCTTTGAGATCGAGCGAGCCGCGCCCGCTGCCGATGTTCGAATAGCTGGCCGTCGCCTTCGCGGCCGTGTCCGCGTTCGACACCTTCATTTCCGACACCTGCACGTCGAATGCCTTGTGCCGTTGCCCCGGCGCGACGGCGGGCGCGATCGTCCACGTGCCTTTGCCGCTCAGATGGTCGAACGTCAGGCGCGGATCGTCGAACACGCCGGGCATCGTGATCACCGCGTTCGCCGTGTCGATGGTGAGCGCACCGTGCCGTTCGTCGGCGTCGACGTTGCCCCACAGATTCTCGATGCCCGGGATGCCCGCGCGCGGGTGATTTCTCGCGGTGAGGCCAGGCGGCGGCTCCTGCGCGGCGATGCTGATGCCTTGCAGGTCGCCCTTGAAGCGATAGCGGATGATCGGCTCCGCGCCCGGCTCGCGATGCTCGCTCGCGGCTTCGCCCGAATCGGGCTTGCCGCGCTCGACTTCGATCGTGTAGTCGGCGACGAGGCCGCGCGGGTTGTAGCGCACGAGGTTGTTCAACAGACGCCTCGGCAGCGGCAGCGCGCGGCTGAATTCCGCGAGGATGCCGAGGTCGACACGGTCGCCCGTGATGCTGATCAGCTGTCCGTGCTGGACGCTCGGCACCCGGTAACGGCTCGACAGCGTATGAAAGGCGAGGATGCGGGCGACGGGCGTGCCGTCGTCGAGCGGCGGCTGCCCGAGTTCGGCGCGCAGATCGCGTAGATCGAGCGTCCATTCGTCGGCGTCGTGCGCGACGGCCCACGAAAAACGCGCGACGGGCACATCGAGCTTCGGCTGCGTCGGCTTCACGCGCAGCGCGATGCTGTTGCCCGACAGCTCACCGGCCGCGGATCTCACGCGGCCTTGCGTGAACTGCAGCCAGATCGCGTTGTCGATGCGGCCCGCGTAGGTTTCGATCGGGAAATCCATGTAGCGGGCAAGCATCGGCAGATCGACGGGGCCCGTCGAGATATACGCCTCGCCCGTCCAGTTGATCGGCTTGCCCATCGCCCCGAGGCGCGCATGGCGAAAGTGCGCGCGAAAGTCGAGCGGGCCGAACAGCACCTTGCCGTCGGGCGGCGCCTGAAGCGCGAGCTTGTGATCGTAGCCGTCGCTGAGAATGGCGAGACGGATGTTCTGCAAGGCGATCTCGGGCGCGTCGCGGCGTGTATCGTGCCAGCGCAGCGTGCCGCCGCGCAGGATCATCGCCTGCTGGCGCAACAGCCACGTGCTGAACGTGTCGTTGCCCGTGTGAACCGTCGGCACCGTCACGCCCGCGATGGTGAGCGAGCCGTCCGTCTCGCGCTCGATGAGCAGGTCCGGCTTGTCGATGATCACGCTGGAAAGAATGGGCGCGAGCTTCCAGACGGACGACCACGACACGGTCGCGCTCGCATGCGGAATCATCAGTGCGACCTTGCCGTCGCGATTGGTGATGGTGACGTTGGTGGCTTCGAGTCCTGGCTGGAAGCCTGTCCAATGCGGCGCGAGTTTGCCGATCTTGAGCTGGGCGTGGATCTTTTCGGAGACGGCTGCCTCGATTCTCGGCCGGAAGGAGTCGGCGTACGGCAGCACGAGGTAACGCAGGCCGAGCACGGCCAGCAGGACGACGAAGTACAGGAAGAGCGCAATGGAGAGCAGGACTCGCAGCGTGTGGCGCAGCACCGCATGATCGCTTCCGCCTACGGGCTTGACGCGTCCGGCTTCATGCGGGTCGGCGGATGAGTTTCGCTCGGACATGCTGCGACGGGGTAGGCATATGGTAGTTTTGCGGTTCTAACGACGAAATGTATCACACGGGCCAGCGGCCAAGGCCGTGAGGCGCGGTGCGTGTGCGCGAGGCCACACGGGGCGCCGGCGGCTTGCGCGAGCAATGGCCGCGATAACCCTGAGCCTCAAACGAGCAACAAGCGAGCCAGATCTTTGATGACCGAACCATCCCTGTTGAGTTCCAGCTATTCGCACTACGCGTCGCGTGCCTATGCGGCGCAACCCGGTCTCGCGGCGCGCGTCGCGGCGCTGGCGGCGGCGCCCATCATCCGGCAGCGCATCGAGGCGCGGCTCGACGCGCTTGCCGACGCATTGCGGGCGGCGCCCAATGCGCCTCTTTCCGAAGACGCGTTGAAAAAGGCGCTGCGTCAGCTTCGTACTGAAGTGTTTTGCGCAGTGATGGAGCGCGACCTGACGGGCGCGGCCGACGTGGCCGAAGTGACGGGCACGATGACCGACCTCGCCGAAGCGACCATCCAGCGCGCGATGGCCGTCGTTTCAGCCGATCTGGAAGCGCTCTTCGGCGAGCCGCGCGGCTCGCAGGGCGAGCGGCTGTCGCTCGGCGTGGTCGGCATGGGCAAGCTGGGCGGGCGCGAGCTGAACGTGTCGTCGGACATCGACCTGATCTTCGTCTACGAAGACGACGGCGAGACGACGGGCGGCCAGCGCTCGCCCATCGCGACGCAGGACTTCTTCACGCGACTCGGCAAGCGGCTGATTGCGGCGCTCGCCGAAGTGACGGCCGACGGCTACGTGTTTCGCGTCGACATGCGGCTGCGGCCGAATGGCGATTCGGGGCCGCTCGTGTGCAGTCTCGGCATGCTCGAAGAGTATTTCTACGTGCAGGGCCGCGAATGGGAACGCTACGCCTGGATCAAGGGGCGGCTCGTGTCCGCGATGGCAAGCGAGTCGGCGCGCAGGCTCTCGAAGCAGCTCGACTCGATCGTGAAGCCGTTTGTGTACCGGCGTTACCTGGACTTCGGCGTGATCAGCGCGATCCGTTCGCTTCATCTGCAGATTCGCCAGGAAGCGCAGCGGCGCGCGTCGATGCGGCCAGACAAGGCTGACGACATCAAGCTCGGCCGCGGCGGCATCCGCGAGATCGAGTTCAGCGCGCAGGTGTTCCAGCTGATACGCGGCGGCCAGGATGCGGGCTTTCGCGTGCGTCCGACGCTCGCCGTGCTGACGCACGCGGCCGCGCGCGGTCTCGTTTCGCCGGAAGTGTGCGCGGATCTGTCGAGCGCGTATCTGTTCCTGCGCGAGCTCGAGCACCGCTTGCAGTACCGCAACGACGCGCAGACCCACGCGATGCCCGTCGATCCCGGCGAGCGCGCGCATCTCGCGAAGTCGATGGGCTTCGACGATTACGCGTCGCTGATGGCGAAGCTCGAAGCGCATCGCGAGCTGGTCGAACAGCAGTTCGACCAGATTTTCGCCGACAAGGTGAGCGGGCAGGGCGGCTGCGGCGCGCCCGAAGACGGCGCGGCGGCGTGGGTGTGGAGCAGCGCGCTCGCCGACGACGGCGCCGACGAAGCGCTCGTTGCGCGCCTCGTCGAGCTGGGCATCGACGCGCCAGGCGATCTGCTGGCGCGTCTGAAGGCCGTGTGGCAGTCGTCGCGCTATGCGGGTCTCGCGGAGCGCAGCCGGGAGCGCTTCGACATCGTCGCGCAGCGCGCGCTCGAGGCCGCGCGCACACTGGAGCCGCCCGAGCGGCGCGCCGATATTCTCGTGCGCCTGTTCGATCTGCTCGAAGGCGTCGGACGGCGCGGCGCGTATCTCGCGCTGCTGACGGAGTATCCTCAGGCGCTGCATCGCGTGCTGTCGGTGCTGGGCGCGTCGCGCTGGGCGGCCGGCTATCTGATCCGCCATCCGCAATTGCTCGACGAATTGCTCGACGACGAAGCGATGGCCAGTCCTTTCGACTGGCCCGAGTTCAAGCGCGCGCTGCGCGCGCGGCTCGCGGCGGCCGATGGCGTCGAACAGCAGATGGACCTGCTGCGCCACGCGCATCAGGCCGAAGTGTTCCGCATTCTGCTGATCGATCTGGCGGGCAAGCTGAGCGTCGAGCATGTCAGCGACCGCCTGTCCGAACTCGCGGACGCCGTGCTCGACGTGACGATCGAAGCCGTCTGGAACCAGCTTGCCAAGCGCCATCGCGACGTGCCGCGCTTCGCGATCATCGCGTACGGCAAGCTCGGTGGAAAGGAGCTCGGCTACGCATCGGACCTCGATCTGATCTTTCTCTACGAAGACCCGGACGACAACGCATCCGACATCTACGCGACGTTCACGCGCCGTCTGATCACGTGGCTCACGACGGCGACGGGCGCGGGCATTCTGTTCGACGTCGATTTGCGGCTGCGTCCGAACGGCGAGTCGGGTCTGCTCGTGACGGACCTCGACGCATTCCGCCGCTATCAGCTGCGCGAAGGCGACGCGGCCAATACGGCATGGGTCTGGGAGCACCAGGCGCTCACGCGTGCGCGCTATTGCGCGGGCGATCCCGAGATCGGCGCGAAGTTCGAGGCGATCCGCGAGCAGGTGCTGACGACGCCGCGCGACGCGGCTGCGCTTGCCGCCGAGATCGTCGATATGCGCCGGCGTGTCGAAGAAGGCCATCCGAATCGCACCGAGTTGTTCGATCTGAAGCACGATCGCGGCGGCATGGTCGATATCGAGTTCGCCGTGCAGTACTGGGTGCTGCTACATGCCGCGCGCGATCCCGAGCTGATCCGCAACACGGGCAACATCGCGTTGCTGCGCGAAGTATCGCGCTTCGGCCTGATGAGCGGCGAGGAGGCGGATACCGTCGGCGCGGCTTACCGGACGTATCGCAAGCTGCAACACAAATTGCGGCTCGACGGCATGGAGAAAGCACGCGTCGAGCCGCGGACCGTCGAGAAGGAACGTGAGGCCGTGTTGCGCTTGTGGAAGCGGGTGTTTGGATAGTTGATGGCGCGGTGCTGCGGCGAGGGCGTTCGTTTCACTGCGCTTTCTGAGGACGAGCGCCGTTCGGGATTCAGGCTGTCGTGAGCATTTCCTTCGCGTGCTTGCGCGTGGTGGCCGTGATCTCCAGGCCGCCCAGCATGCGCGCGACTTCTTCGACACGGCTCGTCTTGTCCAGCGACGTGACGGTGCTGATCGTGCCGCCCTTGCCGTTGCCGCTCTTCGCGACCTGGTAGTGGTGATCGCCGCGTGCCGCGACTTGCGGCAGGTGCGTCACGCACAGCACCTGGCGATGCTCGCCCAGCTGATGCAGCAGGCGTCCGACCACTTCCGCGACGCCGCCGCCGATACCCGTGTCCACTTCGTCGAAGATCAGCGTCGGCGTGGGGCTCGCCGTGCTCGCGATCACCGCGAGCGCGAGACTGATACGCGCGAGCTCGCCGCCCGACGCCACTTTCGCGAGCGGCCGCAGCGGCACGCCCGCATGACCGGCGACGCGGAATTCGATCTGCTCCATCCCATGCGCGCCGCCTTCAGGCAGCGGCACGAGCGCGACTTCGAAGCTGCCGCCCGCCATCGACAGCTCCTGCATGCCCGTCGTCACGGCCGCGCCCAGCGCCTTCGCAGCTTTCGTGCGGGCCTTCGACAGCACCTTCGCTTCGGCGACGTACGCGTTTTTTGCCTTGGCCTCGGCGGCACGCAGCGCGTCGAGGTCGGCGGCGGCGTCGAGCTTCGCGAGTTGCTCGCGGCGCTCCTGATGCTCTTGCGGCAGCGTTTCGGGTTGCAGACGGAACTTGCGCGCAGCCGAATGCAGCGCGTCGAGGCGCTTTTCGACCTGAGCGAGCCGATCGGGATCGAGTTCGAGCCGCTGCGCGTAATGACTCAGCGAGTACGCGGCTTCCTGCAGCTGGATTTCGGCTGGCTCCAGCGCGGCGAGCGCGTCGTTCAGTTCGGGATCGATCTCGGCGAGATCACGCAGCTTCGAGATGATCGACGACAGATGCCCGATCATCGCGCCGTCGGATTCGGACAGCGCGGACAGCGCGCCCTGCACGCCGTCGATCAGATTCGCCGAATGCGACAGCCGCCGATGCTCCGCGTTGACCTCTTCCCACTCGCCGGGCTGCGGCGCGAGCTTGTCCAGTTCGGCGAGCTGCCACGCGAGCCGCTCGCGTTCCAGTTGCAGTTCGCGGTCTTTTGTTTGCGCTGTTTCGACGGCTTGCGCCGCGTCACGCCATGCACGCCACGCGCGTGTGACGGCAGCCGTCGTGTCGAGCAGCCCCGCGTGCGTATCGAACAGATCGCGCTGCGCGTCGGGCCGCATCAGGAGTTGATGCGCGTGCTGCCCGTGTATGTCGACGAGCATTTCGCCGACTTCGCGCAGTTGCGTGAGCGTCGCTGCCGTGCCGTTGATGAACGCGCGCGAGCGGCCGTTCGCATCGATCACGCGCCGCAGCATCACCGTGTCGTCATGTTCCGGTTCGCCCGCGGCGAGCGCCTGCTCGTCTAGCCATGCATCGACGAGCGGGTGCGTTTCGAACTCCGCCGTGATGTCCGCGCGCGCTTCGCCCGTGCGCACGACGCTTGCATCGGCGCGCGAGCCGAGCGCCAGCGCGAGCGCGTCGATCAGAATGGATTTGCCGGCGCCCGTTTCGCCGGAGAAGACGGTAAAGCCGCTGTCGAATTCGAGGTCGAGCGCGGCGACGATGACGAAGTCGCGTATCGAGAGGTGGCGGAGCATGGCTCGTCTGTCTGGCGTGGCTTTGCGTGTGATGGTTGGCGTTACAGTGTCTTGCTACGTTTGCGGGCGGTGCGGGCCGGTTCAGTCGTCAGGGTCGTCTTCGCGCGACGGGTACTCGTTCCAGTGCAGCTTCTTGCGCAGCGTCGCGTAATAGCTGTAGCCAACGGGGTGCAGGAACGGCACCGTATGGCGCGAGCGGCGCACGTCGATCGTATCGTTCAGTTCGAGCGCGGTGAACGACTGCATATCGAAGTTCACGTTGACGTCGCGGCCCGAGATGATCTGGATGCTGACCTTCGAATCGTCGGGCAGCACGATGGGACGGTTCGACAGCGCGTGCGGCGCGATCGGCACGAGCACGAGGCCCTGAAGCTGCGGATGCAGGATCGGCCCCTGCGACGACAGCGCATAAGCCGTCGAGCCCGTCGGCGTGGCGACGATCAGACCGTCCGAGCGCTGGTCGTACATGTAGCGCCCGTCCACCGATACGCGCAGTTCCGCCATGCCCGAAAAGCCCGAACGGTTCACGACGACGTCGTTGAATGCGAGCGCGTGATAGATCGGCTGGCCGGCACGCATGATCCGCGATTCGAGCAGCGTGCGCTCTTCGCGCTCGAAGCTGCCCGACAGCATCTGCGGGATGATCTCGCGCATGTCGGAGAACGGGATGTCGGTGATGAAGCCGAGCCGCCCGTGGTTGATGCCGATGAGCGGCGTCTTGTACGGTGCCAGTTGGCGGCCGATGCCGAGCATCGTGCCGTCGCCGCCGAGCACGATCGCGACGTCCGCGCGCGCGCCGATCTCGGCGGGACGCAGCATCGGCCAGCGCGTCACGCCGATTTCCTGCGCGGTTTCCGCCTCGAACGCGACCTCGAAGCCGAGCTTTTCGACGCACGTGGCGAGCGCGGTCAGCGGCTCTCCGATGCCCGGCGTATTGCTGCGCCCGACGAGCGCAACGGTCTTGAACTGGCTGTTAGCTTGCATGCCGGCATTACACCATAGGTGCGACCCGAAAAGAACCGTTGGCGGCGGGCGCGCCGGGCCGGCGGATGCCCCGTCGCCGCGCGCAACCGTCCAGCCATTGGCCGATTATCGTTAGAATGGTGAAGTCCTGATGACAGACGTGACGACTGCATAGGCGAACGAGCGGCGGCGCGAGCGCGGATGGGGTGCCGCGCGGCGCGTGGCCTGCTGCGGCGCACCCGTTGCGTTGCGTGCTGGCGTGTGTTTGCCGCTGTATGGACGGCTGTTCGGTTCGCTGTTCGGTCATTACGCTAAAATTTCCTCGCCATGCTAGATCCTCGCGCACAAACCCTCCTGAAAACGCTGATCGAGCGATATATTGCCGAGGGTCAGCCGGTTGGCTCGCGCACATTGTCGCGGTACTCCGGGCTCGAGCTCAGCCCGGCGACCATCCGCAACGTGATGTCCGATCTGGAGGAACTGGGCCTCGTCATCAGTCCGCATACGTCGGCGGGACGCATTCCGACGCCACGCGGCTACCGGCTTTTCGTCGATACGATGCTGACCGTCGAGCCCGCCGCCGACGACGATGCCGTGATGCGCGCGGTCAAGACCACGCTTCAGCCGGGCGAACCGCAGAAGGTGGTCGCAGCGGCGGCGAGCGTGCTGTCCAACCTGTCGCAGTTCGCGGGCGTGATCCTCACGCCACGCCGCAGCCACGTATTCAAGCAGATCGAATTCTTGCGCCTGTCCGACAAGCGCATCCTCTTGATTATCGTGACCCCCGAAGGCGACGTGCAGAACCGCATCATGGCGACGCAGCGCGATTTCACGCCGTCGCAGCTCACCGAGGCATCCAACTACATCAACGCGCACTTCGCGGGCCTGTCGTTCGACGAGGTGCGCCGGCGCCTGCGCGAAGAGATCGACGAATTGCGCGGCGACATGACGACGCTGATGCACGCGGCCGTCACCGCGAGCACCGACGTCACAGACACGGGCGAAACCGTGCTGATCTCGGGCGAGCGCAACCTGCTTGAAGTGGCCGATCTTTCTTCGGACATGGCGCGGCTGCGCAAGCTTTTCGATGTGTTCGATCAAAAGACGAGTCTCCTTCAGTTGCTCGACGTGTCGAGTCACGCGCAAGGCGTGCAGATATTCATTGGCGGCGAGTCGAATCTCGTCCCCATCGAGGAGATGAGCGTCGTAACCGCGCCGTACGAGGTGAACGGCCAGATCGTTGGGACGCTCGGTGTGATCGGGCCGACGCGTATGGCGTACAACCGCGTGATTCCCATCGTCGACATCACCGCGCGCCTGCTTTCGATGACGCTAAGCCAGCAATAAAGGCGCGCTGCATTCGTGGGCACATCGCCGCCGTCCTGATGGTCATCATGCGCGGCGTTTTTCGCCGTGCCAATTGGCCGAATGGCCAGGTATCGGCGGAAGACCGCGCCGCTATAATGTTCTCCAGCCCAATACGTTCGATACGACCATTACGTGCCGCGCCTGCGCGGCGTATCTCCCGCCTATGCGCTTCGACCTCGAGCGACCTTCGCAGCCTGCCGCGGCACATCGTGTCGCCGTACTGCTCATCAACCTCGGTACGCCCGATGCGCCGACGCCTCGCGCCGTGCGGCGCTATCTCGCGCAGTTCCTGTCCGATCCGCGCGTGGTCGAGATTCCATCGTTCCTGTGGCAGATCATCCTGCGTCTGCTGATCCTGCCGTTTCGCGGCGTGGCATCGGCGAAGAAGTACGCGGCCGTGTGGATGCAGGAGGGCTCGCCGTTGCGCGTGCATACGGAGAAGCAGGTGGAAGGGCTGCGGCATCTGCTGCAGGTGAACGATTACGCGGTGATCGTCGATTACGCGATGCGCTACGGCACGCCCGGCATTCCCGCGATGCTTAACCAGCTCAAGCTGGCAGGCGCCGAGCGCATCCTGCTGATGCCGATGTACCCGCAGTATTCGTCGTCGACCACGGCCACAGCCTTCGACGATGCATTCGCCGCGCTCAAGCGGATGCGCAACCAGCCGGAAATCCGCACCGTACGCCAGTACGCGGACCATCCCGCATATATCGCGGCGCTGGCCGCGCAGGTGAACCACTATTGGCACACGCATGGCCGTCCCGATTTCGCGGCGGGCGACAAGCTCGTGTTGAGCTTCCACGGCGTGCCGAAGCGCACGCTCGACCTGGGCGATCCGTATCACGAGCAATGTCAGCAGACGGCGTCGCTGTTGATGCACGCGCTCGGGCTCTCGTCCGTCGAGTGCCGCGTGACGTTCCAGTCGCGTTTCGGCAAGGCGGAGTGGCTGCAGCCTTATACGGCGCCGACACTGAAGGAGCTGGGCGCGGCGGGCGTGCGTCGCGCGGATGTGTTCTGCCCGGGCTTCACGGCCGACTGCCTCGAGACCATCGAGGAAATCGGCATGGAAGTGCGTGATGAATTCATTCATGCGGGCGGGAAAGTTTTTCACGCGATTCCCTGTCTGAACGCGTCGCCGGCATGGATCGCGGCGCTCGGCGAAATCGTCGCGCAGCATCTGCAAGGCTGGCCGGTTCAGGCGAACGCGCCTCAAAACGCATCCGTGGCTTGAAATTCCGTGTCCGGCATGCAATGTGCATTCATGTGCGGCTGACGTCTTTCCAGACGTGCTCCGTATGACCGCGCCTCGGGCGCTCGAAGAAGGACTGATGAACTACAAGATTTCCACCGAACCTGGCGCGCGCTTGCGCATCGACAAATGGCTGTGGGCCGCGCGCTTCTTCAAGACGCGCTCGCTCGCGGCGGACGCCGTCGAGAAAGGCCGGGTGCGGATCGGCGGTGCGGCCGTGAAGCCGGCGAAGGATGTGCGCGTCGGCGATATGGTCGAGATCGAAATCGAACGGATCGTGTGGCAGGTCGAGGTGCTCGGCGTATGCGACGTGCGCGGCCCGGCGAGCGTCGCGCAGACGCTTTACGCGGAAACCGAAGAGAGCAGGCAGAAGCGCCAGATCGAGCACGAGCGGCGCAAGACGTATCGAGAGCCGGCCGCCGGATTACATGGCCGGCCGACCAAGCGCGACAGACGCGTTATCGACAAAATTTCCAGTAGGGGTTGAACAGCTGTTCGATCGTCGCGTGCACGCCGCCGTACTCGGTGGTGCGGTCGTTGACGGCCCCGGACATGCAGATGGTCGTCGTGCCTGCAATGAGTACCATTGCGACCACCGAAATAGCGAAGGTCAGTTTCACGGTACTCCCCTTGGAGATTGCAAGCGGAAACGGGCAGTTCAGCCAGTGGTAAGGTGGGCGTCAGGTTAGGGTTAACGTGCCTTTTCGGACGCTCAAGATGAGTTTAGGACACTCGCGCAGCGCGCTCAATCTTATTATGATGACGCGCCTGAAATGCTTGTTACCGCGCATTTCCGGGCGTCTGCAAGGTGCAAAAAGACCTGCGGGTGCCTTGAAATACGGCGTATGCGCCCTAACTTGAATGGTTGATGCGCGGCCGGCGGGTGTAGCGGCACGACGCCCATCGGGTGATCCGCATGACCCTGCCGCCGTTTCTTGGCCTTAATTTTTTGAATTTCAGCGACATGGAAAACACGCAAGAGAAACCGACGAGCCAGAACCCCACGCCCGCCGACGAAGCGCGCCAGGCCGCAGAAGCTGCATCGGGCGAGCAGCAGGCACAGCAGCCGGAAGCGGGTGCTGCCGAACAGCCGGCGCAAGCCGCGCAGGCAGGTGTCGACGCCGCGCTGGCGGAAGCTCAGGCGAAAGTAGCGGAACTGCAGGAAAGTTTCCTGCGCGCGAAAGCGGAGACGGAAAACGTCCGCCGCCGCGGCCAGGAAGACGTCGCGAAGGCGCACAAATTCGCGATCGAAAGTTTTGCCGAGCATCTGCTGCCCGTCGTCGACAGCCTCGAAGCCGCCGTTGCGCATTCGACCGACGATCTGGCCAAGGTGCGCGAAGGCGTCGAACTCACGCTGCGTCAGCTGACGGGCGCGCTCGAAAAGGGCAAGGTCGTCGCGCTGAACCCGGTCGGCGAGAAGTTCGATCCGCATCGCCATCAGGCTATTTCAATGGTGCCGGCCGAGCAGGAGCCGAACACCGTCGTCTCCGTGCTGCAAAAGGGCTACGTGATCGCAGATCGCGTGCTGCGTCCGGCGCTGGTGACGGTCGCGGCGCCCAAGTAAGCGCCTGTCCGTACCGACATGGCCGGCATACCCGTCGACAGCGCCGCGTTCGCGGCCTTCGACATGCAGGAACTCACCGCTGAGACCTTCGACGTCGGGCTGCAGTCCGCGGGGGAGGATCTGGCCGTGGTGTTTTTCTGGGGGCTCGACTGCTATAACTGCGAGATCGCGAAGAAGGCGATGCTCGCGCAGCCGGACGCGATCCGCGCGCTCGGCCTGCGGTGGTTTCACAGCAACGTCTACGAGCATCGCGATCTCGGCCGGCGCTTCATGCTGCACGGCGTGCCGACGTGGTTCTTCTTTCATCGCGGCAAGCGCCTCGGCCGGGCGACCGGCTGGCACGGCCTTACGCAGTTCGAGGCGGCCGTCGCAGCGGCTCGTGAGAAAATTCGCGCGGCCGGCGTAGGCACGGCCGGTCTAGGCGCGTCCGGCGTAGGCACGGCCAGACAAGGCGCGTCCGGCGCCGGGGCAGCGGCCGGCTCGGGCGCATCCGGCCCGGGCGCCGCTGGCGAGACCGGCAAACCAGCCTCGGACAACGGCCGTACCGATTGAAAAAATTTAATGACCGCATCGTATTTGGGGTCTTGAAAACGATGCGGCTGCACTTATGTTGAGTGCAGGTTGAAATTCAGGGCGGGGCGCCCGGTGGCCGGATGGGCCAGCCAGCGATGCCCGCAACGATCAAAGTCAGGAGATTAGTAAAAATGGGCAAAATCATCGGCATCGACCTCGGCACCACCAACTCGTGCGTGGCGCTGATGGAAGGCAACCAGGTCAAGGTGATCGAGAACTCGGAAGGTGCTCGTACCACGCCGTCGATCATCGCCTACATGGACGACAACGAAGTGCTCGTCGGCGCGCCGGCGAAGCGTCAGTCGGTCACCAATCCGAAGAACACGTTGTACGCGGTCAAGCGCCTGATCGGCCGCCGCTTCGAAGAAAAGGAAGTGCAGAAGGACATCGGCCTGATGCCCTACAAGATCGTCAAGCACGATAACGGCGACGCATGGGTCGAAGCACACGGGCAAAAGCTCGCACCGTCGCAGGTGTCTGCCGAAGTCCTGCGCAAGATGAAGAAGACGGCTGAAGACTACCTCGGCGAGACGGTCACGGAAGCCGTCATCACGGTGCCGGCCTACTTCAACGACAGCCAGCGCCAGGCCACGAAGGACGCGGGCCGCATCGCCGGCCTGGAAGTCAAGCGGATCATCAACGAACCGACGGCGGCTGCGCTCGCGTTCGGTCTGGACAAGGCCGAAAAGGGCGACCGCAAGATCGCGGTGTTCGACCTGGGCGGCGGCACGTTCGATATCTCGATCATCGAAATCGCGGACGTGGACGGCGAAAAACAGTTCGAAGTGCTGTCGACGAACGGCGATACGTTCCTCGGCGGTGAAGACTTCGACCAGCGCATCATCGACTACATCATCGGCGAGTTCAAGAAAGAGCAGGGCGTCGATCTGTCGAAGGACGTGCTCGCGCTGCAACGCCTGAAGGAAGCCGCTGAAAAGGCGAAGATCGAGCTGTCGTCGGGTCAGCAGACGGAAATCAACCTGCCGTACATCACGGCGGACGCATCGGGTCCGAAGCACCTGAACCTGAAGATCACGCGCGCCAAGCTGGAAGCGCTGGTCGAAGACCTGATCGAGCGCACGATCGAACCGTGCCGCATCGCGATCAAGGACGCAGGCGTGAAGGTCGGCGAAATCGACGACGTGATTCTCGTCGGCGGCCAGACGCGCATGCCGAAGGTGCAGGAAAAGGTGAAGGAGTTCTTCGGCAAGGAACCGCGCCGTGACGTGAACCCGGACGAAGCCGTCGCTGTCGGCGCGGCGATCCAGGGCCAGGTGCTGTCGGGCGACCGTAAGGACGTGTTGCTGCTCGACGTGACGCCGCTGTCGCTGGGCATCGAAACGCTCGGCGGCGTGATGACGAAGATGATCAACAAGAACACCACGATCCCGACGAAGCACGCTCAGGTGTATTCGACGGCGGACGACAACCAGTCGGCCGTGACGATCAAGGTGTTCCAGGGCGAGCGCGAAATGGCGGCGGGCAACAAGCTGCTGGGCGAGTTCAACCTGGAAGGCATTCCGCCCGCACCGCGCGGCGTGCCGCAGATCGAAGTGACCTTCGACATCGACGCGAACGGCATTCTGCACGTCGGCGCGAAGGACAAGGCGACGGGCAAGGAAAACCGCATCACGATCAAGGCGAACTCGGGTCTGTCCGAAGCCGAGATCGAGAAGATGGTGAAGGACGCGGAAGCGAACGCGGAAGAAGATCACAAGCTGCGTGAACTGGCGGATGCCCGCAACCAGGGCGACGCGCTGGTCCACAGCACGAAGAAGGCGCTCACCGAGTACGGCGACAAGCTGGACGCGGGTGAGAAGGAAAAGATCGAAGCCGCGCTGAAGGATCTCGAAGAGACGCTGAAGAACGGCTCGAGCGACAAGGCTACGATCGAAGCGAAGATCGAGACGGTTGCGACGGCGTCGCAGAAGCTCGGCGAAAAGATGTACGCGGACATGCAGGCGCAAGGTGCAGCAGGCGCCGCGGGTGCGGGTGGCGCGGCCGGCGCGGAAGCTTCGGGCGCGAGCCAGCAGCAGGCCGACGACGTCGTGGACGCCGAGTTCAAGGAAGTGAAGAAGGACTAAGCCGGGTTGCTCTTTGACCGCAAGGCTGCGCATGGCGATATGCGCAGCCCGGCTGCAGGAGGTCGGCGTCTGACGGAAGTCTGGACGTTCGACCGGATCACGCGCCTGGCGAGCCTTTTTGGCTCTCCGGGCACATTTGTTTTATGGAGGGCGCGGCTTTTGACCCGTAATTGCGGTCGAGGCCCGAGCCTTACGAGTCGCGAGACTCCAGCATTCAAGAGGAGCCGCCGCGCCGCATTGCGCGGATGGCGTTGAACCGATATGGCGAAACGGGATTACTACGACGTTCTGGGCCTCGCAAAGAACGCGAGCGACGACGAAATCAAGAAGGCTTATCGCAAGCTCGCGATGAAGTACCACCCCGACCGCAATCCCGGCAACAAGGATGCGGAAGAGCATTTCAAAGAGGCGAAGGAAGCCTATGAAATGCTGTCGGACTCGCAAAAGCGCACGGCCTATGACCAGTACGGCCACGCGGGCGTCGATCCGAACATGGCGGGCGCGGGCGCTCAGGGTTTCGGCGGTTTTGCCGACGCATTCGGCGATATTTTCGGCGACATCTTCGGCCAGGCGGCGGGCGGTGGACGCGGCGGCCGCAGCGGTCCGCAGGTCTATCGCGGCGCCGACCTGCGCTACAGCATGGAAATCACGCTCGAGCAGGCCGCGCACGGTTACGATACTCAGATCCGCGTGCCGAGCTGGGTGTCGTGCGAAGTCTGTCACGGCTCGGGCGCAAAGCCGGGTACGAAGCCGGAGACGTGCCCGACCTGTAACGGCGCGGGCGCGGTGCGGATGTCGCAGGGCTTCTTCAGCATCCAGCAGACGTGTCCGAAGTGCCACGGCACGGGCACCTACATTCCTGAGCCTTGCACGCATTGCCACGGCGCGGGCAAGACGAAGGAAACCAAGACGCTGGAAGTGAAGATCCCAGCAGGCATCGACGACGGCATGCGCATCCGTTCGGCAGGCAACGGCGAGCCGGGCATCAATGGCGGTCCGTCGGGCGACCTGTACGTCGAGATTCACATCAAGGCGCACCCGGTGTTCGAGCGCGACGGCGACGACCTGCATTGCCAGATGCCGATTCCGTTCACGAAGGCAGCATTGGGCGGCGAGATCGAAGTGCCGACGCTCGCAGGGCGCGCGAGCTTCACGGTGCCGGAAGGCACGCAGTCGGGCAAGACGTTCCGTCTGCGCAGCAAGGGCATCAAGGGTCTGCGCTCGAGCATTGCTGGCGATCTCTACGTGCATGTGCAGGTGGAAACGCCCGTCAAGCTCACCGAGTCGCAGCGCGAGTTGTTGCAGCAGTTCGAGAAATCGCTGGTCGAAGGCGGCGCGCGTCACAGCCCGCAGAGCAAGAGCTGGTTCGACCGGGTCAAGAGTTTCTTCGACTAACGCGCTCTGAAGTTGGCGGTATGCATGACGTCTCACGAAACAGCGGCTCACGAAAGAGGCACCGTCTTCGCGTTGCTGGACGACTGCGACTCGACTCCAGATCGCCGGTCGAGCAGGCTTTATACCGGCTTCCGGCACGAGCGCGCCTGCACTGACGTCGCGCGGCTGGATGCCGTCTGCGAGGCGACGTCGGCCGATGTGGACGGCGGCCTTTTCGCGGTCGTGCTGGCCGACTACGAGTTCGGACAGGCCATGCATCAGAAGACGCAGCGCGCCGCCGGCACGCTGCGTTTTTTGTTGTTCGATTCCTGCCAGAAGATGTCGCGCGACGAGGTCGACACATGGCTCGCGCTATATGACAGCGCGGCTGTCGAGCCATCGGTGGCGGGCATCGGCGGCGTCGAGGCGAGCGTTGACGAACGCGAGTTCACGCAGGCCATCGGCGCGATCCACGACGCCTTGCGCGCCGGCGACTCCTATCAGATCAACTACACATACCGGCTCGACTTCGACGTGTTCGGCACGCCCACCGCGCTGTTCCGGCGGGTGCGCGCGCGGCAGTCGGTGCATTACGGCGCGCTGATCGCGTTGCCGGACGGCCGCTGGGTCGTGTCGTGCTCACCGGAGCTGTTCGTCGAGAAGAAGGGCGCTTCGCTGCGTACACGACCGATGAAGGGCACCATGCCGCGCTCGGCGGATGCCGCGCAAGACCGCGCGGCCGCCGACTTTCTCGCCCACGATCCCAAGAATCGCGCCGAAAACGTGATGATCGTCGACTTGCTGCGCAACGACCTGTCGCGGATCGCCGAAACGGGCACGGTGAAGACACCGGCGCTCTTTTCGATCGAGCCGTATCAGTCGCTGTGGCAGATGACATCGACCGTCACGGCGACGATGCGGGCGCGCACCACCCTCGCCCAGGTCCTGCGCGCGCTCTTTCCGTGCGGCTCGATCACGGGCGCGCCCAAGCACAAGACAATGCAACTGATCGAACAGCTCGAATCGACGCGGCGCGGCTTGTACACGGGCGCAATCGGCTGGCTCGATGCGCAGCCGGATCTCGGCGAAGCGGTCGGCCGGCAGTGCGGTGATTTTTGCCTGTCGGTGGCGATCCGCACGCTGACGCTCGGTGCGCCGACGGAAGATGGCCGGCGGCGCGGCGAAATGGGCATCGGCGCGGGTATCGTGCTCGATAGCGTCGCGCAAGACGAATACGCGGAGTGCAAATTGAAAGCGCGTTTCCTGACAGAAGCCGATCCCGGTTTCCAGCTGTTCGAAACGATGTATGCGACGCGCGAGGATGGCGTGCGCTACCTCGATCGCCATATCGCGCGGCTTGGAAACAGCACTCGCTGGCTGGGCTTCGCCTTCGACGAAGGGGCCGTGCGCGCGAAGCTCGCCGCGCAATGCGCCGCGCTGCGAGCCCACACGCCGCACCGGATGCGGCTGATGCTCGACAAGGCGGGCGAGGTGGAAATCACCTCCGCGCTACTCGTTCCGCTGACGGAGGAAGTGGTCGGCGTGCTGCTCGGCCCCGATCACGGGTTCGCGACGACGCAGGCGGCAGATCCGCTGCTGCTGCACAAGACGACGCGTCGTGCGGAATACGATCGCGGCTGGCGCGAAGCCGAAACGCATGATGCGTTCGATACGCTCTTCTTCAACGAGAAAGGCGAGTTGACCGAGGGTGGACGATCAAACGTGTTCGTGAAGCTGGAGGGCCGGTGGTGGACGCCGCCGCTGTCGTCTGGCGTGTTGCCGGGCGTGATGCGGAGCGTGCTGCTCGACGATCCCGCGATGCAGGCGGGCGAGCGCGTATTGACTCGGGACGATGTGTCGAACGCAGAAGCGCTGATGCTCTGCAATGCGCTGCGCGGAGCGTTGCCGGCGCGGATTATCGGTTGATCGTTCTGGCCGGCAGATCGGAGAGGGTACGCATCAGCCGTGATGGCGATGCATCAGTCGCCCGATCCAAGCGGCAAGACGCTCGTGCCAGGTGACGTCGTGTTGATGCGAGTGGCTTGCGTGGTCACGAATGCTCGTGACGTCGATCAGGCAAAAGGGGCTCATGGTCGTCTCTCCGTTGACGCGCGGGTCAGCGCGTTGGAAAGAGAACGAAGATAGACGATGGGAATTGCACGCCGGATCGGACCGGTCCGAAAAGATTCGAGACGTCCGGTTCAGCTTCAGTTGGCGACTGAACCCCAACAGTAGCGGCGCCGGATGTATGTATCACCACTCGCCGCCGCGTGCGTTCACGGCGTGCACTCAGAACGTGTGCTCGGGACCCGGAAACGTGCCGTCCTTCACGGCACGCACATACGTTTCGACGGCAGCCAGAATGCTCGGCTGTCCCTGCATGAAATCCTTCACGAAGCGCGGACGCTTGCCGGGGAAAATGCCCAGCATGTCGTGCAGCACCAGCACCTGACCCGAGCACTCGACGCCCGCGCCGATGCCGATCGTCGGAATGCGCAGTTGCGTCGTGACTTCGGCGGCGAGCAGCGTCGGCATCGCTTCCATCACGATCAGTTGCGCGCCCGCGTCCTGCATCGCGCGCGCATCGCGCAGCAGCTGGCTCGCGCCCGCTTCCGTCTTGCCTTGCACCTTGAAGCCGCCGAACGCGTGCACCGATTGCGGCGTGAGCCCGACGTGCGCGCACACGGGCACCGCGCGTTCGACGAGAAAGCGCACCGTGTCCGCGAGCCACTCGCCGCCTTCGAGCTTCACCATCTGCGCGCCCGCCTGCATCAGCTTCACGGCGCTCGCGAACGCATCGGCGGGCGTGCCGTATGTGCCGAACGGCATGTCGGCGACGATCAGCGCGGAAGGCTGCGCACGCGCGACGCAGGCCGTGTGATAAGCGATGTCATCGAGCGTGACGGGCAGCGTCGTCGATTGCCCTTGCAGCACGTTGCCGAGCGAGTCGCCGATCAGCAGCACGTCGACGCCCGCGCGGTCGAGCAGCGCCGCGAAGCTCGCGTCGTAGCACGTGAGCATGGCGATTTTCTCGCCGGCCGCGCGCATCGCCTGCAGTTTCGGGACCGTGACGGCGCTGCGGCTCGTCTCCTGCAAATAGGTCATGGGATGTCCGTTGGAAGTGCGGCAGCGCGCTACAGCCAGACGCTATAGCGCGGAGCCTTTGACAAAGAATTCCTTGCGCCCGCGCATCGTTTCGACGCGCTCAACGAGCAAAGCAAGGTCCGCGTCGGAATCGAGCGGATTCAGATGTTCGGCGTTGACTGTGAGAACGGGCGCACCGTCGTAGTGATAGAAGAACTCGTTGTACGCGTCGCACAGCGAGCGCAGGTACGCATCGGAGATCTGCAACTCCATCGGCACCGCGCGCTTCTGGATGCGCGAGAACAGCACCTCGGGGCTCGCCTGCAAATAGATGATCAGATCCGGCGCCGGGCCAGGCACTTCGAGCCGCGCAGCCAGCGCGCGATACAGCTGATATTCGTCGTCCTGCAGCGTCAGACGCGCGAAGATATCGTTCTTCTGCGTCATGAAATCGGTGATGAGCGGCGTGCCCGCCGTGCGCAGCGCGTCGATGTCCTGCACCTGCTGCGCGCGCTGCAACGCGAAGCTAAGTTGCGCGGGCAACGCATAGCGCGATGTGTCGCGATAGAAGCGTTCGAGAAACGGATTCTCGTGCGGGCGCTCGAAGAGTTCGTGCATCGACCAGCGTTGCGCGAGACGGCGCGCGAGCGAGGTCTTGCCGACGCCGATCGGTCCTTCGATCGTCAGATAGCCGTGCGGCGGACGCAGGTCGGGTGCGGTGACGGTAAGTGGCGGGGCGGTCATCGGCAGCGAGTTCATCGGCTACCGCCCTTGGGGGCGCGGCCCGCTTCGTTGTCACCGCTTTTTGTCGAGCTTGTCGCTGCGTCTGTCGCCGAGTTTGCCGCTGAATTTGCCGCATTCATCATCGGACATTGACATGCCGACTTCATCTTTTCGATGCGCTGATCGGCGACGGCCGCAAGAAACGAATCGGCGCGGCCGCGTTGCGGAATGATCAGCGTGGGTTCGATTTCGACGAGCGGCACGAGCACGAACGCGCGCTCCGTCATGCGCGGATGCGGCACGATCAAATCCGGTTCGTCGATTGCGTGTTCGCCGTAAAGCAGGATGTCGAGATCGAGCGTGCGCGGCGCGTTGCGAAAGGGGCGCTCGCGGCCGAACTGATGCTCGATCTTGTGGCACAGCGCGAGCAGATGCCGCACGGGCATCGTCGTTTCGAGCTTCACGACGAGATTCAGATAGTCATCGCCGCCCGCGTCGATCGGGGCGGTTCGATAGAGGCTCGATTTCGCGAGCACGGTGATGGTGTGCTGTTGTGCGAGGCACACCACCGCGTCTTTCAGGGTCTGGCGCGCGTCCCCGAGATTCGCGCCCAGGCCGAGATAGGCAACCGTCATGGCATAACTTCCTGCAACTTGCGTTCGACGGCGCGCGCCGGAACTGCGTCAGTCTTCACACGGGCCGTCTTGGCTCGCATCGTTTGCTGCGCGGTTTCCTGAACCCGTGCCGCCCTCCATTCCGTCGCCCTGTTTGCTGCGGTTGCGGCTGCTGCGTCGCCGTCGTTTTCTGGGCGTCCGGTCCTTCCCGCCTTGCGCAAGCAGTGCCTCGCGCGCGGCGGCGTCTCCTTCGATGAACTCCGTCCACCACGAACCGACCGACTCATCCAGTTCGCCCGATTCGCAGCGCAACAGGAGGAAATCATACCCCGCTCTAAATCTTTGGTGTTCCAGCAGCTTCAGCGCGGTCCGGCCCGAGCGTTTTTCGAGGCGATGCTGGAGGCCCCAGATCTCGCGCATGTCCGACGAGAAGCGCTTGTGAATCGCGAGCTTTTCCGTCTGCATGTCGAGCACGTCGTCCATCGCCTGATGCAGCGCTGGCACCGGGTATTCGCTGTTCGCCTGGTATTGCTGCCAGCGTTGCTGCACGTCGTGCCACAGGAGTGTGGCGAACAGAAAGCCCGGCGAGACCGGCTTGCCCGCGCGAACGCGCGCGTCGGTGTTGTTCAGCGCAAGCGTGATGAAGCGCTCGCCATGCGGCTGTTCGAGCACGACGTCGAGCAGCGGCAGCAGGCCGTGGTGCAGCCCTTCCTTGCGCAGACGCTGCAGACACGCGAGCGCATGGCCCGACAGCAGCAGCTTCAGCATCTCGTCGAAGAGACGTGCGGCGGGTACGTTGTTGATCAGATCGGCGAGATCCGTGATCGGCGCGCGCGTCGCTTCCTCGATTTCGAAATCGAGCTTCGCGGCGAAGCGCACGACGCGCAGCATGCGCACCGGGTCTTCGCGATAGCGCGTGGCCGGGTCGCCGATCATGCGCAACAGGCGCGCGCGCACATCGGACATGCCGTTGTGATAGTCGAGCACCGTCTGCGTGGCGGGGTCGTAGTACATCGCGTTGACGGTGAAGTCGCGGCGTGTCGCGTCTTCGTGCTGCTCGCCCCAGACGTTGTCGCGCAGCACGCGGCCGCTCGCGTCGACGGCATGCGTGCGACGGTCCAGTTCGTCGCGCTTCAGGCGGCGCGGCGGCGCGGCGCTGACGTTGGCGTCGGCGGCCGGCGCGTCGACGAGCGCGCGGAACGTCGAGGTTTCGATGATTTCCTGGCCGAACTGCACGTGCACGATCTGAAAGCGCCGTCCGATGATGCGCGCGCGTCGAAAGAGCTTCTGCACCTGTTCGGGCGTGGCGTCGGTAGCGACGTCGAAGTCTTTCGGCGCGATGCCGAGCAGCAGATCGCGCACCGCGCCGCCGACGATGAACGCGCGGAAGCCCGCTTCTTGCAGGCCTTCCGTGACGCGGATCGCGTTGCGCGAAATCAGCGACGGGTCGATGCCGTGAATATCGGAAGAGATGATGACGGGCGCGTCCGGCTCGGGTACGGCTGCCGGGGCCGGCTTGCGGCGCGAGCCGCCTTTTGGCGATGCAGCGCTGCCTTTCGACGCGGCGGCCGTGCGGCCCGTGCGAGCGCGTTCATGGCCATTGCCGTCGGGCGGATTGTTGTCGGTTGGAGCGGACGGCACGGCCTCGTCGGCGGAGTCCGCGTCCTGTCCGAAAAGCTTGCGAATGAGTTTCTTGATCACGTGGGTTGAAAGAGTTCGAGGATGCGCCAGCCGTGCTTCTGCGCGTGCGCGCGCAACGTGTCGTCAGGGTTGGTCGCGATCGGGTCGGTGACCTTTTCGAGCAGCGGGATGTCGTTGTGCGAATCGCTGTAGAAATAGCTGCGCTCGAAGTCCGACCAGGTTTTGCCAAGCGACGCGAGCCACTCCTCCGTGCGCACGATCTTGCCTTCTCGGTAGCTAGGCGTGCCCTTCGGAAAGCCCGTGTAGGCCGACGCCGGATGGCCGTCGACCGTCTCCACTTCGCACGCGATCAGCTTCTCGACACCGAACGCTTCGGCGATCGGCGCCGTGATGAACTCGTTGGTCGCAGTGACCACGCAGCACAGATCGCCTGCGTCGCGATGCTTGCGCACCAGTTCCATCGCGGCGGGGATGATCGCGGGCTTGATCACTTCGTGCATGTACTGGTCGTGCCACGCCTTGAGCTGCTCGCGCGAATACTTCGCGAGCGGCGTCAGCATGGCGACCAGATACGCATGAATATCCAGCTTGCCGGCCTTGTAGTCGGCATAGAAGCGGTCGTTCTCACGCGCGAAATTCTCGGCGTCGACAATGCCGAGCTTCACCATGAAGCGTCCCCATTCGTGGTCGCTGTCGGTGGGGATGAGCGTGTGATCGAGGTCGAAGAGTGCGAGGTTGGCCATGGGGGACTATTTTACTTGAAGCGGATGACGAGGCTCAGGACGCGATACGGCGCGGGCCGTCGGGCCCGTCGCCGCCGCTGTTGCCACTGTTGCCCCCGTTGCCGGGCGACGCGAGCATCGTGCGCAACAGAGGCAGCGTCACCGCGCGCTTCTGTTCGAGCGAAAAACGGTCGAGCGCGTCGAGCAGCGCCATCAGGCTCGGCATGTCGCGGCGGAAATGGGTGAGCAGATAGGCGGGCACGTCGTCGGCGAGATTGATGCCGCGCTCGCGCGCCGCGTGCTTCAGCACGGCTGCCTTGCCTTCGTCGGCGAGCGGCGCGAGGTGGAACACGAGGCCCCAGCCGAGGCGCGTGCGCAGGTCCTCGCGCACTTCGAGCCCCATCGGCGCGGCGTTGCCCGTCGCGACGAGCGCGCTCGTCGGATGCGCGCGCACTTCGTTGAACAGGTTGAAGACTGCGATTTGCTGCGCGCCGGACAGGCGGTCGCAATCGTCGATTGCATACAGCGCGACGGAAGGGTCGAAAGCGAACGCGGCGAGACTGCTCTGCGGGCCGGCATAGCGTGCGTGTCCCGGCGGCGCTTCGTGGACGAGCGCTTCCAGCAGATGCGTGCGGCCGCTGCCCGTCTCGCCCCACACGTAGAACGTGCGGTCCGCGACGGGGCCCGCCGCGAGCGCCGCGTCCAGTTCGCGCAGGCGCGTGACCAGCTCGGCGTTGGCGCCGGCGAAGAAGTTGTCGAATGTCGATGGCGGCGGGGTGCCGAGATCGAGCGTCAGTTGGCGCGACACGATAGATAAGCCGTAAATGAGCCCTGAATAACCCGACAGGTGATCAATTCTTGTAAAGCGAACTCGACAGATAGCTCTGCCGCAACTCTCGAAGCGCGACCGACAGGATCGCGCTTACGGGCAGCGCGAGCAGCACGCCGAAAAAGCCGAACAGCTGGCCGAACGCGAGCAGCGCGAAGATTACCGCGAGCGGATGCAGGCCAATCCGCTCGCCGACGAGCCGCGGCGTCAGAAAGAAGCTCTCCAGTATCTGGCCGATCCCGTAAACCACGGCAACGGCGCCGAAGCCGTACCAGTTGCCGAACTGCAGCAGCGCGGCGACGAGCGCGAGCGCGAGGCCCGTCGCGAAGCCGATGTACGGGATGAACACGGCGAGCCCCGTGAAGATGCCCACGGGCAGCGCGATCTCGAAGCCGGCGATATACAGCGCGACCGCGTAGAACACGGCGAGCACGCCCATCACGAGCAACTGGCCGCGCAGGTATTGCGACAGCATGTGATCCATGTCGCGTGCGAGGTGGATCGTCTTCGAGAACCAGCGGCGCGGGATAAAGCCGCGCAGGCGCGCGAGCATCGCGTTCCAGTCGTACAGCAGGTAGAACAGCACGAGCGGCACCATCACCACATTGCCGACCAACGTGATCATCACGTTCGAACTGGTGCGGATCGACGTCCACGCATACAGCGCGACCGTCTGCGCGCTGCCTTCGAGCTGGCTCATCACCATGTCGCGGATGCTCGCGAAGTCGAGCGGATCGGTCAGGCCCAGCACGGCGAGCTTCGGCTGCAACCACACGTGCAGGTGCGAGAAGAATCCGGGGACCTGCTGTTTCAGTTGCGGCACTTCCTTCTGGATGACGGCGAGCACCAGCAGCACCAGCAGCGTGACGATCAACACGAACAGCAGCATCATCAGAAGCGCGGCGAGGCCGCGCGGCACGCGCCGGCGCATGAGCCAGGCGACGCCCGGCTGCAGGATGTAAGCGAGGATTGCGCCGAGCAGGAACGGCGTGAGCACGGGGCTCAGCAGCCAGATGAGAATGCCCACGGCTAGCGCGATGGCAAGCCAGATGAAGGCGCGGCGCTGATACGGCGTGAGGATCGGACTGTTTTGCTGCAAAGCGGCTTTCCCAGGTGTCGTGTCGTCGGAGGCGGCGTTTCAAATTCCAGCCACGCGGCCGGCATCGGGTAAAATCGCATTTTACCGACCTTCCGAGCTCTCCCCTCATGAATCAACCGAAATCCGCCCCGAATTCCCCTGATTCGGCCCAAGGTCTGTCGTATCGCGACGCAGGCGTGGACATCGACGCGGGTGACGCCCTCGTCGACGCGATCAAGCCCTTTGCCAAGAAGACGCTGCGCGACGGCGTGCTGGGCGGCATCGGCGGTTTCGGCGCGCTGTTCGAGGTGCCGAAGAAGTACAAGGAGCCCGTGCTCGTGTCGGGTACGGACGGCGTCGGCACCAAGCTGAAGCTCGCGTTCCAGCTGAACAGGCACGATACCGTCGGCCAGGACCTCGTCGCGATGAGCGTCAACGACATCCTCGTGCAAGGCGCCGAGCCGCTCTTCTTCCTCGACTATTTCGCGTGCGGCAAGCTGGACGTCGCCACGGCGGCCACCGTCGTCAAGGGCATCGCGACGGGCTGCGAGCTGGCCGGCTGCGCGCTGATCGGCGGCGAAACGGCTGAAATGCCGGGCATGTACCCCGATGGCGAATACGACCTCGCGGGCTTCGCCGTCGGCGCGGTCGAAAAGAGCAAGATCATCGACGGCAGCAAGATCGTCCCCGGCGACGTCGTGCTGGGCCTCGCGTCGAGCGGCATCCATTCGAACGGCTACTCGCTCGTGCGCAAGATCATCGAGCGCGCGCAGCCGGACCTGAACGCCGATTTCGACGGCCGCTCGCTCGCCGAAGCGCTGATGGCGCCAACGCACATCTACGTGAAGCCGCTGCTTGCGCTGATGCAACAGCTCGAAGTGAAGGGGATGGCGCACATCACGGGCGGCGGTCTGGTCGAAAACATTCCGCGCGTGCTGAAAGAGGGCCTGACGGCTGAGCTCGATCACCGCGCATGGCCGCTGCCGCCGCTGTTTTCGTGGCTGCAAAAGCACGGTGGTGTCGCCGATGCGGAAATGCATCGCGTGTTCAACTGCGGCATCGGCATGGCCGTGATCGTGTCCGCCGCCGATGCGGAAAAGGCGATCGGCCTGCTGTCCGCAGCGGGCGAGCAGGTGTGGAAGATCGGCGCGGTGCGCGCCAGCAAGGAAGGCGAGGCGCAGACCGTCGTGGTCTGAGCGTTGCGTCGCTGAAAGGTCAGAAGGCCGCCCGGCTGCGAAGCCCGGCGGCTTTTTTCATATGTTCGCGTCTTATTTGTCAGCGCCCGAGGTCACGCGCTTGATCGCACGCAACGCCTGCGCCGTCGCATCGCCCGCGCAGCAGTCGATCACGATGCGCTCCGGCATCGCGCGCAGCCACGTCAGCTGGCGCTTGCACAACTGGCGCGTCGCGAAGATGCCCTTGTCGCGCATGGTGTCGTAGTCGGTCTCGCCGTCCAGATATTCCCACGCTTGCCGGTATCCGACGCAGCGCATCGACGGCAAGCCCGGATGCAGATCGCCGCGCGCGCGCAGCGCCTTCACTTCGTCGATGAAACCGTTCGCGAGCATCGCATCGAAGCGCTGCGCGATGCGCGCGTGCAGCACGCCGCGATCGGACGGCTCCAGCGCGATGGGGACGAAACGATAGCGGCGCGCGGCGTCGTCGTCGCGAGCGGGCGCGGCGAGCAGCGCCGACATCGGCTGGCCCGTCAGCATGAACACTTCGAGCGCGCGCTGGATGCGCTGCGAATCGTTCGGCGCGAGGCGCGCGGCCGTGACGGGATCGACGTCGGCGAGGCGCGCGTGCAGCGCGGGCCAGCCCTCGCGCGCGGCATCGGCGTCGAGCGTCGCGCGCATGTCGGGATCGGCGGCGGGCAGATCGTTCAGGCCCTGCGTCAGCGCCTTGTAGTAAAGCATCGTGCCGCCGACCAGCAGCGGCACATTACCCCGCGCGACGATCTCGCCGACGAGCCGCAACGCATCGGCGCGAAAATCGGCCGCCGAGTACGCGTCGATGGGATCGACGATATCGATCAGATGATGAGGCGCGACGGCGCGTTCTTCAGGCGACGGCTTCGCGGTGCCGATATCCATCTCGCGATAGACGAGCGCCGAATCGACGCTGACGATTTCGACGGGAGCGCGCGCGGCGAACGCGAGCGCGGCGGCCGTCTTGCCGGAGGCGGTCGGGCCGAGCAGACAGGCGACGGGCTGCGCTTTTTGCTGCGCTTCTTGGTGCGGTCCGTGCTGCGTCATGACAGGCGTGAGCGGAATGGGACAGCGGAGCCGCTCATTGTCCGCGCATGAAGAGGCGGTCGAGATCGGCAAGCGTCAGCTGATACCACGTCGGACGTCCGTGATTGCATTGATCCGCGCGTTCAGTCGCTTCCATCTGGCGCAGCAGCGCGTTCATCTCGTCGAGCGTCAGACGCCGATTCGCGCGCACCGCGTGATGGCACGCGAGCGTGCCGAGCAGTTCGTGCTGCCGCTCGGTCAGCACACGCGAGCCGCCGTACGCATGCAGATCGGACAGTACCGCGCGCGCGAGCGACTGCAAGTCGGCATCCTTCAGGAGCGCGGGCACGGCGCGAATCGCGATGCTCGTCGGCGACAGCACGGCGAGATCGAAGCCGAGCGCATCGAGCGTCTCGCGCTCTTCTTCGACAACGCCGATTTCAACGCCATCGGCGGTCATCGACAACGGGATCAGCAACGGCTGCACCGCGATCGTCCGGTCGGCGAGCGCGTTCTTGAACTGCTCGTACAGGATGCGCTCGTGCGCCGCGTGCATATCGACGATCACGAGGCCGCGCGCGTTCTGCGCGAGCACATAGATGCCGTGGATCTGGCCGAGCGCGAAGCCGAGCGGCTGCTCGTCGTTCGTGTCGAAAGTCTGCGGCGCGCCTTGCGGCTGCTGCTGTGGCGCGAAGCCCGAAGGCGAGGGCGCGCGGCCATAATCGGCCGTGCCGGGCCTGTCGTCCGCGTCGCGCAGTTCGAGCGCCGTCGTGCCTTGCGCGGTGCCCGCGCCGATGTCCTTGCGCCCGAACAGCGCATCGTAGAGCGCGAGCGGTTGCGCGACGGGCAGCGTGCCTTGCGTCATGCGCGCCTGGCGCAGCCATGTGTTGCCGGGCTGCGAGCTGCCGCCGTCGCTGACCTTGAAGCCGCCGCCGAGCGGCGTCGAGCCGAACGAAGACGGTGTCGATGTAGGCGTCGCGGACGGCATCGGCTCGATGCGCGCGGCGTGGCCACCCGATGTCGTCTCCGGCGACGCGCCCGCATGTCGTGCGAGCGCGCGCTGCACCGCATGGAACACGAACTGGTGAATCGAGCGCGAATCGCGAAAGCGCACTTCGATCTTCGACGGATGCACGTTCACGTCGACGGCCTCGGGCGGCAGATCGAGGAACAGCACGTACGACGGAAAGCGGTCGCCATGCAGCACGTCCTCATACGCGGCACGCACCGCGTGCGTGAGCAGCTTGTCGCGCACGAAGCGGCCGTTGACGAAGAAATACTGCTGATCGGCGCGTCCGCGGCTCGCCGTCGGCAGACCGGCGCAGCCATACACGGCGAGCGGTCCCGCCGATTCGTCGAGGGGCAGATGCGCAGTCGCGAACGTCTCGCCGAGAATCTTCGCGACGCGCGTCGCGGGATCGCTCGCATTCCAGTGCTCGACGGCGCGTCCGTTGTGCAGCACTGAAATCGCGACGTCCGGGCGCGCGAGCGCGGCGCGGCGGATCATCTCGAGACAATGGCCGAGTTCGGTCTGCTCGCTCTTCAGGAACTTGCGGCGCGCGGGCGTGTTGAAGTACAGCTCGCGCACTTCGATCGTCGTGCCTCGCGTGCCGGCAGCGGGCGACAGCGCGCCCGTCTGCGCATCGATACGCATCGCGTGCGAAGCATGCTCGGTGCGGCTCGTGATGTACATTTCCGATACCGACGCGATCGACGCGAGCGCCTCGCCGCGAAACCCGAGCGTCGCAACGGCTTCGAGTTCGGCGAGCGAGCGGATCTTGCTGGTCGCATGGCGCATCAGCGCGAGCGCGAGTTCGCCTTCGGGAATGCCGCAGCCGTCGTCGGTGATCGAGATGCGCTTGACGCCGCCTTCGTCGAGCAGGATGCGCAGCGTCTTCGCGCCTGCATCGAGCGCGTTTTCGAGCACTTCCTTGACGACGGATGCCGGCCGCTCGACCACTTCGCCAGCGGCGATCTGGCTGATCAGCTGGTCGGGAAGCGGCTGGATCGCGCGCAATGCACGCGGCGTGACGGCGCTGTCGACAGCGTTCGCAGCGGGACTCGAAGCCGGGTCCGAAGCCTGGTCCAACGCGGGACCGGGTGCAGGGCTCGTCGCGGGCTTGTTGCCGTCGGGCGTTTCGGAGGATTCGGGGATCGCGGACATGGCGAAATTATAGCGATTCGTCGCAGATCGTCTGAGCGCGTGACTGAATCTGCGATTGAACGTGCGGTTGAGTCCGCGATCGAGCCGATCGAGGCCCGCGACTTTTTTTCAAGACGTCATGGCACTTCGGTATCATGGCGCGGTCAAGTCTAGGCTCGGTCGCGAATCGTGATTTCGCTTCGCATGCCGCACGCGACGGCCGCCGCGCCCGTCATGTCAGCCATCTGCTTTTTAAAGGACGATCTTTGGACACGCTGCTGCAATTCGTCAATCTTGTCCTGCACATCGACAAGTTTCTAGGAGTCTTCATCCATCAATACGGCGCGTGGGTCTACGCGGTGCTGTTCCTGATCGTGTTCTGCGAGACGGGTCTCGTGGTGCTGCCGTTTCTACCCGGCGATTCGCTGCTCTTCATCGGCGGCGCGTTTTGCGCGGCGGGCGCAATGAACATCGAACTGCTGATCGTGCTGCTGCTGGCCGCGGCCGTGTTCGGCAATACCGTGAACTATTTGATCGGCCGCGCGCTCGGACCGAAGGTGTTCAACTCGCACATTCCCGTGCTCGAACGCTTTCTCGATCGCGAGGCGCTGCGCAAGACGCACGACTTCTACGAGCGCCACGGCGGCAAGACCATTGTGCTCGCGCGTTTCATTCCCGTCGTGCGGACGTTCGCGCCATTCGTAGCGGGGGCGTCGCAGATGGGCGTCCGGCGTTTCCAGTTGTTCAATATCGCGGGTGCGTTCTTCTGGGTGCTGCTGCTCACGCTGCTCGGCTATTTCTTCGGCAACATTCCGTTTATTCGCCAGTATCTGAATGTGATCGTGCTGGTGGGTATCGGCGCGGCGATCGTTCCCGTGGCGCTCGGCGCAGTGTGGAAGATGATGCGCGGCAAGCGTCAGCCGACAGGGTCGGCGAGCAACCATACGGGGCAATGAGCGGGGCAATAAGCGCGGGGGCGTGCGAGGGGAGTGCCCTCAAACGCCCGCACGCGCAAAGGAAGCAATCCCCACGCGACAAACAGAGAACGGCGAAGCCGCGCGCCGCACAAAGAGCTACGCGGCCGCGCGCCGCACGAAAGGCGTTTCGGGCGTCGGATACCCCGCTTCGCGGAACGTCTCGACGATCGCGCGGTTCGTATCGAAGTAGACCTGCCAGTAGTTGTCGTTGTGCGTGTACGGCCGCACGCACAGCAGCGGACCTTCCGGCGTGAACGACATCAGTTCGACATCGGGCGCCGGATTCTGCGAGACATTCGGAATCTTCGTCACGGCCGCGCGCAGGCGATTGGCGGCATCGACGGGATCGACGCCGTTTGCCACCTTCGCCGTCAGCTCGACGCGCCGCACGGGCTGCGCGCTGAAGTTCGAGATCACGCCGGAAAAGATCGTGTTGTTGCCGACGATGGTCAACACGTTATCGGGCGTGATGATCGTCGTGCCGAACAGGCCCAGCTCCTGCACCGTGCCCGTGACGCCGCCCGCCGTCACGAAATCGCCGACCTTGAACGGCCGCAGTACCTGCATGAAGACGCCCGCCGCGAAATGCGCGAGCAGCCCGCCCCAGGCCGTGCCCACTGCAAGGCCGACGCCCGCGAGCAACGCGGCGAACGAGGTCGTCTGCACGCCGAACACCTGCAGAATCGCCAGCACCAGCAGCAGGTTCAGGATGCCGGCGAGTATCGAGCCGAGATAGTGCGCAAGCGTCGGATCGACCTTGCTGTTGCGCGAGAGCAGCTTGCGGATCAGGCCGGTGATGAGCCCGATCACCCATCGCCCGACGATCCATAGAACGATCGCACCGAGCACCTTGGTCCCGAAGTCGATGCCCCGGGTCATTAGAAAGACGCGTACGGCTTCAATGTCCACGATTCCCTCGCTTGAGTCGGTTTGCGCTTGACTGACCTGCGTGCATGCGACGACGCGAAGGAACACGGCGCGGACGAGTCCGCTGGAGGAAGCGACGCCGCGTCCATCGCTTGTGCTGCACGACGTTTTATCTGGTACGGCGAACGGCTGGAGGAGGCTGGTTTCCCGATATGCAAGAAGGACGGCGCAAGTCGCGCCGCCTGCAATCATCGAATGTTATAGGCGACGGCGCGGCGGTTAGCAAGACGTATTCCCGGCCTTCCGGCCTGCCTACATGGGGAGTTGCGATTTGGTGTACGACGACGTCCGGATGACGGCAGAGCCTTGCGCCCCCTGTGACGCCTTGCGGCTGCGCATGCGCGCCAGACAGATCGCGATGCCGGATGCCGTCAGATACGCGGCGAAGCGCTGCATGAAGGATTCCGTGGTGCTGAACTTGCCGTAGCGCGTCTGCGAATCGGCGAACACCAGAAAGGTCAGCGCGGCATCGAACGCCAGCGCGATCGCGATGAACACGAAGAACACGAGATAGCCGTTCGCTTTCGCGCCGGGCCTCATCCCGTTGAACAGGCTGCATGCTGTCAGCATGACGGCGAGGATGACCAGGTTCGAAATCAGATCGAGCAGGAAATTGACCATGACGTTGAGATCAAAGCGTTGTATTGCGAACGCTGCTCGCCATGTGTCGTCGACGTGTTGCAACCGGCACCGCGAGTAGCCGCGGGATGATTGCACGTCTTTTCATCTCGATAAATGCAAATATACGGAGTCCCCAATAACGCGTTGGCCGCGCACGACAGGCGATGAGCCAGCGCGCCTGCTTGGCAGGGCGAATGCAAGAAGCGCAAGGGTCTCCTGTTGCCCGGAGACCCTTGCGCTTTCATCGTGACGGCGAACGTGACGCGGATCGCTTGTCGCCGCGTCCGCGAGCCGCCCGCCTGTCAGCCTTTGGAAACGGTGCGCCGGTGCGCCGCGCGATAGTCGGTCGGCGAGATCGACAGGCGCTTGCGGAAGATCTTCGCGAGCCCATCGCCGCTGCGCACGCCACAACGGCGCGCGATGCCGTCGATCGATATGTCCGTCTCCGCGAGCAGCAGGCAACTTGCGTCGAGCCGCGCGCGCAGCAGGTATTCCGACGGCGTGAGCCCGATTTGCGACTTGAAGCGGCGCAGGAAATTACGCTCGCTCATCTTCGCGACCTCGGCCGCCTCGGCTACCGTTATATGGCGCGTGTAGTTCTCGCGTATCCAGTGCGCGGCCGTCGTGATCTTGCGGCTGATGCCTTTCTTCTCGTCGTCGTCGAGAAGCGCATCGAGGCGGCGCGACGCGCCCGACAGCGCGCGCTCCGACACGAGCCGCGCCATCGGCGTGCCGTGGTCGCGCTTGATGACCGTGAGCGCCGCCGCGATCGAACGCACGGGCGCGTCGACATCGAGCGTTGCGCCGGACTCGATCTGCCATTGCGGATCGTTCGGGACGGGCGCGAGCGGCCTGCCGAACGGATCGGCCGCGCCGGGCACGTTGCGCCAGCCGCGCCGTTCGAATGCGAGATCGGCGGCGGCGAGCACGCCGAGGCCCTCGTCGAGCGCCTTGACGACGCGGATTTTCGGCGCGATTGCGCGCAGCCGCCGGATCAGCCGCTCGTTCGCCTTCGCGCGCGACGCGCCCGGACCGCCGACGATGAACAGCGTGTCGAAGCCGTTCAGCAGCGGGCCATTCAGGCTCTCTGTCCACACGCGCAGCGAACAGCTGCTGACTACACTGCCGCCCATTTCGGACAGCATCACGATCGAATACGAGGGTTCGACGCCCGAACCCTCGCCAGACTGATCCGCCTGGGCTTCATTGGCGAGTCGGAATGCGTCGGCAAGCAGACACACGTCGCTTAACGGAAATCGTTCAAAAACGAGAATACCGATGCGTTTGACCATGTGCCCGACGTTGACGACTGCGCTGTACGAGGATGAATCCAGCCACTGATTCACCGCATGCTCATATCGCATCGTCTGTCTCCAGTGCCGAGGACGGCGAAAGAGTAAGGTCTGTATGCTTTGCGTCAATCATAGGCCGACGTTTTTACCCGCTGTCGATTGGAGTCGGAAAAAAACGAGAAGTTGGCAGATCGGCTCGATATTCGCGGAATACGCTGGCGTATCGATGCTGATCAATCCACTCAAAGAGGCGAGCATGCTCACCCTGCGCAAGGCCGTATTTCCCGTGGCCGGACTCGGCACGCGCTTCCTTCCGGCGACGAAGGCAAGCCCGAAAGAAATGCTACCCGTCGTCGACAAGCCGTTGATTCAATACGCGGTCGAGGAAGCGATCGCGGCGGGGATCACCGAGATGATCTTCGTCACGGGACGCAGCAAGCGCGCGATCGAGGACCACTTCGACAAATCGTATGAGGTCGAATGCGAGCTGCTCGCGCGCGGCAAGCTCGCGTTGCTGGAGCTGGTGCAGAACATCAAGCCGAGCCACGTCGAATGCTGCTACGTGCGCCAGCCGGAGCCGCTCGGGCTCGGCCACGCGGTGCTGTGCGCCGAAAAGCTGGTCGGCGGCGAGCCGTTTGCCGTGATGCTCGCCGACGATCTGCTCGACGGCGAGCCGCCCGTGCTGTCGCAAATGGTGCAGCTCTTCAGCCACTATCACTGCTCGATCGTCGGCGTCGAGGAAATCGGCAAACACGAAACCCGCTCGTATGGCGTGATCGGCGGCAAGCGCTGGGACGAGCGGCTCTACAAGATGTCGGGCATCGTCGAAAAGCCTGCGCCGGAAGACGCGCCATCGAATCTCGGCGTAGTGGGCCGCTACGTGCTGATGCCGTCGATTTTCGATCACCTGCGCCGTCAGCAACCGGGCGCCGGCGGCGAGATCCAGCTGACCGACGCGATTCAGGCGCTGCTCGGCGGCGAGCAGGCGCTCGCGTACGAGTACCACGGCAAGCGCTACGACTGTGGCAGCAAGCTCGGCTACCTGAAAGCGACCGTCGAATTCGCGCTGCGCCACCCCGAGGTCAAGGGCCCGTTCGAAGCGTATCTGCGCGGCCGCGCGCATCGCGCCGGGGGCGCGCGGGAAACGCTGGCGGACCTGGCGAGCAGCGTCTGATTGCGTAGGCTGCTTCGCGCATCCGGTTTCGCGCGCATCCGGTATCGCGCGACCACGAAATGCGGCGCACTCCGCAGCGCCGCATTTCATTCGCGTCCGCGACATCTTTCGACGGCGGACCGACTGTGGCGCTAACGGAAGTACGCCTTCGTGTTCTCGTGGACGCCGTCGTGCGCGAGCAGGTCTTCGGGCGTGAGCCAGATATAGCGGCTGTGCTGATCGAAGCGGCCCACGGATGCCGTGCTCTCGAGCGTCATAAAATACGCGATCACGACGTAGTGCGTGGTGATCTCGTCCGCGCCCGCGAAGTTGTCGCTATAGAGATGCTCGAACAGGCCGCCGAAACGCGCGGCCGAGCGCTCCATGCCCGAAATCCCCAGCTCCGCGTCGACGACGCGCGTGAAGGCCGCGTCGAGCCGCTCGTTCTTGCAGATGCGCCCGCCGGGCACGGACCATGTGCCGAGCGCGGGACGATTGCGTCTGTGTCCGACGAGCACGCGCCCCGCGTAGTCGCACACGATCAGGTCGATCGACACGAGAGGTGTCATCCGTACGACCTGAAGGAAATCGTCTGCTTCGAGGAAATCGGCACATGTGGTGGCCATGTCTGTCTCTCGTCAATGTCGTGTGGGTGCAGTCGCGGCGAGGTCGACGCGTTAGCGCGAAGCCGGCGTACGCAGGCCTGCGGGTTTATTGATCGGATTCGCGGGTGAAAAGCCGGGACGACGTGGCGAACAGAACGGCAATGACAATGACGATGGCCGCGCACAGAATCAGCCCGGAAGCCAGCACTGCGATGACCACCACCATGATCCAGGCGAAGCCACTCATCCGACCACTCCCTAGTCGTGCCTTCGCGCGCGCCCGCTGCGCAGCGCGCGGGCGGCGCCTCGCTTGCGGCATTGCAAAGAGTCTATCCGCAGCAATAAAAGGCGGTTCTGTCGTATCACGCCTAAATCTCGTCACGTATGGACAAATCCGCGTACGTGACGCGTGCGGACGGCACGCGTCACGTGCGCATCGCAGCCCGCATCAAGGCGCGATATAGCCCGCCGGTGTCGTGACGTTCGCCTTCATCACGGCGGCGTTCGACGACACCACATAGACGGGCGTCTCCGTCAGCGCGAGCGTCGCGTAGCCGTTCTGATAGGGCACGCTCGACGGATTGCCCATCATGTCGAACACCGTCACCTTGCCCGAAGTGCCGGGCGCATCCACTTGCAGACGCCACGGCACGCCCGCCTTCGGATCGAAGTGCGTCGACTTGTTCCACTTCGCGTTGTCGTGCGTCCATGCGGCCGTGACGATCTTGCCGCCGTTCAGCCGCTGGAAAGCATACGCATAGACGCCGGCGGGCGTGCGCTTGACGGGACCGAGCGTGGCCGTGCCGTCGATCAGCCGCGTCATCGCCGCGACCGCGAGCGCCGCGGGCTTCGGACTGATCGCGCCCGGACCGAAATCGCCCTTCGGATGATCGAGGTCGAAGAACACACCGTAGCCCGGAGTGGCATCGGGCGTGTCGTTCGAATAGAAGATGTAGGTCATGTCCGCGCCTTCGCCGAGCAGGATCAGATGCGTGCGCGCGACGACGGCGCCTTGCGCGTAGAGCACGTCGCCCGTCGGATAGTGCGGGCCGTATTGTTCGCCGACGTCGTAGCTGATGCCCGTTTCCGTCGCGAAGAGCTTTGCGCCCGGTTTGTACTGCGCGGCCATCAAGCGACGTAGCGCGCGCATCGAAGTGGGCAGCGCGTATTGAGCCTGTTGCGGATCGCTGGCGTTCATCAGGCGCTCGGGCGGATGCGACGGACTGGGGCCGTTCGGATCGTAGTAGCCGTGAATCGCGATGCCGTCGAGGTACTTCGCCAGGCCGAGCGGCGCGAGACGCCTGAGCGATTCGATATTGCCCGTCACGGAGCCATACGTCGGCCCCATCACGACGGCATTCGGATCGGTCGCGTGGATGCCTTCGTACACGGCCTTGTATAGCTCGACGAAATTTGCGTCGGTGTCTTTCCAGGGCAGGCCGCCTCCCGCATCGGGCTCCCACGTGACCTGATAGTAGTTGCTCGACTGTGCCGCAAAGACCGTGGTTCGCACGCGGCTCGATTCGGTGCCGACGCGCTGCATGTACTCGCGCAATGCGCCCGTCGATTTCGGCAGATAGCTGTGCGTCTGCTTGCCTGTTGGACTCGCCCAGCCAGGAAAGCCGTCGAGTTGGATCAGACGCAACAGGTCGCCTTTGCGAAACCACGGCGAGAGTTTCGCGGTAGCGGGGTCGAACGTGTTCGCGCGGTCCGGCTCTTCCGTGTACCAGTTGCGGTTGTCGTTGACCCACGTGAGGCCGAGCTGCGGATACAGAGGACGATAGCCGTCGCCGTCGCAGCAGTGCTGTCCCTGCGCGACGAACGCCGTGCCCTGGCCGCCGAAGCGGTGCAGGTCCGCGCGCGCGAAATGCACGGGCGGCACGCTTGCCGACACATCGGGCAGCACGCCGAACGTGGCGATGCCTTCGGGACGCGTGCCGCGCGCGGGCAACTGCCCATGCTCCTGTTCGAGCGAGGCCGACAACGCGAAGTAGCCCGCAAGCGTCGACGTGCAATTCAACGTGACCTGACGCGCGCCCTGCGCGACCTCGTATGCGCCGCTTGCCTGTACGGTGCCCCACGCATCGCGGATCTGCCATGCGAGCTTGTCGTTGCGCGATGCGCGGGTCGTGATGGCGACGCGGAACGAACGATCGAGCGTAAAAAGACGCGTGCCGTCGCTATCCGGCGTGTCCGCTTCGATGAGGCCGCCTTGCGGATTCGCCGCCGCGACATCCGGTGAGCCGTTACAGCGGAGTGCCTGAGAGTGGCTCGAATACGGTTGTGCTGTCGCTTGCCTGGCGTCGTTGTCGGCCGTTGCGCGAGGCGACGCAGCGGGTGTCCCGCTGGCTTTCGCCGCAGCGCCGGACGCACCGGCCGCGCTGTTGCTTCCTGAAATCCAGCACTGCTTCTCTTCGCCGGGCGCTGGATCGTCGAATACGCCGTTATCGCACGAAGTGCCGTTCGTCAGCGATTTGACGGTATTGCGCGCTTCTGTCCCATAACGGACGTCGCGCGTGCCGCTGAACGAGCAGGTGCCATGCTCGTCGGCGCATTTCGTCCAGACCGGAGCCTGCGCGTTATCGGCTGAGGCACTGTCGCAGCCGCTCGCCATCGCGACCGCTAGGGCAAGCAGTGACGCACGCATGACGAGGGACACATCGAGCGCATCAGCGATGCACTTCGGCCGGAGTACGTATCTTTTGCAAGGCGAGTGGTCGCCATCAGTCATTCTCTCCCCCGTGACGGTAATAGATGACCTGGTACGCATTGGAGCGACCAAGATTACACCCCGCACTTAGCAGGAATTGGACGTTCTTTAGTGTTCGTACGCAACTTCAATGGCGGATGAATGCGAATGTTGCGTCGTCGCGACGCTCGTCAATTGGCGTCATTCGCCTAATGCGCATTATCCGTGTCGCATAAGGCTCGGCGGCCATACGACAAGCGTTTGCGCGCCCGGACGGACCGGCAAGAGCCGCCAAAGTCGCCGCTTCACCCCGTTTCGCCAGCGCTGCGGCACCCGTTATCCGGCTTTAATGTTTCGCTTTTGAAACATTAATGGTTTTATTTATATCCGAATCTAAAGACGAAAAGAATTAATTATTCGGGCTGGTTTTCGTCTTCTTATAATTCGTAATCTGAGCATTGCGATCGCTTTTTTCATCATATTAATAAGGCTTTAATTTCATATTAGCAAAATGCCAGTCAGAGCTCGAATGGCTGTTTCGTGAGTAACTATTACAGGCGCTAAAGCGAGGCTGAAAAAATTGCTGTTCCCTTGTGGGGTGGTCCAGTAATTGCAACAAATTGTAATGCTTTGTGTCAAGCCTGGCGGGGCGGAGCCGGAAGCGCCCTATTTGTGATATGAAATGGCGAATTCGTTCGCCGGCGCGTAAGCCGTATTAATCGGCTTTATGTGATTGTCAAATGCGGGCTGAAAGGCTTCGATCAGCAATCGGACCGAATACGCCAATACATCGTCAGTTTCAGTCACTGTCCGCCGGGATTGTTTTTTTAATGCGTATGATGCACTGCACATCGCTTGGATTTAACTAGTTCTTTCCACGCCGGAAGGTCAAGGGGGAAGAGTCATGGCGTATGCAAGTTTGGAAACTCCAATGGTCGGCTGGGTACGAGCGCCTGAGCGCAGCGCGCACTACGCAACCGCCACTCGCCACATTGCTATTTTGTTGTTCGACGGTTGCTCCCTTCTTGGCGCGGGGATCGTCGCCGAGGTCTTTCACGCAGCTAACGAACTGGCGTCATCCGCCAGCCACGGCTGGACTTACGACGTCAGTTTCCTGTCGGCCTCGGGCGGCAACATCACGTGCTCTTCATCGATTCGCGTCTGGACGGACGGGCTCGATGCGCGGCATTACATGGGATTCGATGCGCTGTTCGTGGCGGGTGGCAAGGGTGCGCGCAGCGCGTCCCGCGACGAACGGCTCATTGCGTGGCTGCGGCGCGTTCATGCGAACACGAGCACCGTGCGTCCGATCGGCGAAGGGCGCGCGCTCCTCGAAGCGGCGTGCATCAACGGCGTGCAGCAACGCGATTTCGGCAGCTACAACGTGCGCGAGGAGCGCGACGACCAAAACGGCAACGAAGCGAACGATCGCCTCGAATCGATGAAGAGCGCGCTGATGCTGATCAAGCGCGATCTGGGCATCGACGTGGCGCGTAACGTGGCCGAACGACTGATGCCCGATGCGGGCGACAGTCTGATGTCGCTGTTGGGCGACAGCACGGGCCGCAGCCCCGCGGACAAGGTGCGCGCGGCGGCGCGCTGGCTACAGGAGAACTGCCAGCGGTCGATTTCGATCGCGGACGCGGCCCAGGTGGCCGCGATGAGCGAACGCAATTTCCTGCGCCGCTTCAAGATGGAAGTGGGCGTCACTCCGTCCGACTACCTGCTGCACGCACGGCTCGCGATCACCTGCAGCCTGTTGACCGACTCCGAACTGCCCGTCGACAAGATCGCGCGGCGCACGGGAATGGGCAACGGCGATCGCCTCGCGAAGATCTTCCGCAAGCGGATGAAAGTCTCGCCGACGGAATATCGGATGAAGACCCGGCGCGAAGCCGGCATCTGAACGCCGGCCGCGATCTGAAAACGCGTCTCAGGTAGACATGCCTGGCCATCAAGGGCAGACATTAAGGAGTGCGTACATGACAGTCGACCAGAAAAATCCGACGAATGCGGAAGCGCCGGCGAGTTCGTTGCCGGACTGCACGCACATCGTGCCGGTGATACTGGCGGGCGGATCGGGCACCCGACTGTGGCCGATGTCGCGTGAACATTTTCCGAAGCAATTGATCGGCGTGGTCGGTTCGGAATCGCTGCTGCAGGACACCGTTCACCGGATGGAAGGCTTTCCTGCGGGCTGGGAGGTGTCGAGCACGCCTATCGTCGTGTGCGGCGAAGAGCATCGCTTCGTGATCGCCGAACAGCTGACGTGCAACGGCTGCACGCCGCGGCTCGTCGTCGAGCCGGCACGGCGCGATACGGCGCCCGCCCTCACGCTCGCGGCCGCGCTCGCGTGCGCGAACGGCGACGACGCGATTCTCGTCGTGATGCCGTCCGATCATTCGATCGCCGATGTGCCCGCGTTGCAGCGCGCGATCGAGGTTGCCGCGCGCCATGCGCGGCGCGGCGCGATCGCGACGCTCGGCGTGCCTCCGCGTGGGCCCGAAACGGGCTTCGGCTATATCCGCGTCGGCAGGAAGCTGGATGACGAAGCGCGCGAGATCGACGGCTTCGTCGAAAAGCCCGCTGCCGAGCTCGCGAGGCAATACGTTGCGGCGGGCACGTACTGGTGGAACAGCGGCATCTTCGTGATGCGCGCGAGCGTGTGGCTCGCGACGCTGCAATCGCTTCAGCCCGACATGCACGCCGCGTGCCTCGCGTCGTTTGTGCAAGGGCAGTTCGACGGCACGACCTTCCGTCCCGCAGCGGACGCGTTCACACGTTCGCCCGCCGATTCGATCGACTACGCGGTGATGGAGCGTCTGAACGTGTCGGAGGGCTGGACGTCGACGGGCGTCGTCGTCCCGCTCGACGCGGGCTGGTCCGATCTCGGCTCGTGGGACGCCGTGTGGGCCGCGCAGCCGAAGGACGAAGCGGGCAACGTGGGACGCGGCCGCGTGATGTTCGAAGGCGCCGTCACGAGCTATGCGCATTCGGAAGGGCGGCTCGTCGCGTGTGTCGGCACGACGAATGTCGTCGTCGTCGAAACGGCGGACGCCGTGCTCGTCGCGGATCGCTCGCGCGTGCAGGACGTGAAGGGACTCGTCGCCCGCATCAAGGCGCAAAAGGCGCCCGAGGCCGACTCGCATCGCAAGGTGCGCCGTCCGTGGGGCTTCTACGATTCGATCGATCACGGCGATCGCTTCCAGGTCAAGCGCATCGTGGTCACGCCGGGGGCCAAGCTGTCGCTGCAACTGCATCACCATCGCGCGGAGCACTGGATCGTCGTGCGCGGCACGGCGCTCGTCACGCGCGGCGAGGACCAGTTCTTGCTGACTGAAAATGAATCGACCTACATCCCGCTCGGCGTGCGGCATCGGCTGGAAAACCCCGGCAAGGTGCCGCTCGAAATCATCGAGGTGCAGTCGGGTTCGTATCTGGGCGAAGACGACATCGTGCGCTTCGACGACACGTATGGGCGCTGCGGTCCGGCGCAAGGCCAGAGTCAGTCGCACGGCGAAAGCCACACGCAGGACAAGGGCGAGAGTCAGGACACAGGGCACGGCCCGACTCCCGCAGCGAGTTAGCGCGGCGCTGAAATGCGCAACACCCGGACGAAAGGCAACGAACGACGAATGGCAGGGTGACTGATATGCGGGACTTACAGGACTTTTTTGCGCGGGTTGCAGACGTGGCGCTGATCCTCCTCGGCGCCGCCGTCGCATCGCAGATTCGCTTCGATGAATTCTCGCAGCGAGGGTTCTACGACGCATTTGTCCTTTTCTCGGGGGCCTTCGCGCTCGCGATGTTCCCTGCTTTCGGAGTCTACGAGTCCTGGCGCGGCCGCTCGAAGCTCGCGCTCGCCGGACAGGTCGCGCTCGCGTGGCTCGTCGTGCAGGGCTGCGCGCTCGCGTTGATGTATTCGCTGCACCGGATCGACATCGTCTCGCGGCTGTGGTTCGCGTACTGGACCGCGATGGCGGGCGGTCTGCTGATCGCCTGGCGGCTGATCGCGCACGCAGTGCTCGCGCGCGCGCGCCGCGCCGGCTGGAACCTGCATCAGGTGGCGATCGTCGGCAGCGGCGGCCATTGCGACCAGATCCTGCGACGCATCGAATCGCAGCCGGCCACGGGTTTTCGCGCGATGGCCGTGCTGAACACGCATCCCGAAGAGTCGCCGCTGACGAATCCGCGTGTGACCTGCTTCGACTCGCAGCAGGGTTTCGCCGAGTACGTACGCTGCAACGACGTGCACGAGCTATGGCTCGCGCTGTCGCTCACTGACGAGCGCACGATCTTTCGCATCGTCACCGAGTTTCGCAACGACCTCGTGAACATCCGCTTCATGCCGGACGTGCGCAGCCTTGCGCTGTTCGACACCAGCAGCGTGATCGAGCTGCTCGGGGTGCCTGCGATCAACCTCGTCGCGTCGCCGCTGTCGTCGCGCGCGCTCTTCAAGAAGGATCTTTTCGACCGGGTGTTCGCCGCTTGCGCGATCATCGGCCTCGCGCCGCTTCTGATCGCGATTGCGATTACCGTCAAGCTATCGTCGCCCGGTCCCGTTTTTTTCAGGCAGAAACGTAAGGGGGCCGATGGTCGCGTTTTCACAATCTATAAATTCCGTTCGATGCGTGTGCACACTGAGGAAGCCGGCAAGGTCAGCCAGGCGACCCGCGACGATCCGCGCATCACCAGGGTCGGCGCATTCCTGCGCCGCACGAGTCTCGACGAGTTGCCGCAGTTCTTCAACGTGCTGCGCGGCGACATGTCCGTGGTCGGGCCACGCCCCCACGCACTCGAACACGACGATCTGTATCAGAAGGTCGTGGCCGGCTATATCCATCGCTACAGGATCAAGCCGGGTATCACAGGTTGGGCTCAAATCAACGGCTTTCGCGGCGAAACAGACCGCATCGAAAAGATGGAGCGGCGCGTCGCGCACGATCTGTATTACCTGGGGCACTGGACCTTCTGGCTCGACATGCGAATCATCGGCGCCACGATCGTCAAGGGCTTCATTCATACCAACGCGTACTGAGATGGGGGCAAGCCAATGAACAAGGATCAAGCTCCCCTGCAAGGAGGAAATGCCATGAACCAGAAACGAATAAGCGTGTGCGCGCCGCTGGTGCTATCGATGTCCGTGATGCTGCTCTCCGCCTGCAGCATCGTCCCCGGACAACGGTTCGAATCGCCTCCCACGCTGCCCGAGACGGGCGGTGAATACAGCAGCGAACCCGAACAGAATGTCCAGATTCCCATCACCGATATCAACCTGAAGCTCGTGCGCTCGATGAACGGGCAGGCGACGCAAGTGGATCAGCAGATCGCGTCGCTGTTGAGCCCCAAGGCGCCCACCTACAAGCTCGGCCCGGGTGACGTGCTGCAGATCACCGTCTGGGATCACCCTGAGCTGGCGGCCGCGCTCGGCCAGCCATCGCCTTCGAGCAGCAAGAACGATCCGGGCATCGGCTTTCTCGTCGACGCCGACGGCAATATCCAGTTCCCGTACGCAGGGACGATCCATGTGGGCGGCAAAGATGCAGCGACGGTGCAGAAAGAGCTGTATCGCAAGCTGAGCGTCGTCTTTCAGAAGCCTGAAGTGACAGTGCGTGTCGCTGCGTTCCGTGCGGCGCAGGTGTATGTCGATGGCGAAGTGCATGCGCCGGGGCCCGCGCAGGTCAACGATATTCCGATGTCGCTGACGGAAGCGATCAACCGCACGGGCGGCTTCACGCCGAATGCCGATCAGAGCCATGTCGAACTCGTGCGTGACGGCAAGACGTATGAAATCAACGTGCCGGGCCTCATCAGGGCGGGCCGCGCGCCGACGCAACTCTATCTGCAGGGCGGCGACCTGCTTCGGGTCGGGTCGCGCGACGAGTACGGCATCTATCTGATGGGCGAAGTCAACAAGCCGGCGACGATCCTGCCGATGCGCGACGGCCGCCTGACGCTGGCGGAAGCGTTGTCGCAGGCGGGCAGCCTCAACCCGAACACGGCTTACGCGAAGCAAACGTTCGTGATCCGCAATTCGATGAGCGACAAGCCCCAGATCTACCACCTGGACGCGACGTCGCCGACTTCGATGGTGCTTGCGAACCAGTTCAATCTTGAGCCGAAGGACGTGGTGTACGTCGACAACAACGGTCTCGTGAAATTCAACCGCGTGCTGTCGCTGCTGTTGCCTGCAATCAATGCTGGCGTGACGGCTGCATTGCTCGCGAAGTAAGGGTGACGAATGCGTCGTGCAATAACGGGGTGCAGCAACGCAATGCTTCCGACAGTGTGGTTACTTGATGGATCACGCAAATGGCTATCAACTTTGACAATCGCTATACGGACGTCAGTTCCGATGAGATGCACCTGACAGATTATCTGCAGGCCATCGTTGCGAACTGGAAGTCGATTCTGTTGATTACGCTGGCCATCACGGCGCTGGGCGCCGCCTACGCATTTCTGGCGACGCCCGTGTATCGCGCAGATGTCCTTTTTCATGTGGTGGATAAGGCCGACAACAACAAGCAGGACGGCCTCCAACCGCTGACGGGCATGTTCGATACGAAGCCGTCGACGGCCGCGGAGATCGAGTTGATGAAGTCACGGCTCGTGACCGAGGAGACCGTCAAGGCGTTGCACCTCGATATTGCCGCGCGCCCCCACGCACTGCCGTTCGTCGGCGGGCTGATCGCCCCGCTGATGAACGGCAAGTGGGGCTTCAGGCTGCCGCCGGCGCTGCAGCTTTCGAGCTACGCGTGGGGCAATGAGAGCATCAAGGTGTCGCAGTTCGACACCGCAAAAGATATGTACGACAAGGACTTCACGCTGATCGCCGGACAGAACGGCGACTTCGTGCTGAACAGTCCTGACGGCGTCGCGATCCTCGAAGGGCATGTCGGCGAAAACGTCGTGCGCGAAACGCCCGTCGGCCCGATCGCGTTGCGCGTCGATGCGCTCATCGGTGCGCCGGGCACGCGCTACGACATCACGCGCGGCTCGACGCTGACGACGGTCGAACGTCTGCAGAAGTCGATGGAGGTTGCCGAATCGACGCTGCAGTCGGGCGTGATTCGCGCGAGCCTCGAAGGCAGCGATCCGAAGCTCACGTCCGACATCATGAACAACATGGCGCGCGAGTTCATCCGCCAGGACATCGAGAGCCGCTCGTCGGAAGCCGAGCACATGCTCGCGTTCCTCGACCAGCAATTGCCGCAGTTGCGCAAGGAACTCGACGCCGCCGAGCAACGCTACAACTCGTTCCGCAACCAGCACGGCACCGTCGATCTGAGCGAAGAAAGCCGGCTGCTGCTGCAACAGATCGTCGACAACAAGACCAAGCTCGTCGATCTGCAGACACAGCGCGCGGAGATGTCGCAGCGCTTCACAGCGAATCACCCGGCCGTGGCGGCGCTCGACGCGCAGATCAGGGCGCTGCAAGGCAATCTCGCGACGATGGGCAAGAGCGTGCAGTCGCTGCCGGATACCGAGCAGACTGCGCTGCGCCTGTTGCGCGACGTGCACGTGGATACCGAGCTGTACACGAACCTACTGAACAGCGCGCAGCAACTGCGCATCGCTAAGGCGGGCCAGGTGGGCGACGTGCGCATCGTCGACTTCGCTGAAGCGGCCGACGATCCCGTGCGTCCGAAGCGCCTGGTCGTGATCGTGATCAGCTTCGGCGCGGGCCTCTTCATCGGTATCGTGTTCGCGTTCGTGCGCAAGACGCTGTATGGCGGCGTCGAACGTCCGGACGAACTCGAAGCCGCGCTGGGCGTGCCCGTATTCGCCGTCGTGCCGCGCAGCGAGCAGCAGTTGCGCCTGCAGCAGGACGTGATGATGCGCCGGCGCGGCCTGCACGTGCTCGCCGAACAGGCGCCGCAGGATATTGCCGTCGAGGGCGTGCGCAATCTGCGCACCTCGCTGCAACTGACCGTCGAGGACAGCAAGAGCAACGTCGTCATGCTGACGGGCTCGCGTCCCGACGCGGGCAAGTCGTTCCTGTCGGTGAACCTGTCGGCGCTCGTCGCCTCCGTGAACAAGCGCACGCTGGTGATCGACGGCGACATGCGGCGCGGCGATGTGCATTCGCACTTCGGCCTGCAGCATCAGCCGGGTCTATCCGACGTGCTGCGCGGCGGCGACCTGCAATCGTCGATCCAGCGCGAAGTGCTTCCGGGTCTCGACGTGCTGACCAAGGGCTCATTGCCCTCGCATCCGTCCGAGCTGCTGATGAGCAAGCGGTTCGAAACGATGCTCGACGAACTCAAGAAGCAGTACGACCTGATCATCATCGATACGCCACCCGTCCTCGCCGTCACCGACTCGACCGTGATCGGCAAGCACGTGGGGACGACGTTGCTCGTAATTCGTCACGGACGCCATCCGGTAGGCGAGCTCGCGGAGACCGCGAAGCGTCTGCGCAATGGCGGCGTGAATTTGCAGGGGGTGTTGTTGACCGACGTACCGCAGGCGGGCGCGTTTATCGGCTCGGGTTATCGCGGCGGTTACTACGGTTACGAGAGTATCGCAGGCTAAACGCTGTTCCTGTGCGGCGGGCCGCGCCGTGGTCCGACGTCATTCATCAGGAGAACATAATGACTCAGAGGGTTGCCTTGATTACGGGCGTCACCGGCCAGGATGGTTCATACCTGGCGGAGTTGTTGATCGACAAGGGTTACGAAGTGCATGGCATCATGCGTCGCACTTCACTGTTCAATACTGATCGTATTGATCACCTTTATCGTGATGTTCATGATCCGGACCGATGTCTCCAGTTGCATCACGGTGACATGACCGATTCAACCAGCGTGATGCGTATCATGCAGCACGTGAAGCCGGATGAAGTCTACAACCTTGCTGCGCAGAGCCATGTTGCCGTATCGTTCGAAGAGCCCGAATACACCGCGAACGCCGATGGCCTCGGGACGTTGCGCCTGCTAGAGTCGATTCGCGCCAATGGCCTCGAAAAGAAGACGCGTTTCTATCAGGCGTCGACATCAGAACTCTTTGGTCTCGTGCAGGAAGTGCCGCAGCGCGAGACAACGCCTTTCTATCCGCGTAGCCCTTACGCCGTCGCCAAGCTGTTCGCATACTGGACGACGATCAATTATCGCGAAGCGTACGGGATTTATGCTTGCAACGGGATTCTGTTCAACCATGAGTCGCCAGTGCGAGGGGAAACCTTCGTCACCCGCAAGATTACGCGAGCGATCGCGAGGATCGCGGTAGGCCTGCAGAAAGTGCTCTACCTCGGAAACTTGTCGGCGCTTCGGGACTGGGGGCATGCGCGGGACTATGTGGAAATGCAGTGGATGATGCTGCAGCAGGATCAGCCTGAAGACTTCGTGATCGCATCGGGTGCGCAGTACAGCGTACGCGATTTCGTTCAACGTGCAGCTGCCGAACTGGGTATCACGATCAGCTTCCAGGGCTCTGGCGAGAATGAAGTGGGAGTCGTTGAACATGTCAATCCACACACGGAAGTGCGAGTCCAGGCCGGCGACATCATCGTGCGCGTCGATCCGCGATACTTCCGCCCCGCGGAGGTACAGACGCTGTTGGGCGATCCTTCCAAGGCTTACGCGAAGCTCGGCTGGCAGCCGACGATATCGTTCGATTCACTGGTGAAGGAGATGGTGCGTTCCGACTATCAGATCGCACGACGCGATGCGCTGGTGACACTGGCCGGCTTCAAGGCACTTGAACATCACGAGTGAGTCACTGAAATGGACAAGCAGACACGTATTTTTGTCGCGGGACATCGAGGCATGGTCGGTTCCGCGCTTGTGCGCAAGCTCAAGGCGGCGGGCTATGAGGGCGTCATCACGCGCACCCACGCCGAACTCGATCTGACCGATCAGTCCGCCGTGAACCGCTTCTTCGCGAGCGACCAGATCGACGTCGTACTGCTCGCCGCGGCGCGGGTCGGCGGCATCATGGCTAACGCGACGCAGCCAGGCGAGTTTCTCTACGAGAACCTCGTGATCGAAACCAATGTGATTCACGCGGCGTATCGCGCGAAGGTCGACCGGCTCGTTTTCTTCGGCTCGTCGTGCATCTATCCGAAGATGTGCCCGCAGCCGATTCGCGAGGCGTATCTGCTGACTTCCGAACTCGAGCCGACCAACGACGCGTATGCGATCGCGAAGATCGCGGGCCTCAAGCTCTGCGACGCGTACAACCGCGAATACGGCACGCGCTACGTCGCGCTGATGCCGACCAACCTGTACGGACCGAACGACAACTACGACCTGAAGAACAGCCACGTGCTGCCCGCGCTGATCCGCAAGACGCACGAAGCGCGGCTGCATGGCGATCCGACGCTGACTGTGTGGGGCAGCGGCACGCCGCGGCGCGAGTTCCTGCACGTCGACGATCTCGCTGCGGCGACGCTCTTCGTGCTCGAGCACGATGTGAACACGGGTGTCTTCAACGTCGGTGTCGGAGAAGACCTGAGCATCCGCGAGTTGGCGCAGATCATCTGCGATGTGGTCGGCTTCGAAGGCGAGTTGCAGTTCGACGCGAGCAAGCCGGACGGCACGCCGCGCAAGCTGCTCGACGTATCGCGCCTGGCGGAAATGGGCTGGCGCGCGAGCATCGGCCTAGTCGATGGGATAAGCAATACGTATCGGGAGTTTGCTGCGAAGTACGAGGAGAAATTCGCCACGCCTTCCTTTGAGACGGCTGCGCGCGCCTGAAGTACCGTTCCTGGTGACGGACGTTGCCTGGGACCGGGATTAGGGTGACGTCCGTTCTTTTTCTAGGGCAGTCGACAGTTTCGACCGAATGAGGACTGTAAGAAATGGATGCGTCGGTCACGATCTTTCATAACGTCGTGTGGTCACGGCACAAGGGCGCCGTGTTCTCTGCGTTGCACAGCATTTCGGCCGCGGGTGCGATCCGCTATTCGATGGTGCAGATCGCGGACACGGAGCACGACCGGCTGGGTTTTTCTGACGTCGATTATTCGTATCACCGTTATCCGATGCACAAGCTCTTCGACGGCTGCTACGAGGACGTGCCGACATTGCGCCTCACCTCGCGCCTCGTGTGGGAAGTAATGAAGGCAAAATCGGATCTGATCGTATTGCCCGGCTATCACCGGCCCGAGTATTGGGCGATGCTCGCCGCGTGCATCGTCACCGGCAAGCGACGCGCCGTGTTCTGCGACTCGACGGCGCGCGATCGTCCAAAGCGCCTCTTGACGTCGATTCCAAAGCGCGTGTTCTTCTCGCTGTGCGACGGCTATTTCGGCTTCGGCGAACGCAGCCGCGAATATCTGATGTCGCTTGGCGCGAAGGCCGACAAGATTTTCATTCCGTGCCAGGCGGCCGCGCTGCCTGTCACGTTCTCACCGGAGCGCGCGCTTGCCGAGCGCTTGCACTATCGCGCGGGTAATCCGCACGTGTTCCTGTTCGTCGGGCGTCTGTCCGAAGAGAAAGGCATCACGACGCTGATCGACGCATTCGCGGGACTCGCGAAGCGTCTGCCCGATCCGCACTTGCGCATCATCGGCACGGGGGCGTTCGAAGGCGCGTTGCGCAAGAGGGTCAGCGAGCTGGGCATGGAGCATGCGATTACGTTCGTTGGCAGCCTGCAGGACGAGCCGCTGTCGCGCGAGTACTACGGCGCGACCTGTCTGGTGCTGCCGAGCCGCAGCGAACCCTGGGGGCTCGTCGTCAACGAGGCGCTCGCGCATGGATGTCCCACTGTCGTCAGCGAGAGCTGCGGCTGCGTGCCCGAGCTCGTGCACGACGGCGTGAGCGGCTATGCATTCAGCGCGGGCGATGCGGCGGGTCTGGAGCGCACGCTGCTGAAAGCGACGGAAGCATTCGCGGACGCCGAAGCGACGGCGCGCCGCTGCATGGACGTGATACGGCGTTTCGATCCGCCGTCCGCCGCGGCCAACATTGCGCGCGGTTGCGCGCTGATGCTGAGCGATTGAGATCGATCGATTGCGCGGCTACCACAGCCTGACCATGCCGTGGCCGCGCAAGGTAGTGGTTGGAAGGCGTAGCGCCGTCCGCTGCCGCATGACGGGCATTCGACGTGGATGTCAAATATGAAGATCTTGATCTATGGCCTCAATTACGCACCCGAGCTTTCGGGAGCGGGGAAATACACAGCCGAAATGGCCCAGATGCTGGCGGAATGCAGCCATGAGGTGCGCGTAGTCTGCGCGCCGCCGTACTACCCTGAATGGAAAGTCGCAGCAGGCTATTCGATGTGGCGCTACCGGCGCGACGTCATGCGCGGCGTGCGTATCTGGCGAGCGCCGCTATGGGTGCCCGCGCGGCAAAGCGGGCTGAAGCGGATGACGCATCTGGCGTCGTTCGCGCTGTCGTCGCTACCGCTGCTTGCGCGACAGATCGCATGGCGGCCCGACGCCGTGATACTGATCGCGCCGACCATGCTGTGCGCGCCCGGCGCACTTGCGCTCGCGCGCGTCACGGGCGCGAAGGCGTGGCTGCACATCCAGGACTACGAAGTGGACGCGGCCTTCGATCTCGGCCTTCTGAAAAGCGGACGCGCCGCGCGCCTCGCCTACTGGGTCGAGCGCGTGATCCTGAAGCGCTTCGACGTCGTGTCGTCGATCTCGAGTCAGATGGTCAAGCGGGCGGTCGGCAAAGGCGTCGAGACGGCGAAGACCGAGTTCCTGCCGAACTGGGTCGATACGCGCGCGATCTTTCCGCTCGAGCGCGCGAGCGAGTATCGCGAGACGCTCGGCATCCCGGCGCGCCATACCGTGGTGCTCTACTCGGGCGCCATGGGTGCGAAGCAGGGCATCGAGACGCTTGCTGCGGCGGCCGCCGCGCTCGACGCGCGCGACGACATCAGCTTCGTGTTCTGCGGTAGCGGCGCGGCGCGGGCGGACCTCGTGAAGCGCTGCGAAGGGTTGCGCAACTGCCGCTTTCTGCCGCTGCAGCCGGCATCGTCGCTCAACGAACTGCTGAACATCGCCGACATTCACGTGTTGCCTCAGCGCGGCGATGCCGCCGATCTCGTGATGCCGTCGAAGCTGACAGGCATGCTCGCGAGCGGCCGCGCCGTGATCGCGATGGCGCGCCCGGGCACGTCGCTGTACGAAGCCGTCGCGAACATCGGCGTGATCGTGCCGCCCGAGGACACGGGCGCGCTCGTCGAGGCGATCGCGGCACTCGCCGGCGATGGGACGCGGCGTGCCGCGCTCGGCGCAGCGGGGCGGCGTTATGCCGAGACGATGCTCTCGCCGCTTTCGACGCTGCTGACGCTCGATACACGTCTCGCGCTGCTCACGGGCGAGGGAACGCCCACGACGGAGGCTCCGCCTGTCGTCGCGCCCACGACGAATGGCGGCGTCCTGTCGGCGCCCGTCGACGAGTCGAAAGTGGGTGAAGTGCATCAGTGAGGTGCAGCGCCGGCTTTGCTTGCGGCGCGCCTTCACGATAGACGCGTTCCAACGCGTCAAACGCCTGAAGTGAAGAGGCCGCATTCGAACGGCACGAAAGCAGTTCGAATGCAGCCTCTTCGTTTTTACATGTCACGTCGAGTCGATTGACACAGATGCAACGAACGCGCTCACCACGGCGACCGATAGATGTCGCGTCCTCCCTTGTTGATGTAAGGGTTGCCGTAGACGGCATTGGCGGCAACGCCCGCATCGCCGGGAGGCATCGCGCCGCCGCGCTGTCCCGCAGCTCCTGCCGGGCCCGCGACGCCGCCAACGGCGCCGTTTGCCGCGCCAGCATTTGCCGCTGCGCCGCCGCGCGCGGGCCGCTTGATGGCGACGGCGTTCGCCGCGCCTTTGCCGCCCGCCGCGCCTGCGTTTGCACCATTGCCGCCATTGCCGCCCGCCGCGGCAGGACCGCCCGCGGCCTGCGCATTGGGCTTCGCGACGCGCATGCGTTCGCTGTTCAGCAGCGACTCGCGTTCCGAATCGGGTGTCGCGCCGTCCATTTCATAGCCACCGAGCGATGCGTTCGGACCGCCGAGCAGACGCTGCGCGTCTTCCTGCGTGCGTTGCGCCGCTGTCTTTTTTGGAGGTGCGCCGTTCGCATTGTTTTTGGCCGCCGCAGCGGCCTTCGCTCCATTGCCGGGTGCAGCGTTGTTGTTCTGCGCATGGGCGCCCGGCATCAGCGCAACGCTCGACAGCAGCGCCGACGCGAGCGCGATCGACTGCAGCCACGCACGCGAACGATTCGCACTGCGCAGCGGATACTCAAGCGGCGAGCGTTGTCGCGAATGAAGATGAGCGGCCATCGTCGTCTTCCTCCCGTGCAAACGTCGAAGTCTGCTTCCATGGTGAACCGGACACTCTGCATGGATCCGCCAAAATTGCGCCCCGCGCGGCCAGCCATCGTCCGCGCGGGTGCACGGACCAGATAATCGATGACGAAAGGGCGCGACAGACGGCCTGATGGCCGGACACGAGACAGCGCTCCATCACTGGAGAAGAGTATGAACAATACGATCGGCTCCACGATCGGCCGGAACGCTCAGCAGGAAGACGTGCAAGACACGCGCGCATCGGGGCCGGCCGCCGCGCAGCAGTCCTCGCAGACGGGCCGCGTGATCGACCTGAGCCGCGCGGGCAAGGGCAACTATGTCGCGTCGCGCGGTTTTCTCACCGAGTTCATCTGGTTCTTTGTCGAAGCCTGTGTGATCAACAACAAGCTGCTGCCCGTGTCGTCGGTGCGCGTTGCGCTGCTGCGGCTCTTCGGCGCGAAGATCGGTGCGAACTGTCGCTTCGTGCACCCCGTGCGCGTAAAGGCACCGTGGAATCTCACGGTCGGCGACAGCTGCTGGTTCGGCGTCGATGTATGGATCTACAACCAGGCGCCGATTCGTATCGGCTCGAATGTCTGCATTTCGCAGGGGACTTTCCTGAGTTCAGGCTCGCATGAGATGCGCACGAACATGGATCTGCGCGTCGCGCCGATCGTCATCGAAGACGGCGCGTGGATCTCGTCGAAGTGCGTCGTGCAGATGGGCGTGACGATAGGGCGATCCGCAGTGGTGACGCCGCTTTCGGTCGTGCACCGTTCGCTCGATGCTGAAGGCGTGTACGGTGGCAATCCTTGCCGCTTCATTCGCAAGCGTTTCGAAGGGGATGTGGGCGGCGCCTCATAACGTGCATCGGATGCATGGTCTGTCTGCCGGAAGCGCGATGTTGGCGGATGAACGGAGTAGCGCAGAGCCATCATCCTACGTAGGCATGGGCGGCTGGGGGAAATCACTACTCGCCGCGACGCGCCGCGACGGCGCAAACCTGCAATGCGTTGCTGCACGACGAGCCTGGCTCGCAGGCTCGGCGAGGGGCCAGAACGGACGGAGTCGCATACGGCCGTAGAAGGTACGAACAGAACACAAGGCTGGGAGCAGGGGATGTTTATCGATACCCGCAGTGTCGAAGAGGGCGTCGCTGTGTCGACGACCGTATGCATCATCGGGGCAGGCGTCGCGGGTATCACGCTCGCGATGGAACTGGATCGCGCGGGCATCGAATGCTGCGTGCTCGAAAGCGGCGGCTATAAGGCGGACGACGAGACGCGCGATCTCTATCGCGGCGACAACGTCGGCATCCCATACATATTCGCGGACGGCTGCAGGAGCCGTTATCTCGGCGGCAGCAGCAATTGCTGGGGCGGCTGGTGCCGGCCGCTCGATCCTTGGGACTTCGACAAAAAGGAATGGGTCGCGCACAGCGGCTGGCCGTTCGGCCTCGACGAACTCATGCCGTACTATCAGCGCACGCACACGCTGCTCAAGCTCGGACCGGACAACTTCGATCCGGCGTGGTGGGAGCAGCAGATCAACCGGCACGATGTGCGCCGCTATCCGCTGATGTCGGGCAACGTGCGCGACACCGTCTCGCAGTTCAGCCCGCCAGTGCGCTTCGGCAAGGTGTATCGCGAAGTGCTGCGCCGCTCGGAGCGCGTGCGCGTGTTCCTGTACGCGAACGTGGTGAACATCGACACCGACAGCGAAGCGAAAGAAGTCACGGGCGTCGATATCGCGACGCTCACGGGCAAGCGCGTGCGCATGAACGCGAAGCTATTCGTGCTCGCGACAGGCGGCATCGAAAACGCGCGTCTTCTGCTCGCGTCGAACAAGGTGCAGGCGGCGGGCCTCGGCAATGGAAACGATCTGGTCGGCCGCTTCTTCATGGACCATCCGCGCCTGATGACAGGCAACGTGAAGTTCTCGAAGCGATGGGCGCGCAACAAGCTTTACGACATCAAGTACCACTATCAGAACCCCGTCGTCGCGGCGCACGGCACGCAAATCTCGTCGCAGTTCGCGCTGACGCACGACGTGATCATGCGCGAGAAGCTGCTCAACTCGCGCGTGTGGTTCTTCTCGCGCTTCTTCGGCGAAGGCAGTGCGGGATCGGAGGCGCTGATCCGCTGCCGCGAGGCGCTGCATCGCAAGGAGCAGCCTGGCCGGCGCGCGCGCGACGACTACATGACGATGGCCGCGCATCCCGTCGATACGATCGGCTTCGGGCTGACGCGTCTGTTGCAGTTGCGCGCGCTGATATCCGACGTGAAGCTGCAGGCGATCGTCGAAGCGGAGCCGAATCGCGACAGCCGCGTGACGCTGTCCGATCGCAAGGACCGGCTCGGGCTGCCGCGCGTGAAAGTGGACTGGCGGTTGACGGAGCTCGTGCAGCGCACGTTCGACCGCACCTTCCAGCTGCTCGCCGACGAACTGAAGATGATGGGCGTCGGCGAGGTCGAACTCGACGAGCCGCTGACGGGGCGCACGTCGTGGCCCGCGAAGCTCGAAGGCACATGGCATCACATGGGGACGACGCGGATGCACGATTCGTCGCGCGAGGGCGTCGTCGATCGCGACTGCAAGATGCACGGCGTGAGCAATCTGTATATCGCGGGCAGTTCGGTGTTTCCGACCGTCGGGGCGAACTTCCCGACGATCACGATCTCGGCTCTCGCGCTGCGGCTCGGCGAGCATCTCGTGCAACGGCTCGGCAAGCCCGACACGGCGACCGTGGTGCCGATCGGCGAAGCCGCCAACGCGCGCTTCGGCAACGTGCCGAATCCCGAAGTGAGCACGCTGCCGATTGCGGCGCAGTCGCTGGTCCGGGCGGGGGGTAATGAGGCGGTGTGAGGGGCTGCATGCGCTCGGATTCAGGCGAGCGCTCAAAGAGCGAATACGGATCTGACAGTAAAAATCCCGCGATATGTGTCGCGGGATTTGTTATTTGGGCGCAGCGTCTTGCGGCGCGTGACGCGGCTTCAACTGACCGAATGCTCCTTCTGCGCCGCCGCCTTCGAAGCCCTGCCCGCAGCAGCCCCAGGTGCATTCTGCTGCGCATCGGCCACGCGTGACGCGATCGTCGTCCCGACCGCCTGAGGCTGCAGTAACGCCGTCAACGCATCGACCATGCTCGCGATCCCAAAGCGCGCGTCGAAGGTTCTGCGCGCCTGCTCGCGCATCTTTGCCTTGTCGACTGTGTCGAGCGAATGCCAGTTCAGCAGGTTGCGCTGCGTGCCGCTGACGGTATCGCTCGATACCAATCCCGCGTGATCGCTTTCCACCTCGCGCCATACGCCGACCTTGTCGGACAGCAGTACGGGCAGACCGCACGCCAGCGCCTCGGCGACGGCGACGCCGAAGTTCTCCTGATGCGACGGCAACGCGAACACATCGCTTGCATAGAACGCGCCCCACTTCATATCGCCTTGCAGCATGCCGGGCCACGTGACGCGCTCCTCGATGCTGCACGCGCGCGCCAGCGCCTGCAACGGACGCTGCCAACCCGTCGCATCGGGACCGGCGATCACGAGATGCGCTTCGGGGTCGCGCTGCGCATGATCGGCGAATGCGTGGATCAGCAGGTCGCAGCCCTTCTTCTCGTGAATGCGTCCGAGAAACAGCACGATCCGTTTGCCGCGCAATTGCGGATACGCATTCAGGAAGACTTCGCGCAGCGCTCGCGCATGCGGCGGCGGCGCGTTGGTGCCGAACGGCACGACGCGCTCGTTCACGCGATACAGCCAGAACGACTGGCGCGCGAGCAGCCGCTCTTCCTCCGTCGTGAAGATCACGGCGGCCGCGTCGCGCAGCACGCGATATTCGGCCCACGGCCAGTACGCCCATTTCTTCAGATGCTTGAGCGGATAGGTGTGCTTGAACCAGGGGTCGAGCATGCCGTGCGTGTACACGTAATAAGGCACGTTGGACCCGCGCAGCGCGCGCCACGCGCCGAAGCCGTGGTATTGCCACAGGCCATGCACGATCACCGCGTCGAAGCGCTGTGCTTCGCGGCCCAGCCACGGCACATAGCTGGGCGTGAAGCCGTAGTAATTGCGCCCGGGGCCCAGCGCATGCACGGGCAGCGGGAAGTCGCGCACATAGGGCGCATCGGTGGCATCGAGCGATGCCACTTCGATCTCGTGACCCAGCGACGCCATCGCGACGCCGCTCTGTCGGACACCTTCAGTCGGCCCGCCTGCACGCGGATCGACTGTCGAAAGCAGATGAAGGATTTTCATTGGCAAGTCATGCGGCGTAGTGCAAAAGGAAATGGCGTGACGCAATCGAACCGGATGCCAGGCGTGGGCCGCTCATGCGGATGCCGGCATGCGGCGCTGACGCATGCCGCCCGCGCGGCTTGCATCGAAGGGCTCGGTGTCGCTCGTGTCCTGAAGCGCGTCGTGCTGCGCAGCGGATGCAAACGGCGCGGGCCGCGTCGGTTGTCCCGTTGGCCCTGGCGTTGGACGTCTTGCGCCGACCGGCGTCCTCGATGCCTGCGGCGGCACCACGGGTTCGACGCGCGAGCGTGCTTTCGCATCCAGCTCACGACGCAGCCGGCAATAGGTGGCGACTGTCAGGCCGAGCGCGACGCCGAATACGAGGCCGGAGAAACGCGGGCCGAGCGGATTGCCGCCGATCGACGTCGCGGGCAGCGCGGCCAGTTGCAGGATCGCGCGGCCGAACACGGGCAGCAGCGGCGTGCCGGGCGAGCGCGCGCGCCATCTCCGGTAGGCAAGCGAGCAACGCCAGAGCACGAAGACCACCGCGACGGGCAGCGCAATGCCGAACAGAATTCCCCCCGCGAACAACTGATAGATCCAGAAGTTGTGGCCTGCCGCCCACTCGTGGATCGCATAGAAATCCTTCTTGGTGATCTGTCCCGCGAGATCGGGCAGATACTGCGGCGAATAGCGATAGTAGTGGCCGTAGCCTTCGCCGAGCAGCAGCGTCTGCGTCGACGAGGTGACCTGGTCGAACTGGTCCTTGATTTCGGCAAGACGCGTGATCGTCGTCGGGTCCTTGCCGGTTTCGGTGTTGGCCGCGGCGTCGAAGCGCTGCGTCCAGTGCTTGCTGACGGACGGAAAGCTCCATACGGCGGCAGCGGCCATCGAGCCGATCACGACGCTCACGATGAACACGCGCACGGCCGAGTTCAGCAGATGGCGCGCCGATGGCGCGCTCATCCACGCGGCTAACAGGAACAGCACCACCGTGCCCACCAGCAGGCTGCGCGTGACGCTCAGCAGCTCGATGAGCACGGTGACGAGAAAGGTCGCCAGCATGAAGGGCGAAAAGCGCCGCGCGAGGACGAACTCGTGCAGCAGCACGCCCTGCAATCCGAGCAGCGTCACGGAGACGATGCGATAGCGCACGTCGGCAATCGCGCCGAGTCCGCCGCTCGTCGCGATGCCGAAGATCAGCGTGAAGATCAGAGCGACCAGGTTGGCCCAGAAAAGCGCCTTTTCCATCTGTCCGATGCGGTCTTCGTGCCATGGATGGCAAGCCATCTCATAGCCGAGCAGAAACAGCAGAAAGGGCAGGATGACGCGCATATAGTTGCCGAAATCGTTGCCCTGCACGAGTTGCGAAATCAGGCTGCACGGCACGCTCAGCACGAGGCAGAACGTGACGAAGCTGCGCAACGGAGATGGCTGCTTGAAGCGCGGCGCGATGAACATCAGCGCGACGGCGGCCGCGAGGACGGGGAGGACGAGCAGCACCTGGGCGGCGTGACCCGAATCTGCGTCGGGAGCCTTGTAGTCGAGCGCGAGCGGAAAGATGCACATCCAGATCCACAACGTAGCGTACTTGTTGCGCATCGACGATTCTCCCTCTCCCGGTGGGGTGTGCGGTGCGTTCATCGTGGCAGGGCGACGCGCGCCACTGTTCAGTCTGAATATAAATGGCCGGCTTCCGCTCAAGTCCGCGCGAGGCGTATTTCGCCTGGGTTCTGGCGGGGTCGACCGATGCGGCCAGATGCCGTTCGTCAGACGGTTTCGCACGTCTAACGACGCTGTCCGAGAACGACGGCAACTTGGCGCACGGGTGCACGCAGTAGCAAGCAACATGACTGATACCGTGCCGGCAGTGCCCGTCGAACGCGGCCATGCATGGGCCAAAAACAGGGTGGGCGGTTCTGCGCACGGCGGCTCGCGAACAACGAAACGACCAACGACCAACGACAGCAAACGATGTCGGAGGGGAACAACATGAAGCTATTCGGCAGCGCGGAATCGATGGTGCGGGGCAGGTCGGTCGAACTCGACTTCGTGCGCGGTATCGCGATCCTCGCCGTAATGGGCTTTCACTTCCACACCGTCAACACGGGCAGCACGCTGATCTCGATCATCGAGTATCCGCTGAAGAACTTCGGCCGCGAAGGCGTGAACCTGTTCTTCACGCTGAGCGGGTTCCTCGTCGGCGGACTGTTGCTGCGGCAATACGCCGAGAAGGGGCACGTCGACGCGCGCCGCTTCATCGTGCGCCGGATGTTCAAGATCTGGCCCGCGTATTACGTGCTGATCCTCTTTCACGCAATCGTCGGACGTCACCCGCTGGACTCGTTCCTGTGGCAGAACCTGACCCACCTGCAAAACTACTTCGGCACGTCGATTACGCAGACGTGGAGCCTCGCCGTCGAAGAGCACTTCTATCTGTTCCTGCCCGCCGTGCTACTGCTGTTCGCGCGCTGGCAGATGCGCGCCCGTTCGATCATCGGCGTTCTAGGGGGAATTTGCGTAATCGTGCTGATCGCGCGTTGCATCGAAGTGGCGAAAGGCGGCGTGGACCCGGCGTTTTTCTATACGCAGTACCGGATCGATAGCCTGCTCTACGGCGTGATTCTCGCCGCGATCTACTGGATGAAGCCCGACGTGTATCAGCGTCTTGCGAAAAAGACGGGCATGCTGCTCGCTGTCGTCGCTGTGCTCGTCGCGTGGCTCGCGTTCGCGACAAAGCATATTGCACTCGACGAGAGCATCGGCTACACGATTCAGGCGCTCGGCTTTTGCGCGTTCATCGTGCTGATGCTCGAGCACTCGGCCAAGGTGCGCACGTCGTTTGCGTATCGCGCGATCGCGTGGCTCGGCGTCTACTCATACGGTATCTATCTGTGGCACTCGCTCGCGCTCGCGCCCGGCGACATGGTGATCCACAAGGCGACGGCGCTCGGCATGCCGCCCATCGTCGTATGGGCGCTCGCGCTGACCGCGCAGGCGGCCGTCGCCATCATCGCGGGCTACGCGATGACGCGCGCCGTCGAGTATCCGTTCCTGCGGCTGCGCAATGCGCTGTTTCCGGCCAAGCGAAATGCGTCGGTGCGCGAAGAAATGCCTGTTGGCGGCCAACTGTCCTGATGCGCTGATGTCCGCGTAGCGATAACTGCCCGTGAGGCATCTCCGTCGAAAACGCCACGCGAGCTCGCCGCGTGAGGTCCGCGCGAATCTCGCCGCTGGTCGTAAGAAGCGGGGCTCAGGCACGCGTCGCAACGGCTTCGGTGATCGCCTGACGCAGCGTTTCCTTGAATTGCCCGAGCGTGTTGCGCGCGAGCAGATGATCGAGAGGCCGCCGATGCGGTTCCCCGCTGCGCCACTTCGCGGCGATGTCGTCGAGCGCGCGCTTGATCGATTGCGCGGACAGATCGTCGAGGCACGGCCCGAGCTGCCCGCCGCGGCTGAACCAGCCGATCAGCCCCTCGCTCGTCGCGACGACGGGCTTGTCGAAGCGGTACGCCTGCACCAGAACGCCGCTCATCCCGTAGTGGCCCTTGTAGCCGAGCCATACGACGTCGCAGGCGGAGAACAGGTCGCGTTCCATCTCGTTCGAAATGAAGCGGTCGAGGATCACGGGTGCAGGCTTGAGAATCGGAATGAATGCGCGCATGAAGCCGCGAATGTCCGGGTCCTGTTCGCCCGCGAGCAACAAGGTCGGCGCGTCCGTCATGCCCGCGAGCGCTTCCGTGAGTTCGCAGACGCCCTTGCGCTCGCTGATCGAGCCGTAGACGAGCAGATAGCGGCCGTCGGGATCGAGCCCGAGGCGCTCGCGCGCGACGAGCGGGTCTTCCGCTTTCGCATCGGGAAACGGATCGGCGACGTATTCGACTTTCGCGCCATGTTTCGGCTTCGCGCGGCCGACCCACTCGGCCAGCGTCGGATCGATCGACAGCAGCGTGCGCAGCCCTTTCGTATGCACGGCCCGGCGAAACAGCAGCGACTTCAGCATATTGACGAGCGGCCGCCCCGGCGTGCGCACGCCGACCTTGCGATGGTGGAAGGTCGCGCGCATCGTGATGGCGATCCACGGCGCCCTGCCGAACGGCGTGCCGAGCAGCGGCAGCGCATGAAAGAAGTAGTCGACGTAGGGCACGACGACGAGGCGCACGCGCTCGACACGTTTGACGGAGTCGTAAGCGAGCTTGAAATAGGCATGAAAGCGCGCGTAGCTGACGCGCCTCAGGCCGCGGCTCGGACGCTGGCTTTCCGCATCGACGAACGCGATCTGCAGGTCCTCGCGGTTCGCGGCCATGATCTCGCGTGCGAGCCGATGGTCCTCGTTCGAGTTCTCTGTCACGACGAGGCACGGATAGCCCGCTTCGAGACAGGTCTGCGCGATCCATTCGACGTAGCGCCAGCGATGCCCCGTGAAATTCGGCTCGATGATGACGACGTAGCCGAGCCTGGCGGCATCGGCGATGGGAGCTTCGATGGGCACGAGGTGAGTTGCGCGTTCCATGGTGATCATGACGGGCAGTATTGGGTCCACCTTAGCATCCTGCTTTCGGCGCGAACCGACAATTTCGCCATATCTTTGGCGCGAACGGACAGCCCGCATTGCGTGTTGCCGATTCTGACTGACTGATGGCGTTCGCGCGCGGGTGTGGCGAGTTACCTTGAAGAACGACGTGTTTGCGCCGGCGGCGCGTCGTCCCTGCGCGTGTGCGTGAGACATGGCGCATCGCCTCGACACCGCGCTTTCTCGTGACGATGCACTGCATTGACGGAACAAGGAGAAGTAGATTGCGGACGATGAGGCTACCGGCGTTTTCGTTCAGGGCGAGTCTGGGTTCGAGCGCGGCGACATGGGTATTGCTGCAGCAGGTGTTGATGCGCGGGCTCGTGGCCATCAAGTTTCTCGCGATCGGCCGCATTCTCGGGCCGGAGGCGATCGGCAGCGTGAGCGTCGCGCTGCTCGCCGTCGCGATTGCGGAGGCGCTGTCCGATACGGGCCTGTCCCAGGCCGTGATACAGGGGCAGGCCGCGCCGACGCGCGATGAGCTGGGCGCCGTCTGGACCACGCTCGCGTCGCGCGGCGTGCTGATCGGCGCGGCGCTCGTCGCGCTTGCGCCGCTCATGAACAGCCAGTTCCATCTGGGCGGCGCGCTGCTGCTGTTGCAGCTCGCGGCGCTGCTGCCGCTGCTGCGCGGCGTCGCGTCGCCGGCGTATTACGTCGTGCAGCGCGACCGGCGCTTCCAGCATGTCGCGCTCGTCGAGATATCGGCCGCGTTCGTCGATTGCTGCTTCGGACTGGCGCTCGCGCTGGCGGGTGCGGGCGCGTATTCGGTGCTGCTAGGCATGATCGTCGGCGAATTGCTGAAAACGGCGCTGACGTGGATCACGATGAATCCGCGTCCGCCCATTCGTCTGCGCTGGTCGGGCATCGGTCACTACATCGGATTCAGCCGCTGGATCTGGGCGGGCAGTGTCGTCAATCTCGTGCTGAACCAGTTCGACAAGGTGGTGGTGGGCAAACTGTTGGGCCCGGCGCAACTGGGCGCGTATCAGATGTCGTCGCGGCTCGCACAGATGCTGCTCGCCGATGCCGCGATCGCGATGTCGCAGTACCTGTTTCCCACCTTCGCGGCGCGACATCGGGCCGATCCCAAGGTCGCGGCGCGGCTTTTCAGGCGCTATATTGGTTTGATCGCACTGGGGCTCGTCGTCGTCGTGATCGTGCTGCGGCTCGCGGCGCACCTGCTCTTTTCGCTGATTCTCGGACCGGCGTGGCTGCCTGCCGTGCCGCTCTTCAAGATCTTCGTGATCAACATGGCGATTGGCGCGCTGATTGCGGTGCTGGTCTCGTATCTGCGTGCGGTCGGCGACGCGAAGGTGACCACGCAGGCGTCGGTGATCCAGGTGATCGTGCTGCTCGCCTGCGTGCCGCCCGCGACGCACTACTGGGGCGTCATTGGCATTGCATGGGCCATGACGCTTGGACTGAGTTGCGCGGCGATATGGATGGCGTATCGGACGGCAAGGGTGCTTTGATGCGGATACTTCATCTCGTGCTTGAGCCGCGTCTGTCGGGCGCGGAGGTGCTCGCGAAGGATCTCGCGATCCATCAGCAGCGCGAGGGAAGCGTGGTCGGCGTGACGTCGCTGTTGCCGGAGCATGCGGATTTCGCGCCGCTCACGCGCGAGCTCGCGAGCCACGGCGTCGAGTGCGTGTTTCCTTGCAGGCGTTCGACACTGCCGGGCAAGCTAGTCTTTCTGGCGCGCGTGCTGCGGCATTTCAGGCCCGATGTAATGTTCGCTCACGCGACGATTCCCGCTTTCTACGCACGCGCGCTCCCGACCAAAGTGCCCGTAATCTACGTGATGCATTCGGCCGTCAACGATTTCGAGCGGGCGCTCTTTCGCTACGTCGAACGGGTATTGTCGTCGCGGGCGAGGGCGGTGATCGGCGTATCGCCGGCCAATCTGCATGACTATACGAACAGTGTTCGCGCGCATCCGTCGTTGACGCTGATCCCGAACGGCGTCGACACGACGCGCTTCGCATTCGACGATCGCCCGCGCGACGGCGATGCGCCGCTGCAGATCGTGCAGATCGGGCGATACACGTCGGTGAAGAACCAGTTGCAAACGGTGCACGCGTTTCGCGAGGTCGCGGCGCAGGTGAAGGATGTGCGGCTGCAGTTGTATGGCGTGGTCGAGGACCCGGCTTATCTGGCGGCGGTTCAGGATCTGGTGAAGAAGCTTGCGCTCGAAGAGCGGGTGACCGTGGAGGGGCCGCACCCGGATGTGTGCGGCGTGCTTCGGGCGTCCAATGTGTTCGCGATGCCGTCGCGTTCTGAGGGGCACAGCATCGCGTTTCTGGAGGCGCTGGCTTCGGGGATTCCCGTCGTCGCCAGTACGATCATGCCGTTCCAGTTCGCGAAGACGCTGCCGTGCGTGCAACTGGTCGATACCGACGATACGGCCGCTTATGCCGCCGCGCTGCTCGGCGCGCTCGCGCAGCCTCGGGTGCAGCGGACGCTCGTCGGGCTCACGTTGAAGGATACGGCCGAGCGGTATCTCGATGTCGCGAGGAAGGTGGCGGCGCGGGTTTAGATCGTCGATCGCACTTGTTGCACCGCGGCGCTCTGATTTCAGTTTGATTGGCAGTGCATAACATTCGAGCCTTGCGCTCGTCTGAGTTGCAACTGGGCCGCCAAAGCAAACGGCCTGCTTATAGGCAGGCCGTTCGTGTAACACCATATCCTTTGGTAGGCCGTACTGGATTCGAACCAGTGACCAACGGATTAAAAGTCCGCTGCTCTACCAGCTGAGCTAACGACCCAAAAGAGAAGCGAAATTATATCGGCGAGGGCATGGGCTGTCAACAATGCGCCGAGCAAATTAGCCGACGGCGGGCAGCCCGAAAAACGAAAAGCCCGAAACCGCCAGGTCCCGGGCTTTCCAGCGAGAGGCACGCGTATCGGTTATCGAACCTCGACACTGCGTGTTTTACTGCGCCTACATCCAGCAACCCGGCGCCCGGCGCAAACCGGACGCCGCAAAATCACTTGATCTGCGAAAGCTTGCTTTGCGCAGACTGCGCGACATCAGAGCCGCCGTATTGCGCGACGATCTGCTCGAGCGTTTTTCTGGCGGCGGCCTTCTGCCCCTGTTCGAGCTGATTGTTCGCGATTGCCAGCAACGCTTCCGGCGCGCGCGGATGCTGCGGATACCGCTGCACGACGCCTTGCCAGACGGCCGTCGAGCCCTTGTAGTCGCGCAGCGCGTACAGCGCGTTGCCGAGCCAGTACTGCGCAGTCGGCTGATACGGGCTTTGCGGGTACTTCGCGATAAAGCTGCGGAACGATGTCGCCGCGTTCTTGAAGTCCCCGTTGCGGAACTGCTGCGAAGCCGCGTTGAACGCCTCCGTTTCACCGGGCTGCACGGTGCCCTCGACGCCATCGACCGTCTGTTGCTGCGGCTCGAACTTCTTCAGACGACCGTCGAGGTCGGTGTAGTAGTCCTTCTGCTGCTTCTGCAACGTGGCGAGCTGGTTGGCGAGGTCCTCGTTCTGCCCACGCAGCGTCGCGACCTGCTGGTTCAGCTGGTCGAGACGGTTGGATTGATCGAGGATCGTGCGTTGAGCCGCCGACAGCTGGCTCGACAGACTATCAGTCTTGCTGCGCAGATCGAGGATCGCCTGGCGAGCCTGATCGTCGTCGAACATGCCTGCGTGAGCGGGCAGGGCCATCGCGACCGTCCCTGCGACGCAAGCGGCTGCGGCCATGCGCAGCCAGGAGAAACGGTGCGTCATACGGCTTGCCACCTATTACTGTTGATAGACGAGATCGGCGCGGCGGTTCTGCGCCCACGACGCTTCGTCATGACCCGATGCCACCGGCTTTTCCTTGCCGAGGCTCACGGCTTCCATTTCCGAATCCGAAACGCCCTGCAGCGACAGCGCGCGGCGGACCGCTTCAGCACGCTTCTGGCCGAGTGCCAGGTTGTACTCGCTCGTGCCGCGCTCGTCCGTGTTGCCCTGGATCAGGATGTGACGCTGCGGATGGCTCTTCAGGTACTGTCCGTGTTGCTGCAGCAGCGGCTGGTAGTCGTCCTTGACCGAGTAGCTGTCGAAATCGAAATAGATGCTGCGCTTCGCGAGCGGGCTGTTCGGATCGTTCAACGGATCGACGTTCACCGTGGCGACATCGTTCGGGTTGGGTTGCGCGCCTGCGCCGCCCTTGTTGGCGTTCTCGTCGAGCTTGACGCCCGAATGACAGGCAGCCAGCGCGCCGACCATGGTCACGGCAAACGCGATACGAAGTTTGGACATCATGCTTCATTCTCCTTGTGTGTTATTGCATAAACGGGCCCCAGGAAGGCTCGCGTACGCTGCCCCCCTGAACGGACAGGACCTGCCGCGTACGACCGTCGGTCGAAACTGCGGCCAACACGCCACGGCCGTTCACCTGAGTGGCGTAAAGAATGTACTGACCATTCGCCGCGAAGCTCGGCGATTCGTCATGTGTCGTATCGGTGAGCGCCGTCGCGACGCCCGACTGCAGATCCTGGATGTACAGCTTGAAGCCCCCACCCGTGCGCGAGATGTATGCGAGTTGCTTACCGTCCGCGCTCACGCGTGGACTCGTATTGTAGTTCCCGCTGAATGTCACGCGCTGCGCGCCGCCCGAGCCTTCGCCGCTGGCCGGCATCTTGTAGATTTGCGGCTGGCCGCCGCGGTCGCTGGTGAAATAGATCCACTGGCCGTCGGGAGAGTACGACGGCTCAGTATCGATCGACGTGCCTTGCGTCAGACGGCGCAGGCCGCTGCCGTCGGCGTTGACGGCGAAAATCTGCGTATTGCCGGTGCGCGACAGGGCGACGGCGAGCGTGCGGCCGTCAGGCGACCATGCCGGTGCACTGTTGTTGCCCTTCTGATCGGACACGACGACGCGGCGGCCCGTCGGCAGATCGTGGATGTAGACGATCGGCTTCTTCCTTTCGAACGACACGTACGCGACCTTCGTGCCGTCCGGCGACCAGGCGGGCGAAATGATCGGCTCGGGGCTGGAGAGCGCGATGTGCGCGTCCTGACCGTCCGAATCCGAAATCTGCAGCTGGTAGCGGCCGCCCGTCTTGATCACATACGACAGGCGTGTCGCGAACACGCCGCGGCCGCCCATCAACTTTGCATAGATATAGTCCGCGACCTTGTGCGCGCTCATGCGCAGGCCGCTTTCGGGACTGGTCAACTCGAGGCCACCCAGGTTTTGCTGCTTGACGGTGTCGTACAGCTTGAAGCGCACCTGGTACTGGCCGTTCGGCAGACGCGTGACGCTGCCCGCAACGAACGCATCCGCGCCCTTGGCCTTCCACGCGCCCAGATCGACCGAATCGCCTTCCGAAACGGGCGAGCCGCCGGCATCGATGTTGGTGAATTTACCGCTGCGCTGAAGGTCCTGACGGACGATCGCGCTGATCTGCTGGGGAGAATTGGCCTCGTTGGCAAAATTTGCCGTGGCAATCGGGAACTGGGTGGACCCTACGCCCGTCACGAGGACGTTGAGTTGTGCATGGGCGGCACCGCCGGCGGCGATCAGGCACGACGCTACGAGCGCTCGCAGGCCTAGCTTGGTCATCAAACTCATTCTGTATAAATTCCCCAAAAACGAATTTCTAACACTCCAGGATTACAAACAGACCGCCATACGCAGAAATCGTTCCCGGTCGCCCACTTGCAAGGCGGGCGGACCGTTCAACGCGGTTCCACGCGTTCAGGCGGCAGGACGCAGTGTGATCGTAAAGCTCGGAGGCGTCTTGCCGTTGACGTCTTGCGGCATCGGGTCCGAGCGCTGGACGGCGCGCAACGCAGCGTCGTCCCACGCCGAGTTGCCGCTGCTGCGCCTGATCGTTGCGCTCAGCAAGGTGCCCGTCGGCGCGCAGCGGACGTCAACCACGGTTTCGAGGCCCGCCGTATCGCCCGACCAGATGATGTTCGGACGCACGCGGCGCTGCACCTTCTCCGCATAGCCCGGCGACGTGGCGTTGCCGCCCGCGCCGCTGCCCGTGCCGCTCTTCGCCAGACCGTTGCCCGTCGAGCCTTCGCCGCCCGCCATACCCTGCATCGCGGCGAGACGCTCGCGACGCTCCGCGTCGAGCTTCTTCGCAGCCTCGGCCTGCGCCTGTGCCTTGGCTTTCGCGGCTTTCGCCGCCTCAGCCTTGGCCTGTGCTTCGGCCTGAGCCTGCTTCGCTTGCTGTTCCTTCTGCTGCTCTTCCTGCTGCTTCTTCAACTGCTCCTGCTTCTGCTGGGCCAGTTGCTGCTGCTTCAACCTTTCGGCTTGCTGCTGTTGCTGAAGTTGCTGCTGCTTGAGCTTCGCGGCCGCGGCGGCCGCCGCCTGGTCCGCGGCCAGCTGCTGCTGGCGCTTCGCTTCCGCTTCCTGCTGGGCCTGCAATTTCTGTTGACGCTGCTGCTCGGCGAGTTCGGCCTGACGCTGCGCTTCCTGCTGTTTACGCTTCTTTTCCTGCAGCGCGATGTCAGCCTCTTCGTTGTTGACCTGCGGCGCGGGCTTCACGGGCGCGGGCGGCGGCGGAGCGGGCCGCGGCGCCGGCGTATCCGGCACCTGTGTCCACAGTTCGGCTTCCGCGCCCGCGGGCGTGCTGTTCTGCCAGTGGATGCCGTGATACAGGAAGAACCCGAGAAGCACGTGCATCAGCGCGGCGAGCGCGAACGCGCGCCCCGTGCCGCGCTCGCGCGGCGGTTGCAGCGGATAGACGTTTTTCGGTCGGCGGATCATTGCGATTTGACGAGCAATCCAACGCGCTTGACGCCGCGAGCCTTCAGGTCGGACATCACGTTCATCACGACTTCATACTTCACGGTCTTGTCGGCGGCGATCACGACGGGTTGATCCGGATGCGATGCCTCACGGTCAGTGACGAAGCTGCGCAGGTCGGCCTGCGTCATCGTCTCCTGCTGGGTCGTGCCCGCGTCGTCCTTGTACTTGACGCTCATGTTGCCGTCCGCGCGGATGTTGACGACGACGGGCGGCGTCTGCTGCTGGGGCGCGGCGCCGCCGACAGTCGGCAGGTTCACGATCGACGGCGCGACGAGCGGGGCCGTCACCATGAAGATCACGAGCAGCACGAGCATCACGTCGATGTACGGCACGACGTTGATGTCGGACATCGCGCGGCGCGAGCGGCTGCCGCGCATGCTGGAACGAACTGAACCGGCCATCGTGGACTCCTTAATGGGCCTGGCGTTGCAGGATGTTCGAGAACTCTTCGATGAAGGTTTCGAAGCGGATCGCCAGGCGATCGATGTCGTGCGCGTAGCGGTTGTACGCGACGACGGCGGGGATGGCGGCAAAGAGACCAATGGCCGTTGCAGTCAGCGCTTCGGCGATGCCGGGCGCGACGTTCGCAAGCGTCGCCTGCTGGACGTTCGCGAGACCGCGGAACGCGTTCATGATGCCCCACACCGTGCCGAAGAGACCGATATACGGGCTGACGGAACCGACAGATGCAAGGAACGCGAGGTTGGCTTCGAGCACGTCCATTTCGCGCTGGAATGCGGCGCGCATGGCGCGGCGCGCGCCGTCGAGAATCGCACCCGGATCGTTGATCCGCTTTTCCTTGCCTTTCAGAAACTCACGCATGCCCGATTCGAAGATACGTTCGAGCGCCCCGATCGTGTGACGGTTGTTCGCGGCGCTCTGATACAGCGCCTGCAGGTCGCCGCCCGACCAGAAATCGCGTTCGAAACGTTCAGTCTGCGCCCGCGCGCGGCGAATCGCAAACCACTTGCGGAAGATGAAAGTCCACGACATCAGCGACAGCAGCAGCAGCAGCCCCATCACCGCCTGCGCCAGCAGGCTCGCATTGAGAACAAGAGAAATGATCGAAAGATCTTGAGTAGTGTTCATAGAGTTTCGCTGTAACGTCCCGGGAGGGCATCCGGCTGAAAGGCGGTTCGAAGCGGTCGGTTGGCATTCAGTCGGCAAACCGGAAGCTTCGGCGGATCCTTCGCCGAACCATGCTTGGTCTTGTTGTGACCGTTACGAATTCACTGTCGAGGTAACAACGACACTTAATTGCCTGCCGTTGACACGCTCGCGCCGTTTGAGTCCGATCCGCGCCGCAACGCAGTGAGAACAGGCGGAGGAATGGCGGCCGGTTTCATCGCCGTCGAGTCGACGCAGCCCACGCGGATCGTGCCCGTTGCCAGCAGCGTGTCGTCGCGCCAGGCTTCCTGGACGAAATCCACCGACGCGCGGCCGATCCGCTCGATCCGGCTGACGATGCGCAGCAAGTCGTCGAGCCTCGCCGGGGCTCGATAGTCGAGCGCGGTGCTACGCACGACGAAAAGCGCGCCCGTTTCTTCGGCCAGCTTGCGTTGATCGACGCCGCATGCCCGCAGCCATTCGGTGCGGGCACGCTCAAAAAACTTCAAGTAGTTTGCGTAAAACACTATGCCGCCAGCGTCGGTGTCTTCGTAATACACGCGAATCGGCCAGATAAAGCCAATTTCGGCGCCAGGCTGACTTTCAGACATATTCATCAGTTTGTGCGGGAAACCCCGGCCTTCAGGCCGGGAAGGGATAGCGCGCCGTACGAAGCACGGCCTTCTCCTGCGTCTCCTTTGGGTAAAGCTGTCTTGAGTAACCATAACCGTCGCTACGCTGAACCAGCTGACAATGGCGATGCGCAACGCCTTGCACCACCTCGCCAGCCGACTGAATGTTGAAGTAGCCCGTCGCGCGCACCGCGACGCGGCCTATGTGCGTTCCCGCCTTCTGACCGGAGGGAACCTTGGCGCGCACCAGGTCACCAGTCTGGAAACCGTGCACGCGCTTTTCGCGGGTCAGATGCCCGCGTGGAAAACCATATCGGTCCAGGCGCGTGCGCTGGTAACTGCCCCGGCCCGCACATTTCACCACCAGGGTCGGCGCGCGCCAGCCCGACACCGCCGCGACCGCGCCGACGCAAACTGCGTCCAGTGCGTGCGTTTTCGGGATCGCAAACCGGGTGCGGTTGAACTTTGTTTGCCCACCTGACGCCAACTCCACCGGCATCCCGGTTGTCTTGAGCGCATTGGCTAGCACCCAGCGGGTGGTGTTGACCGCCGCCGCGTCCTTGAGCGGGCGCTTCGCCTTCGCGAGGATTGCGCTCAATCGCTTGAGGTCCTTCGCCAGGAAGACTTCAACGGGCAAGGCTGCCTTTTTCTGATTACACGGCGCGCACCCCAGCGTCAGGTTGGAAACCCGGTTCGAGCCGCCCCTCGCTCGGGCCACGATGTGCTCAGTCTGCAGCGGCACGTTAGTCGTGTCGCAGTAGGCACACACGCGACCCCACTTCTCGAGCAGGTACTCGCGCACTTCGTAGTCCGCCAGCGTGCCCTGCTGGTACTCGGCACCTTCGATGTCTGGGTTGTCGAGGGCCTGCATGTCGAAGCGGACCAGCTCGCTGGACAGCGCCGTCACCGGAGCCCAGCGCGAAATGCGCCGAACCCAGGCCATGATGGTGTCGACCCGGTGCTGCAGCGAGGGCGGCAGCCATCCCTCTGTACGGGTGCGATTCAGGAATCGTGGCGCCCGATAGCGCAGGTTGCCACGGCGCCGGCGGCGCATCGCGCGGCGCGCGGTGAGCGCCGCGCTGATTTGCCGGCCGCGATGGACGAGACCGAACAGGTTGAGAACCGCGGCCCCGCGCTGCATCTCGCCTGTAGAGGGGGCGAGCACATCGGTGTCACGCACCAGTGCCCCTCCGGTAGTCTTGCTGCCCGGGTCGAGCTTGATGCGGAGGGGCTGAAGGTTGCTCGCAGCTGCGCCGCGGTCCACGAGCCGGATAATGAACGGCATGACGCGATGCACGCGTGCCCGGCCGCGCGCGAGCAACAGCCTCGCCCGCTTCTCGGTGCACGGCATCAACGCCTTGCCTGTCTTATCGAGAACGAAAACCGCCAAAACAGCTCCTTTTTTAATCCATGCCGTCTTTCCGGCTGCCAGCCCTTACGGGCCTTGTGACGGGAGCCGTGTGGCTCCGCTCCCCTCGACCATGTTGTGTAGCAGGTGGTGAGGTAGCTCACCCGTCGCAGCCCGTTTCGTACCTACCCGGGGCTTGTCTGCTGCTGCAACTTCCAGAGCGTCGAACTGAGGAAGGATTCGACGGTGGGTCGGCTGCCTTCTGCACAACGTAGCGCGTCACCGCGCTGGGTCTGGTCAATCTCAGACTCAAGAGGTGCTCCTCCTCAAGCCTCGGCCTTCAGGCCGGGGTGATTGACAGCGGCGCATTTTACCGGAACGCAAAAGACCGCCGCATTTTAAGGCATATGAATTGCACGGCCGCACCCGACTGTGTCCGTTCGATGTGACGTCGCGGCGACGCTCAGCCCCGATGAACGCTCAGGGCGGCGAACGATTGCGCGATAGGCATCAGCTCGATCGAATTGATGTTCACGTGCGCGGGTCGCGTCGCGACCCAGTAGATCGAATCGGCAATATCTTCGGGCGTGAGGGGCTGCACGTTCTGGTACATACCTGCGGCCTTTGCGTCGTCGCCGCGAAACCGCACGTTCGAAAACTCGGTGCCACCGCACAGGCCCGGCTCGATGTCCGTCACGCGAATCGGCGTGCCCGTGAGGTCGGCGCGCAGGTTCAGGCTGAACTGGCGCACGAACGCCTTGGTCGCGCCGTACACGTTGCCGCCCGGATACGGCCACGAGCCCGCCGCCGATCCGAGATTGAACACATGCCCTCGGCCGCGTTCGAGCATGCCGGGCAGGAATGCTCGCGTGACCTGCACGAGACCCACGCAGTTGGTGTCGATCATCGTCGTCCAGTCGTCGAGATCCGCGCGTTGGGCGGGCTCGAGTCCGAGCGCGAGGCCGGCGTTGTTGACGAGCACGTCGACGGCGGCGAAGTCGGCGGGAAGAGCGGCGGGAGCCGCCTCGACGGCCGCGCGGTCGCGCACGTCGAGTTCGATCGGCAGCAGGTTATCGCCGAGTTCGTCCGCGAGCGCCTGCAGACGGTCCTTGCGGCGCGCGGTGGCGACGACGCGGTGGCCGCCTTTGACAAAAGCCCGGGCGATAGCGGCGCCGAACCCAGCGGACGCCCCCGTAACGAACACGATCATTGCTGTTCCCTGGTCGGTGGAGAAAGGCCACAAGCCTACTTCCAATGGCGAGCTGCGGCAAGAATGACCCCGCCGCGCGAAGGCACGTCCGGGCGGCACGCCGAGCGGCGCTGCGGGGCTTCTGGCGGCGGGCGCGGCGCGCCTGGCGGTTCGGTTGCCTATTCCCCCTGGTTCCAATAAACTAACGCGCTCACCCCTGCGTGACTGGCGATAGAACCCGAAGCTGTCAAGCCTGACGGGTTCAAGGTGGAGCATCCCACCGTGAAGCGCAGGGTGCCGTTTTGCCGTTCGCCTGGGCAGCCATGTTTCGAGCGCGCCGTCGTTTGCGCTGCCGGTGGTTGTCCTGCTTCGCGTGTGCGGCACCTCCTTCACGCGCCACGTCAAGGCTCCCACCATCAGCAGCGGCCAGCAGTGCTGCGTACCCACTACGCTCCCGGCACACGACCTGCGCACGATCCGGTCAACCTGAACACACTTAACGGAACCAGCATGTTTGACAGAGCCCAAAGCACCATCGCCAACGTCGACCCCGAAATCTGGAAGGCAATCCAGGACGAGAACCACCGTCAGGAAGAGCACATCGAACTGATCGCGTCGGAAAACTACACGAGCCCGGCCGTGATGGCCGCGCAGGGCTCGCAGCTCACGAACAAGTACGCCGAAGGCTATCCGGGCAAGCGCTACTACGGCGGTTGCGAGTACGTCGACGTCGTCGAGCAGCTGGCGATCGACCGCGTGAAGCAGCTGTTCGGCGCGGAAGCCGCGAACGTCCAGCCGAACTCGGGTTCGCAGGCGAACCAGGGCGTGTTCTTCGCGATGCTCAAGCCGGGCGACACAATCATGGGCATGAGCCTCGCGCACGGCGGCCACCTGACGCACGGCTCGCCCGTCAACATGTCGGGCAAGTGGTTCAACGTGGTCAGCTACGGCCTGAACGAAGCGGAAGACATCGACTACGACGCGGCTGAAAAGCTCGCCCAGGAGCACAAGCCGAAGCTCATCATCGCGGGCGCATCGGCGTTCGCGCTGCGCATCGATTTCGAGCGTCTGTCGAAGATCGCGAAGTCGGTCGGCGCGTATCTGATGGTCGACATGGCGCACTACGCCGGCCTGATCGCTGCGGGCGTGTACCCGAACCCCGTGCAGTTCGCCGACTTCGTCACGACGACCACGCACAAGAGCCTGCGCGGTCCGCGCGGCGGCGTGATCCTGATGAAGGCCGAGTACGAGAAGCAGATCAATTCGGCGATCTTCCCTGGCATTCAGGGCGGACCGCTCATGCACGTGATCGCGGGCAAGGCGGTCGCGTTCAAGGAAGCGCTGTCGCCGGAATTCAAGGAATACCAGCAGCGCGTGGTGGAGAACGCACGCGTGCTCGCCGAGACGCTCGTCAAGCGCGGTCTGCGCATCGTGTCGGGTCGCACGGAAAGCCATGTGATGCTGGTCGACCTGCGCGCGAAGAAGATCACGGGCAAGGCCGCGGAAGCGGCACTGGGCGCGGCGCACATCACCGTGAACAAGAACGCGATTCCGAACGACCCGGAAAAGCCGTTCGTCACAAGCGGCATCCGTCTCGGTTCGCCGGCAATGACGACGCGCGGCTTCGGCACGAAGGAAGCCGAGCAGGTCGGCAACCTGATCGCCGACGTGCTGGACAATCCGGAAGACACGGCCACGATCGAACGCGTACGCGCGCAGGTCGCCGAGCTGACGCAACGTTTCCCGGTCTACCGTTAAGCTGCCATGCGCTGCCCCTTTTGCCGGCATGACGATACGCAGGTCGTCGACTCGCGCGTATCGGAGGACGGCGCCGCGATCCGGCGCCGTCGCCGCTGCCCGGCCTGCGACAAGCGTTTCACGACATACGAGCGGGTCGAGCTGGCGTTGCCCGCCGTCGTAAAGAAGGACGGCAGCCGCACGGAGTTCGATCGCCGCAAGATCGTCGCGAGCATGCAACTGGCGCTGCGCAAGCGCCCCGTTGCGGCCGACGCGGTCGATGCCGCAGCGTCGCGCATCGAGTATCAGCTGCTTGGCAGCGGCGAGCGCGAAGTGCGCAGCGAGCGTCTGGGCGAACTCGTGATGAACGAGTTGCGCGCGCTCGACACCATCGCGTACGTGCGCTTTGCTTCCGTCTACCGGCGCTTCGAAGACGTTTCCGAGTTTGAAGACGTCATCGAAGAGTTTCGCCGGATGAACGCACCGGCCGCTCCCGCGAAGCCTTCCCGCAAGCGCTGATTGTTCGCGCATCCGCATTTTTTCTCCCTGAAGTCCACCCGCGAATCCATCTGATGCACGTGCATTGTCGTGCAGGGATTCGCGCGTCCGCCACCTGGCCATCCGGCTAATTGTGAGCGTCGCCGCAGGCCGTTAGAGTCGTCGCGTTCTTGGCAGAAATCGAGGAATGCTGATGAAACGTGATGCTCATTCATGGCGTGTCTGTCGCGGGTTCACACTGTTCGAGACGCTTGTCGTAATCGCGTTGCTCGTGATCGTCACGACGATGAGCGTGCCTTCGTTCGTGGCCTGGCACATGCGCGATCAGGTCGACGCGCGTGCCCGCGTGCTGCTGTTCACGCTCAGTTACGCACGCGGCGAAGCACTGAGGCGCGGCGTGCGCGTGACAGTGTGCCGGGTCGATTCGGCGCGTCATTGCCTTGCCGTCGGACAGGCGTGCAAGACGGGCGCTGTGGATTGGTCATGCGGATGGGCCGTGATGATCGAGCACCCGGGAGGCTTCTATCCGTTGCGCGTGCAACCCGACCTCACAGATGTCAGCATCGCGGGCGCGCTCACCAACCTCACCTTTACCAGGAAGCGCGGAAAGCCCTTCGTTCACGTTCGTTCACATGGGGGATGTAGAGCGCGTCGACTGCAGGTCGACTTGACTTTGGTTGCATTGTCATTAAATTTGCTCTATGCCAATAATCAAGCCTGGTCCGACAACCACGACACGCGTGCTCAGAGTCCGCCTGAAGGACCGGCACGCGTCGGAGTTGCTGGACAAGGCGTTCTGGGTTAACCGGGTCTGGAATTATTCGAATGAGCTCTCGCACAAGGTGTGGGAGCGCGAACGGCGCTTTATCGGCAACTACGAGATAGATCGGTACACCAGCGGCGCGTCAAAGGCTGGCGTCAGGCTGCACTCCCAGACGATCCAGGCGGTCAGCGCCGAGTATGTCACGCGGCGGGGTTCAGGCCCGCAAGGTGAAGCTGCGCCGGCGGGTATCGTCCGGTTCGCGCCGCAGTCTTGGGTGGGTGCCGTTCAAGGCGTCAGCGCTACGCTTTCGCAACGGGCAGTTGTTCATGTCCGGCTTCGACCGGCCTCTGTCGCTCTGGGACAGCTACGGTCTGTCCGGCTACGAGCTCGGGGCCGGTTGCTTCAGCGAGGATGCGCGCGGACGCTGGTACCTGAACGTGACGGTGAAGGTGAAGAAGGTGGAGCCGCAACAGCGACGCAGTGCGATCGGCATCGATCTGGGCCTGAAGGATTTCGCAAAGACCAGTCACGGTGAGCCGCTCGAGGCACAGCGCTTCTACCGCAGGTACGAGGCGGCGCTGGGCGTAGCGCAGCGCGCGCGGCAAAAGAAGCGAGTCGCCGCGCTGCATGCAAAGATCAAAAACAGCAGAAAGGATTTCCTGCACAAGGCTTCAACGGCACTCGTGCGCAAGCACGGTGCCATCTTCGTCAGCAATGTGAACGCCTCTGCCCTGGCACGGACCGGTATGGCCAAGTCCGTACTCGACGCAGGCTGGAGTGCGTTCCGGACCATGCTGCAATACAAGAGCGATGACGCGGGCGTGTGGTTCGAGGAAGTCGATGAGCGCTACTCCACCCAGACCTGTTCCTGTTGCGGATCGCGCACCGGGCCCAGCGGGCCGACCGGACTCGCGGTACGCGAGTGGACCTGCGCCTTGTGTGGCGTCCTGCACGACCGGGACACCAACGCGGCCCGCATCATTCTGCAGCGGGGGCTGGAACGTATGGAAGCGCAGTTTGCAGCGGGGGCCGGTCAAGCCACCGCGAATGAGCCGATAGCCGGGGTCGGACGTGACCCACTTGCAGAAGGAATCCCCGTCGTTTCCGCGACAGCGGCAGCCTTAGGCTGAGGGCGGGGACGTCAATCGAACTCGTGGTTGCGATGGCGATCGCGGCGACGCTCGCCGTCTTCGAAGTACCGTCCTGTCTCCCGCATATCGCAAAGTCGCACAGGATGGACGCTCTGCGGCGCAGTTCGTGAAGTTGTCCGCGTACGTGGATGGAGCGCCGTTACCCATTGGTTTCAACCAGGCGCCGCAGGCGGGGAAGGCGAACTATCACTTGCGTATTCTGTCCGCCGACGATTCGAACGGCGGCTATACGCTCGAAGCGCAACCGGTCGGGAACGGACCGATGGCTGACGACGCGTGCGGCACGCTCATTCTTGACGCGACGGGCACGAGGTTCAACCGTGGCTCAGCGGACGCAGTCTCTGACGAATGCTGGAGCACGCGATCGATGATTGAACAATCGACACGAGCCACGTCAGGGCGGGTTCATATCGGCGTCTTTCGCGCCAGCGGAGGTCGCCGCGGGTTTGTCAGCTTCACGCCTGACCTGTCTGTAGATGCGATACGCTTCCCATGCCGCCAGCGCGAGGCTGCCCCACTTGAGCACGGGCTTCGCGGTCGCCGTTACCTTGTTGCGGATCGGCTTCGCGAGCACGAGCGACACGATCGAACTGATCAGCGGGTACTCCCTGAGCAGCGCGCCGATTCCGCCAGCCGCGCCGCGACGGCGTCCCCAGGGCATCGCGCCGAAGCCCGGCACGATGAACTTGAGCCAGCTGAAATGCGTGACGGCACTGCGCAGATCGAGCGTCGCCCGCGCGAGTTCCATGCGTTCGACGTCCGCTCGCACGATCAGCAGTTCCTTGCGCAGCGCGCGCAGATGTGGCGCGCTCAGGTTTTTGCCGGTATGGCCGTGGCTTCGAAATGCGTTATCGGAATGGACCTGGCTCATGGTGGATCGCGGGTTGATCGAAGGGTTGATCAAAGGCGTTGTCGACGGACAGCCAAGGGCGGCGCGCTGCCTTCAGTGTTTGCGGAAGATCTCGCGGTCTTTCTGGAATTCGTGGAGCGTGGCTTCGAAGATCATCGGCGCATTGCGCAAGCCGCTGCGAGCCTTGAGCGCAAAAACGATCGCCGCGACTGCGTAGACGATCGTGATGCCGGCGAGCGCCTGCCATCGGTAGGTGTCCCAGAAGGCGATCGCGATGAGCGCGGTCAGCGCGATCAACGCCATTGTCGCGAGCATCATGGCGGCGAGCCCCATGAAGAGCACCATCAGCAACCGGTCTTTTTCCTCGGCCAGCTCGATGCCGATCAGTTCGAGCCGCGTTTGCAGGATCGAAAAGGACGAACTGAGGATGCGCCGCAATGGCCCACGGTCCCCGCTGTGCGATTGTGTGTCGATCATGGCTTGAGCGTGTTGCGCGCGAGGATGCGCGTAGATGGAGCCGACCGGCCGCTCGCGCGCCGGTCTGCAAGTCAGCAAAGCGCGCCGGCCGCTCGATTGCGCAGCCGGCGCGCGTCGCGCGTGTTACTTGCGATTGATCAGCAGGCCCACCAGCACGCCAACGCCGGCTGCGATGCCAATCGACGCCCACGGATGTTCATGGACATAGTCGTCGGTGGCGCGAGCGGCTTTCTTGCCTTTTTCGACAACCACGACCTGCACGTCGGCAGCCTTTTCCTTCGCCTGCTTGAGACGCGAGAGCGCCGTCTCGCGAAGTTCAGAAGCGCGTTCGCCCGTGGCGCTCGCGGCCTGCTTCAGCAGATCTTCCGCGTCTGCGAGTACGGTTTTGATATCCGACATCAATCTCTCCTTGTTGACTTCCGACATTGACTGCTCCCTTCGTGCACGCTACGCGTGAATCGTAACCAAAGAAACGGCCGCTGGCGAGCCAACGAGCCGCGCGCCCCGGTTACGCGCATCGTCGCGCGCAGGTTCCGAATGCGCCTGCATGAAGCGTTCCTGGCCGTCGCGGACGTGTCACATTGCCGCTTCGAACCGTGATGCTCATGTGTCCGCAGAGCAAGCCATCGTATGGATGGAGTTGATCTGTCCCGCTAAGTTTCGTACATCGGTGAGAAAATTACAAAAACGGATAAGCGTCGCAGTCAATGTTCGTTCGCGGTGCACGACCTCGTCCCGTATGCTCTAATTTGTAACCCTCGGCCGGCCGGACCGAGCGGATCATTCGAACAATTTCAAGGAGCTGCACTATGAGTCTACGTCTTGGCGATGTCGCACCGGACTTCGAGCAGGAGTCGAGCATCGGCCGCATCAGGTTCCACGAATGGCTGGGTGACAGCTGGGGCGTCCTGTTTTCGCACCCGGCGGACTTCACGCCCGTCTGCACGACGGAACTCGGGTTGACCGCGAAGCTTGCAAGCGAATTCGAGAAGCGCAACGTGAAGACGATCGCGTTGTCCGTCGACAGCAAGGAGTCGCACAACGAGTGGATCAAGGACATCAACGAGACACAGGCGGCAAGCGTCGGGTTCCCCATTCTCGCAGACGGCGACCGCAAGGTCTCGCAGCTGTACGACATGATCCATCCGAACGCGAACGAAACGCTGACGGTGCGCTCGCTCTTCATCGTCGACCCGAAGAAGAAGGTGCGCCTGATCATCACGTATCCGGCCAGCACGGGACGCAATTTCGACGAAGTGCTGCGCGTGATCGACTCGCTGCAACTGACGGACAACTATCAGGTCGCGACACCAGGCAACTGGAAGCATGGCGACGATGTCGTGATCGTGGCGTCGCTCAAGGATGAGGAAGAAATCAGGCGCAAGTTCCCGAAGGGCTACAACGCGCTGCGTCCTTATCTGCGCATGACGCCGCAGCCGAACAGGTAAGCGTCGGCTCTCGGAGCAAGACAGAAAAGCCCGCGTTCATTGTGAACGCGGGCTTTTCGCTTACAGACTTCCTATGGATTCTTTGTGGATCGACGAGCGTCAGAAGAACGCCTGAATGCCCGTCTGCGCGCGTCCGAGAATGAGCGCGTGAATATCGTGCGTGCCTTCGTACGTGTTCACGACTTCGAGATTCACCAGGTGCCGCGCGACACCGAACTCATCCGAAATGCCATTGCCCCCGAGCATGTCGCGCGCCATACGCGCGATGTCGAGCGACTTGCCGCATGAATTGCGCTTCATGATCGACGTGATCTCGACAGCTGCCGTGCCTTCGTCCTTCATCCGGCCAAGACGCAGCACGCCTTGCAGGCCGAGAGTGATTTCGGTTTGCATGTCCGCAAGCTTCTTCTGGATCAACTGATTGGCGGCGAGGGGCCGGCCGAACTGCTTGCGATCGAGCGTGTACTGACGGGCCGTATGCCAGCACGCTTCGGCCGCGCCGAGCGCGCCCCACGCGATGCCATAACGCGCCGAGTTCAGACAGGTGAACGGTCCACGCAGACCCTTCACGCCCGGCATCAGATTTTCCTCAGGCACGAACACATCGTCGAGCACGATCTCGCCGGTGATCGACGCGCGCAAGCCAACCTTGCCGTGGATCGCGGGCGCGCTCAAACCCTTCCAGCCTTTCTCAAGGATGAACCCGCGAATCTCATCTTTGCCATCCGCTTGGAGCTGTGCCCAGACGACGAATACGTCCGCGATCGGCGAATTCGTGATCCACATTTTCGAACCGGACAGCGAGTAGCCGCCGTCGACTTTCTTTGCGCGCGTGACCATGCTGCCCGGATCGGAGCCGTGGTTCGGCTCGGTCAGGCCGAAGCAGCCGATCCATTCGCCCGTCGCGAGCTTCGGCAGATATTTGTCCTTCTGCGCGTCGGAGCCGAATTCGAAGATCGGCACCATCACCAGCGACGACTGCACCGACATCATCGACCGGTAGCCCGAATCGACACGTTCCACCTCGCGTGCGATCAGCCCGTAGCTCACATAGTTGAGGCCCGGGCCGCCGTACTGCTCGGGAATGGTCGGGCCGAGCAGGCCCAGTTCGCCCATCTCGCGGAAGATCGCGACATCCGTTTTTTCGTGGCGGAACGCTTCGAGCACGCGCGGCGCGAGCTTGTCCTGTGCATACGCCTGCGCGGCGTCGCGCACCATGCGTTCTTCTTCCGTGAGCTGCTGGTTGAGGAGCAGAGGGTCTTCCCAGTGAAACTGCGCGGCGGCTGCCATGACGTATCTCCTTTTCGACGGCAGTTAGCGATTTAACGCTTCCCACTCATCTCATGCTTGACTTGAGTTCCGCTGTGCGAAACAATGTTTTGCAAACGACGATTGAGTTTAGCATCCGATGTCGAAACCTGCATCCACGTCATCACTATCGGCGCGCGTTTCCGATTCGGTCGACGAACGCAAGTTCGTGGTCGCGCTGGCGCGCGGGCTCGACCTGCTGCGCGCGTTCCGGCCCGGCGAGACGCTGCTCGGCAACCGCGACTTCGTCGAGCGCACGGGCTTGCCGAAGGCGACCGTCAACCGGCTCGCGTACACGCTGACAACACTCGGCTATCTGCGCTTCGACGAGGCGCTCGGCAAATACGCGCTCGACGCGGGCGTGTTGTCGCTCGGCTTCGCGCTGCTGTCGGGCACCGACACGCTCGAACTCGCCCGCCCGCATATGCGCGACTTCGCGCGCGAGGTCGGCGCGGCGGTGTCGCTCGGCTGCCGCGACGGTCTGGACATGATCTATCTGGAGACGATCCGCAGCGAAACGGCGCTGACGCTCGGCCTCGCATCGGGTTCGAAACTGTCGATGCTGACGAGTTCGATGGGTCGCGCATACCTCGCTGTGCAATCCGCCGACGCGCGCGCCGCGCTGATCGCCGAATTGCAGCGCGCAGCCGGCGACGCAGGAGCGGAACAGGTCGCGCAGGCGCAGAAGGAAATCGACGCGTTCGCGGACGAGGGCTGCTGCTATTCGTTTCGCGACTGGCACGACGACGTGAACGCCGTCGCCGTGCCGTTCAGGGACCCGCGCGACGGCCGGCTGCTGGTGCTGAGCTGCAGCGGACCGGCCTCGTCGATGGGGGAGAGCGTGTTTCGGGAAAAGGTCGCGCCGCGTCTGAAGGCGCTCGCGCGGCGCCTAGGCGACACCGCCTGAATTCAGCGCACAGCGCACACCCGGCACCCTCAGGCCAGCCGATTCTCATGCACGACGAATAGCGGTCCCTGTACGAACCGCACGTCGTACTGCTGCAAGAGATCGAACTGTGCTTCCGTCGTCACGCGATTGAAGATCAACGGGATTTTCAGCCGGTTCGCATAGCCGACAAGCGGCTTCACCATCGAATCGCGCAATGCTGAAGGCGCATCCATCTTGATGAAATCCAGTCTCGCCATGTCCGACACGGACAGGATCTGCCCTGCGTTCGGCAGATTGCCGGCGACCTTGAATCCATAGTGCTGATAGCTCTTGGTCAGATAGCCAAGAAATGTCCGATGCGCGACAGCCGCCGGCGGCAACTCGATCACGATGCGCGACGGATTCAACCCAAACGACATCAGCACGGTCGAGAAATGTCGGCCGTGGTCGTAGCGCACGCTTTTCAACAGCCGCTCGTGCACGCGCAGAAACAGCAGACCATGCCGCTGCGGCCCGAAGAAATTGATCGCGTGCATCGCGCGCGACATCCGGTCCAGCGCGACGAGTTGCTGATCGTCGGCGACTTGCTCGAACGGATCGAACGTGTCGGACTCCGTGCCGTCCAGCTGCTGCGTGATGGCCTGAAAGCCCAGCTCATCGCCGAAACGGTCCGCGCTCTCGGGTGCCGACGACAGCGACTGCGCGAGCGCGTGTACGGTGATGTCGAAGATCGGCTCATAGCTGCTGCCGATTTCCACGTTGTCGAACCTCGCGACCGCTTCGTCGGCGCGAATCCCTGTGCCCATTCTCAGATGCTCGCCGAGAAACGGGTGAGTGGAGGCGCGGTCGACGAGTTGGGGGATGGTCAGCGGGATCATGAATGCGTTCGGGGGAGCAAAACCGGGATGCGGTTGGCGCCGCATGATTCGATGTTAGCAGCGGGTCGCCGCTCTTTCATGCACCAAATACTGATATGGATTTCGCCATCCGTGTGGTGATCGTGGCCCAACTGAGGGTTTACGTTAATTTCACTAATCATAATCTGTTTTACTATTCGTAAAATGTAGGCGGCGCTGCGAGCAAGCGCGCGGCCGGGCATCTACGGAGATCACATGGAATCAACTACACGACGCGAAATCCAGCCGGGCTACCAGTCCGGCTTCGCTAACGAGTTCGCCACCGAGGCTTTGCCCGGCGCGCTGCCGCAAGGCCGCAATTCGCCGCAGCGCGCGCCGTACGGGTTGTACGCGGAGCAACTGTCGGGCACGGCATTCACGGCACCGCGCGGTCACAACCGCCGTTCGTGGCTGTACCGCATCCGGCCGGCGGCCGTGCATCAGCCGTTTACGGCGCTGCCGTCGCACCGGTTGGTCGCGAACTTCGCCGAAGTGCCGCCGACGCCACCCAACCAGTTGCGCTGGGACCCGCTGCCGATGCCGACAGAGCCGACCGATTTCATCGACGGCTGGGTGACGATGGCGGGCAATGGCTCGGCGGAAGCGATGAGCGGCTGCGCGATTCACGTGTACGCGGCGAACCAGTCGATGGAGGCCCGCTTCTTCTACAACGCGGACGGCGAGTTGCTGATCGTGCCGCAGGCCGGGCGTCTGTCGATCTTCACCGAACTGGGCAAGCTCGACGTAGAGCCGTTCGAGATCGCGGTGATTCCGCGCGGCGTGCGCTTTTCGGTGGCGCTGCCGGACGGCAAGGCGAGCGGCTATATCTGCGAGAACTTCGGCGCGCAACTGCGTCTGCCGGACCTCGGACCGATCGGCTCGAACGGTCTCGCGAATCCGCGCGATTTCCTCACGCCGCACGCGGCCTACGAAGACCGCGAAGGCGACTTCGAACTGGTCGCGAAGATGAACGGCCATCTGTGGCGCGCGGATATCGGTCATTCGCCGCTCGACGTCGTCGCGTGGCACGGCAACTACGCGCCATACAAATACGATCTGCGGCACTTCAACACGATCGGCTCGATCAGCTACGACCATCCGGACCCGTCGATCTTTCTCGTGCTGCAGTCACAGAGCGATACGCCGGGCGTCGACACGATCGACTTCGTGATCTTTCCGCCGCGCTGGCTCGCTGCCGAAGATACGTTCCGTCCGCCATGGTTCCACCGCAATGTTGCGAGCGAGTTCATGGGCCTCGTGCACGGCGCGTACGACGCGAAAGCAGAAGGCTTCGTGCCGGGCGGCGCGAGCCTGCACAACTGCATGTCGGGCCACGGCCCGGATGCCGAAACGTTCGAGAAGGCATCGAATATCGATACCTCGAAGCCGAACAAGGTCGACAACACGATGGCCTTCATGTTCGAAACGCGCACACTGATCAAGCCGACGCGTTTCGCGCTCGAAACCGCGCAGCTTCAGGCGCATTACTTCGAGTGCTGGCAAGGTCTCAAGAAACACTTCAACCCGGAGCAACGATGAACGCATTGAGCGATCTTCAGGCGACGCTCGATGCGTCGCGCAAGAGTTGGGTCGAATCGGCGAACGAGCCGGCCTGCGACTTCCCGATTCAGAATCTGCCGTTCGGCATCTTCAGCGATGGGCTGAACTCGACGCGCCGCGCGGGCGTCGCGATCGGCGATTGCATCGTCGACCTGGCCGCGCTCGAAAGCGCGGGCCTGCTGACGGTGCCTTCGTCGAGCGCGGGCGACAGCGTATTCGTGCGCGACGCATTGAACGACTTCATCGCGCTTGGCCGCGATGTATGGCGCAGCGTGCGCATCCAGCTGAGCAAGCTGCTCTCGCGCGATAACGCGACGCTGCGCGACGACGCCGAGTTGAAGCGCCGCGCGCTGATCCGCCAGGCCGACGCGACGCTACATCTGCCCGTGCAGATTCCGGGCTACACGGATTTCTATTCGTCGAAGGAACATGCGACGAACGTCGGCTCGATGTTCCGCGATCCGAAGAATGCGCTGTTGCCGAACTGGTCGGAGATTCCGATCGGGTACAACGGACGCGCGTCGTCGGTGGTGGTGAGCGGCACGCCCGTGCGCCGTCCGAATGGCCAGCTGAAGCTGCCCGATCAGGAGCGGCCGGTCTTCGGCGCGTGCCGCAAGCTCGATATCGAACTGGAGACGGGCTTCATCGTCGGACGCGGCAATGCACTCGGCGAGCCGATTCCATGCGCGGAAGCGGAACAGAATATCTTCGGCATGGTGCTGCTCAACGACTGGAGCGCGCGCGACATCCAGCAGTGGGAATATGTGCCGCTCGGGCCGTTCAACGCGAAGACGTTCGCCACCACAATCTCGCCGTGGATCGTCACGCTCGACGCGCTCGAACCATTCCGCGTCGCGCAGCCCGCGCAGGAACCGCAGCCGCTCGACTATCTGCGCCACAGCGGCGAGCACGCGTTCGACATTTCGCTCGAAGTGCTGCTGAAGCCGCAAGGCGCGAATGAAGCGACGACGATTGCGCGCACGAACTTCCGTCACATGTACTGGACGATGGCGCAGCAGCTCGCGCATCACACGGTGTCGGGCTGCAATACGCGCGTCGGCGATCTGATGGGCTCGGGCACAATCAGCGGTCCGACCGACGATTCGTTCGGCAGCCTGCTCGAACTCACGTGGAACGGCAAGAAGCCGCTGCCACTGAAGGAAGGCGGCACGCGCGCGTTCATCGAGGACGGCGACGAGCTGACGCTCGCGGGATGGTGTCAGGGCGACGGCTATCGCGTCGGCTTTGGCACATGTGTCGGCGAAATTTTGCCGGCGCGTCAGTGACGTCTATCACACGGCTCACATCGGTGTATCGTTCGCGGACGTGAACTGTGCTTATGAAGCCGCGCGCAGCATCGAATGCGCGCGGCTTCTTCGTTATCACGACGCCGCGCTTACCACGCCGCGCCGCTTCTCCCACACGGCCGCCGCGAGAAACGTCAGCGCGCTCGCGAGCACCACGCCGATCAGCGCGTCGTTGCCGACGCTCTTCATCAATGCGCCCGCGATCAGCGGTCCGCCGAAACTCGCGATACTCCACGAAGCGCCGACGAGCGAACTCGCCGACACCAGCGCCACGCCGCGAAAGCGTTCGCCGCACGCGACGAGCGACAGCGTATAGATCGCGCCCGCCGCCGCGCCCAGCACATAGAGCAGCGGCCAGCACAGCCACGGCGACTGCACGACCCATGGCAAGAGCGGGAGCAGCACGACGACGAGCACCGCGCAACCGATATGCACGCGCTCGCGTCCGAGGTGATCGGCGAGCCAGCCGATCGGAAACTGCATCGTCGTGTCGCCGAGCAGCAGCGCCGACGCGAACAGCACGGCCACGTCGGTCGCGACGCCATGCGCCATTGCGAAGAGCGGCATCAGCGAAAGCGCGATCGTGTCGAACAGCGCGAAGAAGCCCGTCCCGATCACGAGCGCGGGCATCTGCGGCAGCACCCGGCGCCAGTTGCCGTGCGGCTCGTGTTCGTCGGAGGCATGGGGCGTCGAGCGGATCATCGACAGCACGGGCAGCGCGACCAGAAAGATCACGCCGCAGATCACGAAGCGCCAATGGTCGAACCGCGCGATCTGGCTCACGAGCACAGGGCCCGCCATCTGGAACAGCGTGAAGTTCGTCGCATAGATCGCGACGACGCGCCCGCGCGATGCATCGTCCGCGAGCTGGTTCACCCATGCCTCGCCGATCGTGAAGAGCAGCATTAGCGCCGCCCCGCAAAACACCCGCAACAGGCCCCATACGAACAGATTCGGCGTGGCCTGCATCAGCGCGGTCGCGACGGCGACGACCAGCACCGAGCCGATGATCGCTTCGCGGCCGCCGCAGCGCGCGGCGATCCGGCCGGCGATGGGCACGACCAGCAGGCCGCCGCCCGCCTGCGCGGCCGTCAGCAGGCCGACGACGTCGGTGCCGTAGCCGGCCTGTGTCAGCGCGAGGGCGGTAAGGGGAAGCGTCGCGCCGCTGCCGAGGCCGACCACGGCCACGCTCAGGATCAGCGCGAGGAAATCGCGGGAGAGGACGACTTTCATCGGGCGAGATGCTACTACGCCGTGATGTCATGCGCACCGTCGGATGGCCGGGTGCAGGCGTTCGATATGCGTCGGCGCTCAGCCCGCCACGGGCAGCCGCCGGTCGAGCGAAACGGACCACCACGTGAGCGCAACAGCCGCGGTCGCCGTCGCGACGCCGACCCACGGCAGCGACGTCAGCGGCGCGCCCGCGCCGATCGCCATGCCGCCGAGCCACGCGCCCGTCGCATTGCCGAGGTTGAAGGCGCCCTGATTGAGCGTCGACGCGAGATTCGGCGCGCTGCTCGCGCGGTCGACGATGAGCATTTGCAGCGGCGGCACGATCGCGAAGGCGAGCACGCCCCACAGGAAGATCGTGATCATCGCCGGGATTTCGCTGTGCATCGTGATCGCGAAGACCGACAGGATCGCGACGATCGCGAGCAAGAACGACAGCAGCGAATGCACGGGACGCCAGTCCGCGAGCTTGCCGCCGAGCGTGCTGCCGACCGTCAGCCCGAGGCCGAACAGCAGCAGCACCATCGTCACGGCATGCGGCGTGAAGCCCGTCACGTCTTCGAGGATCGGCGTGATGTAGGTGAAGGTCGAGAAGAGGCTCGCCGATGCGAGCACGCTCGTGCCCAGCACCATCAGCACCTGCGGATTCTTCAGCACCGTGAACTCGTGGACGAGGCTTGCCTTCTGCATCTCGATCTTCGACGGCAGGCACAGCGCGAGCGCGACGGCCGCGATCACGCCGATGCCCGTCACGGCCCAGAACGTCGCGCGCCAGCCGACAGCCTGGCCGAGCGCCGTGCCGAGCGGCACGCCCAGCACGTTCGCGAGCGTGAGGCCCGTGAACATAAGCGCGATGGCCTGCGCGCGGCGGTTCGGCGCGACGAGCCCCGCTGCGACGACCGAGCCGATGCCGAAGAACGCGCCATGACAGAACGCCGTCACGATGCGCGCGGCCATCAGCACCGCATAGCCCGGTGCGATCGCGCACAGCAGATTGCCGACGATAAAGATGCCAATCAGGCTCATCAGCGCTTTCTTGCGCGGCATGTTGGCCACCGCGATGGCGACGATCGGCGCGCCGATCGTCACGCCAAGCGCATACGCGGACACCAGCATGCCCGCGGCCGGAATCGACACGCTCAGATCGCGCGCGACATCGGGCAGCAGCCCCATGATGACGAACTCGGTGGTACCGATACCAAACGCGGCAACGGCAAGGGCAAGCAGAGGCAAGGGCATGTTGGGACTTTCACGGGAGGGGCGCCGGCGGGCAGGGACGCCGTTCGCGTTGCCGTCGCGCGCTTTCGGGACGAGTGCGCAGGCGTCAGCAAGGGTAAATCTGTAGGGGATTGTACCTAAGCCAACCCCGCTGTGCTGACGGCCTGACGCGCTGTTGTATTTCGGCGATTGCAATGTGACTGCGCCAAGAAAATGCCTTGTTTCAAGGGATTTTTTTGTCGGGCGCGATATCGCGCACGTCGCGGGGCACATCACCGGGCACTTCGCCGGCCACATCGCGGATCGCGCTTCCGTGACGTCCCGCTCCCGCAGCGAACGCCGCCGCGCCCGCGATACCCTCGGCGAACACAGCCTGATAGCCGCCTGCGCCTTCGCGGCGCAGCGCTTCGGGCAGATTTTCAAGCGACGCGTTTTCGTAGACGGACCGGCGATCGGCGAGCAGCGCTGCCTGCGGGAACGCGGCGAGCTCGGTGGCCAGTTGCTCGGCGGCGGCGCGCGCCGCGCCCTTCGGCACGACGCGATTGGCAAGACCGAACGCAAGCGCTTCGTCGGCGCCGATCGCGCGGCCCGTCAGGATCAGATCGAGCGCGCGCGACTGGCCTATCAGACGCGGCAGGCGAATCGTCCCGCCATCGATCAGCGGAATGCCGACGCGTCGGCAGAACACACCCAGCACCGCATCCTCTTCGACGACGCGCAGATCGCACATCGCCGCCAGTTCCAGACCGCCCGCCACCGCATGACCCGCGATCGCCGCGATGACGGGCTTCGTGAGCATCATGCGCGTCGGTCCCATCGGACCGGGACCGCTGCCGTCTGCGTGCAATTCGTTGCGCCGTGCATCGTCTTGTAGTGCAGTGAGATCCGCTCCCGCGCAAAACGTGCCGTCCGCGCCCGTCAACACGGCGACGCGCCACGCATCGTTTGCTTCGAAGTGGCGCAACGCTGCGCAAAGCGCATCGGCCGTCGGACGATCGACGGCATTGCGACGGGCGGGGCGGTCGATGACGATCGTTGCGACGGCGTCTATCGGGTCTGCTGATTGCTTGTTCTGTGTAGTTGCGGTTTTTTGTGCAGTTTCAATTCGCACGTGCTCGCCGAACTGTTTGATAGCCATCGTTCTCTCCGCTGCAAGTGTTCGTTGAGGGCCTAGACTGGAATAGAAAAGCGCGTAAATGCGCGGCGACACCCTAAAGAACCGCGCAAAACATCCGCTAAACCGGAAGCTCGAGCCTGCGCAACGAAGCGTGGCGAACGGGCGGCGATACAGCGCGAATCGCTCGCAAGCCAGTCACGTGCTTTTAACAATCGACTCGTAGCTTAGGCGCTTTTTGAACTGCCAGGGCGCGCGCACGCACCGGCGCATGGAGTACGCCCTATGTCCTCATTGATGGAACTACCGACGACTTCTTCGGCTGCATCATCGTCATCCGGCAACGAGCCGGTATGGATCGTTCCGTTGCTCGATCATCCACCCTACAAGCATGTGCGGCTGAAGCGCGTCTTCACGGCAGACGGCACGCGCCATCAGGTCGTGCTCGTCGATGCGCGCAAGCTGATCGCGTGCGCCGATCGCGACGACACCGATTACGTGCTGCGTCCCGTGAACGAATGGCACCAGGGTAAGGTGCGCGGCATCCGCGAGTTTCTCGATCCGTCCAACGCGCGCATTCCGCAGATGCCCTACGTGACGATCACGACGCGCCACGCGCCGGGGCTGCTCGGCTGGCTCAGGCTGGAGCACGAAGGCGTGGTCGCGTTTCGCAACGGGCAGCATCGCGCGCGTTACATGCTGGCGGCGGGCGCCGTGTGGTTTCCTGTCGAAGTGCACGAGCGCGAAGCGGCGCTGCTGCGCCAGTACTGCGGTGCGCCCGACGACGCGCGCACCGCGCTGCGTCCCGGTTCCACCGGCGCGGACGTGCAGGCGCGTATCTGAAACTTCGCATAACCCTCGCGCGCGGCGCTCTGGTCCGGTGCGGGCCACCGACTTCGCGACACGAGCGAAGGCGATCGAGGAACAGCTGCCCGAAGCGGCCGAAATGATCGCAGCGTGCCGACAGCTTTCGCCAGGAAGTCGGGCCATTGCGTTGCGCGCTTCGCGGCGGTGCGGCCGCGAGCCGTCAGGCTCAATGCGAGCGCGCGGCCGTCGTAGAGCGCGGCACTTTTCGACGAGCCCCTTGCAACAAAACGACGACATAAAACCGGCGCGCGTTTCAGGAATGCAACGCAATTCCGGCGCCCGATTTTTTTTGCTACGTGTCCACGGCGCGCAAAGAACGCGGGCGCGCCGATGCAGGCCGTTCCCTCTGCGGCTTTGCGCGCATCATGGTGTTTCATGTTTCACAGCTGAAACCAAGTCCTCTGCTTTTTCCATCGGCCGACCGTCGCGAAGCTGCGCGCCATGTGACAAGCTCTGAGCCTGGAATGCATGGTCCATTACTTGCTGAGATCTTTGCAAAAAAGCCGTCAGAAACGAAGTATAAAATGAGCATACACGGGGATCATCATGCACAAGACCGGGGACTTTATCGCGGCGACTTCAGGGTCCATTGGATCGCTGGACCACACGAAGCATTACGCGCGTGCCGGTTTGCTGTAAATGCATTCCGCCACGCCAAGAGCCGCAGCCGTGGCAGCGGTGCAATGCGCGACCCACGGGTGGGACGTGCGGCCGACGTCTGGTATCAAAGAGAATCCCTTGCCGGGTTGTCTTCTCGAGGTTACCCGACTATTCGCCCGGCCAACGCGTGCCGAAGCCCTCGTCGCCGCCCTGCCGCTGATTGACCGGCGACTCACACCCGAGATGTTAATTCGGGCCGCGGCTCGTATGAACATCTCTGTCAGACCCGGCATGCACGCATTGGGGTTTATCTCTGATCTGGTCCTGCACGCTGTCCTGACCGAAAGCGTGCTCGTCGACGGCGTCGAGTTGCGTCAGTGGAACCCCGCCGCACATAGGCGCGGCATCGGGCACGTGGCGCAGGATGCCGTGATTCAACGGCAGAGTCATGGACTACATCGTGCCTGGTGCGCCCAGCGCGGGCGATGTTGCCGTACAGCGCGCTGTGAAGCGCTGGCGGGTGGTCAACGCCCGGCCGTCGCCATTTCATGAGTGGAACTGCTGTCGTCGCCGATGCCGGATAGACTGACCCCGACCCGGGATAGTCGTCAGCTGGAGTAGACACAATCAAATTCTTACGGGGGTTTCACCAAATGACTGCTCTGCCAACGTTGTCACTGTCCGCCAGTGCTGGAGTTTACTTCGTCCCGACCTTTCTAGCACTGACACGTTCACACCATCGGATCAAGTTGGTGGCGCTTATCAACCTTCTGGCTGGTTGGACCGGTTATGGCTGGTGGGTTGCCTACTCCTTGGCGTCAGGACCTGTGAAAGGCGCGGATGGATTGCGCGTGCGGGGCCGGTTTCGCTGGCATTTGCGTGTGAACTCCGTCGGACCGAGATGTGTCGAGGTGCGTTCAGTACCGGATCAAAGCGATGTGGCCTTTGCTGCACGGCGCCCGGCTGGTGATTCCATCGACGCGCGAGGAAAGCGATCTACAGCACATGCGCCACCTGATCTCGCGCGAGCACATCACGGTGATGCACGTCGTACCCACGTTTCAGGAAGTGCTGCCGACTGCGTATGAGCAGTAAAGGCAATGTGGCCGGCGAGTAGCCGGTGAGCCGAGCGCGGCGCGGTGGAAGCGGTTACAGACTACGCTTCCACCGCACACACCGACTTATGCACTTATGCAAAGGTTTTCATCGTCGCGGTGCATCTGTTCACCTTCCTCGTGCGTGACGCTATTGATGTCTCACGATCCGTCGACCGTGAGCCACGCAGCCGGTTCAGTGCGAGTCGTGGGGCCGGGTGCGTTTTCGCCGGGCGCCCACTCGCACCATTGTTTGAAAAGGAAAGTCACACGAGCAGCTGCACACTGCTCTCGCCCGCGATCGAGCCCAGTCCGGATGCATCGGCCGCGCGCTGTGGCTACTTTAGCCACCGACAATGGAAGAGCCGGGTGCTTCCGTTACGATTTCGCGCCCGGTGCGCTACGTCCAGCGGTTACTCTTGATGTGAGATCGGCCCCTTTGCGGTGACATCTCCACGCCGCGGCCGGCGCTTGCCGGCCTTCGCCCCGCGTACCAGCGCCCACGCAATGGCAATCCACAGAATCGAGAAGCCAGCCAGAATCGCAATCACGTACGGGCGCAGCCACATAGTTCTCTCCCAACGTAGGAGGCCTTTTCCCATCGCCAGACCACGTCGCCCAGTAACAGGGGGATGAAGAACGGAACTATGGGCAGGCCCCGTTCTTTGCGCGCTGCCCACGAAGCGCGTGGTGGAGACAAGGACGGCGCGTTCCTGAAGCGCCCGCTCATCCATGAGAGGTTCACCGGTGTTGGTCTTTTAGCGAATTATTCTCGGCTGAGCCATTTTGATCTGTGTGCCGGTTCACATGCGCGCCCAGTTCACATAAAACTCAATCAACTCGTTTGACTGCCAGAACGGTGACGGAAGAGAACGCGTGTCCGAGCCGACCAACGCTACATCGAGCGTTAGATTGCCCACATTCAGGGGCGCAATACGCTGTGATAATCCGACGGGCGGTATGCACCTTGGATCCGGAAAGCGTCGTGACCTGCCATGCCAGCTGGAGCAGAGAAACTGACGCCGGCTATGCGAGCCAAACGGGTGAATGGCGAAAGCGGTCGGCGTCAGGAACTGGGTGATGACGAACACGGGCAGTGTCATCGCGAACATCCGCCACCAGGGGATGTGCGCACGGGCGATCGAATAGAATCCGCATGAGTGAAACGGCCAGCGTAACGATGCAAGTTCCCCTCATCTCGCTGACCTTCGTTGCTTCATTGGCCGCTTCGACGTATCCGGCCGCGCGCTGTTTATCCCTTCGCAGGCGCCTCGACGACATTGCGCGGCGTCCCTTCGCGCCACGCTTTCACGTTGCCGAGTGTTGTCTGCGCGATCTCGGTCATCGCCTCGCGCGTGAAAAAGGCCTGGTGCGCGGTCACGATCACATTGGGAAACATCAGCAGACGCGCGAGCACATCGTCTTGCAGCGGCAGGTTCGAATGATCCTCGAAGAAGATGCCGCCTTCCTCCTCGTACACGTCGAGCCCGAGATGTCCCAGCTGGCCGCTCTTCAACGCGCCGACCAGCGCATTGCTTTCGACCAGCCCGCCACGCCCCGTGTTGATCAGCATTGCGCCGCGCTTCATCTTCGCGAGCGCGCGGCTGTCGATCAGGTGGTGCGTCGAGGGCAGCAGCGGGCAGTGCAGGCTCACGACGTCCGACTCAGCGAGCAGCGTATCGAGCGGCACGTAGCGCCCGCCGAGCGCGAGGACTTCGGGCGACTCAGGACCGGGATCGTGCGCGAGCACCCGCATGCCGAAGCCCGCCATGACACGCGCAAAGCACCGGCCGATGATGCCCGTGCCGATCACGCCGACCGTCTTGCCGTGAAGGTCGAAGCCGAGCAGCCCGTTCAGCGAGAAATCCCCCTCGCGCGTGCGGGCGAAGGCGCGCGGCAGCTTCCGGTTCAGCGCGAGCACCAGTCCCGCCGCGTGCTCGGCGACCGCGTGCGGCGAATACGCGGGCACTCTGACGACGGGCATGCCGAGCCGCCGGGCCGCCGCCAGATCGACGTGATTGAAGCCCGCCGAGCGCAGCGCGATGAGCCGCGTGCCGCCCGCATGCAGGCGCTCGAGCGTCGCCGCATCGACGGTGTCGTTGACGAACGGACACACGACGTCGTAACCGTCGGCGAGCACGGCTGTGTCCGCATCGAGATGCGACTCCTGAAAGTGCAACTCGTACTTGAACGCGGTGTTCGCCTCATTGAACGTGTCGACGTCGTACTGCCGGCTGCTGAACAGGATCATGCGCATGGGTTCCTGACTCCCGCGACGCCGCGCGCCTATGACGCGTGCCGCACGACGTGCAGCTCGTGCGCCATCATCGCTTGCGCGTTCGTGGGAACCTCCGGCTCCGCGCATCCCGCTTGCTCGACCGTGTAATCGATGAATGTACGCGTCTTCGTCGGCAGGTGGTGGCGGCGCGGATAGACGAGCGACACCTTCGCCTGCGATTCATCGACCGTATAGTCCGGCATGATGCGCTTCAAGACGCTCGTCGCGAAGTCGTCGGCGACGAGCGTTTCGGGCAGCACCGCGACGCCCATGCCGGCGATCGCGGCGAGCCGCACAAGCAGCCGGCTGTTCACCGTGTACGACGGTTCGAACGCGACGGGTCGCGGGTCGCCATCCCCATCGACGAAATGCCATGCTATCGGGCCGCGCTGCTCGGCCGGCGTCGTGATGCACGAGTGCAGCGCAAGTTGCTCGGGATGGCGCGGCTCGCCGCGCAGCGCGAGGTAGGAGGGCGCGGCGCACGGCACGAGTCGCTGCGTCGCGAACGACAACTCGACGCTGTCGACCTCCGCGTTATGCCCCGACGACGATCCATGCTCCGCGATGAAGAGGCCGACGTCGTAGCCGTCTTCGAGCAGATGCGGCGCGCGCTCCGTGAGCGTGAGCCGGATGCGCACTTTTGGATAACGCCGCCGGTAGCCGTCGAGCAATTGCGTGAGGGCCTGGGGCGACAGTGCGGCTGTCGCGACGACACGCAGCGTGCCGGCTGGCTCGCGCTCGGTGCCCGCCACCGAGCCTTCCAGAAGATCGAGTTCTTCGAGCAGGCCGCGGCAGCCCTCCAGATAGTGCGTGCCCGCTTCAGTCAGCGAGAGATTGCGTGTCGTGCGATTGATGAGGCGCGCATGCAGATGCGCCTCCAGTGTTGCGATCGAACGTGTGACCAGCGCGTTCGACACCTTCAGTTGCTGGGCCGCGCGTCTGAAGCTCTGAGTCTCCGCAACCCGGACGAAGACCCGCATAGCGTAGATCTGATTCATGGTAGCGCCCTCGCAAAGCGCGGTTCAGCCGCGCGTCGTTGACCCGGCGTGGCGTGCGGCAGCGTGCTGTCCGCATCGGCCTCGCTGGTGGTGTACCGGCCGATTACAAACGATTGCCGGTTCTGGAATTTTTACCAGGTCGTCCAGAAAATAGTATTGACAGTGGCTGGGAATTTCAATATTTATCGAATGGACGATGTTATTTCGCAATTGTAAAAACCAGCGTGCTTTAATCTGGCGGAATCTGTCAAGGCGATTTTGCAAGCATTCAAATACGGACATAAAAAATTTATTTGACTGAAAAATGCAGTTCCGGATCGTTCGGCAACTTTGCGAGGGAACGATGTCTGTCGACAGAAGCGGCACGGCTGATTTGATATCTATCAAACGCGCGAAAACCGGCTGACACGAATATGTCACCGCATTGGATTGCTTCCCGTTTCGAATGATGCTGGTTAATACGCATCCTTATTCGTACGCACATTTCGATTAATCCGGTTAAATCGATAGATGAATTAATGCGCGCATAATTTTTAAAAAGATTCGTACGAAAAACGTAATGGCGGGATTCGCAGTCGCAAGCGCGCGATGTACGAGGAGATCGGCATCGCAATCGACGACAAGGACGCGTTTGAGAGAAGAGAGGTCTGGTGACCACGTCAGGTGACTGCGGCTCGCCCGAAACCGTCATCGAATCTCTCTGAACGCTTGCGCAAGCACGCATATCGGTGAATGATCGAAAGATGGCCCGCCGCGCGCAGGTGTTGCTGCGCGCGGCGGGCCATCTTTCCTGCAACGTTCATCTTTCGTGCGTTTCCGTCATGACCCATACAACCTCCAACGTCGTTCCCTGTCCCGAAGTCGAATCGCTCGATGCGATTCTTCCCGAAGAACCGCTCCTGATGATGGGCGCCGGCCCCGTGCCGATTCCCGCCGCCGTCGCGAAGGCGAATGCGATCGTCATCAATCATCTGGGCGGCACGATGGCCAAGGTGGTCGGACAGGTGAAGACGATGGCGCGCTACGTGTTCCAGACGAACTCGAAGTGGGTGCTGGGCGTCGCGGGTCCGGGCTCGGCCGCGATGGAAATGGCGATCTCCAATCTCGCGTGGCCCGGCACTCGTGTGCTCAGCATCAAGAACGGTTTCTTCAGCGCGCGGATGGCCGAAATGGGGCGGCGCGTCGGCGCGGACGTGTCGCTGCTCGAAGTCGCTGACCGCACGGTCGCGACGCTCGAACAGGTCGAGGAGGCGATCCGCCGCGTGCGTCCCGAGATCGTGACGATCGTGCAGGGCGAGACCTCGAACACCGTCTGGAACCATCACCTGAACGACATTGCGGCGCTCGCGAAGAAGGCGGGCGCGCTGGTCGTCGTCGACGCCGTGTGCACGCTGTCGACGATGCCGCTCGAAATGGACGCGTGGGGCATCGATGCCGTCATCACGGGCGGGCAGAAGGGGCTGTCGTCGATTCCGGGCGTGTCGCTGATCGCGTTTTCGGATGCGGCGTGGGAGCGCGTGAAAGGACGCTCGCATGCAAGCGCGCACTGGTGCCTCGACGCATCGCTGGCCGAGAACTTCTGGCACAACGCGGGCTATCACTACACAGCGCCTGTGTCGGGCGTGCTCGCGTTGCACGAGGCGCTGCGGCTCGTGTGCGCGGAGACGCTCGAGAAGCGCTTCGCGCGGCATCTGAAGTGCTCGCTCGCGCTACAGGCGGGGATCAGCGCGATGGGCCTGCAACTGTACGCGCCCGCCGAGTGCCGGCTGAACTCCGTGGTCGGCATCGAGGTGCCGACGAAAGACCGGCCCGATCTCACGCCCGGCGACATCTGCGGGCATATCTCGCGTCATCATCAGGTCGAGATTTCCGGGTCGTTCGGCTTGCCGATCGTGCGGATCGGCCAGATGGGCGAGCAGGCCCGCGAACACAACCTGTTCCGCACGCTGCACGCGTTCGGGCGGACGATGATCGATCTGGGCGTGAATGTCGATCTGCCCGCGGGCGTCGCGGCGCTGGAGCGGTCGCTCGCGAGCAGCGCGAAGGGCGAAGCGCTGAACGCCTGATCGGCGAAAGCGGGGTGCCAATAAAAAAAGCGACGCACGCGGCGTCGCTTTTTTTGATCCGGATTCAGACGGGCATCATGCCGCTGCCGGCGCGTTCGGCGTGCGCGCATTGCGCAGATAGAGCATCGTCGACAGCGCGACGGCGGCTGCCGCGGCGACGGCCGCGAACAGAAACACCGAGCCGTAGCCGAACTCGCCGGCGATATAGCCCGCCAGCGGCCCCGTCACGCCGAGCGACAGATCGAGGAACACCGAATACGCGGACAGCGCCGCGCCACGGCTCGCGGGCGGCACGAGTCCCACCGCTTCGACGCCAAGCGCGGGGAACACGAGCGCGAAGCCGAAGCCCGTCAGCGCGGCGCCCGCCAGCGCGACATGCGGCACGGGCGCGAGCCATAGCAACAGCAAGCCGACGCATTCGAACGAGAACGACGCAATCGCAACGCGAAAGCCGCCGTACGTCTTGATCGTATTGGCGAACAAAAGCCGCGCGCCGATGAACAGCGTGCCGAACACCGTCAGCGACAGCGCCGCGTTCGGCCAGTGGTTCGCCGCGTAGAACAGCGTGATGAACGTCGCGATCGAGCCGAAGCCCGTCGAGCCGAGCGCGAGCCCGATGCCATGCGGCAGCACGCGCGTGAGCACGCTGCGATACGACATGCGTTCGCCGTGCACGACGGGCACGGGCGCGATCAGGCGCGCGAGGTAGTAGCCGAGCGCCGCGAGCGCGATTACGACGGCGCCGAGCGCGAAGAATCCGACCGCATGCGCAATCGCGACGCCGAGCGGCGCACCGATCGCGAGCGCGCCATAAGTGGCGATGCCGTTCCACGAGATCACGCGCGCATTGTTCGTCGTGCCGACGCGTCCGATGCCCCACAGGATCGCGCCCGTGCCGCACAGGCTTTCGCCGAAGCCGAGCACGAGACGGCTCAGCACCAGCAGACCGAGGCTCAGCGCCGGCCAGTGGCCGAGCAGCACGGCCACGAGCAACAGCACGCCGCTCGCACCGCAGCCGATCAGGCCGATCGTCACCGTTTTCTTCGGCCCGAGCGTGTCGGCGGAACGGCCCGCGAGCGGCCGCGATGCGAGCGTCGCGAAGTACTGGACGCTGATCGCGAGACCCGCGAGCACGGCGCTGTAACCGAGATCGTCATGGACGTAGCCCGGCAGCACCGCGAGCGGAATGCCGATCGTCAGGTAGCAAAGGAACGTGAAGAAAACGACGGGAATGATCTGCAACGTGGTCGCAAATTCGCTGCGCGGCGTAGCGGAGTCGACGGACATGGGGAAAACGAGACTTGAAATCAGCAGGGAGGCGTGATTTTCCCATGGAACCGATTCCCTTGCAGACCCTGTTCAATATTTTCTCGTCGATGAAATGGGGCTGAACGATGGCTCTGACGGGTTCCCGTCAATTTTTTCCGGTTTCTGGCAGGCTTGCAAAGTTACGCCATCAGCACATAGGATGTCCGATATGAGCGAATTAAGACGAAAACATATCGAAACGGACTCATCGACATAAGTGCAACAGCTCGCCGCCGTCTCAATTTATCGCTCCAGTTGTATGTCCCCCATGCGATCGGGCCTATGGGTTGTGATCATTGATGATGCTACTTTTCGAACCGTCAGCCGCACCGTCCGCACTCCCCATGCGGATGCGAATAACCGAAACGAGCACGAGACATGAGCCAGCCGATCCGCTTCTACCATCGCAACGCGATCCGTGAGATCACCGACGCGCCCGTCACCCGCACGGTTCTTCAATACCTGCGCGAAGACGCGCGCTGCACGGGCACCAAGGAAGGCTGCGCGGAAGGCGATTGCGGCGCGTGCACAGTGGTGATCGGCGAGCGCGACGACGCGGGCGGCGTCAGCTTCAAGGCCGTCAACGCGTGCATCCAGTTTCTGCCGACGCTCGACGGCAAAGCTCTCTTCACCGTCGAAGACCTGCGCCAGCCGGACGGCGGCCTGCATCCGGTGCAGGAGGCGATGGTCGAGTGCCACGGCTCGCAATGCGGCTTCTGCACGCCGGGTTTCGTGATGTCGATGTGGTCGATGTACGAGAAGCACGGCCACGAGCATGCATGCGCGAACCGGACAGTGCCGGATCGCGCCGAGATCGCCAACGCGCTGACGGGCAACCTGTGCCGCTGCACCGGCTACCGCCCGATCGTCGATGCGGCCGAGCGCATGTTTCAGCTGCCCGCGCCGAAAGCGCCCGTCAACGTGAAGGCCCTGGCCGAAAAGCTCGCGACGATCGAGCGCGGCGACACCTTCCACTACGAATGCAACGGTCAGACGTTCGACGCACCGCGCACCGTCGACGCGCTCGCGAAGATCAAGGCCGATGCGCCGACGACGCGCATTCTCGCGGGCAGCACCGACATCGGCCTGTGGGTCACGAAGATGATGCGCGACCTGGGCCACATCGTGTATGTCGGCCAGATCGCCGAGATGCAGAAAGTCGAGACAAACGACGACTGGATCGAAATCGGCGCGGGCGTGACGGTCGAGCGCGGGTATGCCGAACTGGCGAAGCAGTATCCCGAACTCACCGAGATGTGGCAGCGCTTTGCGTCGCTGCCGATTCGCAACGCGGGCACGCTCGGCGGCAACGTGGCGAACGGTTCGCCCATCGGCGATTCGATGCCCGGCTTGATCGCGCTCGGCGCGCGCGTCGTGCTGCGCGGCGGCGACATCGAACGCGAGCTGCCGCTCGAAGACCTGTATCTCGCGTATCAGAAGAAGGACATGGCCGGGCACGAATTCGTCGTGGGCCTGAAGGTGCCCGCGCGCAACGAAGCGCGCAAGCACTTCACGTTTCGCACGTACAAAATCTCGAAGCGCTTCGACTCGGATATTTCCGCCGTGTGCGCCGCGTTCTCGTTCATCGCGGACGGCGACTCGATTCGCGAGCCGCGCATCGCGTTCGGCGGCATGGCGGCAACGCCGAAGCGCGCGACGCATGCCGAAGCCACGCTCGCCGATGGCGACTGGCACGAAGCCACCGCGCAGGCCGCGATGATCGCGCTCGCGAAGGACTACGAGCCGCTCACCGACATGCGCGCGACAAGCGGCTATCGCCTCGAAGCCGCGAAGAACACGCTGTACCGCTTCTGGCTCGAAACGCGCCCGAACGATCCGCTGCAAAAGAGCGCGCTCGATGTGCGTGCGGTCATTGCCGCCGGCGCTACGGCTTGACTGACAGGAATACGGAGAACCAGCAGAATGAACCAGCAAGCCGAACCGTTTCTGAAGGACGCCACGGAACTCGCCGACTTCACGCAAGTGCACGTGTCGCGTCCGCATGAATCCGCGCATCTGCACGTGAGCGGCCGCGCGACCTACACCGATGACATCCCCGAACTCGCGGGCACGCTGCACGCGGCGCTCGGTTTGTCGCCGAAAGCGCACGCGAAGATCGTGTCGATGAAGTTCGACAAGGTGCGCGCGACGCCCGGCGTCGTCGCCGTCTTCACCGCCGACGATATCCCCGGCCACAACGACTGCGCGCCGATCGTCAAAGGCGACGATCCGATTCTCGCGGACGGCATCGTGCAGTACGTCGGTCAGCCGATGTTCATCGTTGTCGCGACGTCGCACGATGCGGCGCGCCTCGGCGCGCGTCGCGCGGAGTTCGAATTCGAGGAACTTCCCGCCGTGCTGACGGCGCAGCAGGCGCGCACCGCGAACCAGAGCGTGATTCCGCCGATGAAGCTCGCGCGCGGCGACGCCGCCTCGAAGCTCACGCGCGCGGCGCATCGCGAAGCGGGAGAAATGCTGCTCGGCGGGCAGGAGCAGTTCTACCTGGAAGGCCAGATTTCATACGCGGTGCCGAAGGACGACGACGGCATGCACGTCTGGTGCTCGACGCAGCACCCGAGCGAAATGCAGCATCTCATCTCGCACGTGCTGGGCGTCCACTCGCACAACGTGCTGGTCGAATGCCGCCGGATGGGCGGCGGCTTCGGCGGCAAGGAATCGCAGTCGGGGATGTTCGCGTGCTGCGCGGCGCTCGCCGCGTGGAAGCTGCTGTGCCCCGTCAAGCTGCGTCCGGACCGAGACGACGACATGATGGTCACGGGCAAGCGCCACGATTTCCACTATACGTATGACGTCGGCTACGACGACGAAGGCGTGATCGAAGGCGTGTCCGTCGACATGACGTCGCGCTGCGGCTTTTCCGCCGACCTGTCGGGCCCCGTGATGACGCGCGCCGTCTGTCACTTCGACAACGCGTACTACTTGTCGGATGTGGCCATCGACGGCTTCTGCGGCAAGACGAACACGCAGTCGAACACGGCGTTTCGTGGCTTCGGCGGGCCGCAGGGCGCATTCGCGATCGAGTACGTCATCGACAACGTCGCGCGTTCGCTCGGCAAGGACTCGCTGGACGTGCGCCGTCGCAATCTGTACGGCAAGACCGAGCGCAACCAGACGCCGTATGGCCAGATCGTCGAAGACAACGTGATTCACGAGCTGATCGACGAGCTCGAAGCGACGAGCGACTATCGCAAGCGCCGCGCCGAAGTGCTCGAATTCAACCGCAACAACGCAGTGCTGAAAAAGGGCCTCGCGCTGACGCCCGTAAAATTCGGCATCGCGTTCAACGTCACGCACTTCAATCAGGCGGGCGCGCTCGTTCACATCTATACCGATGGCTCGGTGCTCGTGAACCACGGCGGCACGGAAATGGGCCAGGGGCTCAACACGAAGGTCGCGCAGGTGGTCGCGCATGAACTGGGCGTGAGCTTCAATCGCGTGCGCGTGACGGCGACCGATACGTCGAAGGTCGCAAACACGTCGGCGACGGCGGCATCGACGGGCTCGGACCTGAACGGCAAGGCCGCGCAGGATGCCGCGCGTCAGTTGCGCGAACGTCTCGCCGCGTTCGTCGCCGACAAGTTCGGCGCAGGCGAAGTGACGGCATCGCAGGTGCGTTTCGCGGGCGACTGCGTGCTGGTCGGCGATGCCGTCGTGCCGTTCGAAGAAGTGATCGCGAAAGCGTACGTCGCGCGCGTGCAGTTGTGGTCCGACGGTTTCTACGCGACGCCGAAGCTCTACTGGGATCAGGCGAAGCTGCAAGGGCGGCCGTTCTTCTACTACTCGTATGGCGCGGCCGTGTCGGAAGTCGTGATCGACACGCTGACGGGCGAAATGCGCGTGCTGCGCGCCGATGCGCTGCACGATGTGGGCGCATCGCTGAACCCGGCAATCGATGTCGGCCAGGTCGAAGGCGGCTTCATTCAGGGCATGGGCTGGCTCACGACAGAAGAGCTGTGGTGGAACGCGGGCGGCAAGCTGATGACACACGCGCCATCCACCTACAAGATTCCGACCGTCAACGACACGCCGCCCGACTTCCGCGTGCGTCTCTTCAAGAACCGCAACGCGGAGGACAGCACTCACCGCTCGAAGGCGACGGGCGAGCCGCCGCTGCTGCTGCCGTTCTCCGTGTTCTTTGCGATCCGCGATGCGGTGGCCGCCGTCGGCGATTACAAGGTGAATCCGCCGCTGAACGCGCCCGCGACGGGCGAAGAAATCCTGAAGGCAGTCGGCGCGGTGCGTGCCGCCCGCCAGGACCGGCACTAAACTCGAGTTGTGGAGTGTTCGCCATGATGCGCGTTCCGTCTTTCTCCGACATGCCTGTTCAGATCGGCCGGCGCAGCGGCCACGCGACGAAGTTGCCGCCGCCGATGCATATCGTGCTGTTCGGCGCAGGCCACGTCGGTCATGCGCTGATCGCGCTGCTTGGCCGTTTGCCGTGCGTCGTGCAATGGGTCGACGAACGCGACGAACTGTTCCCCGACGAAGTGCCCGCGAACGTGCAGGTCGAAGCGACCGACACGCCCGCTGCCATCGTCGACGAAGCGCCGCCGGGCGCGTACTTCCTCGTGATGACGCACAATCACGCGCTCGATTTTTCGCTGACCGAGCGCATCATGCGGCGGCGCGATTTCGCGTACTTCGGGTTGATCGGCTCCAAGACCAAGCGCGTGAAGTTCGAGCGTCGCTTGATCGGTCGAGGCGTCGATGCCGAGCGCCTCTTTGAAATGACCTGTCCGATCGGCGTGCCGGGAATCGTCGACAAGGCGCCGCCGTCGATTGCGGTGGCCGTGTGCGCCGAGCTGCTGCAAGTGCGCACGCAGCAGGTTTCGCTTGCGGACTTTGGCTGCGCTCAGAACGCACCCTGTATCGGCGTTTGAAGCGACGTTCGATTCCTCCAGCGGGCGCGGCGGGGAAGCTTGCCGCGCCTGTTTTTTTGCGTCCGCTTCTTATGTTTGCTTCGCTTCGCCCGGGCATCCGCGAATGAACTCGCGGCGCTTTACTTCGTCCCCCGCCGCCCCTTCGTCGCCACCAGCATCTCCGACACCTGCGCCATCAGCCCGCGCAGCCACGCGATATCGCTTGGCCGGTCCGGCTGCGGATGCCACATCTGATAGCACTTGATGCGCGGAAACGGAATCGGCACGTCGACGACCGCGAGCGGCAGCATCTCCGCGTAATGCCGCGCGAAGCGGCGCGTCGTCGTGAAGATCAGATCGGATTGCAGCAGCACCTGCGGCACGAGCCCGAAGTAGGGCAGCGTGGCGACGATGCGCCGCGACGCGTTCGCTCGCTTGAACCCCGTGTCGATCGCGCCGCCGCGCGCGCCGCTATAGTGCGCGGGCGCGAGATGCGGCGCGGCGAGATACGCGTCGCGCGTCAGCGGCGCTTTCGCGAGGGGATGATCGGCGCGCATCATGCACACGACGGTATCGGAGAACAGGTCGCTGCGCTCGAAGCGCGCGTCGGGCTTCGGCCAGTTGCCGATCACGAGATCGAGCTCGCCGGCATCGAGCGCGGACGCATGATCGAGCAGCGGCCCGAGCGATTCGATTTCGAGCCGTGCATGCGGCGCCGCCTCGCGGAACTGCGCGATCACCGTCGGCATGAAGAAGTCGTTCAGATAGTCGGGCGCGGCGACGCGGAACGTGCGGCGCGAGCGCGCCGGATCGAAGTCGCCATGAGGCGTCGCGACGAAATCGACGTCGCGCAGCACCTTCTGCGCGGAAGCGAGCAGCGATTCGCCGTATTCCGTCGGCACCATGCCCGACTTGCCGCGCACGAGAATCGGATCGTTCAGCGTCTCGCGCAGCTTGCGCAGCGCGGTGCTGATGGCGGGCTGCGTCTGGTTCAGCCGCAACGCGGTCTGCGTGACGCTGCGCTCGACGAGCAATGTGCGCAGCACGCGCACGAGCCAGATATCGAGTGAAGCGGCAGTGACGTCGTCCATGAATCGGCGGGGCGGGGAAGGCCCGTTGAAGGCATTCGAATGCGGGTATCGAACCGTGCATCGCGCGCGGGCAGTGATCCCGTTGCCAGCATCGCGCCGCACGCGCGAAGCCATAACCTTAGGCCCGTTTGCCCCGCGCCGGCCATAGCGCAAGCGGTATGACGGGCATCACGGACCGTGAGCCACGCGCGTTGCGGGTGCCGCGCAAAAGCGCGACGCAATGGCGCCGAAGCGGCGCGGTGCGACGGGCGCCGTGAGCGGGTGTCGCGCTACGAGCGCCACGCCATGCACGACCTGCGTTGCCAGCGCCGCACGACGGACCCGCCATGCAGCAACCGCCTGGCTACGTACGGCACACCCAGCCACCAGACGCCGCCCGCTCAGGCCTTCGCGAGCCCCGACGGCAGCGACGTGATGCGCTTCACTTCCTTCGATTCGAGCCAGTTCGGCGTGCGCGCGCAGTAGAGCGCCATCGGCAGCGCGTCTTCGCCCCAGAACAACTGCTTGTTCAGCCAGAACGTCGGCACGCCGAATACGCCGATGGCGATCGCGTCGGTGCCGTTGCGCGTCAGTTGCGCGCGCGTCGCTCCGCGCGCGATCAGCGCCTCGCCGTCGGGCACGTTCATGCGTTCGCACAGCGCGGCGAAGCCATCCGCCGTCGACGGATCGCGGCCGTCGCGCCAGATGAAGCGGAAGATTTCGCGCACCGTGTTCATGTCGGCGCCGAGCGCCGTCGCGAGCAGCATCGGCTTGACCGAGTCGAACGGATGCGCGGGCGGCATCCGGAACGGAATGCCCAGTTGCTCGGCGCGAAAGAGTGCGTAGCGGTACGTGAAGATGCGCTTGGCGGGTACGTCGTAGGCGACGCGGTGTCCCCAGTGGCGATACAGATCGTTCAGCAGCACGGGCGTCAGCACGAACGGCAACCCGGGCCATTTGTCGTGCTGTTCGAGCAGCAGATACGAGAACGGCGAGACAAAGTCGTAAAACCACAGTGGCTGCGTGGCGTCGATGCCATCGGTCATGATGTCTCCCGGTTTCCTGAGTCGGCGGGCTGTCGCGATGCCGTGCGTCAACCCGTTCTGGTTGATTCGATCTTACGCAAAGCACGCCCCGTTCGCATCATTTGATGAAGCGGCGCTGTTGCGTCCGGCTCTTCAACGTACCTTCGCAGGAGCGATCACGCGTCGTGGCCCGGCCCTTCGCGGTCCTCGTGAGCTTCGTGACTGGCTGCGCGTGCTTCGGCGCGGGTGATGGCGCCGCCGGCATGGGCGCGTGCTTCGTCCGGCGAGCCGGTCGAGTGGGCCGAGTGGGCCGAGTGAGCCGAGTGAGCCGGTTGCGCGTCGTCAGCCACGTCACGCGCGGCGGCCGCCGCGGCCGCTTCCGAATCGCGCGTGAGGCGCGCCCGCACGAAGCCGATATGCTCGCGCAGCACATAGAATTGATCTGCATAGGCAAGCGGCATCTTCAGGCCGTTGACCGACTCCTCGATCTTGTCGAGCCGTTCGACGAGCCCCTCGCGCTCGGCCGCCGACGTTTCGTTGAGCGCCTCGCGCTCGATCGCGATCAACGCGCCGTACCAGCGGTAGATGCGCGACTTCACGCGCCACGCATACAGCGACGGCACGAGCCTCAGCCCCGGAATCAGCACGACGATGATCGGCACCAGCACGACCAGCAGCCGGTCCGCGAGGCTCGCGAGCCAGAACGGCAGGATGCGGTAGAGGAAGCCCTTGCCCGACTTGTAGTAGCGGGCGGCATCGTCGCTGATCGGGAAGTCGTGCGCGAGCGGAGCGGGGAATTCGCCCGCCTTCTGCATCACGCTCGCCTTGCTGTGCACCTCGCGCGCCGCTTCGATGAGCAGATCGGAGAGCGCCGGATGCAGCGAATCGCGCGCGACAAGTTCTTCCGTCGGCGCGATCATGTGCAGCGTCGTCGACGGCAGGTTCTTGCCGAGGTCGAACGAGCCCATCGGCATTTCGAGCTGCGTCAGATATGGAAAGCGCCGCGCATACGCGCCCGCCTGCGTGAAATCGTAGAACTGCACGCCCGCCGTCCGATACAGCTTGCCCATCACGGGAGGCTGCGCGTTGTCGCCCGTGAGGATGGCCGCGTCGATCTTGCCCGCGATCAGCGCCTGCGCGGCGTCGTCGCCGGAGAGCGGCAGCAGCTTCGTCGGGCCGTCCGGCGTGATGCCGTTGGCCTTCAGCAGTTGAAGCGCCAGCTCGCGCGTGCCGCTGCCTTCAGCGCCAATCGCGATGCGCTTGCCCTTGAACTCCGACAACAGCGTGACCATCGCGCCGCGATAGAAGATCGCGACGGGCACATAGCCGACGCTACCAAGCGACATCAGCCCGTCCGTCATCTCCCTCGATGGCGCGATGCCGTCCTGCACGAAGCCGACATCGACGTTCGCATGCGGATCGGTCAGACGTTTGAGGTTGTCGGCGGAGCCTTCCGTCTCCAGCACATTGAGCGTGATGCGGTTGCGCGCGAGGATGGCCTTGTACCTCTGCGCGGCCACCCAGAAAGTGCTGCCTTTCGGTCCGGCCGCCATTGTCAGCGTGTCGGGCGGCGCGGGCTGGATCAGGCGCACGGCGATGTAGATCGCGATTGCGCTGATCAGCAGGATCGGGCCGAACGACACGGCGAGATCGCGCCACGAGATCGCCACGAAGCGGGCGACGAGGTGGGGCGGCTTGCGGCGAGGGGTGCGTTCCGGTGGACGTCCGTCGGAAGGCTTCATGGGAATGCTTGGTTGTCAGGAAGTGATCAGGTTGGTTCAATGATGTCGGGCGATCTGCCCGGGCGCAACGGCTAGCGCCCGCCGGCTGCAAACGCTGCGCACCCGTTTCGACGTTCGCGCCGATGGTACATGAGATTGAAGGCGCGGCGGCGCGCGCAACCGGGACGCGGTGCGAAAAACGCATAACAAATAGTGAGCTGGCATTCACTTGGCACCGCCGGCGCGCAGCGGCAACAAAGCCCGAAGTTGCAACGCGAAGCGCGACGAAAGCGCGATATCCTTTGCAGAACTTGCGCGGCTAGATTACATTGGCATCGCTGCCGCGAAACAACGTTTGCGCTGCGCGACCCGGCCGGACTTACGAGACCAGGGCGCGCTGCCGGCGCGCGGCGGACGGCCAGCGTAAATGAACCGCTGCGCATCAGTAGCGCCGGCCGTCGCACACCTTCCAATGCCTCTCTCGCAGACCGTGACAACGCTCCAGGGCCCGCCATTGCCTCGTTGCGCCTTTGTGCGCCGCGTGAAAGCGGGCCGCCCGCAGTCGTAACCAAGCCGCTAGCCAAACGCGGTCCAAACCAAAGCAAAAAGGAGAAGTCATGAAATCGGTCGATTTTCTGAAGGCACTGGGTGGTGTCGTCGCAATGGTCGTCGCATGCCACACGTATGCCCAGGCAAGCGACTCCACGTCCACCGGCACGACGGCGGCAGCGCCCGCCGCTAACTCGAAGGCAGCGAAGAAGGAGAACCGCGCGCTCGGCAAGAAGGTCCGCGCGGCGCTCGATAAGTCGGGTGACATCGACGTGTCGAAAATCGACGTCCGCGCCCATGGCGGCGCGGTCACGCTGACGGGCACGGCGCCCGACAACGACCAGATCCAGAAGGCTGGCGAAGTCGCGAAGGGCGTGGCGGGCGTGACTTCGGTGACGAACAAGATCAGCGTCCGGCAGCAGTAAGCGATGCCGCCGGGCTCGCGCCGGAGGGACTACGGTCCGGATGGTGCGGGTAGCGGACGACTGGTCGCGCGACGGGCGGCACCGTGCATCTTGCGGCGTCGTTACCGGTCAGAATGACAAGCGGGCTTCCGTGCCGAACGGAAGCCCGTTTCGCTTTGTACGGTTTTGCGCGGCGCTGCGCTGCGCGTGCGTTCGGCAAGCCGGGCAGACGCGCGGCAAACGGCTGCACGAAGGCCCGCGTTTCTCCACGAAACGGGACGGCTCGATCGCCATCTCTGCGCGTAGACGGAGAGCCGATTGCCTCGCAGCCGCATCCAGCCGATATTTCAGGTCATGCGGATGTCGCGCGGCGGGTGTTGGCGCCGCCGGACTGTCTCCGGCGCGAGACGGTCCTCGTGGCTCGCGCTCGCGCTTCTGCATCGCGCGAACTCCCGGTGAACCCGCACGGCGGCGCGCCCGACGCGACATCCGTGCAATCGGCGCGAAACTTGCGTTGGAGCAGCCGCCGTCGGCTCGCCCGCTGCGTGCTTCGACTGACGGCAGCGGATGAGCTCCGGCGCCGAGACAACAAGACATTGGAGACGATGATGACAGGGAAACTGCCGTTCAGACGTGCCGCCACTGTTCTTTGCACGACAATGTCCGCGATACTGCTCGCCGCGTGTGGCCACGGCGACGATCACCACAACAACCCGACCACCAACGCGCTGCCTTCGTTCGTGGTTTCCAGCAGCGTCACCACGACCGCCTATGACGGCAACAGCGACGACCTGCTGACGGGCGGCCTCGGCAAGACGGGCCTCGGCTCGGCGACGCCGCCCTCGTTCGCGAACTCCGCCGCGCCGACGCCCGCCGAGTTGCGCCGCCTTGCGATCTGGTCGAACTACCGGGCGCTCGTTGACATGTCGGCGAACGGCGGCTATGGGCGCTTCTGGGGGCCCAACGTCGACCTGAACGGCAACGATACGCTCGGCGAGGGCAAGATCGCCGGCACCGAATATCTCGCCTACGCCGACAACGGCAGCGGCCGACAGAACGTGACCTTGATGGTGCAGGTGCCGTCCACGTTCGATCCGAACAATCCGTGCATCGTCACGGCGACATCGTCGGCTTCGCGCGGCGTCTATGGGGCGATTTCGGCGGCGGGCGAGTGGGGCCTCAAGCGCGGCTGCGCGGTCGCCTATACCGACAAAGGCGGCGGCAACGGCGCGCACGAGCTGGCGACGAGCCTCGTCACGCTGATGAACGGCACGGTCGCGGCGGCAACGGCGGCGGGCACGAAGAGCCTGTTCACGGCGAACGTGTCGTCGAGTGCGCTGTCGACGTTCAACACCGGCTTCCCGAACCGCTACGCGTTCAAGCACGCGCACTCGCAGCAGAACCCCGAGCAGGACTGGGGCAAGAACACGCTCGAAGCCGTGCAGTTCGCGTACTGGGCGCTCAACCAGCAGTTCGCGCCGACCGTCGATAACAACGGCCAGCAGCACGGCGTGCGCTACAACCCGGGCAGCATCACGACGATCGCGGCGTCCGTCAGCAACGGCGGCGGCGCGTCGCTCGCGGCGGCCGAGCAGGACACGCAAGGATGGATCACGGCCGTCGTCGTCGGCGAGCCGCAGATCAACCTGCGCATGGCGTCGTCGGCGAAGGTGCTGGAGGGCGGCGTCCCCATTCCCGCAGCGGGCGCGCCGCTCGCCGACTACATGACCTACGCGAACATGCTGCAGCCGTGCGCGGCGGCCGCGACGGCGGCGGCAGGCTCGCCGTATCTGACGGCGCTGCCCCTCGCCACTACGCAGGCGATCCGCGCGGCGCGCTGCGCGTCGCTGGCGGCGGGCGGCTTCGTGAGCGGTGCGGACGAAACGAGCCAGGCCAACAATGCGCTCGACCGTCTGCACGCGGCCGGCTACGAAACCGACTCCGATGTGCTGCACGCGCCGATGTGGGATTCGCAGGCCGTGCCCGCTGTCGCCGTCACGTATGCGAACGCGTATACGAAGTCGAGTGTGATCGACAATCTGTGCGGCTTCAGCTTCGGCACGACGAATGCGACGACGGGCGCAGCGGGCGTGCCTCCGACGGCGCCGCCGATGTTCTCCATCTTCGGCCTGGGCAACGGCGTGCCGCCGACCAACGGCATCAACCTCGTCTACAACAACTCGGCGGCGCCGGGTGGCGCGGACCACCGGCTCGCGACGGCCGACGCCAGCTTCACGGGCGCCGCGTGTCTGCGCGCGCTGTGGACGACGGGCGACCAGCGCATGCAGGACAACGTCAACGCGATCCGCGTGACCGCGAATCTGCACGGCAAGCCGGCCATCATCGTGCAGGGACGCAGCGATGCCCTCGTGCCCGTGAATCACGCATCGCGCGCGTACCTGGCGATGAACAACATCACGGAGGGATCGAAGAGCCAGCTGTCGTTCTATGAAGTGATGAACGGCCAGCACTTCGACGCGTTCCTGAGCACGGCCGGTTTCGACACGCGCTTCATCCCGGTGCACTACTACAACATCCAGGCACTCGATCTGATGTGGAATCACCTGAAGAGCGGCGCGCCACTGCCGCCGTCGCAAGTGATCCGCACGGTGCCGCGTGGCGGCACGCCGGGTGCTGCGCCTGTACTCACGACGGCGAATCTGCCTGCGATCGCGATGAGCCCGGGTGCGAATGCGATTCAGGTGGGAGCGGGCGCGGTGAACGTGCCCAAGTGATGAGCATGAAGGGCCGCTAGTCGTAGCGACGATCACGTAGCATCACGCCGCTCGCGTCAGTGCAGAAACAACGCGAGCGGTGTGACGCGCACATGAGATGCAGTCGCAACGATGCACACGAATGGAGCCAGATACACGACGCGTCGCGAGCACCCTGTCTCATGCATCGTTCAAACGCGACGGACCATCGTGCTTGTTCGCCGTGACACACTGTTTACCCGTCGCGTGAGGTACTGTGGAGTATCGACGCTTCCGGAGCGACGGCCATGGACAGACACGCCTTCACTTACACCGATCTCCCGATCGGCGAACGCGCCGCGTTCGAACTCGTGTGCGCGCGGCATGGTTTTGCGCCCGCGCATTTCGACATCAGCGCCACCGACGATCCCGACGACATTTCACATCACGCGCGCCTGTTGACGATACGGCGCGGCGGCTGGGCGCAGTCGTATCACGAGGACAAGGCAGGCCACTGGATTCGCCAGTTCGAAACCGACCTCAACTGCCGCTTCTTCAAATGATCGTCGCGTCGCTGCGCGCGATGTGCAGTGGAAACATCGCACGCGGCCCGTCGACGGATCACGCCATCACGAGCTTCACGCCGACGAGCGTCAGCGTCGCTGCGAGCAGGTTGCGCAGCAGCTTGTCCGGTGCCTTCGACGCCAGATAGCTGCCGATCATGATGCCCGGAATCGAGCCGACCAGCAGCGACGCGAGCAGCGACCAGTTGACCGAGCCGAGCAGCCAGTGGCCCGCGCCCGCGAGCAGGGTGAGCGGCACGGCATGCGCGATGTCCGAGCCGACGATGCGCGTGATCGGCAGCATCGGGTAGAGCAGCAGCAGCACCGTGACGCCGATCGCGCCCGCGCCCACCGACGTCAGCGACACCAGCACGCCGAGAACGGCGCCCGTCAGCATCGTCAGCCCGAGCGTGCTGCCCTGGCCCGTCGCGCGCTTGCGCGAAGCCGCGAACGCGGTGAGCTGCGGCCTGAACACCAGCGCGATCGCGGTGATCAGCAGCGCGACGCCGAGCACGACGGAAATCAGATGCCCGCCGCGCTGCGATTCCATCCCGTAGCGATGCAGCAGGATCAGCGTGACGGTCGCGGCGGGCACGCTGCCCGCCGCCAGCCGCAGCGTCACCTGCCAGTCGATCGACCCCTTCACCCCATGCACGAGCGTGCCCGTCGCCTTGGTCGCGGCCGCGTACAGCAGGTCCGTGCCGACGGCCGTCGCCGGATGGATGTTGAAGAGCAGCACGAGGATCGGCGTCATCAGCGAGCCGCCGCCGACGCCCGTCAGCCCGACCAGAAAGCCGACGAAAAGACCCGACGCGGAATACAGGAGATCGATGTGGGGAAGTGCCATTGCTCGGACCGCGGACGGTCTTTTAAAGGATTTGGTTGCGGGCAGGCTTGCCGGTACTGTCGCCAGAAGCCGCGCGCGGGCTGTGCCTGAAGGCGGTTCCTCAGGCGAAGGCTCGGGCAGTCCGTCAGGCGGTTCCATCGGGCTGCGGCGCGGCGAAAGACCGCTATTGTCGCAAAACCGGCGGCGCAGCGTCCGGATGCCCGCCGATGTCCGCAATGATGACGGCTCCGGCCACCCGCTTACAATAGCGTTTTGGGCGCCGCGATCGCGTCGGACGGCGCTTGCACGGGGCGTCGACGATGCACGCCGTGCGATGCGTTGCCCGTGCCTCTTCATCCGCAGACCGATAAAAATGAACTACGGCGTCGCCTACGCAGTCCTCGCGTTCACCCTATGGGGACTCTTTCCCGTCTACTTCAAGACGCTGCACCAGATTTCCCCGATCGAGATGCTCGCGCACCGGATGGTGTGGTCGATGCTGTTTCTCTTCATCGTGCTGGCCGCGCGGCAGCAATGGCGCTGGCTCGGCCCCGTGCTGCGCGACCGGAAGCTGCTCGGACGCTTCGCCGCGAGCGCGCTGTTGCTGTCGACGAACTGGGGCATCTATATCTGGGCCGTCAACGCGGGGCATATCGTCGAGGCGAGCCTCGGATACTTCGTCAATCCGCTGATCAACGTGCTGTTCGGCTTCGTGTTCCTCGGCGAGCGGCTGCGGCGCGTGCAGTGGCTCTCGGTGGCCGTTGCCGCGTGCGGCGTGCTGTGGCTCACGTGGGAAAACGGCCATCCGCCGTGGATCAGCCTCGCACTCGCGTTCAGCTTCGCGGGCTATGGGCTGCTGCGCAAGACGGCGCGGCTCGGCGCGCTCGAAGGGCTGACACTCGAAACGGTGCTGCTCTTTCCCGTTGCCGCGCTGTATCTGTTCATCGCGTCGTCACATGGGGCGAGCGGTTTCGGCGCCGCGTCGTTTGGTGTGAAGGTGCTGCTCGCGCTCGCCGGGCCGATCACGGCTGTGCCGCTGCTGCTGTTCGCAGCGGGCGCGCGGCGCATTCCGCTGTCGATGCTTGGGCTCATCCAGTACGTGACGCCGTCGCTGCAATTGCTGATCGGCGTGCTGATCTATCAGGAGCCGTTCGGGCACGTGCAACTGATCGGCTACGGCGCGATCTGGCTCGCGCTCGCCCTCTATTCGCTCGATGGCTTGTGGCGCGCACGCTTCGCGCGGGGCGTGACGGCGACGCGATAAACGAAAGGCCGCCCGCAGACGGCCCGGCTTGCTGCAAAGGACCTGGTAGCAGAGATACGAAAGAAAGCGTTTGCGTCAGATCGCGCGGCGCACTTCGGCGACGCCGAACGCGGCCAGTGCAAACCCCGCAATGCGGTCGATGACGACGCGCAGCTTGTGCCCGATCGCATGACGCGCGAGCGACACGGCCGTCACGAGAAAGCACCACCACGCGATCGATCCGCAAAACACGCCCAGCACTGTCGTGAACGCGACGCTCGACGAAAACGGTCCGCGCGGCGCGAGCGTCGTGAAGAGTGCTGCGAACATGATGATCGTCTGCGGATTGGTCAGCGTGAGCAGCAGCGCGCTTGCGAAAGCCTTCAACGCGCCGGCGTGGCCGATGCTTGCGAGCCTGCCTTCGCCGTTGCCGCCGTTGTTGTTGCCGCTATTGATCCCATTATCGGCGGGCACTTTCTGCAACATCGTGCGAATGCCGAGATACAGCAGAAAGAGTCCGGCGACGATGTGCAGCGGCTTGTCATAAGCCAGCATGAACTGCGACACGCTCACGAGACCGAGCGCGGCGATCAGGCCATAGAACGCATCGCCGCCCGCAATGCCGAAGCCGATCGCGAGACCGGCGCGCGGACCATCGGTGAGCGTGCGGCGAATGCACAGCATGCCCATCGGACCGACGGGTGCCGCGACCGCGAGACCCACGCCCGCTGCCGTGAGAAAAAGACCGGGACTGAACATCGATGCTCCTGTGTATTTGACGTGATATGGGGGGCCACGGCGGATGACCATCCGCAAGGATAGCCGTGCGGCGCATGGCCCGGCAATGCGGATGAAATTGGCCGCACGTCTCTGGCGAAATCGTTCAGGCTTCCACCGGATGCTCCCTGTCGCGATGATGGTCCGCGGCGAGGAACATATACATCGACGGCACGACGAAGAGCGTAAACAGCGTGCCGATCGACAGCCCGGTGAAAATCACGAGCCCCATCGCATTGCGGCCCGCCGCGCCCGCACCCGACGCGATCACGAGCGGCAGCACACCCAGCACCATTGCCGCCGTGGTCATCAGGATCGGCCGCAAGCGCACGCCGGCCGCTTCTTCGAGCGCCTCGCGCTTGCCGCGTCCCGCGCGTTGCAGTTCGTTCGCGAACTGCACGATCAGGATGCCGTGCTTGCTGATGAGGCCCATCAGCGTGACGAGACCCACCTGCGTGTAGATGTTGAGCGTCGAGAGTCCCATGTTGATGAAGATCAGCGCACCGAACAGCGCCATTGGCACCGACACGAGAATCACGACGGGATCGCGGAAGCTCTCGAACTGCGCGGCGAGCGCGAGAAACACGATGATCGTCGCGAACAGCAGCGTGATCACGAAGCCGCCGGACTCCTGCACGAACTGACGCGACAGGCCCGAGTAGTCGGCCGTATAGCCCGTCGGCGCGACGTCGGTGGTGGCCTTGCGCAGGAAGTCGAGCACTTCGCCTTGGGAGATGCCAGGCGCGAGCACGCCGGAAATAGTCGCGGAATTGAGCTGCTGGAAGTGATTGATCGACTCGGGCACGATGGTCTGCTTCAGATGCGTGACCGTCGATGCGGGAATCACACTGCCATCGGGCGTGCGCAAATAGTAGTCGAGCACTTGCGACGGGTTCAGCCGGTCCGTTTGCAGCACTTGCGGAATCACCTTGTACGAGCGGCCCGCGATCGAAAAGTAATTGACGTAGTTGCCGCCCAGCGCCGCGCCGAGCGTCTGCCCGACATCGCTTTGCGACAGGCCGAGCGAAGCGACCTTGTCGCGGTCCACGAGCAGCACGCTTTCCGGCTTGTCGATCTTCAGGTCGCTGTCGACGAAGAAGAACATGCCGCTTTCGCGCGCTTTTTGCAGCACGGCTTGCGACACTTCATTGAGGTTTTGGAACGGCTCCGTCGTGCTGATGACGAATTGCACGGGCAAGCCCTGCGCGCCCGGCAGCGGCGGAAACTGGAACGCGGCGACGCGCGCGCCCGCAATGCCGTTCCACTGCTGCTGCAATTCCTGCTGCAATTGCGTCGCGCCTTTCTTGCGCTTGTCCCACGTCTTGAAGAGCACGCCGCCGATGCCCTGGTTCAGCGTCGGTGCGCCCGTCAACTGGAACATTTGCGAGTACTCGGGCAACTGCTTCGAGATATCGAACACCTGGTCCGCGTAAGTCTGCATCTGCTGGATCGTCGCGTTCGGCGGCCCCTGGATCTGCGACAGCACGATGCCCTGGTCCTCCTGCGGCGCAAGCTCCGATTTCGACGTCATGAAGAGATACACGGTCTGTCTCTTATACACATCTGA
>NZ_CYGY02000046.1 GCF_900007165.1 Paraburkholderia piptadeniae
CTACTGGAACTTCGGGCTAACGACTGGGGCATTGTTGATGATGCATCGGCGCGGCAAGTCATTCAGTCCGTTATCGTGATCGGGCGAAGGGGTCGTTTCCAAAACGACTTTGAGCGCCTTCGCCAAGGCTCCCCCACACGGAAGCTCGATTCATTAGATGGCAAGGACCTTGTACGATGGGAACAGGCGAAAGCACTATGGGAAAAGCAGGGTATGGCGCCAAGTCAAACCGCTTCTCTGGCGGCATACGACTACGAGCGTATCGCCTACCTCGCCCGTTCATGCTTTTCGTTGGGGTATCTGACCGAGACGGAGCTTTGGCGGTGCCTCGCATGGGTAAGCACGCAGTCCAGGTCAGCGTTCGCCAACTGGAACGACTATGCTGCCTCGTTCATCTTTGGTCGAGCCGCAACGTTCGACGACGGCAGTGAGAAATTTACGTTGAAGGGTATCGTCGCTGCCTACACATTGCTTCATGGTCAGCAAAAGTACCTCAAGCGCCCTCATCTTTGGCAACGGTATCTTCTGGACGGGATAACCGTCCCCTCCGATATCACCATGCCTGAGTACCTTGGCGTAGCATCGACAAGTCAAGCGAACGAGCCATTGTCGGGGTTGGGCGCTTTGTCAGCGCGCGTGAATGACGAACGCTCAAACGCACTGGCGATCGGTGCCAACCGGCCTGACGAAAGTGTTAGCTGGCTGGCCAAGGCGTGGAATATAGCCGATGCAGCGACCGCTGACAGAGCAATCGAGTGGCTGTTGAAGTCAGGATCGCGCGAGCGTTACGAGAATGTATTCAGCAGAGTGGTCGATTGCGGTGAGCTGTCGCAACTGGAAGATGTCAGTGCAACCCAATTCCTCAACGTCCGGCAAACGATTGAACGGATAGTGAAAGCCGGTATAAGCGAGAACGTCGTTATCGGTTGCCGGTCCATGCTGGCTTACGATCTGGAACGCGCGGCTTATATCGTGAGAGTAGCAGCGGCAACTGGTTACATCACGGAATCTAACGCTTGGTCGTACCTGCGTCGCCTGTCCCTTCACGCACGGAGACATTTCGTTTCGTGGGAAAACTATCTGGTGTCGTTCGTGTTGGCTCAAGCTTTTCTCAACAGCAACCCCGAGATGTTGCTGAAGATAATCCAGTCAGGTGCAGGGTTACTGAAGATCGAAAGTCCATTCGATGAGTACGTGTCGCCGTGGCGGAAGTACCCTATGCACTGTTTGCCAGGTGTCTCGAAGCAGGAAGCGGGAACCTGCGAATTTGAGTAGTTGGCCCGATTCGACTCGATGTTCGCGACGTCGGCAATTTGTTTCTAAGCCCTTCAGGTGGCGTTTGTGCCCGCAGGCAACGCAGCATTAGAACGTTCGCACACGCGCAAATTGCAAGGCGCGAAAGGGAGCGGTTCGTATCGATACAACCCCTCCTCGCTTGCCCAACGTGCAATCGCCAGTTGATCGATACGAAATTTCGAGTTCACAACGGACACATCTGGAAAGAAAGCAAAAAGCTCGATCGCCGTATAGCCGTTCCAGATACAGTGGATCTGACGGATCTCTTCGGGTAGGCTGCGAGCCGCCGACGGTGCGGGGAAGTTGCTTGACGCCCTGCCGGCCTCCCGCACGTGCCATATGAGGCAATGCCGTTGGCGCGCACCCGCAGATGCTTCGCGCAACGCCTTTTAAAGCTTCGTTCGATTACTCTGACAATACCATTGCGGGACAAGAAGTAACGAGGCGAAAAACATCGACGCGCCTATGCACGCGTGTCATGCATTAGCGAATAGCGAGGCGCAACTCATTCGCCGATCAAAAACTTCTCGCGATTCTTACCCGCAAGCCAGGCAGGCGCGCGGCCGCGTCCGCTCCAGGTTTCGCCCGTCTTCGGATTGCAATACTTCGGCGGCAGCGCAGCCTTGTGCGGCGCGCGCGCCTTCGTCGAGAACCCGAGCTCTTCCGCAGTGATGCCGTACTCGGCGATCTTCTGCTTGATCTCGGCGATTGCCTGCGTGACTTCCTGCTCGCGCGCCTGTTCCATCTCCTTCTGGAGCTTTTCGAGTTGCGCGGTCAACTGTTTGTATGTGGCCATCTGGCAAGGTCTCCATGCATGTCCGTACGGCAACTGTGACCGTGCCGGAAGTAAAAAGTGCCGGGTAGGAGTGTAGTGCCGTCAGAAAAGCATCGGTAGTGCGCGTTGTCAAAACATGACGAATCTAGTCGTCGATCGCATCGTACAGGCGACGCTCGAACTCGACGACCATGTCGAACGGTTCGACGGAGCGCCGCTGGATCAGCATCTGGCCGATCATGTTCTCGACGGGATCGGCGAACCAGCTGGTGCCGAATGCGCCTGGCCATCCGAACGATCCCGTCGACCGATAGCCGAGCGGCAACTGCTGCGCCGGATCGTCGACGATCGAAAGCCCGAGGCCGAAGCCCTGCCCTGACCACTGCACGTGTCCGATCGACGGCATCCGGCGCTGGTCGCGCGCGAGAAAGTTAGTGCGCATCAGGTCGACGGAGCGATGCGACAGCAGACGCACGTCGCCTACGCGGCCACGTCCGAGCAACAGGCGAGCGAACTGGAGATAGTCTTCCGCCGTCGACACGAGCCCGCCGCCGCCGCTCTGAAAGCGCCTCGGGTTGGCCCAGCGGCTCGCCTGCGGGCGGTCTTCGACGACGCGCCGGCGCGAGTCGGGATCGATTGCGTAGGCGGTGGCGAGACGCGAAAGCTGCGCATCGGGCACGCAGAACGCCGTGTCGCGCATGCCGAGCGGCTCGAAGATGCGCGTGCGGAAGAAGTCGCCGAGCGACAGGCCGCTGATCCGGTGGATCAGCACGCCGAGCACATCGGTTGCGATGCCGTAGTGCCAGCGCGAGCCGGGATGAAACATCAGAGGCAGCGTCGCGATGCGCGCGAGCCACGCATCCGGCCCATGGCCCGAATCGAATCCGTTGAACACGGAAGCGTAGGCATCGGCTAGCGGCCCGGTCGACGTGAAGTGATATGCGAAACCCGCGCGATGCGTGAGCAGATCGAGCACCGTGATCGGCGCGCGCGACGGCTCGGTTTGATCGAGCGCGCCGGCGGGATCGCGCAGCACGCGCGGCGCGGACAGTTCCGGCAGCCACTGCCCAACGGGCGCATCGAGCGTGAGGCGGCCTTCTTCGACGAGCATCATGATCGCGGCGCTCGTCACCGGCTTCGTCATCGACGCGATGCGAAACAGCGTGTCGCGCTGCATCGGCAGACGCCCGGCTTCGTCGCGCCAGCCGCGCGCGTCGAAGAGCCCGATCTCGTCGTTGCGCCACGCGAGCGTGACGACGCCCGCCACTTCGCCGCGATCGACATAGCCTTGCATTGCATCGGTCAAGCGGGCAAGACGCGTGGCCGAGAATCCTGCTCTGTGCATCGACGGTCCTCGTGGGCAGTGGGCGAGGCGAGCATTGCGCGATAACGCGAACGCCGCAGCGCGCTCAGCGCTTGTAGCGAACTTCGAGTGCGTGCAGCGCGTCGCTGAGCTTTTGAACACGCCTGACCTGCGACGGCACCAGCGCCGCCAGCGACACCGAATTGATCCGGCTGCGCCAGTATGACAGCGGAATGCCGTCGGCAGCCGAAATGCGCGATATCACGTGTTCGAGGTGCTCGATATCCTTTTCTATCTGTTCGTGATTCATTGCCTTCCCCGTGGTCCCTCGCAAGGCGTTATCGGATAGCACGAAATATGCCGCGGAAAATCTCGTGCGACCTGGTCTCTATGTCGTTGTGCTGCTGCACGCTTTCCAAAAATCGGATGAGCCGCGTGTCTGGTATCCAGCGCTGCTGAATTCCGCCGCCTTCTTTACCAGGCAATTTATACGAAGAGATCGTTGCGTTCCGTTAGGTGCCGCACGGAAATGCCTCGCGCGGCGTGCCCGTGCGACGTTTCGAAAGAGGTGGGTGCTACGGGGAGATTGCGGGCTGCGCGCGCTGTCCCGCGTCGCGAGCGAAACCAGCTACGGTCGAGGAAAACTGAATGGGAAAGACGCGCCGCTCACTTCCCGCGGCACGCGTACAACAGACTGCGTACGCCGTTGTTGGTCGTGGTGCGCATCGTATCGAACGCGCCGCCGCACATCGCCTGCGCCTGCTGCTCGCAGTTGTCCGAGCCGGCGGGGCACTGGACAAGCGTAGTCGGCCGGCCGTCCGGCGAGAAGAGCGGCGGCGCGCTGCTGCACGCGGCGAGCGCGCCCGTCATCGCCAGCGCGGCGGCAAGCGACGCGCGGCGGACCCAATGCGCCGGGCGCGCGCCGGATGTTTGACTGCGTTTCATGGAAGACCCCGTTGGCTACTTGTTTTTCGACGAACGCGATTGTGCCATGGCCGCCTTGCGTTGCGTCATCAGGCTACTGCGGCGGTGCATCGGGCTGTGTGTCGGGCTGTCGGTCGGGCTCCGCAAGCGTCTTGTAGGGCATCGCCCCGTGCGTGCCCGTCGCGATGCGCACAAAAACCTGTTCGACATCGGGCATCGCTTCCAGTTGCTGCTGCAACGCATGCCTGTCGAACGATGCGGGCGCGCATCCTTCCGCATAGACGAAGCGCCGCTGCACCGTGATCCACAGGCTCGTGCCGTCGAACGCATGCGGATTCGTGAAGCGCGCGTGAATGGCGTCGGCGATCTCCGGGTCGTACATGTACGAGTTCGGCTTCGTGCACTTGTGCGCGAGCCAGCACGTCGTGCCGCGTTCCGCACGATAGTGCGCGTCGTCCTCCATCTGCGCGCGCGTCATCATCGGACCCAGTGGCACGGGACAATCGGCGATCGCATGCGAGAGCGCGAAGAACGGATCGTTGTACCAGTTGCGCCTTTCCGTCGATGCAGCAGCCGAAGCAGCTGAACCAGCCATTGGCGCCTGCTGCGCATGCAGCACGTCAAAAACCGCGCTCGCGATGAACAGCATGATGCCCGCGCTGATGCCTGCGCCCCGGCGTGTCATGACAGCGTCTCCTTGCGTCGTGCTTTCCGTCGAATGACGATCGTACTGCGCGGCGCCGCTCGCGGCGAGCCTCACACGTCGATGCCGTAAGCCGCGATCTTCTTGTACAGCGTCGCGCGCCCCATGCCGATGCGCGCGGCCGCTTCCGTCACGCGTCCGTTGCAGGCGCGCACCGCATCGCAGATAAAGCGCTTTTCGAACGCGGCCATTGCATCGGCCCACTGCTGCGGCGGCGCATCGTTCGACGCCGCCGTCGCGGCCGCCGCATCCGCCGAAACCGATGCGGGCGGCTCGAACGCAGCCTGTCCGCGCAGCGGCCCGATGAACGGCGCGAGCGCGCGCGCATCGATACGCTCGCTGTCCGACAGCATCACCGCGCGCTCAAGCGTATTGCGCAGTTCGCGCACGTTGCCGGGCCAGTCATACGCGCAGAGAAGGCGCAACGCGTCGTCTTGGAGTTCGAAATGACCGCCGCGCACCTGCGTCGACAGATCTTCGAGGATCGTATACGCGAGCGCTTCGATATCCGTTTGCCGCTCGCGCAGCGGCGGCGCATGGATCGTCAGCACGTTGAGGCGGTAGAAGAGGTCCGGGCGGAAACGGCCTTCGGCGACGAGAGCGGGCAGATCGGCCGACGTTGCCGCGATGATCCGCACGTCAGCGCGCACGATGCGATTCGAGCCGAGCGGCTCGAATTCGCGGTCCTGCAGCACGCGCAAGAGCTTGCCTTGCAGCGGCAACGGCATATCGCCGATCTCGTCGAGAAAGAGCGTGCCGCCGTCAGCCAGCTCGAACTTGCCGACGCGGCCCTTGCGATCCGCGCCCGTGTACGCGCCCGCCGCCGCGCCGAAGAATTCGACTTCGAGCAGCGCGTCGGGAATGGCCGCGACGTTGACGGTGACGAGCGGCTTCATCGAGCGCGCCGACGCGCCGTGTATCGCGTGCGCGAGCAGTTCCTTGCCGGTGCCCGTTTCGCCGAGCAGCAGCACGGGCGAATCGACTTGCGACGCGCGCCGCGCCTGGCGCTTCACTTCGAGGCACGCCGCGCTCGTGCCGACGAAGCTCCCGAACGTGTACTTCGCGCGCCGCGCCTGCGCGAGCGACTGGCGCGTCGCGATCAGTTCCTGCTGCACGCGCGAATAGTGCGAGAAAAGCGGCGTGAGCGCCTTCATCTCGTCGAAGAGCGCGAAGCCGACGGCGCCGACCGTCTTGCCCGCGTCGTCCTTCAACGGCAGGCGCGTGACGACGAGCGGCTCGCGATCCGTTTCGAGAATGTCGAGCAGGATCGGCTTGCCCGTCATCACGACTTCGCGCATCAGGCTGTTCGGTATCACCGCTTCGCAGTCGCGGCCGATCGCCTGCTGCGGATCGGAAAAACCGAAGCGCGCCGCGTAGCGCTTGTTGATCCACACGACGCGCGCGTCGGCATCGACGATGAACGTGCCTTCGCTGAAGTTTTCGAATGTGCGGAAAAGCGAGTCCATTGCGCGGCGCAGGACGTCACTGTAGGTCGCGGGCAAGCCCGACCAGTCGTTCATCATGTTGACGCTGTCTCCGTGTAGTCTTTATTGTGATTGTCTCAATTTGTAGACGAATTATCTCACAATCGAGACCTGCAAGAACCCCGATGAATAGAGTATGCTTCGCCGAATCGAATCCGACAGACGGAATTTCGTCTCTCATTTGAGACGATTCTGTACAATCGTTCGAATTGCCGCGCTGGAAATGCGGCCGGTGGTGCGCCTGTTTATCGCCCGTCATGCCGTCGAGCCGCGTCTGACGGGCATGGCACGGAACCTGCGTCAGCGGGCTCCGGCCGTCGCGCCGAGCTTCGCGCGCGTCCACGTAGAACAACCAAGCTTTGGAGACTCAATTGGCTTTTGTCATCGTCCTCGCCGCCCTGGCGTTCCTGATGTTGGCCGCGTATCGCGGCTACAGCGTGATTCTCGTCGCGCCCATCGCCGCGCTCGGCGCGGTGCTGTTCGTCGATCCCGCTGCCGTCGCGCCCGTGTTTACGGGCATCTTCATGGAGAAGATGGTCGTCTTCGTGAAGCTGTACTTCCCCGTGTTCCTGCTCGGCGCCGTGTTCGGCAAGGTGATCGAACTCTCGGGCTTCGCCGCGTCGATCGTGCATTCGGCGATCCGTTATATCGGCCGCTCGCGCGCGAACGCGGTGATCGTCGCGGTCTGCGCGCTGCTGACTTATGGCGGCGTATCGCTCTTCGTCGTCGTGTTCGCGGTGTATCCGTTCGCGGCCGAGCTGTATCGCCAGAGCAATATTCCGAAGCGCCTGATGCCGGGCGCGATCGCACTGGGCGCGTTCTCGTTCACGATGGATTCACTGCCGGGCACGCCGCAGATCCAGAACATCATTCCGTCGACGTTCTTCAAGACGACCGCGTGGGCCGCACCTGCACTCGGTATCGCGGGGTCGCTGTTCATCATCGTCGTCGGCCTGACGTTCCTCGAATGGCGCCGCCGCTCGGCGATGGCGAAGGGCGAGGGCTACGGCACGTCGCTCGTCAACGAGCCGGAGCGCGTCGAAACCGACCGCCTGCCGAATCCGCTGCTGGCGATTGCGCCGCTGATTCTCGTCGGCGTCGCGAACTTCATGCTCACGCGCATGATTCCCGACTGGTATGGCGCGAGCTACACCGTTGCGCCCGACGTGCTGCCGGGCAACCACGGCGTGGCCGTGACGGCGACGATCAAGTCGGTTGTCGCGATCTGGTCGGTGGAAGGCGCGCTGCTGCTCGGCATTCTGCTCGTCGTCATCACCGCGTTTGGCCGCGTGCAGGAACGCTTCGCATCGGGCACGAAGGCGGCTGTCGGCGGCGCGTTGCTGGCTTCGCTGAACACCGCGTCGGAGTATGGTTTCGGCGGCGTGATCGCGGCGCTGCCCGGCTTCCTCGTGGTCAGCGATGCGCTCAAGAGCATTCCGAATCCGCTCGTGAATGCGGCTGTGTCGGTGAGCTCGCTGGCGGGTATCACGGGATCGGCGTCGGGCGGCATGAGCATCGCGCTCGCGGCGATGTCGGATCTGTTCATCAAGGGCGCGGAGGCCGCGCATATTCCGATGGAAGTGCTGCATCGCGTGGTCGCGATGGCGAGCGGCGGCATGGATACGCTGCCCCACAACGGCGCAGTCATCACGCTGCTGGCCGTCACGGGGCTGACGCATCGCGAGTCGTACCGCGATATTTTCGCCGTCACGGTGATCAAGACGCTTGCTGTGTTCTTCGTGATCGCGCTTTACTACGCGACGGGGCTGGTTTAAGGATTTACGCCGTCAGGGCGCGTGGCTTGCGCGCCTTTCCTGTTGTCATCGAGGCGACCCTTTGGGTCGCCTTTTGTTTTTTGCAGTCAATAGCGGCTTTGCGTTCAGCGCCGCTAATGATCAGCCGCTTCCGGGGCGCTGCCGCACGCGGCGCGTCCTCGCATTCGTCACACAGCCGCGCGTTCGCGCGAAAGCGAGAAAGTCACCACGGCTAATGGCGCATCGACTCCGGCAACGACAACAGCAGCGCAGTCACGTCCATGTCCTCGTCGAGTTCGGGCCAGAAAAGCTGCTGCTTGTCGAGCGAAATGGCGAAGTGCTCGCGCTCCGCGTCGGTTGCCGCGGCGAGCGTCGGAAACCAGTTGAGGGGAAATTCGACGGCACGGCCGTCGGACAGGTCGAGAAACAGGTGTGCACTGTCGAAATGCACATCGACGGCATCAGCGCGCATGATCGTCTCCGGCAAGATCCAATCAAACGATAGTCGGGCGATGCGCGCGCTTCAAGCGCATTGCGCGGGGCCTGAACAGAATTTCGCCGGCGCCCGCGCGCTCACATTTCGGGTCGCGCGAGATCGCCTTCGACGATATGCTCGCCGTACACCTGTGCCGCCGCGAGCGCTTCCTCTTTGGTGGGAAAAGGGCCGAGATCGGGCGCGCCGTCGAAGGGAAACAGCAGACGTCCGTCCGTCTTGCGCACGACGCGCAGCACGCCGAAAAAGCGCCGGTAGCCAGCAAGCTTCGAGCCCGCGCTGACTTCGAAATCGCTCTCGCTCTTGCCGGGAACACTGGGAATGAAACCGCTCATGATGGACTTCTTGAATGCGTAATCTGTCGTGCAGAAAGCGCTATTTTCGCATGGTCATCGTGAGCGAATCATGTCGGAGCGTGAGCATGCTCAACGGTGCGTGGACGCGTCGCCCGGACGTTCGTTGATATACGGCGCGACGTTGCGCTCCTCCAGCGCGTCGCCGAGCTTCATGCGCAGGAAGCTGCTCGTCGTGTAGCGCGTCACACCCGAATAGAACGTGTTGACGAGCTTCGTCACCATCGCCGAATAAGTGCCGATCAGCTCTGGATTGATCGAGAAGTTGTCGTAGTTGACAATTGCCTGCGGCTTGATCCGAACGCCCGACAGGCGCGACTCGACCTGCTGCCGGATCGCGTCGACCTGTTCCGCCGACGTCACCTGCAAGCCCTCGAAGTTCACGAAGAACATATTCTTCTCGGCGTCGTAATTGAAGCGCTCTTCGAGCGGCAGGCACAAAAGCATCGTGCGCAAGCCCATCGGCCCGGCGCGAAAGATGTGCTCGTCCATCAGCCGCGGCGGCCGCTCGATGATCGGCGTGAAGCCCATCTGCGCAACGATGTCGTTCTGCACGTCGATGCCGGGCGCGACTTCCGTCAGTTCGAGTCCGCGCGGCGTCAGCGCGAACACGCACCGCTCGGTGATGTACAGCACCGGCTGCCCGCGCTTTGCCGCATATTCGCCGCTGAACGTGCGGTGCTCGACTTCATCGACGAACTTCTGGCACGTGCCCTCGCGATTGATTCGCAAGCGGCCGTCCGCGATCGTCACGTCGAGATTGCCCGCGTTGAACGTGCCGACGAACACGACGCGCTTCGCGCTCTGGCTGATGTTGATGAAGCCGCCCGCGCCCGCGAGCTTCGGCCCGAACTTGCTGACGTTCAGATTGCCCTGGCGATCGGCCTGCGCGAGCCCGAGAAAGGCGACGTCGAGACCGCCGCCATCGTAGAAGTCGAACTGATACGGCTGATCGATGATCGCCTGCGTATTCGTCGCCGCGCCGAAATTCAGCCCGCCCGCCGGAATGCCGCCGATCACGCCGGGCTCGGTCGTCATCGTGAAGAGGTCGATCACGCCCTCCTCGTTTGCGACGTTCGCGATGCCTTCCGGCATGCCGATGCCCAGATTCACGACGCTGTTGGCCATCAGTTCCATCGCGGCGCGGCGCGCGATGACCTTGCGCTCGGTGAGCTCCATCGCGGGCACCGAATTCGCGGGCACGCGCAGCTCGCTCGCGAACGCGGGCGAATACGGTTCGGCAAATGTCTGCCAGTGATGCTCGGGCCGCGCGACCACGACGCAATCGACCATGATTCCCGGTATCTTCACCTGGCGCGGATTGAGCGTATTCGTATCGGCGAGCCGCTCGACCTGCACGATCACGATGCCGCCCGAATTGCGCGCCGCCATCGCAATCGCGAGCGCTTCGAGCGTGAGCGCCTCGCGTTCCATCGTGACGTTGCCGCTCGCGTCGGCCGTCGTGCCGCGAATGATCGCGACGTCGATCGGAAACGTCTTGTAGAACAGATGCTCTTCGCCGCCGATCTGGATCAGCTCGACGAGGTCCTCCGTCGTCCGTGTGTTCAGCTTGCCGCCGCCACGACGCGGATCGACGAAGGTGCCGAGGCCGATCGTCGACAGATGCCCCGGCTTGCCCGCGGCGATATCGCGGAACAGATGCGAAATGACGCCTTGCGGCAGGTTGTACGCCTCGATGCGTCCGTCGATCGCAAGCTGCTGCAGCTTCGGCACCAGTCCCCAATGCCCGCCGATCACGCGGCGCACGAGCCCTTCGTGCGCGAGATGGTTCAGGCCTTTCGCCTTGCCGTCGCCCTGGCCCGCCGCGTACACGAGCGTCAGATCGAGATGCGCGTTCGACGCGTCCGGTGTGCCCAATGCGCCCGGCCCGCCCGATGTCGCCGCGTTCGCATCGAAGAAGCGTTCTTCGAGCGCGATCGCCACTTCCTCCGCAAAGCCGACGCCGACGAAACCGCCCGTCGCGACGGTGTCGCCGGGCCGGATCAGTTCGACGGCGGCGCGTGCGCTGACCACCTTGTCGCGCGCGACGCTGCGCTCGGTGACGGGGAACGGGTACTGGAATACGGCGCGCATGGGGTCTCCTTGCTGGGTCTTCTTCCGTACGACGCCGTCGCGGCCGTGGAAATGCGGAGGTTGCGCGGTTGCGGCGATCGCGGCGCAACCGCCCGCCGTCGCGGCTTTTGCGGTGCCTGAACACGCAATTTAGCAAGCTGGCGCGGGATCGTCAGCATATATCGCCGGCGACGGCACGGCCGTTCAGCGGCATGCAGTCGTGCACACACGATGCGCTCCCGTTGGCTTTCGCAAGCAGGCGCAAAAAGATTAGGTAAGCAAACGTTCTTCATCGCGCTTCGTTGCACGTGCAACGGCAGACGATGTTATGGTTTGGCCCCGTAAAAACAGGCACAATTCGACAGGCTAAACAAAAACCACGGCGCGCCGTAAACAACTAGATCAGCGCCGCGTCGCAAGCGCAGCAATAATTACCGCCAAAGCGGCTGGCTCCATGACAGGCATCTCCTTTCCCGAACCTATCGATGCAGCACCCGCCGCGCATGGGCTTGCTCACGTGCGCGGCGCAGGCTCTATTGATCGGCGCGCCGCGCCGGCGGCGATCCCGCGCGATGTTTCTCGCGTCCTCCTGAAGGCGAGTCCGAGATGACGACGAGCCTTCCGTTGAAATGGCGCCGCAATGCGGCGAAAGCGTCGCGGCAAGATCAGCACTTTCTCGCGCTCGTGCTCGACGCATGGTCGAGCCGGCACTCGGTCGGGCCTGTGAGCTTCGCGATCAGCATCGCCACGGGGATCGGCGCGGGCGCGGCGGGCGTCGCGCTGCAAATGGCCTCGCGTTGGCCGGCCGTACCGCTCGCCGTGCAGGTCGGAATCGGCGCGACAGCGGGCGTGCTCGCGATGATCGCGACGCGTCAGCGCTTCGCCTCGCAAAAGGCGCGGCATGCGGCGGCAATGGCGCTAGCCAGTTCGTTCCTCGAGGCGAGCCGCGATTGCGTCAAGCTGCTCGATCTGCAAGGGCACATGCTGCGCATCAACGACTACGGCGCCACGCTGATGGAAGCGTCGTCGCCCGTCGAACTCGAAGGCGCCGACTGGCTCGGCTTCTGGAAAGGCGACGACCACGACGCGGCGATGGCCGCGTTCAAATGCGCGCTCGGCGGCACGGCCGCGTCGTTTCGCGGCAGCTGCACGACGACAGCGGGCCAGCCGAAGTGGTGGGACTCGCAGCTCATCCCCATCAAGGACCACAACGGCAAGGTGATCGCCGTGGTGTGCGCGTCGCTCGACATTTCGAACCAGACGCGGCTGCATGCGGAACTGCGCACGAAAAGCGAGCTGATGTCGGAGATGGAAGCGCACGTGCAGCTCGCGTTCTTCTCGTACAGCGCGAATTTCGAGTACTTCCATTACATCACGGCGGGCTCCTCGAACGTGTTCGGCATCGATCGCGAGGAGTTGCTCCGCAACCCGAACGGCTGGCTCGACCTCGTGGTGCCCGAAGACCGGGTGGCGCTGCAGGCGGAAATGGGCCGCATGATGGCAGAATCGTCGGAAGGACGCGCGCAGTACCGGATCAGAAAGGCCGACGGCACGGTGCACTGGCTGCGCGGCACCGGCTACCCCGTCCTCGACGACAACGGCAACGTGCTGCGCATCGTCGGCATTGTGGAAGACGTGACGGCCGAACAGGAACGCATCGCCGAACTGGACCGGCTCGCCTATACCGATTCGCTGACGGGCCTCGCGAACCGCGCCGCGCTGCTGCGCGAAATCGAAAGCCGGTGCGCGGCGCGCAAGCCGTTCGGCCTGATGTTCGTCGACCTCGACCGCTTCAAGGTGCTCAACGACACGCTCGGCCATCTCGCCGCCGATCATCTGCTGCGCGATGTCGGCGGCGTCATCCGCGGCTCGCTGCCCGACGATGCGTATGTCGCGCGACTGGGCGGCGACGAGTTCGCGGTGCTGATCGGCGGCGTCGTCGACAAGGCCGGGCTCGAAGCGCTCGCGCAGGCACTGCTCGGCAGCCTTTCGGCGAATCGCCTGCAAGGCGGGGCGGGCGCGTTCATCACGGCGTCGATCGGCATCTCGGTCTATCCGGAACACGGCAGCGACCACGATGCGCTGCTGTCCAGCGCGGATGTCGCGATGTACACCGCGAAGAAAATGGGCCGCAACGGCTATCAGTTCGCGGGCGAGGAAGCCGCGCGCACGATCGGCGACTTCGAACTCGAACGCGACGTGCCCGAGGCGCTCACGACGAACCAGTTCTTCCTGCATTTCCAGACCATTCACGAGCCGCACTCGCTCGCGGTGCACAGCGCCGAAGCGCTGATCCGCTGGCGGCATCCCGCGCGCGGTCTGATTTCACCGAGCGATTTCATTCCGCTGCTCGAAGAGACCGGTTTCGTGTCGGATGTCGGCGTGTGGGTGCTCGACCACGCGTTGCGCCAGCTGGCCGCGTGGCGTCAGGCGAGCGCGATGAATCTGGGCATTTCGGTGAACGTGTCGGCGCGGCAATTGGGCAGCGAGCAGATCGTGCGCGACGTCGGCCGCGCGCTCAAGCAGTACGGCATTCCGCCCGGCAAGCTCGAGATCGAGCTGACCGAGACGGCGCTGATGAAGAATCCGCAGCAGGCGCAAAAGTCGATCGTCGAGCTGAAGAGGCTTGGCGTGCGCATCGCGATCGACGACTTCGGCACGGGCTATTCGAGCCTGATGTATCTCGCCGACTTCGCGCCGCACACGGTGAAGATCGACCGGCATTTCACGTCGAAGATCGAGCATGACCCGACGACGCAGACGATCGTCGAAGGCATCATCGGGCTCGCGCACAAGCTCGGCATCAAGGTGATCGCGGAAGGCGTCGAAAACGCGGCGCAGCTCGACATCCTGCGCCGCGTGAATTGCGACTACGTGCAGGGCTTCCTGCTCAGCGAGCCGCAGGCGCCCGAAGGCCTGATGAAGCAGCGCGCGTGACGGCGTGACCACCGACGACGCGCCGCGCTTGCCCGCCCGTCAGAAGCGGTGCCGCAGGCCCGCGCCGATCAGCACCTGATTGTGATTCGACGACGGATCGGCCGTATTGATGACGGCAGGCGCGCCCGACGACGCGTGCTGATAGATCGCTTCCAGATAGGTGTCGGTGCGCTTCGAGAACTGATAGTCCGCCTGCACGCCGCCGTTATGCCAATGCGCGCCCGAGCCCTTGGTGTACGTGTACGAGCCGGCGAGCGAAATGGTCGGCGTCAGCTGGTAGATGCCGTTGACTTCGTAGTTTGAAAAGCCGATGGACGGCGCCGCCTCGCCCGTATCGATCACGACGACGCCCGCGTACGTCGAGCGCGACCAGGCCGCGGCCATCGTGAAGTCGCCGATCGCGTAGCTCACGCCGACGCCATACGTGTTCTGCGTCTGCGCGCCGGCGTCGAACACATCCGTCGCGCTGGGCAGCACAACCGGGGTATAAGCACCCGCCGCCGTGTTGCCACGCCCGTTCGCATGCAGATACGCCGCGCCCGCATTGAGCGTGCCGTTCTGGTAGCTCGCGCCGAAGCTGTACGCACGGTTGTTCGCGAACTGCCCGGCGGCATTCGAGAACGCGTACATGCCGCCCAACGTGAGACCGCCGAACGACGGGCTCGCGTACTTGACCGAGTTCGCGGCCAGGTACGAGTTGTTGGCGTTGTCGTTGTCGAACGGATGGGCGAACGCAGTGCCGCCCGTGCCGCCCGTCAGCGTGAACGGCGCGAAGTAGTCGTGGATCAGGTCGTACTGATGGCCGAACGTCACCGTGCCGAACTTCTCGTTGCCAAGGCCGACGTAGTACGGGTGATCGTTGAACATCTCGCCCGTCGTCACCGAATAGCCGCGCTCGAGCCGGAAGATCGCGCGATTGCCGCCGCCCAGATCCTCGATGCCCTGCAAGCCCCAGTAGCTGCCGTCGACGAGACCCGAAGTCGATTTCCACTGCGAGTGGCCGCCGACGTTGTTGATATAGGCGAGCCCCGCGTCCAGCTCGCCGTATAGCGTGACGCTGCTCTGCGCGTTCGCGCCTGTGCTGAGCGAGAGTAGTACGGCGGCTACGGCTGCCGCTGCGGCTGTCTTGTTGATCTTGTTCGCGGACATGCTCGGCTTCCCAAGGTTGAGTCGATTCGGATTCGAAGGCGACTTTTTATAGGAACGACAGCCATATGCACAAGTGGCGCGCATCAATTGTGTTGCAGAGCAACACACGCCGCGCCGTAATATAACTTACAAAACGCGTACAGAAAGCCAATTATCGAGTTCGCGTGAATCAGAAGTAAAGCGAAAACATTCCGCCGCGCACCGCCTGTCCGAACGCCTGTCGATGGAATCCAGCGAGGCTTCGGCAAAACGGACTTTCCCCAAAGCGTACGCTCAATGCGGGCTCAAAAGCGTTGTTTCCGTGCGACGGCCGACGCTTGCCGGATTTCGAAGGCCGCGCTAATGCCGCGTTGCACGCTTACCCGACTCGAATACCAGGAATACCTCAAGCCTCGGGGGGCGCTGCCGTTAAACCATGGAGATTTAATCGGATGCGCAGGCATCCGGCAGTCCAGGGCAAACAACGCAATGCGCAACAATCAACCGGTTACACAGAACGAGTACGACTACCCTTCGTCGCAGATGCTCGTGTCCGCGACCGACCTCAAAGGCAAGATCCAGTACTGCAATCCCGCCTTCATCGCCGTGTCGGGCTATCCGCGCGAAGAGCTGATCGGCCAGCCGCACAACCTGATCCGCCATCCCGACATGCCTGCCGAAGCGTTCGCCGACATGTGGACGACGATCCGCGCGGGCCATCCGTGGTCGGCGCTCGTCAAGAACCGGCGCAAGAACGGCGATCACTACTGGGTGCGCGCGAGCGTCACGCCCGTCGTCGAGAACGGCACGCCCGTCGGCTATCTGAGCGTGCGCGTGAAGCCGGGCCGCGAAGAGGTGCACAACGCGCAGGCGCTGTACGCGAAGATGCGCGCGGGCGAAGCGCATGGCTACCGGCTGCATCGGGGCGTGGTCGTGCGCACGGGACTCGTCGGCCGGCTGCAGGTGCTGATGCGTCTGCCCGTCGCGACCCGCGCGACGATCGGCTATATGGTCGCGCCCGTCGCGCTGCTCGCGGCGGGGCTCGCGGCGTGGGGCGGACTGCCGCCGATGCCGTTCTGGATCGCGTTCGGCGTGACGGCCGCGACGAGCGCCGCCGCTGCGTATTTGCTGTCGCGCCACCTGGCTCAACCCGTCGACTCAATGTCGACGTTCGCGACGCGCATGGCCGCCGGCGATCTGACCCAGGACCTGACGATCGCCCGCCATGACGACCTCGGCGATGTGCTGCAGGCGCTCAACCAGTTGAAGGCCAATCTCGCCGCGATCGTGTTCGACGTGCGCTCGCAGATCGGCGGCATGCTCGACGCCGCGCACGAAATTTCGACGGGCAACGTCGATCTCGCGCGCCGCACCGAAATGCAGGCGGCGTCGCTCGAAGAAACGGCGGCGACGATGGAGCAGCTGACCACGACCGTTCAGGCGAACGCCGACACGACCGTGCGCGCGCTCGATCTCGCGCGCGACGCGCAGGCGGCCGCTGCGCTCGGCGGACAGGTTGCGCAGCAGGTCGAGCAGACGATGGCGGGCATCACGGAAGCATCGAAGCGCATCGCCGACATCACGGGCGTGATCGACGGCATCGCGTTCCAGACCAACATCCTCGCGCTCAACGCCGCCGTCGAGGCCGCGCGCGCAGGCGAGGCGGGCCGCTCGTTCGCGGTTGTCGCGAGCGAAGTGCGCATGCTCGCGCAGCGCTGCGCGGCATCGTCGAAGGAAATCAAGCAGGTGATCGATACGACGGTGAGCGAGGTATCGCAAGGCACCGAACTGGTCGCGCGCACGACGGCGCAAATGGCGGTGATCGACGAGGCCGTGGCGCGCGTGTCGTCGCTGATCGTCGAAGTGGCGAATGCCAGCAGCGAACAGGCCGACGGCATCAGCCAGATCAATCAGGCCGTCTCGCATCTGGACAGCGCGACGCAGCAGAACGCCGCGCTGGTCGAACAGGCCGCCGAGACGGCGCAGCGTCTCGCGGAACAGGCCGATGTGCTCGACGAAGCCGTGCGGCTCTTCACGGTGTCGGGCGCGCCCGCGTCGCGCGCTCCGCGCAAGGCGCCCACTCGCGCGGCCGCTCCGCCGCGCAGCCCGGCGACACCCGCTCACACGGTTCGCGCCGGGTCCGGAGCAGACGTTTTGGTCTGATGGATCATCGTTACTCCCATCTCGACAGCGCGCTATTGTCCGATGAAGATACGACCGTCAGCGCCCAAGATTGTGTGCGGGCCGGCTGACCCGAGTAACAACGGCGTTTATGTAGCCCGCCCATTTCGTGGGCGGGCTATTTTTTCCGCTCGTTTGCGTTCGATATCCGTCTGTGCGCCGCGCGCTCAATCCGCAGCCAGCAACTCGAGCTGCTGAGGCGCTTTCGACAGTGGGCGTTCGAGCGTCAGAAGCGCTTCTTTCCGATGCAGTCCGCCCGCGTAGCCGGTCAGATCGCCTGCGCTCGAAATCACGCGATGGCACGGCACGACGATCGAGATCGGGTTGCGCCCGTTCGCGGCGCCGACCGCGCGCGACGCCGACAGCGGCAAGCCCAGCCGCCGCGCGATGCTGCCGTAGCTGGCCGTCTCGCCGTATGGAATCTTCACGAGTTGTTCCCACACGTCGCGCTGAAATGGGCTGCCCAGCATGCGCAGCCTCAGCGTGAACTGCTGCCGCTCGCCCGCGAAAAATTCGCCAAGCTGCTCGCGCGTCTGATCCAGCACGCGTGAAGGCGTGAGCGTCGTGAGCGCGGCATCCGCGGCGGGGAAATACTTCTGGCCGAAGAAAAACACGCCCGTCAGCGCATCGTCTTCCCCGCGCAGCAGAATATCGCCGAGCGGACTCGGCATCGACATGCATTGCTTCATGAGACCCTCCTGCAAAATCACTTAAGCGGCGCTCGAACGCGGCATCGATCCGGGAATGGTGGTTCGCGATTCGCCGCGATACTGCGTTCCGACGCGGCGCTCCGGTGCTACCCAAGCTGCCTTCCAACAGTACCGACTTTAGCGCGGCACGCCGCGACGCCGCCTCCTGAAACTTGCGCTAATACACTCAAACGTCACTGCCATGACAGCGCGCGAATGCGCGCCGCAAACGGGCGCGGCGGACGCGTCTGACGCCCGGCTCGAACGCGCCGCACGCGAGCGCGCGGCCCGTGCGAAAATCGCAGCATCCCGCCGAAAGCCGCACCAGCCCTGACTCTGCGCGCGGCGCCCGGTCCCTTTGATGCGCCGCGCTCGGCTCGCCCGCATAATCGCGGGAGTGTGAGCGCCACGCGACAGACGGCGCGCGGCGCTACCCCTTACAATGCCTGTTCGGCAACGTTGTTCAATCACGCAAGAGGGAATTTTCGATGCGCACCACCGGGTCTTCCGGGGCAATGGCCCTGCTCACCGAGCACGACGACGCAACGGGTCGCGAACTACGCTCGCTGCGCCTCGAATCGACAGAAGACGGTAAAGGCATTCTTCTGATCGAGGTCGATGAACGCAAGCCGGGCATCCACCGCGAGGTGCGTTATGAAATCACGCCGGCGGAACTGATCGCAGCCATCCGTGCGCATGGCGCCGAACTACCGGGCGAGCAGCACAATCACCGGCAATAATTCTCGGCAGTCAACAGTCGCTTCACAAAGAGCGCGCGGCGTCCGTATCACGAGCGCCGCGCCTCTTGTTTTTCGCGCAGCCGCCCTCATTTCGAGTGTTCTGTCGAACGTCGCATGACGCTGCACGACGCGCGACGGGCGCGCCGGACGCTTCCTTTCGAAGCGCTCGGCGACACGAGTTTTCCGCTTTTCCGCAGTATCCTCGGCGCAGACCGCACCTCTCTTGCACGCGGTGAAAATGCGTCCATAATCGTTGAGTCCACCAAGTCGTCTTCCGGCCCAAACGGCCGCGAAAGTAAGCCGATGCTACATGATCTCGTCGAGCAGTACGGGCCTGCCATCGTATTCGCCAATGTGCTTGCCGCGTCGATCGGGCTGCCCGTGCCCGCGATGCCTTCTCTCGTGCTGTTCGGCGCGATGGCCGCCATGCATCCTGGCTCGATCGGCGTGCAGGTGCTGCCCGTGCTCGTGCTCGCCGTGTTCGCCACGCTGATCGGCGACAGCGCCTGGTTCGCGGCCGGCCGCATCTACGGCGGCAACACGCTGAAAACGCTGTGCAAGCTGTCGCTGTCGCGCGATACCTGCGTGAAGAAGACCGAGCGCTTCTTCGGCCGCTGGGGCGTGCGCGTGCTGGCCGTTGCCAAGTTCGTGCCGGGGCTGTCGATCGTCTCCATTCCGATGGCGGGCGCGATGGGCACGCCGTACCGCACGTTTCTCGCGTACGACAGCATCGGCGCGACGCTCTGGTCGGGACTCGGCCTCGTGCTCGGCGTCGTGTTCGCGCAGCAGATCGACATGCTGTTCGCGGGCGCGAGCCGCCTCGGCAAGATGACGGCCGTCGTCGTCGCGGTGCTGCTGGCAATTTACTGCGCGTATCGCTGGTATCGGCGCCGTCAGCTGATCAGGAAGCTCGCGACCGCGCGCATGGATGTCGACGAGTTGTACAACCTGATGCTCGACAAGCGTTCGCCTGTCCTGTTCGATATCCGCTCGCACGAAAAGCGCAAGCTCGATCCGTTCGTGATCCCCGGCTCGGTGTTCGCCGACGAGCGCCAGCTCAATGAAATCGTTTCGAAGTATCCGCACGACCAGAAGCTCGTGATCTATTGCTCGTGCCCGAACGAAGTGTCGGCGGCATGGATGGCGAAGCAGTTGACGGAGGCCGGCTTCAGCGACGTCCTGCCGTTGCGCGGCGGCCTCGACGCATGGCGCGACGCGGGCCGGCACCTCGAGCCGCTCGCGGAAGAACCGGAGCCGACGGTCGCCGTCGGCATCACGCCGAAAACAGTCTGAACCGACAATGGCATCGGCTGCGGCCCGACCGGGCGCGCAGCCCTGCAAGGAGCGAATCCGATGGGTGTCACGCGAGAGGGCGAAGACTCGCAGCATGTCGTCATCAATGACGCACCGTTCTCGATGCTTTCGATGCGGCGTCATCAGATGTTCCCCGAACTCCAGCCGGACGAGATCAAGCGGCTGTGCAAGTTCGGCGAAGTGCGCCGTTTCGAACCGGGCGAGATGCTGTTCCGCACGGGCGAGCGGGGGCCGGGCATGGTCGTGCTGCTGTCGGGCGCGGTCAAGATTTATCAGCGCGACGGTCTTGGGCGCGAGCTCCTGATCAACGAGCATCGCAAGGGCTCGTTCCTCGCCGAGGTCGGCCAGCTGTCGGGCAAGCCGGCGCTCGTCGACGGCATGGCGCTCGAAGCCGGCGAAGCCCTGCTGATCGCGCCGGATCGCCTGCGCGCGCTGATCGTCGCGGAAGCCGAACTGGGCGAGCGCATCATGCGCGCGCTGATCCTGCGGCGCGTCGGGCTGATCGAGAAGGGCGCAGGCGGGCCGATCATCGTCGGCAAGAGCAACGACCGGCGGCTCGTGTCGCTGCAAGGCTTCCTGTCGCGCAACGGTCATCCGCATACGGTGCTCGACGAGCGTGACGAAGACGGGCTGCGCATCATCGAGCAGTTCGCGGCGGGCCCCAACGACATGCCGCTCGTGATCTGCCCGGACGGCTCCGTGCTGCGCCATCCGAGCGACCCCGAACTGGCGACGTGCCTCGGCCTGATCCCCGATCTCGATTCGGAATTCGTGTACGACGTGGCTATCGTCGGCGCGGGTCCGGCCGGGCTGGCGACGGCCGTGTATGCGGCGTCGGAGGGCCTTTCGGTGATCGTGCTCGACGGCCGCGCGCCCGGCGGGCAGGCAGGCGCGAGCTCGCGCATCGAAAACTATCTCGGCTTTCCGACGGGCATCTCCGGACAGGCGCTTGCGGGCCGCGCGTTCGTGCAGGCGCAGAAGTTCGGCGCGCACGTCGCCATTCCCGTCAGGGTCAAGTCGCTGCATTGCGACGAGCGTCCGTACCGGCTCGAACTCGCGTGCCAGGGCAGCATCCGCGCGCACTCGATCGTCATCGCGAGCGGCGCGGTGTACCGGCGCCCGGAGATCGAAGGCATCGACCACTTCGACGGACGCGGCATCTACTACTGGGCGTCGCCCGTCGAGGCGAAGCTCTGCAAGCACGAAGAGATCGTGCTCGTCGGCGGGGGCAACTCGGCGGGCCAGGGAATCGTGTATCTCGCGTCGCACGCGAAGCACATTCACGTGCTGATCCGGCGCAGCGGTTTCGAAGCGACGATGTCGCGCTATCTGATCGACCGTATCGCGTCGCTGCCCAATGTCACCGTTTATCCGGGCACGGAAATCGGCTGGCTCGAAGGCAACGAGGCGGGGCTCGCGCAGATCGGCTTGAAGCGTCCTTGTGCGGACGGCCGCGACCGCTTCGATTCGCGGCATCTGTTCCTCTTCACGGGCGCCGATCCGAACACGGACTGGCTGCGCACGTGCGGCGTCGAACTGGACGCGAAGGGCTTCGTGATCACGGGCGCGAATTCGACCTGCGATCTGACGACGTCCGTCGAAGGCGTCTTTGCGATCGGCGACGTGCGCGCAGGATCGATAAAGCGCGTCGCGGCTGCCGTCGGCGAAGGCGCGCAGGTCGTCGCGCAAATTCATCAGATGCTCGCGGAGCGCACGGGCGAAACGGTCGCGCTCGGCGCCTGATTCTTCCTCCCTTCCTCCCCTTCTGTCCTGCACCGGGTGGCGCTTGTCATCGCGCCGGCCGGTCGCGCCTTTTGCGGCAGGCCCGCCCGCTTACCGGTCGTTACATTCGCGACCGCCTGCTTGCACCTGTGATTCTTTCTTATCCGTAAGATTTAGTTAGCGTCTCGTCAGAAACGCGCGGCCGCTTCGGGCGCCGTCGACGGGGCTTTGCGAGCGGTGCATGGGACCTGAGTAACGTGCCGAGGCACCAACTCTAGTCGAGTTTGCGTGAGACCTGAGCAAGGCGCTGAGGCGCCTACTCAGGTCGACACAGGAGGACAGGATGAGCAAACGTGCGATCGTATTGGCGGCCGTCGGTCTCGCGGCGGCGTGCGCATCGACGACGGCTGCGGCCCATGTCGGCGTCGGCGTCTATCTGGGGCCGCCCGCTCCCGTCTACGGGCCGCCGCCCGTCTACTACGCGCCACCACCGCCCGTGGTCTATGCACCGCCACCGCCTGTCTACTACGGCGGCTATCGAGGCGACTACTGGCGCGGCCCGCGCTGGTACGGGCATGATCAGTGGCGTCATCGCGGCTGGGAAAGGCATCACGGTCACGGACGCTGGTGACGCTGGTCCGTAGGCATACGGATACGGGCTGAAGATGCAAACCGCCCGTGCGTTTTCTCCGATCACGCTACAGTAGCGAAAGTCCGGCATGGCGCAAGTCCATGCTGCTACTCGGCCCGCTACGACATAAAAGTGTGATCGCTCTCCCTCTTTCCGCCGCCCGCACGCTGCATCTGGCCGCACAAGGCCTGCTCACGCCGCCGCGCCGCAAGGCGACCAAAGCCGATGTGCTCGACGCGATCCGGCAGATGGCGCAACTGCAGATCGACACGATTCATGTCGTCGCGCGCAGTCCGTATCTGGTGCTGTTCAGCCGGCTCGGGCCTTATCAGCCGCAATGGCTCGACGAACATCTCGCGGAAGGCCAACTCTTCGAATACTGGTCGCACGAGGCGTGTTTTCTGCCCATCGAGGACTACGGCCTGATGCGCCACCGGATGCTCGATCCCTCCGACATGGGCTGGAAATACGCCGCCGACTGGCACGCGCAGTACCGCGTGGACATCGACAAGCTGCTCGCGCACATCCGCGCGACGGGGCCCGTGCGCTCCGCGGATTTCGCGCGCGAGGCGGGCAAGGGCAATGGCTGGTGGGACTGGAAGCCGGAGAAGCGGCATCTCGAAGTGCTGTTCGCGATCGGCGAATTGATGGTCGCCGAGCGGCGCAATTTCCAGCGCGTCTACGATGTGACGGAGCGCGTGCTGCCGCACTGGAGCGATGCGCGCGATCTGCAGTCCGCCGATGCCGTCGCGCAAGAGCTGCGGCGGCGCAGTTGCCGCGCGCTCGGTGTCGTGCGCGCGGACTGGGTCGCCGACTATTACCGTATGCCGCGCCGCCCCTACGCCGATGCGCTCAACCGGCTGGCTGACGAAGGCGAACTGACGCCCGTGCGCGTCGACGGCTGGAAACAGGACACGTTCGTGCATCGCGACTTCGCGCCCCTCATCGACGACGCGTCGAACGGCAAGCTCGCCTCGACGGTGACGACGCTGCTCTCGCCGTTCGATCCCGTCGTCTGGGACCGTAAGCGCGTCGCCGCGCTGTTCGATTTCGACTACGTGATCGAGTGCTACGTGCCCGCTGCGAAGCGCAAATACGGCTACTACGTGCTGCCGATCCTGAATCGCGGCAAGCTGATCGGACGCGCCGATGCGAAGGCTCATCGCGCGAGCGGCGTGTTCGAAGTGAGGTCGCTGCACCTGGAGCCGGGCGTGCGCGTGAGCGGCCGGCTCACGTCGGACTTGCAGCGCGCGCTGCAACGCTGCGCGGACTGGCACGGCACGCCGCAACTGCAGATCACGTCGGCGCCCGACGGCCTCGCTCAGGCGCTCGCCGCCTCCGACGACGATTGAGCGTGGACCTTCACTGGCTCAGTGCAATGCGGCCCACGCGAGCGACAACGAAAACATCCCGAGCACGACGGACGCGGCGCGCTGCATCTTCACCGGGTCGAGCCACGTGAGCTTGCCGCTGCCGAGCGCCGCGCCGAACGCGATCCACGCGAGCGCGATCGGCGCAAGCAGGCACGCGAACAAGGCCATCGCGAACGCGTAGCCCGCGAGGCTTTCGAAGGCGATCGGCGGAAAGATCGTGCCCGCGAACAGCAAGGCTTTAGGATTGAGCAGCGTCGCGACGAAGAGCGCGCGCGGTCCGTTCGCCGGAGCCATCGAATCAGGCAACGCGACGGCCGCGCGCCACATGTCGATCGCGAGATACGCGATGTAGAGACCGCTCGCGATGCGCAGCACCGAAGGCAGCCACGGCACCGTATGCGATGCGCGAGCGAGAAAGCAGCCCCATGCGGAAATCGACACGAGATAACCGGTCAGTTCGGCGCCGATCAGCGGCAGCGAGCGGCGCGCGCCCTGGCGCAAGCCGGCGGCGGCGAGCAGCGTGTTCGTGGGGCCGGGCGTGATCAGCACGACGACGATACCGAGCGCAAGCAGCGCGGCATCGCGAAGGGAAACCAGCGAGAAAAGCATCGGGAGAAGATGGGCGGTTCGAAACGAGCGCCCTTTGTATCACAGGCGGACGACGATGCCGAAATCCTGTGACCGGATGTTGCAGACGATGCATGTGGCGCCCGCGCAGCGCCACATGCGTGCAGGTGTTAAACCAGCCGTCAGCGGTCGAGCTTGACCCGCAATTCGCGGGCCGTTTCGAGCAGACCTTCGTAGCCGGAACGCGCATGTTCCGGCAAGTCCGGATCGCCGACCAGCGCGCCCAGCGTTTCGATCAGGCTGTAGAGGATGCCGCGCGCCGCGCTCACGGCAATGTTGCCCGACGACACCATTTGATGCACATGTGTCACGGCTGCATCGAGGTGTTCGAGGTCCGGCTGTTCGCCAGTCTTCTGCTTGTCCGGATCATCGCGCGTCATGATGAATCGTCACTCCTGTTCTGACATCGTGAAGGAATCGGTAATGTCGTTATATACCCATCGCGCACAGCCGTCCATTCGCACAGACGGCATGCATCGGCGGGTATTTGTTCGACTGGCGGCGATCAACGCCGGTTCACTCCACGCTCATCGCGTCCAGCAAAACATCAGGATCTTCGCGAGATGGCCGTCGCTGCTCGCCTCGCTGCGCCTCACCGATGAAGCCTCACGCGGTACGGGCACGCCGTACGAAGAGCCGCTGCGTCACGCCGAACGCAACGAGATTGCCCGCCACGACCAGCACGAGCCCGATGACGGCAAGCGCCGACCATCGATAGCCTTCGAACACCGTCGATACCGCAAGCGCGACGAACGGAAACAGCACCGTGCAATACGCGGCGCGCTCGGGTCCGATGCGGCCGACGAGCATCAGATACGCGGTGAAGCCGATCACCGAGCCGGGCACGGCAAGATAGACAAGCGCGCCGAGATAACGCGCGTCCGCTTCGAGCGCAAAAGGCAAGCCGGCGGCGAGGCTGCCGAGCGTCAGCACGCCCGCGCCGATCAGCATCGCCCAGCTGTTCGTGACGATGGGATGCAGGCCCATCGACTGCATGCGGCTCGACAGCAGATTGCCCGCCGAGAAGCACATCGTCCCCGCGAACGCGACGGCAAGACCGAGCCATGCCGCGTGATCGCCGAGATGCCCCGCCATCTGCTGCAGCGACAGGCAGACGATGCCCGCAAGCCCGAGCACCGCGCCGACGATCGCCGTCGGCTGCAACGGGCGGCCCATGAAAAGCCGCCCGTTGAGCGAGTTCAGCAGCGGCGCCGTCGAAAACACGACGGCCACAAGACCGCTCGGCACGACGCTTTCCGCGTAGTAGAAGCACAGGAAGTTCACGCAAAAGAGCGCGAGGCCCTGTGCCGCGAGAAAGCGCCACGCGGCACGCGGCGGCCACACGGGACGGCGCATCAACTTGAGCAGCGCGAACAGCACGATTGCCGCGAGCCAGAAACGGCAAGCAATCGACACAGGCGCCGGCACGACGCCGAGCTGCCACTTGATCGCGATCCAGGTAGTGCCCCAGATCAGCACGGTCACGACATACAGGAAGAGATTCATCGCCAGTGCGTCACACAATACGGTCTACGGTTTGCCCGACTATGCGCCCGTGCGGGTCCGTTCGATTGTCCAGAATTGCGCACTTTCGAGTGGCCGGCGAAGGCGCGACGCACCAGGCCGTATACTTGTCGAACGACGCCTCATTCGTTTCCGCCTCATTCACGTGAACATTTCGTCCATCGACACGACCGACCCCGCCGATCCGCCGTTCGGCCTGCATTCGGTCTGCCAGACGCTTAGCGAGTCGAACGCGACGCTCGAGCGTTTCGCGTGGCTCGGCGACAAGCTGGCCATCGCGATCTGGACGCGCGAGACCAAAGAGGCCGAGACGGTCTACGATCAGCCCGGCCATCACACGCTGTCGTGTTATCTGGACGGCGGCTATCGCACCGAGCGTCAAAAGCTGCCGGGGCGCTACGGCGCGCCGAGCCGCCTGTGCGCGCTGCCCGGCGATCACGAGTCGCGCTGGTGGGTGCGCGGCCATATGCACTTCATGCATCTGTATTTCCTGCCCGAGCACTTCACGCAGCGCGCGATCCGCGAACTCGACCGCGAACCGCGCGAACTGACGCTGGCCGATCGCACGTACTTCGAGGACGAGCGCATTTCGAGCCTGTGCCAGTCGCTCGCAAACGACGCATGGGACGACGCCGACGGCCGCTTGCGTGCAAACGAAACGTCGCACGAAGTGTTGAGCCTGCTGCTGCGCTCGCAGGGCGTGAATCGCACGGACGCCGTGCTCAAAGGCGGCCTTGCAGTCGCGACGCGCCGCCGTCTGCGCGATTACATCGACACGAATCTGACGCAGCCGCTCACGCTCGGCGAACTGGCCGCCGTCGCGAACCTCTCCGAATTTCATCTCGCGCGGATGTTCCGCACGTCGTTCGGTCTGCCGCCACACGCGTGGATCGCGCGGCAAAGGCTTGAACGCGCGCGCACGCTGCTGCGCACGACGGCGATGCCACTCGCCGAAATCGCGACGCAATGCGGCTACGCGAACGCGAGCCACTTCAGCCACCGGTTCCGTCAAGGCACCGGCGTGTCGCCCGCCGTCTATCGCCAGGCGCTGCGCGCGGGCTGAAGCTTCGAGGCTCGCGCCACTTTCAGGCGTACTCTGTTCCCTGGCTTTCCTCGTTGAACGCGTTGAGCGCGACGTTTTCTGACGCGTGCTCATCCGTCGGGGCGGTTCGTTGGGGTCGATTGACTCAATTTGTCCATTTGAGACAAAATAGTCTATAGTCGACACGAACCGGCGCCGCGCACGCCACACTTGCCGCGCCCTATGCCACTGCTTTCACTCGAGGACAGAACTCATGCAAATCAGGGAATTTGGAGTCGAACGCTGGATGGATCTCTACGAGCACCATTGCGAACTGAATCTGGCGGAAACGTGCGTGGAATCGCTGACGGTCGGCGAACTGCTGAAGATCGCGGGCAAGGAAGATGCGCTGCTCGGCGAAATTCTTCCGATGAAGCTGACGTATGGCGCGATCGACGGCAGCGAGCGGCTGCGCAGCAATGTCGCGTCGTTGTATGAGAAACAGCGTGTGCCGAACGTGCTGATCACGCATGGCGCGATCAGCGCGAACGCACTGGTCTACGAAACGCTCGTCGAGCCCGGCGATCATGTGATCTCCGTGTTGCCCACATATCAGCAGCACTACTCGATTCCCGAGAGCTACGGCGCGAAAGTCGACGTTCTGCGTTTGCGCGAGGAAAACGCGTTCCTGCCCGATCTCGACGAACTGAAGCGCATGGTGACGCCGACGACGCGTGTCATCGCGATCAACAATCCGAACAACCCGACGGGCTCGCTTATGGACCGCGCGCTCCTCGAACAGATCGCGCAGATCGCGCGCTCATGCGGCGCCTATGTGCTCTGCGACGAGGTGTATCGCGGCACCGATCAGGACGGCAACGGCTTCACGGCATCGATCGCGGATATCTACGAGCAAGGCATCAGCACAGGCAGCATGTCGAAAACGTGGTCGCTCGCAGGCCTGCGCGTGGGCTGGATCGCCGCGCCTGTCGACATCATCGAGCGAGTGCGGATTCATCGCGACTACAACACGATCAGTGTCGGCATGCTCAACGATCTGCTCGCGTCGATCGCGCTCGAAAACCGCACGTCGATTCTCGAACGCAATCACGGCATTCTGCGCACGAATCTCGCGCTGCTCGATGCGTGGATCGCGAAAGAGCCGCTGGTGTCCTGGGTGAAGCCGAAGTCGGGCACGACGACGCTGGTGCGTGTCGATGTGGATATGCCGTCGCGTGATTTCTGCGTCGCGCTGATTGAAAAGACTGGCGTGATGTTCACGCCCGGCAGCGCGCTCGATGCGGAAGGTTATGTGCGCATCGGCTATGCGAACAATCGCGATGTGCTGGTTGCGGGGCTTGCGAAGGCGTCTGAGTTCTTGCGTGATATTGCGCGTTGAGATTTTTTATTGTTAGTTTGCTTCGCCTTTCTTCAGCATCGGCGCAGACGCATACCGGTGAAGGCGTCGCTGCATGGCCCGCCAGGTTCGCAAGTCCAGTTGATTGAACACCGCTATTCAGCCCGCCCTAACCGCGGGCTTTTTTTTCGTCTGCCCGGTAAACGGAATTTACGCGGCTAGCAATCAGAGAACATCGATTTCTTTTGAAGAGTTGCGCCCGCGCTAGCGTTTGACAAACGTTGACAGAAACGCTGCGCGCTTTCGATTAGGTTTACGACCTTGTTTAATTCGTAAACCAAAATAAATGAACAATAATAATTACCGGCTTGTATTCAGCCGGATTCGCGGGATGCTCGTGGCCGTCGAGGAGACCGCAACCGCTACGGGAAAATCCGGCGAGACGCGGGCGGGCCGCGCGTCGGGCGTACAGGCGACGGGCTTGTCGCTGCGCAGTCTGGTCGCGCTGCTGATGGCCGTCGCGCCTCTGCTTGCGTTTGCGCAGATCGTGCCGGGCGGCGCGCATTCGCCTGGCGTCATCACAACGCAGAACGGTATCCCGCAGGTGAACATCAACAAACCCTCGGGCTCGGGCGTGTCGATGAACACCTACAACCAGTTCGACGTGTCGAACCGGGGCGCGATACTGAACAACTCGCCGACGATCACGAACACGCAGCTTGCGGGCTACGTGAATGGCAATCCGAACTACGGCCCAAACGACTCGGCACGCGTGATCGTCAACCAGGTCAACAGCAATTCGCCGTCTCAACTGCGCGGCTATCTCGAAGTAGCAGGCCACAGCGCCGAGGTCATCGTCGCGAATCCGAATGGGCTGCTTCTGGACGGCGCGGGTTTCATCAATACTTCGCGCGCGACCCTGACCACCGGCACGCCGAACTTCGCGCCGGACTGCTCAGTGTCGGGGTTCAACGTGACCCAGGGCAACATCACCGTACAGGGCGCGGGGTTCAACGCGTCGAACGTCGATCAGGTTGATCTGTTGGCGCGTGCCGTACAGGTCAACGCCGCGATCTACGCGAAGAACCTGAACGTCATCACGGGCGCGAACAGCATCGACCACGACACGCTCAACGCGACGCCGATTGCGGGCAACGGTCCCGCTCCCGGCGTGTCGATCGACGTGAGCAACCTGGGCGGGATGTACGCAAACCGTATCTGGTTGGTGGGCACGGAGAACGGCGTCGGCGTCTCGAACAGAGGCGTGCTCGCAGCACAGGCGGGCGACCTGACCCTGACGACACAGGGCAAGCTCGTCTTTGCGGGACAGACGAACGCAAGCGGTAACATCACGGCGAGCGCGCGCGATGGCATCGACAACAGCGGCACGACCTACGCGCAGCAGAACGTCAGCGCGAACACGTCGGGTGCGCTCACCAACAGCGGCACCCTCGCCGCACAGCAGAATACGACCGTCAGCGCGGGCAGCGTCGCGTCGACGGGCACGCTCGGCGCGGGCGTGAACAGCGACGGCACGATTGCGAGCGCGGGCGACCTGTCGGTTTCATCCAGAGGTGCAGTCACGGCAAGCGGCCGCAACGAAGGTGGCGGCAACACGACGATACGGGGCACGTCGGTCAGTCTTGCTGGCAGCAACACGTCGGCGAACGGTGCGCTTGTATTGACGGCAAGCGGCGGCGACCTGAACCTGGCGGTCGCGACGACGACGGCAGGCGGCACACTCAACGCGAACGCAGCGGGCACGCTGACGAACGACACAGCCAAGCTGTCGAGCGGCGCAGCGATGCAGGTATCGGCGGCGAATGTCTCGAATGCGGCCGGTCAGATGGTGTCAGGCTCGACGCTCGCGCTGAACACGGCGGGCGCGCTCGGCAATGCTCAGGGTGTCATTCAGTCGGCGGGCGGCGCGACCATCAACGCGGGCTCACTCGACGACACAGCGGGCCGCATCGTGTCGCTCAACGGCGACGGGATGAACGTCACGACCACGGGCGCGCTCGTCAATGGCGTGGGCGGCACGATCGGCACGAACGGCGAGCTGAACGTGAATGCGGGCACGCTTGCGAACCAGGGGCAAGTGAGCGCAGCGGGCGATGCAACCGTACGCGCGCAATCCATCGACAATCACGCGGGCGGCATGACGGCGGGCGGCGCGCTCAATGTTTCGTCAGGCGGCGCGCTGAACAATGTGGGCGGCGTGATTTCCGGTTCCGCGACAGCCGTCTCGGGCTCGTCGATTGACAACACAACCGGCCACATCGAGGGCGATACGGTCAATGTCGCAACGCCTGGCGACCTCGTCAATCGCGGCGGCAACATCACGCAGTACGGCACGGCGGGCCAGACCGTGAGCGCGGGCGGCGCGCTCGACAACACGGGCGGCACGATCGCATCAAACGCGACGAACCTGACGGTATCCACGAATGGCCTCGCCAACGATAACGGCGCAATCCAGCACGCGGGCACAGGCGCGCTCAATGTCAGCAGCACAGGCGCGATGTCGAACGCGTCGGGCCAGATCGTCACGAACGGCGCACTGAACGCAACGGCCGCAAGCCTGAACAACACCAGCGGCACGATGTCGGCGCAGCAGACAGCCCAGGTCATTGCGGCCTCGGGCATCGTGAACCGCAGCGGCGTGGTGTACGGCGGCAACGGCCTGACCGTCACCACCCAGGGCGACATCGACAACACAGACGGCTCGATGCAGACGGCGGGCGAGCTGTCCGTTTCAGGTCACATGGTGTCGAACGTCCACGGCACGATGGCGGCTAACGGCGCGCATGGCGCGGTCGACGTATCGGCGGCGAGCCTCGACAACTCGGCGGGCAAGCTGACCAACGCGGGCGATGGCGCGACAACCGTATCGTCCCTGTCGTCCGTGTTCAACAACGGCGGCACGCTCGGCGGCAACGGCGACGTGACGCTCTCGGGCAGCGATCTTGAGAACGTGGGCGGTGTGGTCGTCGCGGGCGGCGCGGCCAACCTGAACACCTTGCGCGTCACCAACGTCAACGGCACGCTCTACGGCGGCACGGCGCTGAACCTGAACCAGCCGAATGCGGTGGTGAACAACAACAACGGCGCGATCCTCGGCGGACAGGACGTGTCGGTCAATGTGGGGACGCTCCTGAACCCCGGCGGCTCGATCCGCGCTAACCGCGATGTCACAGTGAGCGGCGCGGTCACTGGCTCGGGCGAGATGATCGCGGGGCGCAACCTGTCGCTGGCCGTCAACGGCGACTACACGAACGACGCGGCGAACAACCTGCACGCGGACGGCGACATGTCGGTGTCGGCCACCGGCACGTTCACCAATACGGGTGTACTGGCGGCGAATGGTGCGCTCACGGCAACCGGCGCGAACGTCGTCAACACGACAACGGGCGACATCAATTCGTCGAACACGACCGTCAACGCAGCGGGCACGCTCAATAACGACGGGCGTATCGAAGGCGATACCGTCACGACGAACAGCACCGCATTCAACAATACGGGCGCGGTGATCGGCAACGACGTAACCGTGAACGCGACGGACGTGCAGAACACGGGCGCCGCAGCGGTGATCGCAGGCGCGAACAGCGTCCGCATCTACGCGCAGAACTCCGTCATGAACGCGGACGGCGCGCTGATCTACAGCGCACGCAATCTGGAAATCGGCAAGGACGGCACGCGTGACAGTTCGGGCATGCTCGCGAACCAGACGGGCACGCTCACGAACAGCGCGGCGACCATCGAGGCGGACGGCGATATCGACATCGCCGCGAACACGGTCAACAACCTGCGGACCGGCGTGCAGACGCAGGCGGGCACGCCGCAGGATGCAGGCTCGACCACGCTGACGGTCTGGACGGCCGGCCTGCCCATCGACAGCATGGGGGTCTACTACAGCCAGCTTCATCCCGAATGGCGATGGAGCGATGGCGGTGGCCTGGGCTATGGCGTCGTGGGCCACCTGATGCACCCGATTACCGTCACCGTGCCGAAGGACCAGGTCACGAACCTGGACACGACAGCTCAGACCTTCTCGCTGACCACGCCGATCACCGACACCTACGGCGACCCGATCAGCTTCGCCGGTCAACCGCAGACGCCGCCGCAGACGCGCACCATCACGAACAACCCGAAGCAGTGGTACAACAGCCTCACCGACAACGGCGACGGCACGTATTCGATTGTTTTCTGGCCGGACTTCGACCCGAACAAAAACATCCGGCCGGACCAGGTCCAGACGCGCAACGGCCTGAACAATGACGGCACGCACGATTACGCCGAAATCTCGCGCACGACCAGCACGATGACCACGACCGACCGGCTCGTGAGCGCGGGTAATGCGGCGACGATCCAGGCGCAAGGGGCAATCCGCATCAACGCGAATAACGGCAGCATCAACAACCAGTCGTCGACGATGGCGGCGGGCGGCGACCTGGTACGGCGCGCCAATGGCGGCAGCGTCAACGATACGGGCACCGTGCTCCAGCAGACGGTCGAGCAGGATACGAGTTCGATCTTCTACTGGCACCAGAAAACAGGCGGCAGCAATTTCACCACCCCGCCGATATCGGATGGCATCACGCAGTCGACGACCACCGTCGATGCGCTACCTGCAATCGCCACGTCGAACCAGAACGTCCAGACCGACGCGCAGACGATCGCGATCAACTCCGTGAACCGCCAGGGGCAGACGGTGGCCGGGTCGGGTGTGACGGGCGGCAGCGCGGACGGCACGCAGACGGGCACCATCAGCGGCCAGTCGTCACGTCCGCAGACAGTCGGCGGCGCGACGGGCGGCATACCGAACCTGAAACTGCCGACGAGCGGCCTGTACAGCTATAACACCGCGCCCGGTGCCACGTACCTGGTCGCGACCGATCCTCGTTTCACGCAGTACACGAATTTCATTTCGAGCGACTACATGCTCGGACAGCTTGGCCTCAATCCGATGGAAGTCGAGAAGCGCCTCGGCGACGGGCTCTATGAGGAAACGCTGATCCGCAACCAGGTCACGCAACTGACGGGCCGCACGTTCCTCGCGGGCTTCACCGACAACCTCGACGAATACACGGCGCTGATGAACAGCGGCGTCGCGTATGCGAAGGCGTTCGGGCTGGAGCCTGGCATTGCGCTGACGCCCGCTCAAATGTCGCAACTGACAACCGATATGGTGTGGCTCGTCTCCCAGGATGTGACGCTGCCGGACGGCTCGCATCAGACGGTCCTCGTGCCACAGGTGTATCTCGCGCAGTCGGGCACGGTCGACCTCACGCACAGCGGCGCGCTCGTCGCGGGCAATGCGATCAATCTGAATGCGAGCGGCGACGTGAACAACAGCGGCCACGTGTCGAGCAATCTCGCGACGACCGTGATCGGCAACAACATCACGAACAGCGGCATCATCGGCAGCGCGGGCACGACGGCCGTTGCAGCCGTTCAGGACGTGCGCAACACGAGCGGTCGCATCGGCGGCGGCGATGTCATCGTGCAGGCCGGTCGCGATGTCATCAACGAAACGCAGACGACCCAGGCATCGAAGACGTACAGCGCGGGCAAGCTGACGGGCAGCGTGACGAGTACGGGCGTCGATGCCATCGGCACGATTTCTGCGACGAACAGCGCGACCGTCATCGCGGGCCGCGATGTGGAGCTGAACGGCGCACTGGTTCAGGCGGGCGGCAATGCGGCCGTTGCTGCGGGCCGGAATATCAACGCGGGCACGACGACGCTCACCACCACCAACGACCTGACCAGCCATGACGACCAGTTCGGCTATCACGACTCTGTCAAGCAGAACCTGGGGAGCGCCATCGTTGCGGGTGGCAGTGTGACGACCGTATCGGGGCGCGATACGACACTCACGGATGCGACGGTTCGCTCGGGCGGCGACACGGCGATGATCGCGGGCGGCAACCTGACCGTCACGGCGGCGAAGGACACGTACACGCACAGCGAGAAGTCGCTTGCCGACAGCACGAGTCAGTACACGAGTTCGAGCTATGACGAAGCGGTACAGGGTTCGAACGTCAGCGCAGGCGGCAACATCACGCTTGCAGCCGGTCAGAACGGCGGTGGCAATCTGGCCGTGCTCGGTTCGACCGTCGCGACGGATGCGAACGGCGGCGGCGTCAGACTCGTCTCAACGGGGGACGTGACGATTGGCAGTGTGAGCGAGACGCACGATGCGCAACGCTGGTCGCATGACGAGCATTCGGGGTTTATGTCGAAAGACACGACAACGGATGCGGCCAGTTCGCATCAGGTCATCGCTAACGGCTCGACGGTATCGGGCGATACGGTCACGGGCGCGGCCGGTCACGACATGACCATCAGCGGGTCGACGGTCGCGGCGACGAACGATGTCACCCTCGCGGCGGCGAACAACCTGACGGTCAACACCACGCAGGACACGAGCGAGTCGAGTCACTTCCACCAGGACGTCAAGACGGGCCTCGGCAGTTCGGGCGGCGTCGGGATTTCCTACGGCAAGGTGGACCAGAAGGACACGACGCACGACAGTTCGGTGACGAACAATGCGAGTCTGATTGGCAGCACGGACGGCAGTGTTCACCTGTCGGCGGGTGCGGATTTGCACGTTACGGGGAGCGACCTGATTGCGGCGCAGAACGTCACGGGCACGGGCGCGAACGTGACGATTGACGCAGCCAGGGATACGGCCCACCACGACGAAACGCAGGAAGTATCAAAGAGCGGATTCACGCTCGCGGTGAAAGCGCCCGTTCTCGAGGCGCTTTCGAACACGATCGACCAAGCGCACGCGGCGGGCCACAGCCAGGAAGATCGCGCGGCAGCGCTCCACGGCATTGCGGCGGCGAGCGGCGCATACGATTCCGCTGTTACTGGAGCGGCGGCAATGAATCAACTCGCCAGCGGCAAGACGCCCGACGCGAAGATCGAACTCAGTTACGGCAGCAGTCACAGCACGAACACATTCAGCGAGGACAGCACGACGAACCGGGGTTCGAACGTGACAGCGGGCGGCACAGCCGCGTTCGTCGCCACAGGCGACGGGCAGGCCGGAAGCGGCAACGTGACGGTTGCCGGTTCGGACGTGAACGCCAACGACGCGATTCTCGCGGCAAAGAACCAGGTGAATCTCGTTAATACGGCCGATACCGACTCAACGCGCAGCACGAACCAGTCGAGCAGCGCGAGTGTCGGCGTGTCGTATGGCACGCAGGGCTTTGGTGTCGATGCGTCGGCGTCGAAAGCGCACGGCAACGCGAACAGCGACGCGGCGATGCAGAACAACACGCACGTCAATGGCGCGCAGAGCGTGACCATCGTGTCGGGTGGCGATACCAACATCATCGGCGCGAATGTGAACGGCAAGGAGGTAACGGCCGACGTTGGCGGCAATCTGAACGTCGCGAGCGTGCAGGACACGATGACGAGCAGCGCGCATCAGCAGAGCGCGGGCGGAGGGTTCAGCGTCAGTCAGGGCGGCGGCAGCGCGAGCTTCAGCGCACAGAACGGCAACGCGAGCGGCAGCTACGCGGGCGTGAACGAACAGGCCGGGATTCACGCGGGTTTGGGCGGGTTCGACATCAACGTGAAGGGCAACACGGACCTGAAAGGCGCGACGATTGCAAGCGACGCGGACGCATCGAAGAACACGCTGACGACGGGCACACTAACCTGGTCGGACGTAGAGAACCATTCGGAATACAGCGCACACAACGCGGGTATCAGCGCAGGCGCGGGCGTGGGTGACGGCGGCAATAACTACGCGACGCACGGCCCAACGTCAGGCAAGAACACGGGCGGCGCGCTCCCCGTATTCGCGAACGACAGTGGCCGCGAAAGCGCGACGACGCGAAGCGGAATCAGCGCGGGCACGGTCAATGTAACGGACGGCGCGCACCAGACGCAGGACATCGCGAGCCTGAACCGTGACACGTCGGCCACCAACGGCACGGTTGCGAAGACGCCGGATCTGAATAATGTGCTGGCGAACCAGTCCGACCTGATGGACGCGACGACGGCCGCAGGCGAAGCCGTGGCACGACGCATTGGCGACATTGCTGATTCACAGCAGAAGGCGGCGCAGGCGCAGGCCGACGCAGCGAAGCGCGCGGGCGACATGGACGCATACAACAAGTATCAGGCAGAAGCGGATTCCTGGGGCGAAGGCGGGTCGAACCGGATTGCATTGCACGTCGCGGGCGGCGCGCTCACGGGAGGCCTCAGCGGCATGAGCGCTATTGGCGGAGCTGTCGGTGCAGGCGTTGCGGCAAAGATGGCGGGCCAGCTCGACGAACTGGCGCATACGTTCAGCAACGGACAGGACATCGATCCGGGCCTGGCTGCCGGGAACCTCGCGACCAATATCGTTGCGGGCACAGTCGGGGGACTCGTGGGCGGCGGTGCCGGAGCGGTGACGGCGGCCAATGTGGATCGTTACAACCGGCAATTGCGTCCACAGGAAAAGACGCTTGCGAAACAGATCGCTGACAAGAGCGGTGGAAAATACACGCAGGACCAGGTCGAAGACCAGCTGCGAATCATGGGAATGTGTTCAAACGGCACGTGCCAATCGGGCGCACCCGATACGCTGATCGGTCAGGAACCAACAGATTCGGGCGCAAAATGGGCATATGCTGGAACCACGTCGGACGGGAAACCAATCCGGACCCAACTGACGGTCGCCGTTGATCCGCAATTGCAGTCGTTCATCATGGCGAGTTACAACACTGTGGCACCTGGGAACGCCCCGAGTGCAATGACATACATTCCTTCTCCTATACAGCAGAAAACCGGACCGCAAGGTACTACCATGAACACTGCCGGTTCGATCTGTCCTAAAGGTGATTGCGGAGTAGCGAATTCAACAGTGGGCGCACCCTCGCGACAACAAATTGCCGATGCTGCCGGTTTTGGTGCAGCGCAAGCCGATCGTGTTTCGGCTATGGCGACCGCGCTTGCTGCTTCTGGAACACCAATTCCCTATGTCTCGGTGCCTGCGGAATCGGTTGCAATTGGTGCATCCGCAACCTCCTGGCTATTGAATGGTGTTCAACAAATCGCGACTCCCGATGTTGGCAGCTACTCTATATCGAACGCCATTAGCCAAGTAACGGGTGCGATGATGTCAGCGTATCCGTTGGCTGCCCCAATAATCAATGAATTTGGCAGCATCACTAGCAACAGTGGAGCAGCTCAAAGTGCGCAGGATTGGGTTAACGCAGTCTGGGCGAAGGTCGCCAAGAAATTTCACTGAGGAAAATGAAAATTAAATTCATTGACGACGGAAACATTGCGGGTTGGGCGAGACTGAGCCTCATAGGGCTGGGTCTTGCTATGTTCTTTGGTGGGTTGGCGATCGAGTCTCTACCAAAGTACGTAGCTCTTGTGCTGATCGTCCTTGGAATTCCCGTGTCGGCGATCGGTGGCTACGCGTCACGCGCGAAGGCGTTGGGCTTAAAACCGTTTGACAACAGCTACAGAAAGGCCCGCGACAGCTATAAGGCTAAGGACGACGAAGAGAAGAAATAGCTCTCTCGCGGCAGGGGCAGTGACCGCTTGCCCCATCCTTCGGATTTGCCCCCCGAAAAACTATGGAAACTATATATGTTTAAAAAAATATCAACCGTGATTCTTATCGCCGCACTGTCAGGTTGTGCCTTCAGTTCTGGTGAAAGGAGCGGCAATATGAAACTTGAGAACGCGACCCAGGAATCATTGGCTAGTCAGTTCAAACCGGACGTCGCAACACGAGATGACGTCGTCAACCAGTTCGGCCCACCCGACAAAAAGATAACGGCCGGTTCCTTGGAGGTCTGGACGTACTCGTATGCTTCCAGCGCCTATGTAATGGTGGCATTTGCTGCTGTCCCGACGGGTGCCAAGAAGGTCGCAAATTTTTACTTCGACGATAAAACGGGGGTGTTGAAGAAGGTCGAACTCGACACACATCGGGGATAAGGCATTGCGGCTGGAGCGATAACTGTTGCATCGCTCCAGTTTCTTGACGAATTGACGCGACAGATTGCAGCGCAAACGGCAGTACGACAAGCAGAATCAGGGACGAAATCAATAATGAGGATTACAAAAAAACTGGCGGCTTTGCCGCTCACAGCCCTGGTAACACTCGCGTCCGCGCAGCGCGCGCCGACGCCAGCAGACGATGCCGCAGCCGCTCGCGCGAACGCGGAACAGAACCAGCAACTACAGCAGCAACGCGACGCGCAGCAGCGCGCGCAGACGGTCAATGCGCCCGCCGTGCGCTCCACGGCACCGAAGGCCGAAGGCTTTCCCGTACTGCCCAATGAGTCGCCTTGTTTCCGTATCGACACGTTCGCGCTCGACGTGCCGTCGACGCTACCCGATGCGATCCGCAAGCGCGGCGCGTCCACGCTGCCGCTCGACCCGTTCGCCTTCGCGCGCGAATGGCTCGACCACTACAAGGGCCAATGGATCGGCAAGGCCGGACTCGACACGCTCACGAAGGGTCTCCAACAGGTCATTCTCTCGCGCGGCTACGTGACGACGCGTGTCCTGCTGCCCGAACAGGACGTATCGACGGGCACGCTGAAAGTCGCGCTCGTGCCTGGCGTCGTTCGACATTTGCGCTTTGCCGATCCAGAAACACGCGGCACATGGAAGTCGGCGTTTCCCGCACGCGACGGCGACCTGCTGAACCTGCGCGATCTTGAGCAGGGTCTGGAGCAGATGAAGCGCGTCGCATCGCAGGATGTGGACATGAAGATCGAGCCAACCGAAGCGCCAGGCGAAAGCGATGTCGTCATTGCGGTCAAGCGCGTGAAGCCCTGGAGCTTCGTCGCATCGGTCGACAACTCCGGCACGAAAGCAACGGGCAAGTGGCAAGGCAATATCAGTGTCGGCCTCGACAATCCGCTCGGTCTGAACGACGTGCTGACGCTCGGCGCAAACCAGGACCTGTCGTTTGGCAACAAGACGCTTGGCTCGCACGGCTTCAACGGCTCGTATTCCGTGCCGTGGGGCTACTGGACCGCGACACTGTCGGGCAACACGAACACCTACTATCAACCGCTGGCAGGCGTGAACCAGACGTTCGTGTCGAGCGGCAACGCGCAAACGGCCGCGCTGCGACTCGCGCGCGTGCTCTCGCGCAGCCAGAACGATGTGTTCGGCGTGGAGTTCCAGCTCTCGAAGCGCTTCGGCGAGAGCTTCCTTGACGGCACGACGATCCCGATTCAGGACCGCAACAACACGTTCATCGAAGCGGGCGTGACTGACCGCCATTACTTCGGCGCGGCACAGTTCGACGGCACGCTCGCGTACCGACAGGGCACTCACGGTCTTGGCGCAACAGGCGACCCTGACCCGAACCTATATGCGCCCACAGACGACGGCAAGCCTCGCACGCTTCCGACATACCTGTACAAAATGATCGTGCTCGACGCGAACCTGTCGATACCTTTCGCTGTCGCTTCACAGAACTTCCGTTATGTGACGACAGTTCACGGCCAGTTCACCAACGACACGCTGTTCTTCATCGACGACTTGACCATCGGCAGCCGCTACACGGTCCGCGGCTTCGACGGCGAAACGATGCTCGCCGCAGAAAAAGGCTTTTACTGGCGCAACGAATTGCAATGGCCAATAGGACAGACGGGACAGGCTCTGTATGCGGGGATCGACTACGGGCGCGTGTTCGGGCCGACCACGGCGTTTCTGGCGGGCACGCAACTGGCGGGCGCGGTCATTGGCATTCGCGGCAGCGTGCCGGCGAAGTATGCGGGGCTTTCGTATGACCTCTTTGCGGGAACGCCCATTTACAAACCGGCCGGGTTTCCCACGGCACGCGTGACGGTCGGGGCCCAGGCAACGGTGCAGTTCTGACTGCGCAGAAAACCAACGGACTGTCCTGTGTTTATTACACAGGACTCCACATTTAAAGGAGAAAGAAGGATGCTGTATCGATGGAACCTGAGACACGGAATAGCACGTAAGGGCGCTGCGTCCGCAGCATTAATGGTCGCAGTCGCGCTGAGTGCGTGCGGCGGTGCCAGCAGCGACAATCCGTCGTCAAATTCGAACGCTTCGAGTGCTTCGTCGTCAGCACCATCAGCGACGCCATCAACAAACGCCAGTTTCTTCGACGGCGTCTTTATGGATGGCAGCGGGACTGGCTACTATGAGTTTGGTGCGAACATGCCTCCTGCTGGAGGACTGCATCCCACAGGGACTGGACGAATCCGCTACTACGTGAAAGGCGATACTGATTCGAACTTCAGCGTGTCGCCTGAAACCATACTCGGCACATACGCCGCGGATGTCGATACGGGCTATATCACGGCTGAAGGGTTGTTCATGTCGCGCAATCCCAACTTCGGCGACATCGGCAGCAATTCCCGGATTTTCCAGCGGCTATCGCAGGGCTACCAGTTAGGTATGAACGGCATGTCCGCGCCGCTGTACGAGATTACGCTGACGGTTCAGGACGTGTCGGGCCAGCCAGTCAACAAGGTAGTCGGAATCGACGAGGCGGGAGGCAACGCCTTGAGCTTCCTGCTTGGCAATGACACTACGCCGATGCCAGCAGGCGCGCAGACCTATCGGCAGACAGCGAAGGTGCTGGTTCCACACCTGATGTTTGACCTCAGTGGCAACAACACGGGGTTCGGTTCGCTGGAACAGGCGCAGGCTCGCGTTGGCGGCACGATCCAGACCCTCGGCGGGTACAGGTATCTTTCACGGAATGGCACAGCGGGTGCCTATGTCGAGTACAACAGCGCAGTCTATTTCGCGACGGTGTATGGCGCGGGTGACATACGCGATGCAATGCCCCAGGGCTACAACCGGTTAGCGGCCGATTTGCTCGCCACGGACGAGCAGAAAACAGGGCTGTGAGCCGTGCAATTCAGCGTCATCTGACAGGCGCCGTGCAGGATGACTGCGCCTGTCCTCGCAAGTAGGGGGAACTTCGTGACATGCTGGAGTGGAGTTCTGGCACGAACGCCACTGTCACCGCTTTAGCGCGGGACCGGCCCTGTCCTAGCTGACACCAGTGACACGTCACAATGCCCTGGCTGTCGGACTTCATCACGCGCGCGTCGGTGTCATGGCGATCACGCAGTGCCGGATTGCGCAGAAAATTGAACGTGCAGAAATGGGCCGCACCCGAAGCCCGTTAGCGCCGCAACCACTACCCCAACGCCCGCGCCAACACCCGCGCGACATGCAACGCATCGACACCCGCGCCGTCGTGAATCTGATGACGGCAGCTCGTCCCGTCGGCGACCATCACCGTATTCGCGTCGATCTTGCGCACGGCGGGCAGCAACGACAACTCGGCCATCGCCATCGACGCGTCGTAGTGCTCCGCTTCATACCCGAAGCTGCCCGCCATTCCACAGCACGACGATTCGACCGTCGACACCTTCAACTCCGGAATCCACTTCAGCACCGTTTGCACGGGCGAAAACGCATCGAACGCCTTCTGATGGCAATGACCATGCACAAGCGCCTGATTCACGCCACCGTCTAGCGGTTTCAATTCGAGCTTCAGGCGTCCAGCCTTCTGTTCGCTGACGAGAAACTCCTCGAACAGCATCGCGCGCTTCGAAAGACGCTCCGCTTCTTCGCCGAAGCCATATTGCAGAAACTCGTCACGCAACGACAGCAGACATGACGGCTCCAGTCCGACCACGAACACGCCGCGCTCGACGAACGGCCTGAACGCATCGAGCATTCTGCGCGCCTCGCGCTTCGCTTCGTCGACGAGACCCGCTGCGAGGAACGTACGCCCACAACACAGAGGACGCTCCCCTGCGCGCGTATTGAAGTGCACCGTATAACCCGCCGCTTCGAGCACCCGTTGCGCGGCGCGCGCGTTCTCCGGCTCGATGCTGTTATTGAACGTATCGACGAATAGAAGCACTTCTTTCTGCGCTTCTTTCGACGCATTCAAAGATGCAGCCTTCACATCGGCGTTGCTCAGAAACGGCTTGACGAAGCGTGGCAACGAACGCTGCGGTGCAAAGCCCAACGCGCGCTTGACCCACCGCGAGTTCGCAGCGAATGTGAACGCGCCCGGCATGCTGGCCGCCATCGCAGCATAACGCGGCATGAACGCGATCATCTTCTCGCGCAAGCGCAGGCCGTGCTTTTGCGCCCATGCAGCGCGTGCCTCGATCTTGAACTTCGCCATGTCGATGCCCGTCGGGCAATCGCGCTTGCAGCCCTTGCACGACACGCACAGATCGAGCGTATCCTTCACGTCCTCGCTCGCAAGTCCTTCCGCGCCGAGCTGCCCCGACAGCGCGAGCCGCAGCGTATTCGCGCGCCCACGCGTCACATGCTGCTCGTCCTTCGTCACGCGATAGCTCGGACACATCGTGCCAGCATCGAACTTGCGGCAATGTCCATTGTTGTTGCACATCTCGACGGCTTTCGCGAGGCCACCCGCCAGATCGCTGCCCGTTCCCGGCGCCGTTTCCACGCCCGTCAGCGGATCGCGTTCGACATTCCACGTCGACCAGTCAAGCGCCGGCGTCAACGGATGCACCTTATATCCGGGCGCAAAGCGGAAGTTGCGCGCGTCGTCCATCTTCGGCGGACGCACGATCTTGTCGGGATTCATCCGGTTGTCGGGATCGAACAGCGCCTTGATCTCGCCGAACGCCTGATTGATGCGCGGACCGTACTGCCACGCGACCCATTCGCCGCGGCACAGTCCGTCGCCATGCTCGCCCGAATACGCGCCCTTGTATTCGCGCACGAGCGCGGCCGCTTCTTCCGCGATGGCGCGCATCTTCTTCGCGCCGTCGCGGCGCATGTCGAGAATGGGCCGCACGTGCAGCGTGCCGACGCTCGCGTGCGCATACCACGTCCCTTCCGTGCCGTTGCGATGAAACACGTCCGTGAGCCGGCTCGTGTATTCGGCGAGATGTTCGAGCGGCACCGCGCAATCTTCGATGAACGACACGGGCTTGCCGTCACCCTTCATGCTCATCATGATGTTCAAGCCCGCCTTGCGCACTTCCCACAGCGCTTTCTGTTCGGCGGCTTCGGGCATCTGCACGACGGAATCAGGCAAACCAAGATCGGCCATCAGCTCCGTCAACTGCTTGAGCGACGCAAGCTGCTCATCGCGATCCTCGCCCGCGAACTCGACGAGCAGAATCGCTTCCGGCCTTCCGACCAGCGCCTTTTCGATCACCGGCCTGAACGACGGGTTGCTCATCGCGAGCTCGATCATCGTGCGATCGACCAGTTCGACGGCAACGGGCTTGAGCTTCACGATGTGCTGCGTCAGTTCCATCGCCTGCCAGAACGTCGGGAAGTTCACCACGCCCAGCGTCTTGTGCGCGGGCAGTGGCGCGAGCTTTAGCGTCAACTGGCGGCTGAACGCAAGCGTGCCCTCCGAGCCGACGAGCAGATGCGCGAGATTTGCAAAGCCATCGTCGGTATAGGCACGCGGATTCTGGCAGTCGAACAGATCGATGTTGTAGCCCGCGACGCGCCGCAGCACCTTCGGCACCTGCGCGACGATCTCATCGCGCTCGCGCAGCGCAATTGCCTTCACGCCCTCGAGAATCTGCTGCAAACGCATGCCCTGCGGCGCGTTGCGCAGCGAAGCGAAATGCGCTTCTGTGCCGTCCGCGAGAATCGCGTCGATCGCTTCGACGTTGTGGACCATGTTGCCGTATTCGATCGAGCGCGAACCGCACGAGTTGTTGCCCGCCATCCCGCCGATCGTGCATTGCGCCGCCGTCGACACATCGACGGGAAACCAAAGACCATGCGGCTTCAGCCATGCATTCAGATGATCGAGCACGATGCCGGGCTCGACTGTCACCGTGCGCTTCTCCTTGTCGAAGTCGATGACCTGATTAAGCCATTTGCTCGTATCGACGACGAGCGCCTCGCCCACCGTCTGCCCGCACTGGCTCGAACCCGCGCCGCGCGCGAGCAGCGGCACATGCTCGCTGCGCGCGATGTCCAGCGCGACACGCAGATCGTCCTGATCGCGCGGCACGACGACACCGATCGGCGTGATCTGATAGATCGATGCATCCGTCGAATAACGGCCACGGCTTGCGGCATCGAACAGCACGTCGCCGCGCAATTCCTTGCGCAGCCGGTTCGCGAGCGGCGTGCCCATGCGCGCCGACGATGGCACGAGATGGATCGGTTTGACGAGCAGAGTGGAGTTGGCGTTCGACATGTGCTTCGGCCTGTGAGAATGCCTGGAAGGCGAGGCGTATAGGCGATAGGCGAGCCCTGAAAAACGGGACTATTCGAGCGTGACGCTGATGGGCGCAAGCCCTTCGATATGTCCGCGCGCGGTGCCCGCCTCCTGCGGAAAGAACATGCCCGTATAAGAGCCCGTCGTCACGATCATGTCGGGCGTCACGGCAATGCCGCGATGCTGCGTGCAGTGATTGACGAGCCACGTCAACAGGCGCCGCGGGTCGCCGCATGGATTCGATGGCGCCGCCTTCATGACGTCGCGCCCCTCGAACGTGAAGGCGAGTGTCGGCGCGACGAACGGAAAATCGCGCCCGTACTTCACGAACTCGCCGACGATCAACGCGCCGTGATTCTGCAAGTCCGCGAGTTGCGCGAGCTTGTCGACGTTGGGCCATTGCTCGAAGCGGCTCGCGACGATTTCGATCGTGGCCGCCATCGAGTCGATTGCGTCGAGCACTTCAACTTCATGATACGCGTCCTCAGCCGGTTCGAAACGCCGGTTGAAGCGGAGCGCGATTTCCAGTTCGAGGCCGAGCGGCTTGTAGCGAGCGCGCGGCAGACGCGCGCCGTCCGCATGCAGATCGGTCAATGGCAGCGGCGCGCCCTGAATCGCGCCCTCCGCGGATTTCGCGCCGATTTTCCAGCCGCCGATGCGCGCGCCGCGCAATGCCAGCAGCTCGTGCTGGATCGCGTAAGCGGCGCTTGCGTCGGCGGGAATCAGTTCGTTTGGGAGCGACGCGAGCGTCGTGTGATCGGCGCGCGCCTCAGCGAGTTGTCGGCTCAGCATGTTCATTCAGACGTTAGCAAGGTTCACGAGTTGAAGCGCGTGACAGGTTGCGCGCTCGGCTCTGCGCCGACTGCGAAACGGCTTTCCGGTTGCATGCGGAAAGCGAGCACGACGCCGATTGCCATCAACAGCATGCTGCCCACGAAAGGCAGTTCCCAGTTGCCGAACGAATCGATCAAATAGCCCGACAACACGGGCGAGATGATCGCCGCGAGCGCCGAGCCCGTATTCATCATGCCGCTCGCGGTGCCCGAGTGTTCCGGCGCGATGTCCATCGGGATCGCCCACATCGGCCCGATCGTCATCTCGGCAAAGAAGAATCCCGACGACAGACACGCCATCGACACATACACGTTGTGCGTGAGCATCAACGGCACCAGCGATGCGAGCGTAAGCAGCATGCAGATCGACACCATCCAGCTGCGTGCGCGCTTGAGGCTGCCCGTGCGCTCGAAGAGCTTGTCGGTGACGATGCCGCCCAGCGTATCGCCGATCACGCCCGCGAAAAACACCGCCGAAGCGAACACGGCCGACTTCTTTAGATCGAGGTGATAGCTGTGCAGGAAGTACTGCGGAATCCAGCTCAAGAAGAGCCACAACGTCCAGCCATAGCAGAAGTACACGACGGTCACGGGCGCCATGCGCTTGAAGAGCGCTTTCCACGGCACGTTCGCGGTTTTGGCTTTCGGCGCGGGCAGCACGTCGAGTTCCGCCTGCGTGATACGGCGATGTTCTTTCGGATGCTCGGTGAACGTCAGCGCCCACACGACAACCCAAAGCAAGCTGAACGCGCCGCAGATATAAAACGATTCGCGCCAGCCCCACGTCGTCATCACGAGCACGACCACACCGGGTGCAACGGCATTGCCGATGCGCGCCGCCGCGTGCGTGATGCCCTGCGCAAAACCGCGCTTTTCTTTCGCGACCCAGCGCGACATCGCAGCCGTCGCGGCAGGAAACGTTGCGCCTTCGCCGAAGCCGAGCAGCACACGCGCGACGAGCAGCGAGATCAGGCCGCCCGCGAAGCCCGTCAACAGCGTGGCGACGGCCCAGACCGCGCCGCACGCGAGCAGCGTGCGCTTCGCGCCGAAGCGATCGCTGACCCAGCCGCCGATGATCTGGAACACGAGATACGGATATGCAAAGGCCGAAAAGACGAGGCCGACTTCCGTATGCGAAAGATGAAACTCCTTGCCGAAGCCCGCAGCCGCCGTACTGACGTTGACGCGGTCAAGGTAGGTGATGAAGTACATGATGCATAGCATCAGTAAAACGATACTGGTCGCACTGTTCACACGAAATCGCTTCATCGTCTGTCTCCGTTGCTTGCGACGGCGCGCTCGCGCGGCTTGTTCAGCCGTGATGCCGTGCGAGCCGCCGTCTGCGTGGTCTGCCGTTTGCGTTGATCGCGTCTGTGGTGCTGTTCGCTTGCGTGCTTCTTTCTTGTCGTTGTGTGTCGCGCTGACGAGGCGCGTGGGGTCACTACGCCATCGTCTTCGAATGAAGGAAGCGGTGTGGTTCGCTTCCTTCATCGCTGATGCTTATCGGCGAATCACGCGGCCGCCTTGAGTTTCGGGGTGTTCGGCTGCGACATCAGGAACTGCATCGCGGCGGGCAGACCGCTCGCCGCCACGGGCACGCGCGCGAGTTGGAGGCCCATTTCGACGCCTGCGAGCGTGGCCATCAGCGTGAGGTCGTTGCAGTCGCCCAGATGGCCGATGCGGAACATGCGCCCCTTCATCTTGCCGAGGCCCGTGCCGAGCGACATGTCGAAGCGCTCGTAGATGACCTTGCGCACAGCATCGGCATCGATGCCGTCCGGCATCATCACGCCCGTCAGCACGGGGCTGTAGAGAGACGGATCGACGCATTGAATCTCGAGGCCCCACGCGCGCACTGCGCGTCGGCATGCCTCGGCAAGACGGTCGTGACGCGCGAACACGTTGTCGAGCCCTTCGCCGAGAATCATGTCGAGCGCTTCCGAGAGCCCGTACAGCAGGTTCGTGTTCGGCGTGTAAGGCCAGTAGCCGCTCTTGTTCATTTCGATGATTTCGGCCCAGTCCCAGAACGCGCGCGGCAGCTTCGCGTGTTTGCTAGCCTCGATCGCCTTCTGCGAAACCGCGTTGAAGCTGATGCCAGGCGGCAGCATCAAGCCCTTCTGCGAGCCGGACACGGTCACGTCCACGCCCCATTCGTCGTGGCGATAGTCGGCGCACGCGAGGCCCGAGATCGTATCGACGAGCAGCAGCGCCGGATGGGCCGCCGCATCGATCGCGCGGCGCACGGCGGCGATGTCGGACGTGACGCCCGTCGACGTTTCGTTGTGCACGACGCACACGGCCTTGATCGCATGCTGCGTGTCCTCGCGCAGACGCGCTTCGATCATCTGCGGCTGCACGCCGCGCCGCCAGCCCTCGATACCCGGCAGGCCGAGGAACTCCGGCTTCAGGCCGAGGTTGTCGGCCATCTTCTTCCATAGGGTCGCGAAGTGGCCCGTCTCGTACATCAGCACGTGATCGCCGGGGCTCAGCGTGTTCGACAGCGCTGCCTCCCACGCGCCCGTGCCCGACGCCGGATAGATCACGACGGGCTGCTGCGTCTTGAAGATCTTCTTGATGCCTTCGAGCACTTTCAGGCCCAGCGCGCCGAACTCCGGACCGCGATGGTCGATGGTCGGATAGCTCATCGCCCGCAGGATGCGGTCGGGCACCGGGCTCGGACCCGGTATCTGCAAAAAGTGGCGGCCTGCGGGATGAAAGTCGAGCTTCCGCATCGGTCGATTTCCTAGATTGAATTTTGCATGCAAAAAACTATAGCAACGGATCGTAGTCGCCCCAAGGCAGTGTTTACCCGCGTATTTCCTCGGAAGGGCTTGCATGATTTAAAATCGGCGCATATCGCGTGAGGATTTTTGTATGCAAAATTCGGACATTGACGCAGGCGTGACAGCGCCTCCCCTGATGCCGAAGGTCGAACGCCAGCGTCTGCACGACACAGTGGTCGAACACATCCGGCGCTTCATCGTCGAAGGCGTGCTGGAGCCGGGCAAGAAGTTGAACGAACGCGAGTTGTGCGAGACGCTCGGCATTTCGCGCACGCCGCTGCGCGAGGCGCTGAAGGTGCTCGCGGCGGAAGGGCTGATCGATATCGAGCCGAATCGCGGCGCGTCGGTGTCGAAGATGTCGGAAGCGGAGATACGCGAGACGTTCGAGTTGATGAGCGGGCTCGAAGCGTTTTCAGGCGAGCTGGCCGCGGAGCGCATGACGGCTGCGGAGCTGACGGAAATCAAGGCGCTGCATTATGCGATGCTCGCGTGCCGCACGCAGAACGATCTGCCCGGCTACTACAGCCGCAATCAGGCGATTCACGACAAGATCAACGAGGCCGCGCGCAATTCGGCGCTGCGTCAGACGTATGTCGCGGTGAATCGCAGATTGCAGGCGCTGCGCTTTCGCTCGAACTTTCAGACCCCGAAGTGGGATCGCGCGATTCACGATCACGATGAAATGCTGAAGGCACTGGAAGCGCGCGACGGCAAGCGTCTTAGCGCGATCTTGCGGCAGCATCTGCTGGATAAGCGAGATGCCGTGTTGCAGATGCAGTCGCGGGAGGATGCGGCAGCGGGGAAGTTGAAGGCTTGATTTGAACGCTTGAAATGCAGGCTTGCAATGAAGAACGCACGGCGTGTTGCCGTGCGTTTTTTTATCCTCGGATCACGAACGCATCACCCGTTTGCCTGCCCCGTATGATCCTTCTGACGCAGCGACTGCGGCAGACCATACAGAACGATCAACGCGCAGATCAGGCTCAACGCGCCGATCACATACAACGCAGGCGTCGTGCTTCCCGTCACGTCGCGCACGCGCCCCACCATCACCGGGCTCACGATGCCGCCCAACTGTCCCAGCGTATTGATTAGCGCGATGCCGCCCGCCGCGCCCGCGCCCGTCACGAGCTTCGGCGGCAGCGCCCAGAACGCGGGAATCGAAGCGATCACGCCCGCGCCGAGCACGGCGAGCGCCACCACGAGCATCACGGTCTGCTTGTCGAAGAAGCCCGCGGCAAAGAACCCGACGGCCGCCATCACCAGCAGCGCGCTCACGAACTTGCGGCGCTCGCCCGACGCGTCCGACATCCGCCCGACCACCACCATGCAGATCGCGCCGCAGATATACGGCACGGCCGTCAGCAGACCGATGATCGTCGGGCTTTGCGTGCCCGCGCTGCGGATCAGATGCGGCGCCCAGAAATTGAGGCCGTAAGACGCGATCTGAATGAGGAAATAGACGAGGCCCAGCGTCAGAAAACCAGGCGTGCGGATCGCGCCGAGCAGCGAGTGACCGTGCGCCGTCGGCTGCGCCTGCTGCGCGACCTGAGCCGACAGGTACGTCTTCTCGGTGGGCGACAGCCAGCCTGCATCGTCGATGCGATCCTTCAGCACTTTCAGTACGAGAATGCCGAGCACGACGCACGGCAAGCCGCCCAGCATGAAGAGCCAGTGCCAGCCGCGAATGCCGAACACGCCGTCCATCTGACCGAGCACGAGCCCTGAAATCGGTGCGCCGACCAGACCCGAAAACGCCGATGCAAGAAACAGCAGCGACGTGATACGTCCGCGATAGCTCGCCGGAAACCACAGCGTCAGATAGTAGAGCACGCCCGGTGCAAAGCCCGCTTCCATCGCGCCGATCACGAAGCGCAGTCCATAGAACTGCCATTCGTTCGTGACGAAGACCATCGCCGCCGTCGCGAGACCCCATGAAATCATGATCCGCGCGATCCACTTGCGCGCGCCGACCTTGTACAGCAGCATGTTGCTCGGCACTTCAAAGAGCACATAGCCGATCACGAAGAGACTCGCGCCAAGACCATACGCGGTATCGGAAAAGCCGAGATCGCTTTGCAACTGGAACTTCGCGAAGCTGATGTTGATGCGGTCGAAGAATGCGAACAGGTAGCAGATCATGATGAGCGGCATCAACCGCCACGCTACCTTCTTGATGATGTCGGCTGTCGCCGATAGTTTGTCGTCGCGGCTGTCGGCCGCTACTGCGCCTGGTGTGCTCATGCTTGTCTCCACGCCGGATTCGGCGATGCCGTCCGGTCGTCAGTGTTGTTGTCGAAGTAAATGAAATGCTTCAGATGGCGCGCACGTAATCGGGCACGGGATGCACGTCGCAATTGCGGCCGGCCTTCATCAGTTGCCCCGGCACGTCGTGACCGAGCAATGCGGGCAGCGTGCGCGACAACGCGATCAGCTTCTGCAAGTCGATGTCCGTCGGAATGCCCATTTCGTCGCACATGTTGACGAGGTCTTCCGTGCAGATGTTGCCCGACGCGCCCGGCGCGAACGGGCATCCGCCAAGCCCGCCGAGCGCCGCGTCGAAACGGCGCGCGCCCGCTTCGTACGCAGCCAGCACGTTCGCGAGACCAAGACCGCGCGTGTTGTGAAAATGCAGCGTGAGCGCGTCGGCAGACACGCGTTGCAATACGCGCTTGACTAGCCGCGCGACCTGGCGCGGATTCGCCATGCCCGTCGTATCGGCGAGCGTGATGCCGTTGATGCCCATTTCACGGTACGTGTCGACGATCGACACCACGCGGTCTTCGTCGATCGCGCCTTCGAACGGACAGCCAAATGCCGTCGCGACCGTCGCGTTCAGCGACACAGTGAAGTGCCGCGCGAGCCGCACGATATCGCCGAACCCATCGAGCGACGCTTCGCAACTCATGCGCATGTTCGCGCGGTTATGCGTCTGGCTCGCGGACATCACGAGGTTCAACTCGTCGGCGCGAGCAGCGAGCGCGCGCTCGGCGCCCGTCACGTTCGGCACGAGTGCAACGAAGATCACGTCTTCGCGTCGCTGGATCTGCGTGAAGACCGCTTCGCCGTCGCGCAGCGCGGGAATCGCTTTCGGCGAAACGAACGAGCCTGCCTCGACGCGCGTAAAGCCCGCCGTCGACAGCTGATCGATCAGCGCGATCTTGTCGGCAGTTTCGACCCATGTCGGCTCGATCTGCAAGCCGTCGCGCGGCGCGACTTCCTGCACGATCAGCTTGTCGAACCGAATATCGTCGTTGTCAAAGTTCATTGCACGGCTCCTTCGCGGCGCAGCCGCTCGATTTCGCTTTGTCCATAGCCGAGATCGGCCAGCACGCTCGACGTGTGCTCGCCGAGCGTCGGCCCTTGCCAGCGCACCTCGCCCGGCGTCTCCGAAAGCTTCGGCACGATGCCCGGCATCTTCACCGATGCGCCGCCCGGCAAGTCGGCCTTCAGCAACATCTCGCGCGCCTCGTAGTGCGGATCGGCGACGATGTCGGCAACGGAGTAGATGCGGCCCGACGGCACTTCGGCGCTTTCGAGCGCGGCCAGCACGTCGTCGATCGAATGATGCGACGTCCACGCGGTGATCGCGGCATCGAGCATCGCGGTCTGCGCGACGCGGCCATCGTTGCGGGCAAGCGTGGGATCGTTGGCGAGATCGGGGCGGCCGATCACATGCATCAGCCGCTTGAAGATGGGGTCGCTGTTGCCCGCGATCACGACGAAGCCGCCGTCCTCCGTTCGATACGTGTTCGACGGCGCAATGCCCGGCAGCGCGCCGCCGCTGCGTTCGCGCACATGGCCGAGCAGATCGAATTCGGGCACGAGGCTTTCCATCAGGTTGAACACGCTCTCGACGAGCGACACGTCCACCACCTGTCCGTCACCCTGCCCCGTCTTCACGCGCAGCACCGACATCAACGCGCCGATCACGCCATGCAGCGACGCGAGCGAATCGCCGAGGCTCACGCCGACGCGCGCCGGTGCGCCATCGACATCGCCCGTCGTGTAGCGGATGCCGCCCATCGCTTCGCCGATCGCGCCAAAGCCCGGACGATCTCGATACGGGCCCGTCTGCCCGTAGCCGGAAATGCGGACCATCGTGAGCTTCGGGTTGATCGCGTGCAGCACGTCCCAGCCGAGGCCGAGCTTTTCGAGCGCGCCAGGGCGCAGGTTTTCGATGACGATGTCGGCGTCGGCGGCGAGACGCTTGACGACGTCGGCGCCTTCCGCCGACTTGAGATTCACGCAGATCGACTTCTTGTTGCGCGATTGCAGATACCACCAGAGCGATGTGCCCTCATGCAGCTTGCGCCATTTGCGCAGCGGGTCGCCCGTTTCGGGTGCTTCGATCTTGATGACTTCCGCGCCGAACTCGGCGAGCAGCCGCGCGGCGAACGGCGCCGCGATCAGCGTGCCGATTTCGACGACGCGGATGCCCTGCAACGGACCACTCATGATGTTGTCTCCAATCTGAATTCATGTTGGAGACAAGGTTAGAAGCGCGGCCGCCAGAGCGTCCAACCGCATTTCGCCAACGACCGTTCGCGGTTCGCGAACGGTCGGCGCTAAGCCTTGCCGGACAAGGCTTCGACGGAACGCAGATGGTCGAACAGGAGCATTGCGACGGGCGAAAGACGCGCCGCGTTGCGCGTGACGATGATGAGGTCGCGCTCGGCCCAGTCGTCCTCGAGCGCGACGCTGACGAGGCCCAGAGGCCGCCCCATGATGCGGTAGACGTTGATCGGCAGCACGCCGACGCCCATGCCCGCCTGGATCATCCGGCACACGGCGTCGAAGCCCGGCACGTGGATGCGCAGCCTGAGCGGCTTGCCCGCCTGGCGCGCGGCCATGTGCGTGCGCGCGTTGATCGAACTGGCCGAATGCAGGCCGACGTGATCGCTGTCGAGCGTTTCCGCGAACGCGACGCTCGTGCGTTCCGCGAGGGGATGATCGTCGCGCATCACGACACACAGTGCGTCGTGCCGATAGTGCGTCGCTTCGAGGCCGCGCGCGTCCGCTTCACCGGAACAGATGCCGAGATCCGCGAGACTGTCAGCGACCGCTTCGACGACGCCGCCGCTCGGCCGCTCTTCGAGATCGATCTTCACGCGGTCGTTGACGGCAAGAAACGCGCGCAAATCTTCAGGCAAGAATTCGACGATCGCAGAGAGGTTCGCCATCATCCGCACATAGCCGCGCACGCCGCTCGCATGTCCCGCGAGCTCGATGCCAATGTTCTCGATGCCGCGCATCACGCGGCGCGCGTGATGCAGCAGCGTTTCGCCCGCAGGCGTGAGCGTCATGCCGCGCGCGTTGCGCTGAAAGAGCGTCGCGCCGACGGCCTGCTCGAGTTCGAGCAGACGCTTGCTCGCCGCGGATACGGCGATGGCCTCGCGTTCCGCGGCGCGCGTCAGCGTGCCTTCCTCATAGACGGCGATGAAGAGTTGCAAGGTCGTGAGGTCGAGGCGGCGGTGGAGGTTCTTCAGGGTCATGGCGAATACGATGACGCGCAGTGTCGAGGCTGCAATGCGTGATATTGTGCCGCGAATTGTGCCGTGACCCCGCTTCGAATGCTCACGATGGAAACCTATCCGCTCTTCGCGCCGCGCGGCATGGCCGCCTGCGAGTCGGCCTGAAAAGCGGATTTGCTATCCTGTGCGCTCTTTTCAACGCGTTGCCTGCGAGGTCATCGAATGCCGAGCGTCGCCATAGCGATCTTTCCAGGCGTCCAGGCGCTGGATGTCGCCGGTCCCGTCGATGTCTTCTCCGAAGCGAACGGTTTCATCGACGGCAACGGCCGCTATCAAGTGACGCTGCTCGCCGCCGACAGCAAGCCGTTGCGCGCATCGAACGGCATCACGTTCATCGCCGACGAAACGTTCGACCAGAAGCGCCCAGACTTCGATCTCGCGCTGATCGCCGGCGGCCCCGCGTTGCCCGAGAGCGCGCCCGATCCACGCCTGACGGACTGGCTTGCGAACGTCGCATCGCGATGCAGGCGCTATGGCTCGATCTGCACGGGTGCGTTCGCGTTGGGCCACGCGGGCCTGCTCGATGAGCGCAACGTGACGACGCACTGGCAGCACGCGCAACAACTCGCGACGCAATTCCCGAAAGCGCGCGTCGACTTCGATCGCATCTATCTGCGCGACGACCGGCTCGTGACGTCGGCGGGCGTGACGGCGGGCATCGATCTCGCGCTGGCGCTCGTCGCCGAGGACCACGGCCCGCAAACCGCGCTGAAAGTGGCGAAACGTCTCGTCGTGTTCTCGCAGCGGCAAGGCGGGCAATCGCAGTTCAGCCCTTACCTCACTGCGCCCGCCGACGAAACCTCGCCCGTCGCAAAGGTGCAGGCGCACGTGATGGCGCACATCCGCGAGAACTTCACGGTCAAACAGTTGGCTGACGTCGCGGGAATGAGCGCGCGCCATTTCGCGCGGATCTTCGTGCAGGATACGGGCGTGACGCCGCATGAGTTCGTCGAGCGCGCGCGGATGGACGCGGCACGCAAGCTGCTGGAAAGCAGCGGCGTGGCACTCAAGACCATTGCGTACGATTGTGGCTTCGGCACGGCGGACCGCATGCGCATCGTGTTCACGAAGCGCATTGGCGCGACGCCGAAGCAATACCGCGAGCGCTTCCGGCAAGAGTGAGTGCCGCGTGAGAAAATGTTTGGCACATCCACGGCTCTTTATAATCTCGACATGAACGCTACCACTTCCGTTCGCGCCATCGTCACCGGTCATACGCGCGGCCTCGGCGCGGCGCTCGCCGAACAACTGCTCGCGCAAGGCATCGCCGTGCTCGGCATTTCGCGCTCGCGCAATGACGCACTCATCGGGCGGCAAGATTTCGAACAGGTCGAAGTCGATCTGTCGAATGCCGAACACCTCACGCAATTCCTCTCCGGCGACACGTTGCGCAACTTCCTGAAAGGCGCGCAAACGGCGCTGCTGTTCAACAACGCAGGCACGGTGCAACCGATCGGTCCCGTCGAAGTGCTGGACGTCGCTGCGATCGCGCAAGCCGTCACGCTGAATGTTTCCGCGCCGTTGATGCTCGCAAGCGCATTCGCCGCCGCGAGTCCCGATGCCGGCGACCGCCGGATCGTCCACATTTCCAGCGGCGCCGCGCGTCATCCGTACTCGGGCTGGAGCATCTACTGCGCGACGAAGTCCGCGCTCGATCATCACGCGCGCTCCGTCGCGCTCGACGAGAACCGGGCGCTGCGCATTTGCAGCGTCGCGCCGGGCGTCGTCGATACGAACATGCAGGCGGAAATTCGCGGCACAGGGCTCGACAAGTTCCCGATGCGCGAGAAGTTCGAGGACCTGAAGCGCAGCGGCAAACTGTCGACGCCGGAAGAGTCGGCGGCCAAGCTGATCAGCTACGCGTTGAGCGATACGTTCGGCGCCGTGGCGACTGCGGATGTGCGGGAGTTGCCGCAGTAAGCGCAGTCGCGTCGCGAAAAAGCGAAGTCCCGAAAAGCCTCACCTTTGCGTGAGGCACGCGTCGTTCGTGGCGCTTGTTGTCCGCTTGTTGTCCGCTTGCCCTGCTTCAAAGAAGCGTGAAATGGCCTTCAAATAGGGGCTTTTTCACGCTTTTTTCGTTTTGCCACCTCGCTTGAGGTGCGGGAGAAGCGCATTGGAAAGCTCACTCCCGAATACGCTCACCTTAAAACGACTTGGGCCACGATTCGCAAACCAGCCGCGAACCGTGGCCCGACACTCCACTTCCGCAAGAGAAGCTCAAGCCTCCAACTGCTCCAACACCTTCCCCTTCGTCTCGATCCCCAGAAACTGCACGGTCAGCGCAGCGAGAAACGGGACCGCAGCGAGCAGATAAAACGCCACATCGAGATTGCCGCCGACCATCGTCTTCGAAACGAGCGTCGGCGCAAAGATCGCCGCGAGCTTCAGCCACGCGCCGCCGACACCACACCCGAACGCGCGGATGCTCGTCGGATACAACTCGGGCGTATACACATAAGCGGTGATGAAACCGCACGCGAGCCAGCCGAGCGCAAAAGCACAGCACGTCGCCACGACATACACGGAAGCGTTGTGCAACACACCCGCCAGCGCCAGCGACAACGCGCACAGCATGAACGACCAGTTGATGATCGGCTTGCGGCCCACCTTGTCGACGAGCACAGCGCACAGCAGCGAGCCGAGCACGCCAAGCACAGAAGCCGCGACGGCGAGATTCAGCGCGAGTTGCAACGGCGCGTGATAGACGGTGCGATAGATCGTCGGCAGCCACGTCGAGAGGCCGTACTGAATCACGCCGCACGTCATCCACAGCATCGCGACAGCCGCCGAGCGCTTCCAGTAGGCCTTGCCGAACAGATCGCGCATCTTGCGCTTCGGGTGACGCGCGGCCATCGCTTCGAAGTCTGCCGGGTCGGCCATCGGCGGTAGCACGCCCTTCGCCGTGCGCTCGAAAGCGTGCACGGCATCGGCGGCTTCGCTCATGCGGCCGCGTTCGGCGAGCCAGCGCGGCGATTCCGGCACGAGCTTGCGCAGCACGAAGAACAGGATCAACGGCGTACCGCCGATAAAGTACATCGCTTCCCAACCGAAGCGCGGCACGATCCACGCGCCCAGCGCATTCGATGCAAGCAGACCGACGGGGAACACGATCTCGTACAGCAGCACGAAACGCCCTCGCCCATGCGCGCGGCAGATTTCGTTGATGTACGTCGCGGCCACCGGCAGCTCGCCGCCAAGGCCGATGCCCTGCACGATGCGCAACACGAAGAACACGGCAAACGTCGGCGCGAAACCGCACGCAATGCTGGTGATGCCGATCACGCCCGAGCTGAGCGCAATCGCCTTCACGCGGCCATGACGCTCCGCGTACCACGGGAACAGAAACGCGCCGATCAGCTGGCCGACCGAACTCGCGCCGATCATCAGGCCCACGTCCCAAGGCGTCAGATGCCATTTGCCGATCAGGATGGGCAGCGTCGCCGCAATCGCGATGACGTCGAAACCATCGAAAAACGTCGCGAGGCCAATCAGGATTCGCGCGCGCACCAGCAGTGCGTTCGCGGGCAATCGTTCGAGCCGCGCAATGATCGATCCGCGCGTCGCGGGACCCGAGACACCGGCGCTGCTCCGTGCCTCAAACGTGTTGTCGATAGTGCTCATGCGTCGTTTCTCCGCCGCGTAGTGTGGTTAGGCAAGCGCCTTGCCGGCATCGGCCAGGGCCGCGACATCGACCGTGCGTCCCTGGCTCATCCATTTGCGCGCGAGCTTCAGGTCGCGCGGCGTGTTGATCGCGATCACGCCGCGCACCGCACCGTCCGCGACATGAAAGAGCGTCGCGCGACGCGCGCTCACGTCGCCGCGCACGACGAGTTGCGCATCGGCGGGAATGTCGCCGAGAATTTGCAGGTTCACGTCGTACTGATCCGACCAGAACCACAGAATCTCCGCATACGGTTCGAACTGTCCGAGCGCGGCCTTCGCGACGACGATCGCCTGGTTCTGCGCATTCGCCCACGATTCGAGCCGCACGCGGCGCTTGAGCCATGCGCTCGGATGATTCGCGACATCGCCGCACGCGAAGATGCGCGGGTCGTTCGTCATGCCGTGTTCGTCGACGACGATCCCGTCGTTCACGGGCAAGCCCGCTGCTTCCGCAAGCGACGTGTGCGGCGTGAGGCCGATGCCGGCCACGGCGAAATCGGCGTCTATCGTGGAACCGTCCGCCAGCGTCGCGCGCACTTTGTTTGCTTCCTCAGGATGCGTATCGAGCGACGTGAGCGCGGCGGACAGCTTCACGTCCACGCCATTCGCGCGATGCAGGTCGAGCAGAAAGTCCGATACGGCAGGCGGCACCGAACGCGCGCACAGACGCGGCGCGCCTTCCACCACCGTCGCCGCGACGCCGAGCTTGCGCGCCGTCGCCGCCACCTCGAGGCCGATCCATCCGCCGCCGATCACAAGCACATGACTGCTCTCGCGCAGACGTTCGCCAAGCGCCGACGCTTCGTCCAGTGTCCGCAGATACGCGATGCGCTCCGTCTTCACGAGCGATGCGGGCAGCTTGCGCGCCGCGCCGCCCGTTGCGATCACGAGGCGGTCGTATTGCACTTCGCGGTCCGATTGCGTGCGCACGATGCGCCGTTCGCGATCGATCGCAACGGCCACATCCGGCTGCCATGCTTCGACGTTCAGCGACGCGAAATCGTCGGTGGCGAAGAGGCGAACGGTGTCGATACCGGCGTCGCCGGAGAGCACTGCTTTCGACAGCGGCGGCCGCTCATACGGCAGATGAATTTCATCCGCGATCATCACGAGACGGCCTGCAAAGCCGGTTTTGCGCAGCGTTTTCACGACCCAGCCCGCCGCCTGCCCGCCGCCGATCACGACGATGGTTTGCGGCGTGTCGGCAGCATCGGGTGCATTCGAGATTGCGGCGTCAGTCATGTTTGCGCTCCGTCATGAATTTGCCTTCCGGCGCCTTTGCGTTCTTCTGACGGCGCGTGTTGCCGTCGATGCCGCCTTCGATCGCCCACTCTGCGAACACGGTCGGGCCCGGTTCGAAATCGCGCGGCTGCCATTCAGGCGTCAACTGGTCTTCGTCCGCGTAGTACTCGATCAGGCCGCCAGCGGGATTCTGGAAATACCAGAAGTACGCTGATGAAACGGGATGACGCCCCGGCCCGAGTTGCGTTTCCCAGCCGCAGCGGCTGATATGCATGCCGCCGCCGAACACTTCGTGTATGTCGCGCACCGTGAACGCAACGTGATTCAGGCCGCGCTTGCCCGTCGGCAGTTGCAGCAGGAAGAGGTCGTGATGGCCACCGTGCGGCGCGCAGCGCATGAACGCGCCGCGGCCCGGATAACGGTCCGACGTTTCGAAGCCGAGACGCTCGTGATAGAACGCTTCCTGCTCCGCGAGACAGTTCGTGAAGAACACGACGTGCCCCACTTCGACGGGCTCGGCGCGTTCGTAGACCGGGCTCGGCGTATCGACGCGCAGCGTTTGGCCCCACACGTTCGACGGCGAGCCATGCACGTCGACGGCACGCTTGCGCGTCACTTCGATGCGGATCGCCATCCCGTTAGGATCGGTGCAGCCGACGGCGTCATCGTTCGAGTAGTAGCCCTTCGCGCCTTTGAGGCTTTCGCGGTACTTGTCGAGATCAGAAGAAGTCGCCACGCCCCACGTCACTTCGCGCAGCGTCGGGCCGTCTTCGAATGCGGGTGGCAGCGACGGATCGTCGGCGATGACTGCGAGCACAGTGCAGCCGTTCAACGTTTCGAAGCGCGCGCGCGTTTCGTCGTGCGCCGTTTCCTTCATGCCCCAATCGGCGAAAAAGCGCCGACAGGTCTCCAGATCCGTCACGCCGTACGTGATCTGTTCAATGCCGAGAATGCTCATATTGCGTGCCTCTTCAGTTCGCCCACGCGAGCGGGGCGTCGTTCAAGCCCCAGTAGAGGCTCTTCTGCTGCATGTATTCACGAATGCCCAGGCGGCCCTTTTCGCGGCCCATGCCGCTTTCCTTCCAGCCCGAGAACGGCGTCGAAATCGAGAACAGCTTGTACGTGTTGATCCATACCGTGCCCGCTTCGATTGCGCGCGCGACGCGCCATGCGCGCTTGTAGTCGCGTGTCCAGATGCCGGCGGCGAGACCGAACACGCTGTCGTTGGCTTCTTCGATCAGCGACGCTTCGTCGTCGAACGGCATCGCGACGAGCACCGGTCCGAAGATTTCTTCCTGGCAGATGCGCGCGCTGTTCGACAGTCCTTCGAGAATCGTCGGCTGATAGAAGAACCCTTGCTCGCGGTCGTTGCCCACGGGCCGCTCGCCGCCGCACAAGAGACGCCCGCCTTCCTCGAGTCCGAGCGCCACATAGCGCTCGACCGACTCGCGATGCTTCGCGGTGATCAGCGGACCCATTTGCGTGTCCTCGCTCGCGGGATCGCCGACGCGCAACTGGCGCGCGTTCTCCGTCAACCGCTTGATGAAATCGGAATAGATCGAGCGCTGCACGAAAAGACGCGAGCCCGCGATGCACGCCTCGCCCGATGAACTGAAAATGCCGTACAGCACGCCGTTGACGGCATGATCGAGATCGGCGTCTTCGAAGACCATCGTCGGCGACTTGCCGCCGAGTTCCAGCGACACAGGCATCAGCTTTTCAGCCGCGATGCGCGCGATGCCACGGCCCACTTCCGTGCCGCCCGTGAACGACACTTTCTTCACGAGGGGATGACGCACCAGCACGTCGCCGATCACCGAGCCCTTGCCCGGCAGCACGCTCAGCACGCCTTTCGGCACGCCTGCTTCCTCGCAGATGCGCGCGAGCGCAAGCGACACGAGCGGCGTCACTTCGGCGGGCTTCAGCACGACGGCATTGCCAGCGGCCAACGCGGGCGCGAGCTTTTGCGCATCCGATGCAATGGGCGAATTCCATGGCGTGATTGCAGCGATCACACCGATCGGCTCGTGCACGCTCATCGTCAGATAGTCGCCGCGCGAAGGCGTCACCTCTTCGTCCAGCGTTTCGAGGCACGCCGCGAAATAGCGGAACGTGTTCGCCGCGCTCGCGACGAGCACGCGCGTTTCGCCGATCGGCTTGCCGTTGTCGAGGCGCTGCAATTGCGCGAGCGCTTCGTGCTTCGCCATGATCAAGTCGGCGATGCGATACAGAATGAGCGCGCGCTGATGCGGCTTCAAACCGGACCAGTCCGGCTTGCGCCATGCGATGTCGGCGGCTTCGATGGCTTCGCGCGCGTCGTCGGGATCGGCCGTCGTAGTCTCGGCATTCACCGAGCCGTCAGCGGGATAGACGCTCGCGTAGAGCGCGCCACGGCCGCGCTTCCACTCGCCGCCGACGAAGATATCGGCGGAAGGCACGAGACGCGAAACGATGTCGGAATGGGGCATGTCGTACTTCCCTGGTTTCAGATCACGCAGCGGGCCGCGCGGTTGCGCAGCGCACGGATCGCGCTGAACGCAGTCAGCGCAGAGGTCTTCGGGTTGTCAGGCAGCGGCTTGCCGCTCATCTCCAGCGACATCTCGCCGAATGCGCCGCGCGCGACGATCCGATGCACGTTGCGCGTGACGGCGGGATCGGCGATCAGACGAACCGTCGTCTGATCGAGGCCGAGGCCCGCGAGCGCGACAGTGGCCGCGACGTTCGCGTTCTTCGGATAGAGATGCGCCGCTTCGCGCGCGCTGCCTTCGAAAATCACGCGCGCTTCCGTCAGCGCGTGCAGATCGCAGACCTGTTCGGCGGGCGTACCGAGCCAGCCCGTGGGCGGCTTTCGGCCGATGTATTGCACTTCGTCGAGACCGCCGAGCTTCGCCGCAGCGAGCGCATCGATGCCGCCGATCGCACCCGACAGCAGTGTCAACGTCGCATGGCCTTCATCCGCGGCGGCATTCAGCGCTTCGAGCAGGCTCAGATCCGACAGCGCGCCGATCGACGCCACCGCGCAATCGGTGCCCGCCTTCAGCAACGGCACGACGTGGCTCACGAGCGCGCCGTGTCCCGCGCATTCCAGTGCGAACTGCGGGCGCGACTTCAATGCATCGACGGACCACACGACATCGACATCCGGTCCCACCTGCTCGCGCACGGCGCTCGCCTGATGCTCGGGCACGATCACATGCGACACATGCACTTGCGGATCGGAAGCCACGGCGCGATACACCGTCTGACCGATTGCGCCGAAACCGATCATCGCGATGTCCATGGACGCGTGATTCATACCGGCACCGTTGGCAGCATGAATGGCATCACGCATGTTCGGGCTCCTGCTTGCGCACGGGAGGACCGGCAAAGGCGGTCGCGAACTGGCCAACCGACAGCATGTCCACTTCGACCATCACGGGGCCCGTCTTCGACATGCCTTCGCGCACGATCTCGTCGGCCTGATCGAGCGACGTGATGCGGTAATGCGTGAGGCCGAAGCTCGCGCAGAACTGCGCGAAATCCGGTTGATGCAGTTGCACGTAGCAACGGCGTCCACCGTAGTGCGCGTCCTGAATGTTGCGGATCACGCCGTAGCATTGATCGTTCATCAGCACGATCATCACGTTCGCGTTTTCCTGCACGGCCGTCACCAGCTCGCCGACGTTGACCATCAGGCCGCCGTCGCCGACGAGGCATACCGTCTTCGATGCCGCGTTCGCGAGCGCCGCACCGATCGCCATCTGAACGCCCTGGCCGATGCCGCCGCCCAACGCATGCACGCCCGCACGCGGCTGGAAGATCTTCAGCATGCGGTTGCCCCACGTGCTGTTTGAGATCGTCACGTCGCGAACCCAGTTGTAGTCGCGGCCGACTGCGTGTTGGAGCACATCGACGAGGCGCTTGTACGGCCCGAGCCCCTTGCCTGTTTCGGCGACGGCCACTTCGCGCGTCGCAGCGAGGTCGCCGGCGAATGCGGGGTCGATCTGTATGCGGCCTTCGAGCAGCGTCGCAAGCTGATCGAGCACGGCCGCCGAGTCGCCATGAACGAAGAGTTCGTTGCGATAGCCGCGATTGTCGGCGAGCGCATCGGCATCGACGCGATACAGCGGTTGCGGCAGCGCGAGCTTGTACTTGAGCGTCTCGTTGCCGCGCAGACGCGAGCCGACCACGAGCAGCGCATCGCACGTCTTGTAGAACTTCTCGACGCCCGGCTGCACGTTGAAGGCACCAAGCGTCGCGGCATGATCTTCGGGCAGCACGCCGCGTCCCTGCACGCTCGTCACGACGCCGAAGCCGAGCTTCACGAGGCGCTCGACCTGCGCGCGTGCGTGACGCGTACCACCGCCGAGCCACAGCAGCGGACGCTTCGCCTTCGCGAGTTCGGCGGCGAGCTGCTCGACGCGCTTTGTGTCGTGCGTCATCGTGTCGATGTGCGGCGCGGCTATATCCGAGGGCCATTCGGTTTCCGCCGCCTGAATGTCGATCGGAATCTCGACGCTGACGGGACCGCTCGGCGCAGTCTGCGCGACGCGCACCGCTTCACGCACGGTCGCCAGTGCGGTTTCGACGGAACGCACGCGGTACGCGGCCTTCGAAATCGACGAGAGCATCGTCAGTTGATCCGGCGCTTCGTGGATGTACGCCAGGTCCTGGTCTAGATACGTCGATTCGATCTGACCGGTGATGTGCACGAGCGCCGTGCCCGCTGTCAGCGCTTCGACCATCGCGCCCGCCGCGTTGCCCGCAGCCGTGCCCGTGCTCGTGAACGCGACGCCGAGGCCGCCTGAAACACGCGCGAGACCATCGGCCATGTTCAGCGCGCCCGCTTCGCCGCGTGCGCCGACATAGCGGATATTGCCGCGCGTGTTGATCGCATCGAGGATCGGCATGTTGTGAATCGAGATCACGCCGAAAGCAGTCTTGACGCCGCACTGCTCGAGAAAAGCGGCGATCAGTTCGCCGACGGTGGTTTTGTTAGACATGACGTGCAACGCCTCCGGAGACATCGATATGGCTTCCCGTCGTGTACGACGACAGGGGTGAAGCGAGATAGAAGAGCGCTTGCGCGGCTTCTTCGGGGCGGCCGAAACGGCCGAGCGGAATGTTCTTCTTGCACGCAAGTTCGCGGGTCCAGTCTTCCCAGCTTTGGCCCGGCTGCGCCTGTGTCTGATAGCGGCGGCGCCATTGACCCGACTCGACGATGCCGATCAGGATCGAGTTCACGCGTATGCGCTGCGGCGCGAACTCGACGGCCAGCGACTTGATGAGGTTCTGCACGCCCGCGCGCGCCGATGAGGTCGCGACCATATGCGGCTCGGGCTGCAATGCGAGCAGCGAATTCACGCAGACGATCGAGCCGTGCCCCTGTTGCGCCGCTTGCGTGAGCATCGGCAAAAATGCGCGCGTCGGACGGATGATGCTGAAGTACTTGAGGTCGAGTTCTTCGCGCCATGCTTCGTCGGTGGTGTCGGCGAACGTCGACACGCGGCCCTGGCCCGCGTTGTTGACGAGCATGTCGGTGCGGCCGAAGCGTTGCTGCACTTCGTTCGCGAACTTCGTGACTTCGTCCGCGTCGAGCACGTTGCAGCGCGCGGCAAGCAGTTGGGCTTGCGGATGTTGCTTGCGCAGCGATGCTTCGGCGCTGGCGAGACGATCGGTATCGCGTCCGCAGATGGCAACCGATGCGCCCGCGCGCAGAAAGAGTTCGGCGGTTGCGAGACCGATGCCGGACGAACCGCCCGTCACGACTGCAACCTGTCCTGTCAAATCGATTTGGATCATCAGAGCCCCAGTGCCTTCATGTATCTGCTTTCCGCGGGCGGCCGGTAATTCAGCCGCAGCGACAGTTGCCCGGCCGCGTCGCGCACCTTGTCGACGAGTCCGCTGTCGAGCAGCGATGCATCGATATGCGAGCGCGGAATCGTCGTCGTGATGACAGCGGCGATCCGGCCCGTGTCGTTGCGCACGGGCGCGCTGATCACGGAGATGCCGTTCTCGAACGACGACTCGCTGATCGCATAGCCGCGCGCGGCGTCGTCCTTCACGCGTTCGTAAAGCTCTTCGACAGTGGCGGGCGTCTGCTTCGTGAAGCGCTCGAGCATCTTCTCGGGATACAGCGCGCGCAGTTCGTCGAGCGACAGATCGCCCATCAGCACGTGGCCGTGCGTCGTCGCATGCGCTGGCAGGCGCGTGCCGACGTTGACCTTCACCGAGCTGAACACATGTGCATGGCTTTGCGCCTTCGCGACGAACACTACGTCGCGGCCGTCGCGGATCACGATGTGCGTGCTCAGGCCCGTCTGATCGCGCAACGCTTCGATCAGCGGCAAGCCGAGATCGGTGAGTTCGAGCGAGCTCAGATATTCGAAGCCGAGTCGCAGCACGGCGACGCCGAGCCGGTAATTGCGATCGCGATCCGCGCGCTCCAGAAAGCCCAGCGATTCGAGCGTCTGCAACAGACGAAACACCGTCGTGCGAGGAATGCCGAGTCGCTTCGACAATTCGGGTGCGCCGAGCACGGGCTCGCGCGGCGAAAATTCCGTGAGAATGCGCAGGCCGCGTTCGAGGCCAGGCACGCGATAGCTCGCGTCGCCGCGGTCCTCTTCCGCTTCGGGCGCGGTGCCCGTCATTTCAGGGGTCATGCTTTGCTCCATTGGCCGTCGCTTGCGCGGCAAAAAGCGTCGATGAGCGCGCTGTACGCAGCGCTCGCTTCGATATAGCCCGCGTGCCCCGCGCGAGGAATGACCTGCAAGCGCGTGCGCGCCGCCTGTGCAATCCGCTCGCATGACGACGGCGGCGTGATCGCGTCTTCCGCGCCGACCGCGACAGCGACACGGCCTGTGTACTTCGCGACATCGCTGGCAAGGTCCGCGTTGGCGAGCAGATGCGTCGCCTGCGCGTAACCTTGCGGGACGATGCGCGACATGTTCCAGCGCACCCACTCGCGCGACGCTTCGTCGGCATGCGGCGATAGCATGTTTGCGCTGCGCTTGTCGGCGAGACCTTGCGGGCCGAGTTCGGCGAGCATCGCAAGACGGCTGTCGCGCTTCGATGTGCGCACGTCTTCGGGCGCTGCGGCATAGCCCGCTGCGGGCGAGATCAGCAGCAAGCCCGCGATACGTTGTGCACGCGCCGCCGCAAACGATCCTGCGATGATCGCGCCGAGCGAATGCCCGACAACGACACAGCGTTCGATGCCGAGCGCGTCGAGCCATTCGTTGAGCGCACTCGCATATTCATGCGCTTGCGGCGACGGCGATGCGACACAAGTCGATTCGCCATAGCCCGGCGCATCCCACGCCAACACGCGGCGCGCAGTGCCGAGCGCTTCGAACTGCTGGACCCACGAAGCCGCGCCCGAGCCGATGCCGTGCAGCAGCACGAGCGGCAACGTGCCGACGCGCGCCGCGCCCGCTTCCCGATAGCCGATCGCGCGTTGCGGCGCAGTCGCGATCCGCTGTGCCGGGAAGTGCGAGAGGCGTGTTTCCAGCGTGGCGGTTCGATCGGCAGTTGTGGGCAAAGCTGCGGACATGGGCGTGACTTCGTGAGTGGTGGATCGTTGGAACGGCAAGTTACTTCGCGAGATCGCGCTTGATCTTCGCGAGCGGCGAATCGGGCGGATAGGTCGGCGTAATCGGCTTCGGCGAACCGAGCATCACGCACATCAGCGCGTCCTCTTCACCGATGTTGATTTCCGTGCGATACACGCCCGGCGGCACCGAGATCAGATCGCGTTCGCCGAGCACGGCTTCCCACGTTTGGCCATCACGCTCGCAGATCACTTTCATCTTGCCGCGCAGCACGAAGAAGATTTCTTCCACGTCCATATGGATGTGGCTCGGGCCGATGTTGCCGGCAGGAATCACCATCGTCGAAAACGTGAAGCCGCCCGCGGGCACGGTGTTCATGTCCTTCGCGACGCCCGTGCCGCCCGTGCCGACATAGCGCATCTGCGCACGGCGGTACTTCGGGTCGTAGTCGGCCTGGAACTTCAGTGCGTCCCAGTCATAGCGGCGCGTTTCGAACCGCGCGACGCGCGAGTCCATCCATTGTTCGAAACTTGCGTCGGCGGGTTGATCCCACGATTTGCTTTCGAGATCGGCGTCGGCCATTGTGTTCTCCATGTGGTTTGCCTGTTCAGGCAAGGTCAATTCATCACGAAGCCGCCGTTCACGGGCAGCAACTGGCCCGTCACGAAGCGGGCGGCGTCCGTGAGCAGGAACAGCACGGGGCCCGTCACGTCGTCGGGCACTTGCGCGCGCGTCAATGCGCGGCCTTTCAGGTAGTACTCGTGGCGCTCGGCGGGGACGTACGCGGTGGCTTCGACTTCCGTGAGGCCCGGCGCAATTGCGTTCACCGTGATGCCGTGCGCGCCGAACTCGCGTGCGAGCGAGCGTGTCATCGCGATCACCGCGCCCTTGCTCGCGACGTAGGCGAGCAGCTTCGGCGCACCCCAGATCGCCGTGTCCGATGCGATGTTCACGATCGCGCCGCGCTTCGAGTCGCGCAGATGCGGCAGGGCTGCCGTGCACATCAGCCACGTGCCGCGCACGTTGACGTTCATCACGGCGTCCCACGTTTGCGTGTCGAGGTCCTGTGCGAAACGTCCACCCGAGTTCGTGATCGCGGCGTTGTTGATCAGCGCGTCGATGCCGCCCATCTGTTGCGCGGCGTGCGCGACGAAAGCGCCGATGCTGTCGGGACTCGCGAGATCGAGCGGAAAGAAGCGCACGTTCGCGCCGAGCTTCTCCGCGAGCGCGCGGCCTTCCGCTTCGAGCACATCGCCGAATACGACCTGTGCCTGCGCTTTCGCGAGCGCTTCGATGAACGCCGCGCCGAGACCGCGCGCGCCGCCCGTCACGACGACGCGCCGTCCGCTCAATCCGCTCGGGCTGAAGGGCGTGACTTCAGGCATGAGCGTGCCCCGTCGACGATTGCGCACCCGCTTCCGCCTGCTTCGCGTTGAATGTGTCGAGATCGGCGATATGCTGTTGCGCGCGTTGACGCAGCATGCGGCGCACGCGCGTCACGCCGACATCGTGCTGATAGAGAAATTCGTGATCGCGTGCATTCGGCGCGAGGCTTTCGAGTACATAGCGATCCTGTTCGAGCACCGCCCAATGCAAACCTTCGAGGCGGTTGCGATACAGGAAGCGCCATGCGTCGCGCTGCCAGCCGCTCACCTTGCGCGTGCGCCAGAAGTAGACCTGGCAGTTGTCGTTATCGACAGGCACCGCAAATCCGACAATGCCGAAGCTGCCACCCGGCCCGAACTTCTTCTTGTACGGAATCGCAAGGCGCATCCACAGGCAGCCCGTCTCGCCGAGTTCGACCCAGTCGAAATTCACGTCGCGCTGATTGACCTTCTCGAACATGAGGCCAGTCTCAGTTTTGCGCACGCGCATGTCGGCCTGCTTGTCGCCTTCCGCCATCGAGTGCGAAGTCGCGTGCAGATACGCGCCATGCATCGGGTCCATCACGTTGTCGATCGCGTACTGATAGTTGCACTTCCAGTTCGACACGCACAGGAACTGCGCGTACTCGGGCGCGACCAGGTCGTCGGGCAGTACGAGAGGCGCCGGCTCCTTGTGCGCGTCGTCGCCGAACCACAGGAAGATCGCGCCCGCATGCTCTTCGACGGGATACGACTTCACGCACTTCCGACCTTCGAGCGGACACGCCGACACGGCAGGCACTTTCTGCACCTTGCCCGACCCGTCGACTTCGACGCCGTGATACCAGCACGCGACGCGATTGCCGAGATTCCAGCCGAGCGACAGACGCGCACCGCGGTGCGGACAGCGATCTTCGAGCGCGTGGACTTTGCCGTCCTGATCGCGCCATAGCACGATCTGCTCGTTCAGACGCGTGAGGCCGATGGGCGCGTTGCTCACCTGCCAGCTCGGCGCAACGGGATACCAGTAGTTCTTCAGGCCGCGGTCCAGATACGCCTGGACGGTATCGGCTGCGGGGCTCGTTGTATTGAGGGACGTCATGGGGAAACTCCGTGTTCGCTTGGGTCGTGCGCCTGGTCGTCGGCTTGCTTGTCGGCGTGGTCGTCCGCGAGGTCGTAACCTCGCGCGGCGCTCATTCGGCGAGCAGCCGCAGTTCCGCAGCGAGACGCTCTTCGCTCCACTGCGCGCCTTCCGGCGTGCGAAAGCCGATCGTGTCGAGCCCGGCCACCACTTCATGCAGTTCGACCGCGCCCGCTTCGAACACCTGCTCCAGCGCATCGCCGAAGTCGTTCTCGTATTGGGTCGGCTCCGCTTTGCGCGTCTGCCAGATCATGTTTTCCACTTCACCCGGCTTCTCGATGACGCCCTTGCCCGCGACATTGTTCGGCTGCGGCGCGAGCCACGGCTTCAGAAAGGGATTGAAGTTCACGACGGCCTCTTTCATGTCATTCCACCTTGATCTGGATTTCTTCACCCGCAAGGCGCACGGCGTACGTCTTCAGGTCGCGGCCGCCCGGCTCTTTCAGACACTTGCCGGTCGGGATATGAAAAACGGCTTCGTGCAGCGGACACTCGACCGTGTCGCCGTCGACGAAGCCTTGCGTCAGCAGCGCATACGCGTGCGGGCAGACGTTCTCGAGCGCATAGACCTCATCGCCCACCTTGTAGATGCCGATTTCCTTGCCGTCGTCGAGCTTGAACTCGACGGGCGAGTCTTCGGAAAGCGCACCGGCATGTCCGGCGCAAAGCCACTGTTCACTCATCTCTCACCTTCTCCCGTCCACTGCATGTTCCATATACGGAACGTCAGTTTATGTATGGTCATTATAGGAGCGCGTTTGGACGAACGAAATAAAAATCGCGCGCCTCCAGGGAAAACACCGAAAGACGTATTTCTACCCGTCAGGGCCCCGTAAAACGGGCCACAACGCCCGCTTGATGCGCATAAAGGTCGCGCGGGTAAGGCATCGATTGCCGTCAGACCAATGAGGGTTTTCACCGTCGCAAAAACTTTTTCGTTCGCTCAATTGACTCTCTATACTTTCCATAGGCGATACATATGCCCATAGATGGAACAAAGACGGAAAGCCTACGCAGTAGAAACCCATCGGGCGATCCACATAGGTGACAGGCAAAGGACGAAAAACCGGCGTGGCCGGCTATCGACCACACGATCAGGAGTACCAAGGGTGAAACGCATCATTGCTGCCGGCGCGGCAGGACTTGTGGTGACATCGACTGCGTGGGCGCAGAGCAGCGTCACGCTGTACGGGAGTCTGGATGCGGGCATTGCTTATGTGAGCAATGTCGGCGGCCATACGAAGTGGATGGAGGAACAGGGCAACATGCAGCCTGACCGCTGGGGCCTGCGCGGCGTCGAAGATCTGGGCGGCGGCCTGCACACGATTTTCCAGCTGGAAAACGGCTTCTATACGAACACGGGCAACTTCGCGAAGGCGGGCACGCTGTTCAACCGCCAGGCGTTCGTCGGCTTGAGTTCCGATCAGTTCGGCCAGGTCACGCTCGGCCATCAGACGCCGTTCAACTTCGACATGCTCGGGCCGCTCAGCACCGGGTATCTCGCGGCGAGCTGGTTTGCGTTCCACCCCGGCAATATCGACGAACTCGCGGACACGGGCGTCGTGCCCTACGACAACTCGGTGAAATACCGCTCGGCCACGTACGCGGGTTTTACGGTCGGCGCAATGATGGGCCTCGGCAATACGACGAACTTCTCGACGGGCAAGACGCTGAGCTTCGGCTTGAGCTACGCGAACGGCCCGTTCAAGGCGGCCGCCGTGTACTCGAACGAGCACAACCGCACGCCGTCGATCGTCACGATGGGCATCAACACGTTCCAGAGGATGCCCGCCGCGACCTATTCCGCCGACAAGGTCGAGAACATGGGCGCGGGTCTGTCGTATCAGTTCGGCAAGCTGCTCGTGCACGGGCTTTACACGCGCGTGAAGCTGCAATCGAACGGCTTCTCGGACACCTATCAGAGCTGGGACGCGGGCGCGAACTACCAGTTCACGCCCGCCAACACGCTCGCGGGCGGCGCTGCGACGACGACGCTCTCAGGCCGCCGCTGGACTCAGTTCGAAATCGGCGATATTTACGCGCTGTCGAAGCGTACGCAGGTCTACGTGAACGTGCTGTACGAGCATGCGAACGACAGCGCGAATGCTGCATTCTTCACGGCGGGCGTTTCGAGCGGACGCAATCAGGCGATCGTGTTGACGGGCATTCACCACTCGTTCTGAGCGGCGACCTACGCATGAAGCGAAACAGGCGGCTCGAGGCCGCCTGTTTTGCGTTGTGCTCGCGCGCGTGTCCGCGCTAGCGATTCGATTTGATCTGCGTCTACCGGCGCGATTGCGCCAACGTGGGATCGTCGGCGGCCGGCCGATAGTTAAGACGCGCCGACAGATCGAGCGCCGCGCTGCACACCATCGCGACGAGCGGCGCGCGCTCTTCGTCGCCGCCGATATCGGAGCGCGGCACGGTCGCCGTCAGCGCCGCGACGACCTTGCCCGACTGATCGCGCACGGGCGCGCTCACCACCGAAATGCCGCGCTCGAACGAGGCCTCGCTGACGGCATAACCTTGCACCGCCGTTTCGCGGATACGTTCATACAGCTCGTCGACGGTCGCGGGCGTGCGATCGGTGAAGCGTTCGAGCTGCGATTCCGGATACAGCTCGCGCAATTGCGTGAGCGTCAGGTCGCCCATCAGCACCTGGCCGTGCACCGTCGCATGCGCGGGCAGCCGTGTGCCGACGTGCACCTTCACCGAACTGAACATCGGATCGTGCGTCTGCGCCTTCGCGACGAACACCACGTCGCGTTCGTCGCGTATCAGCAGATGCGTGCTCAGGCCTGTCTGGTCGCGCAGCCGTTCGAGAATCGGCGTGCCGAAGTCGGTCAGTTCGAGCGAACTCAGATATTCGAAGCCGAGGCGCAGCACGGCAACGCCAAGACGAAAGTGCCGGTCGCCATTTGCGCGCTCGAGAAAGCCGAGCGCTTCGAGCGTTTGCAGCAGACGAAACGTCGTCGTACGCGGAATGCCGATGCGCTTCGACAGTTCGGGCGCGCCGAGCACGGGCTCGCGCGCCGAAAACTCGGAAAGGATGCGCAAGCCGCGTTCGAGGCCCGGAACGAGATAGGTCGAGCTGCCGCCCGACTCCTCGTCGGGAGAATCCGTGACGACCGTGTCCTCGTTGACCGATGCGCGCCCGGCCTGCGGCCCGGCAGCCCGGCGTCCCACTCCTGTCGTATTTTCTCTTGCCATGTCCGGCTGGTGTCGTTGAACTCCGAAGATAGAGATGATAGCGCGAAGGGTTGGAGGCGATGACTCTGCCGTCAGCACGCTACCGCATGTCCAAAGCCTTGCCGGGACGTTACTTGCCGAAGGTCATCCGATGCAAGCGCAATCCAATGCCTCCATGAAGCACAGCAGCGATGACGCCCGACATTGCTTGAGGATTCCTGCTGAGATTCCCGTAAAGAGTCCCGCGCCCCCTCGTGAAAACCCTATCTCCTTGTGAAAATTTATTTTCTCCGTATACATTCGATGTAAATTTACTTACATTCTCGAGCACGCACACAACCAGCACTACCCGATGCCCCGTCACCCGACGCCCTCTGCCGCCTCCGAGCCGGCCATCGCCGCGCGCATCACGGCCGCGATGCCGATCCTCACGCCCGTCCACCGGCGCATGGGCGAATTCGTGCTGGCCAACCAGTTTCGCGCGGCGACCATGCGTATCGACGAACTGGCGACGGCCGTCGGCGCATCCGTCGCGACGGCTAATCGCTTTGCGCGCGCGCTCGGTTTCGACGGCTATCCGGCGTTTCGCGAAGCGCTCGTGCGCGGTTTCGAAGCAACGCTCGCGCCCGTCGAACGCTTGCGCTCGGCGCAGGAGTCGCAGACCAATGGCGACGAACTCTTCAGCGCGTCGCTGGAGCAAGCCGCCACGAATCTCGGCACGACACGCAACGCGATCGACAGCGCAGCCGCCGAAGCCGCCGTCGAAGCGATCATCGGCGCGCGGCGCGTGTTCATCGTCGGCTCGGGCGCGAGCGCGTTTCTCGCGAGCCTGATGGAGCACAACCTGCTGCCCTATCACGACAACGTGCAGTCACTCGCGCTGATCGGCGGACCGACGCACGCGGCGCGCCGCCTCTTCAATGCGCGCAGCGGCGATCTGTTGATCGCGATTGCGTTCCCGCGCTATGTCGACGACACGATCGAGCTCGCGCGCCGCGCCGCCAGCCTCGGCGCCGGCGTGCTCGCGTTGACGGACGGCCCGGCCTCGCCGCTCGCGGCGCTGGCCACGCGCTCGCTTTTCATCCGCGCGGAGCGGCGTCTTGCCGCGACGTCCGAAGCGACCGTGCTCGCGGTGATCGAAGCGCTGTGCGACGCCGTCGCGTATCGCGCGAAGCGTTCGGCCCGGGCCGCCGCCGACATGACGGAGTTCGTGCTGCCCTGGCTCACCGGAACGTCCGCGATGCAGGCCAATCCGAAGACGATCACGCGGGCAAATACGCGGCCGATCCCGCGACCACCCCCTAACCGAGCGAAGAAAAAGCAATGACGTCCAACGCGGTAATCGCGATTCATGGTGGCGCGGGCACGATCGTGCGCGCGTCGATGGCCCCCGATGCGGAAGCCCGCTATCACGCCGAATTGCGCGCGGTGCTCGCCGCCGCGCAGCGCGTGCTCGCCGACGGCGGCAGCGCGCTCGACGCCGTCACGCAAGCCGTGCGGCTGCTCGAAGACTGTCCGCTCTTCAACGCCGGACACGGCGCCGTATTCACATCGGCGGGCACACACGAGCTCGACGCGTCGATCATGGACGGCCGCACGTTGGAAGCGGGCGCCGTGTCGTGCGTGAAGCGCGTGCGCAATCCCATCGTCGCCGCGCGCCACGTGCTCGAATACAGCGAACACGTGATGTTCACGGCCGACGGCGCGGAAGCGTTCGCGCAAGCCCAGGGCCTCGAATTCGTCGACCCGTCGTACTTCCACACCGACGCGCGCCATCGTCAGTGGCAGCTCGCGCACGAACAGCAGCGCGCGATGCTCGACCACGACGGCGCGACGCTCGCCGCGCAAACGCCAGCGGCGCAAGCCAAAGACGATGCGCTGCCCCACGAGCCGATCGACCCGAACAAGAAGTTCGGCACGGTCGGCGCGGTCGCCGTCGATCTGTACGGCCACGTCGCGGCCGCCACATCGACGGGCGGCATCACGAACAAGCAGTTGGGCCGCGTCGGCGACGCACCGCTGATCGGCGCGGGCTGTTATGCCGACGACGCCACCTGCGCCGTGTCGACCACGGGCTCGGGCGAAATGTTCATGCGCATGGTCGCCTCCTACGACGTCGCCGCGCAGATGGCGTATCGCGGCGTCTCGCTGCAAGAAGCCGCGAACGACGTCGTGATGAACCGTCTGCCGCGCATCGACGGACGCGGCGGCCTGATCGCCGTCGACGCGCACGGCAACGTCGTATTGCCGTTCAACACGGAAGGCATGTATCGCGGTTATGCGCGCGTCGGCGAAGCGCCCGTCACGGCGATCTATCGCTAGACACAACTTGCCGCATGCCTTCATTGCCACAGACGCCAGGAGAAATCATCGTGACGAACATGCCGAGCCAGCGACGTCCGCTCGATAGCCTGCCGCCGCAACGCGTCGTCGATATCGACCGCCTGTCGGTCTCGTTCCGTCGCGGCGAAAGCACGTTCGACGCGGTGCGCGACCTGTCGCTCACCGTCGATCGCGGCGAGACGCTCGCGATCGTCGGCGAATCGGGTTCGGGCAAATCGGTGACATCGCTCGCGCTGATGCGCCTCGTCGAACACGGCCGCGGACGCATCGCGAACGGCAGCATCGCGTTCCGCCGCCGCAACGGCAGCGTGCTCGATCTCGCGCAAGCCTCGCAAGCGACGATGCGCGGCATTCGCGGCGCTGACATCGCGATGATCTTCCAGGAACCGATGACGTCGCTCAATCCCGTGTTCACGGTGGGCGACCAGATCGGCGAAGCGATCGCGCTGCATCAGAACATGAGCCGCAGCGACGCGCACGCGGAAACGTTGCGTCTGCTCGATCTCGTGCGCATTCCCGAAGCGCGCCGCGTGGCCGCGCGTTATCCGCATCAACTGTCGGGCGGCATGCGGCAGCGCGTGATGATCGCGATGGCGTTGTCGTGCAAGCCGTCGCTGCTGATCGCCGATGAGCCGACCACCGCGCTCGACGTGACGATCCAGGCGCAAATTCTCCAGTTGATACGCGGCCTGCAGGACGAGATGAACATGGGCGTGATCTTCATCACGCACGACATGGGCGTCGTCGCCGAAGTCGCGGATCGCGTGCTCGTGATGTATCGCGGCGAGAAAGTGGAAGAAGGCGAATCGGGCGCGCTGTTCGCCGCGCCCGCTCATCCTTATACGAGAGCGCTGCTCGCCGCCGTGCCGAAGCTCGGCGCAATGCAGGGCACGAATGCGCCCGCAAAGTTTCCGTTGCTCACACTCGATGGCGAGCACGCGCAGCCTTCGAGCGAAGCACGCGCTGCGCAAGCTGAAGCCACGCACACGCAACACGCACAGCCGATACTCCGCGTGCGCGATCTCGTCACGCGCTTTCCCGTGCGCAGCGGCCTGTTCGGTAAGCTGACGGGCCGCGTGCATGCCGTCGAGCGCGTGAGCTTCGATCTGCATGCGGGCGAAACGCTCGCGCTCGTCGGCGAATCGGGTTGCGGCAAGTCGACGACGGGACGCTCGCTGCTGCGTCTCGTCGAAAGCCAGAGCGGCAGCATCGAATTCGACGGCAAGGACATCAGCTCGCTCAGCGGTCCTTCGTTGCAGGCGTTGCGACGCGATATCCAGTTCATCTTCCAGGACCCGTTCGCATCGCTTAATCCGCGTCTGACGGTCGGCTTCTCGATCATGGAGCCGCTGCTCGTGCACAACGTCGCAAGCGGCAAGGCGGCGCAAGACCGCGTCGCGTGGCTGCTCGACAAGGTCGGCCTGCCCGCCGATGCCGCGCGCCGCTATCCGCACGAATTCTCCGGCGGCCAGCGTCAGCGCATCGCAATTGCGCGCGCGCTCGCGCTCAATCCGAAAGTCGTGATCGCCGACGAATCGGTGTCGGCGCTCGATGTTTCCGTGCAGGCGCAGATCGTCAATCTGATGCTCGATTTGCAGCGCGAACTCGGCGTCGCGTATCTGTTCATCTCGCACGACATGGCCGTTGTCGAGCGCATCAGTCATCGCGTCGCGGTGATGTACCTCGGACAGATCGTCGAGATCGGCCCGCGCCGCGCGGTGTTCGAATCGCCGCAGCATCCGTACACGAAGAAGCTGATGGGCGCCGTGCCCGTCGCCGATCCGGCGCGCCGCCACGCGAAGCGCATGCTCGCCGCCGACGAACTGCCGAGCCCGATTCGCACGCTCGACGACGAACCCATTGTCGCGCCGCTCGTCGCCGTCGGGCCGGATCATTTCGTGGCCGCGCATCGGATCGGCGGCGCTTACTAGCTTATTGATCAGGCAAGCAAGGCCATTCACGCATTACCGCAGCACGCAGAAGCCGCGCGGACCAGCGGCATGACAACAAGCAGTTCCTTTGCTCAGTGGAGTTCAGAACCGATGACTACGCCCTTGATGTTTCAACCGTTGCGCCTGCGTTCGCTCGTGACGAGCGGTGCGCTGGTCTTTGCGATCCTCGCATCCGGTGCCGCGCATGCGGCGCAGACGGCCGTGATGGCCGTCGACTCGACGTTCACGACGCTCGATCCATACGACGCGAACGACACGCTCTCGCAAGCCGTTTCGAAGTCCTTCTACCAGGGCCTGTTCGGCTTCGACAAGGACATGAAGCTCGTCAACGTGCTCGCGACGAGCTACGAAGCGAGCCCGGATGCACGCGTCTACACGTTCAAGCTGCGTCAGGGCGTGAAGTTCCAGGACGGCACCGACTTCAACGCAGCCGCCGTGAAGGCGACGTTCGATCGCGTGACCGACCCGGCGAACAAGCTGAAGCGCTACAACATGTTCAGCCGCATCGAGAAGACGGAAGTGGTCGATCCGTACACGGTGAAGATCACGCTGAAGACGCCGTTCTCCGCGTTCGTCAACGTGCTCGCACATCCGTCGGCCGTGATGATGTCTCCCGACGCGATCAAGAAGTACGGCAAGGACATCGCGTTCCATCCTGTCGGCACGGGCCCGTTCGAGCTGGTGAAGTGGGACCCCGCCGGCGATCTGACCGTGAAGAAATTCGGCGGGTACTGGAAGAAGGGCTATCCGAAGATCGACGAAATCGACTGGAAGCCGGTCGTCGACAACAACACGCGCGCCGCGCTCGTGCGCACGGGCGAAGCGGACTTCGCGTTCCGCATTCCGTTCGAACAGGCAGCGACGCTGCAATCGAGCCCGAAGGTCGACGTCATCGCGACGCCGTCGATCATCAACCGCTACGTCAGCCTGAACACGACGAAGAAGCCGTTCGACAACCCGAAGGTGCGTGAAGCGCTCAACTACGCGATCAACAAGGAAGCGCTCGCGAAGGTCGCGTTCTCCGGTTATGCGATCCCCGCCGACGGCGTGATTCCCGAAGGCGTCGACTACGCGACGAAGCTCGGCCCGTGGCCCTATGACCCCGCTAAAGCGCGTGCGCTGCTGAAGGAGGCAGGCTATCCGAACGGCTTCGAAACGACGCTCTGGTCGGCGTACAACAACTCGACGTCGCAGAAGACCATCCAGTTCGTGCAGCAGCAACTTGCGCAAGTCGGCGTGAAGGCGAGCGTCGAGGCGCTCGAAGCAGGCCAGCGCGTCGCCAAGGTGGAAAGCGCGCAAGACCCGGCGACGGCGCCTGTGCGCATGTACTACATCGGCTGGTCGTCGTCGACGGGCGAAGCGGATTGGGGCATCACGCCGCTGCTCGCGTCGTCGTCGTTCCCGCCGAAGCTCGTAAACACGGCTTACTACAAGAACGATACCGTCGACAGCGATCTGTCGAAGGCGCTCGAAACGACGGACCGCACGCAGAAGGCCGCGCTCTATGGCGACGCGCAAAAGCGCATCTGGGCCGACGCGCCGTGGATCTTCCTCGTCAAGGAGAAGATCGTCTATGCGCGCAGCAAGCGGCTCTCGGGCGCGTATGTCGCGCCGGACGGCTCGTTCAACTTCGATGAAATCGCCGTGAAGTAAGCGCGCGCAACGCGGGTCCCGAAGCGCGCGTTTCGGGACCCATGTTTTCGCTTCACGCCGCGCATGCTCTTCGATAGCGGATCGCTCTCATGCTGAATTTTCTCGTCAAACGCCTGCTGGGCCTGCTGCCGACGCTCGTCATCGTCGCCGGCCTCGTGTTCCTGTTCGTGCACCTGCTGCCCGGCGATCCCGCGCGTCTCGCGGCCGGCCCCGAAGCCGACGATGCGACCGTCGCGCTCGTGCGCGCCGATCTCGGTCTCGACAAGCCGATGCCGCAGCAGTTCGTGAACTTCTTCGTGCGCATCGCGCATGGCGACTTCGGCATGTCGACGCGCAGCAAGCGTCCCGTTGCCGCGGAGATCGGCGAGCGCTTCATGCCGACGCTGATGCTCACGCTCGTCAGCATGGTGTGGGCCGTGATCTTCGGCATGGCGATCGGCATCGTGTCGGCTGTGTGGCGCAACAAGTGGCCCGACAGGCTCGGGATGACGCTCGCCGTGTCGGGCATTTCGTTCCCCGCATTTGCGTTCGGCATGCTGCTGATGGAAGTGTTCTCGGTGCAGCTCGGCTGGCTGCCCATCGTCGGCGACGGGTCGTGGCGCAGCTACGTGCTGCCGTCCGTCACGCTCGGCGCGGCCGTCGCCGCCGTGATGGCGCGCTTCACGCGCGCGTCGTTCGTCGAGGTGCTGAACGAAGACTACGTGCGGACCGCGCGCGCGAAAGGCGTCGCGGAGCAATGGGTCGTCATCAAACACTGCCTGCGCAACGCGATGATTCCCGTCGTCACGATGATGGGCTTGCAGTTCGGCTTTCTGCTCGGCGGCTCGATCGTCGTCGAAGTGGTGTTCAACTGGCCGGGCATGGGACGCCTGCTCGTGGACGCCGTCGCGATGCGCGACTATCCGGTGATTCAGGCTGAAGTGCTGCTGTTCTCGCTGGAATTCATCGTCATCAATCTGGTCGTGGACGTGCTGTATGCCGTCATCAATCCGACCATCCGTTTCAAGTGAGGCACGCATGAGCACGACCGCCGACAACACCCGCGCCGTCGCGTCCCCTCACGGCGAACGCGCGATCCGCACGCCGTGGAGCGAGTTCTGGCGCAAGTTCCGCAAGCAGCATGTCGCCCTCGTGGCGGGCGTGTTCGTGCTGCTGCTCGTCGCCGTTTCGATTGCGGGCCCGCACATCGTGCCCTACGACCCCGAAAACTATTTCGACTATGACGCGCTGAACGCAGGGCCATCCGCTGCGCACTGGTTCGGCGTCGACTCGCTGGGCCGCGATATCTTCAGCCGCATCGTCGCGGGCACGCGCATCTCGCTGGCGGCGGGGTTTGTGTCGGTGGCGATCGGCGCGATCGTCGGCACGTTGTTCGGGCTGCTCGCGGGCTATTACGAAGGCTGGTGGGACCGCATCACGATGCGCGTCGCCGATGTGCTGTTCGCGTTCCCTGGCATCCTGCTCGCGATCGGCATCGTCGCGATTCTCGGCAACGGCATCGTCAACGTGATCTGCGCGGTAGCCGTGTTCAGCATTCCCGCGTTCGCGCGGCTCGTGCGCGGCAATACGCTGATGCTCAAGCATCTGACCTATGTCGAAGCGGCGCGCAGCATCGGCGCGTCGGACTGGACGATCATCATGCGGCACATTCTGCCGGGCACGATCTCGTCCGTCATCGTGTATCTGACGATGCGCATCGGCACGTCGATCATCACGGCCGCGAGCCTGTCGTTTCTCGGACTCGGCGCGCAGCCGCCGACGCCCGAGTGGGGCGCGATGCTCAACGAAGCGCGCGCCGACATGGTCACTGCGCCGCATATCGCGCTCTTCCCGAGTCTCGCGATCTTTCTGACGGTGCTCGCATTCAACCTGCTCGGCGACGGCTTGCGCGACGCGCTCGACCCGAAGCTGGACCGGCCATGAACACGCCGCGGATGCCGCATATCGGCGTGTTGCCTTCGGGTGCGCTTGGCACGATCGCCGATGTGTCCGGTGTGACCGTCGGTCATTGCACGCTCGATCAAGGCGCGATACAGACGGGCGTGACCGTGATCCGCACGCATCGCGACGATCCGTATCGTCACAAGGTGCCGGCTGCCGCAAGCGTGATCAATGGCTTCGGCAAGAGCATCGGCCTCGTGCAGATCGAAGAACTCGGCGTGCTCGAAACGCCGATTGCGCTGACCAACACGTTCGGTGTCGCCGCCGTCGCGCAGGCGCAGATTCGCGCCGCCATCGCGGGCAATCGGCAGATCGGGCGCGAATGGCCGACCGTCAATCCGCTCGTGTTCGAATGCAACGACGGGTATCTCAACGACATTCAGGCGCTCGCGATTCACGAGACGCACTACGCGCAGGCGCTCGATGCGGCGGCCGCTTCGTTCGATCGCGGTTCGGTCGGCGCGGGGCGCGGCATGTCGTGCTTCGATCTCAAAGGCGGGATCGGCTCTTCGTCGCGCGTGGTCAGCGTGGCGGGCCGCGATTTCACGGTCGGCGCATTGGTGCTCGCGAACTTCGGCCGTCTGCCGATGCTGACCATCGACGGCGTGCCGCTTGGGCGTGAACTCGCGCAGCGCAAATCCGCGAGCACTACGGCTTCCGTTTCGAAGCCCGAGCAAGGCTCGATCATCATGATCGTCGCCACCGATGCGCCGCTCGACGCACGCCAGCTCAAGCGTCTTTCGATGCGCGCTGCCGCCGGTCTCGCGCGCACGGGCTCGGTCTATGGACACGGCAGCGGCGACATCGCGCTCGCGTTCTCGACGGCCTGGACCGTTGCGCATGAGGGCGATTACATCGCGACGCCGCCGCTCCTCAACGATGCGCGCCTCGATCCGCTGTTCCATGCGTGCGCCGATAGCGTCGAGCAGGCGATCGTCGATGCGCTATGGTCCGCCACGTCGGTCACGGGCCGCGACGCCCACACACGTCGGTCGCTGCGCGATGCAGTGCCCGATCTCGAACAACGGCTCAAGCAATCCAGCGCATGAAAGTCCTGATCTCCGTCGATATAGAAGGCGTCGCAGGCGTCGTCAATCCCGAGCAGACTCGCGCGGGCAACAGCGAATACGAACACGCCCGCCGCTGGATGACGCTCGAAGCAAACGCCGCGATCGAAGGCGCGTTCGCAGGCGGCGCAACGCACGTGTGGGTCAACGATTCGCATGGCGGCTTTCGCAATCTGCTGCCCGACATGCTCGATGCGCGCGCGAACGTGATACTCGGCAAGCCGCGCACGCTCGGCATGATGGCGGGGCTCGAATACGGTCCGCAGCTCGTGTTCATGATCGGCTATCACGCGATGGCGCAAAGCCGCGGCATGCTCGCTCACACGATCAACAGTTCTGCGTTTGCTCGCGTGACGATGAACGGACGCGACGTAGGCGAAGCGGGACTTTACGGGGCGCTGGCAAGCGAGTACGGCGCGCGCGTCGCGCTGCTTTCCGGCGACGATGTGTTCGCCGAAGAAACGAAGCCGTTGTTTCCCGAAGCGATATTCGTGGTCACGAAGCACGCGACCGGTTATGCGAGCGGCTCGACGCTAACGCCCGAGCGTGCGTGCGCAGCGATCAGGCAAGCAGCGATGGATGTGGTCACGAGCCACGCAGGCCGCGACGCCGCGCAACGCGCGATGCCCCAGCCCGTTGACATCGAACTGCGCGTGCAAACCACTGCGCTCGCGGACCTGTTCGCTCAGATGCCGTCGCTGGAACGCGTGGACGGCGTCACGCTGCGCTTTTCGACGCCATCCGTCGAGCACGCGGTGCGCACGCTGAACTGTCTGTCGGCGATGTCGTTCATGCTGCGCTGAAATCAGCGCCGATGTCGGGCCAGCGCAAACGCGCCTTTCGCCGGCGCTAATCGTAAAACGCCTCGACCTCCTGACGACTGCCAGGCAGAAATGCATCGGCCACAAGCCGCAGCGGACGCACGTTTCGCGCACGAAGTCGTAGCACGCGAGCCCGCTCACGAATTAGCCAAACCCCCTGCGCCGCAGCATCCGGTCGCGGTCTTTGATTTTCAAGAATCAGCCCATATGCAAGCCGGAAGGCAGCGCAGCAACGCAATCCCGCCGATGCAAGCGGTGTCGCGGCTGCGCAACTCACGTCACGCGGTACGCGCCGGTGTCTGCGTGTCGATGCCGAGAATCGTATCGGCGTCGGCGCGCGCGTTTTCGAGCTGCACGAGACTTGCCTGACGCGCGGCGAGGGGATCGCGGTTCTGGATCGCGGTGAGAATCGCTCTATGGCGCGGCAGCGACAGCGCGTATGTGTCGGGATGGCGGCTCGTCAGCTTGATCGACTCCGACAGCGCCAGCGACATCATGTTGCCGATATACCCGAGCATGTCGTTGTGCGTCGCAGCCATGATCGCGCGATGAAACTCCAGGTCCGGCTCGAGCAGATCGCCGGCCGTTTGCGCGCGTTCCATGCGCTCATATGCGCAGCCGATGCGCGCGAGGTCTTCGTCGCTTGCCGCCGTTGCGGCAAGCGCGGCCGCCGCCGGTTCGATGATGCGGCGCACCGTCATCAGCGACAGAAAGAACTCGCCTTCGGGGATGCTGTTGAGCGTCCAGTAAAGCACGTCGGGGTCGAGCATGTGCCACTCTTCGCGCGGCCGCACGACGCTGCCCACACGCGGCTTCGAAATCACGAGGCCCTTTGCCACCAGCACGCGCGTCGCTTCGCGCAGCACGGGGCGGCTCACGCCGTATTTTTCGCAGAGCGTCGCCTCGGCGGGCAACCGTTCGCCCGGCAGCAGCCGGCCGCTGACGATCTCAATGCCGAGCTCCTGCACGATCCGCGCATGCAGGCTTTTGCGTTTCTGAAGATGCCGGTAGTCCATGATCTATTTGTTTTAACCGTGCGTATGCGGATGGCCGGACCGATCCCGTTGCGGCGCGCCATCGACCAAGGCTCGCGCGATCGCTCCGTATGGGCCATGCAAGCATAGCATGGGGGACACGCGCCACACTGTGCTCCGACGATGCTCGCGCGGCGCGCGCCATGTCGACGGGCGCATGTCGTCACACATGCGGTCAATGGGGTTGGGTTCATTTTTTGCTTGATCGTCATCTGCGAGACTGCTTTACTCGAATCGAACGCAAGCAGCGCCAGCGGCCACCCTCAAACCGGGTGACGAGAGGCAACGAGCGCATTCACCTCGACACGGACCACGGCAATGAAGCTGACATCACTCGTCTTCCTTGTTGCATGCGTGGCGGCGGCGAACGGCGGGACGGCTGCCACGCGCGACGAACAGACCAAGGCCTGCAAGCACGACGCGATCAAGTTCTGCGCGATCCACATCCCGAACAGGCAGAAGATCGAAGCGTGCATGAAGGCCCACTACGACAAGCTGTCGCCGCAATGCCAGGCGATGTTCGACGCCCCCGACGAAGGAGACTCGCCCTCTAGCCAAACGGGCTCCGACGGGTCGTAGCGGGTTCTAGCGGACCTTGCTGAGCGGCAACGCCACTTCGACGCGGCCCGTTTCGAGGCCGACCGTATTGCGCATGGTTCGCAGGCGGAACGGATCGAGCGCGCGATGCTGCGCTTCATCGCCGATACCCAGTTGCGTCAGCAGTTGCGCGACGATCGCATAGAGAATCGTCGAGTTGCCGTCCTCCACCTTGACGGCGATGCCCAGCGCGCCCTTCGCGCCGAGCTTCGCCGTCTGCGCCGAAGCCCGCACGCCGATCGCATAGCTCGCGTCGGCGCCGAACTTGCCGACCAGTCCGCCCTCGTATGCGCGCATCAGCGCCGTGCAGAACCGCCCCTCGCCCGCGACCATCTCCGGATGCGATGTCATCGCGCGATAGATGCGGGCGAGCGCCTCGTCTTCGCGCGCACCCGACGACGCCTGCGCGTCGGCCGCGCGCGCGAGCTTCATGTAGAGACGCGCGAGGCGGTCGAGCGCGAAGGCGGGCGTGGGCAGATTGCAGCCGTCGATGGCCCATTGCACGTCGTCGTCGGGCAGATCGCACGCTTGCGCGACGGTGCGCTTCACGCGCTGCTGCAACGGATGTCCGGCGAGGTGATAGTCCGCGAGCGCTGCGCCGATCGCCCGCGCGCCCGCCAGCATGCCCGCGTGCTTGCCCGAGCAGTTGCTGCACACGGGGCCCGGCACGAAGTCGCGCCTGATCCATTCGCGATAGACGTCGTCCGAAATGGGCGGGTGGCCGCCGCAACGCAGATCGGCCTCGGTGGCCTGAGCCTTCGCGAGCATGCTGCGCGCGCGTTCGATGTGCCGCTCCTCGCTGTTATGCGAGCCGCACATCAGCGCGAGGTCCGCTTCGTCGAAGCCGAAGCGTTCGAGCGCGCCCGTTTCGACGACAGCCAGCGCCTGAGCCGGCTTGGCCGCCGACCTCACCAGCGTGACGCGCGACGGGTCGCCGCACGAAGCGAGCAGCCGTCCCTCCGCATCGACGACGGCAACATGCGCGGCATGCGTGTTCTCGACGATGGCGCCGCGATAAACGGTGGCAGCAATGGACATCGGGTCTCCTTTCGATTTCGGTGGTGTCCGCGCAAAAACAGCGCGACAGGTCCGCCCGATTCTACCGGGACGATCAGGGCCCCCTTCCAGGCGCGATCCCTGCGTGTCGGATACATTGGACCAGCCGGATCGGCGTGTCGTCCGACGTGAGAACAGCAACCACCTTCCATGGCACAGGAGAAAGAAATGCACATCGCGAGAAAACTGATCGTCCTCTTCGCCTCGGCCTCGCTGGGAGTCGGCGCGGCCGTGCCTGCGTTCGCGCAAAACACGGACGCCTCGGGCGGCACGGACACGGCGGGCGCAGCCGCGTCGGCCGCGAAGCCGACCAAGGCACAGCAAAAGCAGGCGCGCAAGGAAGCGCGCGCGAAGCGCAACGCCGAATTGAAGAAGCTCGAAGACGCGGGTTATAAGCCGTCTCACAACGATCCGAACTACCCGCAGGATCTGCAAAACGCGCAAAAGAAGGCGGGCATCGGGCAAGGCGCGAGCCAGTAACCGTCGTTCAGTTCACAGGGCCGCACGCGGTACTTTTTGCGTGCGGTCTCGCGATTGCGCGGTGCAACGCTGTCGCAAATCGCATCGCCATCTCTCCTCGTTGCCAGGTTCAACTCCGGCACGTATTTTTCCGTGTGATACTTCGGACGCTTGACCACGCAACAGATTGCGTGCTGAATCATGCACGTAGCCGTGCAGCCGCATGTTCTGGCCAAAATTAAAGACGCCACCGCTTTTCAAGTCAAAAATGCCGAACCCATCTCACGACACCGCCGGCCATCGGGAAAAAATGACCGGCGTCGACGCTGTCGATCGAATCGCCTTTCGTCGCGTCCTCCGCCGCAATATCGCGCTGCCGCTCGCGCTCGGACTCGTCACGATCGCGCTGTTCGTCGGGTTGACCGCCTACCTCGTCAATACGATCAGCTCGGTCGAGCATTCGGAGCGCGTGATTGGCGATGCGAACGAAATGCTGCGGCTCGCCGTCGATCGCGAGTCCGCGATGCGCGGCTTTCTGATCACCGGCGACGAGACCTTTCTCGCGCCGTACCAGCTCGGCAAGCCGCGCTTCCGGGCGCAGATCGATTCGCTGATCCAATCGGTGTCCGACAATGCTTCGGAGGCCGAGCAGCTCAAGCGCATTCGCGCCGTGCAGCAGCGTTGGGACCAGTACGCGGAGGAAATGATCGATCTGCGCCGGCGCAATATGGACTACACGGCCGACGTGAAAAGCGGACGCGGCAAGGTCGAATTCGAAGAGACGCGCCGGCTGTTCGGCGAGTTCCTGTCGGTCGAAGAGACGTTGCGGCAGCAGCGTTCCAGCGACGCGCGCAGTGTCACGGCCGTTCTGGTCGGCGTGTTCCTCCTCGTCAGCCTGTCGATCAGCGGTCTGATCGCTTATCGCGGGCGGCGCGATCTGTTGACCCTGTCCGAGTCGTACGATGCCGTGCTTGCGCGCCAGGCCGAACACACCGACGTGTTGCAGCAGCAGATATGGCTGCGCTCGGGGCAGCGCCTGCTCGCCGAGAAGATCGTCGGCCAGTCGAGCCCCGCGCTCGTCGGCCGCGCGATCCTCGACTTTCTCGCGCAGTATCTCGACGTCGTCGTCGCCGCGTTGTACGTGCGCGAGCGGGCCACGGCCAGCCTGAAGCGCATCGCGACCTATGGCTTCAGCGAGGAGAGCGAGCAGGCTGCGCGCTCGTTCCGCGAACCCGAAAGCCTGATCGGCCAGGCGGCCGTGTCGCGCCGCACGCTCGTGTTGAACGACGTCCCTGACGATTACGTGAAAGTAGTGTCCGGCACGGGCATGAGCCCGCCGCGCAACCTGATCGTGATGCCCATCGAAAACGACGGTGCCGTGAACGGCGTGGTCGAGCTCGGCTTCATGCGCAGCATCTCGGCGCGCGACCACGAGTTCCTGCAACTGATCGCGAACAGCATGGGCGATTTCATCGAGGCCGCGTTGTATCGCGAGCGCCTGCAAGACGCGCTCGCCGAAACGCAGCAACTGAACGAAGAGCTGCAAGTGCAGCAGGAAGAACTGCGCGTGTCGAACGAGGGACTCGAAGAGCGCGGCCGCGCGCTCGTCGAATCGCAAGCGCGCCTCGAAGCGCAGCAGGCCGAACTGGAGCAGACCAACGTGCAGCTCGAAGACTACGCGAAGCGTCTGGAGCGCCAGAAGGCCGATCTGCTCAGGGCGCAGGACGAACTCGCCGCGAACGCCGCGCGTCTCGAACAGTCGAGCCGCTACAAGTCCGAGTTCCTTGCGAATATGTCGCACGAACTGCGCACGCCGCTGAACAGCTCGCTGATCCTCGCGCGTCTGTTGCAGGAGAACCGCTCGGGCAACCTGACGGAAGAACAGGTGCGCTATGCGGAAACGATCCATGCGTCGAACAGCGATCTGCTGGTGCTGATCAACGACATTCTCGATCTGTCGAAAGTCGAAGCCGGGCAGATCACGATCGAAGACGAAACGGTGCGCATCGAATCGATGCTGCAATCGCTGCACGAAATGTTCGAGCCGATGGCGGCCGCGAAGCATCTGAAGTTCTCGGTCGAATGCTCGCCGGGCGTGCCCGATACGATCGTCACCGACAGCCAGCGCGTCACGCAGATTCTGCGCAACCTGCTCGCGAACGCATTGAAATTCACCGGGCACGGCGAAGTCGCGCTGACGGTCGCCGCAGGTGAAGCGGGCACGCTGCGTTTCGACGTGCGCGACACGGGCATCGGCATCGCCGCCGACAAGCTCGAACTGATCTTCGAGGCGTTCCAGCAGGCGGACGGCTCGACGAGCCGCCAGTACGGCGGCAGCGGCCTCGGCCTGTCGATCTCGCGTGAGTTCGCGCGGCTTCTGGGCGGCCACGTGAGCGTCGCGAGCGAGCCCGGCAAGGGCAGCGTGTTCACGTTGTGGCTGCCGGTGCAACGGTCGGGCGACGCGCACGCTGTCGCATCGCCGGCTGCCGAAGCGCTGACTGTTCCGCTGACGCATTCCGCAAGGAGAGCGCCGCCGCCCTCGCCCGTCGCCAGGCCCGCGCAGCAGCGCGTCGAATCGGCGCCGATCAGTACGCCGATCAACAACGCGCCGCAGACGATCGCCGACGACCGCGCGAACCGCCGCCACGAAAATCGCCTGATACTCGCGATCGAAGACGACATCCCGTTCGCAGAAATCCTGCGCGACCTCACGCACGAGCTCGACTTCGATTTCGTGCACGCCGTCGACGGGACGACCGGCCTCGCGCTGGTGCGCGACATGCAGCCCACGGCCGTGCTGCTCGACGTCGGCTTGCCCGACCGCTCGGGGCTGACGGTGCTCGAATGGCTGAAGAACGATCCCGCCACGCGGCACATCCCGATTCACATCGTGTCCGCCACCGATCACGCCGAGAAAGCGCTGCATCTGGGCGCCGTCGGCTACACGCTGAAGCCCACCGCGCGCACGACGCTCGAAGCCGCGATCCGCCGCCTCGAAAGCCGTCTCCAGCAACGGATGAAGCGCGTGCTGGTGATCGAGGACGACGCGGCGATGGGCGAAAGCATCCGCGCGCTGCTGCAAAGCGCGACGACGGAGATCGTCGCCGCCGCGACGCTGGCCGACGCACTCGACCATCTGTCGTCGACGCGCTTCGATTGCGTCGTGACCGATCTCGCGCTGCCCGACGGCACCGGCTACGATCTGCTCGAACAACTCGCCGCCGACGTCACGCATCAGACGATGCCCGTCATCGTCTACACGGGCCGCATGCTGTCGGGCGATGAAGAGCACCGGCTGCGCCGCTACTCGAAATCGATCATCATCAAGGGGGCGAAGTCGCCGGAACGGCTGCTCGACGAAGTGACGCTGTTCCTGCATAGCGTCGAGTCGTCGCTTGCGCCGGAGCAGCAGCGCATGCTGCGCACCGTGCGTCAGCGCGACAACCAGTTCGAGGGCCGCACGATCCTGCTCGCCGAGGACGACGTGCGCAACATCTTCGCGCTCTCGCATGTGATCGAGCCGCTCGGCGCGACGCTCGCCATCGCACGCAACGGCCGCGAGGCGCTCGACGTGCTCGACAACGGACGCGACGTGGATCTCGTTCTGATGGACATCATGATGCCGGAGATGGATGGCCTGACGGCAATCGGCCGCATTCGACGCGACGCGCGCTTCGCGCATCTGCCCATCATCGCGCTGACCGCGAAGGCGATGGCGGAGGACCGCATGCGTTGCCTCGAAGCGGGCGCCGACGACTACATCTCGAAGCCGATCGACGTCGACAAGCTGATCTCGCTGTGCCGCGTGTGGCTGCGGCAGCGATAGCGCGCGGAGCCGCCACGATGAGCCGTTTCTCGTACGACGATTCGCCGCAAAGCGCGCACGACTTCGACATCGAGTTGAAGCTGCTGCTGGAAGCGATCTATCTGAAGTATCAGCATGACTTCCGCCACTATTCGAAGTCTTCACTGCGGCGGCGGGTTGCGCTCGCGCTCGACGAGTTTAGCGTCAGGACGCTGTCGCAGTTGCAGGACAAGATCATGCGCAGCGAGACTGACTTCACGCAGCTCTTTCGCTTCCTGACGGTGCAGGTCAGCGACATGTTCCGCGACCCGCCCTACTTTCTCGCGCTGCGCGACCACGTGCTGCCCGTGTTGCAGACCTATCCGTCGATCAAGGTGTGGGTGGCCGGTTGCAGCACGGGCGAGGAATTGTGGTCGCTCAAGATTCTCTTCGACGAAGCGGGCCTCACCGAGCGCACGCTCTTCTACGCGACCGACATCAATCCCGACGCGCTTTCGCGCGCCGAAGCGGGCATCTACGCGCTTGACCGGATCGCCGGCTTCACGCGCAACTATCTGGCTGCGGGCGGCAAGCGCTCGCTCGCCGACTACTATCACGCGGCGTATGGCAGCGCGCGCTTTGCGGGGTCGCTGAAAGAACGCGTGGTGTTTGCGGATCACAGCCTGTCCACCGACGAAGTCTTTCTCGAAGCCCATCTCGTGTCGTGCCGGAATGTGCTGATCTATTTCGATCGCGGCTTGCAGGACCGCGCGCTCGGCCTCTTCAGGGACACGCTGGTGCGGCGCGGCTTTCTCGGTCTGGGCAGCAAGGAGAGCTTGCGTTTTTCGAACCAGTACGATGCGTTCGACGAATTCTGCGATCGCGAGCGCATTTACCAGAAGCGTTAGCGTGTACACCGTCGCCGTCCAACTTCGATCTATCGACGCCGCATGAACACATCTCGTCCGCCTTCCGCATTCAGCGCAACCGCGCCGACGGATGCCCGCGCGTTCGACGCCGTCGCGATCGGCGCGTCGGCGGGCGGCATCGATGCGTTGAACGTGCTATTGCCCGCGCTGCCTGCCGGGTTCGGCGCGGCAATTCTGATCGTCACGCATGTGCCCGCCGATGCGCCGAGCTATCTGCCCGAAGCATTCGGCTATCGCTGCGCGCTGCCCGTCATCGAGCCCGATGCAGGCGAGACGGTCTTGCCGGGACGCGTGCATCTCGCGCCGCCCGGCTATCACATGCTGGTCGAAGACGACGGCACCATCGCGCTGTCGCTCGATTCGACGGTGTGCTTTTCGCGGCCGTCGATCGACGTGCTGTTCGAATCCGCCGCGCACGTCTATCGCGAGCGGCTGCTCGGCATTCTGCTGTCGGGCGCCAACGACGACGGCGCGCACGGCCTCGAAATCATCCGCGCGATGGGCGGGCTCGCGTGGGTACAGGACCCCGATACGGCCGCCTCCACGCCGATGCCGCTCGCGGCCATCCAGCGCGGCGCGGCCGACGAAGTGCTTTCTCCAACCCTGATGGCCCGGCGACTTGCCGGTTTGCCAGCCACACACTAGAACGATGACATGACGAATTCACCCGTCAACATTCTGATCGTCGACGACATCGCCCATAACATCACGGCGCTCGAAGCGTTGCTCGCGCGTCCGGGCGTCGAGCTGCTGGTCGCGAACTCGGGAACGGCCGCGCTCGATCTGCTGCTCAAGCACGAAGCCGCGCTCGCGATTCTCGACGTCAACATGCCCGGCATGAACGGCTTCGAGCTCGCGTCGCTGATGCGCGGCAGTCCGCGCACGTCGCACGTGCCCATCATCTTCCTGACGGCCACGGCCGAAGACGCATCGCGCACGTTCCGCGGCTACGAAGCGGGCGCCGTCGATTTCCTGCACAAGCCATTCGATCCGCGCATCCTGCAATCGAAGGTCGATGTGTTCGTGCAACTGGAGCAGCACAAGCGGCAGCTTGCCGATCAGCTGCTGACCACGCGCCAGCTGCTCGAAGCAAACGAAATGCTGATGGCCGTGCTCGGCCACGATCTGCGCACGCCGCTGGGCACGGTGCTCGCGTCGGCGGAATATCTGGCGCGCAATGCGCCCGACGAGCAGTCCGCCACGGTCGCGGGCCGCATCAAGAGCAGTTCGATGCGGATGTCGCGGATGGTGCATCAGCTGCTCAATCTCGCGCGCCTGCAAGGCGGACGCATGCAGCTTCAACCGCGCGCGGCCGAACTGACAGCGCTGTGCCGGGGTGTGATCGAGGAGTTCGCGACACACGAGCGTGCCGGCCAGATCACGCTGAACGCACGCGGCAATTCGACGGGAAGCTGGGACACCGATCTGCTTTGGCAGGCTATTTCGAATCTGATCAGCAACGCGTTGCATCACGGCGACGACGACAGCGCGATTGCCGTCGACGTCGACGGCGAAGCGCCGAACTGGATCAAGCTGACGATCAGCAATCGCGGCGTGATTCCCGCGGGCGTGCTGCCGCATCTGTTCGAGGCATTCGGCTCGAACGGCGTCGGCGAACGGTCGCGCGAAGGCCTCGGGCTCGGGCTGCACATCGTCCACAAGATCGTGCACATGCATGGCGGCAAGGTGACGGGCAAGTCGGATGAAATCGTCGGCACGGTGTTCTCGCTCGACCTGCCGCGCGTTGCGCAAAGCTGGGTGCGTTGAACGCTGCGCTCGCGCATCGTGCCGCGCCGCGCGGCTTTCGAAATCGTTCCTCTTGCACTGGCGAACGGCTTGCTGCCTTGTGCGGCGCGGGCAGGCGTCCGCGCCCCGTTTTACGTGCATTGCGTCGTCTGTTGTGGCATGTGTTGCGCACCGCACGATCATCGCTGTCTGTAACAACGGCCTGGCTGAAACCGCACTACAATGCTTGCCGTCCGACGTCTCGTAGTCCGCTTTTTTCGCCCATGTCCAGCCGCCCGTCCCGAGTCGCTCTCGCTCTAACCCTGCCCGCGCTTGCCGTGCTCGCCGCGTGTTCGACGCCGCCCAAAGCGAAGCTTCAGGAAGACTTCGTCGACGGCAGCGCAAGCCCCTATACCCGCACGTTCCAGGTGGGAAGCACGGAAGCCTGCGAAGGCGCGCGCCGCGCGCTGTTGAGCCAGGGCTACATGACGACGCTGGTGCGCCCCGATACCGTCGACGCGACCAAGAACTTCCAGCCCGCCAGCGACTCGCATTTCACCGTCGAATTTCATATCGTCTGCACGGCGGGCGACGATGCGACGAACAGCAGCATCGTCTATGCGAACGCGGTGCAGAACGGCTATGCGCTGAAGAAGAGCGATACGTCGGCGAGCGTGGGGTTGAGCGTGCTCGGCTCGCTGTCGCTGCCGATCCGCTCGAACAGCGACGCGATGGTGAAGATCTCCAGCGAGACGATTCAGTCGGGCAAGTTCTATAACGGCTTCTTCGATCTCGTCGGCCACTATCTTGCCAACGTGGTGCGCAGTTCGCCCGTGCCCGGCGATACCATCAGCGCCACGCCGCTGCCGATGGCCCCCGCTGCGCCCGCGCTCGTCGTCACGCCGATGCCCGCGACGCCGGGCGGCAACGCGGCGCCCGTCATCACGCCTGCGACGCAAGCGCCAGCGGCAGCAACTGCAACACCCGCAGCGCCCGTTGCGGCTCCCATCGCACCCATGACACCCCTTGTCCCCGCCGTCCCGATGATGCCCATGCACGAAACGACGGCACTCGGCAGCACGCCCGCGATTGCAGCGTCGCCGGCATCGGACGCAGCCGCGTCGACGCAGTAGCCGCAAGCGCGCCTTCGCTGCATAAGTCCGAATCGAAAATCGCCGCGGCCACGCGGCGATTTTGTTTCCGATGGCTCGCCTAAGGAAACGATCGCGCATGGCGTTTCACCTTGCGACACACTAACGTCACCCTTTGAAGAATCGCCCATCGTCACGGGTCTCTTCGACGCTATTCACGCGACTGTTTTTCGCAACTTCCGCGCATTTCTGATATTGGTTGAAGCAGCGCGGCTGTCGGGTTTCCGTACGTCTCCACACCCGAACATCCTTCGCTGATGTACCACTTCGATCGACTGTTCCCGATCGTCATGCCAAAGCCACGAGGGTCGAGCGCTTGAGATCAGGAGGACCGCACGCGTGATCGCGAATGCACGCCGCGATGCGCGACGTGTCGCGGGATGCGCGAGATCGCGCGTGCAAATGTGCATTTCCCTCAATGCTTCATACACGGAGAACGACAATGCAAAGAAGACACTTCGTAACAGCAAGTGTTGCTGCCCTCGCGTACGGCGGTCTGATGCTGTCGGGTTGCAGCACCACCACGAGTAGCGGGGAATCGGCCGCTACGGACATGTCCAAGCGCCAGTCGATCGATGCGAGCGTCGACGGCACGATGGCGAAGCTCTATACGAGCGTGCAGGGCTCGCGCGAACTGGTGGCGAAGGCGCGCGGCGTGCTCGTGTTTCCTTCCGTGCTGCAGGTCGGGTTCGTCGTCGGCGGGCAATATGGCGAGGGTGCGCTGCGCGTCGGCGGCAGCACGGCGGGCTACTACAGCACGATCTCCGGATCGTTCGGCCTCACGGCGGGCGCGCAGTCGAAGGCGCTCATCTTCCTGTTCATGACACAGGATGCGCTGGACACATTCCAGAACTCGAAGGGCTGGTCCGCGGGCGCGGATGCATCGGTGGCGCTCATCAAGGTGGGGGCGAATGGCGCAATCGATACCTCGACGGCGACTGCGCCCGTCGAAGCCATCGTGATGACGAACTCGGGGCTGATGGGCGACGTGTCGCTCGCGGGCACCAAGGTCTCGAAGCTGACGATCTGAACGGCTGGATGCGCGCGCCGCGGGCTGTTGGTGCGCAGCGGCGCGCGTGAATATCGATGACGTGATGGCGGGCCATCACTCGATCCCCCGCGTCATCCGTTGAATCGCCTGCGGCGGCTGGCCATACGCACGCAAGAACGCTCGGCGCATGCGCTCGCGATCGCCGAAGCCCGTGTCGCGCGCGACCACATCGACGCCATGCCGTCCCGTCTCGAGCATCAGGCGCGCCGCCTCGACGCGCAAGCGCTCGACCGCTTTAGCCGGCGTCTGCCCCGTTTCCTCCCTGAATGCGCGCGTGAACTGACGCGGGCTCAGATGCGCGGCGTCCGCGAGCTGCTCGACGGAAAGCGGTGTGTGCAGATTGCGCCTCGCGTACGAGAGCGCCGTCTGGATGCGGTCGGACTTCGGCTCCAGTTCCAGCAGCGCGGAGAACTGCGATTGCCCGCCCGCGCGCCGGTGATACAGCACCAGCTTGCGCGCGACATGACGCGCAAGCTCGACGCCCGCGTCCTTTTCGACGAACGCGAGCGCGAGGTCGAAGCACGCCGTCATGCCCGCCGACGTCCACACGTCGTTGTCGATGATGAAGATGCGGTCCTCTTCGACTTTCACCGCGGGGTAACGCTTGCGCAGGTCGTCCGCGTAGAACCAGTGCGTCGTGGCGCGCCGCCCGTCGAGCAGCCCGGCCTCGGCCAGATGGAACGCGCCCGTGCACGCCGCCGCGACGCGCCGCGCGGACGGTGCCACGCGCTTCAGAAACTCGATCAGCGACGGCGTCGACGGCAGCAGGTCGTTGTCGCCGACGATCAGAATCGTGTCGAAGCGGCTGTCGTCGAAAGGCTCGGTCGTCACCGTAAAGCCCGACGAGCAGGGCACCGGCCCGCCGCGCTCGGAGAGCAGCACGAACTCGTACAACGGCTCGCTCACCTCGCGGTTGGTGAACTCGAACACCGTCGTCATGCCCAGATTCATCACCTGAAAACCGGGGAACAGAACGATTCCGACGCGCAGCATGGCTTGACTCCAGCGATGTCCTAAAAAGTGGCATCTATGACATTGAGGCCATGTGAGTATGCACCTAATCTTGCCGACATGCAGCCGACGCGACGTCGAACCTGCTTCCCCATCCTCAGGAGCATTGTTATGTCGAATTCTTCGAATCCGGATTCTTTGAACCCAAGCCTCGGCACGGCCGTTGTCACGGGCGCCTCGTCGGGCATCGGCGCCGTGTACGCGGACCGCCTCGCGCGCCGCGGCTACGATCTGATCGTCGTCGCCCGCAACCGGGCGCGTCTCGAACACCTGGCCCAGCGCATCACGAACGACACCGGCCGCTCGGTCGAAATCATCACCGCCGACCTCAACGACGACGCCGACATCCGTCGCGTCGAGAACGTGCTGCGCACCGACGCGAGCATCACCACGCTGGTGAACAACGCGGGCTTTGGCGCGGCCGCACCGCTGCTGGACACGGACGTCGATACGATGGAATCGATGATCAAGCTGAACGTCGTCGCGCTGACGCGGCTCACCTACGCGATCGCGCCCGCGTTGGTCGCGCGTGGCGGCGGAAACATCATCAACATCGCGTCGATCGTGGCGATTGCGCCGGAGATCCTGAACGGCGTCTATGGCGGCACGAAGGCGTTCGTGCTCGCGTTCACGCAATCGCTGCACCACGAACTGGCGAGCAAGGGTGTCAAGGTGCAAGCCGTGATGCCCGGCGCGACGCGCACCGAGTTCTTCGATGTCGCGGGCGTGCCCATCGGGATGCTCGAAGAGCAAGGCATCGTGATGTCGGCGGAACAGATGGTGGATGCGTCGCTCGTCGGCTTCGACCGTGGCGAACTGGCGACGATCCCGTCGCTGCCTGACTACGCCGACTGGCAGGCGTTCGAATCGGCCCGCGCGGCGCTCGGGCCAAACCTGTCGCGCAGCGTGCCCGCTGAGCGGTTCAAAGTGGCTTGACGCAGTGCCGCGGCACGCGGCGCGAGTCTTTAATCGCGCTGCGTGCCGCGTCCCCCGCACGGCGAGTTAATGCGCCTAAACACTCGCGCCCCGGGATTCGGCAACCTCGCCCGGCAATCGTCGCGACGGTCCAAGGGCTGTTCGAGTCGCTGCATCTCGTGAGCGAAACGGATTGCCTGTCGCTGGAAGCATCGGTGGTCACGAAGCACGGGCCGTTTGCACGCGTGCTGACGACGATCGACGTGCGCGAGCGAGCAGCAAGTGTGCATGCTGCAGCGCGCCGCTCACGCCCGCCGCGCAGGAACTCGCGACGTGGATCGCGTCGTACACGCGCACCGTGCGCGTGCGGAACAGGCACGCGTGATTCGCTTCGAAAGCGCCGCGAAGCTCCCGTAAATCCTCACCTGACGCGCCATCGGCGGACGTTGGCAGAAAACCGCGCGCGGTTGGCAGCATCGCGCGTATCAATGCTTTTGCCGCGCACAAGGGCTCTCCCTACACTTTGGTCACACGCCGCTCGCTCGCATCGGCAAAGCGAACGGCCACCGCCGATCACGTTCTGGAGAACCCGAAATGAGCGAAATCATTGCAGGCATCAAGATCCCCGACAGCAAGATGGCGCGCGAAGCGACGCAGCTCGTGCGCGACACCGAAACCGATCTGCTCTATCACCATTCGCGCCGCGTGTTTCTGTTCGGCGCGCTGACGGGCGAGCGCAAGCAGCTGAAGTACGACCCGGAACTGCTGTATATCGGCGCGATGTTTCATGACATGGGCCTGATGGAGAAGTACAGCAGCAAGCACGATCGCTTCGAAGTCGACGGCGCGAACACTGCGCGCAATTTCCTGCAAGGCTATGGCATCGACGAAAACGACATCGACATGGTGTGGGACGCGATCGCGCTGCATACGACCCCGGGCATTCCCCAGTACAAGAAACCCGTGGTCGCGCTGGTGACGGCAGGCGTCGAGATGGATGTGCTGGGTCTCGCGTACGACGAGTTCTCGTCCGAGGACCGCAAGCTGGTCGTGGCGGCGCATCCGCGCGGCGAGAGCTTCAAGGAGAACATCATCGAAGCATTCGCGAACGGCACGAAGCACAAGCCGCTGACGACGTTCGGCAACGTGAAGGCCGATGTGCTTGCGCTGAAAGACCCGGAATACAAGCGCCTGAACTTCTGCAGCATCATCCTGGGCTCGGCGTGGAACGACTCGAACGTGCAGGTCGGCGCGTGCCGCAATCCGGCGCATAACCATGCCTAAGCGCGTGCCGGCAGCTTAAGCACGAAAGACCGCTCTCTCCTCGTCAAGGTCTGTTGACGATCAAGCCGCTTGCAGTCTCCGCTCAAGCGTGCGTTTGAATCCGCGTTCGTGCGAGCGCGGATTCTTTTTTCGCGCGATCACTTCGCGTTTCGCGCGACCGCTTCGCGCGAGTGGCCGCCGGTGGATTTAACAGCGAGCTAGCGGCTCTTCGCCGCCTTCACAAGACTCTCCGACAGCTTGTCGAAGTGCTTGAGCGCCGCCTGTGTGAGTTCGATCTGCTTGCGGCGCGTGTCTTCTAATCCATAACTATGAGAAGCCGATCGCGTAAACCGGATTGCGCCATTTCGTGTGCGTTCATGCGCTCTGCTTCGACGTTTTGCAAAGGCTCCGAAGGCCCGAAAAGGAACGGGCCAACGTCATCGCGTGATGGACGCGCGTGACGATCGCCGCGCCGTCTGCGAAGGCAATTCGCCGAACTGCGCCTTGTACGCATTGGCGAAATGCCCGAGGTGCACGAACCCCCATTGCACGGCGGCGTCGCTGACCGACAAATCGGCCTGCCGCGTATCGAGCAGCAGACGCCGCACCTGCGAGAGACGCAGCGAGCGCACATACGTCAACGGGTTCGTCTGCACGACGGCCTGAAAACTGTTCTGCACCGTGCGACGGCTCACGCGCAATTGCGTGCAGAGGCTTTGAATGTCGAAGGGCTCTTCGGGATGCTCGATCACGAAGTCGTGAATGCGCCGCACGATATCGGACTGGCATGCGTGCGTGAGCCGGTTCGTCGATGCCGGCACGTGATACGCGAGCAGATCGACGAGCACCTCGCCGACACGGCTGCGCAGCGCTTGTTGTGCGCGCGCGTCGTCGAATGCATCGGGCTGCGCGAGCACGCTTTCGAGCAGCGCCGCGATCTGCAAGCCCGCGCGTGCGCAGGCGGCGTTCGGAATATCGACGACGGTGCGTCGAAAGAGAGCGTCGGTCAGATCGACGCCCGCGCTGTCGGCGATCCCTTGCAGCATGTCCGAGCCGATCACGACGCCGACCAGCGACATCTCATCCGGCGAGTGAAACTCGAATGGCTCGCCGCCCGGCGCCATCACGAATGCGCCGCGATCGATGCGCGCGCCGCCGAACGTGAACGCACCCGCGCCCGTGAGCGGAACGCCGAAGGTCATCTGATCAGGCGGCAAGTGTCCGCGCTGCACGACGCGCAAATTGGCGGACTCGTGAAAGAGGTGCACGCCGTTCAGCTCGATCTGCTTCACCGCGCTGCGAAACGCGCCCGGGCCGATCTGGTCGTAACGCTGATCCCAGCCCCGCAGCGCGGCCGCGTGCTGATCGGCATCGTCGAAGAACTGGTGATGGACGAACACAATGCCCCCAACTATCCGGGAAAAACAGCGAAGTTTCGTAGAATAAACCGACCGCATGGTCGGGGATAGATATCCAAGGGTATTTCCTGGGCCGTTTGCGGTTTGGCGGTTTGGCATCGTACGGCGCCACTTCCGTCGACGTCACGCGGCAGCGGGCCCAGCGATTGATTGTAGCCAGCGTCAAAATAGCATTGGAGGTTTCAAAACCGGTTTGTGCCACTGTCGTGCGGGCCGCTTTACTTATATCCTAGCGAATCGCTTTTTCTGGCTTCGACATCGACGCTCATGACCGGCTCCCGCACTCCCTCGCCGCGCCCGATGCATCGCAATCTGCCGATGCTGCTGTTGCGCGCGCGCGAACTCATGATGGCGCGCTTTCGTCCGCTATTGACGGCGCAGGGGCTCACCGAGCAGCAGTGGCGCATCATTCGCGCGCTGCACGAAAACGGTCCGCTGGAGCCGCGCCAGTTGTGCACGCTCTGCACGATTTCGAGCCCGAGTCTCGCAGGCGTGCTGGCGCGCATGGAGGATCTCGGTCACGTGACGAAGGAGCGCTTCGAAGACGATCAGCGGCGCGTGCGCGTGTCGCTGACGGCGCAGAGCGCGGAGATCGTCGAACGGATGGCGCCGCTTCTGGAGGCCGAATATCGCGCGCTGGAAACACAGGTTGGCGCGAAGATCGTCGACGATCTGTATGTGGCCGTCGATGCACTGATCAACGAACTGGCGAAAGGCGAGGAAGGCGAGCCGGAGTAGGCGGCGTGCGGCCGCCGCTCGATGCCACAGCGTAACGCTTCACCGACACGGTTTAGTTTTCCGGGCGCCTGTCCAGCCGCCCACGACCACCCGCGCGGCCGATCAGGACGCCTGCAAGAATCGAAACAGGCGTCACGCCCCAAACGACGTCCGGCAAGAACGCCTCGCCGCCGAGCGCGCTCACGTCGATGCACCACCAGGCCACCATCTCCACGCCGATCACCCAGATAAAGGCCGCAGCCAGTATTCCCCTGGCCATGCTATTTGTTATTGCCCTGCGCGGCATGCGCCAGTTGAATCGCGGTGACTTCTACTTCTTTCATTCAATCGTGCTCCTGGTGCTTCCGGACTGCCAATGATCTGGATGGCCCCCGAATTGGGGAAACACCCGGGCACGATTGTATTGAAGAGGCCCCGCCCAAGATCTCAAAAACGGGCGGCCTTTATTCCCCCATCCCTTCGCTCGCCGCATCGATCAGGCTCAGCGACACAGCCGGATCATCGACCTTTTGGATCGCCAGCAACGCAAAGCGCGCGAGAAACAGCGCCGCATGCGCCTCGCCCAGTTGCGTCATCGTCTTGCACAGCCGCGTGTAGACGACATCCAGTTCTGCATCGGTCATCGCGTTCTCCATTCGTTCAGTCAGTTGATCAGGACAGCGCGCGCGTGATCGCCGCTTCGATATCGGCGGCGCGCGCATTGCGCCAGCGGCCCAGCACGTGGCCATCGGGACGCACCAGATACACGGTGCCCGGCTTCGCGTCGTAACGCTCGAACAGACGGCCCGTGTGATCCCACGCATGCACGCCGTTCGTCTCGGGATGCAGGCGCGCGCTCAGCGGCACGATCCTGAACGGCACGCCGCGTTCGCGCATCGTTTCGGCAAGCCCGGTGAATCCGGCAGGCACACCGCCTTCGTCGCTGAAGCACAGCGCAGTGAAACGCGGGCTGACGAGATCGGTCAGATGCGCTTCGCGCGCATGGCCGCCTTCCGCGATCGTCACGGGATACTCGGACAGCACCGCGCCCGGCACAGGCCCCGCAGCGTACGCATCGGCATCCGCAACATTCAGCGGCGAGTTCACGTATGTGATCGCCGATGTCTGCCGCGGATTGATCAGCGAGCGCACGCCCGGATGCCTGACGGCAAGACTCAGCACGGCGTTGCGCATCAGGTCGAACGCGAACGAAGGCGGTGCCATGAACTCGGTGCTCTTCGTGCCGTAGCTCAGGTTCTCATGCGTCGCGGCGACGCGTTCGTCCGAATAGCTGTCGAGCAACGCCGGCGATGCGAGTCCCTTCACGACGAACGCGAGCTTCCACGCGATGTTGTCCGCATCGTCGATGCCCGAGTTCGCGCCACGCACGCCGAAGATCGGCACGAGATGCGCGGCATCGCCCGCGAACATCACGCGGTTGTGCCGATAGCGTTCGAGCGTCAACGCATTGGCCTTGTAGATCGTGATCCAGATCGGCGCCCACGCGCCCTTCTCGCCCATCATGTCGAGCAGGCTTTGCACGCGCGGCATCACGTTTTCAGGCTTCACGGCCTGCTCGGCGTCCTCGCCGTCGCGCAACTGATAGTCGATGCGCCACACGTTGTTGGGCTGCTTGTGCACGAGCACGGTCGAGCCCGGATTCGACGACGGATCGAAGTAAGCGAGCCGTTCCGTCGGACGATCGCTGTCGAGTTCGATATCGACGATCACATAGCGCCCTTCGTAGCTCGTGCCCTGCAATTGCAGCCCGAGCGCTTCGCGTATCGTGCTGCGCCCACCGTCGCACGCGACGACCCAGTCGGTGTCGAGCGCGTAATCGCCATCGGCTGTCGAGAGTTGCAGCGTGGCGCCGTCATCGTGCGCATCGATCGACTTCACGCGCGTCTGCCAGCGAATGTCGATCAGATCGGCGCGCTTTTCCGCTGCATCGAGCAGGAACTGTTCGATGTGATATTGCGCGAGGTTGACCATCGGCGGCAGCTTCTGGTTTTCATCCTGCGGCATTGTGAAGTGCAGCACTTCCGTGTCGCGGTAGAAGCTGCGTCCGCCCGTCCACGGCAAGCCCGTGTTGAGGAAGCCTTCGACGGCGCCGAGCCGCTCGATGATCTCCAGGCTGCGGCGCGAAATGCAGATCGCGCGGCTGCCGTAGCAGACGGAATCGTCCGCTTCGATCAGCACCGATCGCACACCATGGTTCGCGAGTCCCAGCGCGACGGCGAGGCCAACGGGCCCGCCGCCGACGATCGTCACGGCATGACGCTTCGCGTCCACGCCCTGCTTCAGTTCGGGCACACGCGCCTTGTATTGCTTCGCGGTGAACGGATAGGGTTTGAATTCCTTGTTCATGTGATGCTCCAGATTCAATACCTTCAGGCGGCACGCGTACGCGGCGCTTCGCGTTTGTCCATCGGCAACAGCATCACGACGATCGCGCCGATCACGAGCAGCGCCGCCGAATACAGCAGGCCCGCCGAGAAGCTGCGCGTCGCGTCCTTCAGCCAGCCAACCACAAGCGGATTCAACGCCGAGCTGATGTTGCCCGTCGCGTTGATGACGGCAATGCCGATGGCCCGCGCGCGGAAGCTCAGCACATGATCGGGCGTAGTCCAGAAGATCGACATCGCCGTGTACGAACCCGCCGACGCGAGGCACACGCCGAGCATGCGCAGCGCCGGATTCGGCGACCAGGCCGTGCACAGCCAGCCCGCAGCGGAGAACAGCATCGGCAGCATCAGGTGCCACTTGCGTTCCTGCTTGCGGTCCGAACGCCGGCCCCACCAGATCATCGCGACGATCGTGCACACCTGCGGAATCGCCGCGAGCAGGCCGATCGTGCGATTGCTCGCATCGGCGCTGAAGCTCTTCACGATGAGCGGCGTCCACACGGCGACCATCGCGAGCGTATTCACGAGGCAGAAGTAGGCGATTGCAAACTTCACGACGGCGGGCGACAGCAGTTCGCTGACGATGCTTTTGTCGTGACCCGATTGCGCGGGCACGGTCGGGTCGGTGCGGTGCTCGGCGGCGAGCGTCGCTGCGAGCGTGCGCTTTTCTTCCGCGTCGAGCCAGTGCGCGTCTTGCGGGCTGTCGTGCAGATACGCGTAGACCACAAGACCGAGAATCGCCGACGGCAAGCCTTCGAGGAGGAAGAGCCACTGCCAGCCCTTCAGTCCGAACGTGCCGTCCAGTCCGAGGATGAAGCCCGACAGCGCCGAGCCGACGGCCGCCGTCACGGGCATCGCGATCATGAAGAGCGCGTTGGCGCGTGCGCGGTACGCGGCGGGGAACCAGTAGGTCAGATACAGCAGGATGCCCGGCAGGAAGCCCGCTTCCGTCACGCCGACCAGCACGCGCAACACGTACAGCGTGCCGGGGCTCGTTGCGAACATCGTCGCCGTCGACGCGAGTCCCCACGCGATCATGATCGTGCCGATCCATCGACGCGCGCCGACGCGCGCAAGCACGACATTGCTCGGAATGCCGCACGCGATATACGCGACATAGAAGAGCGTGGTTGCGAGGCCGAACTGCGTGCTGGTGAGCCCCAGGTCCTTCATCATCGTCAGGCCGGCGAAGCCGATGTTGATGCGATCGAGGAACGAGAAGAAGAACAGCACGAACAGGAACCACAGCAGATGCCGCGATACCTTGGCGATCACGGACTGTGGCTGCGCTTGCTGCGCGTGGGTTGCCGACGATGCATCCAGTGCACCGGCTCGCGAGGTGGATTCCATACTGATGTCTCCGATGGTCACGCTATCTCGGACACCAACGGCCCGATGCAATCGCTTCAACGGACCGCTATTCGAAGATTGGCGACACGTGGCGATGCGTCGCAGTATGGAGCGCGGCGTTGCGCCGCCTGTCCTCAAATTGGGTACAAGTCACGCCCCGCGCGGGCCTGGGGAAAACGCGGATAGGTCAGCGGAAAATAAGGTCTTTCGCAGATTTCCCGAGGCACGCAACGGTCGGGTTGCATTCGGTCATCCACGGCCATTCGAAGACGTGCACCCGCCGACGTTCAAATGGCCGTTCCGTGGTAGCCAGCGGACTCTCCCTCATCATTTTCTCTTGCTGATCCCCGGCACCTGGGCGGCTAGTCTGGTTCACTGTCGAACGGGATCGGCCAGCGCCCAGCTGTGGTCGAAAATCGCCGGCTCTGGTCCATAGAAGCGGAAAACAGCGAACCATTCCTTGCCTGGTGCGATGTAGATCCAGTTGGATGCCTTGCCCGAGGGAGGCTGCGAGCCGAAGTAGAGATCGATCGAGCCGTCGGCATTGCGTTGCGCGTCGGTATCGTACGAATCGAGATTCACGCGCGGCGAGTGCTCGATGAACCCGGCGCTATTCACGTCGTAGACCGTCACGGCCCAAAACTGCCGCGCGGGCACGTTTGGCGGTACGCGCAGCCGGTAGGTTCGCTCGCCTCGCAGCTTCTGGCCGCTGGCGTCGTGCCACTCGGTCAGATAGAAGCTTGCCTTGCCGAGTTTGACGGGCGGCGCATAGGCGAGGTAGTAGATCGCGCCGCGCTCGTCCACATCGAGATAGTCGGCGGTCTGGAACGTGAAGCCCGTCTTCGTCGCCACGCCCTGGCCACCGACGCCCCAGTGCGCACCGGGCCACCAGAGCTTGCGGTTGTCGCGCATCGTATCGATGAACTCTTCATGCGCTTCGCCGACCGCGGCACGCAGGATGGACTGTGTCGCGGTGCTGGGCGCAAATGCGCTGCCCTTTTCGATGCCAACCGAGCGCAGCTGATTCATTGCCACGAGATCGCGCGACGCGACGGGTTCCTCGTTCACCATCCGCGCGAGCCGCGTATAGAACGTCTCGTCGTAGCGAACAATACCGTCGAAAAGCTTGCCCGCCATGTCGATGTGGCGCTGCTTTGGTGGATTGGCGGCCTGCACGAGCGGATAAACCCGTTGCTCGCGAATCGACGCAAGCGCGGACGCGACGTCCGGGCCGGTGAGCGTCTTCGGAATCACGCGGATCAGCGCATAGCCGTTCAAGGTCGAGCTGTGCACGGGAATATAGCCCGCAGGTGCTTCACCGCTGAAGCCCGGTGGCAGCAACAGATAGCGTGCGCCCTTACCGGCATCCTGTCCGGACGTACCTACGTCGGTGAGCGGCTCCTGCCATGCGTCGAGCAGGCTGCCAAAGGTCGCTGCCCCGTTCGACGGCGGGAGGTCGAATACGACAGGGCCGTCCTTCAGGTTGAAGTTGAAGTAGACGTAAAGCGTCGACGAATTGGGCGTCGTCGTCTGGTTCATCCAGTCGGCGGGGCGCGACCAGTAGACGATATCGTTGTAGTGCGCATGGGCATCGCGGAAGAAGGCCTCGCGCATCGCGTCCACGCTCACGATCGGCATGCCCCAGATCGCAGCCTCGACCGCGCGCCGGTAGAGAATGCCCTGAGTGGCGGGGGCCGACTGTTCCTGGGGTGGAGACGGGGCAGCGGCGTTTGCGGGCAGAGTAATGGCGAGTGCGGCAGCAGCGAGCAGAATACGCATTCCGTTGCGGTTAAGCTGAACTGTGGTGTTCATGATCTGGTGTTAGCTCCTTAAGGCGCAGTCGCGCTCGTGCTCGTGCTCGCGCCAACGGAATAAGCCTGCGGAAAGGACCAGCTGCCCTCGAGCGCCTCAGCGTGCGGCCGATACAAACGCACCATGTAGTTCCAGTCCGGAGGAACCGGCAGGCAGTTCGGGACCTTGCTGTCGCAGCCGCCGAACTGGATCGCGATGGTGCCGTTGCCGGACTTTTTCGCTGTGATGCTGTTGAGCGTGTAGGCATCGAGAGCGTTGGGCACGAAATAGCCGTGGGCATCGTAGACGCTGATCGACCAGAAACCGTCCACCGGCACGTCCTTTATGTTCATGCGGTAGATCGTCGTGCCGTCGTTGTGCGCGGGCGTCACGTTCAGATAGATCGCATCCTTGTCGGGATTGCCGCCCCAAGCCATCGCCGTGCCTATCAGGTGACGGACGGGATCAACCCGCCCGGGCGCACCGAACGCACGTCGCAAGTCAGGCAGCGTCGCGCCTAGCGACACTAGCGCATCGCGCACCTTCTTCTGGCTAACGGGGTCCCAGTCGGGCACCTCAAAGCGGCCGGGGTCACCCGGCTGGCTAACCGCGATCGCGTCCTGCAGTGCGTGTGCGCGGTCGACATCGGAAGGATCGGCCATATCGACCAGTGTGCGAACGGCAACGAACAGATAGCGTGTGCCGGCCTTCCCCTTTGTATAGGTATAAGCGCCCCCGCCGTAGCCTACGCTCAGTACGTCGTGGTCCTCGTTGACGGCCATGATCGACATGAAGCGCCTGTCCGCCTCCGGCATGGTGATCGACACCGGTCCGGCATCAAGGTCGAAGACAGCCTCGGAATAAAGCGTGTCCCGATTGGGACGCACGCCCGTGCCCTTGATCGGCGCGAGATCGCGGAAGTGATAGAACCGGCCGAATGCGCCGCGCTTCACGAAAAGGCGCAGGTACATGTCCGTTTCGGCACGGGGGAAATTGTCCACCGTCACGGCATTGAAAGCAGGTGCAGGCTGCGTGTCCGTCTGCGCCCACAAGGCCAGCGGCGCAAGTGCGAGGACGGGTGCCATCAGAGAGCCCAGCACGTTCGAACGTTTTGTCATCTCCTCTCCGTTCTTTCAGCCACGCTCGCGCGCGGCGGGTTCGGCTTGCTGGCCGGTGCGGCGGTGCCGGCATGCCTCACCGTCGAGCGTAGAGCGATACGGTCGGCGCGCACCCCTGTCCACACGGGGGGCGCCCGTCACGACGGACCACATGACGCAGGAATTGATGCGGTGCAATACCCCCTCAAAAGGCGAGGTGCCGACCGTCGGCGCGGCTGCCTATCATCGTCCTTAGCCATCGACGGCATATGGTGAAAGTACGCAGTCGAAGCCGCTGTCAGTGCCGATCGAATTCTTTATCCAGCACACCTTGAACCGGATGCCGTCATGTCGCTGATACTTTCCCGCCGGGATCTGAATTTCCTGCTCTACGAATGGCTTGGCGTCGAGCAACTCGCGCAAATGCCGCGCTACGCCGACCATTCGCGCGAAACGTTCGACGCTGCGCTCGATACCTGCGAACAGATCGCCACCGAATTGTTCGCCACGCACAACAAGAAGAACGACCAGCACGAACCGCACTTCGACGGCGAGCGCGTTCATGTGATTCCCGAGGTCAAGACGGCGCTCGATGCGTTCTGCGCCGCAGGTCTCATGGCCGCCGGGCAGGACTACGATCTCGGCGGCATGCAGCTTCCGCTCGTCGTCGAAAAGGCGTGCTTCGCCTGGTTCCTCGCCGCGAATATCGGCACGGCCGCCTATCCGTTCCTGACCATCGGCAACGCAAACCTGTTGCTCGCGCACGGAACGCCAGCGCAGATCGACGCATTCGTGCGCCCGGAGATGGAGGGTCGATTCTTCGGGACGATGTGTCTTTCCGAGCCGCAAGCGGGTTCGTCACTCTCCGACATCACGACGCGCGCCGAATACGAGGGAGAGTCTTCGCTGGGCGCGCAGTACCGCCTGCGAGGAAACAAGATGTGGATCTCTGGCGGTGAACATGAACTCGCCGAGAACATCGTGCATCTGGTTCTCGCCAGGATTCCCGGCGCGGACGGCAAGATGACGCCCGGCGTCAGGGGTATTTCGCTCTTCATCGTGCCGAAGTACTTGCCTGGCGAAAACGGCGCGCCTGGCGAACACAACGACGTGGTGTTGGCGGGCCTCAATCACAAGATGGGCTATCGCGGCACGACCAATTGTCTCCTGAACTTCGGCGAAGGGACGAAGTACACGCCCAGCGGGCGCGCGGGCGCGATCGGGTATCTCGTCGGCAAACCCGGCGCGGGACTCGCATATATGTTCCACATGATGAACGAGGCGCGCATCGGCGTGGGTCTTGGCGCGGCGGCGCTCGGCTACACGGGTTATCTGCACGCGCTCGACTATGCGCGCAACCGGCCACAGGGACGCATTGCGGGCGCAGCCGGAAAAGACGCCGCCAGCCCGCAAGTAAAGCTCATCGAGCACGCCGACATTCGCCGCATGTTGCTCGCTCAAAAGAGCTATGTGGAAGGCGCGCTCGCACTCAATCTCTATTGTGCGAAGCTCGTCGACGACGCGCGCGCGTCCCAATCGGACGACGACGCACACGCGGCACACGACTGTACGCTGCTGCTCGACATCCTCACGCCGATCGCCAAGAGCTGGCCGTCGCAATGGTGTCTCGAAGCGAACAATCTCTCGATCCAGGTGCACGGCGGTTATGGCTACACGCGGGAGTACAACGTCGAGCAGTTCTGGCGCGACAACCGTCTCAATCCGATCCACGAGGGCACGCACGGCATTCAGGCGCAGGACCTGCTGGGCCGCAAGGTCACGATGCAGGAGGGCGCCGCGCTGCGCCTTCTGCTCGGTCGTATCCGCGCGACGATCGCACGGGCGGCCGGAGAAGACGCCGCGCTCGCCGAATGGGCGCAAAGCCTTCACGCGATGATCGCGCGTCTCGAAGAAGTCACCAGCGCGCTGTGCTCGACCGATGATCGGGCTCTGGCGCTCGCCAACGCATCGGTGTATCTGGAGGCATTCGGCCATGTGACGCTTGCATGGATCTGGCTCGAACAGGCGCTCGTCGCGCAGTGCGCGATCGACAAAGACACATCCGGCGAGCGCCCGGAGTTCTACCGAGGCAAGCTCGCTGCCGCTGGCTGGTACTTTCGCTGGGAATTGCCGCGTGTGGCAGCGCAGTTCGACCTGCTCGCATCCCTCGACAGCACCACGCTCGACATGCGGGATGCGTGGTACTGATCACCCTCGTCGATGAAAACATGAACCACATACAACGACTGTTCGATCTCACGGGCAAGACGGCCGTAATCACGGGAGGCTCGCGCGGGCTCGGTCTACAGATCGCCGAGTGCCTCGGCGATCTGGGCGCGCGGCTCGTGCTCAGCGCGCGCAAGGCGGACGAACTGGAGGCTGCGCGGACGCATCTCGCAACGCGCGGCGTCGAAGCCGAATGGATCGCCGCCGACGGCGCACGCGAAAGCGACATCGGCCGCCTCGCCGATCAAGCTCTCTCGCGCCTGGGCCATGTCGACATTCTCGTGAACAACGCTGGCGCCACCTGGGGCGCACCGGCCGAAGCATACCCGCTCGACGCCTGGGACAAGGTCATGAACCTGAACGTGCGCGGACTGTTTCTGCTCACGCAGCACTTCGGCAGGAAATCCATGATTCCGCGCCGATACGGCCGCATCATCAACATCGCTTCAATTGCGGGGCTATCGGGCAATGCGCCAGGCACCATGCAGACGATCGCATACAACACGTCGAAGGGCGCTGTCGTCAACTTCACCCGCGCGCTTGCAGGGGAATGGGGCGTGTACAACATCACCGTCAATGCGCTCGCGCCGGGCTTCTTCCCTTCGAAGATGACGCAAGGGTCGCTCGACCGGCTTGGTGTAGAGAGCATGTGCACGGGTGTGCCGTTGCAACGCCTCGGTGACCACGAGGACCTAAAGGGCGCGGCAGCCCTGTTTGCAAGCGACGCGGGCAAGCACATTACGGGGCAGATTCTCGCTGTGGACGGTGGTATCAGCGCCGTGTGAGCGGATTTGCATCGTCCCTTTTCGATTCGGTGACCCTATGGCGATCTATCAGCTTGGCAAGCACAAACCGGTGATCGATGTCGATGCCTACGTCGCGCTCGAGGCCACACTCATCGGCAACGTCACGGTTGGCGCGCGTGCGAGCGTGTGGCCGGGCGCGGTCCTGCGCGGGGATAACGACGCTATTGTTGTCGGAGCGGGCAGCAGTGTGCAGGAAGGCGTCGTGCTGCATACGGTTCACGGGTGCCCGCTCGTCGTCGGCAAGCACGTGACAATCGGGCATCAGGCCGTGCTGCATGGTTGCACCATCGAGGACGGCGCGCTGATTGGAATTGGCGCGGTCGTGCTCGATGGCGCCGTGATCGGCCGGGAGTGTCTGGTCGGCGCCCGCGCGCTCGTGACTGAAGGAAAAGTTTTCCCGCCTCGTTCGCTCATTCTCGGCGCCCCGGCACGTGTTGTCCGTGCGCTGACCGACAACGATATCGCACGGCTGCATGAGGGCGCAGCGCACTATGCAGAGGGGCAAGCGACCTACCGTACGGCGCTTCAGCGGATCAGCTAGCGATTTCCATGGTCAGGCGCGATTGCAGCAAAGCTTCTGCTCAAACGTCTGCTCGACCTCAAAATGAGCCATTGATGCCTCGCCGCTGCTTCGGACTGCGGGTCGCTAACCGCCGTTTCCGTCGGTAGGAAGGCAAGCAGAAAGCCCTCAGACCTTGCCCGGCCCGACGCACAGCGCGAACAGTTGCCGCTGGCTCGAAATGCCGAGCCGCCGGAACGCGCGCTTCTGATACGTGACGACGCTCGTCGCCTTGATCCCCATCGTGTCGCCGATTTCCTGCGCGGTGCGTCCTTCGAGCACGCCCGTCAGCACGTCGAGTTCGCGCTTCGACAGCTCGGGGCAGATGCCGCGCACGCGCGCGAGCATCAGGTGCGAGATCGCCAGGTCGCGCTGCCCGCAGATCGCATAGTGATGCTTCGCCGCGTGCGCGATCAGCGGCGCCATCGCTTCGATCAATGCGATTTCGCGCGGATGGTAATTGCCGAAGCGGCGGTCGCGATACAGATTCACCGACAGCCAGATATCGGGTGTCGGCTGCACGAGCAGCGACACCCGGTCCGACACGTTCGGCTGCTGATAGCAGGCGGCCCGGTATGCTTCGTTGAGAATGTCGTCGCTCGTCTGCTGATGCAGCACGAGCGTCGAGCCAGGCCTGTCGTTGCGCGCCGACGAGACGATCTTCTGGTTGCCGTCGAGCGCATAGAAGTGGCGCGCGTAAGTATCGGCGACATCGCGCAGAAAGCGCCCGCCGCGATGGTCGGCCACCGACACCGTGCGCGGCCGATTGCCGAACTCGTACGCGAAGATCGTGCACTGCGAAATCGCGGCGATATCGCCGAGCAGCTTCAGCACTTCGGCGGCGAGCGCGTTCGAGTCGTCGCTGCCGATCGACGACACGAGCCCCGTCGCGCGGCTGAGATCCAGCTGCCCTTGCGAGACGGGACGGTCAAGGCGCCATGAACGCATGATCGATTGCTACCAGAAGCGGCGGGAAATGACGGAGTAATCACATCATTTTAATCCGCGCGCCCCGCGCGCATGCGCGAACGCGGCTATCGCGTCCGATCCGCTGCGATCGCGGCCGCCGCGCTCGCCGTGCGCGCACAAAAAGCCGGTCCGAAAGCGAATGAACTCACGCGTCGCTTTTAAATTGCCTACAGTGAAAACCTCGCACATGCACGCCGCCGTTTTTTTGTAGCCGGCGCGCATGCATCGCGTGCCGCATCGCAACATCCTTCGGAGAGTGAGATATGGCGACCTGGAAACCCGATCCGACCTTCTATCCTTCCGCTCGCATGGCGGGCAGCGCGCCGAAGGAAACCGTCGCGTATGTGGCAAGCTTCGATCCGTCGCGCGAAACGCCCGACGAGCTCGCCGTCGTCGATGTCGATCCCGACTCGGCGGACTACGGCCGCATCGTCAGCAGCGTGCCGATGCCGAACACGGGCGACGAGCTGCATCACTTCGGCTGGAACGCGTGCAGCTCGTGCCTGTGCCCGAACGCGCCGCATCCCCATACGGAGCGCCGCTATCTTGTCGTGCCTGGGCTGCGCTCGTCGCGCATCCACATACTCGATACGAAGCCCGACAAGCGGAATCCGCAGATCGTGCGCGTGCTCGAACCCGCCGAAGTCGCGGAAAAAGCGGGCTATACGCGGCCTCATACCGTGCACTGCGGGCCAGCCGGCATCTACGTGGTGTCGCTCGCGAACGCGCAGGGCGAAGCGCCCGGCGGCATCTTTCTGATGGACCACGAAACGTTCGATATTCGCGGCCAATGGGAAATCGATCGCGGCCCGCAGCAGATTTCGTACGACGGCTGGTGGCATCTCGGCTACGACACCGTTGTGACGAGCGAATGGGGCTTGCCCGCGACCTTCGAAAACGGCCTCGTGCCGGAAGTGCTGCTCGGCGGCCAGTACGGGCATCGTCTGCACTTCTGGGACATGAACACGCGCAAGCACAAGCAGGTCGTCGACTTCGGCGCGGAGAACCAGTTGGTGTTCGAACTGCGCCCCGCGCATGATCCGACCAAGGCCTATGGCTTCGTCAATTCGGTGATCAGCCTGAAAGACCTGTCGGCGTCGATCTGGACGTGGTATCGCGAAGGCGATCAATGGGCTGCGCGCAAAGTCATCGAGATTCCCGCCGAACCCGCCGATGCGTCGCAGCTTCCGCCGATGCTCAAAGGCTTCGGCGCGGTGCCGCCGCTTGTCACCGATATCGCGCTGTCGCTCGACGACCACTTCCTGTACGTGTCGTGCTGGGGCACGGGCGACCTGAAGCAATACGACGTCTCCGATCCGATGAGGCCCGAACTGACGGGCACGGTGCGCATCGGCGGCATTGCCGCGCGCGCGACGCATGCGGGCGCGGGCGGTCGTCCGCTGAACGGCGGCCCGCAGATGGTCGAAGTGAGCCGCGACGGCAGCCGCGTGTACTTCACGAACTCGCTGTACGGCGCAATCGACGAGCAGTTCTACACGGAAGGCATCGACGGCTGGATGGTCCGGCTGAATGCGGACAAGAGCGGCGGACTCACGGTCGCGGACGACTTCTTCGTCGACTGGCCAAAGTCGCATCGTCCGCATCAGATACGGCTCGAAGGCGGAGACGCGTCGTCGGATTCGTATTGCTATCCGTGAGCGCAGGCGGCAGCGAAAGGCGAGCGCGATGAACGGCGTATGGGCAACTGTGATCGGCAGCGGGATTTTCCATGGCGTGAATCCCGCGATGGGGTGGCTCTTCGCCGCCGCGCTCGGGCTTCAGCACGGCAGCCGCAAGGCGCTGCTGATGGCGTTGCCGCCGCTCGCGCTCGGGCACGCCGTCTCCGTCATGTTCCTTACCACGTCGGCCGTCGCGCTCGGGCTCTTCACGCACACCGAGCATCTGCGCGTGTTCATGGGCGCGCTGCTGATCGCGTGGGCCGCGTATCACCATTTCTACGGACACCGGCAGCGCGTGCGCATCGGCATGACGGCGGGCTTCGTCGGACTGGCGCTGTGGTCGGCGGCCATGGCGACGATGCACGGCGCCGGCCTGATGCTGCTGCCCGCGCTGTTGCCGATGTGCGGCGCGGGAATGCCCGTCGGCAGCTCGCTCGAATCGGTCGGACAGGTCACGGCCGTGCACACCCTCGTGACGCTCGCGACGGCGGGCGCGATCGCGCTCGCGGCCTATCAGTACCTGGGGCTCGGCATGCTGCGGCGTGGCTGGATCAATTTCGACTGGCTCTGGTGCGGCGCGCTGACCGTCACGGGCGCGCTGCTGATCGTCACCGGCTAACCGTTCGGCACTGCGCGGCCGTGTCCCGAAAAACCTCACCTTTAGCGACAGTGCCGTGCGGATTGTGGGGCAACTCACCATCGCGCGGCTCCCGAATAGCCTCACACAAGCACATTCGTGAGCGCGTTGGCATCGGGCAGACTCACCGTTGCGACAATTGTCAAAGGCTCCCGTATTTCCTCACCTCAAGACGGGTTTGCCCCTTTTCTTCGCGCAACAGGTCGAGCGGAACGCTACTCGTACTCGGAGTATTTGCGCGAATCGCCGCGCACCTTGTGCGCCGGATACTTCGCGCGATTCAGCTCGATCTTCTCCAGCACGGCCACATACAGATCAACGTCGAGACGATCGGCGAGCATCACGAGGTACGCGAGCACATCGGCCATCTCGTGACGGATCGCGGTGAGCTTGTCGTCGGCGAGTTCGCTCTTTTCGCCCGACTCCAGCCACTGAAACGGCTCCAGCAGTTCGCTCGCCTCGACGCTCAACGCCGTCGCCAGATTCTTTGGCGAATGAAAGCGCGACCAGTCGCGCTCGCTGACGAACTGCCGCAACAGATCGCGCACCGCGACGAGATCGCTGCTGCGTTCCTTCTCCATACGCTCACTCCACGAAAATCTTCAATATAGCGATCATTGTCCGGCACGGCCGAGCGTCAGCCGATGCACGGGCGTGCCCGGCAGAAACGAGGTCTTCGCGCCGCGCACCCACGCTTCGTGACCCGCGAGGAAATACGGCGAAAGCGGATTGCCCGACTGTCCGCCCGGCATCTCGAAGATGCCGGTCTGCTCGCGCCCCGGCGACACGATCATGCGTTCCGATGCACCGAAGCTCGGCGCCTGCACGCGCGGCATGTTGATGTCACCGGGCAGCGGATCATGCGGCGCGCCGAGCCAGCCGCGCAACCACGGCAGCCACGCAGGCACCATGCGCGCGAACGGGTGCTCGATCGCGGCGCGGTTGCGTTCGCCCCAGCGCGCATCGTCGATCGCAACGTCCGCGGGCAACTGCGCAATCGCATGATCGATCCGGTCGAGCATGAACGAGCGCCAGTCGATAAACCCATCGGGCACCCATGCGTGATGCTCGGCGAGCGTCTCCATCACGGCTTCGTAGCGCGAGTTCGCGACGCGCAAGCCGAGCGTCGCATTGCCATCGCCACCGCCTGGCATCGCGCTCGCGAGATCGGCGTCGAGCCTGCCGAACCACGCGTCGTACAGCGAGAAGAAGAAGCCGCGCGTGAGGCGGTAGCCGACGGCATCGGCATCCGCGCGGCCATTCCACGCGAGCAGTTGCTGCCGGAACGCGAGACGCTGCGGATGGCCCGCGAGCGCGCTGGCGTCGAGCGCTTCGAGCGCGACGCGCCGCCACGCGTCGATCCATTGAGCGCGGTCGTCGGTCTGGATCGACAGCATCGCGCGTTCGTCGGGGCTCGGCGCCGCGAGCAGATCGTCGCGAATCTGCGACGCGCGCGCGCCCAGGTCCGCGCCCGCATCGCCGATCAGCGCCGCTTCGTTCGACATCAGCACGCGATTGTTCGCCGTCCACAAGCGGCCGAGCGGCGGATCGATCCGCTTCGGATACGACGCGGGCGGCAGATAGTGCCGCCAGCCTTTGTACGTCGCCGAATCGTATGGCGTGTCGCTGCCGGGGCCGCTTTGCGCGTCGCTCGCGTCGCGTTGCGGCAGCGGACCCGCCAGCGTCCAGCCGATGTTGCCGCGCGCGTCGGCGACCATGAAGTTCTGGGTCGGGATGCCGCTCGTCTGCGCGACGTGCAGCGCGTCGTCGATCGTCTTCGCGTCTTCGAGCCTTTGCAGATTCAGGTTCACGGCCTCCCGGTCATGCGCGACCCAGCGCAGCGCATATGCGCGCGCGCCGACGTCGATCTGCGGCCCCCAGCGCGTCTCGATCACGGGCAAGTCGACGCTCGCGCCGCCCTTCACGCCGATCATCTCGTGATGGACATCCGCGCGCGCCCATGCGCCATCGGGGGCGCGGTACTGCAACGGGTCGGCGGGATTGCGATGCAGCTCGATCAGATCGATGTAGCGCCCGTAGCTGTTCGTGAAGCCCCACGCGATCTTGCCGTTGCTGCCCGCGATCACGAGCGGCGTGCCCGGCAGGCTCACGCCCGTCAGCGCATGCATCGGCTGGCCGTCCTCCGCGGGCCACGTCAGCGACACGCGATACCAGATGTTCGGCAGCGACAGCCCGAGATGCATGTCGCTCGCAAGGATCGCGCCGCCATGCGCGCTGTGCGCGCCGTCGACGACCCAGCCGTTGCTGCCCACAGCCGACCCGTTCGCGCCCGTGTCGTCGAGCCCGTCGCTCGTGTCGCTCGTGTCTCTGGCGGCGCTCACGGGCTTCGTCGCCGATAGCCAGTCCGGGCGCGTCGCGGGAATCCGTGCTGGCTCGACAGGCGGCGTCGACGCGCTGTCGAGCGGCGCGTCCCAATGGCTCGCTGCGGGCAGCAGGAACGCGTACAGATCGGCGGGCACGCGGTCGCGCAACACGGCGCGCGCGAGAATGCGTCGCGTCTCGAACGATTGCAGATCGAAGTACATCGCGTAGACGACCAGCAGCGAATCTTCGGGCCGCCACGCTTCGGGCTGCGTGCGCAGCATCCAGTACTCGAATGGCCGCGACGACAGCGCGGCGAGGCCGGCATTGACGCCCGCCGTATAGCGCTCGACGATTTGCCGCTGGTCGGCGGGCATCGCCTCGACGATCGCGTGCGCGCGGGTGCGAAAGCGATGCAGGCGGTTGCGCCTGTCGAGATCGAGCGCATTCGGGCCGATCAGCGCGGACACCTCGCCCGCCGCGACGCGCCTGAGCAGGTCCATCTGAAAGAAGCGGTCCTGCGCGTGCAGGAAGCCGGTCGCATATGCGACGTCGGCACGCGACGCGCCGTGTATCGTCGGCACGCCGAGCGCGTCGCGCTCGATCGTCACCTTCGCCGACAGCGACGGCGCGCGCTGCGTTCCATCCAGTTGCGCAAGACTGCCGCGCAGCAGCAGCCAGCCGCCGAGCAGCGCCGCGCACAGCAGCGCGACGACCAGGCCCGCCAGCGCGAGCGCGGCGATCCCGACAGTCCGACCGATTGATTTTCCCGAGAACTGGCTTTCGACGGCGCGGCGACGGCTCATTGTTGGCTGATCGTTTGGAATTCGCTGGGTTCAGGGATCAAGGCGTCCGCGCATTGTGCACGAAGCCGTTTGCACTTTCCCATACGGTCACGGCGAAAGCGCGCGTTCTCGAGCATGCTGGATTTTGATCCAGTATCCAGGGCGCTCGTGCACCGCCGCGCGCGCCGGCGCGGCGTCGCGCAGCGGCTGATGGCGGCCGCCGACGCCGTGGCCCGCGACGAATGCAAGACCGTGCTCGTGCTCGACACGGTGACGGGCGGCGACGCCGAGCGCTTGTATGCGCGCGCGGGCTGGCAGCGGGTCGGCGAGGTGCCGAAATACGCGTTGATGCCGGATGGATCTTTCTGCGGAACGACCTTCTATTACAAGCATCTTTAGCGCGGCGCGGCCGAAGCGGAAAGTCGACCTTCGACAAACGTTTGCGAATTTGCGAAAACAACCCTTAATCTTTTCCGCCACGCGCCGTTATCGCGAGAGCATTCCCACTACTCGCAGGCGACATGGCCAAGACCATTCCGTTTCCCGGCGGCAACCAGGCGGCGCGCGCGCGGCAGGCGAAAGCATTGCTGCTGCCGATCCCGCGCAGCATGGCCGCCGAGCTGATCCTGCCCGTCCACATCGCGCTCGACGCGCTGCGGCGCGGCGCGGGCAGCATGAGCGCCGCGCAGACGCTCACGCAGACGATGCTGCTCACCGGCTTTCTCTGTGATCTCGGCTACGGCGCGATGACGTACGAGCAATTGCGAACCGCCGATCAGGCGATGGCCGCCACGTTCGATCACGGCCGCGCGACGGACGAATGGCGTCTCGACGAAGCGCACGTCGAGCTGCTCGCGCACATCGTCAGCACTTACGACGCGCAATTGCAGCGCGCGCCCCTCAGCGCGTTGACGGATGCAAGCGCCCGGCTCGACCGCATCATCGCGAACGGCGGCGCCGAGCCGACGCTGCGCAAGCAGGCCTGACAACGACGACTCCCTGCTCCCGAACCTTCTCACCGTTGGGGTCGGAGCGCATCGACAGCGGCAAGCGCACATTGCCTGTATCCTCTGCTGTTACCGACACGCCGCGCGAGCGGCCGCACCATCACTGCAACCATCTTGTATGGGACGGGAGTAAGCGCTAAGGCGCCCTCCCGTCGACCGCGGAGAAACTGCATGGGACGGGAGTAAGCATGGGACGGAAGTAAGCGCTGAAGCGCTAACTCCCGTCGACACGCCAACTCCCATCGACAGCGGAGAGGCTTCATGACAGACGACAAGCGCAGCCCCGAAAACATCGATCCCGATCTGCTCGAAGTAGCGCGCGAAATTTTCGACTGCGCGCGCCGCGGCGAAGCGAACATGCTGGCCGCCGTCATCGAGAAAGGCGCGCCGCCGAATCTGCGCAACGAGAAAGGCGACAGCCTCGTGATGCTCGCCGCCTATCACGGTCACGCCGATGCCGTGCGCGTGCTGCTCGAACGCGGCGCGGACCCGAACCTGCGCAACGACAACGGACAGACGCCCATCGCGGGCGCGGCGTTCAAGGGTTTCAAGGACGTCGTCGAGACCTTGCTCGCGCACGGCGCGGACGTCGAAGGTGCGTCGCCGGATGGGCGGACCGCGCTGATGATCGCCGCGATGTTCAATCGCACTGAAATGGTCGAACTGCTGCTCGCGCATGGCGCCGATCCGAACGCGCGCGACGCGAACGGTGTCTCGCCCGCCGATGCCGCGAGCCGCATGGGCGCGCCCGACACGGCCGCGCTGCTCGCGAAGAAGGCGGGCGCATGAAGCTCGCGGGCAAGAGTGTCGCCGTCGTCGCGCCGGCAGGCGTGCCCGATATGGAGCACGTCGAGCACAGCATCGCGCTGCTCGAAAGCTGGGGGCTGCGCGTGCAGGTGGGCGCGCATGTGCGCGACCGCTATCGGTATCACGCGGGCAAGCACGAAGACCGTGCCGCCGATCTGCACCGCGCGCTGACCGATCCATCCGTCGATATCGTGTGGATCGCGCGCGGCGGTTATGGCAGCGTCTATTGCCTGCACGCGCTGCCGCCGGAAGTCCCTTGCGCGAAGACGGTCGTGGGCTTTTCGGACGCGACTGCGCTGTTCGGCGCGCTGCACGGCATGCCCAATGTGCGCGTCATCCACGGTCCGACCTTGAACGGGCTCGCGACAAAACACGACGACGCGTCGCGCGACAGCATGCTCGCCGAGTTGCGCGAGGAACGCGCCGCGCCTGTTCCGCTGCAACGTCTGCATGGTTCGGGCACGCCGCGCGTCGAAGGCCATCTTGCGGGCGGCAACATCACCGTGCTCGCCAGTCTTGCGGGCACGCAATGGCAGGCGCGCTGCAACGGCGCGATCGTGCTGCTCGAAGACGTGACGGAGTTCGCCTATCGCATCGACCGAAGCATGATGCAGTTGCGCGAAGCGGGCGTATTCGATGGGGCGCGTGCGTTCGTGCTCGGCGATTTCATCCGCTGTCCGCTGCCGGACAACGCGGACTTTACGTTGCACGACATGCTCGTCGATCTGCTCAAGCCATATGACGTGCCGATCTATGCGGGCTTTCCGTTCGGTCACGGCTCGCGCAATCATGCATGGACGTATGGCGCGCACGCTGTGCTCGAAGGCGATCAGCTGGTTCGCTAGCGGGCCAGTTGCGCGAGAACGCGCTGGACGATGTAGATGTCGGGCGCGTCTGCTGCGTCTGCTGCGTCTGCTGCATTTGCTGCATTTGCCATCAGCGACTCGCGCGCGCACCACGGATACGGCAAGCGGCTCGCCCAGCGCAACAGGCTGCCGGCGGACGCTTTCGGCAACGTCGCCATTTCTTCGATCGTGATGTGCAGCCGCGTCAGGCAGCGCGCATGCGAATCGCCCGTCCAGTCGTAGCGGCCGTAACCGATGCGCGCCGCGCCCGTTCCCTTTTCCGTCATGCAGACGAGCCAGTCGCATGAAAACTCGCGCTGCCCATCGACGGGCATCGCGCCCACACAGAACGTATAAACGTTCTCGTACTTCTGCGCGAAATCGCTGACCAGCACCGATGCAATCGCATCGCGTCCATGTGTCTGCTGCGGAAACGCGATGGCCGTTGTCTTCACGGTCATCGCAAGCGATGCGTCGTGTGCGAACGCATCCGTCAGAAGATGCGGGCGATTGCCGTCCTTCGCGTAGACGTACGATTCGATTGCGTCTTTGAGATTGGCCATCGGTCAAACCATGTCGATAAGAACGAGCCGATCAGTCTAAGCCCTTCGTGTCGTTGCGCCTCGCTTGCCCTTGACGCCGGCACGGACTCTCGCCTTCTCTCGAATGCCACGCGCATTCTTTGCACGACATGACACAACTTGACGAAACGGGCGTTGCACGTGGAGCGCTCGCGTTCGACAATGCCTCTTCCTTGCCGCGGTCCCGCTCGCGCATGCATCCCACAGTTCGAACACGCGCCCTCGATGAACTCCCGCTTCGGCCGTCTCACGCGCATCCATTCCTTCATGCCGCTTGCCGGCGCGACGCTGATGCTGGGCATCGCGATGTCGTTCACGGCGCCGTATCTATCGCTGTTCGGCGTCGAGCAGGCGGGCATGACGCCGTTGAAGCTCGGTCTGTTCATGACACTGATCGCAGCAAGCGGCGTCATCGCTAGCGCGTGGGCAGGCAAGTGGTCCGACAAACATGGACATCATCGCGGGTTGCTCCTCGCGGCGTTGATCGCCGCATCGCTCGGCTTTCTGCTGCTTTGTTTCGTGCGCAACTATGAGGCGCTACTTGCAATCGGCGTCGCGTTTCTCGGCGCGGGCGGCTCGGCGATGTCGCTGGTGTTCTCGTTTGCTCGCGCCGCGCTGCCCGTGCACGACGAAGCGGAGCGCGCGTTCGCGCTGGCGACGCTGCGCACGGTGCTGTCGATGGCGTGGGTGTTCGGCCCGTCGGTGGGCGCGCTCGTGCTCGCGGGCGCGGGCTTCTATGGGCTCTTTCTGTTCGCTGCCGCGAGCTTCGCCGCATGCTGCGCGATCGTATGGCGCATGCGCCAATCGCCAGCCGGCGATCCGCACAGCGCGCCGTCACACTACGCGGGCGACCCCGCCTCATCGCTCGAAGTGACGACGCCCGAACCCGCCGAAGCGCCGCCGCCCTCGCCGCCCCATGCGCCCGGCACGCAGCGGCAAATCTGGCGCTCCATCGTCGCGTTGACCTTGATCGGTCTTGCCGCCAACGCGACGATGATCGTGCTGCCGCTTTATGTCGTGCACGGCATGAAGGGCACGCGGCTCGACGTGTCGATCATGCTCGGCCTTGGCGCGTTCCTCGAAATTCCAATGATGCTCGCGCTCGGCGCACGCGGCTCCACGCTCAACAAGCTGAACTGGCTCGCGGCCTGTGCGGCCGTGCATGTCGTGTATTTCATTGCCGTCGCGGCAGCGGGAACGGTCAACCTGCTGATTCCGATGCAGGCGTTCAATGCGTTCGTCGTGGCCGTCACGTCGTGTCTCGGCATGACGTACATGCAGGACTTGATGCCGCGCTCGCCCGGCGCGGCCACGGCGTTGTTCTTCAACGCGTCGCGGGTCGGCTCGATTCTGTCGGGCGTGTTGTCGGGTGTGCTCGTCGCGGGTCTTGGCTATCGCGGGACGTTCCTCGTCTGCGGATGCCTCGCGCTCGGCGCACTCATCCTGTTCGCCGATCCACCGTGGAAGCGCATCGCGCAACGCATGCGCGACCTGTGGGACGACTGGCGGCATCCGGCGCAATGAGTGCGCCATGCGACGATGCACCTGCTGCATCGCCGACGCGCCAGCAATGCAACACATGTCACGCGCTCCCGAAAACCCTCACCTTCAAGCGAACACGCCCGCTTGCGAGCAGCCATCAAGCGATGAACAGTAGGATCGGATGGGGCCGTATGGGTGCAGGTTGACGTCAAGCTCGCGCGTGCGTTCGATCGCTTAGAACGGCTCCTTGAACGGCCGCAGATCGATTTCGTGCGTCCACGCGGACGGGTGCTGAAGATGAATCTGCCAGTACGCCTCGGCGATGGCGTCGACATTCAACAGTCCGTTCTCGCCGCGCTCGGTCGCCGCCTGCGGACGCGCATTGCGCAGACGCTCGCCGTCGATGCCGCCGTCGATCACCACATGCGCGACATGCAGCCCGAGCGGCCCGAACTCGCGCGCCATGCTTTGCGCCACCATCCGCAGTCCGGCTTTTGCCGCCGCAAAGTGCGCGAAGCCGGGCTTGCCGCGCAGACTCGCCGATGCGCCCGTGAAGATCACCGTGCCGCGTCCGAGCGGCGCGAGCCGCCGCGCTGCCTCGCGTCCAACCAGAAAGCCGCCGACGGGACCCGAGCGAAGGAAGTCCTCCATCTGCTCTTGCGTCAGATCGCAAAACGGAACGTAGCGGTTGTTGCCGACGTTGTAGACGACGAGCGAAGGCACGTCGATATCGTCGGGCGGCGACATCGCCTTGTCGAACAGACGCATGACGTCGGCTTCCGATGCACCGTCCATCGCGAACGATTCCGCCGATTCGCCACGGCCCGCGATGTGTTTCGTCACGGCATCGAGCTTCGCCTGGGTGCGGCCCGCGACGATCACGTGATATCCGTTCGCCGCGATCTTTCTGCACAGCGCCGCGCCCAGACCGAGTTCGGCGCCTACGCCGATCACCATTGCGCTATTCCGCTTCATCGCGTCTCTCCGTTGTCCACGCGCCGTGCAGCACGGCGCATTGAAATCGTCGCGCGATTATAGGCACCGAACGCGAACGGCTGCCGGTGAAACGACACGCGCGGAAGCGACCGTTTTTCCGATCAGCGAGAAGTGGATGCGGCCGCCCGCCATCGCGAACGGAGTCAAGGCTCGGGGTTGTCGAGGTCCGATCTCACGACCGCTTCGCCGTGGCGCTGCGCGGCCTCGCGCGCCTGATCGCCGTCGATGAACGGCCCGATGTCGGGCGCGCCCGCAAAAGGGAACAGCAGCCGCCCGTCCGTTTTGCGCACGACCTTCAACTGCCCCATGTATGAGCCTTCCGTCGTGCGGCGGTAGGTGGCGTAGATCTGATAGTCGTCCGGCGACTCGGGTTTCGAGGCCACAGTGTCGCGTGCTTTCGGGAAAATCATCCGTGGCCTTGTCATCTTGCAACTCCAGGGTTGAATGCCCGTCTCGGCTTGTTGCCGGCATTTCGGTGAAATGGCGCAATGTCTCGCGTGACCTCGCGTGACCTCGCGTGACCTCGCGTGACCTCGCGTGACAGGTGCGGGGCGCGCACATTGCGGGTCGGTTCAGGCTGTACGGCCGCTCGCAGCGTCGGTGCGCCGTCGGCGTCAATGCACATTGGCGCCGCCGCCCGGCTTGCCGATGCCCGGCAAGCGCTGGTCGCCGCGGGTGCGGCCCGGATTGGGGACACCCGTGTCGGATGCGGCCGCGCCCGTCATGCCGGGCGTCGACGACTGCTGTGGCTGCGGCGTCTTCAGTTCGCCGGAAGTGATGCCAGGCGCCGATATCGGCTTGTCGCTCGGCGTCGCGAGATGCGAGTCTGTCTGCGCGTAATGGACTACGGGCGCGACTACCGGCACAACTAGCGGCACAACTACCGGCACGACCACCGGCGCGGCGACCGACGCACCGGCAAAGATTGCCGCCGTCGCGCCGCCTGCAATGGAAACCGTGTTCACGACATGCTCCTTTGTTCAGCCTGTCCGGAAACGCTCAGCAAACCCCGTTCCGCTGTGTCTGCGGCGCTTCACAACTGTGCTTCGAGACCGCGCTCGACGGCTGCACCCGATGCGCAGATTCGCATGCACGTCCATGCGTAATCCGCGATCGCCAGCGCGAGAGGCGCATGCCTCTGCCGGGAACGATGCATGCTCGAATACGCTTGATGACGCAGCGAAATGGCTGCGCGTTTGCCATATCGATCGAAAAAGGAGAACGCCATGCCACTGAAGAGAGGCACGTCGAAGGAAACCATCTCGCGCAACATCAAGACGGAAAAGAAGGCGGGCAAATCGCAGAAGCAGTCCGTTGCGATTGCGCTGAATCAGGCGCGCAAGTCCGGCGCGAAGATTCCGAAGAAGAGCGAGAAGTAGGCTCGCATCGTTTGCTCGAGACGCGGGCGGAGCGATCGGCCCGCGTGACGCGCCGACGGCTTCGGCGAGCGAGCCCAGCCGGCGGCGCCTTTTTCTTTCCAGCGCCCTTTCCAGCTTTCCTATCCCTTACGCAAGACGCGAAACGCGCGCGCTACCGCGTGCGCTCCTCGTCGTACTCCGGGCGCACGCCGCGCGGCAGCCACGGTTCCTTGCGAATGCACCACAGTTCGTAGTCCGGTTCGAACAGGCCCGTCTCGTCGAACGCGCCAAGCGGCACCGCTATTTCGTCACGATCTGCGTACATCATGAACGCGACCGATCCGCACGCCGGGCAGAAGTGACGCCGCCCCTGTTCGGAGCTTCGCCATTCGCGCGTGCTGCCCGTAAAAGCCACGGCGTCACGGTGGAAAATCGCATACGAACCAAATGCCGATCCGTGCACGCGCCGACATGTCATGCAATGGCACATGCCGACTCGTATCGGCGCGCCCACCGCGCGAAACCGCACTGCGTCGCATGCGCAACCGCCTTCATGGATTTGCTGCCGGGACTCGTGACTCATCGTGTCCTCCATCAGGTGAAGCCTCATCCTGCTGCACGGAGCCAGTCGGCGTCAAACGTTGCCAACCCCACGAAATCCGGGCACCTGTATGGGTGCAAGGCCTATACTTCGGTAACGGTCGGACCGCTGTTTTGCCGCCTGGCCGGCCACTTCACACGAGCGTATTGACGCCGGCTACAGACCCCTATGAGTGGATCTGACCGTCGCTAACCATTACTCTTCCAGCACCATGAGCGACGGCATCGAAAGCGCCCGCCGTGCAGGCGTCCTGCGTACTGGCGACCTGAGCGAACGCCCCGCGCGCGCACCCGACCATGCCGCCGAAGTGCGAACGCTTGTCACAGTTGCGGGCGCGCAAACGGGACGCCGCGACACGCTGCTGCAAGCCATCGCCGATGCCGCGCTCGCATCGTGCCGCGCGGGCAGCGCCGGCATCAGCCTGCTCGAAACGACGAGCGAAGGCGAAGCCGTATTCCGCTGGCGCGCGGTCGCGGGAGCTTGCGCGGGCCTCGAAGGCCAGACGACGGCGTGGGCCGAATGCCCTTGCGGCGTGACGCTTCAGCTCGGCGCGCCGCAACTGTTCGTCGATCCGCAGCGGTACTTCACGGCCCTGGGCGAAGCCGGCGCGATGATGATGGAAGGCATCATTACGCCGATTCCCTCCCGCAGCGCGGACTCGAAACAGCTAGGCGCGATCTGGGTTGCCTCGCACGACGACCATCAGTTCGACCGCGAGGACGTGCGTCTGCTCGGCAATCTCGCTGTGCTCGCGGGCGCGGCGTTGACGCTGCTCGATGCGCAACAGGCGGCCGAAGCGGAAGCGGCCGCCGCGCAACAGGCGCGACGTGCGCTCGAAGATGCGGCGAGCCGGCGCGACGAATTCATCGCGATGCTCGGCCACGAACTGCGCAATCCGATGGCGCCCATCGACAGCTCGATCGCCGCGCTCAAGGTGCTGTGCGCGGGCGAAAAGCCCGCTAACGAAGTGCTCGCGATCGCGCAGCGGCAGATGCGTCAGTTGCGCACGCTCGTCGACGATCTGCTCGACGCCGCGCGGCTGCGCCACGGCAAGCTCGCGATCAAGTACAGCCGCACGTCGCTGAACGAGATCGTGTACGACGCCGTGACGGCGCTCAAGCATCACGTCGACGCACGCAAGCATCGGCTCGTGATCGAAGGACTCGACGAGCCCGTTTATGTGCGCGCCGATCATGTGCGGCTCAGCCAGGTGGTCGGCAATCTGCTGTCCAACGCCGCGAAGTACACGCCTGCGGGCGGCACGCTGCGGCTGCGCGTGCAGGTCGATACGGATAGCCCGGCCGTCGATCCCGAACTCGGCGGCGTCGTGTCGATCATCATCGAGGACAACGGCGTCGGCATGAGTCCCGAAGCGCTCGCGCACGTGTTCGAACTGTTCGCGCAATCGCCGTCGAGCATGCGCCGCTCCGAAGGCGGTCTCGGCATCGGGCTCGCGGTCGCGAAGCGGCTCGTCGAACTGCACGACGGCACGATTGCGCTCGACAGCCTGGGCGTCGGGCGCGGCACGATCGTGTCGCTGCGTCTGCCGATTCTCGATGGCGAGCCAAGGCTCGCTGCAGATCTGCCCGTCGTGACGAGCGCCGCGCCGAGCCGCATTCTGCTCGTCGACGACAACGCCGATGCGCTCGACGCGCTGCACTTGCTGCTCGAACTCGAAGGCCACAACGTGATCGTCGCGCGCGGCGGACGCGAAGCGGTGCGGGTCGCGGCGAAGGAAATGCCCGAAGTCGGCATCATCGATATCGGCATGCCGGAAATGGACGGCTTCGAAGTGGCGCGCACGATCCGCTCGAACCGGGACCTCGCGCATATGTTCCTGATCGCGCTGACGGGCTACTCGTCGGAATCGGACAAGTCGCGCGCGCTCGCGGCAGGCTTCGACTATCACCTGACGAAGCCTGTATCGATGGAACGGCTCGCCGATGTGCTGTCGCATCGCGACGGCAGAAACGTCAGCGGTCTTGTCTGATGTAATGCGCGATGGCGCGAAGGTGAGCCGGCGTGTGTTCATCGGTGTCACTTTTCCTTAGTCCCGCAAACCCTCACCTATGACCGCGCGGCGCACTTCGACGCACTCTTGATGCCGCCCGCAAAACCTTATGGAACAAGGGTTTGCGACTGGCATCGGTGCGCGCTCGAAGCGCTTCCGCCTCACTCCCGAATCTTCTCACCTTGATGGCACGCTCTTCATCGAACTTGCGTTCCATTCGCAGACCCAGGTAAGGAACCGGCGAAGAATCCGGCAGGGCCGATCCAGCGCGCGCTCTCTCTTTGACGCCATGCATTTCCGTTTGGCCCTCGTGCTAAATCGTTGATTTACCAGGGTTCCGGCTTGGCCGATGATGTCTCGCGTCCGCAGCAAACATCTAACGGCAGGAGCCCATCATGTCCATGCAAGCCCTCGTGCTCAACCAGTACAACGGTCCGCTCGAACGGGTGACGCTGCCCATCCCCGAGCCCGCGCGCGGCCAGGTGCTGGTGCGAATCAACGCAAGCGGTCTGAATCCGCTCGATACGAAGATCCGTGTGGGCAACGCGGCCCATGCGTGTCATCCGTTGCCGCTCGTGCTCGGCATCGATCTCGCGGGCGTGGTCGTCGCGGTCGGGGCGGACGTGACTGCGTTCAGGACGGGCGACGAGGTGTACGGAATGACGGGCGGCGTCGGCGGCATCCAGGGTTCACTCGCGCAGTACGCGGCCGTCGATGCGCAACTGCTCGCCCACAAGCCATCCAGTCTGTCGATGCGCGAAGCCGCCGCGTTGCCGCTCGCGTTCATCACGTCGTACTCGGGCATCGTCGAGCGCGCGCATCTGCGTGCCGGTCAAACCGTGCTCGTGCAAGGCGGAGCGGGAGGCGTCGGGCATGTGTCGGTTCAGCTTGCGCGCGCGCTCGGCGCTCGCGTCTTCGCGACGGCAAGCGCGCGCGATCACGATGTCGTCGCGCGATTCGGCGCAACGCCGATCGATTATTCGGCGCGCAGCGTCGAACAGTACGTCGACGAACTGACCAATGGCGAAGGATTCGATCTCGTCGTCGATACCGTCGGCGGTGCGGCACTGGATGCATCGTTTGCGGCCGTCAGGCATTTCGGCCATGTGGTGAGCGCGCTCGGCTGGGGCACGCATGCGCTCGCGCCGCTGTCGTTTCGCGAGGCGACGTACTCGGGCGTGTTCACGCTTTATCCGCTGCTCACGGGCAAAAATCGCGCGCATCATGGCGAGATGCTCGAGGAGGCGACGCGTCTTGCCGAGCAAGGCAAGCTCGCGCCGCGCGTCGATCCGCGCCGCTTCGATCTTGCCTCTGCCGAGCGCGCATACGATGCGATCACGCAGCGCACCGCGCGCGGCAAGATCGTCGTCGAAATCGATTGATGGTTTGATTGATAGGCTGCTGGCGGCTCACACGTTCGCGAGCCGTTCGACCACGAGATCGAGCAGCGCACGCAGACGTGCGAGACGCTTCAGGTCGCGATGATAGGCGAGCCATACATCGCGGCCTGGCGGCGCTTCGCCGAGATCGATGCGGCGCAGGCCCGGCGTGTTGTCGCCGAGCGGACACGGCAGCACCGCGAAGCCGCCGCCTTCGGCACACATGCGCGCCTGCGCGCCGCGGTTGTTGCTCGCGTAGGCGATGTGCGCGTTCGGCAGCATCTGCCTGATCCACGCGACGTCGGGCAATTCGCCGAACGCGGTATCCATCGTGATCAGCGACCGGCCCTTGCCGTCGCCGCGCACGGGCGCAACGAGATCCGTGCGTCCGTAGAGCGCGTAATCCATATGCATCAGCTTGCGCTGGATGATGTCGGGTTCGTCGAACGGCGTGATGCGAAACACCAGATCGGCTTCGCGGCGCGCGAGGTTGTAGCGGCGCGAATCGGTGATCAGCTCGATCGACATCTGCGGATGACGCGCCAGAAACTCCGCGAATACAGGTGTCAGCACGTGAATGCCGTACCAGTCCGACGACGAGACGCGCAGTCCGCCTGACAATTGCTGCTCGCTGCCCGCGAGCGATCGCATGAACGCGTGCGCTTCTTCTTCCATGCGCTCGGCGTAGACGAGAACGGCCTGGCCTTCGTCGGTGAGCACGAAGCCATCGGCCGTGCGTTGAAAGAACGTGTGGCCGATGGCTTCTTCGAGCGCACGCAAGCGGCGGCCCATCGTCGGCTGCGTCTGTCCGAGCTGGCGCGCAGCCGCGCCCAGCGTGCCGCAGCGAGCGACCGCGAGGAAGATTCTCACGTCGCTCCAGTCCAGTTTCGAATCGTTCATAGACGCTCTTCGCTGCATGCGATCGATCGCGTTGCCTGCGATTATGACGGGCGACGGCACGCTTGCGGTGATCGTCGCGTGGGTGGATCGCGCGCGGTTGCGTGGCAAAGGTGAGAGCTTTCGGGAGTACGGCGTCTTGCGATTCGATACCCGTAAAAGCTCACCTTTGACGCGATGCGCGACTGTTTCATACGCGCTCGCACATGCGAGCCGAACGATTTACGCCTTGTTTTAGCGTCGTTTTTGCGCTTGAGGTGAATCGCGTGTTGCGCTTGGCGATCACCATCGGCGCGGGTCCTGTAAAACCTCACCTAAGCCGCGCGAACGCGTACAACTTGCGCACTCAGTGAAAGCACGCTCAGAACTTCATCTTCACCTGGAAGCCGATCGTGAACGGGAGGTGGTCGGAAGGAATTGGCGGAACGACGATGAAGTTCGCGCCGACGCGCTTATATTCGACCATCACGATGGGCGCGACGACGGGACCGATCGTGTGATCGTGACCGAGGCCCCAGCTGCCGTAGTTGTATCCGGAGATGATGCCGCCCATCGCAGCCAGGCGGATAACGCCCAAGTGCGCGAACTCGGGTGCCCAGACGGCGCCGCCGTACCATGACGGACGGCTTAACGAATTGCGAAACCCGCCCCCCGTCAGCGCCCATTGCCCGTTGAGCCAGCATTCGAGGCCGAGCCCTGGATTGAACTGCTCGAAGTGCGTGCCCGGGTCCGGGTTGATGTGATACGAGGCGAGCATCGCATCGACCCACACGCCTCCACTGCACCAGTCGGCCGCGCGCACGCCCGACGCCCCGATCAAACCGATACCTGCTATCACACCCGCCACGCACGCACGACGTATCTTGTTCTTGATCTTTCCAAACGGCATGTGTTCTCCGCGACCGGTCGCGCGCCGGCGTCATCGATGTCGCAATGAGTGTCGAATTGCTTTCCAGTCGCGCACTGTACCCCACAACCATGATGTTGATGTGGAGTGTGCGCTCGGAACGACAACGCGCTCGCAGACGGCAACGATAGCGAAAGAACGATGACAGCCAGGTGAATGCGTTGAACGCGCAATCACCTGGGCAACATGCGTGAGACTTAAAGGCCGAGATCCGACAGCCCCGGATGATCGTCCGGACGACGGCCGAGCGGCCAGCGGTACAGGCGTTCTTCTTCGCGGATCGGCTTGTCGTTGATGCTCGCGTGCCGATAAGCCATCAGTCCGTTCTCGTCGAACTCCCAGTTCTCGTTGCCATACGAACGGAACCAGTTGCCCGAATCGTCGTGCCACTCATAGGCGAAGCGCACGGCGATGCGGTTATCGGTGAACGCCCACAGTTCCTTGATCAGCCGGTAGTCGAGTTCCCTGGCCCACTTGCGCTGCAAGAACGTGACGATCTCGGCACGCCCTGTCGGGAACTCCGAGCGGTTGCGCCATTTGCTTTGCGGCGTGTAAGCGAGCGACACGCGTTCCGGCTCGCGCGTATTCCATGCGTCTTCTGCGGCGCGTACTTTCTGGATGGCCGTCTCGCGCGTGAACGGCGGGACGGGCGGACGTCTTTCGATTTCGGCCATGATGTTTCCTCGTTGAACTGCGTCAGGTGGACCTTCGCCCGTTCGGCGAACGGGTGCTTTCACTTGCGGCATCGAGCAGATGCATGGCGGCCGCGCGCGCATCGAGTGCCGCATCGGGGTCGCCGCTCACGAGCGCGACGCCAATCGCGCCGTCGATCAGGATCAGCCATTGACGCGACAGACGCGCTGCGCGCCGTCCGTCGCCGCCTGTCGACGCAACGTATTCGTCGCATTGCGTGCGCACGAATTCGAGCAGACGCTCCTTGTGTTCGCGCGCGACGACGCGAATCGGATCGTCAGGCGAAGCGATCTCGCCCGACGCATTGAGAAACGCGCAGCCATGAAACGATTCCGACGCAAACCATTCGCGCAATACATCGAACATCGCGAGCAGGCGAGCACGCGGATGCTTGCCACGGCGCAGCGTGCTTTCGCTGAACCATGTCATCCAGCGTTCGTCGCGCCTTTCGAGCGCGGCCGCCACCAGCGCATCTTTCGATTCGAAGTGCGTGTAGAAGCTTTTGCGCGCCGTGCCCGACTGCCGGACGATTGCATCGACGCCTGTTGCGTGAATGCCGCCCGCGTAGATCAGGGCTTCCGTTGCGTCGAGCAGCCGTTCGCGCGCGCTGGAGGTAGTGTCATCGGAGGTAGTCATGCGTGAAGGGTAGAACGATCATTCTCCCTCGTCAAGTTTTTGCTCGCTGTGCGATGTCCAGTCCGCTATCGGCGCGTTCGCGCGGCTTGCATTATCGTGTTGGGTAATCGTTCAAAAGGATGAGTGTCATGAGCATCGTTTTTCGCCGTCCTGCGCTTGTTGCAGTGTGTGCCGCTGTGTTCGCCGCGACGTTGGGCGCGTGCACGCCGTTGCAGGTCGTCACGCACACTGTCACGGCAACGGAAGCGCGAGTGCCCGCCGGCCAGTACAACCTCGATCCACATCACACGAGCATCACGTTCGATGTCGATCACTTGAAGTACACGCGCTTCACGATGCGATTCGATCGTGTGGAAGGTCAGCTCGACTGGAAGGAAGGCGGGCTCGACAAGAGCCAGGTGACGGTGACGATCGACGCCGCGAGCATCGATACGCACGTCGCGCTACTGGACAAGATGGTGAAGGGTCCGGACATGCTCGATGTCGAGCGCAATCCGCAGATCCGTTTTGTCAGCACGCGTTTCGAACGCACAGGCGATGCGCGCGGCAAGCTGACGGGCGATCTGACAATACGCGGCGTGACGCAGCCGGTCACGCTCGATGTGACGTTCAACGGCTATGGACGCGATCCGCTGACAAAAGCCGATACGCTCGGCTTTTCCGCGGACGGCCGGTTCAGCCGTTCGAAGTTTGGTCTGACGACGTGGTATCCCGCCGTGGGCGATGACATTCACGTCGTCATTCAGACAGAGGCCGCGCGTCCGCCCGCGAGCTGAACGCGCGTAGTCATCATGCCGTCCAGTCGAGGATGACTTTTCCGCTTTCCCCTGAGAGCATTGTCGCGAAAGCTTCTTCGTAATCGTCGACGGCAAAGCGATGCGTGAGAATCGGCGATAGATCGAGTCCGCTTTGCAGCATCGCGACCATCTTGTACCAGGTCTCGAACATCTCGCGGCCATAAATGCCCTTGATTTCGAGGCCTTTGAAGATGACCTGCGTCCAGTCGATGGCCGTTTGCGCGGGCGGAATGCCAAGCAGCGCGACCTTGCCGCCATGGTTCATCGCTTCGAGCATCGACGTGAACGCGCTCGGCACGCCCGACATTTCAAGGCCGACGTCGAAGCCTTCCGTCATGCGTAGATCGCTCATCACGTCGCGCAGCGATTCGCGCGACACGTTCACCGCGCGCGTCGCGCCCATCTTGCGCGCGAGGTCGAGCCGGTAATCGTTGATGTCGGTGATCACGACGTTGCGCGCGCCGACGTGCTTCGCGATCGCCACGGCCATAATGCCGATCGGCCCCGCGCCTGTAATCAGCACGTCTTCGCCGACGAGATTGAACGAGAGCGCCGTGTGTGTCGCGTTGCCGAACGGATCGAAGATCGCGGCGAGATCGTCGGAGATTTCGGGCGGGATCTTGAATGCGTTGAACGCGGGAATCACGAGATATTCGGCAAACGCGCCCTCGCGATTCACACCGACGCCGACGGTGTTGCGGCACAGATGCCGGCGCCCCGCGCGACAGTTGCGACAGAAGCCGCACGTGATATGCCCTTCGCCCGAGACGCGATCGCCGATCGAAAAGCCGCGCACTTCCTGGCCCATTTCGACGATTTCGCCGACGTACTCGTGACCGACATGCATCGGCACAGGGATCGTTTTTTGTGCCCAGTCGTCCCACTTCCAGATGTGAATGTCAGTGCCGCAAATCGCAGTGCGAGTGATGCGGATCATCACATCGTTGTGACCCACTTCGGGCTTCTTCACGCGGGTCAATGTGAGGCCCGGAGCGCGTTCGAGTTTTGCCAGTGCTTTCATTGCAATTGATGTCCCGTTTCAGATCACGCCAAGCGAACGGCCTACACGCGCAAACGCGTCGACGGTCCGATCGATCTGTTCCGCCGTGTGCGCGGCGCTCATCTGCGTGCGAATCCGCGCGCGGCCCTTCGGCACGACGGGATACGAGAAGCCGATCACGTACACGCCTTCTTTCAACAGCGCATCGGCCATGTTCGATGCGAGTTGCGCGTCGCCGAGCATCACGGGAATGATCGGATGTTCGCCCGGTACGAGCGTGAAGCCATGCGCGTTCATCGCGTGACGGAAGTGCGCGCCGTTTTCGCGGACGCGTTCGCGCAACTGCCTGCCTTCGTCGCTCGCGAGCAGTTCGAGCACTTTCAGCGATGCGGCCGCGATGCTCGGCGTGAGCGTGTTCGAGAATAGATACGGACGCGAACGCTGCCGCAGCAGATCGACGATTTCCTGGCGCGCCGCGACGTAGCCACCTGAAGCGCCGCCAAGTGCCTTGCCCAGCGTGCCCGTGATGATGTCGACGCGATCGATCACGCCGCAATGCTCGGGCGTGCCGCGTCCGTGCTCGCCGATAAAGCCGACGGCGTGCGAATCGTCGACCATCACGAGCGCACCGTAGCGGTCCGCGAGATCGCAAATGCCTGCGAGGTCGGCGGTGATGCCGTCCATCGAAAAGACGCCGTCCGTCGCGATCAGCTTGAAGCGCGCACCCGCCGCATCGGCTTCACGCAGTCTCGCTTCGAGATCCGCGAGGTCGTTGTTCTTGTAGCGGTAACGCTTCGCTTTCGACAGCCGCACGCCGTCGATGATGCTCGCGTGGTTCAGTTCGTCGCTGATGATTGCGTCGTTATCGTCGAGCAACGTTTCGAACAGGCCGCCGTTTGCATCGAAGCAGCTCGAATAGAGGATGCAGTCGTCCGTCTTCAGAAACGCGGACAACGCACGTTCGAGTTCCTTGTGAACAGTCTGCGTGCCGCAAATGAAACGTACCGACGCCATGCCGAAGCCGTCCTTGTCGAGCCCTTCTTTGGCGGCAGCGATCAGGCGCGCATCGTTCGCGAGGCCGAGATAATTGTTCGCACAGAAGTTCAGCACATCGGCGCCGCTGTCGAGACGGATGTCGGACGATTGCGGGCTCGCGATCACGCGCTCGGTCTTGTGAAAACCATCGGCGCGGATCTGGTCGAGCGTGTTGCGCAGATGCGCGAGGAAAGGGTCACGCATGAAACGGCTCCTTGAATGGCCGACTTTTCAACCAACATCAACGCACGATGTGCAGCGACGCGGAGGCCTGCTATAGTCGGCGATCGGCTTTTATCGGAAATTTTCGTTTTTTCGAACTAAAGTTCGATATGTCGAACAACTCTAAACGATAGGTCTGGAAATGGCAAGTTCGGGAATGCGCCGGGGGGCGTCGGGCACGGCCGTCACCGCAGCGCAAACGGCTGCCGCGCCACCGCGCGTCGGCGAGCAAATTCAACGGTTGCGCAGCGAACGCAAGATGACGCTCGACGATCTGTCGCGCGCAGCGGGCGTGTCGAAATCGATGTTGTCGGAAATTGAACGCGACAAGGCGAATCCGACGATCGCCGTCGCGTGGCGGCTGACGAATGCGCTCGGCGTCAGTCTGGATTCGCTATTTGCGCCACAAAAGGCGCCGGAGCCGATTGCGGTTTCTGGTCCGCACGACATCCCGACGCTGAGCGGTCACGACGCCAGATATCAGCTGCGCGTGTGGGGGCCGATCGAGCTGGCGGGCAAATTCGAATGGTATGAATTGACGCTCCAGGCGGGCGGCGCATTGGTGTCGAGCGCTCACGAGCCGGGTACGCGCGAACATCTGACGGTTTTGCACGGCGTCATCGATATCGACGCGGCGGGGACGACGAAACGTCTGAAGGCTGCGGATACGGCACGCTATGTCGCCGACGAACCGCATGCGATTCGCAATGCCGGTAAGGGTGAAGCGAAGGCCTTGCTGGTCGTGATCCACGGTTAGGCCTGCGCAGCCGGTTCTTCGGCAATACACCAGGTTGCGGCCGATACTGTATGTTTGTACAGTATACGCGACTGACGGGAGCCGAAGAAATGAACATCAAGCAAGAACAGGATCTGGCGGCGCTGCGCTTCAAGTCGGCCGCGCGCGACCTTGAGCATATCGTCCGGCATATCGCCGCGCGTTACATCGTGCAGCGGGTGCCGCTTACCTGGCGTCTTCTGCATGCCATCGAAGCGGAAGCACTCGCCGATCTCGGTTTTGCCAGCCGGCACGATCCGTTCATGCTCGCGCTGTTTCAACGGCCAACCGATTTTCAATTCCCCGAGACGGATGATCCCGTGGACTTCGGGCGGTCGAATGCGCTGCCCGCTGTGTTTGCGTTTGCCGTTGCGGCGTATGACGAAGCGCAGAAATCGAGGAGCGAAACTCCGACGCGGCGAGCGGCGAGTGGAAGTGTCCGCCGGGCTTGGGGCGGGTGAAGGGCATTCGGCGTCGGCTTCGAGGTATCAGGAGGGGCGGCGCCGGGAGTTTATGCGCGTAAAGTCACCGACTACAATCGTTTCACGCAACTAACGGAAGGACAGACCATGCCCTCAGCCAATCCCGTTGGCTCCATCGGCCCGTCACCCGATGCGACGGACCTGTTCGATCAGGAACGTCAGGACTGGCTCGTCGACCCGCGCACCGCATTCGACGCCTGGCTTGCGAGTCAGAATTTCCGCAATTCGTCGGCGGAGGTCTATCGCGCTCAGTGGGGACTTTTCCTCGAATGGCTGCAGGCTCGGCACAAAAACCTTGTGACCGTCGACATGCGCTCGATTGCCGAATTCGTTGCTGGACTCTCGATACGCAAACCGCAGCGCGCCCGCTATTTGCGGTTGATCGAACGTGTGCTCGATCATGTGCGCGAAATCGAACTCGCATCCACGAACCCGGCGCGCTTTATCGCTCAGGATGGCGAAGCGGAATGGCGCAACGCGCGTGACAACGAGCCGACAGGTTTTCTCACGGCCGCAGAACGTTCCGCATTGATCGCGCATCTTTCTTCGTCTGTCGCGCATCTGTCACCGGCGCAACGCTGGCGCGAGCGTCGGGATCGTGCATTGATTGCCGTATTTCTCGGCGGCGGCATCAAGACGGGCGAAGCGCGGACACTTGCGCTTGGTTGCGTGACGGCCTGTTCGCCGTGGATCGTGATCGAAGCGGCGAACCCGCTTTTTACGCGCCGGACACGCCTGGCGCCGTTCGCCGTTTCGATCCTCGACACATGGCTCGAAGAACGCAAGCAGGCGGAATTGCCGGGCGATCTGGTTTTCCCGGCATCGCCATCCGGGCGGCCGATGCACAAGGCGACTATGCTGCGAGCCGTCGACGCGTTGACGGAAGCGTCGGGCATTGGCCATTCCCGGGAAGCTCGCGCAAGCCCGCATACGCTACGCAACTCATTCGCAGCGGACCTGTTCGAAAGTGGGATGGAAGTCGAGGTCGTCGGGCAATGGCTAGGATTCGCCCAGGCTGTATCCGCGAATCGGCTGCATCGCGCATGGAAAACCTGGGCTGAACAACAGAAATTCGACGAAGAAAGACAGCTCGCAACGTCTGCCGTATCTCCCGCGAGTGCCGACGACACGCGGGACGACGACTAGACGTATCCCGTAAACCCTCACCTACGCGGTCCCGAAAAAACTCACTTTGGCCGCTTTTGGGTTACTGAAAGCGATCCGATCAGGACAAGGAAGCGCTTTGCGCTGGCGACATGAAGCGCGTCACGGCCGTCAGCCGCGAGCTACCCGTCCCCGATGAATGCTCGCATTCCGGACAAAGCAGCTCGTAACGGCCGTCGACCTGAGACAGTTCGGGTTCACCATCAGCGCATTTCGGACAACGGAGCGGGATTGTGACGTGCCCGTCGACGGCTGTTCCGATCGACTCGAGTTCATTGGCACTCAGCCTTCCTGCGCTCGCCAGATGACAGAGCAGATCCGCAATGGCGGGGCTGATGCCCCGCTGAGCGCGCAGCGCAGCCATCTGGCGCGTCAACAGATCGAGTTCCTCCGACTGTTCGCGCAGCTGCGCGTCAAGCCGATCGCCCCGTGCTTTCGCGGCCGCGAGTTGCTGAATGAAATCGAATTCCTTTCGGCTCGCATCGCGCACACCTGCCTGATAGGTCGTTGCCATCGCGCGTAACGAATCGAGCTCCACCAGCATCGGCTTGACGCGGCGTTCGGCTTCGGCCACCGCGTCCTTGATCTGTTGCGCATAGTGTTCGGTGTTCTGGCGCATTTCCCCCTGCAGGGCGTCGAGACGATCGCGCAATCCTGCATTCGCCGATTGCTCGACATCCACGCGCCTGTGTAGCGACTCGTTTTCGGCTTCAAGCCGGCGAACGGATGCTTTCAGTCCTTCCTGGTAAGCTGATCCGCTGGTGTTGGCTGCGGCGAGTTGAGTCTCAAGCACGCGTACGCGTTCCCATGCAGCGTCAGCGCGGACTTCGCTGCGCTGAATGGCTTCTTGGGAAACTTCGCGTCGGATCTTGCCCTCGTGTGAGTCTCGCTCGGCAGCGGCAAGTAACGTTCTTAGTTCTTGGCGTTCTTCATCGAGCGAGGCCCTTGCATGCGCCAACGCGTCTTCGAATAACGCGCCAAGCAACTCACCCGCGCGTTCCTCGAGCGATTTTGGAATGGCGCCACCGCTAATTCGTACACGCGATACTGAGCGTATGCGCTCCCAGAAGCTGTCGACGTCTTTTGGTATGTCGCTAGCGCTGCCCGTCTGCGTAAGTTCACGCACGGCGGCCATCGATGGCCGAATGCCGAGATCAAAAAAGAGCCGTTTGCAGGCGTGAAGCGACAATTCCTGACGACGCGCGCCATTCGCGCGCAGCGTGTCGAGTTCTTTTCGGATGGACTGGCGCTCTTCGTCCAGATTCATGGCTGCCTCAAGGTCGCGGAAGTCGACGAATCATAACAATTTACGTAGCGTTTGTTACGAATTTCATTCGACGCGCGTCATTCCTGCAACGAAGGCTTGATATCTACGCAATTCGGCGCAGCGAACCGGGATCGATGAGCGTCTTCGTGAAACAAATCGAAGCGTAGTCGATAAGTCATTGTTATGACGGCATTTTAGGTGATTGACCGATGTTTTGGCACTGTTTCACGGAGCGGGTGGGTGGTGCCGGGTTTGTGGTCTTCGAGGAAGCTCGCGGGGCACGTGTTGAGAGTAATAAAAGTAAACACCTTTGAACCTTAGTTAAAGACGTTAACGCCCGACGAAAGCCTTATGGGGCAAGGCGCTGCGCGGGATTAGGTGAAGCTTTACGGGAGACGTGGTGAGGTTTCGCGGGATCGCGCAGTGATGAGGTTCGGGGAGACGGGTGAGCCGGCTCGGGAAGGGTCGTGAGTGGCTTCGGGAACACCAAAGATTGGCCAGTTGGCCAAAGGTGAGCGCTTTCGGGAGGTTAGATCGATCAATGGCCCGCCAACGCTGATTGGTGTACCTCCGTCGCCGGTAGAAGCGGGTGAGCGGATTCAGGACGGCGATTCCAATGATCATTGAGCTGATTTCCTGGGCATTTCGCACGGTCGGTGAGCACTCGCGGGAGAAAACCGGACATCATGGTGAGATTTTTCGGGACTCGAAGGGCATTTAGGCTTGTATTTGGGCCGCGCAATCCCGATCGGTGAGGTTTTTCGGGAGCTGGTCGCCGTCCGTTTCGATCGGCAGGCGCGCTAAATGAGCGACTGTTGCGAGCATCGATCTTGAGGTGAGCGGATTCAGGAGATAAAGCCGCACGCATATCGTGCGCCAGTTTTTGCACCCACAATTCGGAAAGGTGAGGCTTTGCGGGAATCATGTGCGCCCGGTTTGGGCTGAAAGGTGAGGAAATGCAGGAGCGTCGGAGTCGCAATCGCGCTGAGAGGTCGTATTAGCGCGGGTTCGGCGACGGTGCCATGACCTGGTTCATTGCGTGAAGGTGAAGATTTTCGGGAGAGTCGGGCGATCAGATTTTGGGCATCACTGCGTCACTGGTTAGGGCTGAGGTGAGAGTTTCCGGGAGTCGAGCACTGACCCGGCAGGGTCGGCGCATATCTAAGTATCTAAATTTGCGGGTTTTTCACTTCGTAATCCACCAAAGGTGAGCTTCTTCGGGACGTCGGGCTGCCGATTCGCGGCGGTACAAAGCTGGGTCTGGATCGGCTCACAGGTGAGCATTTTCAGGAGGTTTTTTGCGCGCCCGAATTGTGTATGGGTTCAGGAAGCCCATCCGGTACCGGGTCAGTCATTCGCAAAGGTGAGAATATTCGGGACAGCGTCTTCGCAGTTTGACCGAGACCCAGCGCTTACCGAAAGCTGGGAATCCGCATGTACATCTCCGCGTTTGCGCCTACATCGGCCCCGCTCGGCGGATTTCTCCGTGTCGGCGGCCGGTCAGCCGATCAAAACATCGCTTTCGATGGTTTCGTCGACCCTTCACTGGCCCACTGACTTAGCCGTAGCACCCGTCGACGCGGCTTGGACGGCCGCCTCCCCACGGATACTGACGCGCGAGACCTGGATGGCCGGCCGGTCGTTCACGATGCGTCCGCAAATAGCCGTTCGCTGTTCTAGCGCTACCAGGAGCCGCAGCAGCATCTGCACGCGTCGTTTATTTGCGACTTCTGCAAAGGTGAGCCGTTACGGGAAGCGATTACGACGGTCGTCGCGCGCGCGACGCGACCTCACGTCAAGCAATCCCGCGACCATCAATGCCATGACAAAATGCGTCCGAAATCAAAAGGTGAGGCTTTGCGGGAGTGGCTCTGGGTGAGTTGGCTGCCGTAAACGCGTTTCACCCCAAGTAGGTGAGATAACCGCTATAGACGTGCATCACCACAGCCGGTATCCTTTCGCAAAATCTCTTCTTGACTCGACGCATGGCCACGAAGCGCGCGAAAAAAACCGATGTGGTGAGCCCAAGCTCCGCCGAATTGCGCAAGGCCGTCGAGGCGATTGCCATTCAGCCGAAGAGCGGCAAGATCACGCTGCTAACCCGCAAGCTCTTCAACGTGTTGCTCGCAGTCGCCCAGCAGGCGGATGAATCGGGCGACACCTATCGTGCGCTGCTTTCCGACATCGTCGCCAACTCCGCTTTCGATTCCAACGATACTGCACTCGTCAAGGAGCACCTGCGCCGGATGGTGTCGGTGCAGGTTGAGTGGAGCCAGGGCACGTCGAGCCAGAAGCCAGGGCGCAAGTGGGGCATCTCGACGCTGATCGCCGACGCCGAAATTCTCGAGGACCCCGCGACGCGGCGCGTCTGGGTAGAGTTCTCGTTCGCGCCGAAAATCAAGAAAAAGCTGCTCGATCCGGTGCAATACGCGCGGCTGAGCCTTCAGTTCCAGAGCCAGTTGCGCAGTAGCGCAGGTCTGGCGCTGTACGAAATCTGCGTGCGCTATCTGACCAATCCCAGCCATCTAACGATGCGTGAGGCGTGGGAGTGGTGGCGGCCGATCCTGTCCGGCACGCCTGACATGGAAGCCGGCGATGAAGCCAAGCGCGAGTACAAATATTTCAAGCGCGACTATCTGCGCCCGGCCATTGCGGAAGTCAATGCCGTTACGAATATCTTTGTCGAACTGATCGAACATCGCGAAGGCCGTCGGGTCGCGGAAATCCAGTTTCGCGTGACCGAGCGCAAGCAGCCGATGCTGGCGCTGGACGAGCATCCGAACGTCTTCGACAGTACGCTTGTCGACCGCATGGTGAAGATCGGCATCCCGCTCAAGGAAGCGCAGACGCTATACGCGGACAGCGAGGAAAACCGTATCCGCGCCGCGTTGCAAATGACGGAGCAGCGGATGCGCAGCACAACGCTACCGCCCGTGCGCAGTGCGCCAGCGCTGTTCAAGGACGCTTTGAAAAAGGGTTATGCTCCACCCGTCGATGCATTGCCTTCGGCACCCGCCAGCAAAGGCGCCATCGCGGCACCAGCAGATGATCTGAAGGCGCGTCTGCTGGGCGAATACATGGCGTATCGGCGCAAGGAGGCGCAGGCGCTGTACGACGAACAAGGTGAAGCAGAGCGTGAACTGGCGCGTCACTCGTTCGAGGAAGATGAACTGCCGGGTCTTGGTGCACACATGCGCGACGATTGGCGTCGACGCGGGCTGGAGTCGAAGCTGACGGAGACGGCGTTCTTCGACTGGCTCGCGCGCAGAACCTGGGGCGAGCCGACGGATGGCGATCTGCTTGCATTCACACTGAGTCAGTCGCGGGCCGCCTGAGCGCACAACCGGGCGCGCACTCGCTGCGCGCCCGTTGCTTTCCCTTACTGCTCCGCTAACATCTGTTCGATTTGCCGGAGTATCTCGTCGCGTTTCTCACGCGTGAGTCCGCGCAATTTCAGTTCGATCCGATCATCGCCGTACGACTTCAGATCGCCGACGGACACACCACCAAGCTTGATATCGAGCCGTTGTGCGTAACGCTGACGGCCGGCCGGTTTCGCACTCTCCTGCGCAGTCGCCCTGCCCTTGACGATGTCCGCGACCTGCCGCGTGCTCAGATCATCCGAAAGAATCTTGTTGATCAGGCGCAGTGTTGAATCAGTGCCGCGCGCCGAATGATACCGGCCAACCTGGTACGCCATGTTCGAACCGAATCGATCCGGCCGCGCCACCATCTCCTGCATCACGGCCTCCGGCAGCTTCGAAATCGACAGTGCGACAGCGATGGTCGACTCATCCAGGCCGAGATGTTCGGCGAGTTCTTTTTGACTCTGGAAGTGCTCTTCGTCCAGGAAGCGGCGCCATACGACGGCGTTGTCGAACACCGTCTGCGAATCGCGCTGGACGTTGAGGTCGTAGCCGAGTTTGTAGCTCTGAATGCCGATCGGCAGATCGATCACGATCGCCTTTACCGTCTCCTTGTTCGCCTCCTTCAACGCGCGAACACGTCGACCACCGTCGCTGACGAAGTAACTGCCGGGATTGTTGTAATCAGGAATGACGTGGATGGCCTGCTGCTGTCCTTGCTTCGCGAGGTTGACGGCAAGTTCGGCAATCGACGACTTCAGATAAAAGTACCGCGGATTGAACGGACTCGGCTTGATCGCCTTCAGCGGAAGTTCGATGATCTGGCCAGGGCGGTAGCCGTGCTCGGCTCGCCAGTTGCGGTATTCGACCGACTCGTTTGCCGCTTCCGCTGGCTCGGCGTCGCTGATGGCGGACGACATTGCAGGCGCGCTCGTGAAAGCCGCGATGTTCGAGGTCTTGGGCGCATTCTGCACGAGTCCGTCGATCGCGTTGAGCCGATCGAGCGCGGTGCGCTTTTCGCTGCTGGTCGAATCGGGGCGTGCCTGGAAGCCTTTGGCGAATTGGGACGGTTTCATTCAGGTACCTTTATGCGCATAAATTCAGGGAAGCAGAGCGGCGATCTCGTCGGCGCATGCGCGGATTTCGATGCTGGCAAGCTTGGCGCCTCGGTCGTTCATCTGTAGGACCGTCTGGCCGAGCGCCATTGCCTGCTTGTAGGCCTCTCGCGTCGGAATCTGGGTTCGCAAAAGCGGAAAACCGAGCTCTTCTAGTGCGCGCTTGAGTTCGCGCGTCAGCATTCTCTTCTCTTCGGTCTTATTGAGAAGAAAGACTGCGCGCAGGTCTTCGTTCATGACCTGCGCCTGCTGTACCAATTTCACGAGCCCGATGCTCGACCAGTAATCAGCCGGAGACGACGATGTGGGAATGACCGCGACCGTCGCAGCTAGCAGGACGACGCCGGAGACTTTCTCAGTGATGGACGGCGGACAATCGACGACGATCAGGTCGTAGTCGGCAACGAACTTCTTGATCTCGCGATGGATCTGAGCACCGGCTTCGGAGAGATTGACGACAGGGAACGGGATGCCGGACTCGCTATCCGAGGATGCGCTGGCCCAATGGATGAGGGTGTTTTGACCGTCGGCGTCAACAACCAGAACGCGCTTGCCTCGCTCGTGAAAGGCTGCGCCGAGGTGCATCGCAATTGTGCTCTTACCGACGCCGCCCTTCTGCTGTGTAACCGCGATGATTTCTGCCGCCAACGTTCACCTCCTCTTTTTGTACGCCGCTGAATTTTACCTTGTTAAATTTGTAATTCAATCAATTTTGCTCAGATCCAACGGTTATAGGCCGTTCGGCATGGGTTTATGCGCATAAAGGACGGGTGAGTAATCCGCCCGGCAGTCCGTGTATCCCGTGGGGACAGGATTGGGCGGGTGGGACTTTGCAGATGTGATTGAGGTTCTAAGTGGCGTTGGTGTGGGAGAGGCGATATTGACTGCATGGCGAATGCGATAGGCGACGAATGTCGACCATCTATTCATGTGCACCCCGGTTTATGCGCATAAACGATTCATGCTTCGCAGCGCAAACCGGTTGTCGCACCGTTCTACCCGGCCCCGATCTCTTCGTGATCTCGATCGGCTTTATGCGCATAAACCGGGGTGCACATGGCTGCACTACCTGCGGGATGAAGCAATCAGGCTCCTGGGTGCGAACCGAACCAAGGGATATGAGAGTCGCGCTCCTCAGACTGCGGCTCTCAACTTCTAGAGATGAAGACTCGCGGACCGATAAAGCGAGCCCACGGGAACGCGCAATCGTCGCTTGGTGCATGAACAACCTCGCTCGAATTCAACGGAAACGCTGCCGTCCGTGTCCCGCGCACGGAACTTTGTATTCCCCGAAAGGCAGGTCCTTAGACGGGCCAGCAGCTTCCATTGCCAACAGCGCTTGCGGCGCAGCTCTTGTCCGCAAACCGATGGTTAGATGTTGTGGCTACCGCAGCCGAGATAGCACGCCACGCCTAAGCCAATCAATTTCAACGGAGGGTTCCTTGTCAACGTCACGAGCGACATAACCCGCCGCGATCCAACCTACGAGTGAGCGACCGCTCTCCCAACGCTAATACAACTGCTCGCGCGACGGACCCCGCTCAAGATTCGTCGCGCAACCAGTTTGCGCCCAAGCGATCCGCGCAGCATGGCCGTAAAATCCTCCGTTTCATCCCGATCCGGCCTACAGCACTATGATCACCATCTACCACAACCCCCGCTGCTCGAAATCACGCGGCGCGTGCGACCTCATTGGCGACGTCTACAATCCGTCGAATGAACCCGTCGAGATCCTCGAGTACCTTCGTACTCCGTTATCCGTAACGCAGTTGAAGCAACTGAACCAGCAGCTTGGCTGCGCGGTACGCGAAATGATCCGAGATTCGGAACCGGCCTATAAAGAACTAGGACTCGCCGACACTTCATTGAGTGACGCTCAGTTATACGAAGCAATCGCCGCTCATCCGATCCTTCTTCAACGTCCAATCGTGGTTCGCAACGGACGTGCCGTCATCGGTCGACCGCCGGAGAATGTGAAAGCGCTGTTTCCCGAGTTCGCGAATTAGGCCGACAAGCATCAAACGAGCTGTCCGTATCGCGTTCCGACCAAAGCGTGGCAGCAATTGACGCACGGCTGACACTCTTACTGACGCAAGTCCAAATAGACTACGGTAGAAGCCGCGCAAGGCATCATCGCGCGGCGCTCTAATCTCGACCTCATGTGGGAGGACCGACATGCTGGAACTTAGACAGTCATGTGAAGCATGTGGCAAAGCGCTTCCACCAACCGCCACCGATGCGATGATCTGCAGCTTCGAATGCACGTTTTGCGAGGTCTGTGCGCTGACGAAGTTGCGCAACGTGTGCCCCAACTGCGGCGGGAATTTCCAACACCGTCCGATCCGTCCCGCTGCAATGCTCGCGAAACATCCCGCAGCGGCGGAACGGCACCCTGTCAACGTAGACGAGACATCACACAGCGGATTTTTCGCGCGTTATCGCGATACGCCGCCCTCACAGCGGTAGACACTCGACGGCGCACGAAAAGTGCAAAAAAGGCGCCTCATAAGAAGAACCTAGGCGCCCTTTTCTTCATCCCGCCGACGTCGAACCGGGGACTTCACACTTTCCCACCTCCATCGAGCCCGCTCCCCGTGCGCCAGACCTGCTTCCCGCGCTCGGACAGCTCACCGCAGCTATGCGTCTCGTCGGCTTGCGTACCGTCGACGGCCATATCGCCTCCCGGTTGTTCAAGCGAACGCGGTTTCTGCTGCTTTCTCGCGGCGATTGCCTCATCGTGGGATTTTCCAGAATGATCCAAGCTCATGATGTGGTCCTCCCAATGAAGTCTCTAAAAATGTAATCCGAGCACAGACCGCTCCCGGACGCATTAAGCTCTCAAAAGTTCGAGAAATCGCTTGTCCACAAGTTCACTTCGAAGCTGTAACAGCAGGTATTGTCGCGAGCCGTTTGTCGCGCTTTGCGGCCGCCCGGCAACCCGCTTGATTGATAAGGCAAAGATTCCACCTATCCACAGGGTTATCCAGAAAATCTGTGGATAACTTTTGCATCCCCCGATTTATCCACTGCGCGCGGCTAGCGTGTTATATCGCGTGCCGAATTCGGCGCTATGGTTCACACATCGGCCACTATGATTGACCGGCCGCATCTTTTTTTTCGCGCGTTCCGCGCCAACCGAGGAAGGAAGACATGGCCTATCACATTGCAGTCGTCGTCGGCAGCTTGCGCCGCGACTCGACCAACCGCCTTCTGGCGAAGGCATTGATTTCGCTCGCGCCTTCAGATTTTTCTTTTGAGTTTCTGGACATCGGCTCGCTTCCGCTTTATAGCCAGGATTACGACCACGATTTCCCAGAAGCGGCTCGCAACTTTAAGCAGCGGATTCTCGCTGCCAACGCATTGCTGTTCGTGACGCCTGAATACAACCGGTCGATACCCGGCGTGCTGAAGAACGCGCTCGACTGGGGCTCGCGCCCGTGGGGACATAGTGTGTGGGCCGGCAAGCCGGGCGCGGTGATCGGCACGTCGCCGGCTGCGACGGGCACGGCGTTGTCGCAGCAACATTTGCGCAACGTGCTGGCCTATCTCGATGTGGCGACGCTCGGCCAGCCGGAAATGTTCATCAAACACACGGCTGGCCAGATCGACGAAAACGGCAATATCGAAAGCGACGACACGCGCAAGTTCCTGCAAAAGTTTGTCGATCGCTACGTGGATTGGGTGAAGCGGCACATCGGCTAACGCCGCTTATCGACATGAGGCAGCGGCGCTCGACACCGGGCGCCGCCTCGCTTTCCGAACGGGATTGTCACAACATGCACGGCTACGTGTGACGATGCCCTGTCACGCGATCCCAGCCGTGCCGCACGGCGGCTTTGAACCGCTCCCAGCTGCCCTCCGGCCTGTCCCGCTCCCAGTGCTCGCGGACTTCGGGCTCGACTTCATCCCACTGCCGGTCTTGATAGCGGGTTTCGCGCGCCATCGCCGCGCCGTGATGATAGGCGGGTACATATTCGTCGAAGCGCGAGCCTTCGTCCGCGTACTGGGCGTCGTAGTGAGCGCGGAAATCTTCCTCGTACTCGAGGAATTCGTCGGGGACCTGTTGAGGCATCGCGCGCGCGGGCTCGGCCGTATCGGGTGTCATCACGGCGCCTGAACCGGCGATGCCCGCCGATGCAACGGCCGCTGCTCCAGGCGTTTCGCCCGGAGGCGTGACGGGTGGCGTGCTGGTCGGCGCCGCGTAGTTCGGATACTGACCCGGCCGCGTCGTCTCCTGCTGCGCCGCTGTGCGTGACGGCGCCGAGCCCGGCTGTTCCGGCGGCGGCGTTTCGGGCCGCATCACCGCGCCGGCGCCCGGCGCGCTCGCTGCGGCGAGTGCCTGCGCCGACGGCTCGTCGACGGGCGGTACGCCGTGCAGCGTATCCATCTGGGCACGCTTGCGCGCTTCTTCTCCGGTGAGCCGCGCATCGCTCGACGGCTGGGCCGCCGTCGGCACGGCAGCCGGCGTACTGATGCCGAGCTCATCCATCACCGAATGCTCGCGACGTGCCTGTGCCGCATCGTCGCGCGTTGCCGCTGCGCGGCTGCCCTCTGCCGGACGTTCGCTGACTTCGATCGCGCCCAGCCGCGTCAGCGAATTGCGCGCGAGTTCCGCGTGCGACTCGCTCGCGGCGTTCACGGCCACGAGCACCGCGCCGCGACGCACGGCTTCCGTGTAGCGCTCGGCCTCGGGCGCCGTCGTGCCCGAAGTCTGGAAGAGACTCGACAGAAATCGTTCGATATTCGCGATCACGCCGGGCGTATGCGCGGTGGCGACATCGGCGGGCGTTTCGGGGTTCGCCTGCAATTCGATGTCGGCGGAGGCGAAGCCGGCCTGCACGAGCATGTTGCGCGCGCTCTCGGCTTGCGCGTAGCTGTCGAAAAGACCAATCACGGTGTGTCGCATGTCTGTCTCCTGCGGCTTTCTGAACGGACCCCCGGCGCAGCCGAGGCCGCTCGTTCGTCGATGCCGTGAAACGCGCAACGTTCATGCCGGAATGCGCGACCGCGCAGTCAGCCGGAACGACGAAGGACGGGGCAACGAACCTGCGCCAGCGTCGAAACCATCGTCAATCGACGCGCGCCACGTTGCGTGGCGCCCTTTTACAACTAGCTGGTAATCCCTGGCAGTGCGTTCGAACCGGCCGGATGCGTCGGCGATTGCGCGATTTCCCGCTGCAGCGTCTGCAGGAATTTGTCGAGCAGCGCGATATCGAAGGGCTTCGACAACATGCGCGCGTCGACGTGGCGCGCGCGCTCCAACTCTTCAGCATAGCCCGTGACGAGAATCACCGGGAGCTTGGTCTCGAAGGTCTGGATATGCTCGGCGAGATCGATGCCGTTCAGCTTGCCCGGCATGTGGATGTCGGAGATCACGAGATCGAACGGCAGCGGCTCGCCCGCATGCTTCTGCGCCGCGCGCGCGGCGTCGAGCCGTTCGACTGCTGCGTCGGCGTTGAATGTGCACGTGACCTCGTGGCCCATCATCTGCAGCAGCGCTTCCGTGCCCGCGGCGACTTCGTCGTTATCCTCGACGAGCAGAATGCGCAGTCCGTGCGGCGCGTCCCGTTGCTCGGCGACGGGTTCGACGGGCCGCTCGACTTCCGGCGCGTGCGTCGCTCGCGGCAGATAGAGCCGCACCGACGTGCCCGCGCCGATCGCGCTGTCGATCGCCGCGAGGCCGCCCGAGCGCTCGCAGAACGCGAACACCTGCGGCAAGCCGAGACCCGTACCCATGCCTTTCGGCTTGGTCGTGAAGAGCGGCTCGAACGCGCGCGACAGCACGTCCGGCGGCATGCCGACGCCCGTATCTTCCAGCGACAGCTGCACGAAATCGCCTGTGATCGGAAAACCGTCTTCATGACGGAAACTCACGTTGCTCGTGCGCACCGTGAAGCGGCCGCCGTTCGGCATTGCATCGCGCGCATTGACGGCGACGTTGATCAGCGCCAGCTCGAGCTCGGCGACATCGACGTGCATCGGCCACACGCCGACGCCGACGTCCATCACCAGCGCGGCCTTTGCGCCGAGCGACGCGCGCAGCAGATCGTGGCAGCCGGGCAGCCAGCGCGCGACGTCGAGCGTTTCGCTGCGCAACGGCTGCTTGCGCGCGACGCCGAGCAACTGCCGCGTGAGCGACTGGCCGCTTTTCAATGCGCGCTCGATCGCGGCCAGTTCGCGATCGAACGTGGCCGCGCCGCGCCGGCGCAGGATCTGCGCGTTGGCCGAGACGATCATCAGCAGGTTGTTGAAATCGTGCGCGACGCTGCCGACCAGATTGCCGAGCGCTTCCATCTTGCGCGACTGCCGGTACGCCGATTCGATCGAGCGGCGCATCGACGCTTCCGCCTGCCAGCGCTCCCACGCCTCTTCCTCGGCGGCGAGCCGCTTGAGCGACAGCCAGATCACGCACCACAGCGCGATCGACGGCACGAACATCGACAGGATCAGCACGCTCAAATGCCGATACCACGTGGCCCAGATCGCCGACGTGCGATAGCCGCACGTCACATAGACGGGGTACGAGCCGACGCGGCGAAACGCGACGATCAGGCCCTCGCCGTCGACCGTCGAACGCACGCGCACGACGCCCGCGCGCCGGCCTTCGGCGAGTGCATCGGTATAGGCGTTGTGGCGCGTCGGTTCCTCGACTTTCGACATCGGAGTGACGGGGTAGCGCGCGAGCAGCGAAGCGTCGGCGCGCGTCAGCGCCATCGTCATCGGCGAGTCGGTGCCGCCGCGCAGCTCGCGGTAGAACGCGTTGAAATAGCTGGGCCGCAATGCGACGGATACGATGCCCGCGAACGAGCCGTCGTCCGCGCGCCGCGCGACGCCCGTATTGAACACGACTTCCCCCGCCACGTTTCCGACCATCACCTTCGACACGTGCTCGAGCACCTGGCCGTCGCGGATGCCGACGAAATCCTCGCGCTGGCTGATCGACACGGACGGCGCCGGATAGAAGCGGCTGCTCGCGAGCAGGGTGCCATCCCGGCCGAAGATGGCGACGGCCGCGACTTGCGGATAGCCGCCGCCCATCGTTTGCAGCTTCTCGTGGATCGAGGCTTCGCGATCGCGGATGCCGTCGTCGTCGAGACCCTGGACGAGATCGACGACGCGCGCATCGAGCGCCTCGTTCATGTCGAACACCTTCAGCGCATGCTCTTCGGCGACGCGCACGGTGCGCAGCGTCACATCCGTCGCGTCGGCTTCGCGCGAGCGCAGGTCGCTGAACGCCATCGCCGCGACGAACACGCACGGCAGCACGACGGCCGCCACCAGCAGCGCGATCAGCGTCATGCGGCGCACGGCGAAGTTGTGCTCGGGCACGGCGGGAAACACGGCTTCGTCGGGCCGCGCGGCGCGTGCGCGCCCGTCCGATGCTTTCACGTCGACGGAATCGGGCCGGTCAGGTTTCGTCATGGCGCAGGCCGCGCAGGCGGCGGGTGGCAAGCGGTAGAGCTCTCATCATAGAGTCGGTGCGCGGCTTGCTCGCGTGCAATGCAACCATGCGCGCAACGGCCGCGCCCCATCGAGGCTTGAAAGCGTTGGCCGGATACGCCTGCAAATCAGCGACGAATCCAGAAGCGCAAACGTACACAAAAGTAAAAAGACGATCTTCCGTCGAGCTGATTGCCATATTTTCACTGCAATTCGACTGTTTTGAGTTGATTTCATTCGACGAACGCCCGTTCGCGAGTTGCCTTTTCGCCGATTTGCTTCGAAAATTGCGCAACGATAAATACTCAGCCCGCCATGATCGGGCGAAATCCGCGCGAGGGCCCGGGCATTGCATGCCATGCAAGTCCCGCCAAACCCTCGCGGAGACCAGCGGGGCACCACGGAGCCATGAACGCCGTCTTGCCGCCGCAGCATGATCAACGGGGTAGGCTTCGAAAATGCCGGTCATTGACGTTGTCCATTGCGTGCACACTGCATCGGCCGCGCGCCGCCCGTGCAGCGCGCGCCGTACGGCGCGTTCGTCGGGCCGCCATCGTGTCGAGCATCGCTCGTGCCGACCGCTTCTCCTTGCCGCTTACTCCTCGTCCGTGCGGTTCCGTTGCGCGACTGCGCGAGCGGCCACTAAAGATTAAATTCACGCCGCCGTTAACACGTACGAGCCCACTCCGTTTCCAGTCCACTGCCATGTCTTTGCCCATTGTGATCGCCGATGATTCGCTGCTTGCCCGCAAGGTGCTCACCAAGGCATTGCCGGAGGATTGGAAAGTCGACATCACCTATGCCTCGAACGGCCGCGAAGCGCTCGATCATTATCGCAAGGGCCGCGCATCGGTGATGTTTCTCGATCTGACGATGCCCGACATGACGGGCTATCAGGTTCTTGAGGCTCTACAGCACGAGGACCTCAATACGTTCGTGATCGTCGTGTCCGCCGATATCCAGCCGATGGCAAGGGAGCGCGTGCGCACGCTTGGCGCGATTGCCTTTATCGCCAAGCCCGTGACCCCGGAGGCGCTGCGTCCCATCCTGAAGGAGTACGGTTTGTATGTCTGAGCCAGTCCTAAACGAAGAGCAGCGCGACGCGCTGCAGGAGATCGCCAATCTGGCGATGGGCCAGGCCGCGACGCGCCTCGCGCTCCTGCTCGATGCGTTCATCGAACTTTCCGTGCCGCGCGTGCGCGTGGTCGCCGTGCGCGAGGCGGCGCAGGCGCTGCGCGACATGACGGGCATCAACGAGCCCGTCAGCGCCGTCCGGCAGGGCTTCCGGTCCGACATCAAGGGCGAGGCGCTCGTGATCTGCCGCACGGGCAGCATCGAGCAGCTGTGCGCGCTCGTGAGCGATCCGTACGCGAAGTCCGCGTACGAGGCGACGTCGCAGGAAGAACTCATGTTCGACGTCGCGAACATCCTGACGGGCGCGTGCGTGTCGTGCATCCTCGACCAGCTCGGGCGCACGCCGGTGTTTTCGCCGCCGGGCCTGCTCGGTTCTGCGATGTCGCTCGACGACGTCTTCCAGCCGAAAGTGCTCGCCTGGGAGGCCGCGCTGTTGGTCGAAGTGAACTTCGCGCTGGAGGATCAGAGTTTCCGCGCCCACCTCGTGATGCTGATGGCGGAAGACTCGATCCGCCATCTGAGCACCGCGCTGGACGCGTTGCTTTCCAGCCTATGAATGCTCCGCTTCCAACGCTGAGCGACCTGGTCGTCGAACGGGTCGGCTTTGGCATTTTCGTGCTCGACCGTCAGATGAACGTGCTGATGTGGAACCGCTTCATGCACGATCACAGCGGACTGTCGGCGCAGCAGGTGGTCGGCAGGTCGATTTTCGCCAGCTTTCCGGAACTGCCGCGCGTGTGGTTCACGCGCAAGGTCGAAAGCGTTTTCCAGCTCGGCAGCTTTGCGTTCAGCTCGTGGGAGCAGCGTCCGTATCTGTTCAAGTTCGATCATGACCGGCCGATCACGGGCGGCGTCGATTACATGCAGCAGGACTGCACGTTCATGCCGATCATGCGCGAGCGCGAAGTGGAGGCCGTCTGCGTGACGGTGTGCGATGTGACGCACGTGAGCATCGTGCAGCGCGAGCGCGAAGAGGCTGTCGCGAAGCTGCAGGAATACGCGGACCGCGACGGCTTGACGGGTATCGCGAACCGACGGTTCTTCGAAGCGCGGTTGCGCGACGAATACACGCGCTGGCAGCGCTACGGCGGCAATCTGTCGATCCTGCTATTCGATCTCGATCACTTCAAGAAGATCAACGACCAGTTCGGCCACATGGTCGGCGATACCGTGCTGCGCGAGATGGCTCGGCGCGTGTCGCACGTCGTGCGTGCGCAGGATACGTTCGGGCGTTTCGGCGGCGAGGAGTTCGCGTTGCTGCTGCCGTGCACGCCGCTCGACGATGCGATGCAGGTCGCGGAGAAGATCCGGAACACGATCGGCGGATCGGCCGTCGATGTGCAAGGCGTGAACGTGCCGGTGACTGCGAGCGTCGGCGGCGCGGCGGCGCGGGTGGGCGTGCCGGCCTACGAGGCGCTCATCAACGAGGCGGACGCCGCGCTCTATAGCGCGAAGCGGCAGGGGCGCAACCGCTCGGTGGCCTTCATCTGAGTGGTTTTCGTGGCGCGGGGGCCGGGCGCCCGCCGGCAAGCCGCACGTGTTCGACGCCCGCTGCGCTGATTCACTTACGGCTCATCCACGAGCCGACGATGCGCCACTGGCCGTCGCGACGCAAGAAATCGTCCTTGAATGCGAACACGGCTGACTGACCGTTCGGCGCCATGAAGTGATCTTCGCCGACTGCGACGGCCTGATCGCCGTCCACATGAATCTGCACATTCTGCAGCGTCTGCTTCGAGCCTGCGGGCAAGGGCGGCGCGCTCAGCACATCGCTTTTCGTACGCGCCGCGCCCGACGGCGTGATCTCGCGATACGAGTCGTCGAGCAGTGCTTTGAGCGTGTCGCGATCGCGATGCATGCTTGCCTGCAGCCACGTTTCCTCCATCTGGCGGATCACGGCTTCGTCGTTTTGCGTGGCGAAGACGGGTGCCGAAAACACAAAAGCGGCGAGAAGAGGCGCGGCTAAAAACATATGGAATTTCATGATTTTCCTTCAATAAAACGAAATTGGCGGATTATTTAAAATCAATTAATTTTGAACGCGAAAATGATCGATCAATTAATACCGGAGATAATCCGACTGAAAATGGACTCCAGGAAAATGTCGACATATTTGATGTCGACCATTTGCGGGCGGACAGCGCTTTGGCCTGTGGTGTGTCCCTTCGGTGTTCATAGCGACGACAAATGTAATCGCGATTTGCCCCGCGATATCTCAGACAAGTCTTAATTTGAGATAGCCCGCCAATCAACGCCATAACCAGAGCTGACAAAGCGATTTTGATTGGCATTGCGCCAAATGCCGCCGGCATTACCCCGTCGACCTCCCATACCGATTAACCGTGCGCCTGCGCGCTTGCCGCGCTCACACGATCGCTCGCTGTTTCTGCGGCGCCTGTCAAAGGTTGGTATACTTTTCGCCGTTTTCCGGCCTTTGTGGCTGGAGTTTCGCGCGTGTCCGCGCGCGCGGGCGGCTTGCCCTGCGGGTAGGCATGACTTCTTGATCGCCCCCTCGTGGGTGTCTCAGCGGAGATCGTCTTGGCCGTTTCCAACCTCGTCGTGGACGAAACACAAACTGACGCAGCCGCCGCAAGTTCGGGCAGCTCGTTTTATCTCGCGATGCGCATCCTGCCGCCGGCGCAGCGCGACGCGATGTACCAGGTCTACGCCTTCTGCCGCGCCGTCGACGATATCGCCGACAGCAACCTGCCGCGCGCCGAACGCGCCGCGGGTCTCGAGCGCTGGCGGGCGGACATCGACGCGTGCTACGCGGGCTCGCCGCGCGCGTCGCTGCGCGAACTGACCCGGCACATCCACACGTTTCACCTGCAGCGCGAAGACTTCCACGCGATGATCGACGGCATGGCGATGGACGCCGCCGCCGACATCTGCGCGCCCGACGAAGCGACGCTCGATCTGTACTGCGACCGCGTCGCGAGCGCGGCGGGCCGGTTGTCGGTGAGAATTTTCGGGATGGAGGAGCAGCCCGGCATCGAGCTATCGCATCATCTGGGACGCGCGCTGCAACTGACGAACATCCTGCGCGATATCGACGAAGACGCCGCGATCAACCGCTGCTATCTGCCGTACGAGCTGCTCGCGCGGGAAGGCATCGCGACGTCGAATCCGCTTACGGTCGCCGACGATCCGTCTCTGCCTCGCGTGTGCGCGACGCTCGTCGAGCGCGCGAAGCAGCACTTCGCCGCCGCCGACGCGATCATGGATGCGCAGCCGCGCGCGCAGGTTCGCGCGCCGCGCATCATGTCGGGCGTCTATCGCGTGCTGCTCGATCGCACGCTGGATCGCGGCTTCGACATTCCGCGCACGAAGATCAGCAAGCCGAAGCTGCGGATGCTGGCCATCGTCGCGCGCTACGCTTTCTTTTGATGCGCAAGCTGGTCCATGTGATCGGCGCGGGGCTGGCCGGTCTGGCGGCTGCTGTGCAGTTGCAGCGGCGCGGCGCGCAGGTGATCCTGTACGAAGCGGCCGAACAGGCGGGCGGCCGCTGCCGTTCGTACTACGACCGCGTGCTCGCGGGCACGGTCGACAGCGGCAATCACCTGATGCTGTCGGGCCAGCAGGCGACGCTGAACTACTTGCGCGCAATCGGTTCCGCCGACGAACTTGTCGGGCCGATACAGCCCGAATACCCCTTCGTCGATCTCGCGACGAACCGGCGCTGGACAGTCCGGATGTCGCCGGGACGTTTTCCGGCGTGGATTTTCGAGGCCGGCGCGCGCGTGCCGGAGACCGTGTGGTCGGACTATCTGTCGATCGTGCCGCTGCTGTTCGCGAAGCCCGGCCGCACCGTCGCGCAGACGATGCGCAGCAACGGCGTGTTGTGGGACCGCATGCTGCGGCCCCTGCTGCTCGCGATGACGAACATCGAGCCGCGCCACGCGACGGCCGAAGTGGCGGGCGCTGCGCTGCGCGACACGCTCGCGGCGGGCGGCCCCGCAAGCCGGCCGCTGATTGCGCGCAACGGGCTGGGCTCTGCCTTCGTCGAACCGGCGCTGCGTCTTTTGCAGCACGGCGGCGCGGCGATCCGGCTCGGCACGCGGCTCGACGCGCTCGAGCTTGCGCACGCGTCGGAGAGCCGCGTGAGCGCGCTTCGATTCGGTGACGAGCGCGTCGAAATCGGCGTGAACGAGGCCGTCGTGCTGGCCGTGACGCCGGATGTCGCGCAAGCGCTGCTGCCGGCCGTGCAGGCGCCGGGCCGGTTCTCCGCCGTCGTGACGGCGCATTACGCCGTCGAGCCGCCGCTCGGCCACCCGCCGCTGACGGGCCTCGTCAACGCGACCGCCGACTGGCTGATCGCGTCCGACGGGCGTCTGTCGGTGACGGCATATGACGCCGCGAGTCTCATCGATACGCCGCGCGACGAACTCGCGCGTACGCTGTGGAAGGACATCGCGAGAGCGACGGGGCTGTCAGACGATCTGCCGCTGAAGTGGCAGGTGACGGTCGAGCCGCGCGCGACGATCGCCGCGCGGCCCGAAGACGAGATGCGCCGTCCCGCTACGCGCACTCGCTGGAACAATCTGATGCTTGCAGGCGACTGGACGGCAACCGGCCTGCCAGCGGGCATCGAAGGAGCGATCCGCTCGGGCCGGAAGGCCGCGGATACGCTATTGAATGAACTGATGGAACGCCGATGAACGACCTATCCATGACCCAGACGCTGGGCGATGCACTGCCTCAAACGCTGATCGACGATCACGCCCCCGTCGCTGCCGCGCTGGCGACGGGCGCCGCGCCCGTCGATGCGCTCGACGCCGCCGTCACGCGCGCGACCGATGCGATCCTCGCCGCGCAAAAGGACGACGGCCACTGGGTCTACGAACTCGAAGCCGACGCGACGATTCCCGCCGAATACGTGCTGCTCGTTCATTACCTCGGCGAGACGCCCGACGTCGAACTCGAACAGAAGATCGCGCGCTATCTGCGCCGCATCCAGTTGCCCAACGGCGGCTGGCCGCTCTTCATGGATGGCGCGCTCGACGTCAGCGCGAGCGTGAAGGCCTACTTCGCGCTGAAGATGATTGGCGATCCGGAAGACGCCGAGCACATGGTCCGCGCGCGCGAGGCGATTCTCGCGAACGGCGGCGCCGAGGCGGTGAACGTGTTCACGCGCATTCTGCTGGCGCTCTTCGGCGTGGTGACGTGGTACGCGGTGCCGATGATGCCCGTCGAAATCATGCTGCTGCCCAAGTGGTTCCCGTTCCATCTGTCGAAGGTGTCGTACTGGGCGCGCACCGTGATCGTGCCGTTGCTCGTGCTGAACGCGAAGCGCCCCGTCGCGCGCAATCCGCGCGGCGTGCGCATCGACGAACTGTTCCGCGGCGCGCCCGTGACGACGGGCCTGCTGCCGCGCTCGGGCCACCAGAGCAAAGGCTGGTTCGCCTTTTTCCGCACCGTCGACGGCGTGCTGCGCATGACGGACGGCCTGTTCCCGAAAGCGTCGCGCGAGCGCGCGATCAAGGCGGCCGTCGCATTCGTCGATGAACGTCTGAACGGCGAAGACGGCCTCGGCGCGATTTTCCCGGCGATGGCGAACTCGGTGATGATGTACGACGTGCTCGGCTATCCCGCCGATCACCCGAATCGCGCGATTGCCCGCAAGTCGATCGACAAGCTGCTCGTCATCCACGAAGACGAAGCGTATTGCCAGCCGTGCCTGTCGCCCGTGTGGGACACGTCGCTCATCGCGCATGCGCTGCTCGAAACGGGCGACGAGCGCGCCGAAGAGGCCGTGCTGCGCGGCCTCGAATGGCTGCGCCCGCTGCAGATTCTCGACGTGCGCGGCGACTGGATTTCGCGCCGTCCGGATACGCGTCCCGGCGGCTGGGCATTCCAGTACAACAACGCCCATTACCCCGACGTCGACGATACGGCCGTGGTCGCAATGGCGATGCAACGCGCGGCGGCGCTGACGAAATCGGATGTCGACGGCAACGCGATTGCCCGCGCCCGCGAGTGGGTGGTCGGCATGCAGAGCAGCGACGGTGGCTGGGGCGCGTTCGAGCCGGAAAACACGCAGTACTACCTGAACAACATTCCGTTCTCCGATCACGGCGCATTGCTCGATCCGCCGACGGCGGACGTGTCGGGCCGCTGTCTGTCAATGCTCGCGCAACTCGGCGAAATGCCCGCGACGAGCGAGCCGGCGCGCCGCGCGTACGACTATCTGCTGAAGGAGCAGGAAGAAGATGGCAGCTGGTACGGCCGCTGGGGCATGAACTTTATCTACGGCACGTGGACGGCGCTGTGCGCGCTCAACGCGGCGGGCATCTCGCTCGAAGACGCGCGCATCAAACGCGCCGCGCAATGGCTCGTGTCGATCCAGAACCCGGACGGCGGCTGGGGCGAAGACGGCACCAGCTACAAGCTCGACTACCGCGGCTACGAAAAGGCGACGAGCATTCCGTCGCAGACGTCGTGGGCGCTGCTCGGGCTGATGGCAGCCGGTTACGTCGATCATCCCGCCGTCGCGCGCGGCATCGAATATCTGAAGAGCGAGCAGCGCGACCACGGCCTGTGGGACGAAGAGCGCTTTTCCGCGACGGGCTTCCCGCGCGTGTTCTATCTGCGCTACCACGGCTATCGCAAGTTCTTCCCACTGTGGGCCCTCGCGCGCTACCGCAACCTGACGCGCACGGGCGAGAAGCGCGTCACCGTCGGAATGTGATGGCGGCTCGGCCCGATCGCATGAACGCGAGCCTGCCCGTCATCGCCGTCACGGGGATGGCGTTCGAGGCGCGCATCGCGCGCGGCAAGGGCGTCGACGCTGTGTTCGCGGCGCGCGCCGATCTGCTCGAACGCGCGCTCAACGAAGCCGTCGCGCGCGGCTGCGCGGGCATCGTCAGCTTCGGCACGGCGGGCGGGCTGGCGCCCGATCTGGCGCCCGGCGCGCTGATCGTCGCGAGCAGCGTGCATAGTCCGCTCGGAAAGGTCGATACCGATCTGCGCTGGTCCGCGCGCATCGTCACCGCGCTCGGCGCGACCCCGCTGAATACAAAGCTGTGGCGCGGCCCGATGGCGGGCGTCGGCGCGCCGCTCGTCGGCGCTGCGGACAAGGAGGCGCTGCATGCGTCGACGGGCGCGCTTGCTGTCGACATGGAATCTCACCTCGCGGGCGCGATCGCCGAGGCGAACGGCTTGCCCTTTGCGGTCTGCCGCGCCGTCGTCGATCCGGCGTGGCGCACGCTGCCCTCCGCCGCGACGGCGGGCCTGCGCGACGACGGCACAACGGCCATCGGGCCGATCCTGCGCGAACTGGCGCGCCAGCCGTCGCAACTGGGCGGCCTGCTGCAGGTTGCCGCCGACGCCCGCGCCGCCCGTAGCACGCTCGTCGCTGCCCGGCACGCCCTGGAACGCTCGGGCGCGCTCCTCTTTCCCTGACGCATCAAGCCGCACGCTGCACGCCGCGAAAACGAAACAGTGTGTTGGTCTTGATAACCTAGGGAAAACCCTTATGTCTGATATAGTGCTACGTATTAACCCTAGGGCGCGCCGACGAGCGCGTCCGCGCTATTCCGAAGAGGGACCGAATGAATTTCCACACACGCAAATGGGTCAAGCCTGAAGACCTCAATCCCAACGGCACGCTGTTCGGCGGCAGCCTGCTGCGCTGGATCGACGAAGAAGCCGCCATTTACGCGATCTGCCAGCTCGACAACCAGCGCGTCGTGACCAAGTTCATGTCCGAGATCAACTTTGTCAGCTCGGCGCGGCAGGGCGACATCATCGAGCTCGGCATGACGGCGACCCATTTCGGCAGGACGTCGATCACGCTGCGCTGCGAAGTACGCAACAAGATCACGCGCAAGAGCATTCTGACCGTCGAAAAGATGGTGTTCGTGAATCTCGACGAGAACGGCAATCCGGCGCCGCACGGCCGCAAGAAGATCCGCTACGCCGACGAGGCTTTCGAGCGCTACAGCGAAAAGCTGCGCGCGATGCAGCAGCAACCGGCGTTGCTTGCATCGGAAGACGCCGAGGCAGTTAATGCTGTCGATCAGGAAGCGGACGCAGCGCATTGACGCGCGGCGCGGCGGTTCATCGCCGTAATCCTTCGGCTAGCTGAGTCGGCCGCACAAAAAATCCCCGGTTGGTTGCGTGACCAGCCGGGGATTTTTTTGCATCCACAGGACAAAAGCCAAAGCGGCTTATTGCGAAGGGGACTTGTCGGGCGAAGGCGAGGGCGACGGCGCGGGAGCCGCGCCTTGCGCTGGCGCTGCGCCCGACGGGTTCGACATCGACGGGACGGGCGTGCCGTCGCTGGGCGCCGTCGACGAGGCGGGCGGCGGCGCGGACGTGTCGCCCGGATCTTCGTAGTTCGGCAAGCCGTCGTCATTGGCGGGCGGCGTCCGCTTTGCGCCACCTGCGCCCGATGCGCCTTCCGGCGGCGCGGCCTCGCCCGGATTCTCGTAGTTTGGCAAGCCGGTGGGCGCCGCGCCCGGAACAGTCGACGGCGCCACGCCCGACGCCCCCGAAGGCGCTTCCGCACCCGAATCCTCGGGCTCGCTATAGTTCGGCAGATTCGAAGCGGGCGCGCCAGCGTTGCGCAGCAGCGAGCGGCGCTGCTGCGTGTAGGCGTCGCGGACGAACGAGTATTTGTCGAGCGCGGCCTGTTCCAGCAGCGTCGTCGCGCCGAGCAGATCCGAACGCACGCTGACGAACTGCAGGAAGTACAGCGGGTACTTGTACTCCGCGTCCAGATACGTCATCGGGTTCGCGCGGAAATCGACGAAATAGCCGAGGCCGTCGCGGAACGAACTCGGCCCGAAAAGCGGCAGCACCAGATACGGACCCGACGGCACGCCCCAGCGTCCGAGCGTCAGGCCGAAGTCCTGCTTGTGCTTCGGCAGTCCGGCAGGCGTCGCGAAATCGATCAGGCCGCCGATGCCGAACGTCGAGTTCATCGCGAAGCGCATCAGGCTTTCCGTCGCGTCCTTGATGTGCAACTGCAGAAGGCTGTTGGCGAAGTTGTCCAGATCCCCGAGGTTCGAGAAGAAGTTGCTGATCGCCTGGCGCAGCGGCTGCGGCGTGACCTTCTGATAGCCCTTCGCGATCGGCACGGCGACGGTGCGATCGAGTGCATCGTTGAACGTGAAAATCGCGCGGTTCATCGGTTCGAGCGGGTCTCCCGGCTTCCGGTCCGGTCCTGTTGCACACCCCGTCGCAAGACTCGCGGCGGCCAGCGCCAGCGCGGCTGTTCGCATCTTCATGCGGCTATCCTTGTTGTTTCTTCAATGCGCGGCGAGCGCGCGGTTTGCCCATCAACACCGGCTGAAATACCACAGCGCCCGTCAGCGTGCAGACAAGGGACAGCGCGAGCAGCCGTCCCATGCTCGATGTGCCCGGATGGTGCGACAGCCACAGACTGCCGAACGCCGTCGCCGTGGTCGCCGCGCTGAACAGCACGGCATGCGTGAGACTCGATTGCAGCAGGCCTGTCTGTCCCCGGCGCCATGCCATCACAAAGTAGATCTTGAACGCCACGCCGACGCCGAGCATCAGCGGCAACGCGATGATATTCGCGAAGTTCAGCGGCATGTTGAACGCGACGCACAACTCCAGCGTGACGATAGCCGACACCAGCAGCGGCACGAGCGTGCGCAGCACGTCGCCGAACCGGCGCAGCGTGAGCCACAGCAGCACCGTGATCGACAGGATGGCCCACGCGCCCGCCTGCAGGAACGCCGTGATGATCACGTTCGCCGAGTGCAGGATCGAGATCGGCCCGCCGATTGCGCCAGGCTCCGCCGTCTTCACGGCCTTCGCGAAGTTGCGCAGCATCACGTCGTCGCCGGGATCGGCGCCGGGCGGCACCTTCGGCGAAATCTCGACGAGCGCCTGGCCCGTCTTCGACACCCAGCTCTCCGCGATGTCCTTCGGCACGTTCTCGCGCGTGATCTCCGATGGTTGCAGCAAGGTCGTCAGCTGGTGCAGCGAGATTTTCAGCGGTTCCGACATCGCGCGCTCGGCGCGGTCGCGCGTCGAGACATCGGCGTTCGCGAGCTTGGTCAGCGTATCGGACAGATGCTTCGCTTCGGCGGCGCCGGGGCCCGGGTGATCTTCGGAGGCGAGTGCGAGCTGGTTCGCGCAGCGCTTCAACGCGGCGACGCGCACGGCATCCGTGGCGGGCGGCGCGGGCGTCTGCGTGAGCGCGGGCAACAGCTGCTGGGCGGCCGCCGAAATCAGCGCGAGCTTTTGCGGCTGGTCGGCGGGAATGTACGTGGAGAGCGTCGTCGTGCGGCCGACTTCCGGCAGCTTCGAAAGCCGCGCGGCAATCGCGTCCGCGGCTGCCAGCGAAGGCGCGAGCGCGCGCACGTTGTTGACGGCGGCTTCGGGGGCGTCGTTGAGGGAGATCAGCGTCGCCATCGACTCCGTGTTCGGGTCTTTCAGATGCAGCGGATTGAAGTCGAAACGCAGATGCAGCAGCAGCGGCGATGCGCCGATGATCGCCACGGCTGTCGCGATCAGCACCGGCGTGCGGTTGCGGTCGAGAAAGTCGTCGACGGGTGCGAGGAACTTGAAGCCCGGCGACTCCGGTTCGCCCCGCGGATTGAGCACCTTGATGAGCGCGGGCAGCAACGTCATGTTGGTCACGTAGGCGACGAACATGCCGACGCCCGCGATCTTGCCCAGTTCGGACACGCCGCGATAGGCCGTCGGCAGGAACGAAAAGAAGCTCTCGGCAACGGCGACGGCGGCGAGCGTCAACGGCACGCCGATGCTGTAAGCGGTGTGAATGAGCGCGGCCGCGAGCCGGTCATCACGATTGCGCTCCTCGCGATACTTCACGCCGAACTGCACGCCAAAGTCGACGCCGAGCCCGACGAACAGCACCATGAACGCGACGGAAATCATGTTCAGCGCGTCGACCATCATCAGCCCGAGCGCGGCCGTGATGGCGAGGCCCACGAACAGCGTGACGAACACGGCGAAGATCAGGCGCCCCGAGCGCAGCGCGAGCCAAAGAATGCCAAGCACAACGAGGAACGTCGCGATGCCGTTGATCTCCGCGCCGTCCTGCACCGATGCGAACTCTTCATCGGCGAGAGGCTGTTCGCCCGTCAGCCGGATGCGCGCGCCGTACTGCGCATCGAGATCGAGCGATGCAGCCGTCTTGCGAATCTCTTCCGATGCATGCGCGCCCGCTTGCAGCGCCGCGTAGTTGACGACGGGTTGCACCACGATGAACGCCCGCGCGGGCATCTTCGCGGCGTCCTTGTCGACGAGCGCGCGCCACGAGAACACGGCGGGCTCGTTGGCGAGCACGTGATCGATCACGGTCGCGCTGCGCGACAGCAGGTTGCTCATGTCGGCGAGCTTCACCTGGCCGATCTGCAGCGGCAGCAACAGGCTCGTGGTCAGCGTGCCCGCGAGACCCGTCAGGCTCGGATCGTGCGCGAGCGAGTTGATGAGGGGGCGCGCCTTGGCCAGTTGCCCGGTCGTCGATTGCACTTCGCTGACGGAAGGAAACAGCAAGCCGTTCTTTTCGAAGAACGGCCCGCTGCCCGGTTGCGATACCGAGACGAACTCCTTCGTTTCCTTTTGCAGTTCCGTGGCGAGCGTGTTGGCGGCGGCGTTCGCGTATTCGGGTGCGCCGGCCTCGACGACGACGAGCAGCGTTTGCCCGCGATCGGGGAAGGCCTTGTCGATCTGCTTTTCCAGCGCGGACCATTGCGCATCGTTCTCAACGAGACGGCTGGTGTCGGTATTGATCTTGAAGTGATGAACGACATAGGTGGCGCTCAGCACGGCGAGTACGAGCGACAGCCCGATGACCTGCAGCGGACGGCGCACCGACCAGACAACGAGGCGAACGATTGAGGACTTCAGCATGTACGCGAGCGGGACCTAGTCAGATTGGTGTTATTGGCAGAGGGCACAAGTATACCGACGCGGCCGTCGCAAGGTCGCGTAAGCGAACGCAGTGCGGCCCGTCAAAGCCGGTATACTGGCCCGTACCCCCGGCGCGGAAGCGGCCTGTTCCGCGCGGGTTATTCTCAACTGTCCCGATGAGCGTATGAAACGTTATATATCTGCTTTTCTGGCAGCCGCCGTGGTTTCCACCGCGGCTTTCGCACAAAGCGCGCCTGATGCGATCGTGAGGAGCGCGGTCGAAGGCACGGTCAGTGCGATGAAGGCCGACCCGCAGGCACGCGGCGGCGACATGAAGAAGATCACGCAAGTGGTCGAGTCACATTTCGTGCCCGCGACGAACTTCCAGCGCACGACGCGCATCGCAGTCGGTAAAGCCTGGAGCACCGCGACGCCTGAACAGCAAAAACAACTGTATGAGCAATTCACGAAACTGCTTGTCGGTACTTATGCGGCATCGCTTTCGCAACTGCGCGATCAGGATGTGAAGTTCCGCTTCCAGCCGGCGAACACGTCGGCCGATGCGAAAGACACCGTCGTTCAGTCCCATGTGCTGAGCAACGGCGGCGACGATGCGATCGACTACCGCCTGGAAAAAACGGCGAACGGCTGGAAGATTTACGACATCAACATGATGGGCGCGTGGCTCATCCAGGTGTATCAGACGCAGTTCCAGGAGCAGCTGTCGAAGGGTGGCATCGACGGTCTGATCAAGTTCCTCACGCAGCACAACGCACGCAGCGCGGGCTGACAACTGCGCCTTGACCGCATAGCTTCGCGCGGCGACGCAGCGAGGCACACGCAACGAGGCACAAACAGAAAGAGCGCAACGGTTTGAACCGTTGCGCTCTTTTTTCATGCCGCTGCGATCCGACTCAGTTCAACGCGGCTGCCGAGGTCTGCACCTTCTTGCCCGTGCCCGCGCGCTTGATCTCGTCGAGCTTGATCTCGACGTGACGCGAGAACACGTATTCGGCGGGACGCTGCCTGTCGAGCGGGATGTCCTTTGCGAATTCGCCCGTCGTCCGCGCGCCCGTCAGGCTGACCTTGAACGCCTTCAGCGGATGCGAGACCGTGTCCATCACGGCCGTCGCTTCGAAGCCGCAGTGGACCATGCAGTCCGCGCACTTCTCATAGTTGCCCGTGCCGTACTTGTCCCAGTCGGTGGTTTCCATCAGTTCCTTGAAGGTCTTCACGTAACCTTCGCCGACCAGATAGCACGGCTTCTGCCAGCCGAACACGGTGCGCGCCGGGTTGCCCCACGGCGTGCATTCGTACGTCTGGTTGCCGGCGAGGAAGTCGAGGAACAGGCTCGACTGGCTGAACGACCACTTCTTGCCGTTGTCGCCGCGCTTGAAGATTTCGCGGAACAGCTGCTTGGTCTTTTCGCGGTTCAGGAAGTGCTGCTGGTCGGGCGCGCGCTCATACGCATAGCCCGGCGACACCGTAATGCCGTCGACACCCATCGGGCCGACCGTGTCGAAGAACGCGGCGACGCGTTCCGGCACGGCATCGTTGAACAGCGTGCAGTTGATGTTCACGCGGAAGCCGCGGCGCTTGGCTTCCTTGATGGCGGCGACGGCCTTGTCGTACGTGCCGTCCTGCGACACCGAGTGGTCGTGCATTTCGCGGTCGCCATCCAGGTGCACCGACCAGACGAAGTACGGATTCGGCTCGTAGTCGTCCATCTTCTTTTCCATCAGCAGCGCGTTCGTGCACAGGTACACGAACTTCTTGCGCGCCATGATGCCCTTGACGATCTGCGGCATCTCCTTGTGCAGGAGCGGCTCGCCGCCCGCGATCGAAACGACGGGTGCGCCGCATTCGTCGACGGCTTCGAGGCATTCGGCCAGCGACAGACGCTGGTTGAGGATGGGGTCCGGATAGTCGATCTTGCCGCAGCCGTTGCATGCGAGGTTGCAGCGGAACAGCGGCTCGAGCATCAGCGCGAGCGGATAGCGCTTGTTGCCCTTCAGGTGCTGACGCATGATGTACGCGCCGACCCGGACCTTTTGTAGCATCGGAATAGACAAATCGTCCTCCTTAAACTTCGCGTGCAGCGAGTGGTTGCGTCAGTTTCGACGGCAACTTGAATTCAACTTTTTCTTCACGTCCCGCCATCGTCGTGACGTCGACGGGGCCCAGTGCGCGAAGCGCATCAATGACGTTCTCGACCATTTCTTCAGGCGCCGATGCGCCCGCCGTAAGGCCGACCGTTTCGACGCCTGCGAACCATTCCGGCTTGAGTTCGGAGCCGTCGGCGACGAGGTAGCTCGGCACCCCCGATTCGCCGCCGATTTCGCGCAGGCGATTCGAATTCGAGCTGTTCGTTGCGCCCACCACCAGCAACACGTCCACGTGCGAGCTGAGTTCGCGCACGGCGGCCTGGCGGTTCTGCGTCGCGTAGCAGATATCGCGCGTATCGGGGCCGACGATATCCGGGAAACGGCGCTTCAGCGCATTGATGATGCCGCGCGTGTCGTCCACCGAAAGCGTGGTCTGCGTAACGTAAGCAAGCGGCGTGTCAACGGGCAGTTCCAGCTTTGCGACGTCGGCTTCGCTTTGCACGAGCAGCACGGGCCCCGGAATCTGGCCGATCGTGCCTTCTACTTCAGGATGACCGGCATGGCCGATCAGGATCAGCGTGCGGCCCGCGGCGACATACTGCCGTCCTTGCACATGCACCTTGGTCACGAGCGGGCAGGTGGCATCCAGCACATCCAGACCGCGCTCTTCCGCGTCGCGTTCGACGCTTTGAGCAACACCGTGGGCACTAAAAATCGCAACTGCGCCCTGCGGCACCTCATCGAGTTCTTCGACGAAACGCGCGCCTTTGCGGCGAAGATTATCGACCACGTGCCTGTTGTGGACGATCTCGTGACGCACGTAAACCGGTGCGCCATGTTGCTGCAAAGCGCGATCGACAATCTCGATCGCCCTCACTACTCCCGCACAAAAGCCGCGGGGTTGGGCAAGGATGACTCGCATAGGCTGGCGAACTCCGACTGACGCGGGTTTCCGGCAAGATCGGTAAATACGACCTGTTCGCCGCGTCTATATAGTTGATTGTCTTAAATCCGACGAAAGTCGATACTCGAGACCAAACGCGCATTCTAACGCTATCGCCGTTTGTTTGCTTTTTTGATGCATTGAGCTGTGGTGTTTCGCGCGGCAAAAATGACTCGCTGCGCAGGGTGACGGGAACCCTTAAACTATCGGGCCTCGTCGCGCGTGCGCACGCTGCGCAACGTTTGCTCGCAAGCGCTGAATTTTCTGCGACGTTTTTCGCATATGGCGCATTCTTGAACGTATCGAAAGGGCCGTCTATCACATATTCGATGGTCGGGCAGCGGTCGTTTTCCACGATTGGCGCGTCGTCGCGGTGGGTGTTGCCGCGCGCGTCCGCAACCGCGCATCGCAGCGCGGCTTCCAAAGAGGGCAATGCATGATTGCGGCGGTTCTGTTTCTGTTGGCGTGTCTATCGCTCCTGATCTGGTGTGTGCTGCTGTTCGCGCGCGGCGGCTTCTGGCGCGCGCATCCCGCTGCGCCGCTCGCGTCCGGGACGCGTGACGCGTGGCCGGGCGTCGCCGCCGTGGTGCCGGCGCGCAACGAGGCGGACGTGATCGCGCGGGCTGTCACGTCGCTGCTCGCACAGGACTATCCGGGCGAGTTCCACGTGATCGTCGTCGACGACCACAGCACCGACGGCACGGCCGACGCCGCCCGTGCCGCCGCGCTCGCGCTGAAGTGTCCGGACCGGCTGATGGTGATCGGCGCAAAGCCGCTGCCTGCTGGCTGGTCGGGCAAGGTGTGGGCGCAGTCGCAAGGCATCGAGGCCGTGCGCGCGCTCGGCTACCTGCCCGAGTATCTGCTGCTTACGGACGCCGACATCGGCCATCCCGCCGACGCGCTCACGCAACTCGTGATGCGCGCCGACGCGGAACAGCGCGATCTCGTCTCGCTGATGGTCCGCCTGCGCTGCGACTCGTTCTGGGAAAAGGCACTGATTCCCGCCTTCGTGTTCTTCTTCGCGAAGCTCTACCCGTTCTCGTGGGTCAACAATCCGCGCAACCGCACGGCCGGGGCGGCGGGCGGCTGCATGCTGGTGCGCCGCACGGCGCTGGAAGAAGCGGGCGGCATCGAATCGATTCGCGCGGAGCTGATCGACGACTGCAGCCTTGCCGCGCGCATCAAGCATCGTGGCGAAGGGCGTCACCCGATCCGTCTGGACGTGGCGGCGCGCAGCGTGTCGCTGCGTCCTTACGACAGCTGGCGCGAGATCTGGAACATGATCGCGCGCACCGCGTTCACGCAGTTGCGCTATTCGGCGTGGCTGCTCGCGGGCACGCTGCTCGGCATGACGATCATCTATCTCGTGCCGCCCGTCGTCGCCATCGTGCTCGGTCCCAAGGGCTGGCCCGCGTGGCTCGCGTGGGCGGCGATGTGCTGCGCGTATGCGCCGATGCTGCGCTACTACAACCGCTCCCCGCTGTGGGCGCCGTTCCTGCCGCTCGTGGCGCTGTTCTACGTCAGCGCGACGTTCGGCTCAGCCGTGCGCTACTGGCGCGGCAAGGGCGGGCAGTGGAAGGCGCGCGTGCAGGCGCCCGCCGGGTCGAATCAATGAGGCGGCTCGTCTGCCTGATCGCGCTGTCGCTGGGCCTGATGCAGGCCGCACTGGCGGACGATCAGACCAGCCACGACCACATGTCCGCTTATCTGCGCCAGAAGTTCGGCGTCGCAAAGGAGAAGGCCGAACAGATTTCGAACGCAGTGCGCGCCGCATCTGAAAAGTACGCGCTGCCACCCGCGCTGATTCTGGCGATCATCTCGATCGAATCGCGCTTCAAGGAAAAGGCCAAGGGCGGCAACGGCGCGACGGGGCTGATGCAGGTCGTGCCCGGCGCGCACAAGCGGATGCTGAAAGACGTGAAGGATCTGACCGATCCGGAGACGAACATCGAGGTCGGCTCGGCGATTCTGTATGGCTATGTGAAATCGGCGGGCGGCGATATGAATGCCGCGCTGAAGAGCTACGGCGGATCGCAGGCGTATGCGGAGAAGATCAACGGCCGCGTGAAGACGTTCGCGGAAGTGCTGGACGCCGAGGCGGCCGCGGCATCGGGCGCGGACCAGCCGCTGCCATCGCGCGACGGCGGCTGTGATGCGCGCTGGACCTTGCTGTGTATCGGGCCCGTTGTCTACGTGAGCCCCGTTGATGATGCCACCGACAAGCCCAGCGTTTCGCAGCGCGCGTCCGATCTGCTCAATTCACTGCTGCCGCATTGAACGGACGCGACGACACCAAGCGCACGGCTCGACGGCTCGGCGAGCCGCCGCGCGCATTACTTCTGCGTCAGCATCATGTACATCTGGATGACCATGTCCGGCGAGAACTGGAACGGCACCCAGCCATGACCCGTGTGACGCAGCACCAGTAGGCGATCGCCGTTCGATTGCTTCTGCACGGCCATCACCGGGTTCTTCGTCGAGACGAAACGCCAGCCGGCGGGCAGGTTCGGCGGGACTTCCGGCTCCATCGACGCGCGCGCGTTCGACAGTTCCTCGACCAGCTGACCGACCTGCGACGGATGCAGCGTGACCGACTTGCCGCCGATCGTCATCGTGATTTCGTTCTGGCTCGGGCGTTCGATATGCAGCATCGGCTTTTCGTCAGCAGCCGCTGCATCGGCTTCCTGCGGCTCGACTCGTGCTTCAGCCGCGGTTTGCGCGGTTTTTGCAGTTTCGATGGGCGCTTCGACAGCAGCGGCCGCGGCTTCGACTGCGGAAGAGGCGGCCTCGACCTGTTGCCGGGACGTCGTGAAAGCCTGAATCAGCTGATCGACGCCCGTTTCGAGCGCGCCAATCTGTTCGTGAAGGTTCATGCGTAGTTCTCTGGTAAGACCCGCGATTTTACCTTCTGCGCGCCGACGTTAAACTTCGTGTCGGCATCGAGTTGTAACAAAGCGTACGCGCGAGAATCGCCGCGTCTGCCTTACGTCTTCAGATAGCCCGCGTCGCGGAACCAGTCGAGCGCATCACGCAGTCCCTCGCGATAGGGCCGCGCGCGATAGCCGAGTTCGCGCTCCGCTTTCGCCGACGTGAAGTACATCTTGTTCTTCGACATCTTCAGGGCGTCGACGGTCACGAACGGCTCACGCTTCGTGAACTTCGCGACGGCTTCCGCGCCCATCGCGAGCGGGTACAGCGGCCAGCGCGGCAGCGCGATGGTCGGCGGCTTGCGCCCGACCATGCCGGCGATATCGGCGAGCATCTGCTGCAGCGGCAGATTCTCGCCGCCGAGGATATACCGTTCGCCAATCTTGCCGCGTTCGAGCGCGAGGAAATGGCCCATCGCGACGTCATCGACGTGTACGAGGTTCAGCCCCGTATCGACGAAAGCCGGAATCTTGCCGAGCGCCGCTTCGACGATGATGCGGCCCGTCGGCGTCGGCTTCACGTCGCGCGGGCCGATGGGCGTCGATGGATTGACGATGACGGCGGGCAGCCCGTCGTTCGCGATCATCCGTTCGACGGCGCGCTCCGCGAGCACCTTGCTGCGCTTGTACACGCCGATGGCCTGCTGCGGCGTCATCGGCGATGTTTCATCGACGGACTGGCCCGAGCTCGTCACCTTCAGCGTCGCGACGCTGCTCGTGTACACGATGCGCTCGACGCCTTCCTTCAGCGCGGCGCGCATCGTCGCTTCCGTGCCTTCCAGATTCGAGCGCTCGATTTCGTTCGGGTCGGGCGCCCACAGCCGGTAATCCGCTGCGACGTGCAGCAGATAGCGCGCGCCGCGCAGCGCGGCGCGCATCGATGCTTCGTCGCGCATGTCGCCGACGGCGATCTCCGCGTCGAGCGATTCGACGTTGCGGCGCGGACTCGTCGGGCGCACGAGCACGCGCACCGCGAAGCCCTTTTGTTGCGCGATGCGCGCGACTGCCGAGCCGACGAAACCAGATGCACCGGTGACGAGTACGAGATCGCGAGTCTGATCGGTCATTGCCTGCCGTTCCCCTTTTGCCGTTTCTTCTCTACTGCTGCCCGAATGGCGTATCGCAGAGGTCGGATTGTACGTGCTGCGGGTGAAGGACTGTCGATGGCGCGCGCCGTGCTCGCGTGCCCGTCGGCAAGCAAAGCCCGCGCGGCGCGACTAGAATGCCCGCGTGAACGCATGGAAACGCATAGGGAGGTGAGAGGATGTCCGGCACAGATCTCGATTCGCGGATGGAAACGTATTACGTGCGCGTGCGCGGCATGGTGCAGGGCGTCGGCTTCCGACTCGCGACGGTGCGCCAGGCGCATGCGCTGGGCATCCGGGGATGGGTGGCGAACATGGACGACGGTTCCGTCGAAGCGATGCTGCAAGGGCCGGCGAATCAGGTCGACCGGATGCTGTCGTGGCTGCGTCACGGGCCGCCGACGGCGCGCGTCACGGAAGTGACAGGCGAAGAGCGCGCTACCGACAAGCGCTTCGAACGTTTCGAGCAGCACTGAAGCGTACGAAGCACTCGAATCACTTGAATGAAGCAGAAAAAAGCGCGCGGCACCGCGCGCTTTTTTCATGCTGATGAATCAGCGCGCCACCAGCAGGCTCTCTGCAAACCCCCAGTCGCGCTCGATCCATTGATGGCTGCACACGAAGCCCGCGTCGTCGGCAATCGCGTGCAACTCTTCCGTGTGGTACTTGTGGCTGCTTTCTGTCCAGATCGTCTCGCCTTCTTCCAGTTCGACCGACAGCTTTGCCGCGCGCACTTGCGCGCTCACATGCCGCTTCGCGCGTAGATGCATTTCGACGCTGCGTACGTCGGGGTTGAAGCGCGCGACATGCTCGAACGCGTCGAGCGGAAAATCGCCATCGAGTTCGCGATTGATCCGCGCAAGCAGATTCAGGTTGAACGCGGCCGTCACGCCAATGGGATCGTCGTACGCGGCTATCAGCACGGGCACAGGCTTTTCGAGGTCGGTGCCGAGCAGCAGCGCATCGCCGGGCGCGAGCATGTTGCGGATGTCGCGCAGAAAACGCGTGGCGGCAAGCCGGCCGAAATTGCCGATCGTGCTGCCGAGAAACAGCACGAGCAGCGGCTCATCCTTGGCGCGGCGCTTGCTCACTTCGGCGAGCCCCGCGAGATAGTCGCGCTCATAGCCGACGATCGAAATGCGTTCGATGTCGCCCAGTTCGCGGCGACATAATTGCAAAGCGGTGCGCGAAATTTCAATCGGGCAGTAAGAAGTGGGACGCTTTTTACACAGCGCTTCGAGGATGCGGCGCGTCTTGCGGCCGCTGCCGCTGCCCAGTTCCGCGACGATTGCATCGTGCGGCAACTGCGCGACGATGTCGGTCGCGTGCTGCGCGAGCAGGCGTTCTTCGGCGCGCGTCACGCCGTATTCGGGCAGCGCGGTGATCACTTCGAAGAGCGCCGATCCCACTTCATCGTACAGATACTTCGACGGCAATTCCTTCTGAGGCTGCTTGCTGAGGCCAGCGCGGACGGCGGCGGCAAACTCCGGCGATACGTCGTGCGACAGATGATGCGATACGGCTGGCTGAGTCATGTTGGCTCCGTGTTGGCTCGTTTCCAGTGATGACTTGAGGACTGCGGATAGCAGATACGTTGGAGTGAGTGAACCGGCCTGCGTTCATGCGCGGCTAGCGTGAGCGCGTTCGATGACCGGGGCGTGTCTGCGTTCACACGTCTGCGAAGCAGATTGAAAGCCGGGTGCGAGCGGCGTTGAACAGCACGGTCAAGCAAGAACCGCGCACGAGCGGCGCGAGAACTCAACAGGAGCGCGCCCGTCATTCCACCGAAGATTCGCCGACGTCACGCCGCGCAGAGATAGAGTTAAATTTTTATAGTCCATCGTGCGTGAATATGCACGCGCGCATTTCGCCCAGAAAACGCGACGTGGCGCGTGTAACCCGTCTAGAATGCGCGCTTTACGCGATGGCCGCGGCTCCACATTCGGGGACGCGCGCGCCGCGCAGTTAAAACAAGACTTAAACAATGGACGACATCACTCGCGCTATCGAGCCCCGCCTCGTGCTCCGCCTCGCGTCTCGCACGCGTGGCCTCTCGAAGCGGACGGGCCGATGAACACATATCAACCGGGGCGCGGCATCGCGCTGTCCGTGACGGCATCGATGCTCTTTGCGCTGATGTCCGTGTACGCAAAGTTGCTGACGCCGCTGACAGGGCTCGATATCTTCGCGTGGCGCGTGATCTGGACCGTTCCCGGCGCTTTCGCATTGATTGTCGTGCGCTCGCGGCTGCCGCATTTGCGCGCGCTGGTGCAGCGTGCGGTCAGCGAGCCGCGCACGGCGCTCGCGCTGGCCGTCAGCGCCGCATTGCTGGGCGCGCAACTATGGGTGTTTCTATGGGCGCCGCTGCACGGACGGATGCTCGAAGTGTCGCTCGGCTATTTTCTGTTGCCGTTGACGATGGTGCTCGTCGGCCGCTTCTACTATCACGAGCGGCTGGAGTCGCTGCAATGGCTCGCCGTCGCTTGCGCGGCGCTCGGCGTCCTGCACGAACTGTGGGTGACGCGCGCGTTCTCATGGCCGACGCTGCTGGTCGCGCTCGGTTATCCGCCGTATTTCGTGCTGCGTCGCAAGATCAACGCCGATTCGTTGACGGCGTTCGCACTCGAAGTGTCGCTGATGCTGCCGTTCGCGCTAGCGATGGCGCTCAATGGCGGCTCGCTCGAACTGCTGTCGGGGCGCATCGACATGTGGCTGTTGCTGCTGCCAGGGCTCGGCGCGCTGAGCACGGTCGCGCTCGCGTCGTATCTGAAGGCGAGCCGTCTGTTGCCGATGGCGCTCTTCGGCATCCTCGGCTATGTGGAGCCCGTGTTGCTGGTGATCGTGTCGGTGACGCTGCTCGGCGAGACGATGACGGCTCAACAACTGGGCACCTATGTGCCGATCTGGATCGCCGTCGGGCTGACGGCGCTGCATAGCGTGCGTCTGCTTGCGCCGGGTTGAATCGCTGTACATACACCGCTTGCGCCATGCTCGCACGCCGTGCGAAATCGCCGGGCTAGCGGCCCTCGTGCGTGGCGGTGCGCGCGGCGTCGATGCGCGTCGGACCGGCTTTCGCTTCGATCGTGTCGCGCAATGCCGGGCGCCATCCGAACACAAACAGCGCCTCGGCCAGCACGAACAGCGGGCCGATCACGAGACCGATCAGATCGTCGACGAATGCGGGCTTGCGGTGCTCATACGCGGCGTGTCCCACGAACTGGATGATCCAGCCCACGATGAAGAGACCGGCCCCCGATGCGAGCCACGATAGCGTCGGCTGCGCGGCGAGCCACGCGCCGCACGCGATGCACAACGCGTAAAGGACGGCCATCATCAGGCCGAGCGGCACGTCGAGCGCGAGGTAATACGCCACGCTCAGCACGACCAGCACGAGCGCCGGCGACAGCGGGAACGGCAGCGCTGCAACCGTCCACGCGGGCCGGCTCAACAGCACGGCGAGCGCCAGCACGATCATCGGAATGCCGACGAAGTGCGTCGCGATGTTGCGGCGGTCCCTGTGATAGGCCGCGTATTGCGCAAGCTGGTCAGTGAGTGTTCTCATGGATGCCCGTCCTCGTTGAAAGACATCATAGTCGCGGTCGGCGGGCCGCGACACATTCGGCTAGCCGACAATCCGGCCTGTTCGAACCGGCCTGTTCGAACCGACCAAAACCGACCAAAACCGACGGACCGCGCTTCGAACGATGACGCCTGGGTAGCAGCGGGCCGGCGCGTAACTGAGCGTTTGCCGCGCCACGTTGACCGACGCCGAAGACCCGCGTCGGACGCTAGAACGGGTTGTCGATCACGCCCGGCTTCGCGTCGGGCTCTTCCTTGACCTGCTCGGGCAGGTGCGCGTCCGCCTGCAACGCGGCGACGACGCTATCCAGCGCCTCCTTGAGCGCGAGCGCCGCCTTCAGGCCACGCTTGTCCTTCGTGATGTCGAGCGTGCCGTTCACGACAACGCGCGTGGTGCCGTTCGACACCGTCAGCGCGTCGCCCTGGATGTTGAGCACATCGTCGTCGTTCGAATACGCTTTAAACACCTTTCAGCCCTCCCGGACGCTGGTCCTTGAGTTTTTCCGGAATGCCCGGAAAACGGATTCCGCTCATCGCTTCGAGCTCGTGCACGGTCTTCACGTCGTAGCGGTCGGTCGCCACGTTGTCCGCGACGATCGCGAACGCAAGCTTCTTCGACGGCACGTAGACGACCTTGAACAGTTGCGTCGGCACGAATACGCGCGTCGGCCCGATGGTCTGCAACTGCGAGCCGGTGAAAAGCGGCCCGGTGACGACATACGTGTCGTCGTACTTCTTCGACAGCGTGCGCACGGCCGTCTCGATGTGCGACCACAAGTGCTGGTTATTGACACGATTCTGCGGCACGACGTTCGCGAGCGAGAACGATTGTGCCATTGCCTCCGCGTTCCAGCGGTTGCCCGCGGGACTCATGTGGCCGCGATCGAAGCCACTGCGCTTGTAATCGGCGAGCGTCGCGCCTTCGCCTTCGGGCAGGCGCGAGTCTTCGAAGAACTTGTTCGTGCGGACCATGTCCTTCGCGGCCTCGATATGGTCGCGCGTCAGATGCTCGGCGGACCACAACGGGCCGTGCGTGATCCCGGAATGCAGGACGGCGAAATCCGAATAGCAAAGCATGCGCGTCTTCGGCGTCATCTTTGCGTTCGTCAGCACGGGCCATTGGGCGTCGGGCGTGAAATCCGTGCAGGACGGTGCCGCCGATACATGGCTCGCGGCCACGATCAGCAGACTGGCTAACCACTTCTTCATGGATGTGAAAGCGAATGAGGGGCCGCAAGTATAGCCGCGCGCACTATGCGCCAGGCAACAACTGCGTGCGTTTCGCACCGCAGCGCCGATGCAATCGGCAAAAGCGTAACGACCGCGTCAACAGGCGGCAATTTGTGCTCATTTCGCCTGGCCGAAAGGCGTGGAGAAAGAATGCAGAGCGAATGAAAATCCGCGCCCGCCGACGGGCGGCGGGGCGGTGCTCAAATGATCGAAGCGAATCGGAAGCGTAAAACGCGAAGCGGTCCGAACCGGACTCAGCGTCCGAACACGCTGTGCTCGGCGTGTACAGGCAGGCGGTCGACGGCCTGCAGACGCCAGAAGCCGTTCATCGGCGAACGCGTGCGGTCGGACGACCACGCCGCGCTGCCTTGTGCTGAACTGACCTGCTGCCGCCGGTCCACGTGCAGGCCGTTCAACGTGCATAAAGGTGCATCTGCGCTGGGTGCGCAGAGCTTGGTGACGCCGTCTTCGTCATGAAGTTCGCCCCATGGGGGCAGGTCGATCCCATCGTGTGCCTCTCTCGACCAGCGACGTTCGTCAGTGTCGAGCCATAGCACGGCGTAGTCGTGATTGACGGTGGGGTCCGAACCGTTGATCAATATCGTCAGCCGCATTAGACAGTCCCCCGGTGAAAAAGGTGATGCGCTTCTCAGTCTATGCCGGGCCCGACGTTATTCAAGACAAACAGCTATCGCGAAGATTGAAAAACCCAATTGGGAACGCATCGTTGAGCACCTAGATTAAATGAACGGCACAGGTGCGCGCGTCTGGCCGGTGGTCGACCATGACAAGCACGCGCGCTCCCACCATACAGGCTTTGGACGGAGGCTCAGATGTCGCAACTCAAGGGTTCGAAAACTGAAGAGAATCTGAAGTTCGCATTTGCAGGCGAATCGCAGGCTAATCGCCGCTATCTGTATTTTGCAGCGAAGGCGGACGTCGAGGGACAGAACGACGTTGCCGCGCTATTCCGCTCGACAGCCGAAGGCGAAACAGGCCACGCGCATGGCCACCTCGAATACCTCGAAGTCGTCGGCGATCCGGCAACGGGACTGCCGTTCGGCAACTCGCGCCAGAACCTGCAATCGGCGATCGCGGGCGAAACGCACGAATACACCGACATGTATCCGGGCATGGCGAAGACCGCGCGCGAGGAAGGCTTCGACGAAATCGCGAACTGGTTCGAAACGCTCGCCAAGGCCGAGCGCAGCCACGCGAATCGCTATACGAAGGCGCTGGACGCACTGGTCGACTGATGTCGCTGGCGCCGGCATCCGTGGCCGGCGCGCTCCATTGCAGTCCGTCTGTGTGTGACCGCCTCGCTGGGCGGACGGCAGGCTAAACGCAATCCGGTGGCAGGATAGCGGGCTGAGCGCAACACGAAGCGGCGCAACAAAACCGACGCGGGATGAAGCGAGAGAAAGCGAGACGATCGCGATCTCGTGTGTGCGGTTGCGCATCCATCGATTGCGCGCAGAAGAACGAACAGACAATAACTGACAGATGCCCCGTTGCAACTTTGTTGCATGGGACGGGAATAAGGGAGACGCACGCGATGCCTCACAAGGAAGGCAGTCTCGAAGCGCCGATCCGCTATCCGCTCGACTGGCAATCGGATGCTTTCTACGATCAGGATGCGATCGATCAGGAACTGACGCGCGTGTTCGACATCTGCGCGGGATGCCGCCGTTGCGTGTCGTTGTGCGGCACGTTCCCGACGCTGTTCGATCTCGTCGACGAAACGGAGATGGGCGAAGCGCACGACGTCGACAAGAAGAAATTCGGCGCCGTCGTCGATCAATGCTATTTGTGCGACCTGTGCTACATGACGAAGTGCCCCTATGTGCCGCCACATAGCTGGAACGTCGATTTTCCGCATCTGATGCTGCGCGCGAAAGCGGCGAGATACAAGCGCGGCGAGGTCGAGTTGCGCGACAAGTTTCTGTCGAACACGGATGTGCTCGGCACGTTTGCGGGCATTCCCATCGTCACGCAGACGGTCAACGCGGTAAATCACACGGGCGCTGCGCGCGGCCTGATGGAAAAGGCGCTCGGCGTCGACAAGAAAGCATGGCTGCCCGATTTCGCGTCGCGCAAATTTCGCAGCGCGGCGAGGAAATCGCCGCAGGTGCAGGTGAATGACGGCGAGCGCACGCCCGGCAAGGTGGCGATCTACTCGACCTGCTATGTGAATTTCAACGAGCCCGGCATCGGTCACGACCTGCTGGCTGTGCTCGCGCACAACGACATTCCGTACGAACTCGTATCGAGCGAAGCGTGCTGCGGCATGCCGTTGCTCGAGCAGGGCAATCTCGCGGGCGTCGCGGCGAAGAAGGAGAAGAACATGCCCGTGCTCGCGCGTTATGCGCGCGACGGCTACGCGATCATCGGCGCGATTCCGAGTTGCGTGCTGATGTACAAGCACGAACTGCCGCTGATGTTCCCCGACGACCCCGACGTGCGCGCCGTCAGCGAAGCGTTCTGGGACCCGTTCGAATACTTCGTGTCGCGTCATCGCGATGGGCTGCTGAAGACCGACTTCAACACGCCGCTCGGCAAGGTGTCGTATCACGTGCCGTGTCACGCGCGTGTGCAGAACATCGGGCGCAAGACATCGGAGACTTTCGCGCTCATCCCGGATACGCAGGTGACGGTGGTCGAGCGCTGCTCGGGCCATGCGGGAACGTTCGGCGTGAAGAAGGAATTTCACGCGATGGCGATGAAGATCGGCACGCCCGTCTTCAAGGCGATGGCGCAAGCGCAGCCTGATTTCATCTCGTCCGATTGCCAGCTTGCGGGCCATCACATCGAACAGGGCTTCGACGAAAACGGCTTGCCGAAGACGCAGCTCGCGCACCCGTTGACGCTGCTGCGCAAAGCGTACGGCCTTTGATCTTCAATCAGCGAGGATACCGATGAGCATCGCAATGAACTCCCTGTTGTCGCTCGAAAACTATGCGAAGGCGCGCAAGACGATGCGCGACCAGATCATCGAGCACAAGAAGACCCGCCTTGTCAGGCTGGGCAATCACGTAACGTTCCTGTTCGAAGACGAACTGACGATCCGCTATCAGATCCAGGAGATGCTGCACATCGAGAAGATCTTCGAAGAGGACGGCATTCAGGGTGAACTCGAAGCGTATCTGCCCCTCGTGCCCGACGGCAGCAACTTCAAGGCGACCATGCAGATCGAGTACGCGAACGAAGTCGAACGGCGCGCGGCGCTGGCGCGGCTGATCGGCATCGAGGACCGCGTGTTCTTGAAGGTGGACGGCGAAGAGCCCGTCTATGCGATCGCCGACGAAGACCTCGAACGCGAGACCAACGAAAAGACTTCAGCCGTCCATTTCGTGCGCTTCGAGCTGACGCCGTCGATGAAGGCGCGTCTTCGCGACGGCGCGGGTCTGCACATCGGCTGCGATCATCCGAACTATCCGGTGGACGTGCAGACGGTCCCCGACGAAGTGCGAGCGTCGCTTGTCGGCGATCTTGCCTAAAGCGGCTTGCGATAGACGACGAAGCCGGACAGATCCGCGACCTTGTCGTAGAGCTGCATCGCGGTGTGATTCGTCTCGTGCGTGAGCCAGTACACGCGCTCGGCGCGCGCGGCCTTCGCGGCGGCGTAGACGGCTTCGATCAGCGCGCGCGCAACACCTTTGCCGCGCTCCGATTCGAGCGTGAACAGGTCGTGCAGATAACACGTCGGTCCCGCCATCAACGTGCTGCGGTGATACAGGTAGTGCACGAGACCGACCAGCGTGCCGTCGCCGCGCTCGGCGACCATCGCGTGCATTGGTTCGAGTCCGTCGAAAAAGCGCGCCCACGTGAGCCGCGTGATGTCGAGCGACAGCGCCGTTTCGCCGAAGCGTCCATAGAAGCGGTTATAGCCGTCCCACAGCGGCAGCCACGCTTCGTAATCGGTGGGAACGACAGGGCGGATCTTCACGGCTTGCGTCACGGGCAGCGCTCCTTGTAATCGGTAGGTATCGTCGAAGCATAGGGTTTCTGTGGCACCATTGTTAGCTCCACATCGAACGCAAAATCTGGAGCCACGCAATTGGACTACGGGCTGTTGATGTCGAGCTTCGCGAGCGAGGCGGCCGGGCGCAAGCTCACGCAGCAGATGCTGCTGTACGAAAGCCTGCGTCATGCGATCCTGAACGGCGACATCCGCCACGGCACCCAGCTCGTGCCGACGCGCGCGCTTGCCGAGCAGCTCGGCATCGCGCGAAACTCCGTGCTGTACGCCTACGAACGGCTTGCCGAAGAGGGCTTTATCGCGGCGAGCCGTCATGGGTCGATCGTCAGTTGTGTCGCGCTTCCTGGTGCCAATGCGGAGGCGTTCAATGCTTCGCCCGTCAGCCGGCTGTCGCGGCGCGTCGCGGGGCTGCCACCCGATCGCGGCGGCACGGGCGGCGCGACGGGCGCGCATGCGCCGTTTCAGGCGGGCGTGCCCGCGCTCGACGAGTTTCCCGTCGCGCAATGGCGTGCATCGATGGAACGCGCGTGGCGCTCGGTCGATGCGCGCGATCTCGGCTATGGCTACTACGCGGGTCATCCGTCGCTCAGGCGCGCCGTTGCCGAATACGTGCGCGTATCGCGCAGCGTGCGCTGCACGGCCGATCAGGTCTTCATCACGTCGGGCACGCATACGAGTCTCGACTTGTGCGCGCGCATGCTCGCCGACCCGGGCGAATCCGCGTGGCTCGAAAACCCCGGCTATCACGGCGCGCGCATCGCGTTTCAGTCGGCGGGCCTGAACGTCGTGCCGATTCCCGTCGACGCCGCCGGCATCGCGCCCACCGAAGCGCACTGGCAACGCACGCCGCCGCGCCTCGTTTACATCACGCCATCGCATCAATATCCGCTTGGAAGCGTGCTGGGCCTGGAGCGGCGCTGGTCGATCATCGACAACGTCGTCGAGCGCGGCGCCTGGATCATCGAGGACGACTACGACAGCGAACTGCGCCACAGCGGCCCGCCGCTGCCGTCGGTGCAAGGGCTGCGGCCCGCGACGCCCGTCGTCTATCTCGGCACGTTCAGCAAGACGATGTTCCCGGCACTGCGCATCGGCTTCATGATCGTGCCGGCCAATCTCGCACCGGAAATCGGCGGCGTGATCGGCGAGATGTCGCGCCAGGGACGCATCGCCGATCAGATCGCGCTCGCGGACTTCATCGAAAGCGGCAAGTACGCGCGCCATCTGCGTCGCATGCGGCGCATCTACCAGCAGCGGCGCGAAGCGATGGTCAGCGCGATTCATCGGCACATGCGCGATCTCGTGACGGTTTCGTCCGATGGCAGCGGCATGCATCTGACGATGCGTCTCGACGCGCCATTGCAGGACCGCGACGTGAGCATCGCGTTGCGCGAGAAGGGCATCGCCGTGTCGCCGTTGAGCGCGTACTGCCACCAGGGCGAAGACGCCGCGCGATACAACGGCTTCATGCTCGGCTATGCGGGCGTGCATCCGGACAAGGCCGACAGGCTCGTTGCCGAACTCGGCGCGGCGACCCGCTCGTTGGCCATCGGCAAATAATATTCAACCAAATGGTTGAATAACGCCGAAGCCGCGCCTATACTCGGGCTCATGAACGAGTCCGCACTCGACGGCGTGTTTCACGCGCTGTCCGATCCCACCCGGCGCGCGATGCTCGCGCAGCTTGCCGCCGGCGAACGCAATATCGGCGAGCTGGCTGCGCCGTTCGCGATGTCGTTCGCCGCCGCCTCGAAGCATGTGAAGGTGCTGGAAGGCGCGGGGCTGGTCCAGCGCCGCGTGGAAGGGCGCTCGCATATCTGCCGGATCGAACCGGCGCCGCTCGCCGCAGCCGATGCGTGGCTGCGTTTCTATGAACGCTTCTGGAACAGCCGGCTCGACGTGCTCGAAGGCCTGCTGCGCAATCCACCGTAAGCAACTTGTCGACAGGGGGACAAGCAATGAACCTGAACGAACCACTCGGCGCTTTCGACGGCACGCAGATCGTGCGCTTCGAACGCCTGCTGCCCGGACCGATCGAGCGCGTCTGGGCGTATCTGACGGAGTCCGACAAGCGCAGCCAGTGGCTCGCGTCGGGCGCGATGCCGGCGCAGCCCGGCGGCGACTTCGTGATGCGCTTCGATCACTCGCTGCTGGCCGCGACGCCGGAACTGCCGCCCGAACCGTATCGCCAGTACGCGGGCGGGCATGATTCGTATCACCGGCTGCTGCGCTTCGAGCCGCCTCATGTGCTCGCGTTCACGTGGGGCAGCATTCAGGACAATCTCTCGGAAGTGACCTTCGAATTGTCCGAGGCGGGCGATCAGGTGAAGCTCGTCCTCACGCACCGCAATCTGTCCGGCCGCAAAGAGCAACTCGATGTCGGTCCGGGCTGGCACAGCCATCTCGACGTGCTGCGCGAGCGCCTGAACGGCACTGCGCCCGCGTCGTTCTGGAAGATATCCGAGCAGATCAAGGCGCGTTACGACGAGCGCTCTGAAGCCTGAAGCGCCCGACACATCGTTTGCCGTCATCGTGTACGATCCGAACCCATCGCGTACACGTTGACGGAGACCAACTGTGTTTCGTTCGATCCTCACCCGCATCGCGCTGTTGACTACGCTCGCGCTCGCGCAGACAGTGCCATCGGCCTATGCCGCCGATTCCGCCGCCAGCCCGGCGGGCGCATCCGAACATGCCGCCGATTTCATCGAGCACGACTTCCGCTTCTCGGACGGCACGGTCTTTCCCGAACTGCGCATCCATTACGTGACGCTCGGCACGCCGCAGCGCGACGCGCATGGCGACGTGACGAACGCCGTGCTGCTGATGCACGGCACGACGGGCACGAGCAAGGCGTATCTCACGCCGTCGATGCGCAAGGAACTGTTCGCGGCCGGCGAGCCTCTGGATACGAGCCGCTATTTCATCGTGATCCCCGATGGTCTCGGGCGCGGCGGCTCGACCAAGCCGAGCGACGGGCTGCGCACGAAGTTTCCGCGCTACGGCTATGGCGACGTGGTCGAAGCGAATCACCGGCTGCTCGTCGACGGGCTGAAAGTGCGGCATCTGAAGCTCGTGCTCGGCACGTCGATGGGCGGCATGCAGACGTGGATGTGGGGCGAGCGCTATCCGGGCATGGCCGACGCGCTGATGCCGATCGCCAGCCAGCCGATCGCAATGGCGGGCCGCAACTGGTTGTGGCGGCAGATGATCGTCGGCGCGATACGCAGCGACCCCGGCTGGCAGGACGGCCACTACACGACGCTGCCGACGCAATGGGCGCGCGCGATGCCCGTCTTCACGCTGATCACGGGCAACGCGGCGCGCATGCAGGCGGCCGCGCCGGACCGCGCGGCGTCGACGCGCATGACGGAATCGATCGTCGAAGAGGCCGCGAAAAGCGATCCGAACGACGTGCTGTACTGGTTCGAATCGTCGTGGGACTACGATCCCGAGCCGCATCTCGCGGCGATTCGCGGGCGTCTTTTCGCCGTCAATTTCGCCGACGACCTGATCAACGCCACCGATCTCGGCGTGATGCAGCGGCTGATCGGCAAGGTGCCGCAGGGGCGCTACGTCGAAATGCCGGAGACGGCGCAATCGTACGGACATCAGACGCTCGCGCACCCGGAAGTGTGGAAGCCCTATCTGATCCAGCTGATCAACGGCGCTTGATCTCCCTGTCGGTCCAGCGCGGGCGCGCGGACCGGGGCGCCGCGAGTGCGATAATCGACGTCGCCCCGAAATGCAGAGCCGGAGAATATCGTGAGCCGCATCGACAACCCCACACATGACCAGGAAGCCGGCGTCGCCGATTCCACCCAGGACATCACGCGCATCGACGACACCCGCATCGGCGCAGTGCGTCCGCTGATTTCCCCTGCGCTGCTGCTCGACGAACTGCCATGCCCGCCCGGCGTGCAGACGCTCGTCGAAAAGAGCCGCGTCGAAATCGCCGATGTGCTGCACGGCCGCGACGACCGCCTCGTGGTAGTCGTCGGTCCTTGCTCGATCCACGACCACGGCCAGGCGATGGAGTACGCGCACAAGCTGAAAGCGGCCGCCGACGCGCTGCGCGACGATCTGCTGATCGTCATGCGCGTCTACTTCGAAAAGCCGCGCACGACGGTCGGCTGGAAGGGCTATATCAACGATCCGCGTCTGGACGGCAGCTTCCGCATTAACGAAGGGCTGCGCCGCGCGCGCGAGCTGCTGCTCGAAATCAGCGGACTCGGCCTGCCGACGGGCACCGAGTTTCTCGACCTGCTGAGCCCGCAGTACATCGCGGACCTGATCGCGTGGGGCGCAATCGGCGCGCGCACGACGGAGAGCCAGAGCCATCGGCAACTGGCGTCGGGGCTGTCGTGCCCGATCGGCTTCAAGAACGGCACCGACGGCGGCGTGCAGATCGCCGCCGATGCGATCGTCGCCGCGCGCGCGAGCCACGCGTTCATGGGCATGACGAAGATGGGCATGGCGGCGATCTTCGAGACGCGCGGCAACGACGATGCGCACGTGATTCTGCGCGGCGGCAAGAAAGGGCCGAACTACGACGCGGCGGGCGTCGAGGAAGCGTGCGCGGCGTTGCGCAAGGTCGGCTTGCGTGAACAGGTGATGGTCGACTGCTCGCATGCGAACTCAAATAAGTCGCACGAGCGCCAGATCGAAGTCGCGCAGGATCTTGCGAACCAGTTGTCGGGCGGCGAGAAGCGGATCATCGGCGTGATGATCGAGAGCCATCTGGAAGCCGGTCGTCAGGATCTGAAGCCCGGCGTGCCGCTTGCTCGCGGCGTGTCGATCACCGATGCGTGCATCGGCTGGGCGCAAACCGAGCCGGTGCTGCAGACGCTGGCACAAGCCGTGCGCGCGCGTCGCTCGCGTAGGAGCTAACGCCAGACGTCGGCGCGCTCGACGCCGTCGGCACGTTTGACCGATAACGGGCAACATCGCATGTGACGCGGCCGTTGCACGATGCAAGGCCGGCACGCCGGATCGTCCGGCGCATGGAGGCTTATGACTACCGCGAACCAATACTCGAAGACCGCGCCGAGCCGCGCGGATGTCGACGCCCTCGCGGGCGTGACCGTCGTCGAATTCGGCACCGACTGGTGCGGCTACTGTCAGGGCGCGCAGCCCGTGATCGCGGAGGGGTTCGGCCCGCACCCGGGCACGCGCCACCTGAAGTTCGAAGACGGGCCGGGCCGGGCGCTCGGGCGTTCGTTCAAGGTCAAGCTCTGGCCGACGCTGGTCTTCATGCGCGATGGCGTCGAAGTGGCGCGCGTCGTGCGGCCGACGGACGCGCAACAGATCGAGAACGCGTTCGCCGCCGTGGCCTGAGCAGGCGGCAACGCGTCAGCTGTTCGGCGGATCGCCGAACAGGCTGTTGATGTCCTTCGTTTCTTCCGACAGGTTGTATTCCTTCTGCACCGCCTTCAGCGCATCGTCGACGATGCGCTCGAAGCCGATCGCGTTGCCGAAGTGCTTCATCGTCCAGTTGCAGCCGCTGGCGTCGGGTTCCTGCGATTGCGGGCGCGGCACGCGAATCTTCACGCCGTCGTCGACGACTTCCTGCGCGCGATGAATGCGCCGGCTCACTTCGTCCTGAAGCTGGGAAGCAGTGCGTGTCTTGCGTAGCATGAGCATCTCCGTGCGGGTGTGGCCGATGCGTGGCCGACGGATGGCCACCACGCATCCGGACAGTCTAGCGCAACGCGCACCGCGCTTTTGCTCGCGGCTCGATGGCCCAGACTTCGGGCTTATCGCTTGCTCGCTTGCTTGCTCGTTTGCTCGTTTGCACGCGACGCGATGCGCCAGTTCCCCTTCACGCAAACCGCGCGCGGTCATGCGGCGCGTCGAAATCCTGCACGGGACCGAGCGGCACGATGCCCGTCGGATTCACCGAGCGATGGCTCTCGTAGTAGTGCCGCTTGATGTGCTCGAAGTTCACGGTGCCCGCGACGCCCGGATGCTGATAGATGTCGCGCATGTACGTGGACAGATTCGGATAGTCGGCAATGCGCCGCAAGTTGCACTTGAAATGCCCGAAGTACACGGCATCGAAGCGGATCAGCGTCGTGAACAGCCGGATATCGGCTTCCGTCAGCCGGTTGCCCGTCAGAAAGCGCTGCGTCGACAGTTTCTGTTCGAGCCAGTCGAGCGTGTCGAAGAGGGGCACGACGGATTCTTCATAGGCGCGCTGCGTGGTCGCGAAGCCGGACTTGTACACGCCGTTGTTGACCGTGTCGTAGACCCGCGCGTTGATCGCGTCGATTTCGGCGCGCAGCGGCGGCGGATAGAAGTCGCCCGGTTCCGCACCGATCTCGTCGAACGCCGAATTCAGCATGCGGATGATCTCCGACGACTCGTTGCTCACGATAGTCCGCTGATGCTTGTCCCACAGGATGGGCACCGTTACGCGGCCCGTGTAGTGACGGTCGGCGGCGAGATAGACGTCGCGCAGATACGGCGCGTGGTTGATCGCGTCGGGCACGACGCCGGGGCCATCGTCGAAGGTCCAGCCGTCGGCGAGCATCAGCCAGTGCACGACGGAGACGCTGACCATGTCCTCGAGACCCTTCAGCGCGCGCATGATCAGCGTGCGATGCGCCCACGGGCATGCGAGGCTCACGTACAGATGGTAGCGTCCCGCTTCCGCCTCGAAGCCGTCGCTGCCGCTCGGACCCGCGTCGCCGTCGGGTGTGACCCAGTTGCGGAACACGGCGTCCGTGCGCACGAAGCGCCCGCCCGTCGACGACGTGTCGTACCACCTGTCCTGCCATTGGCCGTTGACTAACAGTCCCATGTCGCTGCTCCTTTTTTGTCCTGTGCGTTCGACGCCCGCTCGCTTTGCAGACGGCGTATCCCGCGTATCGGGAAACGGACGACCGCGTGCTTCGTCCTTTCCCCTCGATCCTATGATTTTCGACGCCCGCGCGCGTTTTGCCGTACGATTTTGCCGATGAAATCATTCGACGGGATCGAACATGTTGACCGACGACGAGCTTGCGCTGCTCGAAGCGATCCGCGAAAGCGGCAGCCTGTCGCGCGCGGCGGCACGGCTCGGCAAGGCGCCGTCGACGGTGTCGCACGCAGCCCGTCAGCTTGAAACGCGCTTTGACGCGTTGCTCTTCGATCGCCGCCGCTACCGGCTGCAACTCACGCCCGCGGGCCAGTTGCTCGCCGAAGAAGCCGCGCGTCTGATGCAGGACGTGACGCGGATGACGCAGCGCGTGCGTCAGATCGCGAGCGGCTGGGAAGACCGACTGTGGATCGTCACCGACGAGTTGATGGAGTTCGAGACGCTGATGCCCGTCATCCATGCGTTTGACGCGCTGCAATCGGGCGTCAGGCTGCGCGTGACGACGGAAGAGCTGAGCGGCACATGGGAGGCGCTGCGCGATGGCCGCGCCGACCTGATCGTCGGCGCGACCAACGAGCCGCCCGCGATTGCCGGCTTGCGCTGGTTCGAACTGGGCGTCGTGGACTGGGTGTTCGCGGTGTCGCCGCGTCATCCGTTCGCGAGCATCAAGGAGCCGCTGCGGCGCGAGCAGATAGCGAAGCAGCGGGCTATCGTCGTGGCCGATTCGTCGCGCGCGAGCGGGCGCGCTTACGGGCTGCTCGGTGGACAGATGTCGCTCGCCGTGCCCAGCATGCGCGCGAAAATTCTCGCGCAGCGCGACGGGCTCGGGACGGGCTGGCTGCCGCGTCATCGCGTGGCGTCGCTGCTCAAGCGCGGCGAGCTCGTCGAAAAAGAAACCGCCGATCCGCGCGAGCCGAACGTGCTGTATGTCGCGTGGCGCGGCGACCAGGAAGGCCGCGCGCTGCAATGGTGGCTCGATCAGCTGCGCGAGCCGCGCCTCGCCAAGCGTCTGATGCAAGGCATCGACCAGTTCGCGTGAACTGCCTCTTGAACCATCAAGGTGCGCGCGAAACAAATGGAAATGCGACGCAGACGTGACAGAAGCGCCAGGCGCGCACGTCGAAGGAATAAACAGGCATAGTGGGGCGTTCTCTGACGAGACGACAGCGGCGCGCGCATGCAGCGCTGTCCCGCATGACGTCTTGCGTTCTTGCATGCGGCTTTCGCTGCCCCTACCGATCTCCAACGAAACAACTCATGGACACATCCACGTCATCACGCACGGCCACACGCGACGGCACGGCCACGCTTTCCGCGCCATTGCCCGCTACACGCTACACACACACGGCGATGATCCTGCACTGGCTCATCGCCGTTCTCATCATCGCAAACGTCGTGCTCGGCCTTTCCGCCGATTCGCTGCCGGACGACTGGGTGCGCCCCGTCATCGATACGCACAAGTCGATCGGCATCACGGTGCTCGGTCTCGCGCTGCTGCGCGCGCTGTGGCGCGTGTCGCACCGGCCACCGCCGCTGCCGCGCGAGTTTCCGTCATGGGAACGGATGGCCGCGCATATCGCGCACTTCGTGCTGTATTTCCTGATGATCGCGTTGCCGCTGTCGGGATGGATGCACGATTCCGCGTGGAAGGACGCTGCCACGCACCCGATGCATCTGTTCGGCGTCGTGCCGTTTCCGCGCATCGGGCTCATCATGAATCTCGATCCCGCCGTGAAGGAGCCGTTGCACGACAGGTTCGGCGCGCTGCATACGTACCTCGGCTACGCGTTGTACGCATTGCTCGCGATGCATATCGGCGGCGCGCTGAAGCATGAGCTGCTCGATCGCAAGTCCGTGTTCAAGCGGATGGTGCCGTGATGGATGCCGACGTGATCGAAGAGGCCACGCTCGCGCCCGGTGGCGCTTGCGGCACGGGTGGCGAGCGTTTGAAGCCGTCGCTGCGCGACGCGTTGGAGGCGGCATCGCCGCGCATCAATCCGCGCAAGGCGAGCTGGCGTAGCGTCGTGATTCACGGCAGCGTGACCGCGCTGTGGCTGCTGCTGTTCGCGCGAGCGTTCTTTCTGCATGGCGCGCTCGCGTGGTCGACGGGCATTGCGTATGTCGTCTACGACACGCTGCTGCTTGCGTTCGTTACCGTAAAGACCTGGCCGCTGATGCGCCGCTCGTTGCCTGCGCATCGTTGCGCCGACGCCGCGCATCTGCCGACGATGGGCGTGATCGTCGCCGCGCACAACGAGGCGGCCGTGCTGCCCGTGACGCTCGCCGCGCTGCTGAGGCAAAAGCATGGCCTGTCGCAGATCGTGATCGCCGACGATGGCTCCACTGACGGCACGCGCGATCTGCTCACTGGCCGCTTCGGTCTCGCCGAGCCGGCGCCCGGCGAGCTGAGTGCGCCGAGCAGCCGTTATCCGAACCTGTACTGGCTGCGTGTGCCGCACGGCGGCAAGGCGCTCGCGCTCAACGCGGCCATCGACGTGATGACGACCGACACCGTGATGACCGTCGACGCCGACACCTTGCTCGCCGACGACGCCGCGCTCGCGATACGCGCGGCGTTCGCGCAAGCGCCGAGGCTGGTGGCGGCGACGGGCATCCTCGTGCCTGTGTGCAACCGCACGGCGAGCGGGCGCGTGTTCCAGTGGTTTCAGACCTACGAGTACATGCGCAACTTCATCGCGCGCTTCGCGTGGATGCGCGCCGACAGCCTGTTGCTGGTGTCCGGCGCGTTTGCGTCGTTCCGGCGCGATGCGCTCGTCGCTGTCGGCGGCTTCGATGCGCAATGTCTCGTCGAAGATTACGAGCTGATCCACCGGCTGCGCCGCTATTCCGTCGATCGCGGTCTGGGCTGGGACGTGCGCGTGGTCGGCGATGCGCACGCACAGACGGAAGCGCCCGCGACGCTCGGCGCTTTCCTGCGCCAGCGCCGTCGCTGGTTTGCGGGCTTCCTGCAAACGCAATACTGGAACCGCGACATGACGGGCGATGCGCGCTATGGCACCCTCGGCCGCCTGATGCTGCCGATCAAGGCATTCGATACGATGCAGCCCGTCTACGGACTGACCGCGTTCGCGCTGTTGCTCGGCTTCATCGCCGGTGGACATCGGCTTATCGTCGTGTCGATCTTCAGCGTGATCGGCCTGAAGACGGCGATCGATCTCGCGTTCTATGTATGGAGCATCCACCTGTATCGGCGCTGGACGGGGCAGACGAGCGGTTCGAGTCTGCCGATGGCGGTGGCCGCCGCCATCGCCGAACCGTTCACGTTCCAGCTGCTGCGGCACACGGGCGCGGTGCTCGGCTGGCTGCATTTTCTGCGCGGCGGCCGGTCGTGGGGGAAGCAGCATCGCTCGGGTCTTGTCGGCGCTACGGGGCGCAGGCATTGAACGGCCATTGCGCGCGTCTGTCGAACTGTAATGCGTTGAACCGCTCCTGTAATGAGCCGAGGCGCTCCTGAGCGTTGCACCTGCAACGACCTTGAGCGACCTTGAACGACCTTGAAGGCGCCGCCGCTGCATCGCAGGTCGCGCCTGCCTGACGTTAGCCCTCATAAAGCTCATCGGCGACTTCTAGTAGACTGAATGGCGTCATCGGTTTTCCAACAATCAAACCGGCTTGGTCCCGGCGACCAGTCAACCGTTGTGCCAGGAGGCTTCATACATGCATGTCGTCGCTCCGTTGGACAGCAATACCGTCGATAACGCTGACAAACCCGCCGTGCGCGATCTGCGCCGCGTCGATATTCACCCCGATCACTGGTATCCGCTTGCATGGTCGCGCGAAGTGAAGCGCGGCAAGGCGCATGGCGTCCGCTTTGCCGGCGATCCGATCGTGCTGGTGCGCACGGAGTCGGGTAACGTGTTCGCGCTCGAGGACCGGTGCGCGCATCGACAGGTGCCGCTGCATGGCGGAGTGGTGGACGGCGAGGCGATCCGCTGCTGTTACCACGGCTGGACGTATGACTGCACGGGCAAATGCATCGACGTGCCGTATCTCGGCCGTGAACGCCTGCCGAACGGCGTGCGCGCGTATCCGTGCCGCGAATCGAAAGGGCTGATTTTCGTGTTTGCCGGCGATGCGAAGCTCGCCGAAACGGTGCCGCTGCCGCCGCTCGGCTCAGTCGCCGACAAGGCTTACAAGACGCGGCGCTTCGGGCGCGAAGTCGCGTGCCATTACTCGTTCATGCATGAAAACCTGATGGACATGAATCATCAGTTCCTGCATCGCAAGCAGATGGGCAAGATGCGCGCGCGGTCGCTCGGCCGGCGGCGAGGCGAGAACTGGGTCGAAGTCGATTACACGTTTTCTCGTGAAGCGGGCCAGCAGCCGATCGGCGAGGCGCTCGTGTTCGGGCAGAGCCGGCCCGATTCGAACATCGAGCGCAACGACGTGATGACGGTCCGCACGCAGTATCCGTATCAGACGCTGCAGATTCGCACGTCCGAAGGCTCGCTCGTGATGGACCTGTGGATTTGCTACGTGCCGCTCGACCGCGAGCAGCGGACCAATCGCACGTTCGGCCTGCTGTCCATCAAGCGGCCGAAGATCGGTGCGTTGCTCGATATCGCGTGGCCGCTGCTGGTGTGGTTCACCGAGCGCATCTTCGCGGAGGACCGCTGGATCGTCGAACGCGAGCAGGAGGCGCACGACGCGCAAGGCGCCGACTGGAACCACGAAGTCTTTCCTGTGATCAACGAATTGCGCGATCTGCTGCGGCAGTGCGGCGCGCCGGCGACGCGGCGCGTGATTCCCATCGAGCCGTCCGCGGAGTCAGTTGCCGTCTGATCTTTGCGGCCATTTTGCGTCTATTGATCGGACGTTAGGCGTTCCAACGTTCGGCGCCTCGCATTCGCCGCGCTTTTCCGCGCGCGCGTGATGCGGCTTGGGCGTTCGCTGCTTCGACAATGCGTTATGCTTGATTTCATCCGCGCGACGTCGGGCGGATGCCGCGTATTGTTCGAAGGAGGCTGTCTCATGTCCGAGGATGGCGACTTGGCTCCGCCGATCGCGGATCTGGAAATCGTATCGACGCGCGTGTTCGATTTTCCGCGCGATCTCGTATTCAGGGCCTGGACGGACCCGGCGCATCTCGCGCACTGGTGGGGACCGAAGGGCTTCACCAACTCATTCCACGAATTCGATCTGCGTCGGGGCGGCAACTGGCGCTTCGTGATGCACGGACCGGATGGCGTCGACTACAAGAATCACAGCGTGTTCGTCGAGATTGTCGCGCCCGAGCGGATCGTGTTCGATCACGTGTCGGGGCCGTATTTTCGCGTCACCGCAACCTTCGATGCAGTGAGCGACCGGCAGACGCGTGTGACGTTTCGCATGCTCTTCGAGACACCTGCTGTCTGCGCGCAGGTGAAGACGTTTGCCGTCAAGGCGAATGAAGAGAACTTCGACAGGCTGCAGAAGGAATTGAAGCGGATGGCTTGACGGTTCGCGCTTCTGCTTTTTGTCCGCTTCGGTCTCTGTTCTTCTGTACGTTTCAGCACGCTTCAGCGCGTTTCAATAGGCCTAACAGGCAACGCCCCCATGTTCCGGAGAACATGGGGGCGTTGTGGTCGCCTCGCGGCCCGAGCGCTTACGGCAGGTCGAACGTGCGCATCAACCTGCCGCGCTTCGTGTGCGATTAGAAGCGGTGACGCATGCCAACCGATGCGACAGCCTGGCGGCGCGAGGAGGAGAAGCCGCTTGCGTTGCCGTTGTCGATGGCGGCCGCGACGAAGGTGCCCTGCGGCGAGCTCGTGACCTGGTACACGCCCTGTGCGTAGATGTCAGTGCGCTTCGACAGAGCGTAGTCGCCTTGCAAGCCGAACTGGTTGGCGTGGAAGTGGAAGTCGTCGATGGCACCGTTGGTGTACGTGTACGAGGCGCCCAGGCCAAGCGCCGGGGTCAGGTTGTACTTCGCGTTGACTTCGTAGTTGTTCGTGTGGATCGACGCGCTGTTCCCCGTGAAGTTGTCAAAGCGAGCTTGCGTCCACAGCAGACCGACAACAGCCGGACCGAATGCGTAGCTGGCACCGGCGCCGAACGAACGCTGACGGAACGTCACGTCCGCCAGATCAAGGCCGGACATGTCGACGAGATCCGATGCGCCCTTGTCGTTGACGTTCGGGCTGTTGCGCTGCTGGTAGCCGGCGCCGATGCGCAGACCTGCGTTCTCGTAGCCCGCGCCGAAGCTGTACTCACGGTTTGCGGCGAACTTTGAGCTGTTCGAAAAGCCGTACGTGCCGCCGAACGAGAAGCCTGCGTAGTTGGCGCTCGTGAACTTGATCGAGTTGTTGGTCGCAACGCCGCTGTTGTCGTCCAGCATGTCCAGGTTGCCGAAGTGCGCAAAGTTCGAGCCGCCCCAGCTGCCCGTAGCGGCTAGCGGTGCGACGAAGTCATGCATCTCGTCATACTGACGGCCCAGCGTAACGGTGCCGGCCTGGCTCGAGAGACCGACGAATGCCTGGCGCGAGAACATCTTGCCCGACTGTGCCTGCGAGCCGTTGTTCAGGTTGAAGCCCTGCTCCAACGTGAAGATCGTCTTCAGGCCGCCGCCCAGGTCTTCGACGCCGCGCAGGCCGAAGCGGTTTTCATCGACGGAACCGCTGCCGAGTGCCCACTGTGCGTGGCCATCCACATTGCTCGTATACGTCAAACCCGCGTCCAGCGTGCCATACAGCGTGACGCTGCTTTGTGCGTGTGCGACCGAGGCGAACGATGCAGCAACTGCCGTCGCGATCAGAATCTTCTTCATGTGTGCTTCCTTCAGTTCAAGGGGCAATACGAGGCTTGAATACAAACGGACAGCTATGCGTGCCACGTCCCGTGCGAAGCAAGACCACTGCACTTGCCCTGTTTGGGGAAGCGCAAGTATAGAAAGGGTCCCTAACTATCGACTTATGCCGTAATTAGAAATGGTGTATTTCTGAAATGGAAATAAAAGACGACTACGGACGCAGTTGATTGATTTGATTTGTATTTTTATCGATGATTGCGACGTTGTTTTTATTGAGATTAATGTATGTTGTTGTAAGGTGGCAACGAAAATAGAATGACGTTTTTATTTTAAGATAAATGGAATTGAGCGGCGAAAACAATGTTTTGCAATTTACGGATTTTCTATTGGCCGATCAGCCGAAAAGGCGCGCGGATGCTGGCTTGCTGCGCTGTCGGTGAATCCGCTCGCTGCATGACATCAAGCAAAAATAACGAGTGAACTTTCCTCGAGTTATCGGTTCGCCGATTAAGGATTTAATCTCAAAATAAAAACGGAGATAACGGAATGAGCGTCGAAATTCAAGCATCAGCCGACAGAAAGAATCGATGAACACGAAGAACAAACATTTGCAAATAGGCAATTCAAATCGGCAATGACAATATTCAACAAAAATTAAAGGCGGCATTCGCTAATAATGGCCGCCTTTTTACGCATTTAAACATTTCCCGATCGATATCACTTGCCGAGTTCATGGCCGATGATCCCGCCCGCGACAGCACCGCCGACGGTACCCGCCGTGCTGTGCGTCGTCTCGTGGCCCACATATCCGCCCGCCGCCGCGCCGCCGAGGGTGCATCCCGCCGCGAGCGGCAAGCACGCCGCCGCGACGCGGATCAGGACCGTATAGCGCTTCAACATGTCGTACCCCTGCATGATCCAACGTACCTTCGGAGCCGCAAGCGCCGTGCCAATTCCGTCAGCGGAATGCCCATTCGCGCGCCACAGACGTTCCCACGCGCGCCGTCACTTTGCTAGACTGCCTTCGCCAGCGGAACCAGCACTGGCGCCATCGTCCGCCGCGCCCACCCGTCCCACGAAGTACGGCACCCCTCGAACGCAGCGGTCCCGACAACCGGAAATCGGAGTCCTCATGTCTTACATGCTGCTCATCGTCGAACCAACGGAACAACGTGAAGAGCGCGGAGAAGTCGCTGGCCGCGCCGTCTACGACCGCATGCTGAAATACCGCGCGGACCTGCAGTCGCGCGGCCAGTTGATCGCCGCGGAATCGCTGTCCAGCGTCAACAAGGGCGTGCGCCTGGAAAAGCGCGACGGGCAAACGCGCCTGATCGACGGCCCCTTTGCCGAAGCGAAGGAAATGGTCGGCGGATTCTTTCTGCTGAACGTCGATACCTATGACGAAGCGCTCGCGCTCGCGAACGAATGCCCGGCCGCCGAGTGGTGCACGATCGAGATCCGCAAGGTCGCACCGTGCTACGACTACTAGCCGGACGCTAGCCGGACAAGCACGGCCATCCCGCAGTGAGGGTTTTCCCTGACGCTGGCGGATGTCGATCGGACTGCGCGCCGCTCGTCGTGGAAGTAAGAAGCCGCCAAGGGCTTCCGTCACTATCCAGGAGAAATGGCGATGCGATTCATGATCATGGTAAAGGCCACCGCGGACAGCGAAGCCGGCAAGATGCCGGAAGAAGGACTGATTGCGTCGATGGCGACGTACCACGAAGAACTGCAGAAGGCGGGCGTGCTGCTCGATGCATCCGGCTTGCAGCCCAGTTCGAAAGGTTGGCGCGTGCGCTATTCGGGCGGCAAGCGCAGTGTGATTGACGGCCCGTTCGCCGAAACCAAGGAACTGGTCGCGGGCTACACCGTGATCCAGGTGCGCTCGCGCGAAGAAGCGATGGAATGGGCGCGACGCTTCCCTGCGCCGTTCGGCGAGCAGGCGGACGCCGAAATCGAAGTGCGTCAGATGTACGACCTCGACGACTTCGAGCCGAGCCAGGCGATGGACCGCTTTCGCAACATCGAAGGCGCGAATCACTGAATTCCCGCGTGGCCGAAGCGAGCCGCGCCCGATCCACACCCGCGCATTTCACACGATACGGAAGAACGATCATGCACAAGCAAATCTACGTGAACCTGGCCGTGAGCAGCGTCGAGAAGTCGAAGGCCTTCTTCTCGCAACTCGGCTTCACGTTCGAACCGAAGTTCACCAACGAGCAGGCAGCCTGCATGGTGATCGGCGAAAACATCTACGCGATGCTGCTCGCGAAGGACTTCTTCCAGACCTTCACGAACAAGACGCTGTGCAATCCGAAGGAGAGCACGGAGGCGCTCGTCTGCATTTCGTGCGACAGCCGCGCACAGGTCGACGAACTGGTCGCGAAGGCGCGGGCCGCGGGCGGCGCGGTGCCGCGCGCCCCGCAGGACCATGGCTTCATGTACGGACACGGCTTCGAGGACATCGACGGGCACATCTGGGAACTGGTGTACATGGACCCGAACGCCGTCATGCCGTCGGCCGACGCTTCCTGAGGCCGGCCGTGACGACGGCTGCGACTCACCGTGCGATCGAGGCAGTCTGGCGGATCGAATCCGCGAAGGTCATCGCTCATGTCGCGCGAATCGTGCGCGACGTCGGCGTGGCCGAGGAACTGGCGCAGGACGCGTTGGTCGCCGCGCTCGAAACGTGGCCCGATGCGGGCGTGCCCGACAACCCCGGAGCATGGCTGATGGCGACCGCGAAGAACCGCGCGCTCGACCGCTGGCGGCAGGACGCGTTGCACGCGCGCAAGCACGAGGAGCTCGGCGCGGACATGGACGCGATGGAGGCGCACATCGTGCCGGATTTCGTCGATGCACTCGACGCCGCGCGCGCCGACGACATCGGCGACGATCTGCTGCGGCTCGTATTCACCGCGTGTCACCCGGTGCTGTCGAAGGACGCGCGCGTCGCGCTCACGCTGCGCCTGCTCGGCGGCCTCACCACCGACGAAATCGCGCGCGCGTTTCTCGTGCCCGAGCCGACCATCGCGCAACGCATCGTGCGCGCGAAAAAGACCCTCGCAGCGGCGAAAGTGCCGTTCGAAGTGCCACAGGCGAACGATCGCGCGGTGCGGCTCGCGTCGGTGCTCGAAGTGATCTATCTGGTCTTCAACGAAGGCTACTCGGCGACGGCGGGCGACGACTGGATGCGTCCGTCGCTATGCGAAGAAGCGCTGCGTCTCGGGCGCGTGCTGGCCGGACTGATGCCGGATGAAAGCGAAGTGCACGGCCTCGTCGCGCTGATGGAGATTCAGGCATCGCGCACGCATGCGCGCGTCGATGCGCAAGGGCGGCCCGTGCTGTTGCTCGATCAGGACCGCAGCCGCTGGGACCCGCTCTTGATCCGTCGCGGGCTCGCCGCGCTGGATCGCTCGGAGGCGCTCGACGGGATGAGCGGCCCATACACGTTGCAGGCGGCGCTCGCCGCGTGTCACGCGCGCGCCCGCACGGCCGCCGACACCGACTGGACGCAGATCGTCGCGCTCTACGATGCGCTTGCCGAAGTCGCGCCGTCGCCCGTCGTCGAGCTGAATCGCGCCGTTGCCGTTGGCATGGCGTATGGGCCGATGGCGGCGCTGGAAATCGTCGATGGACTGGCGGCCGAAGCGTCGCTGAAAAATTATCACTGGCTGCCGAGCGTGCGGGGCGATCTGCTTGCGAAGCTCGGCCGCAACAACGAAGCGCGCGCCGAGTTCGAACGCGCCGCTTCGATGACGCGCAATGCGCGCGAACGCGAACTGCTGCTCGAACGCGCGCGTGAAATGAGCGGCGCACCACGACGCGTGCAGTAAGCGCGCTTCTTGCTGGCGTCAATGCGCGGTTAGCCGGCGTGTCAGCTGGTCACGTGCGTGAGCAGCGTGTGCACCAACGGAATCGCATGCGTAAGCGCGCTTCGATTCGGCGTCGGCGCTTCGGTTAGTCGGCGCGTCAACTCGTGACGTGCGCGAGCACCATGCGCGCGAATGGAATCGCGTGCTCGCCCGCGACCATGCCGAGCAAGCCGATCAGCGCGACGATGGGCGGCGCGGGCGATTTCACGTCGATGACGTTGTAGAGCAGGCCGACGGCAACGCCCGCCGCCAGCGACACGATATAGGCCTTCATACGCGTCTCCGGAAGTGGTGCGTTGCATCACATCGTGATGACCACGCGCCCGCGCGTGCCGCCCGCCACGGCGGCGTAAGCGTCGCGCGCCTGTTCGAGCGTGAAGGCCTGCGCAATCGAAGGCGCCTGCAGTCCGCCGCCGTCGAACACGGAAGCCAGTTCCGTCATCATCCGCGCGGAGTCGGCGACGCCGAGCTTCGCGCTATCCGCGCCCAGGAGTTGCGTTTCGTTGTGGTAGAAGTCGATCAGGTCGAAGTCGACGCGCCGCTTGCCCGTCGCGCTGATCTCGACGACGCGGCCGCGCCACTTCGCGAGCTTGAGCGCCGTCTCGAACGCGACGCCGCCGACCGCGTCGTACACGACGTCCCCGCCGCCGAGTTCCTTGACGCGCTGCACGGCGTTGTCGTCGAGCGGCACGTAGTGGTCGATCAGACGGCCGGCGGGCGAGTCCGCATCGGGCTTGCGCCGGTCGACGGCGATCACCCGGCAGCCGCGCGACTTCGCGATCTGCACGACCGCGCCGCCAACGCCGCCGCTCGCGCCGATGACGGCGACCGTTTCGCCCGCGACCAGGTGCGCGTAATCGACGACGCCGAGCCACGCGACCACGAAGTTCACGCCGATCGCCGACGCCTGTTCGTGCGTCAGCGATTGCGGCTTGCGCGACAGCGCGCCGGCGGGAATCTTGATGAACTGCGCGTGCGTGCCGTCGCGCGTGAAGCCGATGTCGCCGCCCGTGCCCCACACGTCGGCGCCGATCCAGTCAGCCGGGCCTTCGACCACGACGCCGCTGAAGTCGCGCCCCGGAATGCGCGGCAGCTTCGTGTGCGCGAAGTGGCCGGAGAGATTCTTCACGTCGCTCGGATTCACCGAGGCGGCCTTCACTTGCACGATGGCGCTTTCGGCGTCGACGGCGGGCGTGGGGACATCGACATGGTCGAGGACCTCGGGACCGCCAAAAGACTTGAACTGGATCGCTTTCATTGCCGCTCCTGAATGCTGTCGGATTCGGTGGATTCGCTTGCTGCTTCGCGCGGGCGATGCAGCGTATGGCCGGAGTCTAGGTGACTGGCACGATGGCGTTCAGACAAGTGCTTTCGAATATCGGACAGACGGCGTGGGAGGCGGTATCGTCGAGCTTCGCTCATTCACTCACAACGCTTCACCGGAAACGATCGCGATGCGTGACGATGCCGGGCCAACGTTAGACCTGATCGGCGTGGACGGCTGCAGGGGCGGCTGGTATGCCGTGATGCAGGACGCGCGGACGGGTGCTATTTCGGCGCGCATCTGCGCGTCGTTTGCCGATGTGCTTGCGTGGGCGCCGGCTCCCGCCATCGTGGCCGTCGATATGCCGATCGGGCTGTCGTCGTCCGGGTATCGCGCGTGCGATGCCGAAGCGAGGAAGCGGCTCAAATGGCCGCGCAGCGCGTCGGTGTTCCAGACGCCGGTGCGTCAGGCGCTTGACGCGGAATCGTACCGGCAAGCGTGCGACCTGAACCGCGAAGCCACGGGAAAAGGCATCTCGCAACAGGCCTTCAACATACTTCCCAAGATCGCCGACGTCGATAAAGCATTGCAGGCAAGCGCGCGCGACGCATCGCGAGCGTTCGAAGTTCATCCTGAGCTGGCCTTCATGCAGCTTCGGGTGGAGCAAGGCGGCGAGGAGAGAGGATTGATCGAAGGAAAGACGACGGCGGACGGGCATGCTCGAAGAAAGGCATTGCTCGACCCCGTATTCGGCGCGGCACTGCAAGCCGCGCTCGATGCGCGCGTTTCGCGGCACGTGCAGAAAGACGATGTGCTCGATGCGTTCGCCGTGCTCTGGAGCGCCTGGCGCATCGCGAAGGGCAGCGCGATCACGCTGCCCGGCGAAGAACCACGCGACAGCGCTGGCCTGCCGATGGTCATTCGCTACTGACTTCGCATTGCGCGGGCGCGAAAGCCCGCGCTATCACCGCGACGCACGCGCAGCATCATGAGCGTCGCGGCGAACGCCATTACTCCGCGCCGCGCACGATGCGCAAGTCGCGCTCGACGGCATTGCCGAGCGCTGCCAGCGCCTTTTTGTACGCTTCGCTGTCGTAGGCTGCAAGGGCTTGCTCGTACGTCGGAAACTCGATGACAACGGTCCGTTCCTTCAAGCCCTGTTCGCGCACTTCCTCGGCGGCGCCGCGCACGATGAACTTGCCGCCCGCGGCCGCGACGGCGGGCGCTGCGAGTTGCGCATAGGCGGCCAGCGCCGATGCGTCGTTCGTCTTCCGGTAGACAGTGACCCAGTATCCCTTGCTCATTTCGCGTTTCCTCATGTTTAAGGTTTGGCCGTAGCGGCGACCGGCATCCACCTGTCCGCGCCGCCGACGCTCCCGAATTCTCGCTCAACAGCGGCGAGCGCGCTTGCCGAACCTGCCGCGTGCGCCGGCAGCGCGAAGAAGGATCGACGCGTCAGGACTTCGTTCCCGCCGGCCCGGCAAGCGTCGCGTGCGGATCGAAGTCGGTCGGCGGCGCGCCGAGCTCGCGGCGGAACATATCGCTGAAGCTGCTGGGCAGATAGCCGAGCGAGCGTGCGATGCTGCCGACGGCACGTCCTTCCGCCATCTCCGACACCGCGACGGCCAGTTGCACCTGCCTGCGCCATTCCGCGAATCCGACGCCCAGTTCGCGCGTGAACAGCCGGGCGAGCGTCCGCACGCTCGCGCCCACGGACGCCGCGTGCTGCTCGAAGCTGATCGCATTCGACGGATTGTCGATCACCGCGCGGCACAGCGCATCGAGCCTGCGGTCCGATGCATCGGGCAGCGGAATGCGCAGCGACGAACGCGGCGCATGCGCGAGCTCGAACATCGCGAGCCGGTACGCGGCGCCGAGATAATCGTCGTCGCGCGTGCGCGCCTGTTCGTGCTCGGCGATCGACGTAATCAGCTCGCGCAACAGGCCATTGATTTCGAACACATCGCTGCGTGCGCTCAGATGGCCGATGTTGCGCTCTTGCAGATACAGGTTGCGCATCTCGACGTCGCTCATCATGTGGATCGAGTGCTCGGTGCCGGCGGGCAGCCAGACGGCGCGCTGCGGCGGAACGACGAGCGCCTCGCGCCCGACCTCGACCCACATCACGCCCGAGACGGCATACAGCACTTGCGCCCACGTATGCGAATGCGGGTCGATGCGCAGACCACGCGGATAGCGCCGCGCGAGCGAGTGGCCTTCGGCATCGTCGTGCAAAACGGGCGGACGGGCTCGCGGCATCGGTCACGGCCCTTTTGTGCGGCGCCGGGTGTTGTCGCGGCGGCTGCCTTCGTCATCGTCGTCGCATTCGTCGCTTTCGGCGATGAACGGCGAGTCCGTATCGACGCCGCCCGCGCGCAGCGCGCTGCGCGCGTCTTCGGCAAGTTGCTCGTAGCGCCGGCGAAAACGCGTGAGCTCCTTTTCGTTCAGCTCTTCCAGATCGAGCAGCGCATTGTGCGCGCCGTCGAGCGCGCGGATCAGCTCGTCGAGCTTGATCTGCATCGCAGCCGTGTCGCGGTTTTGCGTGTTCTGGATCAGGAAGACCATCAGGAAGGTGACGATCGTCGTCGACGTGTTGATCACCAGTTGCCAGGTATCGCTGAAATGGAACATCGGCCCGCTGACGGCCCACACGATGACGAGCGCGACCGCGATAACGAACGTCGCGGGTTTTCCGGTCATCGAGGAAAGACTCGTCGAGAACTTCGAGAACCAGTCGTTGTTCGTCACTGGCGGCTCCTGTCGCGTGAAGGTCATTCCTGACGATACCCATTCCCCGGCGCTCGCGCCGAAAAAACTTCAGGGAACCAGCGACGGATTTTCCGCGCTCGCGCGTTCAAGGAATGAACCGGACGATTTTCAGACCGGCAACCGAATCAAGGGAGAACGCAATGAACACGCAGAAACTCATGCGCCTGCTGGTGGCGGGCATGCTCGCGATGAGCGCTTCGGCGGCATTCGCGCAGGTGATCGTCGCGCCGATGGCGCCGCCACCGCCGCGCGCGGAGGTCGTGCCGCCGCCGCGCGCAGGCTACGCGTGGGACCCCGGCCATTGGCACTGGGCCCATGGCCGCTATGTGTGGGTGCCGGGACGCTGGCAGGGCGTGCGGGTGGGCTATCGCTGGGTGCCGGGGCACTGGGTCGCGCGCGGTCCGAACTGGCGCTGGGCGCCGGGCCACTGGGCGCTCTGATCGGTCGGCAATGGTGCGTCGAGCAGGGAGAGGAGTATGAAAAAGCGGCTATTGCTGGTGTTGCTTACCGTGACCCTGGCCGGTTGTGTGGTCGTGCCGGCGCGGCCTTATACGTGGCGGCCGGCCGTCGTCGTGTATTGATCGGACCGTTGAGCGGCTGCGGACGTCCCGCGTATGCGCCGCGAAAGGCGCACATGATAGGGTTCGCTGCGTCCATACGGTCCATGCGAAATCACCCATGACACGGAGCGACGGCAAGTGACAGAACGTCTTGTCGCGAGAGATTCCGCGCCACGCGCGCGGTGCGAGCGGAGCAGCGCGCGTTGAACGGGCACGATCCGGACGCGGAACTGGTTGCGGGCGTCGGCAGGCAGGAACCGGCCGCCGTCCGCGCGCTCGTCGCGCGCAAGTTGCCGCGTCTGCTGGCGCTCGCGATGCGGATGCTGGGAGACCGTATGGAAGCCGAAGACGTCGCGCAGGAAGCGTTCGTGCGGATCTGGAAGCAGGCGCCGAACTGGCGCGAAGGCGAAGCGCGTTTCGACACGTGGCTGCATCGGGTCGCGCTGAACCTCTGCTACGACCGTCTGCGCGGGCATCGCGAAGAGCCCGTCGACATCTTGCCCGACGAGGCCGACCCCGTTGCCGCGCCCGATGCGCAACTCGAAGCGCAGTCGCGTGATGCACGCGTGCGCGCCGCGCTCGCCGATTTGCCGGCGCGTCAGCGCGAAGCGCTTGTGCTCAACTATTACCAGGAACTGTCGAACATCGAGGCGGCTGCGTTGATGGGCATCACCGTCGACGCGCTCGAAAGCCTGCTCGCCCGCGCGCGCCGGAATCTGCGCGCTCGACTTGCCGGCGATGATCTCGCCGGAACGAGGGACTTGCGATGACACCAGAGAGATTTCGCGCCATCGTCGATGCGTACGGCGCCGACGCGCGCCACTGGCCCGCGTCAGAGCGGGCGGACGCAAGCGAGTGGGCCGACCAGCATCGCAGCGAAGCCGACGCGCTGCTCGCCGAAGCCGCGCAACTCGATGCGTGGCTCGCGAGCGATAGCGTCGAAGCGCCGGATGCTGCGTTCGTCGAGCGCATTGTCGCGTCCGCGCCCGCGCCTACGCCTGCACCGGCGTCCGCGAGAAAACGTCCGCGCTGGCTGACGCTGCCTGGCTGGCGCTCGCGGCGCGGGGGGCTGTGGTGGTCGGGCGCGGCGTTCGCGGGCGTCGGCCTGATCGGCGGATTCGCGGGTGCGTTCGCCGTGTCTTTCTTCCTGGTTACGGGCACGCCGTCGCCGGCGTCGGAATCTTCGTATCTGACAACGGGTTTTGGCGGCACCGCCGCCGATTGGAGCGGCGAATGAGCGGACGCGGCTGGAAATTTCTGTTGATCGGCTCGCTGGTGCTCAACGTATTCATGATCGGTGGCGTGGCGGGCGGCGCGTATCAATGGCTCATCGCGCATGGGCACACGACGGTTGCCGCGCAGCCGCAGCCGCGCGCGCTGCGCTTCGCGGCGCAAGGGCTGTCGGAGGAAAGGCAGCAGCAGTTCGTCGATGCGCTGAAGGCAGCGCGTCGCGAGGCGCGACCCTATGCGCGCGAAGGCCGCGAAGAGCGGCGCGAGGTGCTGCGTCTGCTGTCCGCGCCGCAACTGGATCGCGCGGCGCTCGACACGGCGTTGAACCGGACGCGCGAAGCCGATATCGCGTTGCGCACGCGTGTCGAACAGAGCGTCGCGGATTTCGCCGCGACGCTGTCGCCCGATGAGCGCGTGAAGTTCGCCGAAGGGCTGAGGGAGCGCGGCCAGTGGCGGATCGCGCAGGCACAGCAACAGGCGCAACAGGCGCAACAGGCAAAGCAGGCACAACAACAGCTTCAGCGGCGCCTTCAGCAGGAGCAGGGCGACGAGCCAGCGAGCGAGTGAACTGGGCTGCATCGCCGGGCGGAAAACATCGACGAAACATCGATGAAAAACATCGACAAAAGCAGCGACGGAAAAGCGCGGCGTGCACCGTTTAACGCACATCGAGAAAGCGCATCACAGCCGACACAGGAGCGAGAGCATGGCCAATCCACCCGCTGCAATGACGGCGCCACCGTTGAGCACGGCCGCGATCGCGATGAACCGGTTCGGCCTTGGCGCGCGCGCCGACGAAGCGCCACCCGCCGATCCCAAGGCGTGGCTCGTCGCGCAGTTCGACGCATATCAACCGATGCCCGCGGCATGGGCGGATCAACCGACGTCACTGGCGATCGCGGCCGAACTCGCGCAGCAACGCCAGCAGGCGATGGCGAACGCGGCGGCCAGTTGGACGAACGCGGCCAGCGCATCCGCGAGCGGCACGAATGTCGGCAGCGCGCCTGCCATCGCGGACGACGCTAAGAAAGCCGCCCGACAGGCCGCGAACAAGGCGGTGCGCATGGAAGCACGCGACACCTACCGGTCGGCCGTGAACGCCCGCGTCGCGAGCGCGCTGACGACGCCCGCGCCCTTCGTCGAGCGGCTCGTGCACTTCTGGGCCAATCACTTCGCCGTCTCCATCGATAAAGGCCAGGTCGCGTCGTTCGCGGGCGCGTTCGAAGCGGAAGCGATCCGCCCGCATGTGCTCGGCCGATTTGAAGACATGCTGGTGGCCGTCGAGCGTCATCCCGCGATGCAGCTCTTTCTCGATCAGACGCGCTCGGTCGGTCCCGACAGCGCCGCCGCCATGCGCGCGGCGCAGCGCAATCCGAACCGCAAGCCCGGCCTCAACGAAAACCTCGCGCGCGAGATCATGGAGCTGCACACGCTCGGCGTGCGCAGCGGCTACACGCAGGACGACGTCACCGAGTTCGCGCGCGCGATGACGGGCTGGAGCATCGCGGGCGCTCAGGGGCCGCAGCCGAACAACGCGCCGCCGGGCGCATTCGTGTTCCGTGCGCAACTGCACGAGCCCGGCACGCGGACCATCATGGGCCGCCGCTACGATCAGCCGGGCGAAGCGCAGACGCTGGCCGTGCTGCACGATCTTTCGACGTCGCCCGCCACGGCCACGCACATCGCAACGAAGCTCGCGCGCCACTTCGTCGCCGACAACCCGCCGCCCGATGTCGTCGACCGGCTGGCGACGGCCTTCATGCGCAGCCGCGGCGATCTGCCGAGCGTCTATCGCGCGTTGATCGACAGCGACGCCGCGTGGTCGCCCGTTGCCGTCAAGTTCAAGTCGCCGTGGGAATGGACGATTTCGTCGCTGCGCGGGCTCGGCATGCGCGAGTTGAACAGCGGGAACGGCACCGTGCAGATGGCGCCCGTCCTCACGCAGCTCGGTCAGCAGGTTTGGCGCCCCGGCTCGCCTGCCGGTTACGACGACATCGCCGCAAACTGGGCCGCGCCCGATGCTCTCGTGCGGCGCGTCGGGATCGCGCAGCGTTTTGCGTCGCGTGTCGGCGACCGCATCGACCCCCGCTCGTTGGGACAGAAGCTGATGGCGGGTTCGTTGAGCGAGCCGACGGAACTGGCCGTGTCGCGCGCGGAAAGCGCATCGACGGCGCTCGCGTTGCTGCTCGTGTCGCCCGACTTTCAACGGAGATAGCCATGCTCACCCGCCGCAGCTTCATCCGTGTGGCCGCAGCCGGCGCGGGCGCGATGCTCGTCGCGCCGCAGATGGTCTTCGCGCGCGTCGCGACGGACCGTCGCTTCGTCTTCGTGATCCAGCGCGGCGCGGCCGATGGCCTGAATACGGTCGTTCCCTATGGCGATCCCGCGTACGCAGCGTTGCGCGGCGCGCTGACCGTCGATACGTCGTCGGCGGCGAAGCTCGACGGTATGTTCGCGCTGCATCCGTCGCTGGCGCGGATCGGGCAGATGTTCGAGGGGCGCGAGGCGCTGTTCGTGCATGCCGTCGCGTCGCCGTATCGGGACCGCTCGCATTTCGACGGGCAGAACGTGCTGGAGACGGGCGGCGCGTCGCCGTATCAGGTGAAGGACGGCTGGCTCAATCGTCTCGTCGGCATGATGCCGGGCGCCGATCCAGCGAACCGCGCGTCGAACCGCGCGGCGACGCACGAGAACGCGATTGCCTTCGCGCCGACCGTGCCGATGGCGTTGCGCGGTCTGGCGAGCGTCGCGTCGTACGCGCCTTCCGCGCTGCCGCAGGCGCCCGACGATCTGCTCGCGCGCGTCTCGCAGCTTTACGAGCAGGACGCGCAGTTGCGCCCGTTGTGGGAGTCGGCGATGGCGGCGCGCGGCCTCGCGGGCGATGCCAGCGCGCGTCAGGACCCGGCGAGTCTCGGCAAGCTCGCGGCCGGCTTTTTGTCGCGCGAGGATGGCCCGCGCATCGCGATGATCGAAACGGGCGGCTGGGACACGCACAGCGCGCAGATGCCACGACTCGCGGCGCAACTGAAGGCGCTCGACACGATGCTTGCCGCATTGCGCGACGGGCTCGGACCGGCGTGGAGCAAGACCACGGTGCTCGTCGCCACCGAATTCGGCCGCATGGCGGCAGCGAACGGAACGGGCGGGACGGATCACGGGACGGCGTCGGTGGCGATGGTGATCGGCGGCGCGGTAGCGGGGGGGCGCGTCGTCGCAGACTGGCCGGGTCTGCGTCAGAGCGATCTTTACGAGGCGCGCGATCTTAAGCCGACGGCGTCGCTGGATGCGCTGATTACGGGTGTCGCGAGCGAAAGCCTCGGACTCGATCCGCACAAGACCGCGCGCACGCTGTTCGCGCAGGAACGCAGCACGCAGCCGGTGACAGGGCTGATTCGCGCCTGGCTTTCATAGCTGGCGGCGATCGGCTTTCGCATTTCTTAAACCTCAAAAACTAATAGGGAGAAAACCTTGAAGTACGCATCGAATCTGAAGTCCGCGAAGTGGCGCACGCTGCTGTTGGGCGCGCTGTGCGCATCGACGCTTTCGGCCTGCTACGTCGTCGAGCCGGCGCGGCCGCCGCAGCCCGCGCCCGTCGCGGAAGTGATGCCTGCGCCACCCGCGCCGGGTTATCGCTGGGTGAAGGGCCACTATCGATGGGAGGGGAATCACTGGCAGTGGGTGCCGGGCCATTGGCGGCCGGCTTGATCACCGGCTTTGATGCTGCTCGATGCCGTTTTGATGTCGCTCGATGCGCCGCAGAAAAAATTCATTGCGCGTGTCGATCTGAGGGTGGTTCGTTCGTCATAGTGGTGAAGACTCGCCGTCCGGCGAAGCTTCGTCGCTCATCAACCCCTTCATCCAGCAACCATCTTGCATGCGACCAGGGCAAGGCATGGGGCGGGAGTCGCCGCCAGGGCGTCAATTCCCGTCGACATGCCGACTCCGGTCGACAAAGGAGAGACACGATCATGTCCAACTCAGCCGTCAAGCCCATCCCCGAGGGCATGCATTCGTTGACGCCGCATATCATCGTAGCGGGCGCGGCGGAAGCCATCGAGTTCTACAAGAAAGCGTTCAACGCAATCGAACAGGTCCGTATGCCCGGTCCCGGCGGCAAGCTGATGCACGCATCGCTGAAGATCGGCGATTCGACGCTGATGCTCGTCGACGAGATGCCCGATTGCGGCGGCGGTGCGTCGCTAGGGCCGAAGGCGCTGAAGGGCTCGCCTGTCGTGCTGCATCTTTACGTCGACGATGCCGACGCCACGATCGCGCAAGCGGAAGCGGCCGGCGCAAAGGTGACGATGCCCGCCGCCGACATGTTCTGGGGCGACCGTTACGGCCAGGTCGAAGATCCGTTCGGCCATCGGTGGTCGGTCGCAACGCACAAGCGCGACGTCACGCCTGAAGAAATGAGGCAGGCGATGGAACAGATGGCGCAGGGGCGTCAGTAGCATCAATAGTTGCGGCGCGCGGCTGCGCAAACCGTATTCGAAACGCGCCGCGCGGCGCGCTAACGTTGCGCGGCGGTATCGGGCGCGCGATGTTGGCGACATGGTGATGTGGGCGGCCTCGGCGCGTTCCGAGGCGGCGCCCGCGCATCGTTTTGTCCCGACATCGCGCGATACAACAATCGAGGAGATCCGATGGACAAGATAGCGACGTGCCTGTGGTTCGACGGCAAGGCGGAGGAAGCCGCGAAGTTCTATACAGGCATCTTCAGGAATTCGAGCATCGACGATGTGATGCACTACGGCGACGCAGGACCGGGCACGCCTGGCAGCGTGCTGTCGATGACGTTCCGTCTCGAGGGCCGCGAGTTCATCGCGTTGAACGGCGGCCCGCAATTCACGTTTTCTCCGGCTATTTCGATGTTCGTGAAGTGCGAATCGCAAGCGGAAGTCGACGTGCTGTGGGACAAACTGCTCGAAGGTGGCGGCGCGCCGCAGCAATGCGGGTGGCTCACGGGCCGCTACGGTATCTCATGGCAAATCGTGCCGACTGCGCTCGGCAAGATGCTGAAGGACAAGGACCCGGCGAAGGCCAGGCGCGTGATGCAAGCGATGATGCAAATGGTGAAACTCGACGTGAACGCGCTCGAGGCGGCATACGCGCAGCCGTGAATTTTTTACGTGCGAGGCGGGCGCTTGTGTGAACCGTGACGCGTCTCTCGCCTGCGCATTGGTTTTGGCGATCACGCCGCTTGACGTCCGCCGACGCCGGCACGGTAGTCCGGGTTTATGCGCATCAACTTTGGCGCGGGCCTCAGGCCTCCACGGCCGGCGCACCTCAGCGCGCGTATCTGCGATGATCTGCGCTTTCCTGTTTGCCGGATCGAAAGCGCGCCATGTCCCAATCCTCCTTTGAGCTTGAAACCGATCGACTGATCTTGCGTCCTCACGTCGTCGAGGATTTCGACGACAGTCTTGCGTTATGGTCCGACGAGATCGTCACGCGCTTTATCGGCGGCAAGCCGTTTAACCGCGAAGAAGTGTGGTCGCGGCTTTTGCGTTACGTCGGACATTGGGCCGCGCTGGGATTCGGCTACTGGGTAATCCGCGAGAAGGACAGCGGACGATTCGTCGGCGAGGTCGGCTTTGCGGACTATCGGCGAGAGATCGATCCGCCGCTCGATGGCTCGCCGGAAATCGGCTGGGCGCTGATGCCGTTCGCGCACGGGCAGGACTGTGCAACGGAAGCCGTGCGCGGCGCGCTGGCGTGGGCCGATGCGAAGTGGCCCGCCGGCGACACCGTCTGCATCATCGCGCCGGATAACGTGGCGTCGCGGCGGGTCGCGCAAAAATGCGGCTACGTCGAAGAGCGACAGACAACGTACAAGAGCCACCCGACGGGAGTCTTTCGTCGGGCGTCAGGCCGCATTCAACTCATTGATTCTTAAGACTCTCCTATGCCTTCCGGCCGAATGGTGCCGAGCCGCCATTGATGCGACATTCACTACGCGACTGCACCGGTCATACGAGCCACCCCAATCGCACACAGATAGCACACGTAGATACGACGTTGACACATTAACCCGCGCCGCGTAGCATCTTGGTATCTACACAGTAGATACACGCGGCGCTTCTGGTCCCTCGTGGACCTTGTGACGGAGGAAGTCGTGTATCTGAGTTTTTCGGGCGAAGGTGGCGCTATGGCTATTCAGACAATCAAGCGGTGGGGAAACAGTCTCGCGGTGAGAATTCCCGCGAGCCTGGCTGAGGAATTGCATCTGCGCGAAGATCAGGAAGTCGACATGGTGGTGGCGGACGGCGCGCTGGTCGCAACGCCTGCCGTCAAGACGTTCAGCTGGGACGAGTATCGCGAGCAGCTCGCCGCGAGGCCGAACGACGTGCATCCGACTATCGATCCTGGCGTTGCGGTGGGTTCCGAACTTGCCGACCCAACGGACCAGGACGACTGGTAAGGAGCAACATGAAAAACGGCGTTCCCGAGATCGGCGATGTGTTGTGGATCAGGCTCGAACCCGTCGTCGGGCACGAGCAGGGCGGCGGGTATCCACGGCCCGTTGTCGTCTTGTCACACGAGGCGCACAACGGTCCCACGCACCGTATCGTGGCCGTGCCCTGCACGACAAAGGCGCGCGGATTCTCGACGGAGATTCCGGTTTCCGCGTTGCCGAAGCCCTGTGTCGCGTTGATCGATCAGATCACTACGCTCGATTGGGTCGCGCGGCGTGGCGAGTATCGGGAAGAGCGCGTCGCGCAAGGCGAACTCGATGCGATTCGCCGCAGCCTGAAAGCGTTCCTGATGGCGTGACGACAGGATGCACGCCTCGTGCATCGCCGTGAGCCAATGTGCGACGGCGAGTCGCGTCCCGAGCCACCGGCGGCGCGTGACGTGCGCTGCGAACAGCGCGGCGGCCAGCATTCGTCGCTCGCAGCCGCGCGCTCTCTACTCGAGCCGGCCCGCCATGCACGCTTGCAGCGTTCGCCGCTGTTTGCCTTGCGAGTCGAAGTTCGCTTCATCGAGCCATTCCGCGAAGCCCGCGCGCAGCGCCGGCCATTCGCTGTCGATGATCGAGAACCACGCGGTGTCTCGATTGCGGCCCTTGTAGGTCACGGCCTGGCGGAAGATGCCTTCGAACGTGAAGCCGAAGCGCGCCGCCGCAGCGCGCGAAGGCGCGTTCAGCGCATCGCATTTCCATTCGAAGCGCCGGTAGCCCAATTCGTCGAACACGCGCTGCATCAGCAGAAAGATCGCTTCCGTCGCCATGCGCGTTTTTTGCAGGCGCTGCGAAAACACGACGAAACCGACTTCGATCACGCCGTTCGACTTGTCGATGCGCATCAGCGAAAGCGTGCCGACGGCCTTGCCCGTCGCCAGATCGATGACGGCGTAGTGCAGCGGATCAGGCGATGCAGCGAGGGCGGTGAGGCAGTCGCGATACGCCTCGCGCGTACCGAACGGGCCGACGGAAAGATACGTCCAGTCGCGGGCGTCGGGCGCGGCGCTATAGGCGTCGTACAGATCGTCGAGATGACGCTCGACGTTCACGCGTTCGAGCCGGCAATAGCGTCCCGTCATCGGCTGATCGCCCGGCGCTTTGGCTGGCTGCCAGTTCGGCATCGGTTCGCCGATCGGCTGGCCGTATTCGTTGACTCGCTGCCCCACGTTGTTCTCCCGTCGTGTGTGCGTTTTGAAGTATGCCAAGCGGGCAAGATACGGCAAACGCAGCGCGTCCGTAAGAACCAGCCTGGCCGGATTCGATGGAGCCAGCGCCGACCGCGGCGAGCGGGCACGGAACGACAGTTGCTGGCCGTGCGCATGCCGACACGCGAGCCGCATGCGTCGAGGCGCCACGGAGTCACGCTGCGGACTTTTGGAACTGAAAGGCTGTCGATACAGAATGAAAGTGATCGAACACCATCCTTGGGAGGCCCGCATGCTCGATGTCGCCGATGAAATCTCCCGCTTCAACGCCGGCCGTGACCCCGAACGCCTTGCGATGAAGTACGCGCGCATGCGCACCTCGGCGTTCGTGTTCCTGCGCGGTACCTGCCATCTGTTCTACAAGCGCGTGTCGAAGGGCAGCTTGCTGGAAAGCTCGCCGCACGCGTGGATTTGCGGCGACATGCACCTGGAAAATTTCGGCAGCTACAAGGGCGACAACCGGCTCATCTACTTCGACATCAACGATTTCGACGAGGCCTGCCTCGCGCCGTGTCTGTTCGAGATGATCCGTCTGCTGACGAGCGTGCTTGTCGCCGCCGACGATCTGAAACTCAGCCGCGCCGAGGCCCTCGCGCTATGCCACATCGCCGTCGATTCCTATGCGGCCGCGCTGCGTTTCGGCAAGGCGCGCTGGATCGAAGAGGAAACGGCCGGGGGGATGGTCGCCGAGCTTTTCGCTGCGCTGCATCAGCGCTCGCGCGTCGATCACCTGAACCGGCGCACCGAACTGAAGGGCAAGAAGCGGACGCTGCGCGTCGACGGCAAGAAGGCGCTGCCCGTTACCGACAAAACGCGCGAGAAAATCACCGCGTTCATGGGCGACCTTGCCGGGCGCGAGCCGAATCCGGCTTTCTACGAGATCATCGATGTCGCGCGCCGCATCGCGGGCACGGGCAGTCTGGGCGTCGACCGCTACGTGATTCTGGTCGAAGGCAAGGGCTCGCCCGACGGCAACTATCTGCTCGACATGAAGCTCGCGCTGCCGTCCGCGACCGCGCCGAACGTCAATACGCTGCAACCTCGATGGGCGAGCGAGGCGGAACGCGTCGTCGAGATACAGCGGCGCGATCAGGTGGTGTCTCAGGCATTCCTGCATGCCGTCGAATTCGAAAAGCGCCCGTATGTGCTGCGCGGCCTGCAGCCATCCGAGGACCGCGTCGCGCTGGAGAACTGGAACGGAAAGCTGCCGCGGCTGGAAAGCGTCGTGCGCAACATGGCGGAACTGGTCGCGTGGGCGCACTTTCGCAGCAGCGGACGGCAGACTTCCGCCATTGCCGATGACTTGATCGCATTCGGCGAAAAGAGCAAATGGCAGCTCGCGCTGATCGATCTGGCGACGCAGTGCGAAGCACAGGTCGTCAGCGACTGGCAGGCGTACTGCAAGGCATTCGATGCCGGGGCTTTTGATCTGACCGCGAAAAGCTGACGGCGCGATGAGGCCGCCGCTTGCGGACGAGCCGCGAAATCGATCGCGCCGCGAAATCGATCGCTACGTGTAGAAGCGCGCTATTCGCGCGACCGGCCTGGAGAGCAGACCGCAACGTGACTGTCCGGAGCGCCGAACATATCCCGCCGCCACATTCGAAAAATACGAATAAGTTAGCGGGCTGGACGCCAGCGAGGGAGTATGTAAATCTGGCGATGGCGTCGTGGCGGAATGCGCGTCGTTTTTCGGGCTCGTTCGCCCTGCATTTCCTGAACCAGGTCTTTACCCGACGCCGCGCACGGGCGCGCTGCCCGTGGGGCATGAACAATGCCTTCCTATGAGTCACTTCCACAACAGGAGACGGCACTATGGAAATCGAAGCGACCGCATGGTTCCCGCTGGACGACTATGCGCCCGTGAGGGACGGGTGGTACGAAGTCCAGCTTGTGAGCGGAGAGACGGCATTCGCCAAATTCGCGGACGGCGGATGGACCGAAAGGCCGCTCCTCGTGTTCACACACTGGCGCGGGTTGAGCGAAGATCCCGCGCGCGTGGACGAACCGGAAACCATCGACGCGGAAGCCACGGCAGCAGAAGGCGTGCGCGCTGCGTGGAATGCATTCTTCCCGGGCGCGAACGGGGAGGCGCACAAACCGCACGACATCTCGCACGGCAAGCCGCCACCCATCACGCACTGACTCCTCGCACCCATGCGGACCTGCGGACGGCGCGTCGGCGCCGCCGCTCGTTTCAGCGTCAACTGCCGTTCTGTCACGGGGCCCTCGCGTTTTTCCCCGCTTCGCTAGTATCCCGAGTTAA